>JBDWMA010000001.1:0-34632 GCA_039972875.1 Pseudoruegeria sp.
GACCTTTGCATGTCTCCAGCGTTCTATTCTGCGTCGCTCTGTGATACTCAGTTGCTTATAAACGGCTCCCATGGCACGTTCTCCTCATTAGATAACCCATTGGTTTCTAATAGGAGTCGCACTTCAAGGTAGCGCCCGCCGTCGCGTCTCTGAGATTCCTGTAATCTGTGTTATGTAATATTATGGAGAGTGAAACGTCACGGCGAATTGTCACCATGAAAGCCTGTGGGTCTTTTTGCCATTGGGATCCCAACGTTTACTAAGGCCAGCTTTTTCTGACGCCCTGAGGTAATTTGTCTTGCAATCGTCGCCGAAAACACTGCCTCGGCTACATTCCGATTGTTCACGCGAGTCATTGCTGAGGGCGACATAGAGGCGGTCACAAAAACGGGACAGTCAGCTTAGATCAATCCCAAATCTATGAAGGGATTGGAACATTGTGAAGGGCTGCATATTTTCAGATCAGTTAAATCCCCAAGGTGACACTGGAATCGCTGCGGGATGCCAGTTTTGCGACTGGACTCAAAAATGATCGTGTGCCACGCTTTTTCCATGCGCATCTTGGGTTCTCTTATTTTGTCTGCTTTGTATGCCACTTCTGCTGGTGCAACGGACAATTGCGCAGCGGACGCAATGGTTGTGTTTGATGGATCCGGCTCCATGGCGGAAATGGGGTTCAATGACATAAATGAACCCCGTATTTTCGAAGCTCGCCGTGCGATCTCAGATACCATCCCTGAAATTGCTGAACGCCGGCGGCTCGGATTGGTTGTGTATGGCCCAATGGGAGTTGATGAATGCACCGGTGTTGATCTTCGGTTTCCACCAATGCTGGATGCGGCAAGGCCGGTGATTGACGCGGTAAATTCGCTTGAACCAAGCGGCAGCACACCGCTGACCGATGCCGTCAAACTGGCCGCCGAAACTTTGGATTATCAGAACCGTCCTGCTGCAATTGTTCTGGTGACGGATGGCAAGGAAACCTGTGGGGGCCAACCCTGTATGCTTGCCACAGATCTCGCCAATGAGGGGGCTGACACGACCGTCCATGTGATTGGCTTTAAAGTGCGCGGCAGCTTCTTTTCGTGGGATCGAGACACGGACAACGACTACAATGTTTCGGAAAGCGTGGCGCGTTGTCTGGCAGATAGTACTGGCGGCACTTACACGAGCGCAGAAACGCTGGATCAATTGATTGCAGCCCTGCGTGAAACATTGGGCTGCCAGTTTCTTTTTTAAGTCGTCGCGCGCCAACGCACTGCGCGAAGTTCCAGTGCGCCGATAACACCATATTCGATGATCAACATCACCACAACAAAGCTGAGCGCATAGGCGAGCACGTATCCGGTTTCAAATAGCTGAAAATAGAGATGGATTTGAAACCCTACGCCATCACTGCGTCCCAGAAACTCTACCACCAGAACGATTTTCCAGATGATGGCCAGCCCGTTGCGCATGCTAGAGGCAACAAAGGGCCAGAGTTGTGGTAAGATAACATGACGCAATTCGGCAAGACGGCTCATTCTAAAGGCGCGCGCCATTTCAGTTAGCTTGGGGTCCAACGCGTGAACACCTTCTCGGATGCTGACCGCGACCATGGCTGTCTTGTTCAGCGCAACAGCAGCAACCGCAGCCACTTCGTTCAGCCCAATCCAAAGATAACACAGGACAATCACCACAAGTGCGGGGATGTTTAGCAACACAACCAACCAAGTGCCAAACCATTGGTTCAAACGATGGTTTAAGCCCAATGCAAGGCCGATACAAAGGCCAAAGAACATCGCAAGAGAAAAGGCAAACAACACCCGTCTAAACGTGGCCCACATATGTTGGGGCAACTCGCCTGACAGTGTCTCAGACACTATCAACTGCCAGACCGCGCCAGGTGATGGCAAAACCGTGGGGTCCGCCCCAACCCGCGCAGCAACGGCCCACAGCAATATCAGCCCAATCAAAGACAGGGTGATATGTGACAATTGAGGGGTCGAGGGTAAGCCAGACATAAGGTGCAAGGTGACATGAAGAACCCTAGACGCCCAAGCACAAAAAGAAGCGCCTTATACCTTGGTCGAATACATCCTAAACAAATAGCCGCCTACGGTTTTTCCATGATGGGAGCACAGATACTTCGCACATTGGCGATCGGCACAGCATTGTGGATTGGGGCGGCCCTTTGCGCACTCGCGGAGCCGTTGTCACGTGATGTGATCGCTCCTTATATTGCGCCGCCAATGGAACTTGGCGAACGGCTCAATGACGAGGGTGTCTGGCAATTGCTCAACTCAGGCGGGGCTGAGGTCGGGTATGTCTTTGAAACAGAGCCGATGGCCCCTCTGCCCGGCTTTTCTGGGGCGGCCATCAACATGTTGGTTGTGCTGGAACTGGATGGCAGTTTTCTGGACGTACAACTTGTTTCCCACAACGAACCGATCTTTGTGTCCGGACTGCCAGAAAAGTTGTTTTTCGACTTTTTCAAGCAATACCGAGGTCATTCCATTTCCGACACTCTGGTCGTGGGTTCACCCTATGGCGCAGGCAGCGAGGGCAGCGCACTGGTTTATCTTGATGGGGTAACGAAAGGTACAGCATCGATCCGCATTGCGCATGAAAGTATTTTAGCAGCCGCCTTAAAAGTAGCGCGCGAAAAGATGAATGGTATTTCCACCGGACCGCCATCGTTTCCAAACATGGAATACACCGAAGATCTCACTTGGGAAGATCTTGTAGAACAAGGCATCGCTCAGCGCAAAATTGTTCTGAACAGTGAAATGGATGCAGGGTTTGCAGGCACCCTTTGGGAAGATGACGATCCAGAGGCCAAAGACTACCCCGAAGAGCCGTTCCTTGATCTTTGGATTATCGACTTGGGCGCCCCCTCGATAGCTGAGGCCGTGCTCAGTGAGGATGGCTTTGCCGAACTACAGGAATTCATGACGATCTCCACCACCGATGAGCCCGTCCTTCTTATTGAAACAGCGCGGCATGGGCTGGTGACAGAAGAGTTTGTTCGCAACACCTCGCCCGACTTGATCAGCGCAGAACAAGGTGGTTTTCCAATCGCGTTTCGCGACTCGGATCTCTTTGTCGAACTCAGTGACGCGGTGCCAGAGGCTTTGCATGATGGGGCTTCGATGATCCTTCGCACCGACCGACGCCTTGGTTTTGACCCGGCGGCGGAATGGATATTGCGGATCAAAGCATTGCGGGAACACGGCTCCTTTAGGCCCGAAATTGGCTCTGCGACCCTAGAAGTGACGCATACGACACCGGAAAGGTTCTTTTCCAGAGTTGAGCCAGTTAAACCGACCCCACCTTGGCTGGATGCCTTGCGGAATCGACAGGGTGATCTCATCTTGCTAAGCGTGTTTCTGGTCGGGTTGGTGGCGCTGCTTGGGCTTGGGCTGAACCGCCTTGCAGCACATCGATATTTCACCCCTATCCGCCTTGTTATCTTGGCGTTTATGACCGCCTTCATTGGTTGGTGGGGGCAAGGCCAGCTGTCTATTGCGACCCCATTGGCAGTGGCGCGCACGGCGCTCGATGGCGGGTCTTATGTCTTCCTGCTTTATGATCCGTTTTCGCTGGTTATTTGGGGCGTCACAATCGTTGGTTTTGTTCTGTGGGGACGCGGGCTGTTTTGCGGATGGCTGTGCCCATTTGGCGCGCTACAGGAATTCGCTCACCATATTGGCCGCCTATTGCGCCTGCCTCAGATTGAACCATCTGCCGCGTGGGATGATCGGCTGAAATGGCTGAAATATATCACCCTTGCGGCCATGGTCTTGCTGTTGTTCACAGCCCCTGCCCGCTTGGATAAGGCGATTGAAGTGGAGCCTTTCAAGACTGCAATCACCACCTTCTTTATCCGCGAATGGTATTACGTGGCCTACGCCGTGGGGTTGTTGTTGCTCTCGATGGTATTGTTCAAAGGGTTCTGCCGCTATGTCTGCCCCTTGGGCGCTGTCATGGCGATTGGTGGGCTGCTGCGCGGGCGCAAATGGATTGAACGGCGACAAGAATGCGGATCCCCTTGCCAATTGTGCAAAGTAAAATGCAGCTACGGTGCGATCAAGAAGACAGGGGAAATTCAGTATTCAGAATGTTTCCAGTGCCTCGATTGCGTGACAATCCACGATAGTGAGGCGCAGTGTGTGCCTTTGATCTTGGCTGCCAAGGGGCGCAAACTAAGGATGGCAGCCGAATGACGCTTTCACGCCGCCGGTTTTTAAGCATTGCTGCCGCCGCAAGCGCGCTATCAGGCTCTGCGCAGGCCGAAACCTGGCAAGGCCACGCTTTTGGCGCGGAGGTGTCGATCACCATCAGAGGCGAGCAGGCACAAGCACAACAGGTATTGGCAGAGGCCCGCAAAGTGCTGCGCGACATTGAAGCACTGTTCAGTCTGTTTGATACCAACTCGGCCCTTTCGCATCTCAACCGAGACGGCGTTTTAAATGCACCCGACCTCGACTTTCTGACGGTTATGCGCGCGTCAGATCGGGCTTATCACTTGACGGATGGCTTGTTTGATCCCAGCGTTCAGCGACTATGGCAGGTTCTTGCGCGGGGACATAATCCGGCGGAGTACTTTGACACAATCGGCTGGGACCGCGTTCAATTTGATGCGCGTCAGGTGACGTTGGGGGTTGGTCAGGCGCTGACATTCAATGGAATTGCACAGGGCTATGCCACTGATCAGGTCAGCGAAGTTCTGATCGCGCATGGGTTCTCAGATGTGTTGGTGAATATCGGTGAACATCGTGGCATTGGGGGGGCATGGCGATTGGGTGTGCAGGACCCTGAGCATGGGCTTCTCGGCATGCGGACGCTGCACAATGGCGCCATCGCAACCTCTAGCCCACACGCCACGCCGATGGGTCACGACGGGCATATCATTCAAAGGAATGCGCGCCCACGCTGGTCTACCGTTTCGGTAGAGGCCCCAAGTGCGACACTGGCCGATAGCCTTTCCACAGCTATGGTGTTGGCGCCCCGTGAACAAATCCACAAGATCAAGCAGGACAGCGATGTGACACGTGTCACATTGGTGGACTTTGACGGCAATCTGATCACGCTCTGAGCGGACAACGAAAAAGGCCCCGCGCATTGCGCGAGGCCTTTCTCAGGTCTTCGATTCAATCAAGACGCAGCTGTCACAGCCCGGCCTGTCATAACTTTAACCAGATGGGCGCGGTATTCAGGTGAGCCATGCAGATCAGAAATCATATTGTCTGCAGGTACGCTCAGCCCTTCAATCGCCGAGGGTGAGAAATCTGCTGACAAGGCTTCTTCTGCCGCGCTCCAGCGATGCACCCCCTCGTTGGAGGCTCCGGTGACCGCGACCCGTACGCCGTCGGCGAATTTGGCGACAAACACCCCCACAAGAGCAAAGCGGGAGGCGGGTTGTACAAACTTCTGATAGTTTGCCTTTTCCGGGATCGGGAACTTAACGGCTGTCACGATCTCTCCGTCTTCCAGGGCTGTTTCGAACATCCCTTGAAAGAAATCATCTGCCGCAATCTCACGCGTGTTGGTCACAATTGTGGCGCCAGACCCTAGTGCCGCCGCAGGATAGCACGCGGCGGGGTCATTGTTGGCGATCGATCCGCCAATTGTGCCCCGGCTGCGCACTGCCGGGTCTCCGATGTGGCTGGCTAGTTCGGACAGCGCACTAAAGGTGCCATCCGCCGCAACATCCGCATGCACTGTCGCGCCACCGATCCGCAGATCGCGCCCTTCCAGACCGATCCCTTGCATTTCGGAAACGCCGGACAACGATACCAGCTTATCAGGGTTCGCCAATCGCGCCTTTAGGGTGGGGATCAGCGTTTGACCTCCGCCCAAAGCTTGATTGTCGCCCCCCAACGCCGCCGCAGCCTCTGCCACGGTTGTTGGACGCTCTATGTCAAATGCGTACATGTGCTTTCTCCTTTCAAGCGTTGTTCATGGCTGACCACACGCGATGTGGGGTCACTGGCATATCAATGTGGGTCACGTCATGTCCACCTGACTGCATGGCGTCGATGACTGCATTGATCACAGTTGGGGGGGATCCAATGGCCCCCGCCTCGCCGCAGCCTTTCACGCCCAATGGGTTGTGCGTACAAGGGTTCCCCTGAGAATGATCGACCGTGTAGAACGGCAGATCGTCCGCACGCGGCATGGTGTAATCCATGTATGACGCGCTCAGCAGTTGGCCGTTTTCATCGTAGGTCGTGTTTTCCAACAACGCTTGACCGATACCCTGGCCCAAACCGCCATGAACCTGACCCGTGACAATCATCGGATTGATCACATTGCCAAAGTCATCGACCGCAGCAAACCGTTCAACCGTTACCTTACCAGTGTCAGGGTCTAGTTCCACTTCACAACAGTAAGCTCCCGAAGGGTAAGTAAAGTTCGCCGGGTCATAAAACGCGGTTTCCTCAAGGCCCGGCTCAATGTCTTCTAGCGGGAATTCATGTGGGATATAGGCCTTGAGCGCCACCTCACCAAAGGTGACGGATTTGTCCGTACCCGCAACTGAGAACACCCCATCTTTCAGCTCGATATCACCGTCAGAGGCTTCCAACATATGGCCTGCGATTTTCTTGGCCTTGTTGATGATCTTTTCTGTGGCACGCACCACAGCAGAACCACACACCGCCAGAGAACGTGATCCGTAAGTCCCCATCCCAAACGGGATCTTTGAGGTGTCGCCGTGCACGATATCAATAATCGACGCATCAATGCCCAGCATTTCCGCAACCACTTGCGGGAACGCCGTTTCATGGCCCTGACCATGGCTGTGTGCCCCCACCATGACTGACAGGTTGCCAGTCGCATTTACGCGCACTGTTGCCGCATCATAAAGCCCGACACGAGAGCCCAGCACACCGACAAGGTTTGACGGTGCAATGCCGCAGGCCTCAATATAAGCATTCACGCCAAAACCGCGCAGCTTGCCGTTTGCTTCAGAGGCTTTGCGACGGGCTGCAAAGCCCTTCATGTCCGCAACTTCTTCCATTTTGTCCATCAGCGCGTCGTAGTTGCCGCTGTCGTACTCAAGCCCCGCCGCAGAGGCGAACGGATATTGATCAGGCTTTACAAAGTTCTGACGACGAAGTGCGATGGGGTCCATGCCCAACTCGCGCGCGGCTTTGTCGATGACCCGCTCAAGCGAATAGGTCGCCTCTGGCCGCCCAGCTCCGCGATAGGCATCAACCGGTGCGGTGTTGGTGAAGACAGCCTTCACATTCACATAGACCAGCGGCACCGTGTAGTTCCCTGCCATCAACGTGCCGTGCAAGAAGGTCGGTGTCGCTGTCGAAAAGTTGGAAAGATACGCACCAACATTCGCCATGGTTTCGGTGCGGAAGGCAAGAAAGTTGCCTGCCTCATCCAGCGCCAATTCAATCTTGGTCACGTGGTCTCGGCCATGCGCATCTGTCAAAAACGCCTCAGTCCGGTCGGCTGTCCATTTCACGGGACGGTTCAACCGCTTGGCGGCTGCCAAGACCAATGCCTCTTCGCCGTAGTGATAGATTTTAGAGCCGAAACCACCGCCCACGTCAGGTGCGATCACAGTCAGTTTGTTTTCTGGAATGCCCAGTACAAAAGCTGAAATCAAAAGCCGCGTCAGGTGTGGGTTCTGCGAGGTCGTATGCAAAACGTATTCGTCTCTGGCCTGATTGTATTCGGCCATGGAACACCGTGGTTCCATCGCGTTGGGCACCAGACGGTTGTTCACCAATTCAAGTGTTGTGACATGGTGTGCGCCCTTGATGGCTGCATCGGTGGCCGCGCGGTTGTCTTCAATCCATCCCCAATCGAAACACTGGTTTGTGCCAATCTCGTCGTGCACATAATTGGACCCGGCCAGCGCGTCTTTCATATTCACAACAGCAGGCAATTCTTCGATGTCAGCCTCGATGGCCTCAACAGCATTGCGGGCCTGCTCAGTTGTTTCAGCAATCACGGCAGCATAGGCATCACCAACGTGGCGGACTTTGCCATGCGCCAGCACGGGGCGCTTTGGTTCATGCATGGGCGTGCCATCACGCGAGTTGATCAGCCAACCAGCGGGGTTTCCGCCAACTTCAACAAAATCTTCCCCGGTGAAAATCGCCAGAACGCCGGGCATGGCCGCCGCTGCTGTGGTGTCGATGCTTTTGATCACACCATTGGCGACGGTTGAACGGGCGAAGACCGCCGCTGCCTGACCGAACGTTTTGATGTCATCGCAATATTGACCGGTGCCGGTAAGAAAACGGGCATCCTCGCGGCGCACTGTTGCAGCGCCAATTCCATCTTTGGGCATAATCTATCCTCCCTCTATGTTCTTATTCGGCAGCGATTGTGCTGACGTCTTGACCGGATGCCGCCATGATCGCTTTGACGATGTTGTGGTATCCAGTGCAGCGGCAAATATTTCCCTCTAGATATGTGCGCACTTCAGCCACTGTTGGCTTTGGGTTTTCTTTCAGCAGGGCTGCGGTTGTCATAACCATGCCGGGCGTACAGAACCCGCATTGCAACCCGTGATGATCCTGAAATGCTTGTTGGATGACGTTTAGGGAACCATCCGCATTTGCCTGACCTTCAATCGTGGAGACTTCTGCCCCCTCCGCCTCTGCTGCGAACATGGTGCAAGCTTTGACAGGGCGACCGTCGACATGGACGACGCAAGCCCCGCATTGGCTCGTGTCACAGCCGACATGAGTGCCCGTCATACGCAAATCTTCGCGCAGAAATTCCACAAGCAGAGTTTGGTCCTCGACATCCCCTGAAACGGATGTGCCGTTAATGGTCATTGAAACCTTTGTCATCAAAATCCTCCCTTTGGATTGTCACAGTATTTTGGCAAAGCGCTGGGTTATCCAACCAACGACTTGAGCCAAGATTTTTTCTTTTCGTTTGTTGCTTCATCAGAGCCATCGGGCGCGGGCGTGCCGACTGTCTGGGAAAAATTCTCAAAGAACTGGCCTGCCATCTTCTTGGCAAACCCGTCGATGATGCGGCTGCCAAGCTGTGCCAGCTTGCCACCCACTTTTGCATCTACATTGTAATGCAGGATTGTTGTGTCTCCGGCAGCTTCAAGGCGCACATCGGCGCCTCCCTTGGCGAACCCGGCCGCACCCCCTTTGCCCTCGCCAGAGATTGTGAGGGTTTCTGGCTCAACCATGTAGCTGATGGTCACGGCACCTTTGAAGGTCGCTTTGACGGGGCCAACTTTTTGGACCACCGTCGCCTCAAACCCCTCGCTGGGAGAACCCACCATTTCAGTGCATCCCGGCACGCATGCCTTAAGGACCTCTGCATCCAGCAGCCCTGTCCAGACAGTTGCAACATCAGCATCTATTGTGCAGCTATCGCTCAATTTCATGAAAGTCCCCTTTGGTCGTCGCCTGTCACGATAACGAAGAGGAGACCTGCACTGCCATTGGACTAAGTGTGTAAGACCAAAGTCTATGGTCCGTCAGTTTTTAACGTTCTGGAGCCTGCAAGCTAAGACCATAACGCCCATAAATAGAGGCGATCCGACCATCCTGAAGGGCGAAGTTAATGGCGTCATCTACCGCATAAGACAGCGGGCGATAGCTGAAGTTTACAGCAACACCCAAAGTCCACTTGCTAACCGCAAACCCCGCCAAAGGGGGTTGATGCACTGCAACGCTCTCATCCAATCCAAATTCCAACTGGCCAAGTGGCCCCATTGTGGCTTTGACTTCGCCTGTCCGCAGCGCGTTCATCGCTTTGGTCATATCGGAGAACCGCTGCACTTTGCCCGCTAGCTGACCACCAGCAAAAGAAGATAGGTAAAAATCAGAGATTGAATCGTTTTCCACAGACACCGCATCAAAGCGGAAATAAGCTGGCACCGGCTTTTCTTCTGGATAGCTTTCCTTGTCGTACGCGATAGCGATCGATTCAGCTGCATATTGCCCAGTGAACACAACCTGTTCCACGCGGCACTTAAACGCGCTGTCGTAAGGTACTCGCATCATCACATTTGAAATGCGCCCGCCAATCAACGCGCCTTTCCAGATGTTATTGCGCAAGTCGGCGTCCAGATTTTCACCCGCTGACACAAAGTTGAATCGCGCTTCTACGCCAAGATCTTCCGCAATAATCTGTGCGATTTCGATGTCAACACCGCGTGGTTTGCCCGCCTCTTCCCAACTGTAGGGCGGGTAATCCTCGTAGACCGCGAACAGCATGTGACCCTGATCCTGGATCGTATCCATGTCCTGACCAACGATGTCGCGCCCGACATTTTGCGGCTTTGGTTGTGGAACGTGATCAGCGCAGGGATCGGCCGCATAGGCAGGGCCTGCAAGCCCTAGCACGATGACCAGTTGCAAAGTGATATTTGATATGCGCCGCACCTTCGCCCCCTGCTTTTACTGTGTCGCTGACAACCCAATTGTCAGCGTTTCAGCCGCAGTTTTGTATCCCGCGGGTGTTCCGTCAATCTGTTTTGCCGCGCGATAGGCGACTGAATCAGCAACCGGCGCCCCTGAAAGTGTCTCGATACCGCTAGCAATCTCGCTGAGCCGTGATTTCAGCGCATCGGGGTCCGCGCCATCGGCACCATCTGCATAACCTGCAAGCTGGTCGCGCAAACCTTTTAATTCGTCCGACACCTCTTCCATAGCATCGCTATCAGGACGGGTCTCAATATAAGTGCGAATGGCCCAAGCGGCCTCTTGGCCCAACAGTTCCCCAAAGGCGGGCATCTTGGTTGTGCCGTTTTGTGTGTACCCAAAGCGGTAACGTTCCGTATACCACTCATCGCCGTACTCTTCGGCCTCAAGGAACCGCAAATCAGGGGCTAGCCCACCGGACACCACTTCCAATCCATGGCAACGCGCACAGTTCTGGTTATAACCAGAGGCACCAATTTCGATCGCCTTTTGCCACACATCTTGCCCTGCTGGGTCAACCCGGTAAGGGTTTTCAGTCAACCACTCCTCGCCGACTTCAGGCAGGCCAGCGGTATCGACCGGCTGCGGGTTCACGTCGCCATGGGCATGAACAATCAGACTGGAGGTCAAAACCAAGCCGATCGCAAAAAATACTCTTTTTCGATTTTTTCCCATGGCCAAACTCCTATCCACGATCTGTACAGTTGCACTTGTAGGACAACGTATCAAGGCAACGGTATTGGACTTTGGTTGTGGTCCGCCTGTCCTTAGACGAAAGTATTATTCGACGTGATGAGGTGGCCTTGGTACCGTGGACGGATGAAGCTAAATTCGATCTTTGGTGGCTTGTGCCTGGTTGTCCTTTGGATGCTTAGCCAGCCTGCACAGGCTGACACTGAGTTGTCCGTAGGCTACCTGAAAGTCGAGGTGCCGCGCCCCGCGACGCTGTCAAATTTAGATGAGGTGCCTGAAAATCTAGGTTTGGCCGGGGTTGAAACGGGGTTGCAGGACAATCTGACAACGGGCAAGTTTCTAAAACAGACATACACGCTGAATACCAACATTGTTGTTTCTGAAGATGACCCAGTTGCGACAGCGAAAAAGATGCTCGCGCAATCGCCCTATCTCATACTTGATGCACCGGCGGACGTGTTGCTGCAGATCGCCGATCTGACTGAGGCGCAGGATGCTTTGATCTTTAATGCAACCGCCGCTGACGTTGCGTTGCGCGATAAGGACTGTCGTGCAAATGTTCTGCACAGCCAGCCTTCTTATGCCATGCGCACAGACGCCTTGGCGCAGCTTTTGGTTAAAAAACGCTGGTCCGATTTGGTGATGATTGAAGGCACTTACCCAAAGGACGCCGCCTATGCAGCGGCGTTGCGCAGATCGCTCACCAAATATGGGCTAAAACTGTCTGACAGCAAAATTTGGGATGCAAATGCGGACATGCGCCGCACCGCGTCACAGGAAATTCCATTGTTTACGCAGGACTTTGGAGATTATGACGCTTTGCTGCTGGCCGACGAGGTACAGGATTTCGGGCGCTTCGTGCTGTATAACACATGGCATGCCCGCCCTGTTGTGGGGTCAGAGGGGCTGTCCGCGCTCACGTGGTCGCCCGTGATCGAACAGTGGGGAGCCGCGCAGCTGCAAAACCGTTTTCGCGATGAGCATGCGCGCAGCATGCGCAGTGCAGACTACGCTGCTTGGGCCGCGATGCGCACTTTGGGAGAGGCCGTAACGCGCACCAACAAAACAGACGTGGCGACCTTGCGTGCGTATATCCTGTCTGACGCCTTTGAACTTGCCGGGTTCAAAGGGCGCCCCCTGACCTATCGCATGTGGAACGGTCAGTTGCGCCAGCCCATCGCACTTGCCCATCCTCGCGCTTTGGTTGCTCAAGCACCGCTGGAAGGGTTTCTCCACCAGACCAACGAAATGGACAGCCTTGGGCTGGATCACCCCGAAAGCACCTGTGAGGCCTTTCAATGACACGTTTTTCAACTTTTACCTCGGTTTTGGCCCTTATTGCGGGCCCTGCAATGTCCGATGAAATTTGGGTCACCAATGAACGGGATGACACCGTATCCGTGATCGACACTGACACGCTGGAAGTGATCAAAACCTACGAGACAGGCGAACGCCCGCGCGGCATCACGTTTTCCAAAGATTTCTCCCGGCTATTCATCTGTGCCTCTGACAGTGATGCGGTGCAGGTTATGGACCCGAACACCGGCGAAATCCTGCATGATCTGCCTTCGGGCGAAGATCCCGAACAGTTCGTGCTGCACCCGGATGACATCCATCTTTATATCGCCAATGAAGACGATGCGATCACCACTGTGGTCAACACTCAGACCCGCAAGGTTGTGGCGCAAATCGATGTGGGCGTGGAACCCGAAGGCATGGCCGTGTCCCCCGATGGTAAAATCGCCATTACCACCTCTGAGACAACAAACATGGCCCATTGGATCGATACTACTACGCAGGAATTGTTCGCGAACACGCTGGTCGACAGCCGCCCGCGCCATGCAGAGTTTGCTAAAGGCGGTTCCCAGATGTGGGTCAGTTCAGAAATTGGCGGCACTTTGACCATTTTTGACACGGCCACCCAGACGGAGCAGGCCAAAATCAACTTTGAAATACAGGGTGTACACCCGGATAGAGTTCAACCCGTGGGCTTTGAATTCACCAATGGGGATACCCACGCGTTTGTCGCCCTAGGGCCGTCCAACCACATCGCCGTCGTGAACGCGGAAACCTATGAAGTCGAAGACTACATCCTCGTTGGCCGTCGCGTCTGGCACATGGCGTTTAACGACGACAAGTCCCAACTTTTCACCACCAACGGAGTATCTGGGGATGTCACGGTTATTGACGTGGCCTCGCGCAAAGCGCTCAAATCCATCAAAGTCGGGCGCTTCCCTTGGGGTGCCGCGTTCCGTCCCACCAACTGATCGAGGTTTTTTATGTCGACACTTTTGAAATCCGCAGCGCTGATCGCCGTTTTGTCTGTTGCAGGCACCGCTTGGGCAGATGACGACGACAAAGGCTTTGGCGCTGCTGGCGTATTGTCGGGCAAAAACAAAGAAGATCTGTCGCCCATCACCCTGTCTGCGGGCGAACCTATTGCCAGTGGGCCCTGGGTGCTGAAGTCAGGTGCCTATTATGAGTTTGAGATCATTGGTGATGGGTCTCAAGAATTGGCTCTGGTTGGCCCCGAATTCTTCCGCGCCATTTGGATTGACGAAATCGTAGTGGAAGGTCTTGAAATCCGGCCCTTAGGGCTCGACTCGGTTGAATTTGATGAGGCGGGCGAGATGGAGATCGGCTTTCTCGCCATCAAACCGGGGCGCTATTACATGAAAATCCCCGGCTCAACAGGTGAAACCCAGCGTATCGAAATCACCATCGAATGAGCGGCCTTAGGGTCCACGATCTTAGCTTTTCTTACGGGTCAAAACAGGCCCTGGAAAATGTCAGCTTTGATGTGGAACCCGGACAATTCTGTGCGCTGCTTGGCCCCAATGGCGCGGGTAAATCCACGTTGTTCGCCTTGCTGACGCGGTTGCTTAACACCGATGCCGGATCAATCGAAATTGCCAGCCATGATCTGGCCCAAGATCCCCGCGCCGCACTGGCCAAGCTGGGAATTGTATTCCAGCAAACCACACTTGATCTGGATCTGAGCGTGCGCCAAAATCTCGGTTACTTTGCTGCGCTCCATGGGTTGGCTGGGCGTGACGCCAGTAAACGAATTGATGCGGCTCTCGATAGGCTCGACATGCTGGAACGCGCAGATGAAAAGGCGCGTGCCCTAAATGGTGGCCATCGCCGCCGCGCAGAAATTGCCCGTGCGTTGATCCATGAACCTTCAGTTTTGCTGCTAGATGAACCCACCGTTGGGCTGGATGCGGCGGCCCGCGCCGCGATTACGGATCATGTGCATCAACTCAGCGCGGAAGGCACCACTGTATTATGGGCCACGCATTTGACGGATGAAGTACGCCCCGATGACACCTTGGTGATCCTGCATCAGGCCCGAGTACTGGCTACCGGAACAATGCAGAGCATTTGCAAGGATGCCCCGTTGCAAGACGCCTTCCTATCGCTCACGGCAGTCCCTGCATGAGCCCTTATCTGACCTCTCTGATCGCAATCGTGAAACGCGAAGCCTTGCGGTTTATCCATCAACGTGAACGTTTCATTGCGGCACTTGTGCGCCCGCTGGTCTGGCTGCTGGTTTTTGCCGCGGGTTTCCGGGCGGCCTTGGGCCTTAGCATCATTCCGCCCTATCAGACCTATATCACCTATGAGACATACATCGTGCCGGGCCTGTGCGGGATGATCATGCTGTTTAACGGGATGCAATCCTCGCTCAGCCTTGTTTACGATCGTGAAATGGGATCGATGAAGTTGCTGCTGACCAGTCCCCTGCCCCGCTGGTGGTTGTTGTTTTGCAAACTGATGGGGTCGACTGCGATCTCGATTCTGCAGGTCTATGCCTTTCTGGCCATTGCGGCAGTATTTGACATTAAAATGCCTTTGATGGGCTATGTCGCAGCGCTGCCGGCGTTGATTGTGGTTGGAATGATGTTAGGCGCTTTGGGCCTGTTGCTGTCGAGCTTTATCAAACAGTTGGAGAACTTTGCAGGTGTGATGAACTTTGTCATCTTCCCGATGTTTTTTCTGTCCTCGGCGCTTTATCCGCTGTGGAAAATGGCTGAAAGCAGCGAACTGCTTTATACAATCTGCGCATTCAATCCCTTTACGCACGCGGTGGAATTGATCCGCTTTGCGCTTTACGTAAACTTCAATGGCACAGCCCTGTTCTGGGCAGTGTCAGCCAGCGGTGTGTTCACCTTCGGCGCGCTGTGGGGTTATAACCCGGCCCGTACAGGGGTAGGCAAAAAGCACTAAGGCGCGCCATTGTTGGGGTGATCATCTGTGATCTGTGCTGGACTGCCCGAAAGAGTGATGATCCGGTCAGACAGGCGCTTTGCCTCTGCTGCGACATGGGTCACCAAAATGGTCGCCACACCGTGGCGGTGTTGAAGCCGCTGAAACAGCGCGATCATATCTTCTACCAAATTCGGGTCGAGCGACACAAAAGGTTCATCCATCAACAACAGATCCGGTTTGATCGCAAAGGCGCGTGCAAGTGACAAACGCCGTTGTTGGCCCAAGGACAATTGTTGCGGAAAGTCGTGTTCCCGTCCGGCCAGTCCGACATCGTCTAACGCTTGTCGCGCTGTTTGCGCGGTGATGCCCGTTGGGATGCACAAATTTTCTAGAACCGAGCACCATGGCAAAAGCGTCGGTTCTTGAAACACCATGCCCACGCGCCCCTGCACATCGCATCGGCCTGCGTGACGGGTTTCGAGCCCGGCAATGATGCGCAGCAATGTGGTTTTGCCAACGCCTGAGGGGCCTAGTAACGCAACCGTCTGGGAAGGCATCACATGCAGGTTGATTTGCCCAAGAACCTGTGTGCCGCCAAGGTTCAGTCGCTCAATTTGCAGGTCCAGAACCGGTGTTCGCACTGTGCAGGCTTTCTTCAGTGTTTAATTCCCACTTGAGTAGAATGTACCGCTTGGCAATTCCGTCGCCTTCCCCAAGAGCTTTTCACCGCCAAGCTTTATCATCAGTTCCAGCATATTACCCGCTGCAGTTTCGTCGATGGGCTGATCTGCCGGAATGCCTGCGCGAAATCCAGCCTTGAGAGCGTCAAACTGGGCGTCCGTCTGTGCATTCATCCGAGGGCGCAACCGGTCCCACTCTGTGTCGTCACTGGCCAACATTGTTTTGGCCGCTCGTGAAGCTGCCGCGAACCCTTTGATCGCATCCGGATTGTCGCGCAGCATCTCGCCCTTGACTACATAACCCAGCAAAGGTGTCTCAGAGTCCAACCCTAACGCCTTTGCCGCGTCAGCGATATCGACAAGTTTGCGCATGCCAGAGGCTTCCATCTTTGCGGTGAAATGCCAAAAGTTGATGGCCGCGTCCACGTCACCTGACAAAGCGGATTTAAAGATCAAAGGCGGCGCGCCGTAAACCTGCTCTGTCTCCCGTGCCAGATCAAAGCCGACAGATTGTTCAGCATAGGCACGCAGGATCAGCCAGCTTTTGTCCAAAGGTCCGCCTGCAATCCCGATCTTGCTGCCTTTGAGATCCGCAAGACTTTGTGCGGTATTGCCCTTGGCGACAAGCACGCCCCCGACAGCCTTTGAATACGGGATGAACACGTAATCTTTGCCGGCCGCTCGTTGCCGCGCAACCCAAAGCCAATCGGATACGATGATATCCGCCTCGCCACCCTGAAACGCAATCTTGGTAGCGGACCCCCCCGCCATGCCTTGCACCTGTAACGATACCCCGTTGGCAGCATCCAACTTGTTGTGCTTGATCGTATCAAGCTCCCAATTGACTGTTCCGAACTTGAGCACGGCCACCCGCAAAGTTGGCGTGTCTGCCCAGACGGGTGACATCAACGATACGGACAGAATGAAGGAAAAGAGTATTCTAGAAATCATGAGTTTTATTCCGTCGATGGGTTCTGTTCAATTACGAGCCGGGGCAGCCAATGGCTGTCTGGATCGCTGGGATGTAGGTCTTTTTCCGAAAGTGGCCTGAGTTCTCCGGCGGATGGTGGTGCAGACAGCGTGTCCATGTCCATCTCATGCAATTTGCCTGTCCATTGCCCGTTCTCTTCTGACAACTTGTAATAGACGCCATTCCACATGTTGATGCCGTACTCACCCGCGCCCTTCCAGACGAACAAAAAATCATACTCCAAGTCAGTCAAATCGCTGCTGACATTACGCTTGATTTCATAAGGATAGGGAACATGGCACCAGTGTTTGCCGGGCCCCTCCAAACACTTGAACGGACGCATAGATAAGAAATGATCCGAGAAAGGGTCCTCGGCCATGCTCACCTGATATGAACCATCCGCCTCAAGCTGCAACTCTGCGACTTTGATCCGCGCACCATCTATATCCTCAACATAAACAGAACGCGTCTCAGCGGATGCTGTGTTCGCAAGTAATAAGCAAAACAGGGCAAATACGTGTTTCATGTGTTTCTCCCATGAAAACTGTATCTTCCTCAGTTCAAATTTTCATTGCGACCAAGGTCCAATCGAGATCAATCGCCGCCGATGCGGCGCTTACGACCAATGTTCAATATCTAGATGCAACATTTGAGCGAATACTAACTCCAAGGTCGACCTGCGCCTAAGCGCAATTTCTGGCCTAATGAAATACGCCCACCAAAGGGCAATGGGAGGAGACCGAAACAATGAACAGATTTATCATGGCTGCAGCTGCAGGAATTCTGGCAGCAACAACAATGAGCAGTGTGCAGGCTGCCGGTGTTACGGAAGAAATGCTTGCAAATGACACCGCCTCAACAGGCGATGTGCTTACAAATGGCATGGGCCGCCATCTTCAACGCCACTCTCCGCTCGACATATTGAACAAGGAAAATGTCAAAAATTTGCAACCAGCGTGGGCCTTTAGCCTTGGTGGCGAAAAGCAACGCGGCCAGGAAACCCAGCCGATTGTGCATGATGGCGTCATGTTCATTACTGGGTCTTACAGCCGCATGTATGCGATCGATGTTATGACGGGCAAAGAGCTGTGGCAGTATGATGCCCGCCTGCCCGAAGGTATTTTGCCTTGTTGTGACGTGGTAAACCGAGGCGCCGCGATCTATGGCGACAACATCTATTTTGGTACACTGGATGCCCGTATCGTTGCCTTGAACCAAAAGACGGGTGACGTCGTTTGGAACAAGAAGATCGAAGACTATAAAGCGGGCTATTCTTACACAGCGGCGCCGCTGATCGTTGATGGTTTGATCATCACAGGAAACTCCGGCGGCGAATTTGGTATTGTCGGCGAAGTGCAAGCGCGTTCAGCTGAATCCGGTGATCTGGTTTGGACCCGCCCTGTGATCGAAGGGCACATGGGGACGCTAAATGGTGAAGAATCCACCATGACTGGCACGCTAAACGCCACGTGGCCCGGCGATATGTGGAAAACTGGCGGCGGCGCAACATGGCTGGGCGGTTCTTACGACGCTGATACTGACACGCTGATTTTTGGGACAGGAAACCCTGCCCCATGGAACAGCCACCTGCGCGATGCAGGAACGCCGACCGAAGGCAACACCGGTGACAATCTTTATGCGGCTTCACGCATTGGTATTGATCCAGCCACGGGCGAGATCAAATGGCACTTCCAGACGACACCGCGCGAAGGCTGGGATTATGACGGCGTAAACGAAGTCGTCGCCTACACGGATCGCTCCGGCAACAAGCGTTTTGCGACTGCGGACCGTAACGGTTACTTCTATGTATTGAACCGCGAAGATGGTGCTTTTGTGTCAGCCGTACCGTTTGTCAAAGACATCAGCTGGGCTGAGGGTATCGATGATACAGGACGTCCGATCTTTGTCGAAGGCAACCGCCCGGGTGATCCCGCCGCAGCTGCGGACGGTAAGAAAGGCGAAGTGGTCTTTGCATCACCTTCCTTCCTTGGTGGTAAGAACTGGATGCCAATGGCGCATTCGCCCAAAACAGGCCTGTTCTATGTGCCCTCAAACGAATGGGGCATGGATATCTGGAATGAGCCGATTTCCTACAAAAAGGGCGCGGCTTACTTGGGTTCCGGTTTCACAATCAAACCGAACTATGACGACCACATCGGCAGCCTGAAAGCCATTGATCCTGACAGCGGTGAGCTTAAGTGGGAATTCAAAAATGAGGCGCCACTTTGGGGTGGTGTGATGACCACTGCGGGCGGCCTTGTATTTACAGGTACGCCAGAAGGTGAATTTATCGCTTTTGACGATGAGACCGGTGAACAGCTTTGGTCGTTCCAGACGGGCTCTGGCGTGATTGGCCAGCCCATCACCTGGGAACAGGACGGTGAACAGTACCTGACTGTGATTTCTGGTTGGGGTGGCGCTGTTCCACTTTGGGGTGGTGAAGTCGCCAAAAAAGTGAACTACCTCAACCAAGGTGGATTGCTTTGGACATTCCGTCTTCCTGAACAATTGGCTTCAAAATAAGCACATTTGACGGAGGTCAACTGATTGCGCATCTCCTTCGGGAGGTGCGCTTTTTTTGCGAACCCCTACCTTCTGACAGGTGACTCAAAGGACAAAGTCGAGGTAGCGTAGAGCCATGACACCCAAACAGTTCAACAATACCGGCCCAATTTCGACTCCTCCAAACCAAGGATGGGCGTTGGTTGTTGATGACCATCCACTCTTTTGTGACGCGCTGGAACTTACACTCAAATCGGTTGCAAAATATCACAAAGTGAGAACTGCCAATTCCCTTGAGAGTGCGCAGATTGTTTTACAAGAGAATGATCCGCCGGGGCTGGTGATCCTTGACCTGAACCTGCCCGATGTGGACGGGTTGGATGGGCTGATAAGTCTCAAAAGGCAGGCAGAAAAAACCCCGATTGTGATTGTCTCGTCCATGACAGATAATTCTATCATCAGCGCCGCCATTGTGGCCGGCGCTGCAGGCTTTGTACCCAAACACAGCCCGCGCGGTGTGTTCAAAGATGCCATCGCACATATCGAACGCGGTGAGGTCTATAAACCCAGCGGATATGTTGAGGGCAGTTCCCCAAGTGGGCAGGATGAGACTGTCTCTCGACTTTCCTCGCTGACCAACCAGCAAGCGCGCATTCTGGAATTAATCTGCGAAGGCAAGCTGAACAAACAAATCGCCTTTGATCTGACAATCGCCGAAACCACTGTAAAAGCGCACGTTACCGCGATCATGCGCAAGCTTGGTGTACAAAGCCGCACGCAGGCCGTGTTGGTCGCCCAGAACGCGCGTTTCTCAAGCGTCTTGCCAAGCGCTAGCTAACGGCAATATTCTTTCTGGTAGGGAGGACTACAAACATGTCGGCTGACGTGAATAGTGGCTTGTCGCAAACCAAGGCTAACGCGCGCCCTATTGTGATGACGGGAGAGGTGTCGGCCACGAACACCTCGCCTATCGCGCAGATCAAACAAGATTTCGGCACTCAGGATCTCAGCCTACTGACGCTATTCATCTCTCCTATCGCGGACTTTGAAAGCGTGATTGCCGAGGCCCGGCGACATTATCCCGATACGGATGTTGTTGGCTGCACCACAGCAGGTGAAATCAGCGCTTCGGGTTACGACGAAAACAAAATCATCGCCATCGGTTTTCCCGCAACAGGGTTTGCCACGACTTCTCTGTTGATCGAAGACATTCATCAGTTGAACCCGCAGGCGTTGAACGACCGTGTGGCGTTGGAGCGGGTCAGGTTGCTGGAACTGAACAGAGACATGCCCAACGGCTTTGCCTTGCTTGTCGTTGACGGGTTATCGCTGGCCGAAGACGCGCTGACCACCGTCATTTCTCCGGCCTTACGCGATATGCCGCTTTTTGGTGGATCTGCCGGGGATGGGACCAACTTTCAAGAAACGCTGGTGTCGTTGAATGGCCAGGTTGCGGTGAATGCGGCTGTGCTGACTCTTGTGCGCAGCGTCTATCGAACCCATGTGTTCAGCCTTGATCATCTTGTGCCCACCGAACAGCAGATGGTGGTGACCGAAGCTGACCCTGCCCGGCGCATCGTTAAGTCAATCAATGCAGAACTTGCGGCCCCCGAATATGCCCGCATTGTGGGGAAAGACCCGGCGCAATTGGATCGCTTCACTTTTGCTTCGCATCCAGTGGTCGTGCGCATTGGCGGGGCGCATCATGTACGCGCAATTCAGCAGGTCAATGAAGACGGTGAACTCGTCTTCTTTTCGGCCATTGACGAGGGTATGGTTCTAACCACTGCCACTCCGCAGAATATGGTCGAGCATCTAAGCCGTAAATTGGCCGAATTGTCCGACCGCGGGCCACCCGCTCACATCATCGGCTGTGACTGCATCCTGCGCCGGATTGAGGCCGAACAAACCCAGATGACACGGGATTTGTCAGAAATCCTTTCAACCCACAACGTGACCGGGTTTTCGACCTACGGTGAACAGATTGGCCCTTTGCATGTGAACCACACGATGAGCGGCGTCGCGATCTACGATTCAGATGAGCCGCACTAAATGTCCCTGATAAACCCTAACGACACAATAGAGCGGCAAAACGAAAAATTGCAGCAAATCGCCCAGTCGCTCATGCGACGGGTGGAACAAAAAAGCGAACAGTCCGGGTTTGCCTATCAGCAATTTGAACGCGCCGCGTTGTTGGAAACTGAGGTTCGCGAACGCACCGATGATCTGGAGCATGCACTTGACCTTTTGCAGGAATCCAACACCCGGCTTGAGATTGCGAACAAAGAAACTGAAACAGCGCAATCCAACCTGACCGAAGCGATTGAAACCATCAACGAAGGCTTTGCCCTATTTGATGTGGATGACGGCCTAGTATTGTCCAACAGTCGGTTTTGCCGCGATTTATCGGATGTCTCTGAACAGCTGATCACAGGCCTCAGTTTTGAGGATTATGTTGCGTTGATTTCAGGCAGTCGCTTTCTGGCATTACCAGAAGATCAAACCCCAAAAGATTGGATTACGCACCGCTTGAATCATCACGGAGATGAACACGTGGTCTTTAACGTGCGTCTGAAATGGGATCGCTGGTTGCAGGTCAGCGAGCACCGTACCTCGCAAGGCGGTACAGTGATCTTGCAGACGGACGTTACCAACATCATTCGACGCGCGCGTCAGGAACGCGCCAAGATGCGCGACCAACAAGCGGAAATGCTGCAAGCGACACTTGACCACTTGAATCAAGGTGTCTGCATCTTTGATAGTGCACAGACGCTGGTCGGGTGGAACACGCGCATGGATGGTCTCTTTACGTCGACCCCTCAAGATTCCGCCGCTGGGATTAGCTTTGATACCCTGTTGCAAAGGTTGAGTGATGAGCTGACGTTTGACACTCATATGGACGCCACAAGGTTGCGAAAATGGGCGTATAGCCCCACCAAGCGTGACCCAATCATGTTTGAAGTTTTGCGCGACGAAAGTGAGGTTTTTTCGGTTTTTGCCCAGGAAATGCCGGATAAGGGATTTGTGATCAGCTTTTCAGATGTCACAGCCGAACGCGCCTCTGCCAGAACTTTGTTTGAATTGAATGAACTGCTGGAACAACGGGTTGAAGACCGCACCCGCGAGCTTGGCCTTGCCTTGGCCGAAGCAGAACGGGCCAATGCATCAAAATCTCGTTTTGTGGCAGCGGCCAGCCATGATCTGCTGCAACCCCTTTCGGCGGCCAAGCTGTTCATATCCTCCTTGCCTGAGCAACCCGACCCGACCAGCGCCAAAGACGTGATGGACAAGGCGGAAACCGCACTCAGCAGCGTAGAGCACTTTATCGCCTCCTTGCTGGACATCTCGAAATTGGACGCGGGGAAGGCTGTTTTTGAAATTCAGCCGCTGAAACTCTCGCAGATTTTCGTGCCCCTTCACAATGAACTCATGCCATTGGCCAAGCAAAAGGGGATCGACCTGCGGATTGTCGAAACCGGGTTAATGGTGGAAAGTGACCCCGGATATCTGCGTCGCATCGTTCAAAATCTGCTGACTAACGCCATCCGCTATACCGATTATGGCCGGGTTCTCGTGGGGGTGCGCCGCACAGGAAACTCCGCGCGCATTGAGGTCTGGGATACTGGACGCGGCATTGCCCACAGTGACCAGCAAACCATTTTTCGCGAATTTGAACGTCTTTCTCCGAATACGGCGGACACGGGGCTGGGGTTGGGGCTTTCGATTGTGGAACAGGCCTGCAAAGGGCTTGATCACCCGCTTAGTCTTTGGTCAGAACCAAAGTTGGGCAGTTGCTTTTCCCTTAACGTACCGATTTTTCAGAACAATGGGCAGATGGGTCATGATCAACTCCCATCGGCCGACGACCATGACGCAAAATTGCCTGATCGCCTCTTGATGCTGGTTGAAGACAACCCGCAACTGGCAGAAGCGACTGTTGCAATGATCGAAGGGTTCGGCACAACTGTAATTCACGCAAGCAGCGCCCAAGAGGCGCTGGAAATCTTGCAAGACATCCAACTGGTCCCCGATGCGTTGTTGATTGATTACCAACTTGGCGTTGGCCAAAATGGCACTGAGCTTTACCAAGAAATTACAGACCGTTACGGCAAGGTTCCCACGGCCATTATCTCAGCTGAACGCACCAAAACGTTGCGCGACACCTGCAAGACGCTAAGTTTGGAACTGGCCCCTAAGCCAATTGAAAAGAACCGCCTAAAAGATCTCCTTGGTCACCTCTTTGCAGCAGAGACCGATTAAGGGCTTTTGCGATAGATCAGCTCGGCGGTTGCATCCATCGAATACCCCTGTGCCAACTCCGTCATCTTTTGATGAAACGGTGACTTGATGCACACAGGATCGGTGGCTGACGCATCTCCGGCAATGGCCATCGCCTGACATCTGCAGCCGCCAAAATCAAGTTTTCGGCGGTCGCAAGATCTGCACGGTTCCTGCATCCAATCCTCACCACGATATGCATTGAATGCAGTCCCTTGGTACCAGATATCCGATAGGGATTTGTCCTTCACGTTGTCAAAGCTCAGCGATGGAATGGTCTGTGCCGCGTGGCACGGCAACACAGTGCCATCAGGTGTAACGTTAAGACCCGTAGTGCCCCAACCGCCCATACAGCGCTTGGGATAATCACTGTGATAATCGGCAGGCACGTAGTCGATGACCATAACGCCCTTAAGTCGCTTGCGCGCGTCTGCGACGATCTGGTTGGCCTCTTCCGCCTGTTCCCGCGTGGGCATCAAACCATTTCGGTTTAACATCGCCCAGCCGTGGAATTGCACGACAGCGACTTCCATCCGCCGTGCTTTCATCGCGACGGCCATCTCAATCGCTTGCGGTAACTGGTGCAGGTTCTGACGGTGCAGGACGGCATTTAAAGTCAGCGGAAACCCAGCCTCAACGATCCAATCCGCAGCCTGCATCTTGCGTTCAAAACCACCTTTGTAACCGCCAATCCGATCTGCCATTTCAGCATCCGTGCCTTGCAGAGAAAGCTGGATATGATCCAATCCTGCCGCGTCTAATTCTGCGAGGCGGCGCTGTGTCAATCCAATGGCTGAGGTGATGAGGTTGGTATAAAGCCCCGCGCCCCGTGCAGCTTTAACCAGCTCTACCAAATCTCGACGCGATGCAGGTTCTCCGCCCGATAGATGCAGTTGCAAAACACCCAGCTTTGCGGCCTGTTCAAACACATCCGCCCACTCAGCAGTGGACAATTCGCTTTCCTTTTTCGCCATTTCCACAGGGTTGGAACAATAAGGACACGACAGCGGACAACGATATGTCAGTTCTGCGAGCATAGCGATGGGGGCTGGGGGCTGGGACATTAAATGAACTCCAGAAAACGGCGATCCGCTAAGCCAGTAAGAAAATCTGTCACATCACCTTCAATCTGTTCGGCGGGGGCCTTGTACTTTGCGGCGAGCACGCTGACCAGTTTGCCAAGACTGCATTCACCGTCAACTTCATTCAGGATCGCCAAACCGATGGGGTCAAGATCAATTGTGCGTTCAGGAGCAAGCAACACCCACCCTCCTCGCACCTTGTCTTCGTGCAACCGCACCCCGCGAAGGATCACCGGGATGGCGTCTTGGGCAATCATTGCGTAGCGACCTGAAAGGTGCCGGGTCGCCAGCCCCCCGGCGGTATGCGCCCCGGCGTGACATAGGCGGCATGCAACGCGTCAAGCTGCGCCCACAAGACATCCGTTTTGAAAATCAACGCAGCGGCCGCAGCATCCTGTTTCTCAGCTGTATCGGCATGTTCCAGCACCCACGCCAGCCCAAAGGCCACGTCCTTGGGCGCTTCTTGCAACCGATTTCGGAAATAGGACAGGCTGCGATCATCCGCAAAATCGTAATTCGCCAAAAGACCCTCAATCCGGGCCGCATGGATTTTGGGCGCGAACAATTCCGTAAGGGACGCCGCAACCGCCTCAAGCAACGTCTTGTCCCGCACAAAGCGGACGTATGCATCGACCGCAAACCGTGTGGCGGGCAGCACGCCCTGCTTACTGGCCACATAATCACGATCCAATCCGACCGCATCAGCCAAACGCAACCAACGCTCAATCCCGCCTTCGTTTTCTGCCGTTCCATCATGGTCTTCAATCCGCGAGCGCCACGCCCGGCGCAGGGCAGGATCTTCGACACGGCTCATGAATGCGGCGTCTTTGATCGGAATGCTGGCCTGATAATAAAACCTATTGATGACCCAAGCCAGCACCTGTTCCGGGGTGCAACCACCTGAATGTAACAGGTCGTGAAAGGGATGTTTGTCGTGATACCTCTCAGCCCCGATTTGGCGCAGGCGCGCTTCGAATTCAGCCGCTGACGCCGTCATATCTCAAATTCCATCCCGTCTTGCGCCACAATCCACCCGGCCTGTTCCGCTTGGTTCTTTTCGGACGAACCGGGCCGCAGAACGGGGTTGGTGTTGTTCATGTGCACAAAGATCTTTTGATCAACGTTGACCCCTTCAAAGGCTGCGATAGACCCTTCAGTTCCAGACATCGACATATGCCCCATGCGCTGACCAGTCTTCTGGCTTAGGCCAGCGCGCACCATTTCATCATCCTGCCAAAGCGTGCCGTCAAACATCACCATATCCGCACCCTCGATCCTTGCCTTAAGGTTCGGAGGCATGGCCGCACACCCTGGAATATAAAAGACACGCTTGCCTGATGCCTCGAGTTGCACGCCAACCGTCTGCTCCCCAATGAGATCGGTTTGCACGGTTTCCCCCTCCAGATAGAGCGGCACCTTGCCCGGCACCGCTATCAGGCGTGCAGTGATACCCGTGGCAAGTTGAAACGGTTCGTCCAGTTTGATTGCAATGCGGGTTACAAAATCCGGGTTCAGCGCGTTGAAGATTGGATTGTCTGCAATCACTTGATGAATTTCAGGTGTCGCAAATAGCGTGAAGGTCTGCTGCTCTCGCAGGGTCAATAGGCCCGCAACATGATCAATGTCCCCATTGGTCAACAGAATGGATTTGAGAGGAGACTTGCGCAAATCTGTCGGGTGCAAGGCCGTTGTCCGCGCCACCTGATCACGAATGTCAGGCGATGCGTTAACAATTGCCCATTGTCCGCCGTCGGCCGAAAAAGCGACAGAAGACTGCGATTGGGCCGGAATTTCACCAGCCCGCGCAAGGTTGCAATTTTCGCAACCACAATTCCACTGCGGCAAACCACCACCGGCTGCCGCACCTAGAATATGAGCGCGGAATGTCATTCAAACGCTCCGCGCCAAGTGGTTTTAGAACAGTACGCCGTCGTCGTTTTCGCGATCGCCGTCTGGACCGTACATGTTGATTTCCATCCCGCATTCGATTTCACGAATGATTGGTTTCGACCATGCCATCTGATTTTCTCCCATAAAGTTCAACTACCTTAATATTGTCAGTGTCGGCCCGTCGAGCGTCATTGTCTATGAGACCAAGGTGCTGGTCGCGCATCGCAAGATGGAGAAACTTGCAACGACGAAAGACCAATTCATAACCGTCAACGTTTCGGTTGCATCCTGACCCGTGTTACGTTTTCTTGTCTTTATATGCGGAACTGTTGCACTAAGTTTCACCGTTACAAACGTGAGGCTAACAGATCGGTTCCACGCCGCCAAACCAAACAACTGATGTATGAAGACGACCCCCCTTCGTACGCCTGGTTGTCGTATTTGGACACGCCGGTTCTTGTTCGTTTTGATGGTTTCCATGCCCTGCAAAGTCGCCTTCGCAGACCTTAATGATCGGAAGCTTTGCCAGTAGCTCACGAAAGATCGCCGAGCGATAACGCCTCAAGACACGCGCCATCTCAACGATAGGGACCTTAGCGGGTCTCCAACGTTCTATTCTACGTTGTTTTGTGATACTCAGCTTCGTGTAAATAGCTCCCATGGCACGGGCTTCTCATTATATAACCCATTGTTTTTTAATAAAATTGATACATAAAAGTAGCACCCACCGACCCGTTTGATGTGTTCAAACGCGTCACCAACATATACCTGTGTTGACGCTCTCCAGCCAACTCAGAGCCTCTAATTGGACATGGCCACTACAACTGAAAGCCGGTTCGGTTGCTTGATCCGTGGCGGGTCTTGGTCAATGATGTCAAAAACCCGACCGGGGTTAGTTTGCGCCTGATTATTACTCTTATGAGCTTGAGCAACGACGCCCCCATCCCCAAAAGGAACACCCGCACCATGGCCATCTTGGACTATTCTGAGCAGCATTGGCGCGACGCGTTGGATATCGAAAAAGGTGCTGAACCAACCGCGCTCATCTTGGAAGGCACGTGGTGGCGACAAACAGCGACACAGTCCCGGCTTGCTCTTCTGGATAGTGTAACCGAGCTTGCGTTTCCAGAAATCTACACAGGCGACTGGAATGGCATTAGGGTCGCATATTGCTGTGCTTATGGTGCTGCGCGTGCGGTTGAACCGGTGCATGTTTTCAGCCAGTTGGGGACGCAGACCTTGATCCAAATCGGCACTTGCGGATCGTTGGATGCGGATGCAACGACCGGAGTTGTCGCCTTGCCTGAGGAATGCGTCGCGCAGGATGGCATTTCACAGTATTATGGAGCTAAACCTCTGGTTTACACTGACCCCGCTTTGGTGACTGCCGCCGAACAGTCTTTGACAAAACGTGGCATCCCGACACAGCGGACCCGGCACTTAACCTGGCCCAGCCTGTTTGCGCAGTCAGACGATATGTGTGCAGATTGGGCACGCGACGGGATTGCAACGATTGACATGGAAACGTCTGCAGTAATTGCAGCGGGCGAAAGGTTTGGGGCACGCACGTTGTCTCTATTGTCTGTATGGGATCAGCTTTTTGAAGGCCGCACGTTTAACGATCCCCTGCCCTCGGATGCGGCTGAAAAATTGCAGCACGCCAATCGAGCGGTTTTTGAGGTCGCGCTTGAGGTCGCGAAAGCCGCTACCAAGTCTGAAAACTGAACCAACGCTATTGCGCTCTGACAATCATGTCCGCCGCTTTTTCGGCAATCATCAACGTGGCTGCGTTGGTATTGGCCGAGGTGATTTTCGGCATGACGGACGCGTCAACAACGCGTAGCCCCCGCACCCCATTCACCCGCAACGCACTATCGACAACGGCACTTGTGTCACTGCCCATGCGGCAGGTTCCGACCAAATGGTACACCGTGCTGGCCATCCGCCGGGCTGCATCCAAAATCTCAGCGTCGCTTTGAACGGCAGCGCCCGGGATTACTTCCTCGGACCAACGGTCCCTGAACCCCGGTTGTCTGTAGATGTCGCGCACGATTTTGAGGCCTTCGGTCATGACAGCGCAATCACGTTCGGCGCTCAGGTAATTCACTCTGATCTCAGGGTCCGCGAGTGGGTCAGTGCCCTTGATCCTCACAGACCCACGGCTTTCTGGATGGCATTGCCAGAATGACATTGTGAAACCCGGGTCACGGTGCAGCGGCGCACCTGGTCTATCCACGCTGAGGGGCATGACAAATAGCTGCAGATCAGGGCGGTCATCGTGCGCGTACTTGGTACACATCGCACCCCCCACCTGCCCTGCCCCAACGGTCAACGGCCCGCGCTGTGCCAACAGCCATTCCAACCCCATACGCGCCAACCCCAACGGGCTACGCACCTGTGCATTCAATGACTCTTTTGGGTTCGTCAGCCTGACAATTGTGCGCAACTGCAGATGATCCTGAAGGTTTTCCCCCACCTCTGGCGCGTCATGCACAACCTCGATCCCCTTGGCGCGCAGCAGGTCCGCAGGACCAATCCCTGCCAATTGCAGGATTTGAGGGGATTGCACGGCACCTGCACTCAGGATGACTTCGACGTCGGCATGCACGTGATGGACTTCGCCTCCTTGCAGATAGCTGACGCCTGTCACCTGATCGCCCTGCCGCAACAGGTCCGTGACATGGGCGTTCAACTCAAGCGTCAAATTGGGACGCGCCAGTGCGGGTTTCAACATGGACCGCCCGGCACTGGAACGCCAATGCCCATCAAGCGTCAGCTGATAGCGCCCAATCCCTGCCGCGTCGTCGGCGTTGAAATCAGGGTTGTGCGCCAGCCCATAGTCCGCTGCCGCTTGCAGCCACGCATTACAGGCCGGGTTGTCATTGCGTAAATCGCGCACACTAATCGGCCCATGAGCGCCGCGATATTGCGAGGGTGGGCCATCATAAGTCTCAAGACTGCGAAAATGTGGCAGGACGTCCTTGTACCCCCAGCCGGTCGCACCCAGATCTTGCCAATCGTCGAAATCCTGCCGTTGCCCTCGAATGAAAATGAGCCCGTTGATCGCCCCGGACCCGCCAAGCACACGCCCACGCGGGCAATCCATTTGGCGGCCCGCGATGCCGGGATCACTCTCGGATTTATAAAGGTGCGCATGGCGCGGATCATAAATCGAGCGGAAATAGCCCACCGGCAGTTTCAACCAAAACCCCGCGTCCTTTGATCCCGCCTCAATCACCAGCACGCGTACATCGGGGTTTTCGCTCAGCCGTGTCGCCAGCAGCGCACCGGCTGAGCCGGACCCCACGATGATATAATCATACCCCTTCATGAGATTGGACAATATCGCTACGGTGACGAAATGACAGTGGAAAAACCCGTAGTGATCAAGCGCGTACAGGCCTTTGCCTTTCGCTGTCCTATCAAGACACCTGTTGTGACGTCCTTTGGCGTGATGCGGGATCGTCCTGCAGTGTTTTTGCGTGTCGAGGATCAGGATGGGTGTTTTGGCTTTGGCGAGGTCTTTGCCAACTGGCCCGCTGCCGGGGCCGAGCATCGGGTGAATTTGCTATACGCGGATCTGTCTGATTTGGTTTTGGGGTTTGTTGCGCAAGCGCCTGCTGATCTGTTTCATCATCTACGTCAAGCCACGCGGTTGCGCGCCTTGCAATGCGGAGAATTTGGCCCGTTTCGTCAAGTGATCGCGGGTCTTGATATCGCAATGTGGGATCTTTTTGCCCGGCGGGCTGGCGCGCCAGTGCGCATGCTTTTGAACAAGGGGGCTGTGGACCGCGTGCCCGCTTATGCCAGCGGAATTCATATCGCTGCAGCCCATCAGATGATCGCGCAAGCGCGGCGCGAAGGGCATATTCATTTCAAGGTGAAGGTTGGGTTTGATCTCGAAAAAGATTCGGCAGCCGTTCTTGATCTGACACAGAGTTTGAGCGGCGAGGAGACCTTGGCCGCAGACGCCAATCAGGCTTGGGATCTGGAAACCGCCCTGCGGTTTGCGCGTAAAGTGCAAGCAGCGCAGTTGGCGTGGTTGGAAGAACCGCTCCCGGCCTATGCTAGCCACGCAGATTGGCAGACATTGGCGGCTGCCGCATCCATGCCACTGGCTGCCGGAGAGAACGTCGCTGGATTAGAGGATTTCAAGGCCGTGGTAGAACAAGGATACCTGAACGTCATCCAACCCGATGTTATCAAATGGGGCGGTTTGAGCGGGTGCTATGACGCAGCCCATTTGGCTCTGAAGGCTGGCGCGCGGTACTGTCCGCACTTCTTGGGCGGTGGTATCGGGCTCGCCGCCTCAGCCGAGCTGTTGGCCGCTGTAGGAGGAGACGGTTTGCTGGAGGCCGACGTTAATCCCAACCCTCTGAGAGAGGCGTTTGAGGTGCGCAAAGGCTTGTACGATGCGAGTTGGAACTGCTCTGACGAGCCCGGCCTCGGCATCGAAACCCTACCCAAAGAACTGGCGCAATACCAAACAGCCCAGATAGATATGCACGTTTAGGGGGCAGTCCCCAACGCGCGATAAAAGTCCTCAAAAATCGCATCCCGCGCCACGTCATAGGCCTCCAGCATCGCATGGCGCGAGGGGTCCTTTTGCCAATAAAGCGCCTCGTCCAGATGCGGCGAGGTGGTCAGATGCGTCGGTACATAGGCCGCGTCCAGCAGCCACGCCACGTTGATGATATCCCAGATCACCCAGGTCTTTGTCTCCGGTTGGGATATCGCGTATTTCTTATGCAGCGGATTGTTGGTGTAGAGATGCCAGAGGTAGTCACCAATTGCCCCGCGCCCCTTCACGAACTGCTCCATTTCGGGCAGCGAAATCGTCAGCTGCGCGCCCACGTGATAGCCCGGTAAATAGACGTGCGGTACGCCACATTCATAGATCAAACGTGACGACAGCCGATCCTGCACAAGGTTCAGCGAAGGCTCGTTACAAAACGGCGAGTAACTCGGGAAACCAGAGGTCCAGACCACCACCAGATTGTCGATGATGTCCGGGGCCATCAGCAAGGCAGAGCCAATATTCGGCAGCGCGCCCATGGCCAGTACATAGACCGGGCCATCCTCTCGGTTGCGGCACTGATCAATGATGAATTGCGCGGCTTCGGATTCTACCGGCTTGTCATAGCTCGGCAAATGCGCGGGCGAGCCGCGAAATACTTTGCCCTCATGCGGCACGCCGCAGGCCTCAAACACCCGCAAAATTTCCTCGTAGGACCGTTCTTCTCCGACGTCCGGCGTTACAAATTCAATATCATCCGCGGTGCGCCCATCCGCTAATAGCCGCTTGGCCCATCCTGCAAATGGACCAACAAACTTGCTGTCATGGTCACTGCCACCACCCTTTTGCAGCGCTGCAACCGCGTCATAAAGCCCGTCGCGATGGTGCAGGAACGAAAACGGCGCGGCGGTCACGCCCTCCAGCTTCATCCGGTCTTGCGACAGCAGCGCCCAAGCAACCGCATATTGATCATCAATCTCATTGGCCGTGTCGGTATCAATGATCACGCGCGGCATAGGGCCGGGACGCGCCAACCGCTTAGCCATCAGATCAGGATCAAGGGGCGTGAACCTCTTAACAGCCTCGTTCAGCGTGGTCATATCGAACCCTTTCTAATTGCCAAAGCCTTTGCCAAAAGCCTCTTCTTTGATGAACCGTTCCGTGATCAGCAACAGGATGATCCCCGGCACCGTCACAACCAGTGTTATCCCTGCCGCTGATGCATCCAACGTTCCGCCGGAGATCTTTGAGAACAGCAGCGTCGGCAAGGTCACGATCTTGCCTTGCCCCATAAAGAACGTGAGCAGGAAGATGTTGGTGGAGACTAGAAACGTAAACAGCGCCCCTGCCACCACACCGGGCAGCAACATGGGCAGCGTCACCATCCGCAATATCTGCCAGCGGCTCGCGCCAAGGATCATCGCCTGTTCTTCAAAATCGCGTCCCAAGCCCTGATAGACCGCCGTCAACATGCGGATCATATACGGGATCGTCGGGATCAGATGCACAATGATGATACCGGTATAACTGCCCGCCAGCCCTATATGGATAAAGATCATCAGCAGCGCGATGCCAATGGCGGCCTCTGGCACGATCAGCGGCATGGAAAGGAAAAACTCAAATGCCGGTTTGCCCTTAAAGTTTTCGCGGGCCAGCACGCGGGCGGCAGGCAGGCAAATGATCAGGCAGATCACCGTGACAACGCAGCCTATGTAGATGGTATTCAGCGTCGCCTCCCACACCTGGCTATAGGGCGAGATCACATAGTCCCAGGCCAGCGGCAGGATCGATTTCTCACGTTGTTCCAGCCACCATGTGCCGGGCAGAAGGTCCGGCCATGCCCAGCGGAAAGCAAAGCTTTGGATAATCAGCGGAATGAACGGGCCAAGGATGAACCCCGCCACCAGCAGCAGATATAGCTTTTGGTACGGGCCAAGGCGCTCGCTCAGCGCAACGGAAGAAGCCTTACGCGCCATCAGTTCCGTCCGATCCGGCGTTCATAACGGCGATAAAGCGCGAGGTAGCTATAAAGAATCACCCCCGCCACCAATGCGATGGAGACAACCGTTGCCATGCCTTGCAATTGCAATGTGTAGTCCGCGTCGTTGAAATAGCGCCATGCCACGACAGGCAATGTGTCAGGAAAGCCCCCGCCTAAGATGAACGGAGCCTCGAATGCCCCTATGTTAAAGGCGAAGATGATCAAGGTGGAAGAGATGATGCCCGGCAGAATCTGCGGCAGGGTTACCTGAAAGAAGATCTGGCGTTTGTTTGCCCCCAAGATTGCAGCCGCCTCTTCGGTTTCGCGGCCCACGCCAAGCAGAACGGCATAGATCGTCAGCGCCACAAAGGGCGTCTGTTTCCAGACATAAACAGCGATAATACCCCACCCCATGTGGGTTTTCAGGATCTGCGGGAATTGGCTCGGGTCATCAATAAACCCTGTAAAGGCCATGAGCCGGGACAGCATGCCGCCGTTGCCCAGCATGATCACCGCCAGCGCAATGCCCACGGTGTAGGGGATCATCAGCGGCAGTTTGTAGAGATATTTATATAGCGTCTTTGAGGGGAACGTCCGCACCATCGCCAGCGCCAGCAGAATGCCGAAGACCAGCGACACCAATGTCGCCACAATGGCATAATAAAGCGTCAGCCCTAGCGATTTCCAAAAGAAAACATCGCCCCAGAGCGCCGCGAAATAGGAAAAATCCGGGAATGTATTGACCCCAAACCAAGGGGCAAAGCCCAAGGACTGCGCCACGCCCAGCACCAATGCGCCGCCAAAAAGCACAACCAAGACCGTCATCACCGGCAACAGCTGGATCCACATCCACGCGCGTTCGCGCCGGTGGCGGGCAAGTTCTTTGGTATCAGCCACGTTTCATCCTTAGGAAATAAGGCCCCGGCGTTTCACCGGAGCCTCGCTTGCGTTTTACTTTAGGTTGGCCACAGCGTTGGCCACGATGGTCTCAATGCTCTCGGAACTGTCGCGCTCGATATACTCAAGCCATGTCGCTTCGATCACATCCACGAGTGTCGCGTTGGTATCTGGTGCTGTGTTGGCATCCAGATCAGCCTGCGTGACGCCCACCAGACCGGGGGAGGCCGCATCAAGTTTAGCTGAATCCTCAGCGCTCAGACGCCATGGGTCGATGCCCGCAGGCATGCCTGCGATCTCAAGCTTAGTGGCTTGGCTGTCCACGGAGGCCATGTAGTTCGCCATGACCATCGCTGCCGCCGGGTTTGGCGCGTTGCCGGGGATCACAAGATAGTTCTTGTTTTTGATCATGTTGCCTTCGGGAAAGACAAACTGTTCCGCCCCTTCGGGATACGTGCCGTCGCGCAAACCCGTGGCCACACCGAAGAGACCAAACTGACAGGAGAAATCAATCTCGCCGTTCAAGAA
>JBDWMA010000002.1:0-18605 GCA_039972875.1 Pseudoruegeria sp.
TTTTTGGGCTCGGGGCAGCTTTTGCCACCCTCTGAGCCTATTCGATACAATCAGGCATCCATGCCTCGATCCGCGCTTTCTGTTCTGCTGTGACCTTCAACGCAGCCTGTGTGTCGGCCTTCGAAAAAACGTTCTCCATGCGAGCTGCCTTCTCTCCTTTCTTGAGTGCCACGAACCGAATTGCTTCTGGATCGTTGGCTTTCAAGTCCAGTAAGTCTTGATACAAAGCCACAAGATAGGGCGCACCAACGCGACCAAAGAAATTCTCGGCGGTAGGCTGGCACTAACTTTCCGTTGATCACGATCGCCGCAGTCTCCGAGCAGCTTCACCGGCGCGGAGATTCAATGTGCCAGGGAGGTCGATGCTTTGTCGTCAGTCAGCATTGCGGACATAGCCGAAACAGCATCGCTAAGATGCCAGTTCCTTCATTTTGGCCAGCACACAGCGTCAGTAGGACGCTCCGATTTCTCTTCATAGTCTGTTTTCTTTGCTGGAGAATAAGCTTGCGGTAAATCGAAGGCAGTTCAGGGGAGCAGGTTCCGCCGAGTGTCAAAGACCATGAACCTGTCAGCCTGACATATATTTTCACCTCTAATGTCGCAGAGCTCCTTTGTATAGTTTTCCGCCAGAGGAAAGGCGGGGTTACGTTCGAAGCGTTCTAATTGGCTACAAAGTTCAATATCCTGGATTACGCAAAGCGCCATAACGTAGTCGAGATGCTTCCTAGCGCCATAGGAAACGAAGTAATCGAATTCTAACTCACTCAAAATCTTCGTTTCTGCGCACGCTTCCATGTCGCCAAGACCACACGCTTTATCAAAAAACTGCTTTGCCGCCGCAGTATCCGGAGCGACACCTCGCCCGAGCTGTAATGCACGCGCATGGTGGAAACACCCACTTGCGTCGTTGTTCTCGCATGCAAACGCAAAGAGTGCGGCAGCTCTATCTGCGTCTTGGTACACGTTGCCAATTTCAATGAGCTTTTCGCCTGCTTTTGTGCACGCACGAGGTGATATGGTGCCGCAAACCTCCCAAGGAGTAAACACTCTGGAGTAGTTTGCCCCAAGTTCTGTTTCCTTGGTTGCATTTAGCCGATCGAGCGCAGCACACCCGCGGGCACTCTCGAGCTTGCAAGCTTCTTGATACCAGACCAAAGCGTCCTCAATGTTAGCTTCAAATCTGTCGCCGTTTTCCATCGAACGCCCCATCAAGAAACATGCCAAGGCTTCGCCTTGTTCACATGCTTGAAAAAAGAGGTCCCGCGCGTTGAAAGAGTATGTGGGTGCGGCCCAACCATTCTCAATCATCCAACCGAGCGAAGTGCAAGCTGCAGTGGAAGAGAGTTTGCAACCTGCTTCCAGTCTTGCAAGTGCGTAGTCTTCGTCTGTTGGTGAAACGGCTTCCTGATAAACTAGTACCGCTTCCAGAGCGCATCCACGACCATTACCCATGTTACAGGCTTTCGCGGCGAGCGAGATCTGCTCGTCCCAGTTAGTGTTGCGGGACGCGACAAAAATCTCTGCGGCTCCGAGGCATCCTTCGGCGTTTTCTAAGTCACAAGCTTGCTGGAACAGTTCAATGGCACGCTGCGGCTCCTGCCCACTACGAAATGAAGCAGCGGCGGCCGCACAGTTTTCCCCAGACTCGCGCTCGCAGAGCAGCAATTGAATGACCAGTTTCTCTTGATCGTTGTCAGACAGCCTCAGTACATGAGGACAAGCAGCACTTGGCGCGAAATTGCAAAGCCATTGGTCCACTTTTGTTGTCCTCAAGACGTCGTCTCGAGCCGTTACAGGTGCCACGATCAACGTAAGCGCAAAGGCATAAAGAGCTGTCACCAGCGAAACTTGGTGGGTGGCCCGATGGCGCAGATCTAAAAACTTGTGGAGTCTGAAATAGTAAAACAATTTCAAGGTCATTGAAGCGAGCACAAAAAGCCACGCCCATATGGATGTCAGAAAAGTCGAATAGAAGAATATGGAATAGACACTGAAGAACCCCACCATTTCAACAAGGGCAATCGGGGGTTGGCCAGTTGCTGCACGATAAACCGAAATAAAAATGAAAATGATGGCTCCCGAAGCCACTAAATCAGCAACGAGCAACCCAAACTGAGTAGGAAGTGATCTGTACTTTTGAAAGAGCCCAATGAGCAATCGCGTTTCGAACAAAGACAGATAGTCTGGGATGAAGTTAATCACTATTGCCAGCAAAATCAGCTCTAGAAGCTTGGGGTCGTCCGCGATGCGGCCACCCATGAAGCCCTGCTCATCCACTATGACAAAATAGATGGCCGTCACTGCCACGACCGACGCGATTGAGGATCGGAAAAAGCAGACTAAACTGACGTGTTTCTTTCCGAAGACCGCATCAAAGAACGCGCTGTAATGTCGTTGCCAAGTGTCCTTGTACTCGCCAAGCAACCACTTAGACAGCTCGTTTTTCGCCTTCTGATTTAAGTGATACTCGCCAAACCAGGCTAAAATGCCATAGACAGAGACAGCAATCGCGGTCGAAATCGCCCATACACTTTGAAACTCAGCCAAGTCTTTCTCCCACTGCTCCAGACTGACGAACTCATCTGTTGTGAGTATACCCAGATGTCTGCCTGTTCGCTATACGCACAGAAAGCATGCCCACCTTTTTTCGTGCAAGGCCACATGGAATTTCAACGTCTGGATCGCACACCAAGAACTTGGAAGCAAACTATGGACATCGGGCCGCCTCTGGAGCAAAAAACATTCTGTTTTTGAAACGATCTTCAGTCCGGTACAACCTATTCCTTTTGGATGTTCAACGCGTGTGTCGTAAGCTCTAAACCAAAGCTGAAAGCTCTGGGGTATGGAACTTACTGAATGGTTGCTGATTTGAACAAATTTCATAATGCGCGAAAGTGCTGCATAATCGGACTGGCGCGTTCGACGTTGGTGATTTGGTTAGTTCTCATTGGAAGACCAACGGAGGCAGCGCCTTACGCAGCCATCGTTCTGGACGGCCATACAGGAGAGGTCTTGCACGCGCGAAATGCCGATACACGACTGCATCCTGCAACATTGGTCAAGATGATGACGCTTTACGTGGCGTTTCGCGCCATTCAAGACGGTGAGATTAGTTTGGACACTCCAGTTCTCATCTCTCCAAACGCGGCGAGCGAACCACCATCAAAACTAGGGCTGCGCGCCGGCCAGACATTGGAGTTGCGCTATCTTCTGCGTGCGGCTGCGATCAAGTCTGCCAACGATGCCGCAACAGCAATTGCCGAAGGCATCTCAGGTGGTGAGCCCGCCTTTGTAGAGCGGATGAACACAACGGGTCAACGTATGGGACTCACGCGTACCACGTTCAGGAACGCGCACGGGCTTACCGAAACAGCCCAGATGTCCTCCGCGCGTGACATGGCGACTTTGGCGCGGCGCCTGTATCTGGACTTTCCAGGCTATTATAACTTGTTTTCAAGGCGTTCGACTGATGCGGGTGTTGCAACTGTCCGCAACACGAACAGACGGCTGTTGTCCGAATACAACGGAGCTGATGGAATAAAAACCGGCTATACGCGTGCCGCTGGTTTTAATCTTGCAGCCTCAGCCCAGCGGGGATCTAAGCGGGTTTTTGTGGTGGTTTTTGGCGGGAGGTCGAGCGCCTCCCGAAATGCAAGGGTGGCTGAGTTGATGGACATGGGTTTTGCACGCATACCTGAGCGTTCAAATACCAGTCGACCACAAGTGCTGCCTCAAGAGAATGACTCCCAGCAACCATCTGAGGCAGTAAGCAACGGCCGGCCTGAAGCCCTGCGACCCCAAGTTCGCCCTAAGACTTCAATGAACTCATCAGAGGCGACGATCGAGCCGTTGCGTCCGGAGGAGGCACCAACTGAACTGCCGATCGCAAGGCTAATGCCCACGTTGCCGAGCGACATGCCTTCATCAGGTAATGCCAATGACACTCGTCCGCGTTCAGATCAGAACGTATCCGGCGTCCCGGTTATACATGCCATAGATAGTCCATGGCGCGTAGCGCCGAAAGACCCAGGTGGAGCCAAACTGGACGTATTGTCGGCGGAGTGGTCAGCGATGTTTGAGCATCAGAAAAGCCCCCCCCCGGCGAATTCTAACGCCAGTATTGCTCGTGTCGGCGTCTTCCCCACGTTGGATGAGGCGCTGAGGCGGGGTTATTTGGTTGCACGACTTTCAGAGAAAAGTCCGCTCCCCACAATCCTTGGTATCGTCGAACTCAAGCAGGCCTCAAGCGAGGGTTTTGCGATTGAGTTCTCGTTCACAACGGATATTTCGCGCGTTCTATTTTGCGAAGAAATCACCGCCAGTGGACTGAAATGTAGCTGATCTAAAGCCATGGACTTTTTCTCAACTCAATTCTCGAAAGAGTGCTCTATCTGTGGTCTCGATGTCCGCAAAAGCGGCATTGTGCCTCTAATGATTTCGGCAGCGACCGGCGCGGTGATAATGTCTACGCCGGCCGGGTTCGCAAAAAACTTTCCCGCATCTGGTTCATCTATCACGATCGTCAGCACAAAACGTGGGGCGTGACCGGGGAAGACCGCTGCCAACGTGGCCAAGAGTCTTTCGCTATCGTAGCCGCCGCCCGATACTGAAGGCTTTTCGACGAGACCGACACTTGCAGCAACATTGTACCCCCGTACGTCGGCCAGGCCGGCTCTACCATCGGTGACGCTGGATCTTAGAATTTCTAGCGATGCCGCGCTCGCCTTCTCCGACATGACGCGTTCCCCCAAGCTGGCACCATACGTCTTCAATACAGTTGGTGTCACTTTATACCCCCCGTTCGCAATTGCACCATATCCGACAGCAAGGTGCAGAGAAGAGAGAGAGATTCCGTGGCCATATGAGATCGTCGCTGCAGATATTTCAGACCATCGCCGCGGTGTGAGCGGTCTTCCAGTGGATGCCTCAATTAGCTCTACCGAAAGCGGTGAAAGTAGGCCCAACCGTCGAAAAAAGTCACTTTGCTGCTGCGGCCCTATCCAAAGCGCGACTCTCGCGCTGCCTGTATTCGAAGAAGCGGGCAGAATGTCTTTTAGAAGAATTGGGCTCGACTGTGCAAACAGCTCTCGAATTCGGTGGGCCCCTATCTCCAATGGTTGACTCACATCCACTTCCGTTTCGAGCTCAGCAACTCTCAAATCAATGGCTTGAGCAAGAGTAAAAATCGTCATGGGTCGACCAAGCTCATACACGCCTTGAATTGCCATGTTGAAAAGCGGATCTTCAGCAATTTCGCCAGCTAGGCGTGGGCGAGGTCTGCTGTTGGGGTTGAAGTTGGGCAACGAAACCAATGCCAGAATCTCACCTGAGGTGGCGTCCAAGAGGATCGCCGAAGCACCTTTGGCTCCTGTCAGGGCCAGGCTGTTGTGGAGGACGCCCTCGATTTGCTTCTGGATACGGGTATCAATGGATAAACGGACAGGTTCATCTGCTGTCTCCGAGCCGCGCAGCCGGTCATCAAGGTATTTTTCAACTCCAGCGGTACCAATAACTTCGGCGGCGCTTACACCTTCACGACCGAAGGTTGTACCACCTAAAAGATGTGCAGCAATACTGCCATTAGGATAAAATCTGACGTCTCTAGGGCTGAAAAGTAGGCCCGGCTCCCCGATTTCATACACGGCCTGCGCCTCAGCAGGGGATATCATCCTCTTTACCCAATGAAATCTGCGCGAATCGGTGAAATCTTCCCATAGTGCTTGCCTATCGAGGTCCGGGAAAATCTCGGAAAGCTTGTCGGCAGCGCGAATTGGGTCAAACATTCTTTGTGGTTGCGCATATAGGACATGACCTTCGATGTTTGTCGCGAGTATCCGTCCATATCGATCAGTCAGATCCGCCCGTCGACTTGAAATCGTGTTGCCAGCGGTTGGGAAAACCCGAGTCTCGTAGACATCACGAACTACTAACTCCACAAATCTAAAAGCAATTCCGGAAAACGCCAGCAAGAATACGGTTGCGATGACGAATATTCTCCTTCCTGAGACTATCGCGTTCCTGGCGGCAGGATCAGTGTCTCCTTGATCGACACCGAGAACAAAAGTGTTCAAGTGCCAAAACCAGCCGAGCAGATAGGCTGTCGGCAATAGGCGTAGCCAACGGGACACTCTAGGGTTGCTTTGGTTCGACGACGCCCTGTGCATTAAGCCCACGAGCAAATCGCCTGATTAACTGCATACTTCATCGTCTCTCACACCCCAAAGAAGCTTCTTCCGCACCCATCCTTTGTGATTAGTGGTTTCAACCTGACACCAATGGAGCTGACATTCAGTAACTTTCGCGACGACATCTAACCTCAATCGAGCCACTGAACTACTTTCGCCGTCGGGACGTGCCATCAAAGCGGCAAGATCTTCAGTGATCAATACTGTACGGCGTCCGCTGGTAAGAGAGTAGTGGATCCAGCCGCCCATCCCGTCTCTATCCTCTACGTAACGCCAATGTCCATGCTCGCCGATTACCATCAGCGGCAAGCCTCGTCTGAGATAAACCCATTCAATTCTATGCGTTAAACTCGGACCATTGCGAACATTTGCCGTTGACGATCTAAGTGAAATAAACCGGGGTATTGGAAGATTTGTAGTCAATCCTCTTTTTTCTGGAAGCGAAACCTCCGTATGATCTAAGCAAATTAGTGGAGCTTCCGCATCATCGTTCAACCAGACCACAAAAACGGAGATGGAACCTGCCAGCAGAAGTACCGAAAACATATACTTAAGGAAACGACTATTAATGAAATCAAAAGCCTGACACTTCGCGGCACTCTCAGTGCGGAATAGCTTTGCCAATCGATGCTCCCAAAGTGATCTTGTGCAGAACTGCGAGTTCATGATCGCGCAAATCAGACCTCGGTGGCAAAGACTTTTTGCATCTCTTTGCCGATGTTTGGGTTGTTCTTGAAACGGCGTTCCGCCAAACCCTCTCCCGTCCTTGCTGTTTTTTGCTTACAACGCGAAGCGCTCATAGCAGCCATTCGTTCCAGAAACGCCAACGGTAGCTCCGTCCGCGCAGCGGTCCTTGGTGCACAGAACGGCTAAGGTCCGCTTCGAGCCGATTGTGTTGAAAAACTATTCCTTGATTGTAGCACAGGCTGCTGATTCAATCTGTTTATTGGACAGGGGGATTTGCGATGTTGGGACCAAGGCAGGAGGCACAGGCAGCACTGTTTTATGAGTTTTCGCTGGAAGATCACGTTCCCCAAAACCACCTGTTGCGTTTGATTGATCGGTTCGTTGACCTGAGTAGTATTCGTGCGCATCTAGCCGATTTTTACAGCCACACTGGTCGCCCATCCATTGATCCTGAATTGATGATCCGGATGTTGCTTGTGGGCTATTGCTCCGGCATCCGGTCGGAACGCCGCTTGTGCGAAGAGGTTCATTTGAACCTGGCCTATCGCTGGTTCTGCCGCCTGGACCTTAGTGACCATATTCCAGATCACTCAACCTTTTCGAAGAACCGCCACGGGCGCTTCCGCGAAAGCGATCTGCTGCGGCATGTGTTCGAAACGACCGTTGCGCGCTGCATGAAAGAAGGGCTGGTGGGTGGCCAAGGAATTGCCGTCGATGCCAGCTTGATCAGTGCAGATGTCCAGAAACAGAACTCCAGTAACCCTGAAGATTGGGCAACCCGTGTGGCTGACGCCGATGATGCGCCACGCGCTGTGCAGGAATATCTCGACACATTGGACGACGAGGCTTTTGGTGCGGCCACCACGACCAAGCCCAAGTTTACTGCTCATGCTGATCCGGCCAGCCAATGGACGGCAGCGCGCAAAGGCCCAGCTTTCTTTGCGTATTCCACCAATTATTTGATCGATACAGATCACAGTATCATCGTTGATGTCGACGCCAGCCGCTCAAACAGAACTGCTGAAGTGGGCGCAATGCGCAAGATGATCGACCGGACCGAAGAGCGCTTTGGCTTGAAGCCAGATTGGATCGCTGCAGATACGGCCTACGGGTCGTCCGACAATCTTGTTTGGCTGACCACCAAGCGAAAGATCCTGCCCTTCATTCCCGTCTTTGATAAGGGTGAGCGCACTGATGGGACATTCTCCAGATCAGACTTCACATGGGATGATGAGAACGACCGCTATATCTGTCCTGGCGGCAAAGAGATGAAGCATACGCGGCGCACCTATTCCGATCCCGCCCGGAACGCTCCAGAATGGAAAGCGCGCAAATACCGGGCCCTTAAATCCGACTGCATCGATTGCTCATTAAAAGCCAAATGCTGTCCCAAATCAGAGACGCGCGCGATCCATCGGGAAAAATACGAGGTCGTCCGAGAATTTGCACGTCAATGCACTGCATCAGACTTCAATCAGACCGCCTCGAACCGACGAAAGAAAGTCGAGATGCTCTTCGCGCACCTCAAACGCATCCTTGGCTTGGCCAGGCTCCGATTGCGCGGCCCAAACGGCGTCCAAGATGAATTTACCCTCGCAGCAACCGCCCAAAACCTCAGGAAACTCGCTAAGCTCAAGCCGATGAGACCAGCCGCAGGGTGAAAGGCAGGCTGGTTACGGACAGCCAAATGAAATCAACGTAATCACCAGCATCAATGGGTCAAAAACAACGAGTTTTTCAACACAATCAGCCCAAAGTTCCGGATGCTGCGCGGTGCACGAAAGTCGGCCTTGGAGAACTACTCAATCAAATGTCCTCACCGGTTGGTAAAAGGTGGCGTTCGCTCAGCCATGGATGAATTGTCAGTGCCTCCCGCAACGCTACGTGACCGATTTTAACGCGCCCCATACTGATGAGGGTCGTGGCTCGACCTGCAAGTGCTCCGAAGTGACGTGGCTCAAGTTCCAAAGTGGCTGTTATATCCGCAAGCGCATTCCCATAGTCCTGCCGTAGATAACGAACGAACGCCCGCTGGTTCCAGCCCTCGGCATAGTTGGGGCGGGACTGTTGCGTTAACTGATGAATGCTGATGAGGTCTGTATCTGGTAATCACCTACGCCGCGATCCCGAACAGGTTTTGGACGAAGGTAATCTCTCCTTGAACGCCTGGTAGTCGATTGTGGATGTGCCCGTTTTTAATTGTTCTGATCGTCTCCATACCTTGCAAGGTCGCTTTCGCAGATCGCAGAGATCGAAAACTTTGCCGATATCCCAACAACCGCTTCAGCGCGGCATGATCGCTCTCAACCCGATTGTTGAGGTATTTGCGGTCAATGTGCGTGATATAATCAAAATGGGGGTCACACCGGTAGTTTATTTCGCGGATCACCTTACGATAAGTGGGTGCTTTGTCCGTGCAGATCGATACAGGACGATGCAGGCGTACCCGCTCGATAGCGCTGTTTAGAAAGGCCTTAGCGGCTTTTGCATCGCGCCGGGCAGTCAGCCTGAAATCCACCAGCTGCCCATTCGCGTCAACCGCACGCCATAAATAGCGCCACTTGCCACCTACCCGGATATAGGTCTCGTCAACATGCCAATCTTGGCTTAAACGGCGCAAATGCTTCTCTGTCCGTTTGGACAGTTCGGGACCAAACTTCTGAACCCAGCGGAAAACTGTCGATCGATCAACGTTGAGATCGCGCTCAGAAAGAAGATCAGCCACATCCTGATATGAAAGTGGGTATCGCAAATACATCCGGACGGCACACAAGATGATCACTGCGGGAAACCGATGGCGCTTGAATGGCTGCTTACTTGGCATAACGGGATCCTTTCACAACAATAATCGCAAAAATTTGCCGGTTAATGCAACAGTCCCCATGAATTACCAATCTACCAAAATTTGCGATAAAACCGTTTTGTCGGACCACTTCAGCCCGTTCAGACTACATGCCTGTCAACTACTAACTTTCGTCCATACTTTTCAACTACTAGGGTTTGACCTAACACACCTCGCAATACATCTCGTATCAAATATTCAGGTACGCCAAGATCCATAAGGCGTAACACTGCGCCCTGCGGACTATTCGTATGTAACGTTGAAAGAACCATACGTCCTACCAAAGCTGCACGACATGCCATGGAAGCCGTTTCTTCATCCCGAATTTCCCCAACCATGATGACATTAGGGTCCTGCCGTAATATGGCGCGTAACGCATTTGCAAAAGTCAGGTCAATCCCTTCATGAATTTGAAGTTGTTCGATTCCATCGAGATTGTATTCAATGGGATCTTCAATTGAAATTATTTTGCGTTTAACCGAATTTAGATGGGCAAGCGCGGTGTATAGGGTTGTGGTTTTTCCCGACCCAGTTGGACCAGTAACCAGAAACATCCCACTTGGTTGTTCAATTATTGACTTGATCCAAGAAATAGTCGTCTCATCGAACCCGAGAGCATTCCATCCCAATTTAAGAGAGTAAGGGTCAAGAACTCGACATACAACACTTTCTCCAAACTGAGTCGGTATTGTTGACACACGAAAATCAACGGGTCGCCCTGAGAAAGTCTGGGCAATTCTCCCATCCTGCGGCCGCCGGCGTTCTGTGACATTCATTTCCGCCAAAATCTTTAAACGAGCAAATACAGATGACGGATTCAGCGATTGATCAACTGGATGTGTATGCAAAATTCCATGCAATCTAATCCTAATACGCAGCCCATCCTTTGTACTTTCGAAATGTACATCCGATCCCCCAGATTCCACAGTTTCTGCAAGCACATTATTGACAAATTGAACAACAGGTCCTTCTATACTATCATCTTGAAGTCGGCCAGTTTCGCGATCTAGCATTTCTTCAGAGTACTCTGAAGAAATGTCAATATTTTCGGATAGTAGATATCGAATTACTTTGGATAAAGTGGCAACCAGAACGACTTTTTGTTCGAGTAGAAACTCAATCCCCTCGATTTGGACCACATCATTCGGATTTGCCGTTAGTATTTCAATTTTGCCATTTTTGCCGTACCTAGGTACAATTTGTGATTGTCGAAGGTGTTCATACCCAATTGATTCGATCAACGTGTTGCTGATTTCCTCTCGCAAAACGTTTTGCTCAAAGGGAATAGACAAAATACTTGCCAAGGCGCGAAGCAGTTTTTCCTCCTCAATCAACCCAAGACTAAGTAAAGTTCGATCAAGAGAAGTTCGTTGAGTCTTTGAAATGCGCACGCCACGGGCGAGTGGTGCTGACTCAATCATTGAATTCGATCTAAGATAGTTAGCGAGGTGTTCATCAACCGTAAGCATATCTGCCCTTGTATCATGTGTAATCTTTAAATCTGTACTTAATGGATATTTTCTGTTCAAAGATACAAGCTACGATAGTAGCTGGGGTTAAATTTTTGAAAAGGCCAAGTAGGATTTGTTTGTTGCGTGGGGCTGAATTAATTGATCGGCGTTTTGCTGGATGGCTTTTCAACCCTGGATTTCAATTTTCATGGTCTGACACGGTGCATATTAGCGATCTAGAAGCAGCTGATACTATTTTGTCAGATTTAGAACACTCCCGGCCTGTAAATTTAGTTATTGCAAAACAGTGTTTCCTCATAAGGAAAATTGTTTTGCCGCGGAAAGCTCGCTCAAGAATAAATGAGATTTTACAACTCAATATTGACAATGCATTTCCTTCATCTTCAAAACAACTTACTTGGAGTGCTCGGATTGTTCGAAGAACACCGCATGAGTTAATAGTCGAGCAATGGGTTCTAAAGTCACGATACATACAGGATTTGCTCAACGTCGCACATACAGAGAACATAGAAATTCGATCCATTTTTGCCCAAGATGCTAATGATCCGATAATTGATCACAGATGGCGAACGGACAGACCTCGAATACTTTGGTGGCTAGTTACCGTAGTTTCAGTGCTCCTAGCGTTATTATTCTCCACATATTCTGATCTCCAGAAATTAAATTCACTTGGCGGTAAAACAGAAATATTAGACGCCAATTTAGATCAAGTTAGAACTGAACTTGTTTCCGTGCGCGGAAATTTGGAAAACTTGGAGAACGAAGAAAAAGAATTTTCTGAAATTCTGACAGAATTGGAAGTTGGTCGATCAAGGCTAAAGTTCATAGCAAATTTAACGGATGCTCTTCCAGATTCAGTTTGGCTTTCAGAGCTGAGAATTAGAAAATCTTCAGCCGAAGTCATTGGTTTTTCAAAACTATCTCTTCCCAAATTACAGATGGTTCTTCAGGGAGTCTCAGGAGTGCGATCTGCTAATATTTTAATGCCTGTTTCTGTTGATCGACGTACAGGATATTTTAGGTTTCAGTTTGAGCTGAAATTGCATGGATCAGGTGCCATTAAATGAGAGGGCTTATACGCAGCCGAATTTTATTTAGTGTTCTCACAATATTGCTTGGAGTTTCATTTGCTAATTTCAAAATATCCTTAAGAAATAAATTAATTGAGGCGGAAAGTAACATTCTTGATCAAATTACTGAACTCGATAGACTCTCCAGTCATCTGGACAAATTAGGGAAAATTGCCCAACCAAGAGATAAGTTTAAGATATATCAGTGGGAAAATTTAGCTGATGCTGAATTAGAAAATGTGCTTCAAACGTGGGTATTTCATGAGTTAGAGAAGCTCAATATCGCACCGCAAAGGGTCATTACTAACTCAATAAAAGGTGGATCGCAGCCAGCTCACAGCAAAATTTCATTTGAAACAGAAGGTGATATAACAAAGGTGTTAGATTTACTTAACTCTATTTATATGAACGAACCCTTGTTCATAATTGAAAATCTTGCCATTCGCCCAACTCAGTTTCGAGCTCACAAGGATGGGGAAACCCTAGTGGCATTACAGTTGGATTTAGTTGCTTATGGGGATGAGGAGTGAATCTACGTATTCTTTTTCCACCAGTTATTTCTCTAATTATCATATCTTTGATAAGTGTGTGGGCACTCATTCGAATTGTTCCGATTTCGAATGAAAAACAATTGACGTTACAGCATATGCCTCAAGCCGTACCCGAGAGGTCAAAAGTAAACATTGACTCGATTCCAGAGACCATAAAGTTTCAACCAATTGATTACAGTGTTGCCTTTAACAAACCTCTATTTCGAGAAGAAAGACACGCATTTACGAACCAAAATATTATAGTCCAAAAGATGCCAATTGACGAACCCAAATTAAAAACCCAACTCCCTATGCCTAAAAACGAAGTATTCCCAAGTGTAAAACTGAAAGGAATTCTTAAAAGAGAAAAGCAACCTAAGGTATTGATTTTAGATGATACTACAAATGTAGAAACGTGGCATACTGTTGGGGAAAAAATGAATGGATGGACCATTGAATTTATTGAAAACGAATTTGTTCTTTTAAAGAAGGAAAAACAGATAAAACAGTTAGACTTATACACGGAACGAGCGATTAAATGAAAAAAAATCATAATCCATTTGATATGCCTTCAAGGAGGTATGCTCTAATTATTGCAATGATTGCGCTGATATCTTGTGGAGAAGAAATTGATAAAACTTCGGGCGAGTTTGGCAAAGACACAGCAATTAGTCGAATGGAAGGTTTCTCAGGCTCTCTAGAATTTGGAAACAAATCCAATGTTCATAGCCTATCCATCGAACAAATTGGGACTGACGAATTTGTTGGTCGAAAAGATAGTTCAACTGGTGATAGGCGGACCGAGATTGTTGTCGCAAATAATAATTCCGTTGAGCTTTCACTGATAGACGCATCAATTGTAGCTGCTTCAAAAGCGGTCCTTTCAGATACATTGGGACTAAAGTACGTTATTGCTAACGACGTCACCGGTCGAATTTCACTTCAGACCACTGGTGCTGTTCCAAAGTCGGCGCTTCTTGAGCTGTTTGAAGCAGCTTTGAATGCAAATGGTGCTACTTTAGAAAATGAAAAAGGGATTGTTAGGATTGTCAACGGAACTTCGGGCAATCAGGGATTTAGGTTGGCTCGAAATGGTATAGGTTCCGGTTCGAACATTATTGTGGCTCCTCTTCGTTTTATTTCGGCATCTGAAATGGTGGGTCTATTAAACGATATGCCAAATGAAACACTAACGACGATTGCAGACCACAATAGGAATTTGATCTTGATGTCCGGTAGTCGCGTCGAGCTAGAAGCTGCCATTGACGCATTAAACCTCTTTGACATTGATGTTTTAAGAGGAAAATCTATTGCTCTAGTTCAATTGAACTCTGCAGACCCAGAAGACCTGGTGTCCGAGCTTCAAGTAATTTTTGATACCGAGGAAAATGGTTTGCTTAGGAATGTTGTCGAGTTTGTTCCAAATAGTAGGCTTGGTTCTATTCTAGTCATCTCAAAAAATTCAGAATATTTGGCAAGAGCTAAAAAATGGATTCGTCAATTGGATCGTTCGGCGAGTAAAAATCAACGATATTCCCAAACGTATAAATTACAAAATAGATCAGCGTCTGATGTTGCTCCTCTATTTAATGAATTACTAAATGAAAGTGATACTTCGGATGAAAAGAATGCTCTTTTGGAAAATACAGGACAGTCTAAGGTTGTTGCCGATGATGCAAGAAACTCTTTACTAGTAAGGGCCTTCAGGGAAGAGCACGACGAAATTTCCATTTTATTGAAGGATCTAGATAACAGCCCTAGGCAAGTGATGATAGAAGCAACTATTGCGGAAGTGATACTAAATGACGAAGTTTCTCTTGGTCTGCGGTGGTACTTTGAAGAAGGCAATTTTGCGTACTCTTTTACTGACTCAACGTCAGGTAGTACGGGACCAAACTACCCAGGGTTTTCTGCTGTTTTTTCGTCAGGTTCGGCGCATGCAGCATTAAACGCGCTTGCAGGTGTCACCGACGTAAAAATTGTTTCCAGTCCAACGTTAATGGTTAGGAACAACAAGGAGGCAATACTACAGATCGGCGACCAAGTACCAATTGCAACACAAACATCGGTGGAAACGGGATCTGTAACCGCACCTATTGTATCGCAAATTGACTACAGGGATACAGGCGTAATTTTGAAAGTTAACCCCAGAATTGGAGCTGGAGGGCGAGTTATTTTGGATATTGACCAAGAAATCAGCGACGTTTCACAAACAAGCACATCCGGCATTGATTCACCAACAATTAGGCAAAGACAAATAAAGACGAGTGTAGCTTTGGCCGACGGAGCAACTCTTGCACTGGGTGGTCTCGTTCAAGAGGGGGATAATAAAATAGAATCAAAAGTCCCAGGTCTAGGAGATATCCCAGTTTTGGGGGCAGCATTTCGAACAAAGTCACAGTCAAAAAAGAGAACTGAATTGCTCATTTTAATCAGACCTAGGGTCGTAGAAACAGCTAACGAAGCCCAGTCCGTTACTTCTCAATGGCGAAACAAACTATCAGCGGCCAACTCCTCTTTGCAAACCGGTCTAGGATCTCCTAGACATACGGTGTCTGATTTGTTTGACTGAATGCAAGAATGCACATATATAAATTCAAGGGACTATCTCAGGCCGGAAATCTAGAATCCGGGGAGCTTCAGGCTGAAAGTGTGAGAGAAGCCAATAGGATACTGAACGAAAAGGGGGTTTTTCCTTTTGAGATTACAGAATCCAATAGTTTAATCAAACAATCAATCCTATTTAAAAACATCGAATTTCAGTTTGGATCGCCTAGTTTGGCCGAACAGTCCGCATCCTTGGCTACTTTCTCTACTTTGATAAACGCAGGCATCCCGGTTGAACAATCGTTATCAATTGTCAAAAATAACACAAGTAATAGACAACTTTCCAAAGGATATGGAAGTATGAGAGAAGGGGTGGTTAAAGGAAATTCTCTGGAAGAAGTGTTGAGTGCAAATAATCAAATTTTTCCTCGGACTGCTCTAGCATATTTGAAGATCGGCGCTAGGTCAAACAGGCTTGCCGAAGCTGCGACAGCCGCCGAAAAAACGCTAACATTACATTCAAAAATCCGATCAAAAATAATTGCAGCAATTTCTTATCCGGTTGTTTTATTTATATCAATGCTAGCACTACTTGCGGTAATGGTATTTTTTATGGCCCCAAATTTGGCGCTCTTATTTGAAGCGGATAATCGGCCATTATCTTTACGAATCTTAATCTTCATTGGTGATGTGTTTCAGAAATGGTGGCCAATTCTTGCTGGGTTATTCTCTATTAGCTCGCTTCTGGTAGTAATGTTAACCCGTCATGAGGAAGTACAAAAGAAATGTATGTATCTCGCGCTGAAATTACCTTGGATAGGGGTTCCTGTTGCGCATAGTCATACTGCAAGGATAGCTTCTTCTTTATCAGAATTTATGAAATCTGGGTTGACTTTAGAGGGCGCACTTCGAGAATTGAAAGAATTAGATACGACAAATGTATTTTGTGATGATATTGAGTTAGCCCTAAATCTACTTAAACGAGGCGAAAAAGCGTCAACAGCATTTGATCGAAATTCTGATATTCCAAAACTGTTTCTAGATATTTTCAAAATAGGAGAAGAAACTGGGGAATTGCAGCCTCTTTTAGCACGAACATCAACAACATTTAGTGAAATCGCGGAAAGACAAATTTTAATGCTCACAAATTTTTTAACTCCACTAATGACACTTATTGCAGGTGTCTGTATCGGCACTATGGTATTCAGTTTAATGTCAGCAATTATGAATTTAAATGAAATTGCGTTTTGAAAAGGCGTACTACTGACGCTGGGTTTACCTATATCGAAGTGATTTTGACTACGGCAATTGTTGCACTATTTCTTTCAATTTTGCTCCCCAGATTAGTGAACGGAACAAGTACCTCGGATAAATATTTGAATAGATATACTATGATGGAATTGGCCAGAGCCAAGGCTTCAGAAATTCAAGTAATTGGTACATTAAATGGTGTTAGTGAAATCATTGGGAAATGGACAGTTTCAGTAAATTTGGTGAAATCAAATTTAGTTGGTTCGGATGGCTCCGGAAAACAATATGAAATTCGGGTGGATAGTAATAACTCTAATACTAATCCTTTCTATCTCTTTACCATAGCTGATAGTCTATGAGGTGCGTGTCCATCTTGTTGGATGTTCATCTAAAAAGCTCACAAAATATATTTACGGGACTGTTGCGTCAATACAGATCGCACGAGAGTAGACGTGATGAGCGCTTGATCACGGGATTGCCTCAAACAGTGTCTGAGGTCCGTACCCGCTGGACAGATTTGAGGATTTGAATAAGGGAGGGTTTCTGGTTCATCTTATCGATTAGGAGATCGAGATGACAAAGAAACCTACCACATCGAAAGACGCCGCTGACAAGGTGGTCATCCGCGTCGGCGGACGGTGGCGTTATCTATGGCGGACCGTTGATGCGCATGGTCAGATGGTCGATTTCCGCCTGCCCGCCAAACGGGATGCGAAAGCCGCCAAAGCCTTTCTCAACAATGCGATCAAACGTGTGCGCCTGCACCGGCCCGTGACAATCGTGACAGACAAAGCACAGGCCTATCCGCCCGTGGCTGCTGATCGCTGCGATATCGCGGTCACGGGCCGTCGGATCTTTGGCAACATTGGGACTCAGGATCGCATTTTTGGAAGGTGGGACCGTGACCTCAATTGTCGAACCGAACCGAGCGGTTAAGCAACATTTCTTCTGTAACGGAAACATTTGTTTCGGATATGCGTGATGCAATCAAGGCAGGCGAACCACTACCTTAGCGATTTCGAAATCTTCAGCAGCCATCGGACCAGGAGCATTATCAGTTCCTTGCTGGAAGACCCTGCTTATCAAGAAATGCATTGTTACGTTGGAACGCAGCATTGGCCAGTCCTTCAAAATGGGACTGTTGCACTAATTTTCACCGTTCCAAGGTTATGCTAACATGTTGATTTTACGCGAGCGATCCGCCAAAGCAACCTTGAGCGGCATCGAAACAATCAGGCCCGGCCAAATCTATCACAAGCAACCAGGCCTCCAGGGTGAAATCAAATTCATTTATCAGCTATTTGCAGCTGCATAATCCTGCACAGCTGCAACGCCCCAAGGCGGCATCAGACGATTAAAGCAACAGTCCCGCTGATTGTGGTTTTTCCGCTGCCACCCTTTGGATTCAAAACGGAAATTATGCTCATTTTTCGCCTCTCTTGTGTTTCTACTCAAAAGTGAAACTGAGTATTTGAGTTAGACCAACTATTCCCTTGCAATCACAGCACTCTTTCGGCCAACTCCGCCCGAAAGGTCATTCTATGCTGCGTTTTATCTTTGTTCTCTTTGCCTTCTTCTTGTCGGCTACCACTGCACTTGCTGACATACGTGCTGATGTGCGCGAGGTGTTCGCCCGTGATATGGACACACTCGATTTCGCCCACGTGAAAATAGAAGTGGATCGCATGATTGATCCCAGCATCGATGTTGATGCGCAGCTTGCACAGATCGACCAGATGGTTGCAACGATCCGCACCATGCTGCCGCCAAATGCGACGAACTGGGATAAGGTCGAAACCATCCGCCGCTACATCTATCAGGCTGGGGCATGGAATGATGGCCGCGCCTTCAGCTATGACCATGACGATCCTTACGGCCTTGATGTGCGCAACAAGCTCCTGTCGGATTACATTCAGGATCGGCGCGGGAACTGCATCACCATGCCGTTCCTGTTCATCATCCTCGGCCAAAGGTTGGGGCTGGATGTGACGCCCGCCATGGCGCCGCTGCATGTCTTTGTG
>JBDWMA010000003.1:0-36268 GCA_039972875.1 Pseudoruegeria sp.
GAGGATTTCTCGTTCTGCAAAAATTGAAAGAGCGATGTCAGATGCGCTGCAAACGACACCGGAACAACTTTTTTCTGATCTTTGCGAATGAAGCCAAAGCAGCCGTTGGTGCTGGTCGCAGCGAAAGAGGAAAAAGAGCCCATTTTGACCGATGCTGCGGCTTGTACGAATGTCCGTTCTGAGGCACGGTTACTGAAGAACGTTCAATGGATTAGCAGGTCTTTTAATCCTCGTTATGCCTCAAGGGTAAAAGTCGATCGTTCTGTTCACACTCAAGGGGCATCGCTCATCACTATGCAGAATAAGTCAAAAGTTAAGGCGCAAACACTTGGTAGGCGGCAGACAAATCTGGCTCTAGTGGCAAAAAGGAATCAAATAACAGAAAGACGCGATAGGAGTAGATTGACTACATTTGCTAGGAAGTTTCGTAGTCACCCAGTCGTGTTGCTTGTTGAAAGTATAGCGATACTTGCAGCGATTGTTGCTGCCTTGCTTTTTGTCTTTGACCTAAAGGATCGTCAGACAGACAGAATAATTCGATCCTGGGAAACTGTTTCGACGACTGCGCCTGGAAAATCTGGGAAGATTGAGGCTTTAGAATTTCTGAATTCGGAATCATTTTGCTTCGGTGCTCCTGCTTTCGTACGGGACCTATGGAGCACTTTTAAAAATAGGGGATCGAGCTTTCCACCGCCTGTTGATCAAAGGAATGTTAGCGATATCAACGAGGTTAGGCTTCGCTTTCATTCGGTTAACTCAAATGACTGGCGTTGGTGTTGGAAGGAGCGCGTTGACCTCTCGGGGCTACAATTGGGACAAGATTTGCATGGAGGACCTGTCGATCTTCGTGGTGTAAATCTCTCGGGAGCAAATCTCTCATACTCTGATTTTACCGGCGCATTGCTTTGGGAAGCCGACTTGAGTGAAGCATTGATTGGAGTGTCTTCTTTTCGAAATGCACAACTCCATCGTGTAGATCTTAGAAATACAGCCATATTTGGTTCTGACTTTCGAGAGTCTCGCGTAAGCGGTCAGATGAAAGGTGCTAGGATATACGCATCGACGCTTGACGACGCCCATATCGAGGCGGATGGCGCGTTTGACGACACCCATATGCTCTTAATCAGTGCAACAGGTCTTAAACTCAATGCGGGATTTGGGGTATTCAGTCTTAGCAACGGAGAGGAGGCGCTGAGTATCGGTGATGGACTTGAAAAGACTTGTGATGGGTTGAAACTCTTAGCGTGGTCTTTTGATCAGAGCCTGCCCCGCTTACCCGACAAATGCCATAGAGAGCACGTTGCAATTTATGCGGACAATTTGCAGGTCACTGAAACCGAGCTAGACCCAACACCAATGGCAAGTCAATCAAAATTCGTTTCTGAATATGGAAGAATGGATTTTGTTGTAATGAACCCGGACCCAAATCAGCCGTATATTGATCATAATCAGCCGTTTATTGGTTATGGCTTAATCCCGTATCGCATATTTGATCGGGATGAAATTCAAAACCTTTGGGACGAACAGTTCCCAGGCCTTTCCCTTATTCAACCCAACTGACCTGTTGTTCCCAAAGACGGACATCGCTGTCGTGGAGTTCAATGACTGTTTTGTCCCGCAAAGTGTGAATTCACGCATCAACTGATTTTACTCGGCATTGCGGGCTGCGACCGCAGCGTCGAGCCAACGCGTCCGATGTCGGCTTTGGGCCGTGTGTGATTTAGGTCCGTGGGCCATTGGTAAATGCTGCGGGCGATCTAACGGCGGCTGCGAGCCCAACCGGTACCAAAATCAAAAACAAAGAACCGAATAAAAATGCCATCAAAAAAACAATCAAGTATCCAGTCATTTGGCCGGATAGATCATTGATGGCTTTGATCACGAATCGTAGCATTAACTCAACTATACTCTCAAATGTGTGCCGTGCGATTTTGCTTAGTAGGTGCACTACAACGACGACTAAATTGAGACAAAATAAGTAAATTTGAATGTCAGATTTGGCCTTGAAACGAACACTCACGCCCTCCCAAAAACCACCGGTTTTGACACAATTCTGAAGGTTCGAAGTGTGGGAAAAACTGTCATTTGTCTTTAGTGCCGGAAGACTTATCTCTATCTCGCACGACCCGTCTGACAAGTGATATTGGGAAAACGATGACAGCGATGAGCGTCACAAGGATAGCCCCGATAAAATGATGCAATTTGCTGCCCGCAAGCCAAAACCCATGAGCAAGCGTCGAAGTTGCCAACAAAATGCTGGCCATTAGATTTCGCAACAGATCTTCCTCTGAACTCTTCTATTGGTGGATAATAGCAGAACAAACCTGGATGGCACAGGTGGGCCCTTCCAGCCTCCCGAAGCCGCCTGCATAGGAATCCCAAAAAGGACCGTTTTTGACCGACTAGGTTTCTCGAAAGCTGACCTTGGCGCAGACGCGGCGAATGTTAACTTCGTCCGCATTGCCGCCATCTGGCGCATCATACGGCCTAAATTGCTTGACCAAAACCGTCGGATGACTGGAATGAGCCCAAATTGACCTCAGTGATGTATGAATATACGCTCGGATAATCTAGGGTGCGCTGGTATGTTCAAAAATCCACATGTTGTTCGCAAGATCGCAGTTTTAATTTCGGTGATAGTTTTTGGCCCAACTATTTTCTTTCTTCTCAGGTATTTGGTCTTTCCGAACTGGGGAAATGCCGAACTAAACATTGGATTTATAGTTTGGGTCTTGGCAGTCTTCATCGCCGAACGCAGGCTGTCGAAAGTGTGGAAGTGAAATTATTAGGCATCAAGCGAACAGTGGCTTCGTCCGCGATGCGTAACGCTGTATCGACAGATCACAGTCTGTATAGTAGTCACACACAGAAGAAATTGTAATCTCAGGACATAAAGTGTGGAATCATCCTTTAACTAAGCCAGAAATTTTGACCCCGTTCCCAGCAACCCCGGCTCAAATTACAGCAATTGACCACACTGCGAATGATGTGAGCGTAAGGTTACTTCTAACAAGAACCGGTACCCGGTGGGTCATTCTGCTTAATGCTGAAGACCGGTTATATTCTCTTGCGAGTAGGGATGGCAGTTCAACCAAAATATTCAGATCGATAAAGACTCTTCGTTCAGGCCTTTCCTTAATTGGTTTAGAAAAGAGCTATATTCCGTTCACCACTCCCAAACTTAAACAACATAATGATTTCGTCAAAAAGCGTCTTTCTTGGATTCAAAACGAAATGAAGAAACATGGCGAGACAAACCAAACGATCGCCAAAAGATTTGGTCTAAGCAACTCTTTCACGAGTCTTGTAATTAATGGTCAAATTGAACATCCGGAAATAGAGGCTGCTTTGGCTGAAATGAGCAGCCTATCTAGAGAAGAGCTGTTCCCGGCCTATCCAGAACAGTTACTCTGATAATTTTGGGAAATTTGATCCAAGAAAGGCGAATAAGCGATGCATATTCCAATTAACGGAATTACAGTTCAAGGCTGGCAAAAGAAATACAAAGAGGCCGCTGGCGTCAGATTGATCTACGATCCCAATAGTAATGAAGACGAGTACTTCGTAGGGTTGGAAGCTCATGATGGCTCGCTACGCTATTTGATTGATTCCGATGGAGACTTAAAGAAGTTCGATACTCTCAAACTCGTTGCTTTTTATAGAGACTTCACAGATGAGGACGGCGTTATAATAAAGTCCCGATAGATGAAGGCCTCACAACGAAATCACTGATGAGACCCAATTGAGGATCGAAACAACGCTTCGTTTACAGATAACATATAAACGGCGAAAAAATATCAATTACAAAACAATCTACTCATTTCTAAAAAATGACTATTATTTAAGTACACACGAATTTTAATTTGACAGTTGTCAGCTCTCTATTTACCCAAAATTACACCAACTCTTATGTTGGGCAATTTTATGGGTAATGCTCTGTGTCTAAAAGAACACCGAAAACTTACAAAAGTGTCGCACAACGATGGGCCGGTATATCCGCTTTCGCGATCAACTCAGGCGTAGCGCTCGCTGCCGCCGCTAACAGCAAGGGCATCGACAAATCTTTCCGGGATCTACAATAAGATTTCACTTCGATGATCAGTGGTAACTTCGGCACCTTGATCCAAGAAAGGCGAATAAGCGATGCATATTCCAATTAACGGAATTACAGTTCAAGGCTGGCAAAAGAAATACAAAGAGGCCGCTGGCGTCAAATTGATCTACGATCCCAATAGTAAGGAAGACGAATACTCCGTAGGATTGGAAGCTTGTGATGGCTCGCTACGCTATTTGCTTGATGCAGATGGAGACTTGAAGAAGTTCGATACTCTCAAACTCGTTGCTTTTTATAGGGACTTCACAGATGAGGACGGCGTTATAATAAAGTCCCGATAGATGAAGGCCCCACAACGAAATCACTGATGAGATCCAATTCAGGGGCAAAACAACGGTTCGCTTGCAGGTAACATAAAAACGGTCACTACAAAAATTGCGATTACAAAGCAATCTAACAATATTCAAAAAACGACTATTATTGGATTACATCATCATTTTTACTTTGACAGATATACTGTCATTATTTACCCAGACAACACCAACAATTTTGTTGGGCAATTTTATGGGTAATGCTCTATGTTTAAAAAAACACCGAAAACTCACAAACGTGTCACACAACTAGGGGCTGGTGTATCCGCTTACGCACTCAGCTCAGGCGTAGCGCTCGCTGCCGCCTCTAATAACAGGGGCATCGACAAATCTTTCTGGGATCTACAACGAGACTTTGCTACGATGATCGATGGTAACTTCGGCACCTTGATCCTGTTGATCTCTTTGATCATCGGCATCGGTGTTTATGCGGTAACCTCCAGCTGGAAATGGGTTATCAGCTCAATCTTTGTAGCCTTCATTATTGGTTATGGCGTGGATATTGTTTCTGGTGTTGCCGGAACCACGGCCACACTCGATATGGTTATGGCAAACGCCTCTATCCCTCTCGAATATTTGGCACCTGCAGCTCAATAGCCTGCACTTCTAGGCGCTCTGCCATGCAGGGCGCCGTTGCCATAGGGGAATTTGGCAATGAACAACAACACAGATACCATCACCATAGAGCAAAAGCTGGAAGAGCCAGGACGCATTCTCATATTCACCTTTGATGAAATCGCCGCGTTTATTATGCCGGTTTCGATTGGGTGGTTGAGCCGGCATCTTGTTCCTGGCTTTGTTGTCGGTCTCGTTGCCTATTCCCTTTGGAAATACATTAAGGGGGAGGGTGGTATGACCACCATTCTAGCGGCTGTATATTGGTTTTTGCCAAAGGAATTAACGCCGTATCGCTCCTTTCCTGACTCCGCTGTCACCTTCTGGAGAGGGTGACAATGGAATTTTCAGCTCTAAACCGAAACTTAAAAACAGCTAGACGTACCAGAAACATTTTGGCGTTAGTCAGTTTTTCTCTTCTTTGCGTAACCTTACTGTTATCACTCACCTTGGCGCGCACAACGAGAACAACTGTACTAGTGCCAACGCGGATCTCAGATGGGATGGTTGCCTCTGGCAACGTAGATCCGCGTTACGTCGAAGGCCTCGCGCTTGATGCCGTGTACGCATTTTACAATACGAGCCCCGAAACCACCGAACGCTCACGGACAACGGTGGAACGGTTGGCCAGTACACGGCATAGGGCCAAGTTGCTTGAGGCTTTCGACGAGATTGCCAACGACATTCGAGAACGGGACATATCCACGGTCTTCTTTGTGCAGAAGATACAGACCAACATTCGCGATCTCGAAATAACCGTCGTTGGCAATCTCAAAACATTCATCAACACCACGGAAATTCACACAAGGCGAGCTTCAGTGAAAGTTGCGCTTACACGCGAGGCCTCGTCGGCACGTCTAGCGTCTATGGAAGTTATTTCTGACGAAACAAAGGGGGATACGAAGTGAAGCGGTATCTTTTGATTATTGTTCTAATTCTATCGGCGTCCAGTAGCTCGGCGGAAGTCTTTAAAGTGAAGCCTGACGGTAAAATCCGTTTTATTGCGTCAACAACGGGTCCGACGCGAATTTCCGTAAAAAACAACCGGATAAGCGATGTTATCTCCGCTGACAGTCAGTTCCAATTACATCACCACGAGGCGACGGGGGATTTGTTTCTCAAATATGTCGGTGGTGAGGAACGGGTTGTTGAAGTCGGGTATATTGTCACCGAAGGCGGACAAACGATCGGCTTCGAGATGTCGCCAAGCTCCCGGTTGAAGGAGCAAACAATTTTGATTGAATTGCAAGGGCTTCCGACCAAATCAGAAGCTTCAACAACATCGGCTACTTCCCAATCTTCCGGCTTTGAGGTGTCCGAGAGTGGCGATGAGAGCTACGCCGGTTACCTAACTGCGATCGTTCGGGAAATCGTAAGAGACAAAATCGGTCGAAAGTCGGCTTCAAAATATAAAGTTGGTTCCACGGTTGCGACCCTTCGCAGGGGAAAATTAAGCGCACGAGCCTTCTCCACTTCCGCCAAGTCCGGAACGCGACCCAATCCGCAAACCTTCTACTCGTCAAAGACGGCCGCGGTGTGGGTGGATGATATCAGCACCGGCGGCAGGTTTTGGGTCGTCACAGTGGAGGCGCGTTAGATGGCTGTCAATAAAGACCGGAAAAACAAACAAGTCGTCTTCGCCGTCGTAGCCGTTGTGGCGATTGTGGGTGGTTTATTCGTTGTTACCCAACTCACAAAAGTGGAAAAGCCGAATTCATTACAGGACGAAAATTCAACGATCACATCCAACTTGATCGAAAGTAAAACTGAAGCTGCTTCACCAGAAATGAGTTGGATTACGGATGGTCGTGATCAGCTAAAAACACTCAGTGAGCACATAGAAAGTTTGACCAACGCTATTGAGACAATCCAAGAGAAGAGCAAAAAAGACCTCGACGAACTTGCAGCCCAATACGATGAAGTTTTTCTTTCTCAACAAGCTGAAATCAATATCCTGAAAGGGCAAGGGGCGGGGCAAACAACGGACGTAGGGCAAAACGGTACTGTTGGCGATTTTCTGACCAATACCAGATCAAGTGCGGTCTCATCTACTGCCAACGGTACACCGCTAGGTGCGCCCTTAGACGCCTCTACAGCTGGTCTTTCTCAAAACTTTCAGGGCTCAGGTTCCCCTCTTATTCGCAGTTTCACGCTCCTACCAAGGGACGAGGAACCTGCCGACTTGGATCTAGGAAAAGCAGATACCCCCCTGCGTCTGGACTCCTACTTGCCTGCAGGCTCCTACGCACCGGCTATTGTTCTTTCGGGTGTTGATGCCTCTACGGGCGTTACGAATTCGTCCGACCCGATACCTGTGCTTATGCGCATTACCGGATCTGCAGTAACGGCGGGTGAGCGGTCGACCAAAGGATTCCGAATAAATTTGACCGGTTGCACGGTCACTGGATCTGCGCGTGGGGATTTGAGTTCAGAACGTGTTTATGTCCGGCTCCTCAAGATGACCTGTATCAAACCCGGTGGCAACGTTTTTGAAAGAACAGTTTCCGGATACATGAGCGGAGCGGGCAAAGCAGGTTCACGCGGCCTTGTCGTCAGTCGCGAGGGCAAGCTTGTTAAAAACGCTGCCATTGCTGGCGTTTTAGGCGGATTGGCAAGTGGGGTATCGAGTGTAGCGGATGCGGTAACACTCTCAGACAGCGCAGAAATCGGAGAAGTTATAAGCGGTGCAGGCGCTTCGGCCGTCGGTGGTGGTGTAGAAAACGCAGCTTCGCAGCTCAGTGATTATTACATCGAGCGCGCAGAACAATTTCAGCCGGTTGTATCCCTTTATGGGGGGACAGAAGTGGAAATTGTCTTTTTGGAAGGGGTCGATCTCTCATGAACATGGCACGCAGTTTGATCTTGTTCACGATGATTTTCCTAGGGGCATGCACCCCAAAGCAGTCTGACGTTTGCGCCGTTGTTTTACCTGAATTTCTGGAGAATTGATAAATGCGACACGCATTTTTGAAGTGCACTTTTTTACTCGCCACTCTGGGCGCTCTGAGCGCATGCGCTGGTTCATCCGAATCCGATTTTCTATGTGGTGCACAGGAAGGGCAGCCCTGCCAAACACTCAGTGACGTGGATGGGACATCCTCTTCCGGTGGCGCACCAGTCGCCGAATTACCTGGAGATGCACAAGGCGACACAATTACCCAACCCCCCCTTTTCGGGGGTAAGACAAAGGGAACAAAAACGACCGCATCTTTGCGCGATGGTGGAGCGCCCTATGTAAGCGCGCAATATCGTGTTCCAGAGAAGACAGGGACCCTTTGGATCGCCCCCCGCAAGCAAGACGAAATCCTTCACGAAGCCACCTATGTTCACTTTGTGATCTGGGCTGCGCATTGGGGGAACCGCTAATGGGGCTCGCAGATTTCTTCGGTCAATTTTTAGATGACACTCCTTGGACGCTTCTGGAAAAAGATAAAGTCATAGACGACCAGCTTTCCGATATGCTTCCGTACCGCGTATATGATCAGGAAAATAACTTCTTTCATAATGTAAACAGCACGGGATTTATACTCGATGTTGCACCGGTCATTAACCCAGATCTAATCCAGTCTTTGCAAACGGCTTTGCAAGACTACTGCCCGCGAGACGGAAGTATCCAGTTCATCAGCTGGTCGTCGCCAAACTTGCATGAACAACTCAGCAAATGGGAAAAGAACAGGGTGGTCAATACGCCATTGATGAAACTGCTCACTAGCAAACGGTTAGAGCATTTTCAAAATATGCGCTTTGGGACGGATGATCCGGTCAAATGTGTTCCGCACAACCGGAAGATATTGGTTGTGGGCTGGGTAGATAAAATATCGTCCGTCCAATCGCTTAAAGAACTTGAGAACTTCCGCCGTAACCTCACGCTGGTTTTTGGCGGGGAGGGCCACGCTCGAAACCTACCTGTTACTGAGTTTATCGATTTTCTCAGCGAGATTTTTCATAGTCGCGGTGATCGTGTTGGCGAGCGGGCTCAATATGATCCGGATACCCCACTGAATTACCAGGTTCCAGGGGCAGGTGTTGTTGTAAACAGAAACAGCCTGACCTTCATGTCACATCCTGACTTATCGGTGTCATCCGCATCTGTTCATATCGTTCCGAAAAAATGGGGTTTTCAACTTGGCCAGTTGTTTCACGGAGCGCCGGAAAAGGTCAATGATGCGCCCCACGGTCCGGTTCTAATTTCGCTAACGGCGCGATCAATAAATGCGCAGAAAACCAACACTGATCTTATAAAACGCCGTGCCAAAATTGTTCATGCTGAAGCAACAAATTTCCATAAGTTTCAGCCAGGGCTCCCCGATTTAAAGCAAGAAGTCGACGGACTTTTAAGAGAAACGGAAGCCGGAGAGCGGCTGTTTGAAACAATGACGACAGTCAGCGCCTACGCACGTGGTGGCTCCGATGAGGCACATGCGGCTTTAGGTGAGATGCGTAAAATCTGGCGCTCCATCGGCGTCACGCTTCAGGAAGACACTTTTATGCAATTACCGGTGTTTCAAACGAGCCTTCCTTTTGGAATGTCTGGAGCAATTGCAAAAGACATGAACCGGGCCGGTCGCTTGAAAAAACGTAAAGGCGCAGCCGTTGCCCACCTCGCTCCCCTCCACGGAGAATGGACAGGAAGCGGAACCAGTAAGGGCATGCTTCTTGTCGGTCGGCAAGGACAGGTTTTTGACTTCGATCCTTTTGCCAGTGCGGGCAACTACAACATTTCAGTTGTCGGAAAATCGGGAGCGGGTAAATCCGTTTTCATGCAAGAGTTGGCCTCCTCCATCTATTCAGCAGGCGGAATGGTTTTGGTGATTGATGATGGTTATTCCTTCAAAACTCTTTGCGAGGCCTATGGTGGTGAGTTTGTCGGCATAGGGCGCGACGCGTCTATTCGGATTAATCCATTTTCTATGCTCGACCCACTTTCCATGTTGAATGATGAATACCGAATGGAGGTTCTTCAACTGATTACTCGGGTAATCGGAACAATGGCAAATCTGAGCGCCCAACGGGAGGGTAATGTAGACGGCATTGAAGAAGAATATATTCAGAATGCCTGTATGCAAGTCTGGCAAGAACACGGATGCGACGGATCAGTTACACTCGTTCGAGATCTCCTGAAACGACAAAAAGACCCGCGTTTAAAGGATGTTGTTTTAAAGCTGTCGCGCTACTGTGTTGGGGGCATTTACGGCACATTTTTTGACGGACCTGCAAACCTGTCTGTTAATAACTCCATGACGGTTTTTGAATTGTCTGAGTTGAAAACGCAAAAAGAGCTGGAAGCTGTTGTCTTGCAGATCATTATGTTTTTGGGCACGGAAATCATGTTCAAAACAGATCGCTCGAAACGCGTTGGCATTTTCATTGATGAAGCTTGGGACATGCTTGGTGGAACGGGAACGGCCAATTTTCTAGAAGGTGTTGTGAGACGGGCCCGTAAATATACCGGAACCTTAGTCACTGGCACACAAAGTCTGAATGACTATTTCTCTAACCCCGCTGCAAACGTGTGTTTTGAAAACAGCGATTGGACTATTGTTCTAGGGCAAAAAAAAGAGGTGATCGATAAGCTGGTGGATGATGGCCGTTTGTCGATCAATCCGGGCACTGCCTATGCGATCAAAACCCTAACCACAGTGCAAAATCAGTTTTCTGAATTTGGCATTCGTGGCGCGGATGGTTGGGCCTTTGGACGTTTGGTTGTCGATCCCTATGCACTTGCCGCCTATTCCACCAAAGGCGCAACAGTGCAGCGCTTAAAGGAATTACGCGAGACACACGGGCTGGGGCTACATGAGGCAATAGAGGAGATGGTGAACAATGGGGAGGTGTCCTGATGTTACGCATCCTCAATATGAGCCTTTTTGCTGGGGTATTTCTGGTCCTGACTGTGGGCATCAATGTCCTAATTACAACCAAACTTCTTAAGCAACACGATGCCTACACACCACGTATCGTAACGGTCAATTCTGCTGATCTCCTCCTGGGCCTTGTTGTTCAAAGCGACCCAAGTATCTCTCAGGACGCATTGAATGCAAAAGCGCGCCGGATGAACGCCAGTCTGGAAAAAATTGTTCTCGAACTTGCCCAAGATCGAAACCTCATTGTGGTCAACAGCGCATCCGTTTTGGCCGGTGCAGAGGACATTTCCGGTCTCGTGCTCTCACATCCAGCTTTTGCAGGAGAAAAGTGATCATGGCCACAATCACTCGCAAGATATTTGGTGGCGTTTTAGTTGGGTTAGGATTGACCGCAATTTATGTTTTAGATCGTGCCACGATTATCTTCAACGTCACGACCAGCCTGCCTGAAAACGCCTTTGTCGTCTTCGATCCCCCAGTCCCACTTGTCCGTGGATCAATAATGGCCTTTCAACAACCAGAGGCTTTGGAAGATCTTTTTGGCGATGGCCTATTTGTCAAACGGCTCGTCGGTAAGCCGGGAGATGAAATTATTCATCGTGAGGATGGTACGCCCTGCATCAAGAACAATTGTTTTCCACTTGAAACAGATAGCGACGGGCCACGTTTAAAGGGGCTGGATGCTGGTGTCATTCCTCAGGATCATTTTGCTGTCTTTGGTGATTCCCACGACAGTCTAGACAGTCGATACGCCATGATTGGGCTGGTCCGACGAGAGAGTCTGATCGGATCGGGTTTTGCTATCCCACTTCCTCACTGGAAGGAGATCGCAAATTGGTTTTGAATCGTAAGCTTTGCATTGTCACCGGAGTTCTGCTGACCTCTTTGCTCCCAGCTGTAGCCATCGCACGTGATTTTGGCACTCTTGGAGCCATTTTTCCAATTCAAGAGCCTTCGATCCTTGAGACGATCATGGGGCGATTGACCGAGATGGAAGACAGCGGTGAAATGGATATTCTCAAAGATGAGATGCAGGACAAAACACGGGCGTATGCTGTTCGGCCACGTCCTGTAGGCGGCATAGGGCGTACAGAGATTTACCGCAGCTATGAGGTTGATCTTTCAATTACAGTAAGCCGTGATTTAGCGGATCAAAATGGACAAGTTTTTGCGCGGGCGGGAACGAAAGTTAACCCTCTCGATTACAGCAGCTATAATCAACGCCTCATCCTAATCGACGGTGATGATGAAGACCAAGTGCGGTTTGCGTTGAGCGTTGCAGCGGATGAGCCGGTAAAAATCATCCTCGTCGCAGGAGAACCTCTGACGCTTACAAAGTCACATGATGTTCAATTCTGGTTCGATCAAGAAGGTGTTTTTGCGAACAAGTTCCTCCTTCAGAACGTGCCGGCTGTGATCACACGCAGCTACCCAAACATGTTGGTTGAAGAAATTCCGGTCAAAAAATCGAAGGAGGACGCGTCGGATGGATAGAACATTGAAGGGGCACTACAAATCAAATGCGCGACGCCTGCTCAATCTTGTCGTTTTCCTCATTATTGGTTTTGCCTCACCGCTATCAGCCAAGTGCAACGCAAAGTTTCTGAACCCCATCTCGGAGGTATGTTGGGATTGCATTTTCCCAATCTCAGTAGGTGCAATTGATATTTCTTTTGGGTCTAGTCGACCAGACACAGACAACCAATCGTTTCCACTTTGTTTTTGCCCTGGGATTCCTCCTATTCCGGGTCTTTCGATTGGAATTTGGGAACCTGCTCGTCTGGTAGATGTATCCAACGAAACCGGCTGTTTTGTGAACATGGGCTTTGACATGGATTTTGGTCTGTTTTCGCGAGGCAAAACAACCGTTTCTGGAACAGAAGGACTCGATAGCGGCTCAAAGTGGCATGTCCACTATTACTACTATCCTCTTCTGTCCTTTATCGGCACAGCTATTGACGGTCTTTGCCTGGAAAACACGGCATTTGATGTGGCTTGGATGAGCGAGGTAGATCCCCTTTGGATGGATGCCGAATTGTCTCTCCTGATAAATCCTGAGGCCGCATTATTTGCCAACCCAATCGCACAAGCGGCCTGCGCGGCGGACTGTGTCAGAGCATCTTCGGGTCATTTGCCTTTTGATCAACTCTTTTGGTGTGATGGCTGTAACGGTCCTCTCTATCCTGTCACCGGCGATGCGAACCAACATGTGGGTGGTGTTCAAGCTGCAGCGGTGGTGAGTGGCAAGATCCTCTCTCGTATGCACCGAATGGGGCTTGCTCGCAAAACGGCATCCTCCTCCGCACAATGTAGCGCGGAGTTCGCACCCATCATTCCTAAAAGCCAATACCGCCGACAAATCACGCGGCCCATTGCAAAAACCAGCGGGCGATATGCCTGCGGTCCAATTGGGGCCTCAGCTCAGCTCTACGATTCTGGCCGAGAATACGTATATGGCGGCGAAAGCTTTGGATTTCTCTATTGGAGGAAAAGAAATTGCTGCACTTTCTAAAACGACACAGCATTTGCGCTCTCCTTTTGGCGGGCCTTCTGGATCCTACTTTAACGATGGCACAGAATGCTCTCCCTGCAGAGATTCAAAACCAGATTGATGAAGCTTTGGAGAAAGCCAAACGCGATGGACAGTCATTGCGGGAACGCATCGCCATCATGTCTGAGTATCGAAACATGCCCGAGGGTATTGCCGATATGGGAAAAAACTCGTTGAAAAACACCCGTGTTCGAGAGGTTCTTGGCATTGCGGGAAATATCGACACTCTTTCAGAAGATGAAGATGGTGAACGCTACCCGTCCGGCCTTTACGTCTTTGCAAGCTTTTCCATGCCTGCTCAATCTCTGCGGCAATTGCTTATCGAGGCGTCCGATCTTGGTGTCCCGGTCGTGTTTCGAGGGTTTCACAATAACTCTGCTTTTGAGACAGAGGCCGTTTTACGCGATTTGTATGAAAATCATGCCTCTGCTTCGCGTGGGTTCAACATCGATCCAACGCTTTTTACGCGCTTTAGCGTAACCGCGGTTCCAACATTTGTGGCCACAACTGCGGACCTCGATGTCTGTGAGACCTCCGGTTGTCTGGATGATCCATCTCCGGATCATGACGTGGTGCGGGGCAATATCACGGTACGAACAGCCTTTGAAATTATTGCAAAAGGGGGAGGCCCTGCGGCCAAACAAATTACAGCCGTCTTGGAAAGAGCTGCGCCATGACCCGGTTTTCACTCTTACCACTCTCCCTCGCACTCGTTGGCATCACTGGTTTTGCAGTTGCTGATCCGGTTTCAAAGGCGCGGGTAGCGGCTGATACGCACGCATTCACCTCATTTACGGACGAACAAGCAGACGCCGCGTTGTCCATCGAAGTTACTTCAACACCCGATGAAAGCGATATCACAGACTCCACCATAGAAAATCGTTCTTCGGTTGCTGCCTATAATAAGAAAACGACTGAATCCAAAATTTATTATAACATTGGAAACAACTTCGAGACCTGGCAGGAAAGTGAGATTAGCGACAATCAGTTTTCGGTTGCTGATCAGGCGGACGCGAACCCAGAAGCCATTATTGGTGCTGATATCTTCTCAGCCACCGGCAATGAGCTGCTCTGTACCACGAGCGATTTAGCCAATTCACCGCTCTTTGAGCGCACTTGTGATCGGTATAGGCAGACTGAGAACCATGTCTGCGTGGAGACACCAGATATTTATGTGCCAGTCGTTCAAGACTACATTTGCTATCAGGGGGATGGACTTGCAACTGAGGTCTGTGACGAACTTCAGGTTCACTCTCAATGTGTTTCTACAGGAAGCTTTTGTCTCGAATACGGTTTTGATGACTGCGATAAAACACAAAATAACTACACCTGCACGTCACCTGATCCGCTTGACATAACAGGAATAAAAGACGGCCCAGCAACGGCCGGAGAGCCGGAAATAACATGGGATCTCGACTGCTCCGTTGGCGATATGTGTGTACGTGCAAACCGTGTATGCACAGGTGAAGAGACCGTCGAATTTGTCGATGGGACTGCGGTTACTCTGGAATGTTCCGAATATTCGGTCGACTATGAGTGTCCTGTAGACGGATATGTCAGCGCTTGTAGTACATTTGAGGAATCCGATAGCTGCTCAGTTCTCTCGTCTCAATGTGTTTCTACAGCGTCAGATGGTGCCTGTTCACTGTACGAGGATGTCTATCAATGTGGCTCTGCAGAGGGGACCACAGAAACGTCCTGCGAGTCGGTAAACGTCTGCGTCAATGACACATGCCTTCCCGTAGAAACGGACCCCAACACCGATTCAGCACAGTCTTTAGCCTATGTGGGCATTTTAAATGACATGGCAAACAACTGGTATGAAACAGAGGCAGTTAGTGGGAAATGCGATCCATTAGCAGCACTTTTCGGCTGTAAGGATAAGCCCGATGAACCTGGTGGGATTTTATCATTTTTTTCCGCCGACGAAGCAAAGTGCCGAAAATCAATCGCGGGTTTTTTGAACTGCTGCAAAGATACCGGTTGGGGCGTTGGTACGATCACCGATTGCTCGGATGGGGAATTGGCGCTGTATCAGGCGCAGGAATCGGAACGCGCCAGATACACACATACCTATTGTTCTTCCGATACGCTCTTTGGCTGTGTTGAAAAGAAGCGCGTCTATTGTGTTTACGGCAGCAAGCTCGCCTTGGTTATTAATTCCGAGGTTCAGCGCGTGCAAGATATGACCTTTGAATGCCGTGCTCTGACGCAGGAAGAAATGGAGACGGTCAATTGGGATCTTGTCGATTTAACTCCCGTCTTTGACGACATGGTTGAAGATCTGGACATTCCAGATTCCGACGTGTTGATCGATGCCCTCCAGAATAACATTCAAGTTTCGGTCCCCCAAACACAGGAGTTGTACGAATGAACCGCCGTTCCTTTTTGACATTGAGCACCTTTGGCCTTGCTAGCCTATCTGCCTCCACCGGCGCGAACGCAGCTAATGGTCCAAACGTCGGCCTCATATTCGTTGGAATGGGAAGTTGCCCATACTGCGCGCAGATCGCACCCATTCTCTACAATCTCGAATATGACGCCGGTGTCAGTACACTTGTTACATCATTGGACAATCAGCAAATTGCACCCTTTCCAAACTTCGTTGATGGCAGGCAGCATCCGTTGAGTGCGCAGTTTACACGCGTTCCAAACATCCTAATCTATAACAGCGGGCGGGATGAGATTACGCACATCTTATCCAATTTTCGGAGCCCACAGCACTTCGTCAATAAACTCGCACTTGCATTGCGCCAGTCCTCGGAGATGGCGCTATGAAAGCACTCGTTCTCGCAGCACTTCCCCTGTGTTTAAGCAGTTTTGCTTTCGCAGATAGTTATGGGGATCATATGGCGTGCGAGGACAACCGTACTTCTGGCTGGAACTTCTATTGTGATACTACTCCCGAAATAGAAGACATTCCAAAATCAGAAGAAGATCCGGTGGCGGCAATTCCCCAAGAGCTGCCACCGGTGAGCTATACAGATGAAATGATGGCGTATCGCAAAGCGCTCGAAGAGATGAAGCATAAAGCCATTCTCCACCCGACGCCGGAGAACGTAACCGCCTATATGGAAGCGCAACAGGCAGCTGTAAAAAAAGCATCCACGTTTACTGAGGTATGGCAACGCCAGTTGTTCAATAATCCAGCGTTGGACGCCAATGTTAAGCGACCTCTCACAACGATCGGCAACAACCTTCGCCAAGACTATCTTGTCGCAGATCGGGAAGGAGCGTTGCGGGATGCCGCTCAGGAAAACGGTTTGCTGTATGCCTATGATGGACCAGATATTTGCATGATCTGCGAAGCACAGGCTCAAATCCTATCAGATATGGCAGAACGGTACGAAATTGGTATTTTGCCGGTCTCAACAGATGGGTTTGTTTCCCCGTATTTCCCAGCAAGTCAAATCGATCAGGGCCAACTCAGTAAACTCGATCTTGCAGATACCCCACGCCCATTTTTAGCGCTTGTAGATCCGGCAACCGATGAAGTGCAGCTGATTGGCGCTGGCTTAATGACGCAAGATATAATCCTTAATCGCATCCGAATTATCACACGCGTTCCTGAAGGAGAGCTGTATGAATAACCTGTCTTTCGAGAAGATTTTCTGTGTTCGAGCGCGCCGCGAAGCTGCGCATAAACGACCCAGAGGAACGTCGGTAATTTTGAAAGCTGCTCTGCTATTCTCAACGGTATTTGCCACACCATCGAGCGCTGGTGTGGCGAGTGATCTGGCTGACTTCTGGGATCGCACCGGTGGGGGAACCAATTACACACGGCCAATGGCCTATGATGGTCAACGGGCCGGATATGTCACGCTCGGGTCTCTCTATGTCCGCAGCGCCCCACGAAATACAAATATTGCGAGCATTCAGCTTCCTTCCGTCAGAGCCGGTTGCGGCGGAATTGATATTTTTGGCGGTGCGTTCTCCTTTCTATCCGCTGAAGAACTGATTGCTCTGATGGAAAACATCATGGCTAATGCCGCCGGTTTTGCATTTGAACTAGCCCTGGAAAGCCTGTCTCCAGCGGTGCAAGATGTTGTGGCGAAGCTTCGTGACCTTCAACAGAAGGTAAACGCGATGAACATCAACAGCTGTGAAGCCGGCCAAATGCTGGTATCTAGCGTCTGGCCCAAAATCGATGCCGCAAGCCAACACGTCTGCCAGACAATCGGCACGATGACTGGCGGCTTTGCTGACCGCGCCAGATCCCGACACGGCTGCGGGGCAGGGGGTGAGCATACCTCTACGGTTAATAACGCGTCCGGCGCCTTAGCTGACCAAGTTCCTGTAAACATCAATTACGCTTGGAAAGCGAGCCGCAAGAATTCCTTTTTGGCCAGCGATGACAATCTGGCAGAGTTTTTCATGACTTTGACTGGTACTGTCATTGTGATTGGCTCTGAGGACGATGATACACCCAGATCGCAGATCAGCTATGAGCCGCGAGCGTTTACAAGTTCCTATACGAAAGCTCTCATCGAGGGTGGCTCAATCGAAGTCCTTACGTGCAACAACGATTCCGAAGATCGATGTTTAAGCCCCTCTTGGAAGTCCAAGACCTTACCGGAAAAGAAGGCCCTGTATCATCAGGTTCTTGAAATTCTCAACGGGATTAACGATGCACTGGCAACTGACACGGATTTGCCCGACGAAGCTCCAGGTTTAATCGGCATGACTTCGGTGCCAGTTTACGAAACTCTAAAAACAGCCCGTCAGGTGAAATACGAATTTGTAGGCGATGAGATTGCACTCATGGCGGAGCTCGTCGCGATCGACTTTGCCATGCTCTACACCCGCGACGCTTTGGAAGAGATGATCAAGCTTGCCTCAAATACAGAAGGCCTTGGGGATCAGCTGGAACAATACAGAAAGCAAGTCCGAGATAGCTATTCGAGTTTCACGGCCATGCGCCGCGATGCAGCCGACCGCTACGGTGATGCGGTGGCCACGCTGACACGATTGCAATCGATCAAACGCACACTCGCCAGCGAGGACGCAGGTTGGTTCGCAAATCAAGTTACGACGAATTAAAGAGGTAGGCCGATGGATCTTGAGATTTATACCACAGGCGGAGCGGGCTATCTGACAACAACCTTCAATGCCATTGCCGCTTTTTGCAACACCGATGACTTCATGGCGCTCCTACACGTTGGTGTGCTTCTGGGCCTCATCGTTGTGCTGTTGCAAGTTCTTTTGGGCGCGTCGATTATGGATTTCGTCAAGACATATGTGGTCGTCACCATCGTGGCGGGTTTGAGCATTGTTCCAAAAGCCAATGTGATCATTTACGACAAAACACAAGGCTCATTGCCTGTCGCCGTTGTTGGAAATGTACCTCTGTCAGTGGCTTATGTCGGCCATGTTACGTCCTCTATCTCTGAGGCGCTGACTCGCCAGATGGAAACTCTCTTCTCAGAGCCAACCAGCTTATCCTACCAATCATCAGGCATGCTCTTTGGCGCGACACTCAGGGCCAAATCTGCCCGTTGGAAAGCCGTCACCTCATCGGTTCATGAAAATGCGGTCAACTTTTTGGATCAATGTGTCATCGATGCGGTGTCCCTTCGTTATGTCGAACCAGGCACTGTCACAAACTCAGGGGATCTCGCGTCAACGATCTCAACTCAGTTGCCAAATTCGCTCGCATATTATGATATCATCACAAAATCCACGCGGCTTTGTAAAGACGGATGGTCAGATATTGAAACCGCCATAATCAATGATGTGGACTTGGTACTTGGCCGACAGGCCGCCGCTTTGTACCAAGTGGAAAATTCCCCAGGCAATGGCGTTGCCGCAATCAATCGTCTGAAGGAGCAGATCTCTGATTTTGCAGCCTTCTCCGGTGTCGCTTCAACGGATGCGATTGAGAACGTCAAACAATCAATGTTGATTGCTGCGCTCGATGATGCCGCGCTGAGGGGCATTTCCGCGACGGGCAATGCAGCTGCACTTCAACACCTTCAATCTGCCCGCGCCGAAGCACAAACACGATCTTCCTATCAAGCGGTGGGAAACCAAGCCCTTTCGTGGGTGCCCTATTTGAAGATCGTTTTCGAAAATCTCTATTACGGCGCATTTCCACTGGCATTGTTATTGATGATGACTCCCTTGGCCGGGCAGGTGGCACGTGGGTATTTCGGAGGTTTTGTCTGGTTGGCATCCTGGGAGCCGTTAAGCGCTATCCTGCACTCAATCGTGCTGAACACATCGGCCAATCAATATCGCCAAGTCACCACGACCGGAACAGACGGGGTGAGCGACGGCGCTGTGGTGTCTTGGGCCAATCATTTTGGTGTTTATGCCGTTGAGCAAGATGTGGCAGCGCTGGCGGGAAACATGATGATGTCGATTCCGTTCATTGCGACGGTTTTGTTCTTTGGCTCTAAAGGCATGGTCGGCCTTGCCACATCCTCACTGGCTGTTTCTCAAAGTGCGGCCACAGAAACGGGTAGGGAGATGGCAACAGGCAATCATAGTTATGGCAATGCCAATGTGGGCAATAAGACCTTCGACAACTTTTCCAAGGGAAATTATAACCGCGATAATTATATGGCAAACAACCGCAGCTGGAATAACACCTCCGCCAATCGAAACGTGACATCGCCCTATTCAGATGTGGGCCGATCCACCTATCATGGGGCAAATGGGGCGCAGATTACCAGCAATCGCGATGGTACGATTTCTGTCATGGGCGGCAGCAACATGTCCAATACCGCCACCTCTATCAGTCTGGGCAACAGCATTGTGAGCTCCCTGAACAACCGCGCCTCAACCGCCATGGAAAAATCTTCTCAACAAAGAGTCGCCGCAGAAAACTCCCTGTCTTTAATGAGTGGCCAGACCAGCTCCTACATGCAGGCCATCTCAAACGGTGAAAGCTTCTCTAAACAAGATGGTACGCAACAAACGCAGGACGAAAAAACCAGCAATATCGAGTCCATGAGAACCGTAGACCAATTTGCACAAGCCAGAAACATCAGCCGTTCTACGGCCTTATCTCTTGGCCTCTCGGCAACGGCAGGAACTCCAAAATGGGCCTTATTCAGCGCGCAGGCAAAATCAGAGCTTAATCGGTCCGGCATCACAGCTGATAATTTCAATGAGGTTGTTGAGGCTGCGAGAAGTGAAAACGTTGATAAAGCAGCGAGTAAACTGCAGGGTTCCTTCAACAACCTGTCGGAAACCGCTCAAAGCTCTCTCACGCGTACTGGTGATCGCGGCAGCCGCTCTTCTGTTGAAGAGTTGCAACGTCATTCCAAGAGCGCTGAAGCCTCAGCGCGGCAATCTGAAGGCTACACCGCCGAGGCAAGCCGCGTGGCATCAGACTTCGTTGAGGGTCGCGTGAGCCTGGATCACGACTTCATCAATGACCTGAGCAAACGGGGATATTCGCCTCAACAGATATCCAATCTGACCTCTGGCAGAGCCGAACATATGGGGGAATACAACCAACTGCGTGACGCCTATTCTCAGAACTATATCGATGGTCTTGCGTCCCCAGAACCGTCAGGATCACTCAACAGCGCACTGCCCGACCGAATATCTGCTGGGGCCGTTTCCAATCCGGGGTTTGAACGGCAGGATCTGATGAATTCACAACTTCCAGAGCATGTTGAGAACCAAAATAACGTACGGGCTGGCATGGAGAGTGTAAGGTTCGATGGCGGTTCACTTGATGCAGCTGTATCGGCGCAAGAGATGAAAATGCAAGACCGACAACAAGGAGTCCAAGGGGTCTCACCACTCAGTCAGAAGATACACGACCGGACAGGCGGACTTCCCAAGGGCGGAGCAGATCATTCAAACGTCCAGTCCATCCCTATGTCTAATTCTGAGCGGGATCGTATGATCCGAACTATCTATGGGGAAGCGGCCGGTGAGGGTGAAATGGGCCAAATGGCCGTGGCTCATGTTATCCGCAATAGAATCCAAGATGGAGATTTCCCCAATAGTGTAAGTGGCGTTGCTGTGCCAAGGCAGTTCTCAGCCCTAAATGACGATGGCAGCGGCAATAGTCTCGCATTCACAATTCATCCGCATTCTGAGCAGTATCAGAGGATCGGCCATATTGTAGACCAAGTCATGACGGGCAATAGCGTTGATCCTACCGGTGGGGCGACACACTATTATAGCCCTGAGGGCATGGATGCGCTTGTGAACCAAGGGTATCAATCAAATAGGAGGCCAACCTGGCTTCCAGAGACAACAAACGAACGCGGTGGCACCAATGTACGTATTGGCGGCCATATTTTCAGCGGAAAGGCTTCGTAAGATTCATGTCCTAATAACCGTCGCTATGAGCTCGACCTGCTGGTGTTTGAAAACCGTTTTCGTCTACATAGACGCCGCAGGACCGATTATAACCGCCAGCGCTAACAAAATCTGAAGCACTCAACGGGCCGCTCGTAGTCTGAGTTTTGAACCCATCATAGGAAGCGTCCTCATCACGGTGATTACGACCCAAATAGCTAACACCCGCAATGAATCCGCCGAGGCTTGAGAAAATCAAATATTCGCTCAAGTTGCCCATTACATCAATTGTCCCGCCGCTAAACCTGAAACCCAAAAAACCAATGGAGGCTCCTACAAACACGGAAAGGCCGGCCCATTTCCAACGGAATGGATAGTGTCTTCTCTTTTTTTCTGGTTTTGGGGCCATGACAGCTCTCCACTCAAAATCATACAGAACAACTTATAGGGTATTTCCTCGCAAATTTGTACCCTCTTTGTTCAAGGGATACCGGTCGGAACTTGCTGATCTCAAATCTAGCCAAATTGAAGCGTATTAAATGGTAGACGTATGTTCACTTACACGACTTTGTTTCCATGCCGATGCTAGATGAATGGGCGGAAAAGATCTGATCCTAGGTGAATTGACCAACAGACCAGTCAAGATCACCTAAAAACAGAAAAAACCCCGTCTGGGGCTTTCCGCCGTTAGGCGGTATCTGCGCGATTAGCGCATACGTCCACTGTTTGCTTCGGCGCAGCCGAGGCGGAGAGTGGACTACCAAGACCGTTCGGGTAGGGCGACATACGCCGCCCAGCCGAAATTCGGTCAATCAAATAACCCTAACTGCTCTGCTCCGATTGTAGGTTTTGAGGCCGCAAGGCCACTCAACCGTTCGGCTCGTTCGTCAGTTTGTTTTTGTTCAAATGCTGCGGTGGCCTCTGCTTCTAGCTTTTGTGCCGCTCGTTGCTTTGCAAACGGATGCCCATTTTTAGAAATGAACACGGGCGCGGCGGCGGTGTAAGCGCTCACGTTAGTCTCAAGGGAAAGGGAGTTTCCGCAAATGATCTTTCCTGCAACACCCCGCGTATTGATCTGAACATAGGCCATGTAATAAGTCGTTCTCGACAACTCAACGGCCTCAACCCAAAGGTGACGGGCGGGGTCGAACCCCAAGCCCTCAATCACATCGGCAACAGCTATGACCATCCCACCCGCTCCAACGGCGGGTTCTGAGACAGTCACAAATCCATTCTCTTCAATGGTTTTTTCGACACCTTGAAGATTGATTTCAGCCATTAGGCGTGAAATTTCGTAAGGTGTAAAAAACTGACCAAGTCGAGCATCCAACGCGCCCAGCTCACCCGCTACGGCTCCAAGAAAATCTATGCCGCCAAGGTGGATCGCTTCAAGAGAAATTCCCAACAATTCAGGTATTTTCCACACATCGTCTTTGTTACGATAGCGGCCTACAACCTCCATATACTGCTTTTCCAAAGCGTCTTTTTGGTCGGCGTATGGACTGGCAACCTTTGCCAAAGAACAATAGGCCATTTCGCAAAAATCAGAAAATACTTCTGTACGGCGTTTTGATTGGTCGATGCCGTTAAGCACCTTCACAAACTTGGAAACGAGAGGGGCAACCATTAAGCCGCCCCTAGATCACAATTTACGATACTGATTGCCGCCGTGGGATACGTCGCAACCATCGCCGCCAAGGTCTGCTCGGATTCCTTAGCAGTCATGTTTTCGTGTTCTTCCAAGGTCAGGATCACACCACTGTCAAACGGTGTTGTCGTAACCATTACGTCAAAAAAATCAGGTGTTTCGCTATCCTCGGCAAGCCGCGAACCATCATCAATATTGACCATTCCGAACGCCTGAATTTCAATTTGGGTGGCTTCGTCGACTTCAATCAAGCTTGTGCTGATTTCGCAGTTTTCACAGCGCTTTTCGTCATATGTTGAGTGCAGCACCCATTGCCCTGCATCCGCATCCCACTCGGCGTATGCGTCAGCACGTACATTGGTTGAACCGCACATTGCGCAAACCATATGCGTTCTGCTTTTTTCAGAAAGCCGTGTCTGTCCGTTGATGCTTTGAACAGTCGCACCGCAGCAAGCAACGCCTGTGGTGCTATCTGCATCAAGCAACCTAACAAGATCGTTGTGGATCAAGTCACTTTGTTCTTCAAAACTAACGTGAGCGGGGCAGTCATAGAAAAATTGTGCCGTTACAGCTACATTTTCACGTCCTGTTTTATGGTCCAAAATTCCCTTGGCTATGTAGAGTTGGGCGTTCTGCTCAACAAAGAGACACTCGGCCTCAGTATGCCCGTGACTAAGTGCCTTGTCTCGCATCCTCTGAAGGTTTTCAGGCTTGATTTTCGCGCCTTGCGTCAAGGCTACTGCGAACCCGTAAAGGTGAGTTTCCCAATGGTTCATCTTCTACCGTTCCTTTGTGGTGTGACCTCTGAGGTTGATCCCCAAATGGTGCTGATTTTGAGCAAAGCCCTGAAAGGGCGTCGTCTCTAAAATCTGACCGACTGGCGAAGTCTGGGGTGCGCAAAGGTCAGCCAAAATCGACAAGGTTTGGGTGCGGCCCGCAGCGCAGCGAGGACACGGCCTTGTCTATTTTGGTTGAACACGCGAGGGGCAATGGCCCCTAAGCATCGTCGTGTAGTGGCGTTCGGCTTGCCGAACCCCAAACGACCTTAAAGACAGGATCGAGCGAGATCCGATTAGACAAGCTTATCCAATCTGTGCGCAGTTTCGACCTTGGGAGAACGCGCAAAGATCAAAGCAGGCCAAAACCGAAGACCTCAAGTATCGTAGGGTTGGCCTTGTGGTTAAGTTTGTCGCCAGCAAAAGGGATCGTTATCCGTCAGGGTAGATTACACCGCACCTGGGTGAGTATGTGGCAAGTCGCATCGCGCGGCTCGGGACGAGACGGGCAGGGCGGCCTTGTCCATAATGAGAAAAGGTGTGGTGGGTTCTGGGCATTAGCCAGTGCACGTAGTCTGGACCCAACCGGATCTTGGCTGCACTATGCGCCAAGGACGGCTGTTGGGACAAAGCGCCATTTCGCTGACTCTGCGCCAAGGTCTGCTATCGAAAAGTCATGTGGGTCAAAAACGGACGTTTTTGGAACTGGAGCAGATGCTACGAGAAATGGCATTGGATTGGGGAAACTGCCCAGAGCCAAAAGTCATTACCTTGATAATTGGGCAATGATAGGATCAAGGTCTTCCTGTGAAATTGTGGCAAGACCCATCTCATTGTAAATGTCAGCGCCCATGCCTTGCAACTGCATAGACCCCGGCTTTACGTCAGTTGGCCCGAAAGCTACATCACCGCCAAAGTTTACGAATGCGCGATGATAGAGGTCCAAGCACTCATACAAAATTTCGTACTGGGCCTTACTAAATTTACCTTGCCCTCTGTAGTCAGTCGCGCGAAGTGAGTAATTCTTAGAAACAGCTGCCAACTTGAGAATACAAAGCTGGCGATAGGTCATCGATTCCGCAGCTTTTATAATTTGATGTGCCAAGTGGGCACTGATTGCATCATTGAATGCAATATTTCCAACCAAGTATGCCATGAACGGTATTTTCCGCTCTTCAGCTTCACGCTGACTTTTGAGAAGAACGCTTTCTGCCACCTCCTCGGCATCACTCCGCCCACCATGTCGGGTTTCAAAATATCCATCGGTTCGCAGTTTTTCTCCACGCTCCGTACGGCCTTTAATGTGAGCGGCGGCAATCGCTAAGGCCCCCCCGATGCGCACTTTCTCTCTAGGTCCAAGAAGTCTTCCTGTTGCTTCGTGACCAATTTTTTTGATGGTCGCGGCCGCTGCCGGGCCACTGGCACCACCCAAAACGGCACCAGCTGGGCCACCTAGAAGGAAACCAATCGCCGCTCCAATTGCCCCGCCAGCGATGTCACCACTGGAAGTGATAATTGCATTTAATCTTCTGTCGTCACTACCGTCACCGTCTGTCTCTTGTGCCATTACTCACCAGTTTTTGTTGAATGAGGAACATCGCATGAGTGCGTTGAGGCCGCAATGTGTCTTGGATTGGTTACCGATTTTAGCAGGTTCAATGGCTCTAAAACTTGGCCGTCGTCATAAAGAGCGGTCGTTTGTACAATGTGCAGCATCGGTGAGTCTGGGCTCGTTCCTGCCGTTCGCTGCATTGAATTCGCTACACCAATAATGTAGATTATGTTAAATATCAATTAAAAACAATAACTTACAAGGTGCTACATAAGCTGAATTTTTTGAAATAGAAAGGTTAGACATTGTTCAAAACAGTTTCATTAAACAGAATAAATAGACAACACATTTCTATTGCCACAAGAAGAATAACTACAACAAAGATCAGTCCACATGAATCGAAGTCCTCGAAAATCTCACGATTTTCGTCGTATCCAAATAGTTTTTTGATCACATCAAATGGATTTGTGAGCCAGTGGGCTACCAAGAATAACGTGCCTAATGTGACTAAAAGCACGCCTATATTTTCCTTAAATGTTGGCGGTCTCGCCTCCGCCAAAAGTTCTTTGGGCAGGCCGCGCATAACAATTTCATCTACCGAAATTGGTGTAGTATTCGACATCCCAAAGCCCAGAAGTATTACTGCGGCAAATATTAAAGATACTTGGATATGGTCTGCTATCTCACGGATAATATTCATTGCTTAACACTTTTTTCACGCATTCTGCCCACGGTCGATAAGGCCCATCAAACTGCCGTAAATATTGAGTTGTCCTCGCTTATTGCGTCTTGTGAGATCCCGAAGCAAGCCCCCAGGGGAGGCGACCGGATTGATGGGATGGTTTCTGTTTGCATCGATGACAAGCACACAGAGCGCAGCCGTAAAATCACCCATTTCTTCGGCAGCTTCGGTCCATGCGGAACCGTGTATCCCAAGCTCTGGCATTCTATCGATGGCCGCGAAGACAAAATCTCTGTGGTCGGGCATGGATTTGTCCTTCTGATGAACAGATAGCCAGATACGGAACTCCTCACTTGCCAAATAATATAAGCGCATCGGTGTTAACCAGCTCAAATCTTTGTGCTTGCCACCATCCTTAGCCAAACCATCATTTTTTTCATTGCCAGACACGGAGCCGTTAGGCGAAGTGTCTTCACTTATTATGTCCGATGGCTTGGCATCGGCCAACTTATGAACGTTCTCGTTACAAAATACAGAGGGTTCTTGTGTTGTATCTTGTATATATCGCCGGAAGTCTACTTCCGACGTGCCGGAAGTATGATGCTGCATTTGTAGTCTTTTCTTAGACTTTTCCACACAATCCAATAGAGCGCTTACCTCCACAAAATGTGCTTCCAGCGCCTCAAGGTTTTTAAAATTCGTATAACGACGCGGTAAAGCCAAGAAGGCATCCCGAACATCACAAAGCGCGTCATCGTCAGGGAAACGAGGGTGGATCTCAATAAGCGCTTCTTTCAACTGCCGCTTCAATGCACTGCACTTGAGCTTTAAGGTCTTCATGGACCGGCGCTCGGCCTGCATTTGATCCCGTAGCCTCATCAGATCCTCAGTGCACTCAATTAGACCGGAGAAAACTAACCCTTGCCTGTAATCTTCACCGCTACATCTGCGGCTTCCGTTTGCCGAAACCCGTTTCTCCAAAAAACCAAATTTGTGTTGAAGCATTTCCTCGTCGTTTCTTAGTGCACGATCGGTTTTACCAAGTTCGTTGGCCAGATCAGATTGCATTCGGCAACAAACCGGTTCTTTGGAAGCGTCCGTCCAATCGCTGGGTCGTGTACTACGGATCATTGTCAGTAATGATTTCAAGAGCCCATCAGACAGGCCTATGTAGCTGCTGACGTCAGAAATTAGGCCCTCCAGCTGACCACGGAACATATTTTCAGGTAGGACCGGGTAAGATCCCCTGCCCTCCTCAACGAGGTGCGTTTTCATTATCATTTGCATTTTTTCTGCTCTTTTGAGCAAGGCAGAACCTGAGACAAATTCTTCTTGTTCGCACAAGTGCGTTTTTTTCTTGTCAGGTGCGGGGAGGGCTGGTAAAACCTAGATCAACCTTTGATCATTAAGGAATTGGCGTTCCTTGGTACCGAACCCCCCCGTTAGGCATAGCCTTGCGGGGGTTTCTATTTGTAATGTCGTTTGATCTGTAAGCTGCTGTCCTCGCGTTGTTGTTTGATTCCATAAGTTAGATGATTTCTGTGCCAATTGATAGAAGCGCTTGTAGTCGTATAAACGGCATCTACGACATATAGTTGGGCCTACGACAGCACATCCACATATTCTATCGTGTGAGAACCGTCTGTTGAATTATTCAAGAACAGCGTAACTTCACCCGTATTCCATCTACTTTCGTAACCGATTATTGATCTGAGTCCGTTCTCAGCAACCGAGAATATCAGTTTGGTCATCATGACTGTTTCTCTGTCATCAAGTAGTGGGAGTTTTCCACGGAATTTTTGCTTAAGTGAAACCATACCAGGCAAAATTGTATCTGTATTATCGATTCCACCGGGTTCTACAGAACAACGGCTATGTTCTACTGAATTCACCATGCGAAACTACCTCTCTTGTTTAGGTCGCTTGATTTTATCGGCCAACTTTCTCTTTCAATGTTGGTGATTTGATTTGCTGTCGTGATTATGAAAACTGCATGTTCGATAGAAGTTGTGTTTAAAGCCCGTTTGGCTCCATCAAGATTACGTTTGACGGTACTCACTGACACATTCAGCTCTGATGCAATTTGCTCAGGTGATTGACCCATCGCCGTACAACGTAATACATCGTGTTGTCGCTTTTTTAATCTTCGTAAGTTGGTAGTAAAATGTGGAAGGCGACAAACCTGCATATGGAAAATGTGATTGCACAATTTGATATGTTTTTGATGTGCTGACCAAATATTGTCGATATCGTCTTGCGATAGTCCCGTTTCGGCAGCTAGGCCTATCCCAGCACATGCGCGCCCTGCCGAGTTGTGAAACGCAATCGTATATCCTGCGGTTACGCCAAACCGCTTATTTATTTCCATGACAGCTATCTCATCAGACGATAGATCCCGTCCTTCTGTAATCTTAGAAATTTCCGACCAGCTGCATGCACCGCCGTTTTCCAAAGCCCAACGAACCATGGGGCCGTTACGGTACATTTCTCTGCCAACAAACAATTCAATATACTTTGGGTCGTGGTTACTCAGAACAATGGCATCGTTGATATCGCCTAAGGCAGAATCAGAGTGGGGAAGGCCGTTGTATCCATACACCAGCCGGTCGAAGCCAACCATTTTCATTGCTTGAATTAAAAGGTTCCAGGCTTCCTCTAAGCTGTCTGCTTCAGCCATACTGAGCGCAATATTTTCTTCACTAATCATAATCAAAATCTCTAAATCTACCCTCGGTTGTAGGTATAAATAGCTTTAATTGGAACATAGAAAATCCATCGTTTTTTGCTCTGAGAATAGCAAATAAAGGCGTAAATTAGACGATAGTCCAAAAGGGCCTCGAAAATGACTTTCTCAGCGCATCAGTGCATCAGCGACTAAATGACCAGATGACGACTAAATGACAAAATCGCGAGTAAATGACGAAAGCGAAAATCTTTGTGAATGAAATTCCTTGAAACGAATAGTAGGTACCTACTATCCGTATAAACGGTACACGTAATAGTCAATTAGATAATGAAGGTTAAATTGACTCATTTTCCGAAATCGTTTAGTCGAAGTCGCATGGGACGACCTCCACTCAAAAAATCGGTTAAAACCGTTGCGACTCAACTCCGTCTTCCAGAGGATTTGAGAGCAGAAATCGTTGCGGCGGTGGGACCAAGAAGAATGGCCATATTCATAAGAGAGGCCATCGCAGAGAAACTAGCTCGTTCCAAGGCAAGAGATGACGATCCAACATCCTCAAGTTGATCTAAACCTGTTTTTCAAAGTCCATGGTAATTTCCAATCACCAACTTTAAGCCAATTTTGAACTGGCGTAAGCGTAACTATCGCAAAAATCCAAATGCTTAAAAGGCACCATATGGCAGGTTGTTCATGCTGATTGTTGGTTAATAAACTAGCCAAAACTGGCCCAAATAAAAACTGTAAAGCCGTCAGTTTTATAGCCCCATACATAAGTGGAACGATAAAAACCGTTAAGGTGTATGTTACAAACGCATTTGGAAATAATGATAGAACAAAGTTAGAACTTTGAGCAAAGCTGTTTCCCCAGGAATTGAATGGAAAATGCCATGCTAGATGCCAATTGCCGGAGAACGTACAGAAGTTTGATCCGCAAGTTCCTCTGGAAGGATTACAATACCCCCCCCCAGATATTGGTTCTAACTGAAAAAACATTGCGATGGCAGAGATTCCGCAGGCCATATATACCCACGGCGAAACCCTTAACCTAACAGCCTCCGGAACAAATTGTAGTGCTAACGCATTAAAGAAAAATGGGTGTAATGATATGTGAAGAAAGGCCAGTTTGGTCAGTGTTTCATTACCAAATGAACCACACTGATCGATGTAGTTGTAGGAAAATGCTTGCAATACTTCCATTATAGTGAAGAAACCAGATATAGCGGTGAATGCTCTAGGTTTCCCTTTAAAGGCAGAGTAGACTGTAATGCCCGTTCCAGCGATAGCGAAACAGGCAGAAATACCAGGACTCCAACACATTAAAAAGTACTCCGTTATCAACATAAAAATCTTGTGTCTTGAATATCCCTAAACGACTATTAAAGGCAATCAAAACAACCATAAGGGATTGCCAAGCCGTTGATTTTTTCCCCTTCAAATGAAGCTACAACAACTGTTGATAAATTGTTCTACAACTCGATTTTGCCGGATTTGAAAAAAATATGCACTTTCGGATTTATCATACTATTGGATTTCAATAGCACTTCACAGCGGGTAAAATACACGGAACTACCAAGGCATTGGGAAGATACATATTTATCGAAAAGGCTACGGCTAACCGACCCCTGGCTAATTTGGGCGCTGAAGAACAATGGATCAATTAGACTCTCGAAGATTGACTATTTTTCTAATCATTTCAAAGCAGAGTGTGAGCATGCCAAACTGAAGTTTGGGTCTGTTATTTCGCTACATCGTCAAAAAAGGAGATCGGTTATCGTTGCGGCTCATCTCGAAAGAAACTTTGTAATTTCGGAAGTCGAACACCTTAGTCATACGTTGGACATGCTTCATACGTCCCTCTTTAACCCATCACCTATATCAAAAAAAGAAGCACAACTACTCTCATTGCTTGCTGGGGGTAACACAATTTTGGAAGCCTCAAAAGCTTTGGAAATAAGCAGAGCAACAGCAAACAGCGCATTAGCCACAGTGAAACACTCTTTACGCGCTAAAACAACGGTACAAGCAATAGCAATTGCAGTACGCGAAGGTTTCATTAAATAGATTTCGGCTTAACTTAAAATATTTCTGTTTTCGGCACAATCAAATTTACTTAGTATAGTAGCTGTAAATAACTTACAGGTGATTTTGTGCGCAAGAATATTTCTAAAGCTAGTAGTTTAGTACGTGGCGGGCAAACGACGCAGCACTGGTGGCGAATGGGATTACAGGTTTTCCGATTTGCAACAGTTATGGGTGCATTCGTCTATATGGGAACCTTCGCTGTCCTCATCACGAAAGACCACAACTGGGACGAAATGCGGATAGCTTTTTATTACGAGCTTGCTGACATTGGCATTGTTACGGGTAACGGGTTTGGCGCAAGAGATTATTCTTTCAACAACTTGCAGGGAAATCACGTAACGCTATCTGCATCCCAGCTATACGGGACCTCTCAATATAGAAAAATACGTGACAGTTTTTTTGAACGGTTGCATTGGGCCTCTAGAATTTCGATTTGGCCGGCCGCCGTGATGACTCTTTTGTCTCTGGGTATCTTCAAAGTAACGGGTGATCGGGTACAGGACGATGAGCACATAAGAGGTACGGACCTCATTGCCCGAAAAAGCCTATTGGATTGGAGCAATGCCAGATGGAAAAATTACCGAAAGCATTTTAAGGGCCGCAAAAAGGCCCCCATTTATACGATAGCCGGTATCCCCTTTCCCCCAAACGCGTTGGAAGCACAAACCGGTATATTTGGGACGGTTGGGGTTGGTAAAACCAACGCACTACTTGAACTCCTCAGTACGGTTCGCAAACTCGGGGGTCGAGCTGTTGTATACGATCGCATGGGGACATTCGTAGAAAAATACTACAATTCTGAAACCGACATTATCATCAACCCTTTCGACAGCAGATCACATTGCTGGTGCCTGTTTGATGATGTCTATGACCTGGCGTCCTTTACACAAATAGCAGAGGTTATGATACCGACGAATGCGGACTCCTCGGGGGATCAATTTTGGTCTCAGTCAGCCCGCATTGTTTTTGAATACGTCGCTCGTCAGCTTTATGAACATGGTCCCCGAACGAATGAAGCACTTAAACAAGCGATCCTAAACCTTCCCTCAGATGAGTTGTCATCCCTCATTAGCTCAACACCTGGTGCTCACTTCTTTCATGAAAGCATCGAAAAAACGTCTCAATCGATCCGTGCCAACCTCATTGCGGAATTGAGGTTGCTAGAGTTTTTACGGTCAGATGGTCCTCGCTTTTCCATTCGAGAGTGGATGAAATCTGATGAACCTTCGTTCCTCTTCTTGACCGGAGATGCTGAACACGCTGCGGCTACGAGGAATCTGACCTCTGTTTTGCTGGAAGTTGGGGCCAACGCTATGATGTCAGGGCCAAAGAGTTCTGATCCCACTGTGTTCTTCTTTATGGACGAGGTTCCCACACTTAACCGGCTGCCCTTTCTTGTCAAAAGTCTTGCTGAGATAAGGCAGTTTGGCGGCGCTTTTGTCCTCGGCTATCAAGTTTATTCCCAACTTGAAGATATTTACGGACGGGAAGCTGCACAAACGATCAACGGTACAATTAACAACCGCATTGTTTTTAATACACCTGATTTTCGCACCGCGAAAATCTTTAGTGAAAGTCTTGGTTCACAAGACATGTTGGAAAAACGTGCCAATATTTCTGTGGGTGCCCATGAGGCGCGTGATGGCGTTGGTTTCATGCAAAACCGGGTTGAACGACAGATTGTGATGCCCGCAGAAATCCAATCCCTTCCCCAATTTAGTGCCTATATCCGGTTTGCCTATGACGCACCGACGGCACTAGTGGAATTTGAGCCCTTCGATGTAGAAGACGTTTCGCCAGGATTCCTAACATATTTAGGTGACGGGTTTTCTGGATCTTCAGCCGTTCTCGCACCGCCTGACGAAGCAGACGCACAATCTCCGAAAAATCAAAAACCGTCAAAAAAACTATTCGAAGAGTTCGTTGTCTGGGCGAAACAGAATATGAATGCAGCGGATGGAGAGTGGATGAAGGGAAAATCATCGCCCCCTGACAACATTGCCGCTTGCTGGGCCTTCTTTGCAAAACAGCGTCACGATGGGGTTCAGCCTGACAACATCATTCCATTCGTTAATACGACATCGGACATGATGGATAGACGCGGTGGTTCAGGTCGGGACAATACACCCGTAGGAGCCCCCCACCCTGCCCCATGGGAAATGGATCAATCACCACCTGGAACGATGCCGTCTGTCTCTCACGACAGGCAACAACACATTAACAGCGCAAAAATCGATACAAAGGTTCGAGTTTCCAAACCTGAGCCCAAACCATCGTCCGAAATCGAAAGTGCAGTGGTCTGGATTTCCACGGATGAACTGGGAACCTTCTGATGTTGTCCATATCTGCTGTTTCAGGAGGCAGCGCCCAAAGCGGTTACTACCGCGCCGAGGGCTATTATTTACAGGATTCAAAAGAGGCGAGCGAGGCATCACAATACTTTGGGAAAGCTGCGAATGAGGCGGGCTTTAAAGGTCTGGTGAATGACGATCACTTTTCCGCCTTACTTGATGGCGAGTCACCCGCAGGACGTATGATGGGCCGCATTGGGCCCGATGGGGAACGCCAACACCGCCCTGGTCTTGATTTGACGTTTTCAGCGCCCAAGGGTGTATCTATCGCAGGCCTAGTGGTTGGCGATGAGCGCGTCATCGCGGCACATACAGCCGCAGTCAAAGAAGCGATGACTTATGTAGAAGACAATCTGGTTCAGACAAGAATAAAAAAGAATGGCGTGCTGTCCGTTCAGACTGGCGGAAAAATAATTGCTGGTCTGTTTCAGCATGACACCTCCCGTGCTCTCGATCCGCAGCTACACACGCATGCTGTGATCGCGAATATGGTCAAGGCAGATGACGGACGGTTTCGAGCGCTCCACAATAACAAAATTTACGAAAACACCCTTTTGGTAGGTCAGATCTATCGCAATGCATTGGCAACAAATTTGGAGAACGCTGGATATACCATTGAGCGCAAAGACAAGGGACTCTTTGATGTCAAAGAAATTCCACGAGAAATGGTACAGGCGGCCTCGACACGGCGGTTGGAAATCGAAGCCTCTCTCAAAGAGAGAAACTTGGAAGCCAACACAAAAAACAACGATTTGGCTGCCCTCGCTACACGTGCCAGTAAGAAGCCCATAGATCGTACTGAACTCTATGCAACATGGAAAAGTGAAGCAGAGAAATCAGGCATTGATTTGACCGCGCTCCGTCCTAAACAAATTGACAAAGACACGGTTCAAAAAGCGGATCCAGACGCATCCGTTCGTTTTGCCGTATCCCACATCTCAGAGCGTGAATCTGTCTATGAACGTGACAAGGTGATCGACGTTGCAATGAAGCACGGGCATCGCAATAAAATTACCGATGTCGAAGCCTCGTTGAACAGGATGGTCAAAAACAAAGACGTCTACGCCGTCGACGTGGCGGGCGGTCCCCATCTTACGGATAAACAAACGATTGCGCTGGAACGCGACAACATCGTTAAGATTGGCGTGAATCACGGCAATCACGGCGCGGACATCCGCACCAAATCTGAAAAGGCACTTCATAGATCAAATGATGGCGCAATTGAGCGAAGGCTTAACCGAACTGACCTTACCGAGGGTCAACAGGATGCGATAAAACTTGGCCTCTCAACGAAAGAGGGGCGCTTTGTCGGCATACAAGGTGTGGCCGGCACCGGAAAGACAACAGCTTTACGAACCCTGAACGCAATGGCAAGCAAGGCCGGCTATGAGGTTCATGGCACGGCACCAACCCTTAAAGCTGTCGAAGCGCTTTCCGAGGCGATCCCAGGAAGCCGCACCGTCGATTCCGCGTTAGTCTTGGCTCAACATCGCGGCCCCGTCTCACCCGACAAAAAAACGATATTAGTCGTCGATGAAGCATCGATGACGTCGTCGGCGCAGATGAACCAACTGCTAAATCTTGCCAATGAGGCCAAGTACAATCGGGTTATCCTTGTCGGTGATATCAAGCAACTTGACGCTGTTGGGGCAGGTTCAACCTTTCGCCAGCTTCAGGAAAATGGATTGAAAACAGCGGTTATGGCTGACGTTGTTCGACAAAATACTGAAGAAGGCCGTCAAGCCGTACTCCACGCTTACGCGGGAGAAATCGCAAATGCATTTTCCAAAATAGAACCCGTCGTTCAAACCCAATCAGGAGAAAGCCGCGTAGAAAATCGCGGCTTCATCGCTGACGCTATGTCAGGCGAATATCTAGCTCGTTCGGCCCCGCACAGGGACAGAACCGGCATGGTTGTTATGACGAATGAGCTTCGTGTGATGGTCAACGAACGGGTGCAAGGCGGGTTGTTGTCTGAAGGTACAATTAGCGGTTTTGGTACTGAACTCACCACTCTCACCCCACGCGGCTTTACCAAGGCTGAAACGAGAGAGGTAGCGAGCTACGAGCGGGGTAATGTGGTGATATCTACGCGCCCAAATGCAGACCTGAATATTGAGTCTGGCGTTCAATACAAAGTAGTCGAAACGGCTCAGGAAAAACGATCCCTGACGTTGTCTTCTCCTGAGGGCACAACAATAGAAGTTCCAATGGGCCCGGATGACAAAGCCTCGTCCCGCTTCATTGTTTTGCAGGAAGCCAAGCAAACATTCTATGCAGGCGATAAGGTCAAATTCAAAATAACGGATAATGATCACGGTATTGTAAATTCAGCCACCGGCACTCTGGCGGCCATTTCAGAGAATAACATTCTCGTTAAAAATACTGAAGGTGTGACAACCCAATTGCCCCGTGACAGCCTCGCCGCTAAGGGCATGCAGTTGGCCTATGCATCGACAGCACACGACTTCCAAGGAGCCTCAATTGAGCAAACATTGGTCGGTCTGAACAGCTGGGAACAGTTGGCCACACAGAAGGCTTTTTACGTCTCCATTTCGAGGATGAAAGAGGCCACACAAATCTACACAGAAGATCCGGAAAAGCTTGTTAATACCATTTACAAACAGACCGGCGAACGCATCAATGCACTGGATGTGATCGATCGAAAACAGGTGGAAATGGACTTGAAACGGGATCGAGAATGGTTCCCAGACCAGAAGTCCCCTGCCCTTTCTTCGGATCAGTTAAACCCAAAAACGGCAGAAAATATAAAA
>JBDWMA010000004.1:0-4113 GCA_039972875.1 Pseudoruegeria sp.
GGGCAAGTCATCGTCGATGGCATTCATCACCTCGGGACGGTTCAGGGTGATCCGACCAATGCGGCCGTCTTTCTCGTAAAGAACTTTTGGCAAGGTGCGTTGCTCCAGTTGTGACTCTCGGTTCGCTGACCGGTTATGGGAGCATGGTTGGCAAACCTGATATTTTCCATTATTAGTTTTCTATGTTTTGATAACTTTGGAATATCAATAATGCTACCAACACTTCGCCAACTCCTCGTCTTCAAAACCGTCGTTGAGCAAGGCAGTTTTCGAAAAAGCGCTGACGTCCTGAACACATCCCAGCCAGCGCTGTCGAACTCTGTTAAGGCGCTGGAAGATGTTCTTGGGACGTCGGTGTTCTTCCGAACAACACGATCTGTGGAACTGACTGCGGCTGGCACCGCGCTTTATGCGCGCATCGATCAGATTTTTGAGATGGTTGAGACTGCCACATTGGAAGCCCGCGATGCGGCAGACGGCAAAGGCGGCAGGCTACGACTAAATTACGTGGATTTTGCGATCCTGGGTGGATTGCCCGATGTGCTGGAAAATTTTCGGTCGAAAAACCCGAAGATACAGATTGACATAGGTTTCGCCCGCACGCTTGAACAGATTGAAAAAATGCAGAAAGACCAGATAGATATCGGGTTTATTTTTGACATGGACACGCCTATTCCGCCGGATTTCCGGCGATTGGTTTTCAGTGTTGAAGGACTTGCCGCTGTTGTGCCCAGAGCGCATCGGTTGGCCAAGAGGGCCACGCTGGAGCTGGAAGAGCTCAAAGGCGAACCCATCATTGCGGGCGACGCCAGATGGGAGCGGTATACGGATATGGTCAACGAGCATTGTATTGCACGTGGCTTCTCGCTCGAGATTTCTCAGCGGGCTTACTTGCGCGACGAGATGCTGTCCCTCGTTCTGGGCGGCATGGGGGTTCTAATCTATCCCAATTGCATCATGAACGCCGCGCGCTTTGGTTTGCGGGCTATTCCGATCAGCGATGTTGGCGATGTTATCACGACCTCACTGATTTGGCGCAGCGACAGCGCGAACCCAATTGTAGCCCCGTTTGTCGACGCTGTGCGCAAGTCGTTAGCCAACGCCGTTGATACAAAGTAATTATCAATACATAGATTTTTGATATTTGAGAATTCGCGGCACGTTGCCTCTGATATTTTATGAGAACAATGAATAGTCAGAGCCACAAATGTACAACTTACACCTCGAAAAAGCGCATTTCCCTGCTCAGTCAGACATGGATGCAATCGATGTGCCCATTGGCGAAGGCCTAAGGGAGGTCACAGCAAGCAACATCTACAGGCCGGCACTGACTGAGATCCGTCAAGATGGGTCTCGGGGACGCTCCTGGACATACGGTGCGCTTTGGGATGATTGCGAACGACTAGCGCTTGCTTTGAGTTCGCGGTTTACCAAGGGCGAAAAGATTGTGGTCTGGTCTCCAAACAGCCCTGAATGGGTTTTGATGGAATATGCCTGTGCGCTTGCCGGTCTGGTGCTTGTAACGGCCAATCCATCGCTGCAAGCCAAAGAACTTCGGTATGTACTCGAGCAGTCTGGCGCTGTTGGCCTGTTCCATGTTCAGGAATTCAGGGGCAACCCTATGGCACAGATCGCCAAGCTTGCCAGCGACGGCAATACGACCCTGCGGGAAGTAACTGATCTTGATGATCACGACGTTTTGTTCGCACGAGGCTCAAACGAGGCACGTCTTCCTGAGGTTTCGACCTCAGATCCGGCACAAATTCAATACACGTCAGGAACGACCGGGTTTCCAAAAGCAGCACTTTTGTCCCATGGGGGGCTTTTGAACAACGCGCGCTTTTATGCAGATCGCTGCGGCGTCACGGAACACAGCATCTGGATCAACATCATGCAGATGTTTCACACATCCGGCTGTGGGATGGTTACACTGGGAGCGATGCAGGCAGGGGCGCATGTGGTGCTTGTCAGCTTGTTTGACGCGCCGCGCATCGTCGATCTGCTTGAAAGCGAAAAGGCCGATGTCGTCTTAGGCGTTCCGACAATGGTGGTCGCCCTACTTGAGGAACAGGAAGCCAACCCGCGTGATACAACTGCGTTGCGCGTGATCAGCTGTGGCGGCGCAAATGTTGCCGCGGATTTGGTTCGACGGGTGAAAAAAGCGTTTGGATGCGGATTTTCGACCCTCTATGGCCAAACGGAACACTGCCCAGTCATCACCCAGCACCACTTGGACGACAGCATTGAAGATATCTGCAAGACGATTGGCCAGCCGATCCCGCGAACAGACGTGTCCATCCGACGTTTGAGCGACAATTCCTGCGCTGAGCTGAACGAGCCAGGTGAAATCTGCGCTCGCGGTCCGTGCACTATGCTTGAATATCACGAGAACCCGAAAGCCACGCAGGCGACGATTGACGCAGATGGTTGGCTTCATACTGGTGATTTGGGCACAATGGACGATCGAGGCTATCTCAAGATCACCGGTCGGGTCAAAGAGATGATTATTCGTGGCGGAGAGAACCACTTCCCTGCGGAAATCGAGAATGCGATGCTAACGCATCCAGAGATTCAAGAAGTCGCTGTGGTCGGTATCGCCGACGAGAAGTGGGGCGAGTTAATTGCGTGTTTCCTCCGGCCATCGGGCGATGCAACTTTGAGCGCGGCGGAACTGAAATCTCATTGCCGATCCGAATTGTCTCCACAAAAAACGCCAAATCTTTGGATTGAGGTCAAAAGCTTTCCGATGACCGGGTCCGGCAAGATCCAGAAATTCGCCTTGCGCGATTTGTTCGAACGCGGTGAACTCACACCTTTAACGGCATAGGTGATCGGGTGACGAAATCCGAACGGGATCTGCTGACGGCGACGCATTGGGGCACCTACCGGGTGGATGTTGAGAATGGTCGTGTCATCAACCTTCGTGGGTTTGAGCATGACCCAGATCCCTCGCCAATTGGGCCGGGGATAGTGGATGTGCTTGACGGCCCAACACGGATCATGGCCCCGATGGTGCGAAAGAGCTGGCTGGAAGGTGGCCCGGGCACGGCGGGTGACAAACGCGGGTCGGACGCATTCGTGGAGGTTACCTGGGAGGAAGCCAACCGGCTGGTCGCTGCAGAGCTTACCCGCGTGCGCTCTACCCATGGCAACCGCGCGATTTATGCCGGGTCTTACGGCTGGGCAAGTGCCGGGCGGTTTCACCACGCGCAAAGCCAACTCAAACGGTTTCTGAACTGTATCGGTGGATATACCGGTTCCAAAAACACGTATTCCTTCGCTGCGGCAGAGGTGCTCGTACCTCATGTCCTCGGCACCTTCCGCGGGCATTTGGATACAACCACAAGCTGGGAAAGTATTGCATCAGATTGCGAGCTCTTCGTGGCCTTTGGCGGCGTGCCTTTGAAGAATGGGCAGATCAGCCAAGGCGGCACCGGCGCACATGTGCAAAAAGACGGGCTTCTGGCCGCGCATGAGGCAGGTGTTGACTTCGTCAATATCTCGCCGCTGTGCTCGGACCTGCTTACCCAAGTGGATGGAGATTGGCTGCCTATCCGGCCCAATACGGACGTGGCACTGATGCTGTCGCTGGCCCATGTGTTGCTGGGCGAAGATCTGCACGATCAAGCATTCCTTGACAACTATTCCGTCGGTTTTGCGCGTTTTGCTGACTATCTGCTGGGCAAAACGGATGGCATTCCCAAATCACCTGAATGGGCCGCAGACATCTGCGAACTACCTGCCGACACCATCCGTGATTTGGCCCGCCGCATGGCACGCAGCCGTACTATGATCTCAACCGCTTGGGCTTTGACACGTCAGGATCACGGCGAACAACCGTTTTGGGCGGCCATCGCACTTGCGGCGATGCTGGGGCAGATCGGCCTGCCGGGGACGGGCTTGGGCTTTGGCTATTCGGCGATGAACAACACCGGATTGAACCGCACGCCGGTCAACTATGCGTCCTTTCCACAAGGCCATAATCCTGTGCCGGATTTCATCCCCGTGGCGCGCGTGACAGACATGCTGGAGACCCCGGGCGGGACATTCGACTATGACGGCGCGTCTTACGCGTATCCCGACATCCGGCTCGTCTGGTGGGCCGGTGGCAAC
>JBDWMA010000005.1:0-6556 GCA_039972875.1 Pseudoruegeria sp.
GGCGTTCATTGAGGTGAACGGAGCACCTATAGAATTAATGGAAATAGATAGAGTTATTTGCGAGGAAGACATCTGACCGATCTTCGCTATGCCTGATAGCTGCCATTCGTGCGGAAGTGATCAAGGGCCGCAAAGTCCCACAAATTGTGAGTTCGGATGCGATGCAGCGAATGTCAGGTCTGATGCCGCTTCAATGTTCGATAGACGGTTGGTCGTGACACGGAAAACACCTCTGCCAGATCGCTGATGGAATATTCGCCGGTGGCGTGCATGCGGCAGAGTTCATTTTGTTGCCCATCGGATAGCTTGGGTTGTTTGCCACGCAATTTTCCTTTGGCACGGGCGATAGCCATACCAGCAAAGCTTTCGATCCTTGAGGCATGCAAAAACAACACTGCAAGGTATGGAAGCCATCAGGATGATCAAGATCCGACATATTCAAAACCCACAACCAAGTGTGCGAAGGGAGGTTGCCTTCGCAACCCAGCTATTTGGTTTAGCTGCTTGAAATCAACGGGTTAGCATCATTTTGTTAGGATGGAACATAATGCAACAGTCCCCATAATACCTATACTGGTAAAACAACCATCAGCATCGGTCGAACGTATCTGTCTGAATAGCCGGTTGAAGCTCACCGCAATTCGGGTCCGAGCTTCCGTTGCACGTTATGTATTATCCTTCTTAAATGAATGGGTTAAAATAGGGATGGAAAAAGAAATGAGTGTTATTTCTCCAAGGCCCCAATAGATCTTATTGAGCAGTCCAATCGACATAAACAAACATAGGGAAAATGTGACTAGTGTTGGAAAGAGCTTTTGGTTGTTGAATTCTGTATCGAAATCAATTTTTCCTCTGATCCCCGCCAAGAGAATAAAACAATAGATTACAAAGCTTCCAGGCTGCACATTAACAAAAGAAATTAGTATAAATAGAGAAATTGCCAGAAACCCACTTTTCTCTGAATTCAATTTTATTGGGTTCATTTTTTTGTCCAGCATATCGTCAAATCCTGTAGGCTTCTTAATTGGTCATCTGTAAAATCTGACAAAGGCAGAATATCTGGTGGAGGGTCCCCGTTCGCGCTGAAGAAGCTGAAAGCCGAACATATACTGTACAACGCATCTTGCGAGACATTAATTCAAAAAAATGGTGACGCCTATTGGGAAGCGGAAAGCTGTGGTTCATATGATGGATGTTCATCAGGTCAGCCAGCGACGGGCCTGTGATGTGTTGTCCCGTTAACGACCAAGAGTTGTTCCAGACGTGTGTTTCTCATATGAGTTTTCGTTTAACCCACCATCGATTTCCGCTAAACGTCACCGCTTCCGTCTGAAATCATCAGCCATGCTGTCTGGATTTATTGCCGTTTCAACATGAGCCTTCGCGAAGGTGAGGAATTGTTTCTGGAGCGTGGCATCGACGTGTCTTACGAAACGATCCGGCGGTGGGTTGGTAAGTTCGGGCCAATCATTGCTCGGGGAATACGTTGGCGACAGCTCCAATCTGGTGATTGTCTAGCATCTCGACGAAGTCGTTGTGACGATCAAAGATCGTAAGTTTTGGATGAGATTCTACAATCACGTCGCACTACCAAAGCAGCGAAACGTTTGCTTGTGCGATTGATAAAGAGACATTGCTGCACACCAAAGCGTTTCATCACTGATAGATTACGATCGTTATGGCGCTGCCAAACGCTCAGTTGCGCCGGGTGTTGAGCACAGGTCTCAACAATCGCGCTGAGCGTAGCCATCTACCCTACCGAAAGCATGAAAGAGCCATGCAAGGCTATCGTTCTCCGGGGAATTTGCAACACTACGTGACAAGTCATTCCACCATCCGAGATTGCCTCTCTGTCCCAACTTGTCGCCGATCTGCTTTGACAATTCGATATCACCGGCTTGAAGCATTCGATGTGTGGACCGCCGCAACCACACCGGCTTGAAGGGTTATAACTGTCACGTTTTGAAACCTGCTCAGTTATCCTGACAAGACCTCGGAAGATACTGAAATAACATTTCGGAGATCATCGCAAGTCTCCTCTATGAACGATGTGGATCTTATTGCCGTCTGGATCGCGAAGGTATGCGCCATAATATCCGCTGCCATAGTGCAAGCGTGGCCCAGGTTCACCAGCATTTGATCCACCCTTTGATAGTCCAGCTTTATACGCACTTTTGACAGCGGTGTTTGACACCGCTTCGAAAGCGACCATTGTACCGTTGCCCACTGATGCTGCCGCTTCGTCAAATGGTTCATAGACGTAGAAACGAGGTAAAGGGTGGCTAGGCATTATCCAGCATCGCGCGGCCGGCCCTCCGTCAGCCTCAACGACGCGTTGTCGCAAACCAAGTGGTATGAGGACAGCGTCATAGAATGTTGTCGCTCGTTCAATATCGTTCGTTCCAACCGTTACATGACTGAACATAAATTGTTGCTCCTGGGGTCTATTTGTTGAATTGTCTGTGCTACTTACTTGTTCTCGAGCACAATGTGGCTTGGGTTAAGGGGGCCTTTTCAAATGCTGGTGTTGTTCTGTGCCGAACTAACGTTATGGCAAATGATTACCTGATCGGTCATCGCCTTGATGGCATCGGCCAGCCCTTCTCGACCCAATCCAGCCGCGCCAGCGCCGCCAAAAGGCATGTGATCAACACGGAAGTCCGATGAGCCATTCAAGACCACTTGGCCCACTGGAAGGCTGCCCAGCTTATGGGTTGCGTCAAGCGAGCGTGTGAAGACACCTGCTGCTAAGGCAGCGCCAGTACGTGACGCTGAGGCGAAGGCCGCATCCATATCTGCAACGTGTTCAATAACACTGATCGGCCCAAATACTTCTTCGCAAACAACGCGGCAGTCAACTGGCACGTCTGTCAGTATCGTAGGTGCAAATGTCTCTCCCTCTACAGAGCCACCGGTCACCACTGTCGCGCCCGCACTAACTGCTTCATCCACCCATTTGACGCAACGCTCGATACTGGTCGCGTCGATTAAGCGGCCCATATCTGTGTCTGGATCTCTCCGGTTTCCAAGAACAAGCGCCCGCGCTCCAGATACCAGACCAGCGAGAACGGCGTCATAGACAGGTGCCTCAACTATCACGCGTTGCACATGCAGGCAGTTTTGTCCTGCAGCAGCAAACATACCTGATACAATTTGAGGGATGGCTTGTTTCAGATCGGCGTCGGCAAGAACAATCGTGCTGGCAACGCCTCCCAATTCCAATGATGTCGGTTTTCCTGCGGCGGCTTGTGCAACAGAAGCTCCCCCAACGCGACCTCCGGTAAAGCTAACCATGGCAATAAGCGGGTCGCGGATCAGCTTGTTAATCGCGGCATGGTCTCCTTTTGCAATCGTTACGGCTCCATCTGGCAACCCGCTGCACTGACATATCATAACAAGACGGCCTGCTACGCCAGATGTTCGCTCGTCCGGCTTGATTATGATCGCGTTACCAGCTGCCAGTGCTGGAGCAATTTTGTGTGCTACCAAATTCAGTGGATCGTTAAACGGGGTAATCCCAAGCACCACGCCTAGAGGTCTTTTCAACACGATCCCGAGCCGCCCCACACCGTTGGGCGCACGATCAAGTGCCAGTACGCCGCCGGAATCGCGCCCGACTTCACTTGCTGCCAAACGAAATGTCAAAGCTGCGCGCGCGACCTCTCCCTTGGCCTCCCGAATGGTTTTCACACCTTCTTCAACTATCGCTTCAGCAAGCGCTTCTGCGTCTGCTTCAATAGCATTAGCGATATCTTCAAGCCATTTGGAGCGCATCCAAGAAGGCGTGGCGTCAACCTTTCGTTGCGCCGCGACCGCATCACTAAGAACAGAGTCCCATGAGTTGCTCATCCCCGCACCCCCGGCAATTGCAAATTCTTAAGATTGCAACGACACAGTTTTGGCCTGTGTAACCAAGCTGCAAGCTTATTCGGGACCGTCTCAGTTGTACCCTCTGTGATCCGCGTTCCCAACGATATCATTGCATCAAATGATCGCGTCAACATTTCGTCTCCCTCAAGAATACTGGTAAGTCATTTGCGGGCGGCTTGGCAGGCACCTGGTACATCATGTCGTTGACAAACCCACGGTGATAGGTCGCGTGATTAACGAGATGAAGAAATATTTGCTCTCGCGTCATTTTCCCTTCACCGCCTCTCACAAATGAAAAATGGATAGTGTCTGCGAGTTCCTCAGAGTCGAGCTCGTTGGCATGGTCGAGATACCACTGGTTCATGTCGCGCTGTTTTTCGAACAAATCTCGAAGAGGCGGTGTGTCCGATGTATTCCGAGCCGTGTAATTGTGTGGCTGTCCAGTCAAGTGATGGCGGAAAATGTCATCGACAACCCACACATGATTGAGAGTCTGGGTCATTGTGCTGAAATTCGTTTGCCGGACCTTGTTCACTTCGTGATCGGGCAGATTTAATAGTGCGCCAAAGGTAATTTCATCAGCCCATGCCTTGTAACGTAAAAGCATCTGCATTGTATCTGACATTGTTCAGCCTCCTAAGGCGATTGAGATCACTTAATGAGGTGACGTAGCGCTCTTGAAACGCTATTAGTCTAGATCAGATGAATAAAGATGCATCAAAGACCAACATTCGGTCCTCGGGCGACCCAATAGACAGCAAGGCCTGCGCGACACCTCGCAGATTCCAAGGCGTCTCCGATACAATGGAGGCATTTGTCGCTGTCGTAGATGCCGGAAGCTTCGCTAATGCTTCAAACTGGCTAAATATGACACCCTCGGCGGTCTCCAAAGTCGTGTCTCGACTTGAAGCGCGTCTTGGCGTTCAACTCCTCGCCCGAACGACTAGGAAATTAACACTCACTGACGCCGGCGCTGTATTCTTGCACCATGCAAGGGCAACCCTCTACGCCGCTGAAACCGCGTTCTCGCAGGTAGCGGCCCTGGACGACGAGCCATCTGGCACAGTTGTCGTTTCGGTTGGCTCGGCTTACGCCAAGCATCAATTGGTTCCACGCTTGCCGAGATTTCACAACAAATACCCGAAAGTAACTGTAGAACTGAATGTAACAGACGCACTGGTTGATCCACGCTTTGATGGGGTCGACGTTGCCATCAGACCCGGAGGCTTTACCGCACATGGCCTCCACACCACGCCGCTGGGTTCAGCGTTGCGCCACCTTTGTGCGTCGCCCGCTTATCTCGCGCGGAAAGGAAACCCACGCACTCCAGACGACCTCGCGTTGCACGACTGTCTCGTGATGACAGGTGATAAATTTCAACGTTGGCCCTTTCGTGTGAATGGGCGCGTGAAAGACGTCTCAGTCACAGGACCAGTGCGCGCTGACAACGCCGATATGCTTCTGGATCTAGCTCTAGCAGACCACGGAATAGTCCGACTACTTGATACAATAGTTGGCAAACCTCTGCAAAACGGAACTTTAGTGCCGATTTTGGAAAATACTCATGTAGCGGAAATCAAACAAGTAGATGCGTTCGTAAGGCGTGGCCGCGAACTTCTACCACGCATCGCGGCGTTGCTTACATTCTTAAGCGTAGAACACTAGCTGCCGATCGGTAGCAGACATCGTCGACTATGCAGCATCGCTCAGAATGGGCTCTCTGCGATCGTTGGGCATCATCGACGAGACACGTCGCCTTCAGCGCATAACCATCCACCGCGATCTTGGCTACCTGCGGGCGGCCCTCAATGACCACAATGTCTATGTCAGTTACGGTGGGGGAGGGCATTCTTCACTTGGGCCGGACAACAGTCTCACTCTATGCCCCCGTGTTTCCCGCTAGCCAGCTTATCTGTCCGGTTTGGAACACCTCTGATTGACTGCCGCCTCCGTCCGCGACATCATTGCTTTCACAAACCTGCCCGAGGTTACATTGGACGGTCAGAGCGACCCATAGCCTTGGACGTTCTCCAGCCGTACATCGCTCCCGACATGTCTCGACGCGGCCTAACGCCTTGGCGCCCTAAGCAGCTTGTATTTACTGGCCTTTGGATCCGAACACGCTCGACTGCCTTTGCATCACGCCGCAGTGTTAATCGGAAATATTCGCGTCAGCCTTTTTTATGACGTTCTGCAAGAACTGATGGATAGGGCAGATCGAGAATAAAGGGGCAGGGGGTTAACCTGCCCATTGAAAGAAGACGCATTTGATAAATTGGGTATTTATAAGGTTATAGTGGGTACGTACAATTTACCCCTAATTTACCCCTAATTGGCCCCTCGATCAGGATAATCGCGATCTAAAATTTCGATCATTTTTTCGGTGGTCAAATATCCCCAGCTCAGCACGTCCCCAACAAGGATTGCCGGTGTTCCCGAGATTCTTAAAGCACGCGCAAGTTCTTGGTTTTTGCGCAATACGGTTGTGACCTCATCAGACCCCATCTTCGCCATGATCAGATCCGCATTAAGGCCGTGTTCTTTTGCAATTGTCTGCAAGCTCGCCTCTGAGATATTGCCCCGCATTGTCATGAGATGATCATGAATCTTTTTGTAGGACACCGGCCCGTCAAGGAGCAGGGTGGAAATGGCGAAGCGCGAACCAAGTTGGCTCTCCTCGCCCAGA
>JBDWMA010000006.1:0-214917 GCA_039972875.1 Pseudoruegeria sp.
GTCGATTTCATCATAGGCTTTGAAGTCACCAAATTGCTTGGTGATCGCTGCGGTCAGTGTCGTTTTACCGTGGTCAACGTGGCCGATTGTGCCAATGTTGACGTGCGGTTTGTTACGCTCAAACTTTTCCTTTGCCATGGTCGCGGCGCCTTTGTGTTTTGGGGGCCCAACTGGCCCGAGTCATCATCGCGCGCTCCGTACGCGTTTACGATGGAAAAATCAAGAGGGGTTTGAGGAAAGCAGACCTATTGAGGCTGTTACGTATCATCTTGCGCAGAAGCACCCTCTTCGGGCGATGCCGCCACTTCCGGCGGCTTATTGAACCAATCCGGATTTTCTAACATCCATGCCTCAATTGAACGTGCCGCACGGCGCGACATTTCCCGCATCTGCTCCTCGGCCGTTAATGTGTAGCCGGTCCCAACAACTCCATCCAATGTCAACGCTTCTAACAGAACAACTTCATGGGGTTCTGGGGTTAGGTTTATGCCGTCAGTCTCATCCCGTAGGAAAACATAAATGCCAAGAACCGATTTCGGAGATGCCAAAATCGGAATGCCCGGTGCTGCCACGACATACCCTCGGATACGGACCGCCATATGATATTTTCGGCCACCGCTGTAACGCGCAAACCGCTCATCCAGGGCCTCTTCCATAATGGTTTCGTAGTCTTCTTCTTTGACCCGTTTGGACAATCCGCCGATGACGCTAGCGTCTTCCGCCGTAACATAGCGAAAATCGAGATTAAACTCGCCGAGGTCAACTGGACCATTGATTGTGTCCGGCACATTTGTACAAGACGCAAGAACGGCAGAAGCCGCCAGCGCAAAAAAGCGTCGTCCAGTCGAAAAACGGATCATTGAAAACCTCCCTGAAAGTCCTACTGCGTCGATAGCGCAGATAGTCAGCTCGCGCAATTACCCTAGACTGTCTCATTATCTGAGGAGGTCGCAAATGCCTGACAACAGCCCCACACCTATTTCTGTTCCACTGGTGTCTAAACCTCTAGGAATTTGGAAGTCGTTTCAACTGTCTCGGCAAAACCTCCTTGAAATCATTCCTGAACTCGCAACCCGCCAACCAATGGTTTCCGGCCGCACTGGTAAACGCTGGCACATGGTCATGGATCCGCCGAGCCTAAAGCGCATTCTGCGCGATAAACTGCCAGATTATCCCAAATCAGATGTGACAAAGAACATTCTACGCCCTGCTATCGGCGAAAGCCTGTTTGTCGCGGAAGGGTCTCACTGGCACTGGCAACGGCGCGCCGCCGCACCTGTCTTTTCCCACCGCAACATTGCAAACCTTGGTCCAATTATGACCGCAGCGGCGGATCGCGCGTGCGAACGGCTGGCCTCTGTCACCGCACAGGATGGCGACCGCGCGGCTGATCTGTTTGATGAAATGGTTACAGCAACTTTTGAGGTTATTTCGGACGTTACGTTTTCAGGAAACGATGCATTTGACCGATCCGAAGTCCATCAAGCAATCGATTCCTATATTGCGCAGACCGCAAAATTATCAATTCTTGATATTCTGGGTGCCCCCAATTGGGTGCCACGCCCCGGACGACTGGTTTCGGGGGCCGCCCTAAAAACCATGAAACGTATGTCTGATCAGGCCATTGATCATCGCCGCAACCAAGAAAACCGACAACAGCTGGATTTGCTGGACTTGATGATGGCAGGGACTGACCCTGAAACAAAACGTCAGATGAGCACGCCAGAGCTTCGCGACAATTTGCTGACTTTTATTGTGGCGGGACATGAAACCACCGCGCTGACATTAAGCTGGGCGTTGTATTTATGCGCCTTTGATGCTGACGTGCAATCCAAGGCTCGCATCGAAGCACGCGATATCCTGCAAGGCCGAGCCGCCACAGCACAGGACGTCGCCAACCTGCCCTATATCCGTGCCATTATTGATGAAACCCTACGGCTCTATCCTCCGGCCGCATTTTTGTCCCGTACGGCACAAAAAACCGATACGCTCTGTGGACGAGACATTTTGGTGGGTGACACAGTTATGATCCCGGTCTACGCGCTTCATCGCCATCATATGCTATGGGACAACCCAAATGCCTTTCGTCCGGATCGTTTTACCGATCCGAAAACAATTGAACGGTTCGCCTATCTGCCATTTGGAGATGGCCCCAGGGTTTGCATCGGGGCCGGCTTTGCCATTCAAGAAGCGGTCATAATTCTGGCAACATTATTGTCTCGATTTGAATTTGATCCCGTTGAGGGACGTGAACCAAAACCTGTGATGATCCTAACACTTAGACCAGAAGGTGGCGTTTGGTTAAAGGTCAGACCCGTAAGGGACTAACGGGTTTCACAAGACCTAATAGCAAGATAGAACTGCAATGATTTTAAAGGAAATACATCGTGTCTGCATCGAACAAACCCGAACCCGTCAAAGTGACGTTGCGCACGCGCCCATGGGGCGCGACTGGTGTTCTGCGTTTCCTCAAAACAGCACGGCGTAACCTGATTGAATTGATACCTTTGACTGCGGTTTACGAACCTATGTTATCCAGCGAAGGAAAAAGACGATGGCACATGATAATGGACCCGTCTGCGTTGCGTCACGTCATGAAAGACAAAGTCGACAATTATCCAAAAGCAGATGTCGCCGTTAACATCCTACGCGAGGCCGTGGGGGATAGTGTGTTTCTGGCACATGGTCCACATTGGCTATGGCAACGCCGACTAGCCGCCCCTGTATTTTCACATCGCAATATCGCTAATCTGTCCCCGGTGATGACAGCGGCAGCAGAATGCAACATAGACAAGCTTTCGGGCATGAAAGAGGGTGAGGAATTCGACGTCTACCCCATGATGGTCCAGACTACATTTGATGTCATTTCCGACGTAACCCTTTCAGGGGATGAGGTCATCAGCCGCGAACAAATGCATACGGCTCTTGATGCATTCATAGAACGCACGGGCCGGGTTTCGCTTCTTGATGCACTTGGCGTACCGACATGGGTTCCCCGCCCGTCCCGCTTATTAATGTCCACAGAATTTAAGAACCTAAAGCGCATTGCCGACACGGCAATAGACACCCGACGCGAACGAGGCAGCCGCAAAATCCCCGATCTATTGGATTTGTTTTTGTCCGGGGAAGATCCCGTTTCTAAACGAAAAATGACAACGCCTGAACTTCGGGACAACCTGCTGACGTTTATTGTCGCCGGTCACGAAACCAGCGCCATTGCCCTGTCATGGTCCTTGTACCTTTGTGGATTTGACCCCAAGGCCCAAGAGGCCGCTGCGGCGGAAGCCAAAAGTGTTCTGAACGGTCGCATCGCCGAATTTGACGATGTTGCAAAGATGCCTTTAACTCGCCAGATTATCGAAGAGGCCATGCGGCTTTACCCCCCTGTGGCAATGATGGTGAGGACCGCTAAAGAAGACGATGAAATTATCGGCCATTCCGTTCGCAGCGGTGATCCAATTATGTTGCCGGTCTATGCGTTGCACCGCAGCCACTTGCTGTGGAAAGAACCAGATCAATTTGATCCAAACCGTTTTGCTGACCGCAAATCCGTAGACCGTTTTTCTTATATGCCATTTGGAGATGGCCCGCGCGTCTGTATTGGCGCAGGTTTCGCCATCCAAGAGGCCGTCATTATCCTTGGCACTCTGCTGTCTCAATATCGGTTTGAGGCTGTCAAAGGCAAAGACCCAGAACCCGTGATGCTGTTGACACTGCGCCCCAAAGGTGGCGTGTGGTTGCGCGCTTATTCTCGGGCCTAATCACAAATCGCCTTAAGCGCGATCCATTGCGCGTCCGAAAGCGCCGGACGGGTGACCTGTGGGGTGGGGCCATCCTTGAGCGCAATATCGATCCTGTCCTGCGTCAAAGGATGAGATAAAAAATATCGCAAAAATCGCGCGCCCTCCCCCTCTGCGTCGGGGCCGCCTTCCGCATCCTGTAACCGTGTAAACATCATTGCCATCGCGCCGGTACCCACACCGATTGCGTTTAGCCGCTCTAACCCAAACACATCAGCCTCAAGCTCTGCGGTTTGTGAATAATTGGCAGCAATCAGTTTTTCGGTCAAAAACAAAACCACAGCACCGCCAGCAAAGTCACCAAGCATTAAGCCCAGTACCCCGATGGAACCGGCAGATCGCAAAGCGTGGCGTGTCGGGTCCTTTGACACAACATGTCCCAGCTCGTGCGCCATAACCGACGCAAGTTCATCTGAGGATTGCGTTGCCTCTAACATGCCCCGGAAAAATACAATAATTCCGCCAGGCAGCGCAAAAGCATTCACCATAGGGTCATCAAGCACATGAATTTGTAACGGGTGATCCAATTCCACCCCTCTGCTGACACGTTCCCCCAGCGCTTGCAAAGCGGCCATTCCCTCCGGTGCGGTGCAGGTCTGAAGCGGTACGATTTCATCCTCAGACAAAGCTGAGCGAATTTGCTGAAACGTAGCCTTACCCAAAGCACGCTCGCCCTTAGCAGGCAATCGATCTGCCATCAAATTCGCCATGTTGGGGATCAACACAAAAAGGATCACCGCAACAGAAGCCATAGCGGCCACCGACCACATCAGAATTTTAGCTCGGTTCATGGGGCGCTCTTTGCGCAACGGGGCGTCACACCGGGCCAACAGCAATCGCGTGGTGTCTGGATCTTCTATATACAACCGCGCCAAATTCTGGAGCCCAATTTGTTTAAGGACCATACCCTCTGACGCCGCCTGATCCCGCAACCGGCGGATATCCTTCAACGGCCAACACGCCAGTTCTGTGTTGCCCTCGCTGATCAACAAAGCCTCCGCACCCTCATCGATCCTTAAGGCAACAGTCCGAGGATGCGCGACTTTGGAATCGACGTAAGTCGCCGTCGTATAAAACGCAGCAGGTTTTGCCCCCACATGGATACGTGTTCCCATCAAAATGCCGCCCCAACATCTAGAGCATCCGCAAACCCTTCGGCCTCGGCAAAATCATCTCTATCTCGCTGGAGAACATCCGAAATGCGATCGCCTCGTAAAATCGTTAACGTTTCTGCATAATGCACCGTGAGCGGAAGCGTTAACATCACATGGCTCAATACGCCGTAAAACGTGAACAAGGCAAAATAGAACGGCACAGCCACCGCAAAATAGAGCCACCGAGGTCCGGATTGAACGGCAGCCTCATTCAACGCGGATGGGTCAATGGCCAGCAAAACCGCGACAAGAACTGCGCCACCTAAAATGGCAGCGGCCAAACCAATCACAAACCAGCCACGTAAATAAATCCACAACACGCGACGTGGTCTAGGGTTGGCATCAAAGCCAACCTCACCCAATTCTTTGTGATTGGTCAGATATTGAAAACTTCGAACACGATAAGAAACCCAACCATACAGAACCCACGGAATAGATAGTATTAGCCCATAGAGAGCTTCGGGGGCTGCACCTGAAAACCCAACCAAAGACAAGAACCCCGTGCCCAAAACACCGATCAGTTGATGAGTCATGGCACCATACATGCCACGCCACGTACCCCCCTGTGTAAACGAAGCACTGCCATATTGGGTGCGATCCGCACGGTATTTTTCAAGGTAAAACGTCTGGCGCGGTAACAATAAGCCAAGACTAACGATGGTTAACAACCAATGGGCAAGGCATCTCCAGGCATACCCCCACGCACCGGCGTCTGCTCCAAACCGGATACCGCGCCAACGGGTGCGTGCCAAAATATAACGACGGGCTCGGTAACGGGCAAAAAAGACGATAGGCAGCACACCGATAAAGGACATCGCATAAGCCGCAATCGACGAATTAAGCAAAGAGAATGAGGCAAACATCAAAAGCAGATTTACGACGCCAATGTAGAACGCCATCACCACAACCGCGATCAGAAAACCCAACAGTTTTTCAAGCGGCTCCCCGGCGTATTCCAAAGGCTGTCCACCGGGGCGAATCGCGGACCAATACCATCGGCGCAATCGGGTCTTCATCCAAAAACGGTAAAGCCCGAGCGTAACGATTGTCAGAATCGTCGTGCGCAGGGCGAGTCCAAACAACGCCTTTCGGCGTCCAACGAATTCGGTATCCAAATCCGTTGCCGCCATCCGTTACGAAAACTTATTATCGCGTGGGAACCCATGTGGCACAGTTTTGCCCACAGAGGCGCGTTTCCCAAGCCAGTTGCTCATGTCTGACTCGGTGCGGTTTCCTCCGCCCTGTCGCGTCCAACTTAACCCATCAGCATAATCAAAGGTCGTGATATCGGACATACCGCCATCCAGCTCAAGAACACCCTGTTTGCCACGCGCCATGTTATATTTCTGCAAACGTACGCCCTTACCTCGTCCCATTTCAGGCAGTTCGGTAACTGGGAACACCAGCAAACGCCGGTTTTGGCTGACAATTGCCACGTGGTCACCTGTCACCGGTTCACAGATAACCGCGCGGTCATCACCTTTGACGTTCAGCACCTGTTTACCCGTGCGGGTTTGCGCAACGATTTCGGACTGAGCCACGATGAACCCATCGCCGGCAGTCGAAGCCACAAGCAATTTATCTTCTGGTTTATGCACAAAGAGATCAACGATCTCGGTCTCGTTTGGCAGATCCACCATCAGACGCAGGGGTTCCCCCATGCCACGTCCCCCCGGAAGGGTACTGGCCCCAATCGTATAAAACCGCCCATTGTTTCCAAAGACAAGAATCCGGTCGGTGGTTTCCGCATGAAAGATAAACCGACCTTCATCGCCGTCCTTGAATTTCAATGTCTGATCCAGCGCAATATGGCCTTTCATCGCCCGAATCCAACCCATTTTGGAACAGACAATCGTCAATGGCTCACGCTCAATCATTGCCTCAAGCGGCACATCCTCAATTTCAGTTGCTTCGGAAAATTGTGTCCGCCGAGCACCGCCTTCGTAGTTTTTGCCGAATGTCTTTTTGGTTTCCTTAAGCTGCTGACTGACAACATCCCACTGACGCCCTTCACTGCCAAGCAGTTCTAGGATTTCTTCGCGTTCAACCCGCAATGCATCACGTTCACGGACCAGCTCCATTTCTTCTAGGCGCCGCAAAGACCGCAAGCGCATGTTCAGTATGGCTTCGGCTTGGGTTTCGGTCAGAACAATTAAACCGTCCTTGGTGATCGGTAAGGGCGAGACATAATCATGCTCAGATGTGGCACGTGTAACTTTGACATCCCAATCCTGCGCCATCAACGCCGCTTTAGGGGAGTCATCATAGCGGATAATGTCAATCACACGATCAAGGTTCAGAAAGGCGATGATAAAGCCGTCCAAAACCTCTAAGCGGTGATCGATTTTTTCCAACCGGTGCTGACTGCGGCGCTGCAACACGTTACGGCGATGGTCCAGAAATGCCCGGAGCACTTCTTTCATCGAACAGACTTTGGGTGTGCGCCCGTCAATCAACACGTTCATGTTCAAACTAAACCGGACCTCAAGGTCAGTCATCCGAAATAGCATGCCCATCATCATCTCTGGATCGACGTTCTTGGATTTTGGCTCCAACACAACCCGAACATCCTCAGCGGATTCGTCGCGCACATCTCCCAGAATTGGGATCTTTTTCAGCTGAATTACGTCAGCGATTTTTTCGATCAGTTTGGATTTTTGCACCTGATAGGGAATTTCGGTGACAATAATTTGCCATTGGCCCCGTCCCAGATCTTCTATCTCCCATTTGCACCGCAACCGAAAAGAGCCCCGTCCTGTCCGATAGGCCGTCTCAATATTTTCGCGCGGCTCAACGATCACACCGCCAGTTGGGAAATCTGGTCCAGGCACGTAATTGAGCAATGTTTCGTCCCGTACATCCGGTGTTTTCACCATATGCAGGCAAGCGTCGATCAGCTCTGAAATATTGTGCGGCGGAATATTCGTCGCCATCCCCACGGCGATGCCGCTGGATCCGTTTGCCAACAAATTCGGGAACGACGCCGGAAGAACCTCAGGCTCGCTCAGAGTGCCGTCATAATTCTCTCTGAAATCAACCGCGTTTTCGGACAACCCTTCAAGCAAAGCCTCAGCAGCGGCGGTCATTCGTGCCTCGGTGTACCGGCTCGCCGCTGGGTTATCGCCGTCGATGTTGCCAAAATTGCCCTGACCATCAACCAGCGGATAGCGCACCGCAAAATCCTGAGCCAAACGCGCCATTGCATCATAGATCGCCGCATCCCCGTGCGGGTGGTAGTTACCCATCACATCGCCGCTGATTTTCGCTGATTTCCGAAAGCCGCCATTGCTAGCGAGCTTTAGTTCACGCATCGCAAAAAGAATACGTCGATGGACAGGTTTCAGCCCGTCGCGCGCATCCGGCAATGCCCGGTGCATAATCGTTGAAAGCGCATAGGTGAGATACCGTTCACCAATGGCACGGCGCAACGGTTCTGCAATTTCGTTGGGGCCCATATTGGGGTCATCAATCAAGTCGTTCATACATTCTGTGATACCCACCCACGCATGACAGGTAAAGCAACATCGTACGGTTTGGGAAAGATCTCAAAATCTTCCCCGTGAATAAAATCTGAAATCCTGAGAGGTTAGAGCCCTGCATTGTTTCGTCCTGCCAAGACGTTTCGTTCTATCTGTTAAACTACAGAGGCAATTGTCCTCGGGGGTGTTTGTTATGTTCCGATTGTTAGCTCTTTTGGGTGTTGTTCTTTTTGCCGCTCTGGCCCTAGCACCAGAAATCGAGGACACCGCCGTGGCCCCTGCTTCGGCCCCCGCCACAGAAATCGTACTGGCCTCGCTTGATTTAGACGCACCGCTGTTGTTGGCCCCAGCAGAGGAACCGACAGAACCTAACGTGGAAGCGGCCGCAGCCAAGGCGTTTCCACCCGCCAACCGGGTGGCCAAAATGACCTCAAAGCCTATGGTGTCACAGATGCTTGCCGTTCATTCCAGCGATGCCCCAGCGGGATATCAAAACATTGGCCTAACCAACGCCACCTCCAATGCCGCAGATATTTGGTACGTGTCTGGAAATCGTGTGAACATGCGGTCTGGACCATCGACACAAAATCAGGTCGTCGCAGCGCTGGCACGGGGCACCGCCACGGAACTTTTGGGGCGAACAGGTGGTTGGGTTCACATTCGCGACCTAAACTCTGGCAACACTGGGTATATGTCGGCCAATTTTTTACGCCAATAGCGTAGATTCGACGCTTCATTGGTTCCCATTTTGATATTCGGCACTACTGTCTTTTTTACACTTAGACAGTAGGCTCTCATGACGAAATCGATCTTGATTACCGGTTGCTCCAGCGGCATCGGCTATGACGCTGCCCATGGCCTTGCCAAACACGGATGGCGCGTCTTTGCCACCTGCCGCAAACAAGAGGATTGTGATCGATTGGTCTCAGAAGGGTTAGAAAGCTTTCGCCTAGATTACGAAGACAATGCTTCAATAGAATGTGCGGTTGTCGAGTGTCTGAAACGCACGGGTGGATCATTGGATGCGCTCTATAACAATGGCGCCTACGCGATCCCCGGTGCCGTCGAAGACCTACCAACAGATGCCCTGCGTGCCATCTTCGACACAAACCTGTTCGGGTATCACGCGCTAACTCGTCGTGTTCTTCCGATCATGCGCACCCAAGGGCATGGACGGATTATCAATTGTTCCTCGGTCCTAGGACTCGTCGCCATGCGGTATCGCGGGGCTTATGTGGCAACAAAGTTCGCGATGGAAGGGCTGACAGATACTCTGCGCATTGAAATGGAAGGCACAGGCATACACATCATCCTGATCGAACCCGGCCCGGTGACTTCCGATATTCGTCAAAACGCGGGGCCTCATTTCGAAAAATGGATCGATTGGGAAAACTCCCCTCGCGTCGATCAATACAGATACGGATTGCGCAAACGCCTGTATGAAGATCGCGGCAAAGATTTGTTTGAACTCCCAGCTTCTGCAGTAACTTCAAAATTGATTCATGCATTAGAAGCCAAAAGACCTAAGCCCCGCTATTATGTCACCAACGCAACTTATCTAATGGGGGCTCTGCGCCGCATTCTTTCCACTCGGCTACTCGACCGGCTGTTGGTCCGAGGTTAGCGACCAAAGGACGCCGCATTCAGTTTAGGCTTCGCATTTTCACACGCCGCGACTACATCTTGCAAAACGCTCAAAAGGAAGCCCCATGCTGTCGGATCCTCTGTTCATTGTTGTCGTGGTCGCCACATTGGCCGTTCTTGTCATTTTGATGATTGGAATTGGTGGATTTGCACGCGGTGGCGATTTCAATCGCAAACATGCCAACCGCATCATGCGGTATCGCATCATCGCACAAGCCGTCGCGGTCGTTGTGATTCTGATTTTTGTCTTTATCCGTGGCTCCGGAGGGTCCTGACATGGTTGTCCTAAGTAAAATCTACACGCGTACTGGCGACGCCGGGGAAACTGCACTTGGCAATGGCACACGCGTCGCCAAACATTCCGCACGTGTCACCGCATATGGCACCGTAGATGAGGCCAACGCGACCTTTGGTTTGGCACGATTGCATGCCGAAGGTGACTTGGACAGCCAACTGGCCGCAATCCAAAATGACCTTTTTGATTTGGGCGCTGACCTCTGCCGCCCCGACATGGTGCAAGATGCCGATGCCGAATATCCGCCATTGCGGGTTTCCCCAGATCAAGTTGATCGGCTCGAAACCCAGATTGATGCGATGAATACCCAGCTCACACCGTTGCGATCGTTCGTTCTACCCGGCGGATCAGCTCTTGCCGCAAATTTGCACCTTTGCAGAACCGTCACACGCCGGGCCGAACGCTTGTGTGTGGAATTGGCGGGCGAGGAGCACATCAATCCAGCCGTGGTTAAATATCTGAACCGGCTGTCTGATTGGTGTTTTGTCGCCTCTCGGATTGCCAACAATGGCGGCAAAGACGATGTTCTTTGGGTTCCCGGCGCAAATAGATAAGACAATTTGCCTCAGATGATTCTCAACTTTGCCTTTTCAATCAAGGCAGAGGTGACCTTCTTGCCCTATCCACTCCAATAGAAAACAAAACGCGACGTCTGAATTGCAAATATTGTCGATTTTGCCCTGTTTTCGCAACGATCAAACCGCTAGGTAATGTCGTGAGAGCTTATTGCCCTATCTAGGGCGCGTTTTTCTAAGGAGCACAACGCCGATGAAGGTACTCGTACCCGTCAAACGTGTGATCGATTATAACGTGAAAGTCCGTGTCAAAGCGGACGGTAGCGGTGTAGATCTCGCGAACGTCAAAATGTCTATGAACCCATTTGACGAAATTGCCGTCGAAGAGGCGATCCGCCTAAAAGAAGCTGGCAAAGCAGACGAAGTTATTGCCGTTTCAATTGGTGTCAAACAGGCCCAAGAAACGCTCCGCACCGCCCTTGCGATGGGCGCAGACCGTGCAATCCTGGTAATTGCCTCTGAAGATGTTCATCAGGACATTGAGCCACTGGCCGTTGCAAAAATCCTGGCAAAAGTCGTCGAAGAAGAGCAACCCGGTGTTGTTCTAGCTGGCAAACAAGCCATCGACAACGACATGAATGCCACCGGTCAAATGCTATCAGCGCTGTTGGGCTGGTCCCAGGCAACTTTTGCCTCAGAGTTGGACATCGACGGTGACACCGCCGTTGTGACACGTGAGATCGACGGTGGATTGCAAACGATAAAGGTCGCAATGCCAACCATCATCAGTGTCGACCTTCGCTTGAATGAGCCACGCTATGCGTCTTTACCAAACATTATGAAGGCAAAACGTAAGCCATTGGATGAAAAAGCAGCTGCCGATTATGGTGTCGACGTGACGCCGCGGCTGACTGTCGTTTCCACAACAGAACCCGCGACCCGCTCTGCTGGCATCGTGGTTGGATCTGTGGATGAACTGGTTGAAAAACTCAAAGATGCGGGGGCTGTGTAATGGCTGTACTTCTTCTTGCCGAAGTTACCGATGGCGCATTGGCCATGGACGCAACCGCAAAAGCCGTTTCTGCATCCGAATCTCTGGGTGACGTAACTGTGCTTTGTGTCGGTGCCACAGCTGCTGCCGCCGCTGACGAAGCCGCGAAAATTAACGGTGTAGCCAAAGTACTGCTGGCCGAAGATGCCCTGTACGGTCACCGCCTTGCAGAACCAACGGCTGCGTTGATTGTCTCTTTGGCCGATGGCTTTGATCATATCGTCGCCCCAGCGACAACAGACGCCAAAAACATCATGCCGCGTGTCGCTGCACTCTTGGATGTAATGGTTATCTCTGACGCAACGGCTGTTGTGGATGCAGACACGTTTGAGCGTCCAATCTATGCCGGCAACGCCATCCAGACCGTCAAATCTGCGGATACAAAGAAAGTCATTACTTTTCGTACGGCCACATTTGACGCCGCTGGTGAAGGCGGTTCCGCCGCCGTCGAGGCCGTCTCTGCGGGTGACAATCCAGCCCTGTCCGAATGGGTCGAAGACAAAGTCGCTGAAAGCGACCGTCCTGAGCTGACATCTGCTGGCGTCGTTGTCTCTGGTGGACGCGGCGTTGGTTCCGAAGAGGACTTCAAAATCATCGAAGCCCTTGCGGACAAATTGGGTGCGGCGGTTGGTGCATCGCGTGCTGCAGTTGATTCAGGCTATGCCCCGAACGATTGGCAGGTCGGTCAAACCGGCAAAGTCGTTGCTCCGGACCTTTATGTGGCAGTGGGCATCTCTGGTGCAATTCAACACCTTGCAGGGATGAAAGACTCTAAGATCATCGTCGCCATCAACAAAGACGAAGAAGCCCCAATCTTCCAAGTCGCCGACTTTGGTCTGGTGGCCGATCTGTTTGATGCAGTCCCCGCACTGACTGAAGCGCTGTAAAATAGCACATATCGATTGACGTTAAGGCCCGCCTGTCACGGCGGGCCTTTTCTTTTGGCCAAAGGGCCGCTGCCTCTTGCGGGTACAGCACCGCTCGGAATAGGGTGCTGCGAACTCAGAGACCTGCGGAGCGAACATCATGGAAATCAAAACAGTCGGCATCGTTGGCGCGGGCCAGATGGGTAACGGTATCGCACATGTTTTTGCCCTCGCCGGTTATGACGTTCTGATGAATGACATTGATCAGGGGGCATTGGATCGCTCCGTGGCCCTTATTCGCTCCAATATGGAACGGCAGGTTTCTCGAGAGAAAATTGCACAGGCCGATATGGACGCGGCTATGGGTAACATTAGCACCACATTAAAGCTGGCCGACCTTGGTCCACGCGATCTCATCATTGAGGCCGCCACTGAACGCGAAACTATCAAACAAGCCATCTTTGAAGACCTGTTGCCACATCTGGCACCACAAACAATCCTGACTTCAAATACGTCTTCGATTTCCATCACACGTCTTGCCTCCCGCACGGATCGCCCTGAAAAATTTATGGGCTTTCACTTTATGAACCCTGTGCCGATTATGCAGCTGGTGGAATTGATCCGCGGTATCGCCACGGACGAAGAGACTTATAACGCCTGCCTCGCTGTTGTTGAAAAACTCGGAAAATCGGCGGCCTCCGCAGAGGACTTCCCGGCCTTTATCGTAAATCGAATTCTGATGCCGATGATAAATGAGGCCATCTACACTTTGTACGAAGGGGTTGGCTCTGTGAAATCGATTGATACATCGATGAAACTTGGCGCCAATCATCCAATGGGTCCGTTAGAATTGGCCGATTTCATCGGATTAGACACCTGTCTGGCGATTATGAACGTACTGCATGAGGGTTTGGCCGATACCAAATACCGCCCCTGCCCTCTGCTGACAAAATACGTCGAGGCAGGCTGGCTTGGTCGCAAGACACAGCGCGGGTTCTACGATTACCGTGGGGAGGAGCCTGTTCCCACCCGTTAAAGGGGGCACGCGGCCATATTAATAAAATCCAACCTTTGACCGATTGCTGTCCTTAAGCAATGGATTCAAAACAGATGCGGGCAGCTTTCGCCCTCCATCAGTGCCATCGATTCCCAAAGCCAGTGTGCGTGCGCGCAGATAGGCAACAAACTCACTTGCGTTGCCCTCCCAATTCGCAACATCGGTTGGCGACATCGAATGTCCAATTACCGGGTTTTGTGGCTTATTCAGCGAATGCGCCACCTCGTGCAACAAAAGCCCCTGACGCAACATCGGCGACACCAGATTAGCCATTTGATACAGGCGCGAGTTTTGCCCAGGGAAAAAAATCGGAACAACCGTAGCCCCAGAGCGTTTCACCATTTTGGATGTAAAGGGATTCCACTCTGCCTCAATCGCGTCCCCAAAAAAGGTTTCAGCCGAGGCGACCACTCCAGAAGGAAACAGCACGATAACCCCGCCGGCCTCTAATTGCGCCATAGCCTCTTTGCGCATTTTGATGCTTTGAGCCAAAGCGTCCTCTTCATGAGGAAACGGTACAGGGATCATGAAATCCCGGACCTCATCTACATTGGTCAAAAGAGAGCGAGTTAGAATTTTATAATCCGTCCGCACGCGACCAATCAGCTCTGCGAGTACGATTCCATCAACCAACCCATGCGGATGATTTGCGACAACAACGACCGGGCCAGTTTTAGGAATGCGTGCGATCTGCTCTAGTGGAGTTGTGATCTCAATCCCCAAGAGGCGCAAAGAGTGAGACCAAAACCCCTGTCCGTGTTCGACACCTTCATTCTCAAACTGACGTATCCGGCGCAAGATCGGTATTTTTCCGGTGCACCACTCCAAAGTACGAATGACAGCAGATTTATAGGGATTGGTAAACGTGTTCGCGTAAGACAGCTGTCGCTTATCATAGGGGACATAATCTGGCTCCGTCGGGTTAACACCCTCAGGTCCGTCCCTATTGGTTTTGCTGTCTTGCATGTTTGTCCTACATCCCTTCGCCGAAACGATCGGCCACCAATGCCTCAAGGGCGTCCGCCAATTTAGCGGCCTCAGGCCCGGAGGTTTCAACCTCAATAGAGGTCCCACGCGCGGCGGCAAGCATCAAGAGCCCCATGATGGAATCCCCAGAGGCAGACAGCCCATCACGAGACACTTCTGCATCAGCGTTGTGGGATTCAACAACCTCAACCAATTTGGCCGAAGCGCGGGCATGCAGCCCTTTTTCATTAATAATTTCCAAAACACGCGTGTTGCTCATGATTGTCCCATATCCGGAGATACATCAAAACTGTTAATATATTTGCGTCCTGCTGATTTTGCCGCCTCAACGGCGATATCAACGGGCTTATTTCTGCTTTTTGCCAGTTTAATTAACATCGGCAGGTTCGCACCATAAAGAATCATGCGATTGGCTGGGGTACAGGCCCGCAACGACAGATTCGAAGGAGAGCCGCCAAACATATCGGTTACAACGACGACACCATCCCCTAGATCCACCACATCCGCAGCCGCGCAGATTTCATCCTGCTTCGCAGCACGGTCACCTTCGGCCTCTATCGTTATGGCAACAATACCTTTTTGCCTGCCGACAACATGTTCGACAGCGCTAAGATATTCACCGGCCAGTCCACCGTGCGCGACAATCACAATGCCGATCAACCAATCATCCTATAATTGAGTGCAGCGCTAGACACTGCTACGTTCGAGTTCCCTATGTCGTTTAGACACCTGCCACCCGGATTGTGCAAGCGCAGCAGACAGTTTTTCAGCGAGTGTTACCGACCTGTGTTGCCCTCCGGTACACCCAAAACCTATGGTTAGATGCGATTTGCCTTCTTCAATGAATGCAGGAAGCAATAACTCTGACAAATCCAGAACGCGGGAATAGAAGGCATCGAACCGCGCATCTGACCCCACATATTCTGCAACCGCAATATCCAGACCGTTCAACCCGCGTAGGGTGGGATCCCAATAAGGGTTTTTAAGGAAACGACAGTCAAAGATCATATCGACGCCACGTGGAACACCTCGTTTATAGGAAAATGACTGTACCGAAACAGCAAGCCGTTGCTTGCTTTGCGGGGCGAACCAACGCTCAACTTCGGCCCTTAAATCATGCACAGACAGTTCAGAAGTATCGATCAATATATCCGCACGATTGAACGCCGGGCGCAACAGATCGAGCTCCGCTTCTATCCCGATGATCGGACTATTTGCCGGCGCTAAAGGGTGTCGGCGTCGGGTCTCGGAAAATCGGCGCAACAGAACATCTGTTCGACAATCCAAATATAAAACATTCACCGCGACATCGGGCCGGGCTGTCAACATATCCACGGTTTCGGCCAATGCAGTCGTGCTAAAATCTCGATTGCGTGCGTCGATTCCAAGGGCAAGGCGACGGGGTGATGCTGGGCCTTCAAGCAAACGCGGCAAGAGTGTCAACGGCAGGTTATCGATAGCCTCGAACCCGATGTCCTCTAACACGTTGATCGCGGTCGAGCGCCCCGCACCGCTTGGCCCCGTGATCAGTACCAGATTGTGCCCATCAGGCGTAGATAAAGGCATCCGCCGTTTCCTTATTCAAGCGACCGGCCATGGCGCAGAAATATCATAAGTGCTGCAGGAAATTGGCGTGCGGGCACATTGAAAAGCAAGGGGACGGAATGTCCCACAAGATCAATTTCTCTTTCCGGCGGGCAGCGTTCAGCCTCATCGCGTTCCAGATCGACGATCACAGACAGGGGCGTTGCCCCCGCGCTCGGGCAGCGTAGTATTCCCATACCACGCGCCTCAATCAAACCGTCAATTGTGAAAGGACACCGCAACTCGATAGCGCCATTAGATTGCGAAAGTATCGTTTGATCGTCGGCGATTAGGATCGCACCCAAAGCCAGCATTTCCATTGCCAAAGAAGATTTACCGGAACCTGATTTGCCGCAAATTAATACACCGCGACCGGAAACCGAAACACTGGTCGCATGAACGGGCGCCTTCATCGCAAGCGCCCGGTTCAGTTTCTGCGTCAGACTGGACGCGACCATGAGAACAACCTCTAGACTGGCAGTCCAACAACAAACCGTGCGCCCAGCGGCCCAGAGCTCACATCGGAATCGGTTGTTCTGATATTCTCAGCCCAGATCACACCATCATGCGCCTCTACAATCTGCTTTGAGATTGCCAAACCCAAGCCCGAGTTATTTCCAAACTGCCCCGGAGGACGTTCAGAATAAAACCGATTAAAGATTTTATGCAGTGCCTGATCTGGAATACCTGGTCCGGTATCCTCAACCACAATCAAAATCCGGTTTTCCCGCTTGCGCGCCCAGACCCGAATGGCGTCACCTTCTTCACAGAATGAAACGGCATTGGTGATAAGATTAACAAAGACCTGCGCCAGTCGTGCCTCAAGTCCCATGACCATGATAGGCTTGTCCGGAAGATCAGAGATGAAATCAATTCCACTGCTCTGTGCTTGCTCACCGAGGTACTGATTGATGTTTCCAAGCATGTGGAGCAGATCAAAGGACTCTTCTTCTTCACGGACCAACTCACTGTCAAGTCGTGACGCGTTAGAGATATCACTCACCAATCGATCAAGACGACGCACATCATGGTCAATCACATCCAACAGCTTTTCACGGTGATCCACGCGTTTTGCAACGCGCAGAGTCCCGACGGCAGAACGCAAAGACGCCAATGGGTTTTTGATTTCATGGGCAACATCTGCCGCAAATTGCTCATTTGCATCGATGCGGTCATAAAGAGCTGTCACCATCCCCCGAAGCGCACCGGACAAACGGCCGATTTCATCAGGGCGGGCCGTTAAATCTGGGATGCGAATCCGGCTCGGGCTAATTTTGCGAGAGCCCTTATCCCGGCCCAGCTCAGCCGCCTCGGCCAAATCAGCAAGTGGATTGGCAATGGTAGAGGCCAGCGCAAGAGACAAACCTATAGAAACAAGCAAAGCGACCACAAACATTTGTAGTACCTGTTCCCGGTCTTGACGGACAAGATTGTCGATTTCACCTGCAGCGCTGGATAGCACCACCGCACCAACAGGCTTATCATTTTGCAATATTGGTGTAGATACCGCAAAAACCGCCCCGTCGGCATTATTCCCTTCAGAGCGTACAACCTGTTTTCCGTCCAGAGCTTGCGGCACTAATTCAGGAAGCAATCCCTGAACACCGCCCACGCCTTCGGCGATTGGATCAGGTCCAACCAATCCGGAAATGCCCCCCCAGATTGCGTTCAAAAAATCCGAAATCAACGTACTGCGTTGATTCAGGTCCGTTGGAACTTTTAGCTCATTCTGCGCGGAGCCAATAAGCTCTCCGGCGGCATCAAAAATATAGAGTTCAGTTCCAGCACTTAGCGTCAAGGCATTCAGCGTCCCTTGAACATCTAACCCATCACCCGTCGCCAAATTTACAGGCGCGCTGACCGGTAATTGCGCCTCAAAAACATTTGCTGCAAGTTGGCTTTCCGCAACAAGGCCAGCCTCTCTTTGGTTTACAAGAGAGTTGCGCACAGGATTCAAATATAAAACCCCCGCAACCAAAACGATCAATGCCAACAGGTTAAAGGTGATGATTTTACGAGCCAAAGCCGAACGGTTCAGCGAGATCAATCCGCGCCGTGCCCGTCTTTCGGTCATTTCCGCATCATTGCGACGGCTGGGATCTTCCCAGTCCTCGCCCAACACAACATCCACGCTCCGGGCGTTGCGGTTTTCAGACCCATCAATTTCAGGAGAAAGTGTCATTCTTCCTCGTTATACCGGTAACCAATGCCATAAAGTGTTTCGATCGCGGAAAAATCGGTATCCGCTGTCCGCATCTTTTTGCGCAATCTCTTAATGTGGCTGTCGATGGTACGATCATCAACGTAAACCTGATCGTCATAGGCTACATCCATCAGCTGGTCCCTACTTTTGACAAATCCCGGGCGCTGGGCCAAAGCCTGCAACAAAAGGAACTCGGTCACGGTTAAAGAGACATCATTCCCTTTCCAGCTGACCGCATGACGAAGCGGATCCATCTTAAGAGCCCCGCGTTCGATAAGTTGGCTTTCCTGAACTTCTTCAGTTCCATCAGATGCTATCACATCTTGACGACGCAACAACGCCCGGATTCGTTCAACGAGCAAGCGTTGTGAAAATGGCTTTTTGACATAATCATCTGCGCCCATCCGAAGCCCCAACACTTCGTCAATTTCGTCATCTTTGGAGGTCAGAAAAATGACCGGCATAGAGGATTTTTGGCGGAGCCGCTGCAACAGGTCCATTCCATCCATTCGCGGCATTTTAATATCTAGGACAGCCATATCCGGAAGACGCTTATTAAAGGCATCCAAGGCCGATTGGCCGTCATTATATGTCTCGACTTCAAACCCCTCAGCCTCAAGGGTTATAGAAACAGACGTTAGAATATTCCTGTCGTCATCGACGAGTGCGATCTTTGACATAGGTACTGCCCTCTTATTAATTTTTAGCCCGATTTTTGCCATATTCTCCGTTTTCGTCTGAATGGAATCAACTGTTAAGTACGAATCACTCAACGATTGAGACCCAAAAACACCTAATTCTGGTTAATCCGTGCCAATATGACTCACTTTTTCGACCCAAGGTTGCGCTAACGGTTGATTTGATTGCGCTAACCGAGGCAATGCGTCCTGTTCATGCTGCGAAGCGGCATGTTAGGCTTACTTACCGACCAAGCGGATCGGCGGCGCATTGTTGGTCCACTGCGCCTTTACGTGACCAAGGAGAGACGCCACCGCTGCGGGCGGGGCGTAAGGAGCAAGCACATGACACATGGACGGGTAAACCCCGACTTCACACTCGACGATCAAGGAATCACCGGGCTGGGGAACGTCTATTACAACTACCTTGAACCTGCTCTGATGGAAGAGGCGCTTAAGCGTGATGAGGGCACTCTGGGACAAGGCGGAACTTTCCTTGTTGCAACCGGGAAACACACTGGCCGCTCACCAAAAGATAAATTTGTTGTACGGTCTGCTGGGGTAGAAGATTCAATTTGGTGGGAAAACAATCCTCCGATGGATCCCGAGGCTTTTGATGTGTTGTACGCTGATATGGTTTCACACATGAAAGGTGGCGATTATTTCGTTCAGGATCTCTTCGGCGGCGCAGATGCGTCTCACCGGCTTGACGTCCGCATGGTTACTGAATTGGCGTGGCATGGGCTTTTTATTCGCCATTTACTGCGGCGCCCTGACGTTGAGGATCTAGAGGATTTCACGCCGGAATTTACCATCATCAATTGCCCCAGCTTTAAAGCTGATCCAGCCAAACACGGGTGCCGTTCTGAAACCGTAATCGCGTTGAACTTTGAAAAGAAAGTCATCTTGATCGGCGGCACTGAATATGCCGGGGAAAACAAAAAATCAGTCTTTACGCTTCTCAACTATATCCTGCCTGGTGATGGCGTGATGGCAATGCATTGCTCTGCCAACCACGCTCCAAACAATCCGGTTGATACGGCTATCTTCTTTGGTCTGTCTGGCACAGGGAAAACTACTCTTTCCGCAGATCCAAACCGTGTATTGATTGGCGACGACGAACATGGCTGGTCCGACAGAGGTACGTTCAACTTCGAAGGTGGCTGTTATGCGAAAACAATCAGCTTGTCGGCTGAGGCGGAACCTGAAATTTACGCGACCACTCAGAAATTTGGCACTGTCATCGAGAACATGGTTTATGACGAACACACCAAAGAACTGGACTTCGAAAACGACAGCCTGACGGCCAATATGCGTTGTGCTTACCCTCTGGAATACATTTCAAACGCCTCCGCTTCGGCGCTGGGTGGCCACCCCAAGAATATCATCATGCTGACCTGTGATGCCTTTGGTGTCTTGCCTCCGATTGCCCGCCTGACCCCTGCACAAGCAATGTATCACTTCCTATCTGGGTTCACCTCAAAAGTGGCCGGAACTGAGCGGGGCGTAACAGAGCCAGAACCCACATTCTCTACCTGTTTTGGTGCGCCATTTATGCCGCGTCGACCTGAGGTATATGGCAATTTGTTGCGTCGGAAAATTGCGAAGCATGGCGCGACTTGCTGGTTGGTCAACACTGGCTGGACTGGTGGCGCTTATGGCACTGGGTCTCGCATGCCAATTAAAGCGACTCGTGGCCTGCTAACCGCAGCTCTAGATGGTTCCTTGGCTGAAACGACATTCCGCAAAGATCCAAACTTTGGTTTTGATGTACCTGTATCAGTCGCCGGCGTTGCTGACATCCTGCTTGATCCCCGTCGTACATGGGATGACGCAGAAGACTACGATGTTCAGGCTAAAAAGCTGGTCTCAATGTTCGCGGATAACTTTTCACAATACGTCGACTACATTGATGATGACGTAAAAGCTGTCGCCATCAGGTAAGACCACTTAGTATAATTAACTTTTGAACGCCCTCGATAAACACGAGGGCGTTTGTCTTTGCCAACTCCGAGTTTCGCCTTAGCGTTCGAAATGAAACTAAGGGTGGTTACGGAACATTGCCTTTCCTGTGTATCTCAACTGCCCGTCAGAGACCAATAATCCCCCGACGGATTAGATTCAGACCAGCAACCGTTAGAATAATGAGTGTCAAAGTCCGAAACCCTTGTTGATTCAGACGGTCCTGCACCCAGTTTCCGGCCCACATACCAAGACCAACCGGGAGCAACATCAAAGCCGATAACGGTGCCGTTTCAGCATTGAAAATCCCCGACCGGATATGCGCAATAAAAAGAAAGACAGCCCCAGCCCCATAGATCACACCTTGTATTCGAACGGAGTCTAATTTTGATGTCTTAACGGCCGTCAGAAATGCCACGGTTGGTGGCCCCCATGTGCCCGAGGTCCCACCGCAAAACCCTGCAAATGCTCCAAACAATATCTCTGCCCGAAGCCGACGGGTTCGTTTAATCTCAATTGAAAACCCCACCAGTTGAGACAACGTAAATAGCACCACAGGACCACCAATCATGAAATACAGTGCCTTGCTCGGCACCAGACGAACCAACTGGGCCGACAAAAGAATGAAGAGACATAAAAATGTAATGTAGACCCAAAATTGCAGCACAGACTCCCATGCGGCGCGCGCGCCTTGACGAAAGGACTGTGCTGCGTTTGCAAAAAGAGTCGGTAGAATCAAAGCCGCCAACGCCAATTCGGGGCTCATGATCGACCCCAAACAGGACACCATAATGATCGGCAAAGCAAAGCCCACAACCCCTTTTACAAAACCCGCAAACAGCGCAAAACACAACGCAAGAACGACGACATTGGTCCCTAATTCATTGAGTAAAAACACTATTTATTAAGCCTCATGTTCTGTCATACTGCGCAGTATACGCCTAAAGGACCACTTCAGCAGTGCAATATCTTGATGGTTATTATTGTTCAATTTATGCAATAAATACGCATTATTGTTGCGCTGCGGTTGCATAATGGATAAACCTTCCTCTAACTGATTCAAGGATAAACCAGATGCCACATGACGGACAGGATATGACCCTTACAAATGCGAACACCCCGATCCTAAAAGATCTCCTCTCGCTAACGTCAGCATCACTTCCCACCGTGGAAAACCTGTTTGAAACCGCACGGGAGGTATTGCGGGGGCAGGTCACCAAAGATGGTCGTGTCTCATCCGGTCTAATTGAAGAACACCAATATTCTGCCCACACCCTATCATGGCTGGCGACCTATCGCGAAGCCTTGCGTCAAATGCAGGCTTGGGCAGATCGACTGTCTGCCGATGGGAAGTTCGGAGAAATTGAACAGCTCATTCACCAAATCGCATTCGGGGAATACCTCAACCAAATCTTTGGCGGTATCCCCATGAGCCAAGGAGAAGTCGCACGTTTGCAGGACCTCGGGATCTCTCCATTGGGAACCCGCGACGCAGCGGTGGAAAGCCTTATGGCCCAAGGCAACACCACCGCTGCCCGTATGCGTTTGGTTGCGTTGATGCAGGAACAATCCGCCCATGCCACATTTGGCGCATCGGGGCTGGACGAAGAATTGGAAATGATCCGCGAACAATTTCGACGTTATGCGGATGATAAAGTCATTCCCCATGCACATGACTGGCATCTAAAAGACGAATTGATCCCAATGGAGATCATCGAAGATCTCGCCGAAATGGGTGTGTTCGGTTTGACCATCCCCGAAGAATTTGGAGGCTTTGGCCTCTCCAAAGCTTCTATGGTGGTTGTTTCCGAAGAACTTTCGCGTGGCTATATCGGTGTCGGTTCACTGGGGACGCGCTCTGAGATTGCAGCAGAGCTGATCCTGTGTGGCGGCACAGACGACCAAAAAGAAGACTGGTTGCCTAAACTCGCCAGCGCTGAAATCTTGCCGACAGCGGTCTTTACCGAACCAAACACCGGTTCTGATCTCGGATCACTTCGGACCCGCGCCGTAAAAGATGAAAACGGCAACTATAGCGTCACAGGCAACAAAACATGGATCACCCATGCCGCCCGAACCCAAGTCATGACGTTGCTGGCACGGACTGACCCCGACACCACGAACTATTCTGGCCTGTCCATGTTTCTGGCAGAAAAAACACCCGGTACTGATGCCGATCCATTCCCGACACCCGGTATGACGGGTGGCGAAATCGAAGTCCTCGGATATCGCGGCATGAAGGAATACGAACTCGGCTTTGATGATTTCAAAATCAAAGGAGAAAACCTTTTGGGCGGCAAAGAAGGCCAGGGCTTTAAACAGCTCATGCAGACCTTCGAAAGCGCCCGCATTCAGACAGCGGCCCGCGCCATTGGCGTGGCGCAATCCGCAATGGAAGTCGGCATGCAATACGCTATCGACCGCAAGCAATTTGGCAAATCTCTGATCAATTTCCCTCGGGTGGGTGGAAAATTGGCGATGATGGCTGTCGAGATCATGATCGCACGTCAGTTGACTTATTACTCCGCTTGGCAAAAGGACCACGACAAACGTTGTGACCTTGAGGCGGGAATGGCCAAACTTCTGGGCGCTCGCGTGGCATGGGCTGCGGCAGACAATGCACTGCAAATCCATGGCGGCAATGGCTTTGCTCTGGAGTATACCGTCAGCCGAATTCTATGCGACGCCCGAATCCTTAATATTTTTGAAGGGGCCGCCGAAATTCAAGCCCAAGTGATCGCACGTCGCCTGTTGGATTAACAGTAAGATGAGATCCTGAAATATTTTAAAAATGCTGAAACTAAAATGAAGCTTACGGAGATCTAAAAAAATCGGGAACGTTCAAAAAGTAAGACGTCTTCCCCATTTTACATAACTGTCGCAAAACCGTCATGGGGATGTTGGTTAACGTTGTCATCTCGCCCTAAGTACATCAACTTGGGGACGTTCCATGTCAAAACAATTGCTATGCCTCACCTCAGCCCTTGCGTTAACCGCAGGGGCCGCGACGGCCGAAATGAATTTCAACCGCATCGCATCCTTTGCCACGCCAAACAACATGGCCGAAGGTGAAGATACGAACAGAGAAACTTCACCCGAGATCATTGCAGCGACCAAAGATGGCATGCGTCTGGTCTATACAGACAGCCCTCTTGGCGTTTTGGGGCTGATCGATATCGGCGACCCAGCTGCCCCTAAGGCGCTGGGAAATATAACACTGGACGGAGAACCTACATCCGTTGTTCTGGTGGACAATATTGCGTTTGTGGGGGTGAATACGTCTGAGGATTATGTCAACGCATCCGGTTATCTTGGCGTCATTGACATAGACACCCAAAAAGAACTGAGCCGCTGTGATCTTGGAGGTCAACCGGATTCCGTTGCGGCCTCTAAAGACGGATCCTTTATCGCTATCGCCATTGAGAACGAACGGGACGAAGACCTAAACGGTGGTGCCCTCCCCCAAATGCCCGCAGGTAATTTGGTTTTAATCTCGACACAGGATGATAGCGCTGATTGTGCCGGCATGAAGCGGATCAATCTTGCAGGCCTTGCAGAAATTGGCACGACGGATCCGGAACCAGAATTCGTTTCTGTGAACAATCTCGGTGAAACCATCGTGACATTGCAGGAAAACAACCATCTCGTTGTCGTTTCAAAAGACGGCGACATCCTATCGCATTTTTCAGCTGGAACGGTGGATCTCAACGGGATCGACGCAACCGATGAACGTGGTGCATTGATCTTTACCGAACGCCAGGCCAATCGAAAAAGAGAGCCAGATGCCGTTAAATGGATCGATGACAACCACTTCGCAATTGCAAATGAAGGCGATTACGAAGGTGGATCGCGCGGCTGGACCATATTCCATAAATCCGGCGATGTGACCTACGACTCCGGCACTTCATTTGAACACGCAATGGTTCAAATTGGCCATTATCCAGACAAACGATCAGATTCAAAAGGCGTTGAACCAGAATCAATCGAAGCGGCAACCTTTGGCGATACACCTATGGTTTTTGTCGGCTCTGAACGCGGATCAATCGTGGGTGTCTATGATGTTACGGATTTAGCCAATCCAGTGCTGAGCCAAATGCTGCCTTCTGGCATCGCGCCCGAAGGGATCGTTGCTATCCCGGATCGTAATTTGCTTGTCACCGCGAATGAAAAGGACTTAATCGAGGATGGCGGCATCCGCGCCCACGTTATGATCTACGAATACCAAAACGCGCCGGCGACTTATCCACAACTGACCTCCGAAGGGGCGGATGACTTAATCGGATGGGGGGCCCTATCAGGTATGGTGGCGGATGCAGATCAGCCCGGAATACTGTACGCCGTGAATGACAGCTTTTACGGTTTTCAGCCAAGCATTTTCACAATTGATGCGAACACCACACCTGCCCGGATCACCGATGTAACCCATGTGACACGCAACGGTGCCCCTGCGCAAAAACTGGACCTCGAAGGCATCGCTCTGGACGGCAAAGGCGGGTTCTACGTTGCATCAGAGGGTCGAACCGAGCGGCTTATCCCACATGCGATTTATCACGTAAACGCTGATGGCTCGATTGATAATCTGAAAGGTGAAATCGGACTGCCAAAAGAGTTGTTAACTGTTGAGAAACGGTTCGGCTTTGAAGGCATCACCAAAATTGACGATACCCTATGGATGGCCGTTCAACGTGAATGGGAAGACGACCCGGAAAATCACGTAAAACTGGTCGCCTATAACACTGAGACAAAAGAATGGGGCGCGGTGCTGTATGAAAAGACAGCGCCAAGCAAAGGCTGGGTCGGCCTGTCTGAAATCGTGGCATATGGCGCATATGTCTACGTTATCGAACGCGACAATCAAATCGGGACAGATGCCGTTACCAAAAAAATCTACCGCATCCCTCTTGCCGATATGGTGCCAGCGGCGCTTGGCGGCGAGCTGCCTGTGGTCTCAAAGGAAGTAGTCCATGACTTGATCCCGGAGCTTCAGTCTTTGAACGGATATGTTCAGGACAAAGTCGAAGGGCTGGCCATCGATGTAAATGGAACATTTTACGTGTCGACCGACAATGACGGCGTAGATGATCATTCAGGGGAGACATTGTTCTTCTCAATTGGCTCCCCATTCGTTGGTGGCTAATTCATTGCACAAATGAGAAAGACGTCCGGTTCTCTGAGCTGGGCGTTTTCTTTTGAAGCAGCCCTCGTTATGCCCTTTTCTATGTCGACATATGAATTCAGAACCCTGTCACCTCAGGCGACCCTAGCATTGCGTCAGGCTGTTCTTTGGCCCGAAAAACCAATAGCGGATCTAACTGTTCCAAACGATGAAACAGCCCTGCATTTGGGACTGTTCATCAAAGATCAACATATCGGTGTCGCCTCTTTTTTCCCCGACAATTTAACCGTACGATTGCGTAAGATGGCCATCGCCAACTCACACCAAGGGCGGGGTCTTGGCGCAACCCTATTGCAAGAGGGTGCCCACCGATTAAAACACGATGGCTATCGTGAATTATGGTGTGATGCGCGGGTCAATGCCCTGGGGTTTTATCAAAAGCTTGGGTTTAATATAGATCCAGACCGATTTGAAAAATCTGGCCTGATCTATCAGGTGGCGCGGCTGAACTTAATCACGCTTTAATACAAAAAGGGCGCGCCCAAGGCACGCCCAATTTCGCCACATCGAAAGTGCCTTAGTTAACGGTTTTGGCTTCAATCACCGTGTTGCTGTTAATCTGAATATTGCGCGGCTTAAGTGCCTCGGGCACCTCGCGGAGCAAGTCCACATGCAACATCCCGTCCTTATGGGTCGCGCCGGACACGCGTACATGTTCGGCAAGGTGGAATTTTCGATCAAACGCGCGGGTCGCGATGCCACGATGCAGAAAATTACGTGGTGTTTCGTCTTTGGCTTTGCGCGCTGAAACAATCAAAGAATTTTCTTTGACCTCAACCGAAAGCTCTTCCTCAGAAAAGCCCGCCACAGCAATCGAGATGCGATAAGCATCATCGGCAGTTTTTTCGATGTTATAGGGTGGATAACTGGACTGGCTTACGTCACTGGTCAGGGCGCGATCCATCAGATCGGCAATCTGGTCAAAACCAACGGTGGCACGGTACAGCGGGGACAGGTCAACAGTTCGCATGGGATATCCTCCAAGAAGCGATTCCAAATAGGGGCGGCCTTCCGGAATGGACAGGCCAATGTTCAATCCCGGACCCTTCATTGGCGTCCGGTGAATGTTAGGTAGGAAAGAGCTTTTTGGGTTTCAAGACCTTACGGTTGCTGGAACTTCGCACCAATATTTGACTTGCCATTGATATCCAAGCCTTTACGCCGCACAGACTGGTGTTCTGCCTCTATTACACCGCGACCAGAGCGTAGAGCCCTTTTTAATTCAGCCACGGCCTTTGGCAGCACCATACCAAAAGCAAGTTTTTGCCCCTGAATCTGCCCACCTCCGGAAATGATTGAAACGATCCGACGACGACGCCCAGCATCACTAAAGACAGGCGCGCCCGAAGATCCAAATGTAGAGTTACAAGATAAAACCAACCCTTCGGAGTCTCTTTCCTGTATGCGGCACTCTTTTTGCCATGATGGTGCTTCACTACGACCGCGCCCATAAGAGACAAGACTGATTTTACTTCCTTGGGGAGGCGCGTTTTCAATGGCATAGGGCGAGATAACTGCGGTGTTCACACGATCCACAAGTTGAACAAGCGCAACATCTTGTTTAACCCCCTCCCAACTAAACTGTTGAAACGGCTCGTATGCAGGACGTGCGACAGCCCGAAGCACTTTGGATTCAAACAAGGCCTTACCATCTCGCAAACCTGCCCGAAACGTGGCTTTGCTTAGATCTTGGGGGCGTTTTTTGGACATATCAAACAAACAATGAGCCGCGGTTAGAACCAAATCTGGCGCGATTAACGCACCGCTACAACTGCCGCCCCCCAGATCAAACCGACCCACGGCTTCTAAACCAAAAATGTCATCGCGTTGAGTTAACATTTGCAGCCCACTGTCTTGTGCGCTTGCTGGGGAACTAAGAAGCAATCCCACAATAATAACTCGAAAGACTTGCATCTTGACCTCTCGTTAAGGGCGCAAAAACCGTGCACCAGATCTGTGCCGGTCTTCGGAAAGAGACAACCGCCGTACCTTTGGTCTTGCCCCACCAAAGCGTGTTTGGTCCGCAATATCCGCCATAAGATCTGGGACGGAGCCGAACAATTCCGTCGCCAAAGCAACTTTTTGCGCTCCCATGTCGGCCTTAGCGGACACAACGGTTGCCACTTTCGCAACGCCATTATCGACAACGAATACAGGTGCCCCAGAGGACCCAAAATCCACATTACATGATAACACTACAGCCCCAGCCTGCTGACCCAAAACATGGCAAACCTCTTGCAACGACGCATGTTCAGCTCGGTTCTGAGCATAAGATACAACCCCAACTTGATCGCCCTTCTGCAAATCTGTTTTAACCTCAAAGGGGCGGATAGAGCTGTTGCGGATGGGCTGATCCAATTTCAACAATGCAACGTCGTTGCGCACGCGCGCTGCTCCCGATGGGTGAAACATTTGATAGTCTGAATGCACAGCGGCCGTTTTCACACTCCGGTAAGCTGAAGCCCGCCCGTTACGCCAACCTGCCAAAAATTGAATCGTCGTAGGATCAATTGCGACGCCGGACTCCCGATCGAATAGACAATGTGCAGCGGTCAAAACCAGATCCGGCGCAATCAATGCCCCGGTACACATAGAGCGATCCCCGATGTTCAATCGGCCCACGGCCTCCCAGCCTTTGTTTTTGTCCGCTGTTTCTAACGCACGTAAATCACTGGCTGGGGCCACATTTCCCCACACAAGGAAAAACAGAATCAGTATTGAGAAAAAGCGCATTGTGCCTCCGTTGCTTTGAACAGAGGCTAAAATTTGCTTAAGGCAGGATTATGGCCGGGATGTGAATAATGCAGGCGGTTTTGGGCCACCTGTCGCCCAATCTAACAGCTCCACACTGTGTACAACCGGTACACCGGTTCCACTGCCGATCTGCATCATGCATCCTATGTTTCCAGCCGCGATAACATCAGGACTGACGGCCTCAAGCGTCTCAACTTTGCGGGCCTTGAGCTGCTTTGATATTTCGGGCTGCATCAAATTATAAGTTCCGGCGGATCCACAACACAAATGACTGTCGGCCGGTTCCAGAACGGAAAAGCCAACCTTTTTCAACAGTTGCTTTGGCGCCGCCTTAATCTGTTGCCCATGTTGCAACGAACAGGCTGCATGATATCCAACCTTCATATCTTTCTTTGGACCGTCAGGAATCTCAAGCGTCATCAAAAACTCACTTATATCCATGGCAAGACCTGACACCCGCGCCGCCTCTTGGGCCATGGGTTCGTTGCGAAACATGTGACCATAGTCCTTCACCGTGGTGCCGCAGCCGGACGTGTTGATGACAATCGCGTCCAGACCTTTACCGTTCACCTCAGTCATCCAAGCGCCAATGTTGTTGGCCGCTGCGCTGTGGCTGTCTTTGACCTTGCCCATGTGGTGCGTCAACGCCCCACAACATCCCATGCCCTCGGCAATCACCACCTCGCAGCCAAAACGCTGCAATAAACGGATCGTGGCATCATTGATATCCGTGTTCAGCGCTTTTTGTGCACAGCCCGTCATCAACGCAACCCGCTTAATAGGAGCCGATGCAGGGAGAAAGCTCTGTGGGTCATCATTTCGGCTGACAGGCGGAATGGTTTTCGGGGCCATCTCAAGCATCGCCTTGAGACGTGCATCCGGCATCAAAAACGCAAAAGGCCGGCCCATTTTTGCACCTAATAACGCGAGGCGGAATCGAGTCGGATGGGGCAGGATCTTTGCCAGTATCCAGCGCAACATCCGATCACTAAGCGGGCGTTTATAGGTCTTTTCTATGTAGGCACGCGCTTCGTCCACCAGATGCATATAATGCACCCCAGATGGGCACGTGGTCATACAGGCAAGACAGGAAAGGCATCGATCCACATGTTTGACCGTCTTTTCATCTGCAGGTCGCCCGGATTCCAACATGTCCTTGATCATGTAGATTCGCCCGCGTGGGCTATCGAGTTCATCCCCAAGCACCTGATAGGTCGGACAGGTTGCGGTACAAAACCCGCAATGCACGCAGGACCGTAAAATTTCATTGGCGCGCTTTAATCCAGGATCTTTTAACTGTTCTGGCGAAAAATGGGTTTGCATATCACTGCTCTTTTCTAGATGGGGCTGCGCCCATCAATCCGGGATTCAATAGGCCTTTGGGGTCAAATTGTTTGCGAATGCCTGCAGTCAAAGCAGCCACAGGCGCAGATTCTGGCGCAAACACCGACGGGTCCTGCGGTGTCCCAGCCCCTTTGATACGGGTCGCATGCCCCTTTAAACCAGTAAGAGCCGCCCGCACATCGAAACCATCAGGGACACGCGCCCAAAGCAATCCACCACCCCAATCAAACTGGATTTCCGTATCCGGTAATAGAGCTGCAACGACAGGACCATCTTTGGGCGCAACAGAAATCCGCCAGACGTCACCGGGCAGGCCAACATGCATTGCGGCGTCCCGCACCCACGCCCAACCAGCGGCCGTTTTAACGGCGTCCGTTTCGATGTGGATATCGCCAAACTCTATCAATTTATCACGCAATGCCTCCGCACGATATCGAACGGAGTTTTCGAACCCTTCAAGCCGGATCATCGTCACCGGATCCCCATCCAATCCCTTGGTTGTATGGGCAGCCCCGGTGACATCAAACGGAGACCCCAAAGCCATCGACATCGCCGAAACCGCTTGATCAGGCCGCAACCCTTCTATCAACAAAACTCCGACTTGCTCTGGAATTGGCAAAACTTTTAGCGAAACCTCACTTAGGACACCAAGAGTGCCATGGCTTCCCGCCATCAATTTGACCAGATCATAGCCCGTGACATTTTTCATCACGCGCCCACCATTTTTTACAATCCGGCCCGTGCCATCGACGAACCGAACCCCCAATAAATAGTCTCGACACGCGCCGCCCTGAATCCGGCGCGGCCCCGAGGCATTGGCAGCCACCACCCCGCCAATCGTAGATAAACCATCACGCCCCAACAGAGCCCTTAGATCTGGAGGTTCAAACGCCAGCCGCTGGTGATCTGCGGCAAGGATAGAATGCAGATCGTCTAGGGAAGTTCCGGCCTTTGCAACCACAGTCAAAGCCCCCGGATCATAGAGTTCAACACCAGTCAGTGCCTGAGTTTCCATTGGGATCCCCATCGTGGTTCCCAATGTACGTGTTCCGCCACCTTTAATTGAAAACGCCTGTTTGGACGCCGCAATCACGTCGGCCAATTCTGCTTCGTTTGTCGGAGCTACCATGACTAGTCTTTCTGAAACTCTTAGTGAATTACGACTTTAATGCCCAAGCGTTGCACCGGTGCGACGTGCTTCAGTCTCGCTCAACGGGAAAACTTTGGCGGGGTTCATCAGCCATTTGGAATCGAATACGTCTTTGATCGACATTTGCGCCTCAAGATCATCTGCTGTGTATTGCACCAGCATCAAGTCACGCTTTTCAACGCCGACGCCGTGTTCTCCGGTCAGACAACCTCCAACCTCAACACAGAGCTTTAGGATATCCGCGCCTAGCGCTTCACACAGCTCAAGACCTCCGGGTTTATTGGCATCAAACAAGATCAAAGGGTGCATATTCCCATCCCCCGCATGAAAAACATTGGCCACGGCCAGCCCATAATCAGCGGACAATTCCTCTATCCTGCGTAACACATAGGGCAAAGAAGATACGGGTATAGTCCCATCCAAACACATGTAATCGTTGATCTGTCCCATAGCGCCAAAGGCCGATTTGCGACCCAACCATATTCGCCCAGCTTCATCCGCATCGCGGGCCTCACGGACTTCTATCGGATTATGTTTCCGCGCAATTTCTATGATCAAAGCAAGTTGTGCATCAATTTCCGCATCCGACCCTTCGACTTCGACGATCAACAACGCCTCGCAATCCGGATAACCCGCCCCAGCGAAAGCCTCACAAGCGCGAATACAAGGCCGATCCATGAACTCAATCGCAACCGGCAAAACACCTGCCCGAATGATGTCAGAGACACAGGCACCCGCGACCTCGTTGCTATCATAACCAATCAATACAGGTCGTGCGCCTTCGGGTTTGTGTAGGATACGTAAGGTCGCTTCGGTCACAACACCCAGCTGCCCTTCGGATCCACAAATCACCCCTAATAAATCCAACCCCGGCGCATCAAGGTATTCCCCACCGAGTTCAATGACGGTGCCATCCATCTGCACCATCACGACACCCATCAGGTTGTTAGTGGTGACGCCATATTTCAAGCAATGTGCCCCACCAGAGTTCATCGCAACATTGCCGGCTATGGCACAAGCCAATTGAGAGGAGGGATCAGGCGCGTAAAAAAAACCGTCTTCCTCTACGGCGCCGGTCACCGACAGATTGGTACGCCCAGATTGCACCGTGATCGTTCGATTTTCATAATCCGTATCCAACACAGCATTCATCCGCGCCACACCGAGGATCACGCAATCCTCGGTGGGAAGCGCGCCTCCGGCCAAGGAAGTCCCCGATCCACGTGGGACGACCGGTACATTTTCTTCATGACAAATCCGAAGAACATCAGCCACTTCTTGTGTAGACGTCGGCAGGACAGCGGCCATCGGCGGACATTTATAGGCCGTTAACGCATCACATTCATAAGCACGCGTTTCAACTGCATCAGAAATGACTGCACCGTCAGACAGAACGGACTGAAGGCGCCGCACAATGCGTGCCTTATTTTCAAGCACTTCCTTATTTGGGTGAGGCATTTCCATATCGCTCTCCAATAATTGGTAAAAATATATTACCAATTATTTGCAGCCAACGCAACGCCATTTAACCCTCATGATCCATTGATGCGACTTAACCCTTTGGTAACTCGGCTAACCGAGGCTGGTCGCACCCCCCGACGATCAGGAGCGATTCTTTATGAACAGCCTTGCCCCACCTCACCATAACGAGGCTCAACACACCCACTCTGAACCAAATAAATCCGATCATCAAACTCACCCTCCTTTTTCAGTCTTGCTAAACGGTCATTCCTATACCGGGCAATCAATCAGTTTACGCGGCGCCGAAATTTCGGGTCCGTTAAAAACGGACTGCTTTGGAGAAACCTGCACAGTCCAATTTCGATTCAGTCTTTATCCTGTTGAGATAGGCCTTACATTTTTAGCCATTGTTTTGCCAAATTCCGATACGTTTGGGGGGGTATATTTAAAACTATCTAACCCGACCGACGATCAGATAGAGGTCTTAACCAACGTTCTGCGTCGAACTGGTACACAGCCCGATTTATTGGATCATTTTCTAAGCAATTTGCCAACACCATCGGCCCCTGTTGGGTGGAAGGCACGCACAGTATCCCTGTGGCAACGCCTCGCCTACCAATAAGGTTTCACTCTGGTCTCAGGTCGCGTGACGGCCTATTTAATTGGCATGAACCTGATATCTAGCCTCGCATATTTCACAACGGTTGACGTCATCGCAGTTGCCCTCATTTGGCTCTGCTGGCTTACGATAGGTATCCGCATCGAAAGCGGCAGACTAGAACCCCGATCCGTGTCCTACATAATGCGCTCCTACCGACGGGAATGGATGGTTCAGTTCATCACCCGACAGCCGCGCATTTTTGACGCCTCTATTTTGGCCAGCCTCAGGCAAGGTACCACTTTTTTTGCCTCTGCCTGCATGATCGCAATTGGGGCTGGGTTTGCGCTCATTGGAAACACAGAGCGACTTCTCGGAATCGCTGAGGATTTTACCTTACAAGAGTTGCCGGCCCTCGTGTGGGAAACAAAGATCCTGATGGCGCTGATCTTCGTCGTAAATGCGTTTCTTAAATTTGTCTGGTCACACAGATTATTTGGCTATTGCTCTGTGGTCATGGCTGCCGTTCCAAATGATGAGAACGATCCAACCGCACTCCCTCGTGCACGACAGGCCGCAGAATTGAACATAACCGGCGCGCGCGCCTATAATCGCGGATTACGGTCAATGTATTTCGCGATTGCGGCGCTCACTTGGCTGATTAGCCCGATTGCGCTATTAATGGCTGGTCCATTTACGTTTTTGGTCCTCTGGCGGCGGGAGTTCAGCTCTCATTCTCGCACCGTCATTTTGCAAAACCAACCCACCCCGCCGGAGGTATAAATGGCTGTTTCAAAGTTAGTCTACGCCGCACAAATTCTTACCCTAACACTATTCTCTACAACCGCGTCAAAGGCTGATCTTCCCGTAATCGAAGGGGCCACCGCGAGGCCCTCTGGTTCAAGCTGGACCATATCCGTCACGCTGCGCCATCCGGACACAGGTTGGGATCATTATGCAGACGGCTGGGAAGTATTGACACTGGAGGGGCAATCGCTCGGAATTCGCGAATTGACACATCCCCACGAAACAGAACAGCCCTTTACCCGCAGCCTGTCAGGTGTAAAAATCCCTGAGGGCACTTCCCAAATCGCCATTCGGGCGCGTTGCAGCGTGGATGGGTGGACCGGTCCGATTTATAAAATCGATCTAAACTAAACTTTGCGACGGCCTTCGTGCATCCACGCCGCCGTCGTAAGCAATGCAGCCAATAGCAACACCAACCAAGCGGGCAATACGGGCGCAACAGAAATGTCTGTAGTGACGTAGGCGTTGCGAGGCGTTAACCCCAGCCAGCCTCGTCCTGCAGCCGGGCGTCCTAAACGCACATCCCGCAATCGGGGCACTCCGTCAGTCATCTTAACCGTTCCGCCATTCACCGAAGTGACCAAATCAGAGAGTTTTTCCCCTGTGGCGATGGTCTCTTCAAATTCACGAGGCGCTGCTGGCCCAAGGGCAACGACGGCCTCTTCTTGAGCTTCACGCAGCCGATATAATCCAATATCTGACCCTGTTAATTGCGCCTCATACCGCCCCGGCTGTACTTGAACCATTGGCACAGTAGTGACCTCTCCGTCTGGGCCAATGACTTCTACATCGCCGACCTCATCCGATAGTGTGCGCCGAATGATGGTCATGTCTTGTCCAGAAGGTTCCGCCCATAGCGCCTCTTCCTCAAGTTCCGGTTCCTTCATCATCCAATGCGCCAGACGCCGCAGCAATTCAAGTTGCGGCCCTCCGCCTTCAAATCCGCGGCTCCACAACCATGCATGATCAGATGCCAATAATGCTACGCGGCCCTCTCCGACGCGATCAAGAACCAGCAAAGGACGTTCATCCACCCCGGTCATCACGGTGTGTCCTGAAATCGCGGCGAGATCAATGAGACGGAACCAGCGTCCCCATTGTGCGCCGACGCCCTCGGAAGGTAGATATGGGCTATCTAACCCTTCAGTAACAGGATGACGGTGGCCAAGATCCGTAATCTTGGGGCGATACCCTTCTTCGATCACCCGCGCCGATGGCACAGCAGGCAGAACCTCTGCCAAACCAGAATGAAAAATACTATCTGCTGATGCAAAGTCAGGCCCTGCAGCAACCAATACCGCACCGCCGTTGCGCACATAATTACTGACATTGTCCAAATACAGGCTCGGCAGAATACCTCTGCGTTTGTAGCGGTCAAAGATGATAAGATCGAATTCATCGATCTTGTCCAAAAACAGTTCGCGCGTGGGGAATGCGATCAGGGACAATTCGGATACCGGAACGCCGTCTTGCTTTTCCGGAGGTCGCAAAATGGTAAAATGGACAAGATCCACGGAACTATCTGATTTCAGCAAGTTCCGCCAAGTGCGCTCCCCCGGATGAGGCTCGCCCGAGACCAACAGCACCCGAAGCCGATCCCGCACACCGTTGATTTGCACGACCGCACTGTTGTTGCGGTTGGTCAGTTCTCCCTCGGCATCCGGAACCCAAAATTGTACGACATTTAACCCAGCATGTGGCAGGGTAATGGGCAATGTCATGTCTTTTCCAGTCGGAACAGTTACGGATTGCGCAACACCGCCATCGACAGCAACCATCAACTGCGCCCGGCCAGTGACATCCACAGGCACGACACCTTGATCCTCAACACGAATGGTTAGGGTCACCGGCTCCCCGAGAATGCCAAAAGCTGGGGCATTGGTGACCATCAAACGCCGATCCCAATCATCGTTCTCTCCGCTTAGTAAGACATGCAGAGGGGCGGGTAACACCGGCTGTAATTCGGCGTCATGAGCCTGCCCATCGGTTAGCAGAAATAGCCCCGCAACCCGACCTCCGGGTACATCAGACAAGGCATCTGTTAGGGCCTGAACCAGTGTCGACCCCGCATTATTTGCATCATCTAAAACGCGTGTTTCGCGGATTTCGGTATTTGGGCGGGCCTCAAGCTGCGCTATCAAAGCCGCGCGTACTTCGTTGGTCTGATCAAAGCGCGTGCTAATGTTTTGACTGGCAGTGTCATCCGTCACCACCAGAACAATATCCGGTTCTGGCGTTCTTTCTTCGTTTTGCAGGGACGGGTTCGCAAGCGCCATAACGACCAAGGCACCAGACAATCCGCGCAACCACCACCCCGACAAGCCGCGATAGGCGGCAAACCCAACAAAAGCAGCAACAAGCGCTGCAATACCCCAAAGAATTGGTATCGGGATCAACGCATCTAAGAGTATCTTATCTGCCATCACTGCCCCAATCGATCCAACAATGCAGGCACATGTACCTGATCCGATTTATAGTTTCCGGTCAGCACGTGCATGATTAAATTCACCCCAAAGCGCAAAGAAATCTCTCGCTGAAGCTCGCCGGTGTATCCGCGCCCAATCCGAAACATTCGCGTACCAGAAGGGTCCACAGCCCAAGCTGCGGCCCAATCATTTCCACCAATCACCACTGGGGTCACCCCATCGTTCAAATTACGAAATGGCATGCCTTCAACCTGTTTAGCATCCGTCGGAGAGGCCTCCACCCAAACCTCGCGACCGACGTAGCGCCCCGGAAACTCTTGCAACAAATAGAAAGCCCGCGTCAGAACGTGATCTGTTGGCACCAACTCTAAGGGTGGAATATCAAGCGAGCGTGCCAATTGTTGCAGTTTGCGCGCTTCGGGGGTTTGCCGCCCGTACCCAGCAACATCCGCGTCCCGCGTATCAAATAAAATCATCCCACCAGAACGCAAATAGCGGTTCAATTTCACATATGCCTCATCTGAGGGCAGCGGTTGATCCACAGACACGGGCCAATATAGAAATGGAAAGAACGACAGTTCATCGGTCTCAAGGTTAACGGCAATCGGCTCTGCTGGCTCAATAGAGGTTCGCAGATATAGTGTATCGCTCAATCCGCGCAGACCTGCCTCGGCCACTTGATCCAATTGTGAATTGCCCGTTTGCACATGGGCCAACACAACATCAGCCGTAGCAAGCAGCGCTAGACGTTCCAACGCAGCGTCCGTTTCCTGTGCCGAACCTTTGGACGTTGTACTCAAAAGCAAAGCGACCAAGACTGTTGCCACAACACCGCCACGTGGCCCACGCAGTCGACCTGACACCCACAAAGAAGCCAAGACATCCGCTAATAACAATATCAACGCGGCTGTTAACAATGCCCCTTTAAGTTCGCGCTCTTCTACAATTGATAATCCCTCAACGGGAACGTGATCAGGCCAGGAAAAGGGCGAAAGCACAGCTTCATCTCTTAAGGCATTCAAGGCAATGCTCCGATCCTCACTGCTATATAGACCCGGGGGTAACTCAACACTGATATTCGCGGTGGAAAGGGTGTCTCCGGGAATGCCAGCCATAACACTGGCATCCTCAAATCCACCAAACCCATTTAGCACGCGTTGCGCCGTCCACACGGTGCCGATCAAATCTTCGGCCACGGGTCGTGATGGTCGGGTTGAAACCGAAAGCCTTTCAAGCATCTGCACGAAAAGACCAGACACAGGCAAACTAGACCATTCAGCATTGGCCGTGACATGGAACAGCACAACTTGGCCAGATCCAAGGGTTTTGCGGGTCACCATCGGCGTGCCATCTTCAAGCGAAGCAATCACCCTATCGGCAAGCGCTGGATCTGGTTGCGCCAAAACTTGTGCGGTGACATGTACGTCTGGTGGTATGGTTAGGCCATAAAACGGAGAGGTTTGTGAAAAACGACGCAACGCCTTTGGCGCGCCCCAGCTCATAGCTCCACCAACCGTCCGTCCTCCGGCCCGCAAACGCACAGGCATCAAGGGATCCTCGGTGTCGCGACTGACATCGCTGGCGGCCAGCCGTGGACCAGCAAAACGAACCAGCAGGCCACCAGCGTCGACCCATTCCTGTACGGCTGATGTTTCTGCCACAGATAAGGTCGCAACATCAGCCAAAATGATCACATCGGGATTGGCTTGCAACAGATCAGTTAATGCGCCTTCTATTAAGTCCGTCGTCGGAGACAAGGCCTGATTTAGAAAATGCAGAGGGGATAACAGTTCTAACCCTTCGCGATCATCTGCCCCAGCAATCAGCGCCACTTCGCGCCGTTTCAACCCATCGTCTGTCAAGCTAATCGCACCGGCAGTTCGTTGCCCCGCCAAGACAAACCGCGTCACACGGTTGCGTAGTTCCGGGGGCAAACTTAAGGCGACATCAGAATTTGTGGCACCCTCCTCAAAAACGATAGGAACCGTGGCCAGCACGCGTTCAATACCGGTCGGGTCTAAACCAATAGCTTGCAAATCCACCAACTGCACCGCGCCGCCTCGATTACGTAGCGCGGTTATGGTGATCTCTCCTTCGGCATAGGTGGCGGGCCGTAAACCGTACACAGGGGTGGGCGTTTCGAACACGGTAACCGGTCCAAGGGTCTCTAGTTCAGTCAAGACATCCGCCCGCCCATCAAGGGCAAGACCGTTGGACAACCACTGAACATCAAACTCTGGTGACTCCACGGCTGCGAACCAGTCAGCAGCAGCCATCATATCCGGCAACCACGGATCGGGAAGCAATCCAGCCGTCCGCGTTTGCCAAACATCGGCGGATTGAAATGGAATACCATCGGAGGGCAAATTTGTCAGTCGGATCACGGCAGCGGGGCGTCCAGCACGACCGGCCTCGGCGAGCATTGAATCGACCCGATCAATTCGCTTAGTCCAATCCACAGCATCCGCCCAGCCCCCATCCATGACAATCAGCAGAGGATTGTCTGAAGGTGCCTTGATCACAGGGTTCAAAACCGGTCCAGCAAATCCCACGATCATTGCCGCAACCCCCATCAATCGTAATAGCAACAACCACCAAGGGGTCCGATGGGTTTGAACATCCTCGTCATTCAGCCCAAAAAGCAGCGCCACCCCGGGAAAACGACGTCGCACCGGCGCAGGTGGCACCGCCCGTAACAAAATCCAGAGAATTGGCAACGCCAAAAGCCCGAGCAACAGCCAAGGCAGGGTAAAGCCGATTGGTCCAAGAACCCACATCAGCGACGCCCCCTTTGCAAAGCTTGATGCACCCATAACAAAGCCGATTGGCTGCTATGATCTGTGCGGTGAATATGGAATTGCCACCCTGTGCTGCGACACAGATGCGTTAACGCATCACGCCGTTCGGCCAACCGTTGCAAATATCTGTCCCGCAAATCACCCGCTTGCTGCGTTTCATGCACAACACTGCGCCCGACACTTTCAAACACGGTGCGGCCATCGAATGGAAAAACTTCTTCTTGTGGGTCAAGCACCTGAAGCAACACCCCCCGCACATCGCGGTCGGCGGCTTTGGCAATGGCGATTTCCACCGCGGACATCGGCCCCATAAAATCTGACAGGAGTACTGCTGTGGAATGGGGTCGCATGCCGCGAGTTTCCGGAACCCCAAATTCATGACTGCTGCCTTCATTCGACAGCTCTTCGGCCAAACGCACCAACTGTGCCTCTCCGGACCGTGGAGGATTTTCAGAATGTGTCAGCCCCACGCGTTCACCTGCGCGCACCAAAAGGATCGAAACAGCAAGGGCCAGCACCCGTGCACGGCCAATTTTCCGAGGCCATTTGGGATCTGACGTAAAATCCATGGACTGGGCGTCATCGATCCAGAACATGACGCTTTGGGCGGCCTGCCATTCTCTTTGACGAATAAAATGCATATCCGCCTTGGCTGATCTTCGCCAATCGATGAATCGGGACTCGTCGCCCTCTACGGCGGGCCGGTATTGCCAGAATTCATCCCCCGTCCCCGACCGTCGACGCCCGTGTTCCCCTAACAAAACCGTCGCGGCCAATCGCTCGGCCTCCGCCAAAAGCGGTGGATACGGTGCCGCGGCTTCTGCGGCACGACGACGAAGGGCTCGGGGGGCTCTCACGCGGCGGCGTCCTGACGCGTCACATCAGCAGCGACTTTGGAAATAATGTCCGACAGTTCAACCCCACGCGCCCGTGCCGCAAAGGACAACGCCATGCGGTGGCTTAGAACGGGCCGCGCCATACGTAGGACATCCTCAACAGAGGGCACCAATCGGCCATCAAGCAAAGCCTCCGCCCGGACGGTCAACATCAAGGCTTGCGCAGCGCGCGGACCCGGACCCCAACTGACATTTTCCCGCACGAAATCTGGTGCGTTTTCGTCATCGGGGCGACAGGCGCGCACCAAATCCAAAATCAGATCAACAACCGACTCACCCACCGGCATCCGCCGCAAGAGAGTCTGTGCTGCAAGCAGCTCCTCGGCGGAAAAGACGGCTGTAGCCTCCTCCTCTTGAACGCCGGTTGTTGCCAATATGATGTCGCGTTCGGTTTCGCGATCCGGGTATTCTACATCAATCTGCACAAGAAACCGGTCAAGCTGTGCCTCTGGCAACGGATAGGTTCCTTCTTGTTCGATCGGGTTCTGGGTCGCCAAGACATGAAAGGGTAGACCCAAAGACCGCTCTTTGCCCGCAATAGTGACTTGTTTTTCCTGCATCGCCTGCAGCAATGCCGATTGTGTCCGGGGCGAAGCGCGGTTGATTTCATCCGCCATCAACAACTGACAAAAGATCGGACCCTCGATGAAACGAAATTCTCGGTGACCCCCTTCTTTCTGTTCCAAAACTTCAGAGCCGAGAATATCGGCAGGCATCAAATCAGGCGTAAACTGTACGCGAGACCCATCTAGCCCCATTACTGTGGACAACGTTTCCACCAACCGCGTTTTGCCCAGTCCGGGTAGGCCGATCAATAACCCGTGCCCACCACACAGCAAGGACGCCAACGTTAGGTCTACAACCCGCTCTTGCCCAATCAGCCTTTTGCCGATGCTCGCCTTTGCGATCACCAGTTTTTGACCCAGTGCCTCTATTTCTGTGACAAGATCTTCCGTCTCTGACATGACAACGCTCCTTTGCCCGCTATGATGACATTAAAGAACGATAGACCCTGACATACAAATGGCAAAAGCAATGCAAGATGAAAACATCGTGAAGCCCGACGCAGAAAACCTTGCTGCAGCAGCCAAAGCAGCTTCAAAAAAGGGCCACCCCCCCGTGCATCTGTGGAATCCACCATTTTGTGGGGACCTCGACATGCAGATAAAACGGGATGGTACTTGGTTTTATTTGGGCACCCCTATCGGTCGTTTTGGGTTGGTAAAGCTGTTTTCGTCGATTCTGCGCAAGGATGGCGATGATTATTTCCTGGTTACCCCTGTAGAAAAAGTAGGCATCACCGTCGAGGATGCCCCTTTTGTAGCGATCGATTTCAACGTTGAGCATCCCGGCCCAGAACAACGTATCACGTTTCACACCCAAGTTGAGGACACAGTGGTTGCAAGTTCGGACAAACCGATTCGCGTTGTACGCGACCCAGAAACCGGCGAACCGTCACCCTATATTTTGGTGCGCGCCAACCTTGAGGCATTGATTGACCGCAAAAGTTTTTACCGACTGGTCGACATCGGAGAGCATCGCGACCACAACGGAGATCGTTGGTTTGGCGTACGCTCCGCCGGCGCGTTTTTCCCGATCATTCCCTCCAAAGAATTGGAATAACTATGTCACCGCAGAAAAAAGTTCACATGTTGGCCAGCTTCATGACGTCGGGCGTAATGTCATTCATTGTAACAGGTGTTGCCACTTGGAAATCGCTCGGGTTCCAAAGTTCATTTCTAAACGACTGGATGACCGCGTGGTGGTTTGCCTGGCCGATTGCTTTTATCGCGATAACAATCACCGCTCCGCAGTTGCGCAAACTGGCGGAAAAACTCTGCGGTCACTAGTGCCAAACCCTAGCCCGAAAATCTATCTTTTGTTCGGTTTGCAAAGGCCACAAGTGTCAACATAACCGGCACTTCGACCAAAACACCAACAACCGTCGCAAGAGCCGCGCCAGAGTTAAGGCCAAACAAGCTAATCGCGACGGCTACGGCCAACTCAAAAAAATTCGAGGTACCGATCAACGCACAAGGGGCCGCAACCCGGTGTGGAACCTTAAGGGTATAAGCCGCGAAATAGGCTATCCCAAAGATGCCATAGCTTTGAATTAGGATCGGAATTGCGATCAACACTATGACCAATGGCTTTGACACAAGCACATGTCCCTGCAGCCCAAACATAATCATGACAGTTGCAATCAGTCCAATGATTGAAAACGGCTTTATCCGTAATAAGAAACGATCAATTGCCGCCACAGACTTCAGCTTTCTGCGTGTCCACAAGCCAGCAATCAACGGAAGTGCAATGAACAAAAGCACCGACAAGATTAACGTCCCCCAAGGAACAATAATGTCTGTAACCCCCAATAACAGAGCCACAATCGGTGCGTAGGCGAAGACCATGATAAAGTCGTTCACAGAGACCTGCAGCAACGTGTAAGTTGCATCACCACGTGTCAATTGAGACCAGACAAAGACCATGGCCGTACAGGGCGCTGCCCCTAACAGAATGAGCCCCGCGATGTATTGCGAAGCGTCCTCGGGCTGAATCCAAGGAGCAAAGACGTAATTAAAAAACAAAACGGCAAGTGCGGCCATGGTAAAAGGCTTGACGACCCAATTTACGATCACCGTGATCAACAACCCTTTGGGCTGGCGGGCAACATCTTTTAAAGCGGCGGGATCAACACCCACCATCATCGGATACACCATTGCCCAAATCAACACTGCCACCACGAGATTGACACTGGCAATCTCTGCAGCAGAAATCGCGTGGATAAGACCCGGCGCAACATTACCAATCAGGATACCGGCCAACATGGCTGCTGCAATCCAGATCGACAGATATTTTTCAAAAAATCCCACGGGATCGTGCCTTTTCCAGTTGGTTTGAGCCACTTGTTGCAGGCGCGCCCCAAGAAGAAAAGCAAATATTAATCGACCTCCACGATCCGTCTGTTTCAGAACCATGCTTCACAAATTGACCGGTTTGCATTTGTACAATATCATTCCTTCGAACGGAGCAGACAAATGTCAGCCATAAAAACACACAACCCCAATTACAAATGGGTCATTGTTATAGCTGCGGCACTATTGCTGGCGATTGCAATGGGCACGTTGGTCAACGGATTGTCTGCCTTTTTAGTGCCTCTGGAAATGCAATTTGGCTGGGACCGGGCCGAAGTCGCAGCCATAAATTCCTTTGGGCTGATCGGGATCGCTATCGGCGGCATCATCATGGGATTCCTCGCAGATCGTATCCCAACTCTCCACGTCTGCCTTGCCGGCGCAATCACCATTGTTTTGGTGCTGTTGCTGGCCGCACGTGCCAACGCACTTTGGCAATTCTACACGTTGTTCTTTATCGCTGGTGCAATTGGTGGAGGTGCGCTGTTCGCCCCTGTCATCACCCTAGTAGGAGGTTGGTTTATCACGGGTGCGGGACTGGCCATTGGCATTGCCTCAGCAGGCCAAGGATTAGGGCAAGGCATGATCCCTTTCGTGGCCGGACATTTGATTCAGTCTTTTGGCTGGCAAAACGCCTTTGTTATCCTTGGGGTCTTCGCGGCGTGTACGCTAATCCCCCTGTCATTTTTAATGCAAGATCCTCCGCAACAAGACGGCAATCAAGCCACCACTCCCGATGCGGCACCACGCCTGCCACCCAAGATCGTTTTACCCGCACTTTCTATCGCAGTGCTCGGCTGCTGTACCGGCATGGCCGTCCCTCTCATGCATTTGGTTCCGCTAATACAGGGTGTTTGCGGCGTCGGCGCCGAAGCAGGTGGTCCCCTTCTTATCATGCTGATCGCCGCAATTGGGGGACGTATATTTTTTGGACGATTGTCGGATTCTATTGGGCCCATTCGCGCTTGGATGGCCGCCACCGCGTGGCAAACTATATTGATGTTTGGATTCGTCTTTTTAGGCTCTATGAAGGCATTTTGGCTCTTTTCACCGCTTTATGGTTTTGGCTACGGCGGCGTCATGACCGGCGTTTTGGTGACCATACGTGCCTTAACCCCCGCCAACAAACGCGCATCTGCAACTGGGATCGTATTGGCCTTTGCATGGTTTGGGCATGCTTTGGGCGGTTGGCAAGGCGGGCTATTCTTTGACCTGACCCGAGACTATTTCTGGACCTATGCAAATGCAGTCATCGCAGGAAGCTTAAACCTGATAATCGTAGGCGCGATCTGGTTTGTGTTGCGCCGACCCTCCGCTACAACCATATGAGAGACTAATTTCGTCTCCTGAAAAGCTCCTGACATAACGCTGTCAGGGGGGGTGTGTCATACGCCCCTCATTGACAACATATCCTCAGGAGATCAACGATGACACAAACCCCGAAAAATGCCTTAGTATGGTGCGAAATTCCCGTGACCGATTTGTCCAAAGCCGTTGAATTTTATGGAACTGTCTTTGACTGGGACTTAAAAATTGACGACACGGGTCCAAATCCGATGGCAATGTTTCCTATGGCTGGGTCGGGTTCTACGGCCGGTCACCTTTATCCGGGTAAACCCGGCAACGGTGTAGGCCCAACAGTACACCTGCCAACACCTGACACCGCTGAAGCCGCCGCAAAACGCGCCGAAGCAGCAGGAGGCACTATTGTCAGCCCGGCGATCAGCATCCCAGCAGGGCAATTTATTTACATTACAGATCCTGACGGAAACTCTGTCGGTATCTTTGAGTTCGCTTAAACCATGCGCCGCGCTGATCGCCTTTTTCAAATCGTTCAGTACCTTCGAGGTGGGCGATTGGTGACGGCAGCGCAATTGGCAGAACGGCTCGAGGTCTCAGAGCGCACAATCTATCGTGACATCGCAGACCTTGTCGGCACCGGTGTCCCCATCGAAGGGGAGGCCGGTGTCGGCTACGTCATGCGCAGTGGCTATGATCTACCCCCGCTCATGTTCAATCGGGACGAACTCGTCGCCCTTGTTGCAGGTGCCCGTATGGTGCGCGAATGGGGCGGAGCCACCATGGCTCAGGCTGCAGAAGAAGCGCTTGTAAAAATTGATGCCGTTCTTCCAGAGAGCGCACGAACGGCGGTTGAATCCGTTGCCATATTTGCCAAAAATCCGGAAAAACTTGGGGATGACACGCGTATTTTGATCGACCGCCTAGAAAGGTTTGCCCAAACGAGAACTGCCCTGATCATCACTTATGAAGACACCAATGGCGCCCCAAGCCAGCGTCGCATACGACCGCTGGGCCTTTGGTTCTGGGGAAAAGTCTGGACGTTGGTCTCTTGGTGTGAATTGCGCGATGATTTTCGCATGTTCCGCATAGATCGCCTAGCGGATGTCATCGAAGACGGATCATTCCCCGTAGAACCGACGAAATCTCTTAAGGCTTTTTATGCCGATCAAAGACGCCGTTACGGAAAATGACCCTAAATTGAGCGCAGACTTACCCGCGCTGAGCGCCCGCAGCAGCAGCCCGAATAGCGCGAATATTTTCGCCATAGGGCGCAGGGTTAGCAACACTGCCCCCTTTGAATACGGCGGACCCCGCAACCAAAACATCTGCGCCTGCCGCAGCAACCAAAGGCGCAGTCTCAGGAGTTACACCGCCGTCGATTTCTATGTGAATGGGACGATCACCGATCATCGCGCGCAACTTGCGGGTCTTTTCAACCTGAGAACGGATAAATTTCTGACCGCCAAAACCTGGGTTCACAGTCATCACACACACTAGATCGACCATATCCAACAGGTAATCCACAGACTCTACCGGTGTGCCGGGGTTTAATGCAATTCCCGCCTTAGCACCCGCGCCCCGGATGGCTTGCAAGGTACGATGGATATGAGGGCCCGCCTCAACATGCGCCGTAATCACATCCGCCCCAGAATCTGCAAATGCCTCGATATAAGGATCAACCGGCGCGATCATCAGATGCACATCCATCACCCCTTTGATATGCGGGCGGATGGCTTTGCAAGTGGCCGGGCCGAATGTGATGTTCGGCACAAAATGCCCGTCCATCACATCAACATGCACCCAGTCGCATCCCTGCGCCTCAATGGCTTCGCATTCTGCGCCGAAATTTGCGAAATCCGCCGATAGAATGGACGGAGCAATTTTGATAGACCGATCAAAAGACATGACAACCTCGTTTTGCATTGGCATTTCGTAATCAAAGACGCGGGAGCAAATCGACGCGTCTCTCTGGACTTCCTAGACACCTCCTTTCGGGAGGCGTTCATCTTGAAATTAGCGACGCCGGAATGTGAGATAATGTGGAACACGTTCCTCACGCAGCGCTTTTTGTTCGTACCGGGTGGAAATCCAATCCGCCCAAGGCTTGCGCCAATCCTCTGGCCCCTCACCCAACCATTCAAATTCAGGATGCAGTGCGACCTCTTCCATGGTTTGGCGCACGTAATCCTCAATATCTGTTGCGACCCGAAAGATCCCTCCGGGCTTTATCACGCGCGCTAGCGGATCTAGATGTTCGGGGGTGACAAACCGGCGGCGATGGTGACGTTTTTTGGGCCACGGGTCCGGGTATAATAAGAACGCTTTTGAAATGCTGCCCTCTGGAAGCACATCAAACATATGACGCACGTCACTGGGATATACGGCGACGTTCTCAACTTTGGCGTCACGGATTTTCCCCAACAGCATAGCAACACCGTTGATATAAGGTTCGCACCCAATTATGCCCACATCGGGGTTGTTGGCCGCTTGGTGCACCATATGTTCACCGCCGCCAAACCCAACCTCAAGCCAAACATCCCGATCTCCAAAGAGCTCTTTAAGATCAAGCGGTGCGCGATCAGGGTTTTCCTGCCAACCGACTTTGCCCGGAGACAAGGCCTGAAGATCTTCATCCAGATACGTCATTTGGCTGTCGCGCAGGGTTTTCCCTTTGAAGCGACCATAAAAGTTGCGCCATGGGGCGCCAGAGGGGTGTTTGCCGTCGGACATCTTCATTCCAGTGCTAAAACCTATCGCGGCGGATGTGCACTGCTTGACCCTTCAGGTCAAGCCTTTGCCAGTCGTTTCAGAACAACCAAAGCTGGCAACGTCACGCCATACATCAATACACCGTAAGCAGCTGCCGGCACACCAATCTCGGGAATTCCATCCGCCCGTGCCGCGAGACCGGCTACTGCAATTCCGAGGGCAGCGTTTTGGACGCCCATCTCGATCGATATGCATACACCATCTGGCCCCGATAACCCCAACACCCACGCCAGTAAAACGCCAATGACCAGTAAGGTAACAATCATGGTGATAACGAGCGGACCCAATGTCAAAAGGTTCTCTGCAAGAACCACTCTGTTTTCGACAATCGCACCCAATATTATTACAATAAATAAGGCGGATGCTGTGATTGATAAACTTCGTTCGATCTGCTGCGCAAAAGACGACGCAAATGCCCGTGTCAGCAACCCTAAAAGTACAGGTGCTGCCGTAATAGCAAACATAGAAATTGCTATGCCGGTGACATCGATAGAGGGCACATTATCCCCCAGAAACTGAGTCCCAGCCCAGACCATCATCAAGGGCACAGTCATAACCGACAACAGGCTCACAACAGCCGTCAACGTAATCGATAAGGCAACAGTTCCGCCAGCCAGCTTAGTCAAAATGCTGGAGGTCACACCGCCCGGACAAAAAGACACCAACATAACCCCAAAGGCCAAAGTGGGAGGCAGTTTAAAAACCTGCAGTAGTAGATAAGCGACCAACGGAATGATGACCATTTGACCAAATGCACCGATCAGCACGGCCTTGGGCATGGTCAGCACCCGTCCGAAATCACGAAATGTCAGACCGACTCCAAGCGAATACATTATAATTGCCAGTGAGACTGGCAGTGCAATGTCGACGATCATCCGGTCCTCCCAAAATCCTCGGGGTGACTGTGACATCTCCACAACGCACCGCAAGCCTTAAACTGCGAAATAATAGGTCGCCGATGTTTTTGTATCAGAGAGCTTTCTTTAAATCATCAATCAGGTCTGTTTGTTCCCAGCTAAAGCCGCCATCTGCATCCGGTGTCCGGCCAAAATGGCCATAAGCCGCCGTGCGCTGATAGATTGGTTTATTCAGTTGCAACTTTTCTCGGATACCGCGCGGTGTCAGATCCATGATCTTTGCCACAGCTTGTTCAATCTCTAGGTCACCCACCTGTCCAGTGCCATGCGTATCCACATAGATCGACAAAGGACTGGCCACACCGATCGCATATGACAATTGCAACGTCGCGCGATCCGCAAGACCTGCAGCCACAATGTTTTTCGCCAGATAGCGTGCTGCATAAGCTGCGGAACGGTCAACTTTAGTTGGATCTTTTCCAGAAAACGCACCACCCCCATGCGGGGCCGCGCCACCATAGGTGTCAACGATGATCTTACGCCCGGTCAAACCAGCATCCCCGTCAGGGCCGCCAATGACGAACTTGCCAGTTGGGTTCACATGCCAAACCGTATCAGCATCCAACCACCCATCTGGAAGGACCTCACGGATATAGGGTTCAGCAATCTCGCGCACGTCTTCACTGCTCAGGGTTTCATCCAAATGCTGTGTGGACAGGACCAACGAACTCACCCCAACAGGTTTTCCTTTTTCATAACGAACAGAAAGCTGAGACTTTGCGTCTGGTCCCAAAGCAGGCTCTGTACCGTCTTTGCGCACCTCGGCCAAACGTCGCAGAATAGCGTGAGAATACTGGATCGGGGCAGGCATCAGGTCAGGGGTTTCATTCACCGCATAACCAAACATAATTCCCTGATCGCCAGCACCTTCGTCTTTACCAGCCGCGGCATCAACACCCTGTGCGATATGCGCGGATTGCTCATGAAGCAAATTGGTAATGGTCACTGTTTCCCAATGGAATTTATCTTGTTCATAGCCAATGTCGCGAATGCAATTTCGCGTAATCTGCTCGATATCGCCCATCATTTCTTTGAGACGGGATTGATCAGACAGGCCAACTTCGCCGCCAATCACCACATGATTGGTCGTTGCAAAGGTTTCACATGCCACGCGTGCCTCTGGTTCTACGGCAATCAGTGCGTCCAGAATGGCGTCTGAAATCCGGTCACATACTTTATCAGGATGGCCTTCAGATACGGATTCGGACGTAAATGTATAATTATTGCGAGACATGAAAAGTGCTCCATTGGGTTAAATTGTCACGCCAGGAAGCCGTTGTGACAAAGGTCAATTGGCCGATACAGAGAGATCAGGCCAAGGTCAATCCACATTGCGCCGGCGGGCCAAGAAGCAACCTAGTAGTGTGACAAAAACGAACGTGATCCAGGGCAGATTCCCAGTTCGAGAATAAAGCGTTTTTGGTGCCGCACTGGGCAAGTAAGAATCAATTTTGCCGTCTTCTTCCAGCAATAGGCTCTGCAATACATGCCCCCGCGCATCAATAATTGCTGATATCCCCGTGTTGGCGGATCTAATTACAGGTAATCCTTGCTCGATGGCCCGCATACGCGCCTGATCCAAATGCTGGTAGGGCATCGCAGATGTCCCAAACCACGCATCATTGGTTGCATGCAAAATCCAATCCGCGCGTTTGGGAGCCCCACCGACGTCCCCGGGAAAAATCGCTTCATAACATATGAGCGGTAAAACCTGCCCCAATGGCCCAAGATCCCATACAGATGGTCCTGCACCGGCACTGTACCCCCCACCTTCGGCAGCAGCCAATCCACGAATACCCAACGTGGACAGAAGACCTCCGAAGGGGATAAACTCACCAAATGGAACAAGGTGATGCTTGTCATAAGTTGTAGCAATTTCTGCATCTGGTCGCATCACCGCCAAACTGTTGAAAAACCTTTGCCCCTCTCGCCGCTGCGACCCAAAGATCACCGTCGTTTGCGCGGCCTCTGCGATGGCTGACAAAGCACCATACCGGTTGTGTATTCCGTAAGCTACCGAAGTTTCAGGCCAAATCACAACGTCAGGACGCCCCGTCTGGCTTTTGATTCCAGCGTCAAGCGGGTAGGCGGACAAATCCAGTTGGCGTTCGAAAAACACTGGGATCAAATCGCGTTGCCATTTTTCATGTTGCGGCGCATTTGGTTGAACCACCCGCACCACTATCTCAGTTGTTCCAGGCACATCTTTGGCCAAGTCGTCTCCGATGTTATTGGCCGCACCGATAATAAGACAGCCAAACACCGCCAAACAAACAGCAACAATGCGTCCCACCTGCAATAAGAGAGCCGGTAAAATCAACAGACCATAGGTAAACAACGCCATCCCCACAGGGCCGGCAATCGACAGCAATTGAATAACCGAAAAGGGCATCCACATCGCGGAGGCCGCCGCCCAAGGAAACCCAGTAAACAGGTGCAATCGAAGCCATTCCATCGCCGTCATGCACAGCGCTAAAATTACCAAGCGCAGAACTGAGGACCTGCCAATCCAATAGGCCACCCCATAAGCAAGCCCCCACAATAGAGCTAGGCCTGCCGCCATGAAAAACAACGCAAAAGGTGCCATCCAGCCATGGCGTGCCGCATCAACAAAAAATGGTTGTGTGATCCAAAAATGAGTCCCTCCAATATAGCCAAGCCCCGCGAGCCATCCAAACCAGACGGCTTGACGCACGGTGGCTGCTAAACAGATCGCCCCCAAGACCAACGCCAATGCAGGAAAGGCCAGGTACCACAGATAGAGCGGCGCATGACCCGTCGCAGCCACCGCGCCCGCGATAACAAGTCCGGGCGCGATAACGCGGGACGATCGGCGCGATGGTATCACCATATGCTAGACGAGCACGTCTTCAGGAACATAGACGCGCAGGCGTTTGATTCGACGTGGATCTGCATCCACAACTTCGAATTCTGCTCCGTCTGGATGGGCAACCATCTCTCCACGGGCGGGCACACGACCTGTCAGCAAAAAGACCAGACCACCCAACGTATCAACCTCTTCTTCGTCCAAGGAATCTGTCAGGTTTTTACCAATTTCTGCTTCGAAATCCTGAAGGGGTGTTTTTGCTTCAACCAAATAGCATCCGGGTTTCTCTTTGACCCAAAAACTATCGGCATCGGCATCATGTTCATCCTCGATCTCTCCGATGACCTGTTCAATCAGATCTTCGATAGTGACCAGCCCATCAACGCCACCGTATTCGTCAATGACCAGCGCCATATGAATCCGCTCAGCTTGCATTTTTTGCAGCAGAACCCCAATGGGCATCGATGGTGGAATATAAATCAATCCGCGCACCAAAGGCCGCAGATCAAAATCGCCGCCGTTGCCATTAAATCCATACTTAAGTGCAAGGTCTTTGAGGTTAATAAACCCAATCGGCGTGTCCAATGTGTCCTCAAACACAGGTAGACGGGTATACCCACCTTCGCGAAATGTTTCGATCAGTTCCGGCAGATCAATATCAACGGCCACTGCCGACACATCGGCTGTGGGTGTTGCGACATCCTCTACGCGAAGGCGCCGTAAGTTAACCATCCCTGTGGTGACAAGGGCTGGACCTGATTGATCGGGGGTTTCGGAATCTTCGGCGTTCTCCGAAGACGATGTAAATGCGTCCTTTAGGCGGTTAAAAAATCCGCTTTGACTGCTTGGGTCAGGATCCTGCGCGCTTTGCGCTGCGATAGAAGATCCGTCTGAATTGTCGCCCATTTTTCCTTTTCCAAAAATAAATCAAACCTCAACGGCTTGCGCTCTAATATGGGTCAGGCAAACCCAGTTCTGCAAGTACCTGACGTTCGATGCTTTCCATAAGTTTAGCATCTGGGTCGTGAATGTGATCATATCCCAACAGATGCAAGACCCCATGCACCACTAAATGGGTCACATGGGCGGCAAATGGCTTACCGGCCTCTGCGGCTTCGCGCGCACAAGTATCATAAGAAATAGCAATATCACCAAGCTCTATCGGCATGTCGGGGAAATCCGCCTCAGGCTCGAATGGTCTCTCCCCCGGAGTTTCCGGGGCCAGATCTTCGGCGGGCCATGACAGTACATTCGTCGGTGTGGGCTTATCACGAAAATCTGCATTCAGCACTGCGATTCGAGTGTCGTCACACCCAAGCAGGCTGATCTCATACTTTGATGGGTCAAACCCCAGATGAGTCAAAGTTTGCATCGCAGCGGGCGCTGCGAGATCTGCCAATCCCGCTGCCGCCCACCGATTGTCTTCAATCAGTGTGTCTACAAAATCAGGCATCGTCGGCTTCGTATGCCTCGATAATTTTAGCAACCAACGGATGTCGCACTACGTCTTTGGACGTAAAGTAGTTAAAATCGATGCTGTCGACTTTGCTCAGAAGGCGTTCCGCGTCCCGCAAACCGCTGGTTACACCGCGAGGCAAATCCACCTGTGAACGATCCCCTGTGATGACCATACGTGACCCCTCGCCCAAGCGAGTCAGGAACATTTTCATCTGCATTGTGGTTGCGTTCTGCGCCTCATCTAACACGACAAACGCATTGGCCAATGTTCGCCCTCGCATAAATGCCAACGGTGCAATTTCGATCCGCTTCTCTTCTTTGAGCTTATCAACCTGCTTACCCGGTAGAAAATCATTCAGCGCATCATAAAGCGGTTGCATATAGGGGTCGACTTTATCTTCCATCGCACCGGGCAAGAAACCAAGCCGCTCCCCGGCTTCAACGGCAGGGCGAGACAGAATGATTTTATCAACATGACCGTTAATGAACATGTTCACGCCGACAGCAACCGCCAGATAAGTCTTACCCGTACCCGCAGGCCCAATTCCAAAAGCCAACTCATTGCTGAACAGGCTTTTGACATAGGCCTTCTGCGCTTCTGTCCGGGGTTCAATCAGTTTCTTACGGGTGTGGATTTCCACCTTTTCACCCTTGAACATTTCAAGCTGATCGCCATCCAGAACTCCCGTTCCAGAAGCGGATCCGCCCATGCGGATTTCGCCATCAATGTCGCCAATTTCGACAGTTCGACCACCTTCTAGACGTTGATACAACGCCTGTAGAACCCGCTCACCTTTGTCACGACTGCCGGGATCGCCAATCAACACCAGCTGATTGCCGCGTCGAATAATCTGCAGCGACAGCTGTTGTTCTATATGTGCTAGGTTTCGATCAAACTCGCCGCAAAGATCAATCAGCAGACGGTTGTCAGGGAATTCAAGAAGGGCCTCACGAACCTCTTCTGACGGTGGCGGTGGTGTGAGCGCATCAATGCCCAATCATATCTCCGTTGGATAAAGCCTATATTCCCATCGTGCACGCTCCATTTGCCGCTTGCAAGCGCACAATTGAATTCTTCATAAAACTGCAACGAAAAAGACCGCACCCTATGGGCGCGGTCCAAATTGTATCACTTTGGCCGATTTTAAATCAAATCAGAACGTTTGTACGGACCAATTGCAGTGTTGGGTGGCGCAGCACCAGAACACACTGGCTTGCCGTATTTATCCAAACGCTGGGACAGATACCCTTCGGCACCATCATCAATGATCCAGTGATCACAGCCATTGGGGTCTATCCAGATCCCGGCTTCGAGTTTAGACAGATCACCTGAATCTATGAACCGGTCAACACCCAGGTTTTGCTTATCACATGCGGATAGCCCTGCAGCAGTTGCTAGCGCGAGGGTGATTTTAATAATTTTCATACTCTTTACTCCCTCAGCGGATACACAGAACTTCGACGCGACGATTTTCTTTACGTCCCGCTGCGGTGCTGTTTGATGCTTTTGGTTGACGCTCGCCATACCAACGAACATCCGAAATACGGACGCCTGTCGATTGCGCGACTGAAGCAACAGCCTTCGCGCGACGCTCTGACAAGCGCATGTTGTATTCATCACTTGCGCGGCTGTCGGTATGACCAACAATCACATAAGATGTTGCACCTGCACCGGAAAAGAATTTGGCCAGACTGTTGCGCCCACCACTTGTGATTGCACTTCTGTCCGTTGCGAACAGTGTGTCGGTGTTCATAACCGCACAAGTATTGATCTGACGACAAACAGGACGTCCATCCCGCTTTACATGGGGACTCATGTATCCTTCCCAGCCGTCATCCATGACCCAATGTTCACATCCATCGGGATCAACCCAGATTGTGGGAACTCTCTTTTCACCAATAATGGTTTTCGTTTCCTGCGCTTCAGCGACCGCACCACCCAAGCTAAGTGCCGCGACGGCTACAATTGCCCCCATAGCACCAGTCAATTTGGACATCTTCTCAAACACTATACTAGTCCTTCGCCAATAAGTTTTAAGCGCCCCCATCTTTGAGTGGTTCCGGTTAACGCCTGATTTCTTGAACTGAGAGTAGAATAGCAAAGATTTGCCCCGACTGAGAAATGTTTTAACAAATCGTAATAAAAACAAGAAACAATCAGAGGGGGTGTCTCATTATTGTCCACCGAAATGCGCAACAATCCAGCGCAGATCACTCTTTTCGTTCACGTCTGAGAAATAGAACGATTTAGAGAATCAGTTCACCTGCAAGAGAATTAGAATCACTCCGTGTGATTCTCACCGGACGAACTTCACCACGCTCAACATTCGGCGCCATCACATGTACAGCATGAAGGTACTCTGACTTTCCAACCATTTGCCCCTCAAGGCGACCAGATCTTTCAAAAAGCACATTGACTGTTTTCCCAATCATGGATTCTTGAATTGCCCGTTGCTGTGATGTGAGCACCTCCTGCAATCTGTGCAGACGATTTGTGGCAAGAGTTTCGTCAATTTGTGGCTTTTCTGCGGCAGGAGTGCCGGGGCGTGTCGAATACTTAAAAGAATACGCCTGACCATATTTGACCTCACGTACCAAATTCATCGTATCCTCAAAATCTCGATCCGTTTCCCCAGGGAACCCAACGATGAAATCTCCGGACAACAAAATATCCGGACGGGCAGCCCGAATACGTTCAATGACCCGCAAATAACTCTCGGCTGTGTGACTACGATTCATAGCTTTAAGAATACGATCAGACCCGGATTGCACCGGCAAATGCAAATACGGCATCAGTTTTGCACATTCCCCATGGGCGGCGATCAAGGCATCATCCATGTCGTTCGGATGAGAGGTCGTGAACCGGATACGTTCCAGACCGTCTATATCATTGAGTGCCCAAATGAGCTGCGCCAACGTCCAATCACCATCATCGGCAGCCCCATGGTAAGCATTAACATTTTGCCCCAGCAGGGTAATTTCACGCACCCCACGCTCGACTAAATCCCGTGCTTCGGTCAACACTCGATCAACAGGGCGGCTGACCTCTGCACCACGGGTGTATGGCACCACACAAAATGCGCAGAACTTGTCGCACCCTTCTTGAACAGTCAAAAACGCTGTCGGACCCCGAGTCGGTTTAGGCCGTTTAGGCAAATGTTCAAATTTGTCCTCCTCGGGGAATTCAGTATCCAACGCCTTTTCCCCAGCACGAGCCTTGGCCTCCATCGCAGGCAAACGATGGTAGCTTTGAGGGCCCACGACAAGGTCAACCATTGGCTGACGCTTCATGATTTCGGCCCCCTCGGCCTGTGCAACACAACCCGCCACCCCGATCTTTAGATCTGGATTTTTAGTCTTTAACCCTTTGAAACGGCCTAATTCCGAATAGATCTTCTCTGCGGCCTTCTCGCGGATGTGACACGTATTCAGCAAAATCATATCAGCGTCATCCGGGGATTCTGTCGTCACATACCCTGATGTACCCAACGATTCCGCCATTCGTTCGCTGTCATAGACATTCATCTGACAGCCATAAGTCTTGATAAAGAGTTTTTTCGGATCGGACATGACATCTGCCTTGACATGGAGGGGTTCAGCCCGCGTCACTATAGAAATTCATCGCCTTCTGCAACGCTTGCAATACACACCGAATTAACCGATTCTGCGCCAGAATAAAGTTGCTGCATGGAAAGGTGTTTATGTTTTACGCGTCGTTGGCAGACCTCTTAAGCACAGGACAGCAGGCCTTTCTAAAAGGACCTGTCGCTATGATTTTTGTCGAGGACCTCATCGAGGTTGAATCGACCATTCGTCATCACCAAAACATTGGCTTTTTTAGCGTCATCGTCTTTGCCCCAGATGAACTGGTTCTTCCTACTGAACTCGAAGAATCCGTGCACCGTGTGCGCTATAACATCCACACCAAAGATGCTTTGCAGAAAGCAGTAGACGCCGTCATCGCCGCGGCCCCCAATATCTGGATGTATTATTGTTTTAACGCTGAGTATCTATTCTACCCCTTTGCCGAAACGCGAAACATCGCAGAGCTTTTGGCATTCCATACTGAGGAACGCCGGTCCGCGATGCTGACGTATGTTATTGATCTCTATGCAGGGGATTTGAACGAGAATAACGACGCCGTTTCTCTAAAGGATGTTTATCTTGATCGTTCAGGCTACTATGCACTCGGACGATTTCGCGGTCGCGAAAATGAGGCAATGGAACGACAGCTGGATTTCTTTGGCGGGCTCCGCTGGCGGTTTGAGGAACACGTGCCTTATGAACGCCGTCGCATTGATCGGATTGCTCTATTTAAATCAGCTCCGGGGTTAACTCTGCGCGACGACCACACATTCTCAGAAGAAGAATACAACACCTACGCCTGCCCGTGGCACCACAACTTGACGGCTGCTGTATGTTCCTTTCGCACGGCCAAAGCGCTCCGCAAAAACCCCGGTTCACGATACGAGATTCACAACTTTCGGTGGCGCAATTCAGTACCCTTTGAATGGCGCAGCCAGCAGTTAATGGATTTTGGTCTGATGGAACCCGGCCAATGGTTTTAGACGACCCCAGTATTCTCCGTTTAAGCCTTTGCACGAAATCGTTTTAACAAACGCCCGTCAATAAGAATGAGGCCGCAGAATATGGCGGCCATCCCTGCGAAATGATATATCGTTAACACTTCATTCAGAACCAAAGAGCCCAAGATCAACGTCGAAACCGGCGCAATAAATGTGATAGTACTGGCAGTCGTACCGCCAATAATTGGGATCAGCCAGAACAAGGTAATAAAAGCTGCAGATGTCAGGACAAAACCGATTGCAGCCAACGCCAGCCACGTTTCCATCTTGGTGATGACCGGGCCCCCCTCAATCCCAATTGCAATTGGAGCAAGAAACAGAGTGCTAAATGTCAGTGACCAAGTGGTGAGGGATACGCGATCCATCCCATCCATCTTGCGCAATAGATTGATGGCAAATCCATAACACAAAGGTGCGATTATTGTGAACAGCAGAGCCCAAAAAGAGGAATCTCCGCCCCCTTGAAGGGCCGGCCACGCAAGAATCACAATCCCAGAAAACCCAAAGAGTACGCCGACAGATTTGGGTACAGTGGCTTGTTCGCCGCCCGGCCAAAAATGCGACACGATCACGACCATAATTGGCGTCATCGCGTTAATGATCCCTGCAGCACTGCTCGTGATAAACTGTTGCCCAACCGGATAAATCGTGAGCGGTAGCGCATATTGCATCAGACCAAAAACCGCAAGCGGCAGGATGAGACCACGCGAAAGTGCTATGCTGCGCCCTGAGCCAATACACCAAATCCAACAGCCCAATGCTCCCACACCGACCCGTCCAAGGGACACTGACAATGGGCCCAATTCTCTCAGCAGAATTTCGTTAAAGAAAAACGATGCCCCCCACCCCATACCAAGCGCAAACACCACCAACCAATACCGTAAGGCCATCTAACCACTCCGAAATTTACGCAAACAGACACCCATCGGAATCACATGATTTGCCGAGAGTTGCGCCCACCCTTAACCGGTTTCGTTACGGTGCGTCCAATCAAGATCTGTGATTTTTGATATTTCGATGCGCTCTTTCCCTTAGAGCGTTGAATCGGTAACCTATACGGTATGAACATCCGCCTTGATCAAACCTTTGCCGCCCTGTCTGACGCCACCCGGCGAGAGATACTGTCGATGTTGCTAGAGGATGACATGGCCGTCACCGATGTTGCCCACCCTTTTGAAATGTCTCTGGCAGCCATTTCAAAACACTTAACAATCCTGACTAAAGCCGGATTGATCACGCAAGAAAAACGCGGACGGGTTAAATGGTGCAAACTTGACCCTGACGCAATGCGCGATGCCTCAATCTGGATGCAAGGCTTTGGCCAATTCGAGGCCGTTCATTTGGATGCTTTTGAAAAATTCCTTGAGACTGAATTGCCAAACGACCCACCGTCTAAACTTTAACAGGTCCGATCAAATTCGGCCTCTGATTGAGGGGTTGCATGATGTTGAAACGCAGATTCAATATCGCGCCGGGAAATCCGACAGGCGGACAGGTCTGGCAGTGCATCAAGCCCAAAAAAACCAACTTCTATCGCCTCTTCGCCGGGTGTAGGGACCACATTCCCTTCTGCCTCGCATAAAAAACCAAGTTTATAGAAATCTCGATGATCCGGCGGATATGGTCCTTTGGCCTTATGCCAAATTTGAATTAATCGCGTCGCACGTACACGGATGTTAGCCTCTTCCCAAACCTCTTTTTCTATATTTTCGGCAGCAGACAAGCCGACATCACAAAAGCCACCGGGCAAAGACCACAAACCGTCGTGACGTTCACGGATCAGAAGGACCTTGCCCTCCGAAAAAACGGCCCCCCGAACCTCGAGCTTCGGCGTCGCGTACCCTTCGGAGGGTAGGGGCAGATCAGACAATCCATGGACCGAAAATTTCGCCGCCATTAATTGCTGCGCCAAAGCATCGATCTCATCATAACGTTCGACATCAAATGGGTCTTTGGCATAGAATCGCCCCGTTGCAGCCAGCGCCTGCATGCGTTTTAGACGAGTCAAAACGTGGTCTTCCAACGGCGTATTTCCTTTGTAATAGCACTTCTATCCCAATTGAAATCACAGGGAACACCGCAACGCAATCACAGCTCTGGCCCCATTCCCCATTCTGTGCGAAAACACGGTTATGATACGTGCAATTTCTCTCATGATCCTTGGACTTTCGGCCTGTCAAAGCGATGAAACCCTTACCGCCTACGGAGCCGCCGACACTGTCTGGCAACTAGCCGAAGTCAACGATCAGCCTTTTCCTGCGCGGGCGACCATTACCTTTCCAGAAGAGGGAAAAATCTCCGGTCAGGGGCCATGTAACACCTATTCTGGCACTCAATCGGTCCCTTATCCGTGGTTCAAAGCCGAAGGAATTGCAGCGACAAGGATGGCTTGCGAAGATTTAGAAGCCGAAGGCAGCTTTTTCGCCATGCTAATGTCGGCCACATTGGTCGAAATCGGCGGGGACGTCATGATTCTGTCCAACGAGACTGGGTTAAAGATGATATTTGAAGCTCAGCCAGACTGACGTGCCAGTCGGTCGATCAGTCGTTGCCGTGCACCGGGCAAGGATCGTTGAACAAGGTCTGAGGCCAATTTATTATGAAGGAAATAACCGCTAAGATGCAGCCCTTGCAAAAGCTCTTTTGCATCAGGAACTGCCCCGTTGCGCAAAAAATCTGGCAAAGGCAAAAGGCGGTCAGCCCAGTCTCCCGCCCCTTTTCGGCTGACAGCACGCCCTGATTTCGGAGACACAAACGCCAAGTCATCCGTCACCCCGGTCACCACGCAGTCGGTTAAATCAAGGCCTAGGCCGACTGACTCTAACAAAGCGAACTCCCACTTTAGATAAGCCAAGCTCCACAGCTCCGAACGGCCCAACAAATCCAAAACCGTCTGTGTCTGCGTATATAATCGTGGATAAGGTTGCCGTTCCGGAAGCGCAAAAATTAACAACGCACACAGGGCGTTCAAACCGTCCAAAGCGGCTCGGTCCCCCATTATATCGGCGGCTCGACTACGTTTCAGTTCAACAGAATACGTCCCCAGTTGATCCTCAAGCCGCGCCCGCCACGTCACATCCAATTGTGCCCCTGGTTGCAAAACCGGTGCTAATTTTCGACCGGAACCTCCACGTACAACACCTGAATGGCGTCCGTGGCTCTCCGTGAACATCTCTACAATTGCGGAGCTTTCACCATGCCGTCGCACAGCCAACAGTGCCCCGTCTTCTCGCCAATCCATAGGCCGACCCTACACAGGCTTTCTCTTTGGTTCCAAAGTTTCCGCCACCAAAGGTATAAAACCAGTTCCATGTGGCTGATTAGTCTGTCAGGCCCTCTTCCGCCAAAAGATGCCGCCCTTGTCGATCTTCGACCTCAATCACCCATAGGTCAGGATCAAATCCACGCTGCGACAGCACCGATGCATCAACGTCGCATTCTGATCCCTCGGCCAAGACCACCCAAGCACGCGCGCCGCTCATCAAATCAAAAGACCGTTGAAAGACCGTCGCCCGCCCATCAAGCGTATTAAGTTTGACCAAAACCGCACCCGCTGTCAGGTCACCTTTAGCCGTTACGAATGCGGGAATGTCATACCCCCGCAACCGCGCAAGGTACGCCTGCACCCAGAACTCTGCGGTCAGCCGCGTCATTCGTTGCCGTCGGTGAAATCCAAACCCATTTCGGAATAGCGGTCTTTTTCTTCGAGCCAATTCGGACGCACTTTGACCTTAAGAAACAAGTGCACTTTGCGGCCCAGAAACTCTTCTAATTCGACACGCGCAGCCTGAGACACGGATTTAATCGTCTCACCCTTTTTGCCCAGAATGATGCCTTTATGCCCATCCCGCATCACATAGATCATCTGATCGATCCGCGCCGATCCATCCTTGCGCTCTTCCCAGCCTTCGGTTTCAACGGTGAGCTGATACGGAAGTTCCTGGTGCAAACGAAGGGTCAGCTTTTCCCGCGTCATCTCAGCGGCAATCATGCGCATCGGCAGATCAGCGATTTGGTCTTCGGGGTAAAGCCACGGCCCCGCGGGCACCTCTGCGGCCAGCCAATGGCGTAGATCATCAACGCCATAGCCTTTTTCTGCTGAAATCATAAAGGTCTCAGCAAAAGCGTAGCGTTCGTTCAAATCCTTGGTCAGCCCCAAAAGAACCTCAGACGACACACGGTCAATCTTATTGATGGCCAAGGCAATGCGTTGCCCTTCGGCGCGCGTCGACAAGCTATCAAGAATCGCTTTAACGCCATCAGTGACACCTCTATGGGCTTCGATCATCAGTACAACCACATCTGCATCTGCGGCTCCCGTCCAAGCAGCAGCAACCATCGCGCGGTCCAAACGACGACGAGGCTGGAACAAGCCCGGCGTGTCGACGAACACGATTTGGCTCGCCCCTTCTAGGGCAACCCCTCGAATCCGAGCACGGGTGGTTTGCACCTTATGCGTCACGATAGAGACCTTCGCCCCCACCATCCGGTTCAGCAAAGTCGATTTACCCGCATTGGGTTCGCCAATCAGAGCGACAAAGCCCGCGCGTGTTTCCTTGGTCATGTTGTTTTCTCCAGTCGGTCCAGCAACGCCCGTGCGGCAGTTTGTTCTGCCAGCCGTTTAGCGCCGGCCACGGCCACTTCTTTTTCACCCGTCTGCACAGAGGCTTCGATGGTAAAGATTGGCGCGTGGTCAGGACCTTCGCGTTTAATTTGCACGTATTTTGGTGTTGGTAATTTTCGGGCCTGCGCCCATTCTTGAAGGGCAGTCTTAGCGTCGCGGCTGTCCACATCCACCTTATCAACCCGGTCATTCCATAGCCGCAAGATCATATTCCGTGCAGCCTCAAACCCCGCATCCAGATAGACTGCGGCAATAACAGCCTCCATCGCATCCCCAAGCAAAGCCTCTTTGCGGCGCCCACCGGACATCATTTCTGATCGTCCGAGTTTTAGCACATCACCAAGATCCACCTGACGTGCAACATCCGCACAGGTTTCTTTGCGCACCAATGCATTAAACCGTGGGGCCAACTGGCCCTCACTTGCTTGTGTATCGGCTGAAAACAGCGCCTCAGCCATGGTCAAACCTAAGACGCGATCTCCGAGAAATTCAAGCCGCTGATTGTCTTCTCGCGTTGAAGAGGACATGGACGAATGGGTAACGGCCCGGAGCAATAGCTCGGGCCGTTTAAAGTCATGACCGATACGTCGTGCAAAGGCCTCTAAATCCGCCGCGACCTTCACTCGATCGCCTTAAAGAAACGATCAGACCGCCATGTCCAGAAGAAGAACAACGAACGCCCCGCAGAGGAGAACATAATCCGATCCGCACGACCAATAAGGTTTTCAAAGGGAACCATGCCAACGCCACCCAAACTTTGTGGGACACGGCTGTCCGTGGAATTGTCACGATTGTCACCCATGAAGAAATAGTGCCCTTCGGGAACAGTATACACTTTGGTGTTATCCGTCGTGGACGTCGTGATGTTCAGAATCGAGTGTTTCACACCATTTGGTAGTGTCTCAATGAACTTCTCTTTTTCGCAGTTCGCACCCAATCCAGCCGGAACAAGACAGCGCGGCATATTCCCCACAGGACCTTGTTTTTCATATGTTTCAGTAAAAAAACCATCGGGTTCTTGTGGGACCATTTCCCCATTTAAAAACAATACGCCGTTTTTGACTTGAACCTTATCGCCCGGCAGACCGATCAAGCGTTTGATGAAATCCGTATTGTTCACCGGATGACGGAACACAACAACATCGCCGCGCTCTGGTTCAGACCCAAAGATACGGCCAGAAATTGGGCAAATACCAAACGGACAAGATGCAGCAGAATAGCCGTAAGCCATTTTGTTCACGAATAAGAAATCACCAATCAGCAATGTGTCCTTCATCGAACCTGATGGGATCCAGAATGGCTGAAAAAACAATGTCCGGAAAACGCCAGCAATCAGCAATGCGTAGACCACCGTTTTTACGGTTTCCATGATGCCTTCTTTTTCTTCTACTTTTTCGGCCATGCGGTGTTTCGTGTCCTGCTCAGGTGGAATTTGGTTGTCGATGTCTTGGCGCTGAGCGCCCCCAGAGTCAACCCGAAGTGGGTTTTGCCGCTGAGTCGGCAACGGGTCGCGCTTCAATCACGACAAAAGCCTGCGCCCATGGGTGATCATCGGTCAGGGTTACATGAATAATCGCCTCGTGGTCTTCGGGGGTCATCTGAGCCAACCGTTCCGCAGCCCAACCCGTCACTTGCATCACCGGTTGACCCGTTCGCAGGTTGTTTACAGACATTTCTTTCCACGCAATCCCCATCGCCAACCCGGTCCCAAGCGCCTTTGAACAAGCCTCTTTGGCGGCCCAACGTTTGGCATAGGTCCCCGCCACATCCCGACGACGTTCAGCCTTGGATTGTTCAACATCCGTGAAAACCCGGTTTTTAAACCGATCCCCAAAGCGGTCGAGTGTACCCTGAATGCGTTCAATATTCGCTAGATCAGAGCCAATTCCAAGGATCATGACAGACGCGCCGTCAAAATTTTGAAACTCGCCACGCCAAAAAAACCGGCGAATGCAAAATCAAACCACCGGCTGGCGCGGGAGTAGACCTGAACAATTTGTGCTGTAGAAAACAGGATTGCATACCCAATGAACATTATAATTGATCCGGCATAGAGCAGACTAAAATACCCAAACAGCACCTTTGGTGTCGCATCGGCAGGGGAAATAATTGCATAAATAGACCCCCAACCAAGGACCGCTTTCGGATTGGTTAAATGAATCATCGCACCTTTGACGAATAGATTGGAAAACGACCCTTTGAAAGGAGTCCCCACAGTGGTTCCGACCGTGGAAAAAGCCCTCCGCAAGGCTTTGAAGGCGAGCCAACCCAAGTAGGCAGCGCCAAAGTAACGGACAATTTCAAATAACCATGCATTGGCAAGCATAATCGCTGACAATCCCAGCGCCGCAGAAATCCCCCAAAATGCAGAGCCCGCCAAGATCCCCAAAGCGAAGGCCAAACCAGATTTGCGCCCTTCATTCATCGCTGTGCCTGCAATTCCCATGGTTGCTGGCCCCGGAGATCCCGCAGCCAACATCCAACCAAACCAAATTGCAACGAAACCCAGTGTGATCATTTACGGACCTCATCCATCAAACGACGCATTTCCGCAATCGCCGGGGTCAACCCGCGGAAAATCGCCTCACCGATCAAAAAATGCCCGATGTTTAACTCCATCACTTCTGGAAATGCCGCGACAGGTTTCACTGTGTCGTAGGTCAGGCCGTGCCCGGCATGGACCTCTAACCCCAAGGAATGTGCAAAAGCTGACATCTCACAGAGCGCTTTTAGTTCGCGATCCCGATCTTCAAATCGCCCCTCGGCATGGGCGTCGCAATAAGCACCAGTGTGCAATTCAATCACGGCCGCGCCGATACGATGGGCCGCTTCGATCTGACGTTTATCAGCCGCAATGAAAATAGACACCCGACATCCTGCATCCCGCAAAGGCGCAATAAAATGGGCAAGCTTGTTTTCTTCGCGGGCAACTTCAAGTCCACCTTCTGTTGTACGTTCCTCGCGTTTTTCAGGAACGATGCACACAGCATGAGGTTTATGACGCAGAGCAATCGCCTGCATTTCATCAGTCGCGGCCATTTCAAAATTCAACGGCACGGACAACCCATTGATCAACGCGTCTATATCCGCATCAGAAATATGCCGACGGTCCTCTCGCAAATGCGCCGTGATGCCATCCGCACCAGCCTTTTCAGCCATGAGCGCGGCCCGCAGTGGATCAGGTGTATCCCCGCCACGCGCATTGCGCACGGTCGCTACATGGTCAATATTTATACCAAGGCGCAATTTACCCAGTGGTGCGGTCATTGGAGAGTCTCCTGTCAGATATTTGAGCAGAGCCTATCGCTCTGGAGGTCGGTCGTCAGCCTTCTTTTTTCCGGCTGCAGCACGCAATTCAGAGAGCTTTTTATGCAGTCGCCCTTTGCGACGCTTTTGATAGGCAGAAATCAATGGAACCGTCAAATAATAGGCGATGAGGCTGGCAAATATACCAAGAACAAATCCCCCAACAATATATGGCAAATAAACGTCATGAAAGAATTGTCCAAGCCGTGTCCAGTCGGTTTTCGAATCCGTAAACATGGCGACAAAATTGTCTTTCAGATCCGCCGAAGCACCACGAAATCCGTGCATCACACTGCGAGGCCCTTCTGAGGCATAGGTTTCCCCTAAAAACCAGTGCCCTACCGTGAGCGAGGATAGAGCAATGATTGGAAACGTCACCGGGTTGCCGAAAAATGTCGCCAAAACAGCAGCCACCACATTGGCTCGCATGGGTATGCAAAGAAGGAGAGCAAAGACGATGTGCAGTCCAAAAAAGGGCGTAAAGCACATAAAGATTCCAGCAAAGACACCGCGCGCGATTTTCTGCGGAGTATCTGGCAATCTACGAAGGCGATGCCCCATATAGTTAAACGCGCGCGCCCAGCCCCGGCGCGGATAGACGGCTTCCTGCATGATTTGCAGCATCGGACGTTTATCTCGGCGTTTAAATATCAAAAATTACAGTTCCTTGCCGACTCTGCCGAGTTAGCTTCTATCGACAACGTCCCGCGCACGTTCAATTGCAGCCACATCACTTTCAGCATCAAGCGCCGTCATAATCGCATGAAGGTGCTCTGCGTCCCGCACTTCTGCATCAATGAGCAACCGATAGAAATCGGGTTTACGATCTTTAAAATGCATGTCCGAGATATTGGCCTTTTGCTCTCCGATCAATGTGCAGATTCGTCCCAGTACTCCTGCATCATTTGACAAAGTCACATTCAGTGTCACGCCGTAAACAGGTTTGTGCTGACCAGAATGCCAATGCAAATCCACCCAGCGTTCTGTCTGTTCCTCGTATTGGCCCAATTCCAGACAATCGATTGCATGCACAACCACCCCTTGCCCACGATAGGTGATCCCGACAATTCGCTCTCCAGGGACCGGTTGGCAACAAGGCGCGCGTTGAAATGTTTGATCCACAGAAAGCCCGATCACCGCACGATCAGCGTCAATTTCACCTTTGGGATCAGTATCTAATTCTGGGTAAAGAGATTGAACAACATCCCGCGCACTTAACTCAGCACTTCCCAATCGGGCCAGCAACTCACTGCTGTCTTGAATCCGCAAAACAGCCGCCGCGGTGGTCAACGCTTTGTCGGTCATCTTTTTACCGATATGCTCAAAGGCAAGGCGACCCAGTTCTCGACCAAGTTTAATAAACCGCTCGCGATCTTCTTCGCGCAGTGATTTCCGAATGGCGGCCTTTGCCCGACCTGTAACAACAATGTCCAGCCAAGTCGCCTGCGGACGCTGGCCTTCGGCCGTTATGATATCCACGGATTGACCGTTTTTCAGGCGTGTCCAAAGCGGAACGCGAATCCCATCAACCTTAGCTCCCACGCAGCTGTCGCCGATACGTGTATGTATCGCATATGCATAATCCAAAGGCGTGCCCCCCCTCGGAAGCTTGACCACCTCACCCTTGGGCGTAAAGCAGAACACCTGATCTGAATACATCTCAAGCTTTACATGCTCGAGAAATTCGTCCGTATCTTCGGCATTTTCAAAACGTTCTGTCAATCCCGCGATCCATTTGGCAGGATCAACGGCAAAAGGGTTTTCCCCACGCTGACCATCGCGATAGGCCCAATGCGCCGCCACACCAGACTCCGCGACTTCGTGCATTTGCCGCGTACGGATTTGTATCTCAACCCGTTTTCCATCGCGCCCTGACACCGTCGTATGAATTGAACGATATCCATTGGATTTTGGCTGGCTGATGTAATCCTTAAACCGGCCTGGTACAGCCCGCCAACGTTGGTGAATACTGCCCAACACGCGGTAGCAATCAGCCTCAGATCGCGTGATCACCCGAAATCCATAGATATCTGACAACCTAGAAAACCCAATATGCTTGGTCTCCATCTTACGCCAAATAGAATACGGTTTTTTCGCGCGACCAAAAACATCCGCTTCGATGTTTTCGACCTCAAGCTCCTTGCGGATATCGCTTGTAATTTTGTGGATTACATCACCGGTTTCGCGCTGTAGCGTGATAAAGCGACGAATGATCGAATTCCGAGCATCAGGATTGAGAACCCGAAACGCAAGATCTTCGAGTTCTTCTCGCATCCAATGCATCCCCATACGACCGGACAGCGGCGCATAGATATCCATTGTTTCCCGCGCTTTTTTAGCCTGCTTGTCGGGCCGCATTGCCTTGATCGTGCGCATGTTGTGCAGACGGTCTGCGAGTTTCACGAGAATCACCCGCATGTCGCGTGACATCGCGATGAAGAGCTTGCGAAAATTCTCTGCCTGCTTTGACCCTGCAGAAGACAATTCCAGATTTGTCAGCTTGGTCACGCCATTCACCAGCTCGGCGACCTCTTTGCCAAACAGCTCAGAAACCTCGGTATAGGTCGCCCGAGTGTCTTCAATCGTGTCATGCAGAAGGGCTGTAATGATCGTCGCGTCATCCAGCCGTTGCTCTGTCAAAATGGCGGCAACAGCAACGGGATGGGTAAAATAGGGCTCACCCGAATGACGGAATTGGGTTTTATGCATCTCCATGCCATAGGCGTAAGCATGACGAATCAGACCGGCATTTGTGTTCGGGTTGTAGTTACGGACCAGGGCAATCAGATCTTCGACTGGAATCATTTCTGGTCCGTAGCCTTTATTTTAAAGGACAATCGCCCTTAGCGCTGACCCTGAGCTTCCATCAGTGCGCGCAAGAGCTTCTCTTCGGACATGTCGTCCTCGGCAGGTTTATCCGCCTCGGCACCCATCAGAAGCGCCATTGCGTCTTCTTCTGGCTCATCCACTTCGATTTGTGTTTGGTTCGCCTCGATCAAACGCTCACGCAATTCGCCAGCAGACTGAGTCTCGTCAGCGATTTCACGTAAAGATACAACGGGGTTTTTATCATTGTCGCGGTCCACGGTGATCGCACCACCTGAAGAGATTTCACGGGCGCGATGTGCGGCAAGCATCACAAGCTCAAACCGGTTCGGAACCTTATCTACGCAATCTTCTACGGTAACGCGGGCCATCTGCGACTCCAATTTCGTCAGGGTGTATCGAAGCCGTCTATGTATGACCTCGGCGCCTTATTGACAAGCGCAAAACCTAGTAAACCACTATGTATCAAGCGGCACAATCTCTGCAATATCTTCCTGCGGGAGTTCAGAACACATCTCCTTGACCGTTTTTCCCAAAACAGGGTGACGCCAATCCGGCGCGATATCGGCCAGTGGGACCAGCACGAAGGCCCGCTCCTGAACTCTTGGATGTGGCAAAACCAAATCGTCTGGAGCCCGCAAACGCTGCTCCTGAAGCGGAAGATTTCGCCAACGATCCTGCGCTCCAAGATCAGGAAGAACAAAATCACCATAAGCCAAAAGATCTAAATCTAGTGTTCTTTGCCCCCAACGTTCGATCCGCTCACGACCAAAATCAGCCTCAATCTGATGCAACTTGTCCAATACCGCCCTAGGGGACAAACCCGTTTCAATGGAAACCGCAGCGTTTACATAGTCTGGCCCAGCGCCTTTTGGGAAGCATGGTGTGCTAAAATACCGACTAAGGGAGCGAATCAGTCCAATATCGAGAGAAAGTCGCGCGACAGCTTGAATCATTGTCTGAAGCGGCGCACCATATGATGACGTTACGTTACCACCTATACCAATTAGTGCTTTTGATACTTTTAGATTTGCAGAGGAGGCTTGAGACACAGATACGAATATCCTATTTCTTAAAGTGTTGCACGACCGAATATTTCACTCACTATCACTCACAATAGTCGTGGCAACCTTATTTGGAAGGTTAGAATTATGTTCTACAGAGACGAACGGCTTGCGCTGTTCATCGATGGATCGAACCTGTACGCAGCCGCAAAGGCGCTAGGCTTTGACATCGATTATAAACTTCTCCGTCAAGAATTTATGCGTAGGGGAAAAATGTTGCGCGCTTTCTATTACACCGCGCTTCTCGAAAATGACGATTATTCACCCATTCGCCCACTTGTGGATTGGCTGAATTACAATGGCTTCACGATGGTGACCAAGCCGGCCAAAGAATACACCGACTCTCAGGGCCGTCGCAAAGTCAAAGGCAACATGGATATTGAACTGACTGTGGACGCCATGGAATTGGCTCCACATATCGATCATATCGTTTTGTTTTCCGGGGATGGGGATTTCCGGCCGCTGATTGAAAGCCTTCAACGCCAAGGCGTTCGAGTTTCAGTTGTGTCCACAATCCGATCACAACCCCCAATGATCGCAGATGAACTGCGGCGTCAAGCCGATAACTTTATCGAACTTGACGAGCTACGAGATGTGATTGGCCGCCCTCCAAGGGAACCTCACGAAGGGCTCGCCCCTTCGGAAATGGCCGAACACGTATAGTAAGTGAAAGCCGGGGAATTCCCCGGCTTTTTTCTGGTTGGGTCTGAAATCTGTTCCCTCCCAAATACCACCTAGGACTATTTTACCTAATTGATGAGCGTAATTTGATCGACGCTTAGATCCCCCACGCCATTCAGCGTTGCAATGTGCAAGCCATCTAAAAACACTTGGCTTTGAGGTTCTCCATCTGCATCAGAAGATTCAATCGTCACCTCTGGCTCAACCTCCGAAATGCCGTCGTATTGGATCAACAGGCTATCTTGTGCGGCATTAAAATCCATAATCGTTGCTGCCGATCCGTCGCTGATCCAATCACCTAAGAGGAAATTATCCTGCCCTTCCCCACCAGTGACAACATCATCATTACCAACTTGAATAGTGTCATCCCCCACACCACCATTGAGGTAATCCCGTTCATCCAGATCCTCACCGCTCTGCGGATCTTGAACCACACCGGAGAGGATGTCGTCACCCCCGCCGCCCATTATTGCATCCTGCCCCAATCCACCGGTCACCTCGTCGTTGTCGAACCCGCCCTCAAGCGTATCGTCCCCAGCACCACCCGACAGGATGTCGTCCCCCTCACCACCGATTAGGTGATCATCACCATCACCACCAAAGATCTGATCATCATCGCCCCACCCCATCAATTGGTCATCACCGTCACCGCCGACGATTTGGTCACTTCCATCGGCCCCAATCACATCATCCACACCCTCGCCACCTATCAAAAGATCGTCACCGTCCTCCCCGAAGATGTCATCATTGCCAGTGCCACCGCTGATCGTATCATCCCCAGCACCGCCATTTAAAGTGTCGTTGCCCCCGTTCCCATTGATGATGTCATTACCATCTCCTGTCTGAATCGTGTCATCGGAGTCTGATCCCTCGACCTCCTCATCGCCAACAATAAAATCCACAGCAATACCAGCTGCAAGCAAACCAAACAGTCCGACCAGTCCCAACATGATAAATTCCTTAACGCACACTGCAGCGCACGATTCGTGCGGGCACAATATGTTATGACGCAATCGGAATTAGCATCTCGTTAATAATCTATAAATTTTTAGGAAAATACTATTGTTCCACGGGAGCCGGCGCAGCAGCTTCGGGGTCATCTCCACCCTGAATTTCCGCCGCAATCTCAGTTGCCCAATCCCCGATGATCGGGATGAAATCAATTTTCGACAAAGAATACACAGCAACGGATACAAGCACTGTTGCCCCGACGACAGTCCCTAATCCGACGGCCATACCACGGGCGAATTGGAACAAAAGCGTCCGCCACATGTTGTTATTGATCCGAACAATACGATGATTGTTAAAGGTTTCCAGCTCTTTACGAATGCGAAGCAGCTCATCGTTCATGTCGGTTTGTGGATCAGTGCTCATACGTCCCTCGGTCTATGTTTTGTCCCCATTAATGGTCAGATTGCGCTGTACAAGTCTATATCCAAGGACGAGGTTGTTCAGAATAGGCTATATAAAGTGGATGCTTGGGGTGACCCGCCTTTGAAAGCCCCAAATGAAACAACGGCAGACTTGTTTTACGCAACATCGCTTCGACCTCAGGGCCGCGATTGCGATGCGCACCATGGGTCCCCCATGCGCAAATGACTTGATCGGCCCATTGGGCGGCCTCCAAAATAGTTGCATCATTTTCTGGCCCGTTTGGATCCGCGGCCGCACGCATAATTTTAGGATCTGTATCCCGCCACGCAAAAATGTTGCACACGCGAAAACCCCCAAAGCCAAGCGCACGGGCGCGACGCTCACATCGTTCAACAGTAGGATCATTCTGCACTTCGGTCGCGGTTGACGGGTTTAGCATGACGAACGCGACGTTGTGGCCTGCCGTGTCCCAAACCCGAGTCAGAGCGTATCGATATCGTTCACAATCCGAATAGATCGCAATCGAGGCAGCATCCTGTTTTTGATGGGTCCGAGTGATCAAAGGCAAGGCTCGCAATTTGAGAAAGGGGCAACGCCAAACGCCGCCCCAAACCGGATCAAATACCTGTGTCGATGATCGCCTTGGCAAGCACCGGAACCGTTTCGGCGTTCAGGCCCGCAATGTTCATTCGGCTGTCGCCTACCATGTAAATCCCATGATCCGCGCGCAGCAGTTCAACTTGTGCTGGTGTCGCGCCAAGGCGCGAGAACATACCGCGATGTTGCCCAAGGAAGCTAAACCGGTCTGACCCAGCGAGCCGCTGCAATTCAGCAGCCAAGTCGGTGCGTAGTTTCAGCATCCCAAGACGCACCTCTTCAAGCTCAGCCTTCCAATCGGCCCGTAGCGTGTCATCTGTCAGGATCATAGTCACAAGGCGCGCGCCGTGATCTGGTGGAAACGAATAGTTCTGACGATTTAAATAGGCTAAAGACCCTTGTGCCAGAGGTTGACCACCCGCTTTTTCTGAGATCGCCATCAAGAGGCCGGTGCGTTCGCGATAGATCCCAAAATTCTTAGAACAACTGGCTGCAATGATGGTTTCTGGCATTTCGCTGGCAACCATTCGAACAGCGGCGGCATCTTCTTGTAGACCGTCCCCAAAACCTTGATATGCAATGTCCACAAATGGAATCGCACCGGTGTCTTGCAATGCAGAGATAACCTCGGCCCACTGAGGCAATGTCAGGTTTGCGCCGGTTGGATTGTGACAGCAGCCGTGCAGAAGAACCACATCGCCGGCTTTGACCTTACCCAGGTCTTCGAGCATGCCATCAATATCAACACCACGGGATTCGCTGTCGAAATAGCGGTATTCTGCCATTGGCATGCCAAGGAATTTCAGTATCGAGGGATGGTTGGGCCATGTTGGTGCAGACAGCCATACGGTGGCGTTCGGGTTAACCCATTTGATCAGTTCAAAACCTTGACGAATGGCTCCCGTTCCACCTGGCGTGGCAACCGCTGCAATACGATCACGAGACACAGAATCAGCCAAAACCAAGTTGATCATCGCGTTGCCATAGGCTGGATCACCCGCGAGGCCAGTATAGGCTTTGGTGGTTTCCTCTTCCCACAACAGTTTTTCAGCAGCTTTGATTGCACGCATTACGGGCGTATTGCCCGTTGCGTCTTTGTACACACCGACACCAAGGTCGATTTTGTTGGTACGAGGATCCTCACGGTAAGCTTGCATCAAAGCGAGGATTTTATCTGCGGGTTGGGGGATCAGGTCATTAAGCATAATTATGCGCCGGTTTCTACATTAAGGTAAGGGAACATGCCCCATTCAGCCCAAGAGCCGTCATAGAGCGCGTGGTCGCGATGGCCCATGCGTTCAAGCGCAATTGCAAGAACGGCGGCTGTTACGCCAGAACCACAGGTGGTAATTGCAGGTTTCGTTAGATCAACACCGGCAGCCTCAAATAGGGCGCGGGTCTCTTCTGGGTGTTTCATCGTTTGATCATCATTCAATAGGCTAGCGTAATGCACATTGACCGAGCCCGGAATATGCCCGGCGCGCAACCCAGGACGAGGTTCGTCCGCGTCACCGCGAAACCGGTCCGGCGCGCGGGCGTCGATAATGGAATGGCTTTTGATCTTAGAAGCATGGGCCACTTGAGTGACATCTTTGACCAGACCGGCTTGCCGTGACACCGTCATGTGTCGATCCCGGATCACCGGAGGCATATCCTCGATCTCACGGCCTTCGGCCTGCCATTTCGGAAAGCCTCCATCCAGAACAGCAATATCTGTTTTTCCCATCAGACGGAACAACCACCACACGCGCGCAGCTGAAAACAGACCTGATCCATCATAAACCACAACCTGATGGCCGTCCCCGACCCCCATCGCACGCAGCCGGGACATAAATTTTTCCACTGGAGGTGCCATATGCGGTACTTCAGAGCGCTGATCGCTAAAATCTTCGATGTCAAAAAAGCGCGCGCCGGGGATATGTGCGGCCTCATATTCGGCCTTTGCATCGCGTGGACTTCCCGGCAAATACCAAGACGCATCCAGAATCCGCAAATCGGGATCCTTCAGATGGGCCGCAAGCCAGTCGGTGGACACCAGAGTTTTTGGATCATCAGACGCCATGGCGAGTCTTTCTGAATTAAGACAACAGTCTGTTCTGCCTAGCGCCGCAAACCCCTAAGGGCAAGAGGCAGGGTACCCTGACCTTCCTTTGCACCACATTTCATCGGGTTTGGAGGGATTTTGAACCAATTTTCTTAAGGACCGACCAGTAATTTCTTCACTCTGAAGAGAGTGTATGATCTGCGACTGTTTTCCGAAAGCGCGCACCATCGATCAAAAATAGTACGAAACACGCGCAGACTCCAAGAATACACCCAACCCATGCTGTGCCCTGATATCCGGTAAACCCGGCGCAGGCCGCAAAAACCACAGATGCAAATATGGTCCCACCAAAATGGGACACCGATACAAGCGAAGAGCCTGCCCCGGGCCGAGACGACACGAGATCCTGAACATAGCCAACAGTGACCGAAAGCAAAATCCCAGCCCCTATCCCGGCCGGTAAAATCAAGATCCAAGCTGACTCTATGCTGGATTGCGCCGCAAAGATTGCCAAAAATCCACAATAAATTAGGCCGCCAATAAACAAAATACCGCTGCGAGAGACAAATTTTAACGCCCACGCGACAAGCAACATTACGGGTGCTTCGACCATCGCAATGCCCCCGGCAAACCACCCAACATCGGACTCAGCGCCATTTAGATTATTCAAGATCAACAAGCCTAGCAATATGTTGGAAAGCGCATTCACCCCAACGATGATCGCGATCAAAAGCAACCGGGCAAGAACGCTAAATCGGGACAACTCCTTTAGGGATTCGATAAACCCAAGTCCCGATTTTTCAAAAGCGGCATTTTGATCTTCGGGCCACATCCGCATTACCAAGATCAAAACCACAACGTTCACGGCCGCAGCGAACCCATAGACCGACAAAAGCTCCATCCCGCTGGCGACTGCAATCGCAAGCAAAGGAGGCGTCAGGCCAAATGCCCCTGCAAATGCTGCACGGACAAGTGATAGGCAGACATCCTTATCCAATGAATCATTTTTGCCTACCGCCAAACTCGCCATCGCAAAATACTGTGTAAAAGTTGTTGCCCCAATCGGAAACAACACGACATGGGCCAAAATAAAGGTCGCTTTAGAGGGGAGAAAAAAGACACTTGCGCCAGCCAGAACGCCAAAGACGTTACACCGCAATAGAATATCACGGTACCGCCCGGTCTGGTCGGTATAAATTCCCACAAACACCGATGCAGAAACACTGACCAAAGCACCGATGGTTACGATTGCCGCATATCCGCCTCGGGTAAAACCAAGCAGTTCGATCCCAATCACCGACTGAAACGGGTTGATAGACGCAACAGCAATCCCCATCAGCGTGATGCATAAAAATGCCAGACGCAAAAGCCTGTCATTCCAGGAATTGGTGATAGAGAGAAGCATTGGGGATCTTTGCTGCTAAGGCGGCACGGAAATTCAGAGGGCATTCCTCAAATGGTATACTAGCCCAAAGATCAAAAGCAATTACTCGCCGTGGCGTAGCAATCTTTGCTTTTGGCGACCCCAATCACGTTTTGCCTCGGTGGCCCGTTTGTCGTGGTTCTTTTTACCCTTAGCGATCCCGATTTTTATCTTCACCCGGCCCTTATGGTTAAAGTACATCACCAAGGGAACAAGGGTCATGCCCTCGCGGCCGGTAGCGCGCCAAAGATTAGAAAGATCCCGTTTGGAAACCAGCAATTTGCGTTTCCGGCGCTCCTCATGGGGAAACATCGCTTGCTGATAGGGCGCAATATAGGAATTTGTCAGCCATAGTTCCCCATCATCCACTGAGGCATAGCTCTCCGCGATATTGGATTGCCCGGTTCGCAAAGATTTAACCTCCGAGCCCATAAGCATAACACCGCATTCCAGGTCATCCTCTATGGCATAGTCATATCGGGCACGCCGATTTTCGGCGATGACTTTGTAGTTCTTTTCTTCAGGGGTCTGCTTTTTCTTGGCCATAAAGCGCATCTAAGCCTTGCGGTCCGGCCTGTCCAGAGGCAGCGAGCCATCCGATTGGCCGTGATGCCTAATAAAGACTGCCTCAACGTGGCCAACGCTGCGACCCCACTTAACCTTAAACTGCGCCTGCCTACCTAAGTTTGGCAGATATAGTTTATGAAAATTGGGGGTGGGAAACTCTCATTTATTTCCAATTTGGAATAGAATTCATCGTCATACGCGCCCCACAGAAGCCTCTACTGAAGTCGGGCATTCCGCAATCAAGCAAGGCCCAATAATAAGGCCCAATAATACCGTCCCCTTCGGGTTGTAAAATTTGGATTAGGGTCATTCCTAAATCATGGAACAGACCTAGCCCGCCACGCTTATATTTGGCACGGTCAATTCTGATTGAGACCACTTTTTCAGAAGTGTCATACACCTTGAGGAGGCGCCCTCATTATGCTTGCTTCATTTTTGCTGTAGAATCAAAATAATTTAAAATTGTGCCCAATTCTTACGGCAAGTTAACTTTAATCAAACATCTACAATGCCATTTTCAACAGGATGTTGTGATCAATCGCTTTATCGCGGGGATTTGGTATTACTTATTTTGTTCAAACACTTTGCCGCCGGGGCTTACTGATCTGCCTGTTCTCTCTTTCCATAGGATTAGTGATTTTCCCAAACGTCGGGCAAACTGCGGAGTCAGATGTGGTCGAAATAATGCTCTGTTACGAAACCGAAAAATCTCTTGAAGGATGTTCTCAAACCTTTGTGGAGGCCTGTCTGGACTTGACAACGTCAAGCGTGGAACAGACTGGCGTTCAGAAGGCATGTCTAAACCGATTAACGCTCGCCTGGGATGGCATACAGGGCGGTCTATTACGACGCGCTCAATCCACATATACGGGCGAACATAAGGCGAGGTTCACCCGATATGTTCAAGATTGGGCGCGTTTTGATGCATCAGCCTGCGCGTTTACATCAATGGAACACACCCCTAGATCCCGCGAAATGGAAGGGCTCTATTGCCGGTTGTCCCGCGTTCTGAAACGGGCGGAATTCCTAATCAACGTCTATGATTCCGCTCAGGTTCGCGATCCAATACACCCGTTGCAGTAAGGTAGAATGCACGATACCAAGACTGCAATAAAATTGTCCGTCCAAATTTTCATTGGCCCAAACTACCTATGATTTATGATGTTTTGATTATTGGAGGGGGGCCAGCAGGCCTTTCCGTCGCATCACATTTACCGCAAACTCTGAAAGTTTGTGTTGTTCATCAGGACAAAGAAATCGGCCTTCCAGTTCGAACCAGCGGTGTAAGCTGGCTTTCCGATTGTCACGCATTGAAACTGCCCGAGCATGTCTACCATCCAATTCACAGCGCTGATGTTTATTCTGACCATGAATCTGCGCATTTTGATATTCAATCACATACAGTTGTGGCCTTGGATATTACAGAAACATATCGCCACCTTGCCAGCCTGTCAGACCACCAGAATCGCGATCTTTTACTGAACAGCAAGTTTTTATCAGCTATTGAAAATGCCGACGGTACATATTCTGCTGATATTAGAACACCGGATGGCCCCCATCAGATCACGGCACGTTATCTGGTCGACGCATCCGGCTGGCACTGCGCCGTTCTTGAAAGCCTAGAGCTGAACACTGCCCCAACGCGCAAAGCTGTGGGAATTGAATATGAATACCCTTTACAAGAAATGGACCCGAATCGGGTCGTAATCTTTTTCGGAAAACACGCGTTATCTGCCTATGGCTGGGCGCTTCCGACTCGTGAGAACACGGTGAGGTTGGGGATAGGCATTATCCAACCCGACAATACCACCAGCCCTAAAACGCTAATGCAACAATTTTTGGACAGCGATGCGCCCGAAAGAATGAACATTCCGCGTCCAAAGGACTATCATATCAACGCCGGCATCCTACCAGCCGCGCCCTATGAACCGCAGCTCGTTTATAATCGTGTCATACGGGTTGGGGACAGTGCTAATATGGCCACCCCTACCCTAGGCGAAGGCATTCGAACAGCGATCGAATCAGGGCGCGCGCTCGGAGAGGCCCTTGGGCAGGCGATTGAAAATGGGTCCGAAACACCACTACGTCGCTACGAAATCGACTGCGCACGTCGATATCAACGGAACTATAGATTTGGGTTCATGAGCAATCAGCGCGCTGCAAGCTATACACCTGAAGACTGGGATCGGGCGGTACGCAGGATCGCTCGACTTGATGAGGCCACGCTTGCAGCTGTGTTTCGCAGTGAATTCACACCTTGGATGATTGCGCGGACAGCGTTCAAAACCATCCTGCGCAAATTACGAGACCGTTAATGCCCCGCCTCTGGTCCAACGTGGGTTTTTCCCCGTTCAGCGGCCAATGCGATTTGCTTTTGACGCTCTCGAAACCGGTCTCGATCCGTCTCATCGCGCTCATCTATACAATGATAACAAGAAACCCCGTTTTCATAGTCATCGCGTAGCTTGTCGGCCTCTGTAATCGGGCGACGGCAAGCGTAACACAGGGAATGGGGTCCCTCTTTCAGTTCGTGCCCGACAGAAACACGAGCGTCGAATACAAAACACTCCCCGTTCCATTTGCTTTGCGCCTGAGGGACATCTTCAAGATATTTCAGAATTCCGCCTTTTAAGTGGTAAACATCCTCAACCCCCTGTCCCAACAGGTAGTTGGTAGATTTCTCACACCGAATGCCACCTGTACAAAACATGGCCACGCGTTTGTTATGAAAACGGTCGCTGTTCTCTTCCCACCACTTTGGGAATTCGCCGAAACTTTTGGTTTCCGGATCAACGGCCCCTTCAAAGGTCCCAATAGCAACTTCGTAATCATTGCGCGTATCGATCACGACAACATCTTCAGCACTGATCAAATCGTTCCAGTCCTTGGGCGCCACGTAGTGCCCCACCGAAGCTGTCGGGTCGACATCCGGTTGCCCCATTGTGACAATCTCACGCTTTAGCCGCACCTTCATCCGGATAAAGGGCATTTCAGTCGCTAAGCTTTCTTTGTGCACGAGGGTCTCGCAGCCAGGAAGCGCTTTGACATGCGCCAGCATGGCATCAATGCCCTGCCGACTGCCTGCAACGGTCCCGTTAATTCCCTCATTCGCAAGCAACAATGTGCCTTTTACGTTGTGGGCATCACACACATCCTGCAATGGACCACGTAAGGCAGCAGGGTCGGAAAATCGGGTGAAATGATAGAGTGCTGAAACTGTAAACATAATGGCGACTTATGCAAAACTGCACAATGGTGCAAGTGGCACCATTGACGCAAGGCGAACGTCTGCTTACGCCTTGGATATTGACGGATAGGAGAGCGCAATGCGCCCATCAACAGAAGCCCTAATTGTGATAGATGTTCAGAATGATTTTTGTCCTGGAGGCGCATTAGCCGTTACTGGCGGAGATGAGATTATCGTTGGAATAAACGCCCTTCTTTCCGAATTTCAGGTCAAGGTATTCACCCAAGATTGGCACCCAGCGGAGCATAGTTCCTTTGCCAGTCAACACGATAGAAGGGCTCCCCTTGATCTGATAGACATGCCTTACGGACCACAGGTTTTATGGCCGGATCACTGCATCCAAGGAAGCCAAGGCGCTGAATTTCATAAAGAACTGCGGACGGAATCTGCCGACTTAATCATTCGCAAAGGGTTTCGAAGCTCCATCGATAGTTATTCTGCGTTTTTCGAAAACGATCAGCTCACCCCAACTGGATTAGATGGGTATTTACGATCCCGTGGTGTAGAAACACTAACACTCGTTGGGTTAGCCACTGATTTTTGTGTTCACTTTTCTGCCGTTGATGCAGCTCGTTTGGGGTACAATACATATGTCAGAACAGACCTTTGTCGTGCAATTGATTTAGGTGGGTCACTATTGAATGCAAAATCAGCAATGTCTAAATTTGATGTACAACTCATCCATCAACCTTAGGTTTATACGTAATTTATTAAGCATCTGTTGAGAGAGTCGATTCGAGCCGATTATCTGGATGGATTTTTTGAAACCCCTTTTGACAAACACCGTTACGTCCAAGGAATTGGAGTTCTTTGAACAGCGCAACTCTGACGAAGGTCGATTTCTTCGATATGCGTCCAGTAGAACAAGAAACTTTCTAAACCGTCAGATATTGACGTTGGCGGGCTCCGTTGGGCTTGGGCTTTTTGTGTCCTTTAAAATTGGTCTCATAACAGCTCTCATCGCATTAATTGGCGAAGGGATTGATTGTCTTTATTTATCGACGGTAAAGCAAAAAAAGCAACGCGGTCAGCCCTTTGAGGTATTGCGCATTCGATCCGGGCTAACCGCAACCTTACAAGCCCTAACTATAGCGCTGTGCGCCATTATTGCTTGGTGCTCTGCAGACACGACTGAAACACATTTTTACGCCATTGTCTTTCTGTTCGGAGCAAGCCTGAACGCCGGGCTTGTTTTACCCTATCACCGGCTCGCTGCGATCTCTCGCCTGACAATCTACGGCATGACATTAGCTGGATTATTTCTTCTTGGCTGGTTACAATTACCACACCACAAACCATTATTATTGTTCAATTTATTTGGTGCATGCGTATTATTCTATACAGCAAAAGTCTATTTGAACTACGTCACAGGCGGATATTACAGGGAGACCAAAAATAAACGAGAAGTGCTCCATAGCAAATTAAAAACCGAGGAAACTGCTTTACAACTAGCAGAACAATCACGTCGGGCCGCACGTTTGGCACATGTCGCTAAACGCGCAAACGATAGCGTGATGATAACGGATATTAATGGGCGCATTGAGTATGTAAACGATACATTTGTCAAACTCACCGGTTATAGTGAGGAAGAGGCTCTTGGCCAGCATCCATGGAAATTGTTGAACGGCCCCGATACAAACCCAAAAACAATAGCGACCCTGCAAAAAGAGCTATCGAACAATCGGCCCGTTCGGACCGAAATCCTGAATTACCGAAAAGATGGATCTACGTTATGGGTAGAAACATCGATATCACCAATATTAAATGACGCCGGTGAGCCAGAGCTGACAATCGCTATCGAGCGGGATATTTCACAGACAAAAAGGCGCGAAACAGAACTGGCCAAAGCAAAGCTTGCAGCAGAAAACGGGGAACGAGCCAAATCCAATTTCCTTGCCATGATGAGCCACGAATTGCGCACCCCCATGAATGGCATCATCGGTATGGCTGATATGCTTCGAACAACAGATCTGGACACAGAACAAGAGGGATACGCTAGAACAATTCAGACATCATCAGAATCCCTTTTAACAGTTCTAAATGACATTTTGGATCTGACGACCCTTGAACGCGGGCAGTTTGAAAAAAAGCAAGAGTCCTTCGACATTATAAATGTCGTAAATCAAACCGTGGAGCTGTTCCAAACAGAGGCCCAAAAAAAGTGCATCGAACTTAGTGTCGCCGACATGAAATTACCGGAAAAAGTATCCGGGGATACAGCTCGGATCAGACAGTTATTAATGATTCTGGTAAGCAATGCAGTAAAATTCACGAACCAAGGTACAGTCGTTGTCTCTGCCGAACAGACCTCCCTTAACGACATCACCTTTAGTGTCGCGGATTCAGGTCCGGGTATCAGCCAAGAACTTCAGAAAAGGCTATTTCACCCCTTTGTAACCGGCGACCCCACAGTCACGCGGAGCCAGGATGGCACCGGATTGGGGTTGGCTATTTGCAAAAAAATCACCGAATTCTTAGGTGGGGAAATTTCACTAACATCTACGGTTGGATCTGGGTCAACTTTTGTTGTGCGACTCCCGTTAGCACAGGCCAAAACGCTCAAACCAACAGCCCCCCGACCAATCTCTCCGAATATCTGCAGTTTGCCTGAAGGCACTCGAATACTTGTCGCAGAGGATAACCGCACCAACCGACTATTGCTTAGCAAAATGCTATTAAAGTGCGAGGTTGTTCTGGAGTTTGCCGAAAACGGAGAGATCGCCGTTGAAAAATGGAGAGCTATGATGCCGGATCTGGTTCTGATGGATCTTTCCATGCCGGTAATGGGTGGTATTCAAGCAACAGAGCTCATCCGCTCTGAGGAACACAAAACAAACACTGCAGAAACACTTATCGTGGCCCTAACCGCTAATGCGTTTGATTCTGACCGTCAGGCTTGCATGGATGCCGGAATGAATGGGTTTCTGACCAAGCCAGTGAAACGGGCTGAATTGTTGTCTGAAATCACGCGGCAGCTTTCTCAACGACCTTCGGGGACTGTAACCGCAGGATAGAGTTGCACCGCGCAACAACGCCTGCAATACCTTGTGGAAAGGAACATGTCCGGAGATCAGATCGTTGGTCGATATTGCTACGCGCGTTTACAATCACAAATGGAAAATCGACCCTATTGTGCGATCATTGATCGACACCGATTTTTATAAACTATTGATGTGTCAGTCGGTTTTTCGAAAAAAACCAGACGCGAATGTCACATTTTCCCTCATCAATCGCAGTAAATCAGTCCGATTGGCCGAATTGATAGACGAAGGCGAATTGCGCGAACAACTTGATCATATTCGGACGCTCTCTTTATCTCGCGGGGAAAGCACATGGCTGCGGGGAAATCTGTTTTACGGCAAACGTCAAATGTTTCGCCCTGATTTTATGGAATGGTTCGAAAATTTACGCTTACCACCCTATCACCTCGAAAAGCGAGATGGGCAATATGAGCTGACTTTCGAAGGCAGTTGGCCAGAAGTGATGCTTTGGGAAATACCTGCTCTTGCAGTTTTGATGGAGCTCAGATCCCGTGCAGTTCTGGGCACCATGGGACGTTTTGAGATGGAGGTCCTTTACGCCCGCGCCATGACAAAACTCTGGGAGAAAATTGAACGCCTTCGAACGATCAACGATCTTAAGATCGCGGATTTTGGGACCCGTAGGCGTCACAGCTTTATGTGGCAGGATTGGTGTGTTCAGGCCATGCTCGAAGGTATGGGAGACAAATTCATTGGCACTTCAAATTGTCTAATTGCGATGCGACGCGAAGTTGAAGCCATTGGCACAAATGCCCATGAATTACCGATGGTGTATTCTGCCCTGACCAATACGGACGCCGAATTGCGTCAGGCCCCCTATGATGTTCTCGCCGACTGGCAAGAGGAACACGACGGCAATCTGAGGGTCATTTTGCCTGATACCTACGGAACCCGCGGATTTCTGGATAATGCTCCAAGCTGGCTTACCAGCTGGACCGGGATACGGATAGACTCTGGCGACCCGGCGCATGGGGCCGAAATCGCGATTGATTGGTGGAAACGCCACGGAGAAGATCCAACAGAAAAACTGATCATCTTTTCGGACGGACTGGATGTTGATAAGATTGAAGAGCTGTCCACCCAATTTAGAGGCCGAGCCAAAATCAGTTTTGGTTGGGGGACATTGATGACAAATGATTTTCGCAACCTTGTGCCTGACGATGCACTTGCGCCATTTTCATTGGTCTGCAAGGCCGTCAGTGCAAATGGACATCCAACTGTAAAACTTTCGGACAATCCACGCAAAGCGATGGGCCCCATAGACCAGATCGAACGGTATAAGCGTGTGTTCAAACTCGGCGAACAACAAGAACAGGATGTTATTGTTTAGTCAGGTTAGTCGTCGCGCGATACTTTGCTTCGCATCGCTTTGATCTGACCGCGTTTAACTTTGCTATCCACGCGTCGACGTTGTGAGCCCAGCGTTGGCTTTGTTGCAATACGACGTTTTGGTCTAATAAGGGACTGACGGATCAATTCCGCAAGCCGCTCCTGTGCAATTTCCCGGTTCCGCGCCTGACTACGGGTGTCCTCTACGCGAATTAATATTGCACCATCGCTTGTCCAACGCCGCCCAGCCAAACGTCGCAATCGCATTTTTGCATGATCCGGAATATTTGGGCTACGCTCAGCTTCAAACCGCAACTCCACTGCGGTTGACACTTTGTTTACATTCTGACCCCCTGGCCCAGAGGAGCGCGTAAAGTTCTCGCTCAACTCCCAATCGGCCAGTGCGATATTATCATTAATTCGTAACATTGGCCCATTTTACCCCCTACACTCACAAAGGGAAATCTGTATTTCAAAGATGGAAAGAGCCCCGGCGTGCTATTACACCGGGGCTCTCCTCGAGAATTGGAGGTGGCAAGCGGTACTCTTAGATTAGTGGAGGACCGAAGCCGAATGTTAGAGTAGAAGGGCTGCCCCCTAATCTATCACCCCGCTCGAAACCTTTACCAGCTGCTCCTGTTTCCCAATAATCATTGGCACCTCCTTTCTGGTTACTGTCTATATTAAGGAGGTTGCCACAGATTTTGTGTTTGTCAAAACCTTTTACGCAGCATCTGGCGAAAGTTTTGTGACAATCGCCCTAAACGGCACCAAAGCAAGCAGCGCAAGGGACAGTTTGACTATCCAATCAGCAACAGCCAAAGAGATCCAAAGCGGTGCTACCGGCCCTGCCCCTAAAAGGGGCACAGCCTCACCGGCCCAGGACACATTATTGGTCGGCTCCAAAAATACCAAAGACGCGGAAAACGCGACGGTAAAGAAGATTGCTGTGTCGACAGAGGAACCGACCAACGTGGACGCCAAAGGTGCACGCCACCATTTGCCACCGCGCAGACGATCAAAGATTGAAATGTCTAACAATTGCGCGGTCAAAAAGGCCAATCCGGACCCCAAAGCGATGCGCAATGTGACCAGCGGGCCGAATTCACCCATGATTTGCGTACCGATAAAGCTGCAGATGATGCCGGTGATAAAGCCAACAAATACCACTTTTCGGGCCGTTGATACACCGTAGACACGGTTCATAACATCCGTGACCAAAAAGGCGATTGGGTATGTAAATGCACCCCATGTCAGCCAATCCCCAAGGAGATGCTGCACAAGGATGTTTGAGGCCACCACAATAGCAGCCATGGCAAAAATGCCAGGAATAAGAGCGCGGTTCATTTATTTTTTCCGTTTTTACAAGGTCGCGGCGACTTGGTCCGCCAAAGCGGAACGCGCTCAATTACCGAGTCTTTGCTACCAATGCAAGTTATTCCGGCAGACTGTATTCAACCAGCTCGGTCTTCTGAAAGCCTCTGAAGTTGTCGTCCGATATCATCGTAAGTCGGAGTTTCCCGGAAGCATCCTCCCAAACAGAAAGACCTTCTAGGTTATCATGTACGCCGGGGCGGGTCTGGATCAAGGTGACCTCTTGTGTCAGCCCTTTTGCTGTCATGTTAAACCGACGCACACGCGTTTCGAACCCAAATATACTGCCTAAATGGCGTTCTAATACGTAAAACCTCCCATCCGGCCCTATGTCAGCCCCCACCACCAAAAAAGGGCCACGACGTGGTATGGAAAAAGGTTTGGACCATGTTTTTCCTTTGTAACGGTAAACCGGAAACGGTCGATCCAAACGCCCTGATCGTTCTGGGATGGTGTAGAGTGCATTGTCTGGACCAATTGCCAAAGCCTCAAGGGACGAGTTGTTTTGCATCCCCTTAAAGTCTGGATGACGCGGCAACCAGGCAGCTTCAGACGAGGGGTTACGATAGGTCCATACGCGGTGAGCTCCTTCAAAGGACACATATATACGCCCATTCTTGCGAACCGCCAGTCCCTCAGCATCGGTGCGATGTCCAGTGAGTGCACGCCCTTGAGTGCCTTGCAGCACGTTTAGAGGGCCTAATTTTACGCCGCTCAAAACACCGTTTTTACGTAAGAATGTCCCCTCTACGATTGCACCTCGATCTGAGACCGTCAGGAAACCTTCTCCTCCATCAAAGACATGCAATCCAGAAAATCCGCCGAACCGTGGATCATCATTTCGCCATGTCACTGAGGCCAGTTCAACTGCGTCAGAGACAGCCCCAGCCGCCCCTGTCAGAACAAAACATAACAGACCCGCAATTATTGCGATCGTAGAACGGATGAACATGCTTGTGGCAGATCAGCGAGAACCAACTCACGACGGGGTTTCGGTTTCGGGGCGTTGGGATCCCTTGGTTTAGGGGGAGGTGGGTTCAGGATATTGTCGACCCATTGTTGCGCCTCGGTACATCCATCCCCTTTGGGAGGAGCAGCTTGATCTACACAGCCTTTGGTCCCCTTTGGACAAGCCAGACGGACATGAAAGTGATAGTGATGTCCCCACCATGGACGAATTTTTCGAAGATACGACCGGTTGCCTTTTTCATCCTTGCACATCTGAACCTTTGCTCCCGGAAACAAAAAGATACGAGCAACTGTTTTATCCTTGGCCGCGGCCTTAATAATCTCATGATGTTGACGGGTCCATTTGCTGTTCACATAGGCCCCTTCGTTTTTACGCAGCGAAACCGATGAAATATTTTCCCGCTGCTTGCGGCTCAATTTCAAATTATTTGCTGGCAACATCCAAATATCAGCATCCAAGCCAATTTGGTGCGAGCGGTGGCCCGACAGCATTGGTCCGCCTCGTGGTTGTGACATGTCCCCAATATAAAGGCCGTTCCAGCCTTTTTGTTTAGAAGCTTTTTTGGCCAATCGTTGGACAAATTTCACGGTTTCAGGGTGGGCCCAATTGCGATTGCGCGAAAGGCGCATGGCCTGCCAGTACGGCCCCGTTTCAGCCAATTGAACGCCGCCGGCAAGACAGCCTTTGGCATAACTCCCGTAGGGGGCCGCTTTCTGGGAAGAGCCTGCATTTTTGGCTCCGAAATATTGTTTGGCTGCTGTTTCTGCCTGAGCGCTAAACGCCAGACCAATCACAAACAGCACGCCTGTAAGGAGACGGATCATAACGCTGCTCTTTCACTCGGTATTGTCACTTTTTACATAGCGTAGCAGAACAAAGCCAATAAGGAAGAGGGCAATCAGTGGCATTATTCCAATACGTTGACTTCCACTAACATCTGAAGCGATCGCAATTGCAGCCGGCGCGATAAAGGATGTTGCCCGCCCAGCCAATGCAAATAGTCCAAATGCTTCGGTTAGGCGTTTGGGATTGGCCTGTCGTACCAGCATTGTACGGCTCGCAGATTGCAGTGCCCCACCCGCGCCGCCAATAATTGCGCCACAAATATAAAACAGAATATCCGGCAAAGACGATCCTTCGGGCAGAACGATCCCCATGATGCTGCTACGGGAAATCGATACAATCGCCAAACAAGCAATCAGCAACATAATAATACTGGTATTAATGACCGGTTTAGGACCAAATCGTGCGTCGGCGTGGCCGCCGATATATGCAAAAATAGCACCCGTAATTGCAGCCGTTATGCCAAAGACTCCGACCTCGACAACAGACCAGCCCAAAACGCCAAGGGCATAAATTCCACCGAACGTATACAGCCCGTTCAAGGCGTCCCGATAAAACATCGAAGAGCCTAAATAGGCTGCAAGGCTACGATTGTTTGGCAGTGCTTTGATCGTTTTCATCAGATCACGCAACGCGACGTTCAACTTAAATCGAACGGGCTTATCAGGTGCTGGTTCTTTAACCCAAATGAAAAACGGGATCATAAACACGGCAAACCAAACGGCCGTCAGTGGGCCAACGGACCGGGTTCCTTCGCGCAGATCTGGATCAAGCCCAAACACCGGCGCGCTTCCAGTAAGGGTCACTCCGTTGGCATTTTCGGCGAGAAACACCAACGTTAATGCCAAAGCTGTTACACCGCCCACATAGCCCAACGCCCAACCCGTTCCTGAAATGCGACCCATTTGCTCTTTGCTACCCAAACTAGGCAACATAGCGTTTGTAAAAATCAACGCAAATTCAGCACCAAATAAACCCAGCCCGAAAAAGGCCAGTATCAAGGGAATGTTGAACCCATCCGGATGCGTATACCAAAGCCCGCATGCACCGATAAAGTAGATGACCGAAAACAACCAAATCCAGGGCAACCGGCGACCTGCGGCATCCGCAACTGCACCAAGAATGGGCGCAAGAAACGCAATGCAAAGGCCAGTTATGGTTAAACCATATCCCCAATAAGCCTGCGCTTTAGCACCGGCCGCAGCTTGGTCCATTCCGTCCTTAATCAGCGATGTCGTTACGACTTCGGCGAAGAACGGGGCAAATATAAATGTGGTAAGCAGAGTTGCATAGGGTTGGCTTGCCCAATCAAACATCATCCATCCCCAAATGCGGCGATGGTTTGGCACAGCCTTTGTCATATTAACTCCCTGGTATCTATCTTGATAAGAGACCTAATATCTCAATAGGTGCAACCAAAATGACCCTTCAAATCGATACGAACGCCCGATAAGCGCGACCCATTTCCTTACGGATAAACCTAGGCGTGAATGGCTCAATTAACGTGACAAAATCGGCGGCCAAACCCGGCTGTCCTCAGCACTGACCCAATTCGCAACCCAGTCCGGCAGTGCGGGGCTTTCGATTGGCAAACCAAGTTCTCCAGCAAATTCAGAGGGTTTTACAATGCCCGATTTATTCGTCAAAGCAGCTCGCAACAACGCTTGGCTGGTACAGGTCCCGTTGGACCACATTGTCTGACCAAGGTACATAAATTTATCATCCCATCCGATCAGGCGGCTTTTCATCGTGAACTTTTGGAACATCCTGACGCGTCGCCGGTACCGCACCGAAGATCCGGCGATGGTCAATCCCCAGTTGTTTTTCTTGAGGACCCTATCAAACCCAATTCGCACGGCCATGGGGACACGCCCCAGATCATATAATGTAAGGGTTCGCCCGTTATTCAACTCCATGAAAACATCAATATCCTGAGGCCAGCACCGATGATGGGTGACATTCACGTCCATCGGTCCCATTGGTCCCGCTCGGCGGGCGACAACAATTTCCTTCATCATTCTGAATATTGGATACATGGAGACCTCTTCTGCAACACTTCACAGCTGACCCGACATTTATCAAAGCTCAAGCCAGAACGTAGCGGCATTTGCTTGCGAAACGCGCCTTTCGCCCTTACCTAACCTCAAACACTTATCAAAGGACCAAAGATGACTTCGCTATTTCAGATCCTCATGATGATTATCAACCTCATCTGGTTCGTCATGATTGCCCACATTATCATGAGCTGGCTGATCAATTTCCAGGTCTTGAACTTGCGCCAACCGCTTGTTGCTCAGATCTGGTATGGTCTGAACCGCTTGCTAGAGCCAATTTACGGACGCATCAGAAGTTTTCTACCAAACATGGGCGGGCTCGACCTTGCGCCACTTGTTGCACTGTTAGGTCTTTATGCCATCCGCATCATTCTTGTGAACAACGCCATGGCCTTTCTCTAGGACACAGGGTTGCCCCTGTGGATTGGCTGTGGAATTGTCGCATTAACGAGCAGCACAACAAAAAGTTCACAAATCCATGCCCGCAGCGGATGCGCTTCTTTCATCTGTCTTTGGCTTTGACGCCTTTCGTCCTGGCCAAGAAGAAATCGTCAAAGCTGTCATCACTGGCCGCAACACCTTGGCCATCATGCCCACGGGTGGTGGGAAGTCGCTTTGCTTTCAGTTGCCCGCGCTGTGCCGTGACGGAGTAACTGTTGTTATCTCTCCGCTGATTGCGCTAATGCGGGATCAGGTGCGCGCCCTAAAAGAAGCCGGCGTAGAGGCAGGCGCTCTGACATCGGGAAATACCGACGAAGAAACCGAGCAAGTGTTCGAAGCCCTCGAAGCAGGACGATTGAAACTCCTTTATATGGCTCCGGAGCGTCTCGCCAGCGGCGGGACACTCTCGCTGCTCCGACGTATCGGCACAACCATGATCGCCGTGGATGAGGCCCATTGCGTTTCTCAATGGGGCCATGATTTTCGTCCAGATTATCTGCGGATCGGGGATTTGCGACGAAGTTTAGGTGTCCAATTGGCCGCCTTTACCGCAACAGCTGATGCCGAGACCCAACAAGAAATTATCACGCGCCTCTTTGATGAAGACGCACCAGAAGTGTTTCTGCACGGATTTGACCGGCCAAACCTACACCTTGCCTTTGCTGCCAAAGACAACCCACGTCGTCAAATTCTATCCTTTGCCGCCGCGCGCAAAGGGCAATCTGGGATCGTCTATTGCGCCACGCGCGCAAAAACAGAATCTTTGGCCAAAGCACTGCGCGAAGATGGTCATGTGGCCTGTCATTATCATGGCGGGATGGACGCTCAAGATCGGCGCAACGTAGAAGGCCGGTTTCAACGCGAAGACGGACTCATTGTCGTAGCCACTGTTGCCTTTGGGATGGGCGTCGACAAACCTGACATTCGCTGGGTTGCGCATGCTGATTTGCCAAAATCAATCGAGTCTTACTATCAAGAAATTGGCCGCGCCGGACGCGATGGCGCCCCTGCCGAAACCTTGACTCTTTATGGAGCCGAGGACATCCGGCTCCGCCGTGCTCAAATAGACGAAGGTCTGGCCCCTCCGGAACGGCGTGCTGCAGATCACGCGCGGTTAAATTCCCTGCTGGGCCTCGCAGAGGCGTTAAAATGCCGCCGGGAAACCTTATTGGGATATTTTGGTGAAACAGAGACGATATGTGGCCATTGCGACCTCTGTGAAACGCCCCCCGATGTGTTCGACGGAACGGTGGCAGTGCGCAAGGCATTGTCCGCGATCCTTCGAACGGATGAATTCTATGGTTCTGGCCATTTGATTGATATCCTGATCGGAAATATGACCGACAGAGTTCGCGAACGTGGGCATGACGCTTTGCCGACCTTTGCTGTGGGTAAAGAATATGATCGTCGGCAGTGGCAGGCGATTTTTCGGCAAATGATGGGACATGACCTCATTCGTCCAGATCCATCCCGACATGGTGCCTTGCGCATGACACAAGTGGCTCGCCCGATCCTGCGGAACGAAGCCACGATTGATTTGCGTCGGGATACCATTCGAAATGCCCCAAGACGCCCGGCTGTCAAAGCGCTGGTGAGCGAGGAAGACGCACCGCTGCTGTCAGCCCTAAAGGCCAAACGTCGTGGTCTGGCTGAAGCCGCCCGGGTACCAGCCTATGTGATATTTAACGATCGTACATTGATTGAAATGGCAGAACAACGCCCAACCAGTCGTGATGAAATGGCGGGGATTACAGGTGTCGGCGCTAAAAAGCTCGAAAAATTTGGCGATGACTTTCTAAGAGTTATCACCGGAGACAAACCGGATCACGAACACCCATCCCGCCGCGCCTTGTCTGGGCGCGCCGCCGGAGAGCTATATGATCGCTTAATGCAAGCACAAGCCGATCTGTCGCGTGGCCCAGATGGTATGGATAAACCTATGTCCTGCTCTGCCTCTGTCCTTGCGAAGGTTGCCAAATTGTACAATGCGGATCTGCAGTCTGTGGAGCGTCTATTAGGCGACCGACACGCAGATCGTTTTGCCAAAGCGTTTCACGACGTGCTCCAAAGCGTTTAGCCGTAAAGAAGGAGTGCCCGGTATTCGGACACCCTCTGTCCGATTATTTTGAAAGCGCACGCACGCCAAACGCCATCAGAATTGATGTGATCCCAGAGGACAATAGATCCACCCCCAACAAGATACCAAGAAGACCCGCCGCAATTTCTGGCATGTTGTTGAACACCATAAACGCAAGCACAATTGAAACGATGCCCGAGATCAGCACGAAGACCCAACCAGATGCAGGTCGCAGCTGAAAACCTAAAACCGCACGCACAATACCCGAAATCAAGAACAAGATCGCAACCAACATCGTCAGCGAGACAATCCCGGCCAGCGGGTGTTTCATCAGAGAAATCGCAAAGATAACCAAAATAAGGCCCAACAAGACCCCAAGGATACGAGCGCCAGGACCCTCATCTTTGGATGTTACCGCCGCGATGAGCTGAATAACCCCCGCCGCCAGAAATGTTGCCCCTGCCAAAATCAACGCCGTAAAGGTCGACGCAAGTGGGTTGGTTAGGCACATTATGCCGCCTATCGTAAGAATTACGCCGATCAGCGCAAGCCAGATCCAAGAAGGCGTATTTCCAGTATTTGTATCCGTCGAAGTCATCACAAGCATCCCTTTCCATGGAGATATTTCCGATACGCTACTTTAAGATGAAAAATATGCCAGCGTATTTTCCTGCAAAATCAACATATGTGTCTTTGCCGCTGCGCTATCAAAAGCCTAAGCCACGTCCTTTGCGACAGGCGGCAAGAGCGGAGTCCTTGTCGTTGCCGAGAGGACAGAACAGTCCCGCCCTTCAAAAACAGCAGCAGTTATAGGTCTAAAATACCCAGCACCGCTATCCAAATCGACACGGTTTCCAAAGTGTTCAGGGGTATCTAATGCTGTATGCCCATGGACAACAAGTTTTCCGTGATCGGTGTTATCATCCAAAAAACCCTCCCGGATCCAGATCAGATCGTTCTCAACTTGTTGATCCATTGGACGTCCCGGAACAATTCCCGCATGCACCATGATCAGATCATCCGTTTCGTAAAAGCAGGGGAGTGCTTCTATAAACGCGACGTGGGTCTCGGGAACAGCTTTTAGCATATCGGAACGAACATCTGCTAAATCGTCATCTTCTGATGCATCAACCCCATAAGAGGCAAGGGTTGCCCCTCCTCCCAAACGAGGGTCCAACCAAGTCAGCCCCGCCCGTGTTCTTGGATCTGTGACAGTTCCATTTCGATAGAACCGCGTGAGGTATCGATCATGATTACCCTTTATCACGATCCAATTCTCGCCGGCATCTAACCCTGCCATCAGATATTCAATAACACCCCTGCTGTCGGGACCACGATCTATCAGATCTCCAAGGTGCACAATCAGAGCGTCCGAATCGTTACACCGCAAACGATCCGCCTCAATCATCGCATGTGCAGACTTCAACATGTTAAGTTGGCCGTGGATGTCGCCAATGGCATAGATACGCATTAAATCGGTTCCTTAGAAATATACCTGTGTCCTAAAAGATCTATATCAGGAAGCTATTGTGAAAATGAAAAACCCCGACCAAAGGCCGGGGAATTCAAAAAACGGCAGAATTAGAGCCGTTTACGCAACATCAAAAACCAAAGGTTTGACCTGCCGGAACACACCAGTTTCGCATAGGTTTTTGATCGCTTCGGCTGGAACCGCTGCATCCACGTAAAGCAATGCAATTGCACCGCCGCCGGCTTCTGAACGACCAAGTGTAAAGTTGGCGATATTCACGTCATTCGCGCCCAATGTTTGCCCCAAAGTCCCAATGATGCCGGGTACATCTTCGTTGGTGGTGTACAACATGTGAGATCCAACCTCAGCGTCGATGTTGATGCCTTTGATTTGGATAAAGCGCGGCTTCCCATCGCTAAAGACCGTCCCGGCGACAGAACGCTCCATTTTGTCAGTTACGATGGTCACTTTGACGTATCCGTCAAACGCCCCTGCTTTGTCCTGATTTGTGGTCGAAATCTGAATGCCACGTTCTTTTGCAATCACAGGTGCAGACACCATATTCACATCAGGGTTGGCTTTTTTCATTATGCCGGCGATGACGCTGCAATTCAGTGCCTCAAGGTTCATTTCCGCAGCAACACCATCATACAAAATGTTGATCGCTTTGATTGGCTCGTCGGTCATTTGGCCACCAAAGGCACCAAGGTGATCGGCCAGCTTGATCCATGGACCCATGATTTTTGCTTCTTCGGCAGTCACCGATGGCATGTTCAACGCGTTTTCAACGGCACCGGTCAGCAGATAGTTAGACATTTGGTCCGCAACTTGCAGCGCCACGTTTTCCTGCGCTTCGGTAGTTGCAGCGCCAAGATGAGGTGTGCACACAACGTTTGGCAGGTTGAACAATGCATTTTCTTTGGCGGGCTCTTCGGCGAACACGTCAAAGGCAGCGCCTGCAACATGGCCGGATTTCAGCAAATCTGCCAAAGCCACTTCGTCTACCAGACCGCCACGGGCGCAGTTGATAATCCGCACACCCTTTTTGGTTTTGGCTAGGTTTTCAGCAGACAGGATATTGCGTGTGCTGTCGGTGAACGGCACGTGCAGCGTAATAAAGTCAGCCCGGGGCAGTAGCTCTTCCAGTTCGACCTTTTCAACACCGATTTTTGCGGCTTTTTCCTCAGAAAGGAACGGGTCAAAGGCGATAACCTTCATTTTCAGACCACGGGCACGATCACAAACGATACCACCGATATTGCCCGCGCCGATCACACCCAGTGTTTTACCGGTCAACTCTACGCCCATAAACTTGGACTTTTCCCATTTGCCAGCGTGTGTGGACGCCGAAGCTTCTGGAATCTGACGTGCAACAGAGAACATCATCGCAATCGCGTGTTCAGCGGTGGTGATCATATTGCCAAAGGGTGTGTTCATAACGATCACACCTTTTTTGGAAGACGCTTCTTTGTCCACATTGTCAGTGCCGATACCAGCCCGTCCGATGACTTTTAGGTTATCGGCTTTTTCCAATAAGGCAGCCGTTGCTTTGGTCGCGGAACGAATGGCAAGGCCATCATATTGACCAATGATTTCCGCCAGTTTCTCTTTGTCTTTGCCTAGGTCGGGCATGAAATCAACATCAATGCCACGGTCGCGGAAGATTTGAACAGCGGTTTCGCTCAACTTGTCAGATACGAGTACTTTGGGGGCCATGTGCTTGGTCCTTTTATATCGGTTGCGCATATTACGCAGGAATAGGGAGAGTTTTGACGGACATCAGGCCCGTCAAAAGATGCTTAGGCGGCTTTGGTTATAGCTGAAATTTCAGCCTCAAATGCCCAGTTCAACCACGGCAACATGGCCGCAACATCAGCGGTTTCAATCGTGCCACCACACCAGATACGCAAGCCTGCTGGTGCATCACGATAAGCACCGATATCCAAGGCAGCACCTTCGGCCTCTAACCGTTTTGCGACGGCTTTGGCAAAGGCAGCACCGTCAGAGATGCGCGCATCGTTGAATTTCAGGCATACGGAAGTCGTCGAACGAATCGCAGGATCGTCGGCCAAGAATTCCAACCAATCATGTGTGTCGACAAAATTAGCGATTTCCGCAGTGTTTGCGTCTGCCCGTGCGATCAAACCTTGTAGACCGCCCTGCTCTTTTGCCCAGTTCAGCGCAAAGAGATAGTCTTCAACACACAGCATAGATGGAGTGTTGATCGTCGCACCAGAGAAGATACCATCGATCAGCTTGCCGCCTTTGGTCAGGCGGAAAATTTTCGGCAAAGGCCAAGCCGGTGTGTAGCTTTCAAGACGTGCAACGGCCCTTGGGCTCAGAATCAGCATGCCGTGGGCTGCTTCTCCGCCCAGAACTTTTTGCCAAGAGAAGGTCGTGACATCCAGCTTGTCCCATGGCAGATCCATCGCGAATGCAGCAGAAGTTGCGTCGCAAATTGTCAAACCATCGCGGTCTGCAGGGATCACATCTCCGTTTGGCACTCGCACGCCAGAGGTGGTTCCGTTCCACGTAAAGACGACGTCACGGTCATAGTCAACAGACGCTAGGTCAACGATTTCACCGTAGTCTGCGGTTTTAACTTCGGCATCAAGCTTTAGCTGCTTGACCACATCTGTGACCCAACCCGCACCAAAAGATTCCCATGCAAGCATTTCAACCGGGCGTTGGCCCAGGAGGCTCCACATGGCCATCTCCATAGCGCCAGTGTCGGACGCAGGAACGATACCAATTTTATAATCTGCGGGGATGCCAAGCACCTCACGCGTTGTTTCGATCGCTGCTTTCAGTTTGTTTTTGCCAACAGCAGCACGGTGCGAGCGACCCAAAGGTGCGTCAGCAAGTACGGCAGGTGTCCAGGAGGCAGGTTTGGCACATGGGCCAGACGAAAAACGCGGGTTCGTCGGCCGCGTGGCCGGTGTCTCGATAGTCATATCTAGTATCCTTACAGATATCTGCCCTTCGTTGGGGAAGGGTGTCCCACCGCCGGACATACGGAACACAGATCTAAACGGCAACAGTCAATATTGTGCGTTTTACAGATAAAATCGGCATTTTTCACTCAGATTTGGCTTTCGTGTTTCCGATAGGGATCAAAGACACGATGATCATTCGTCCCTTACAGCTCGCCACGTTTGGAATTCCCCGCAATCCGATCAGTTGATTCGAACACCGGTGTCCCTATCAAAAATGTGCAGATGCGCGTCCATTATTGTGCAGTGAACGGTGTCTCCAATCGACAGCGGATACCGCTCATTGAGGCTAACACGGATGCCTTCGTTGGCGACATCCAACACAAGATTAAGCTTGTCGCCCGTATTTTCAATCGACAACAGTTTACCACTAAAATGCGCGTTTTCACTGTCCGCGATCCGAATATGTTCTGGGCGGAACCCAACTGTAATATCCTGACTGACATCGACATCATGAGAAAGAGTTGTGCCTATTACGCTGAGACCAACTCCGGCCTCCATACGCCCGTCGATCACATTCATAGGCGGAGAGCCGACAAAGCTAGCGACAAAAACGCTGGCAGGACGATCATACAATTCCAGAGGCGGTGCGAATTGCTCTATCCGGCCTTTGTTTAGCAACATAACACGATCTGCCATGGTTAACGCTTCGACCTGATCATGGGTTACGTAGACAGATGTCACACCAAGGCGTTGTTGCAGATTGCGGATCTCACTGCGCATTTGAACCCGCAGCTTTGCATCAAGATTTGAGAGCGGTTCGTCGAATAGAAACACCTTTGGTTCACGCACAATGGCCCGCCCCATGGCAACCCGCTGACGTTGCCCCCCTGAAAGATCTCGGGGTTTGCGATCAAGATAGGACGTCAAATTAAGAAGCTCTGCCGCATCAGCAACGCGGGTCTTCCGTTCCGCTTTGTCCAACCCCATCAACTCCAGCGGAAAATCAATATTCTGCGCCACTGTCATATGCGGGTACAGCGCATAGGATTGAAAAACCATCGCAATATCACGCTCTCTCGGGCCTAGATCAGTGACGTTCATGCCATCGATCTTGATCGCCCCGCTCGTCGCATCTTCTAATCCTGCAATTATGCGCAAAAACGTAGATTTACCGCAGCCACTTTCTCCAAGAATAGCGATGAACTCACCCTCGGTGATTTCTGCGGTTAGCCCATGTAAGACCTGCACCGCGCCAAAAGATTTCGTCAGGTTTTCAACAGATAGATTGGCCATTATACGCGCTCCGCTGCAGGGGTAAGATCAAGTCGCTCAAATGCCTCAGGCGGGGCGTTGTTGCGTTGCATTTCTTGTGTCAGCTTTTCGGCCATTGCCGCGTGCAAAGTGGGATCGGCCAAAGGGGTTTCTTGTTTTGGATCTGCAGTGACGTCAAACAACAGCGTGTCACTCCCGACTATCGCTGCCGGCCCATGCGAACTATACCAGGGGGATTGTTCAATCACCGGAATGCGCATCACCGGAAAGCCTTCAGCGTAATCAATGCCCGACACCAGCACCGCCTGTCGCATTTCATCTTGGACAAAATGCTCACGCATGTGACTTGGTATCAATGTATATTGATACAGCTCTTGTGACAGCAGATTTTCGGGATATCGGAAATAGCTGTACCGCCCATCTGTCACATTTATTGCCCCACCAAAGTAGCCAAAGATCACACAGTCGTGGTTTATGGCATCAGAATCAGACAAAACAGGCAACAAAGATTTGCCGCGTACAGCATTGGGGATATCACAGCCAAATGCTTCTAGGAACGTCGGCATTAGATCGATCGTCTGGCTTAATGCGTTGCGCGACTGTCCCCCTGCATCGACGTGGTCAGGATGGTGCACAAAGAGTGGGATATGGGCAATTTCTTGATATGCTGGCATTCGGTTTTTCGCCCACCAATCATGTTCCCCCGTCAGATATCCATGGTCGGTTGAGACAACCAACATCGTATCGTCCCACATCCCCAACGCATCCATCTGGTCCAACAACCGCCCCATTTGCGCATCACAATGCGCAAGTAAAGCCATGTAATTAGCGCGCAGTTCATCGGCTTCGTCCTTGGCTTGCGTTACCTGCGCATAAGGTGGCCAATCACGAGTCGGGCCATCGTATTCTGACGGAAACTGCTGTCGCCACCGTTCTGGGGCGTGAAAGGGTTCATGGGGATCAAACGTTTCGATCTGCAAAAACCAATTGTCGGCGTCTTTATTCACCTCAAGAAATTCGCATCCAAGGTCGAAACATTGAACCGACGAAAAATCTGCCTCTTCTTTCACATAATCACGATTGATCATGTTGTGCAGCGGCAGTTCTCCGGGGGTCTCTCCATATTGATCGGCGTGATACTGGCGCCGATAACGGCTAAGGTCGGGGTTCACATGACCTTTCCACCCATCGCCTTCTTGTCCCCGCAGAAACTCAAAGCTGGTAAAGGCATCCTGATACCCCGCCCCTCCGACCTCAAGATAATGATAATGGTCGGTAACGAGGTGGGAATAAATGTCCTGTTTTTTTAGGATGTCAGTCATAGCTGTATCAAAAGGCTCTAATGGCCCCCAACTGCGGTGCATAAAATTCAACCGCCCGGTTTGTAAATCACGTCGCGCAGGCATGCACGGCAAGCTACCAACGTAATGGCTATCGAACCGCACTGATTTTTCAGCGAGCCGTTGAAAGTTCGGGGTCTTCATCAGATCAGACCCATAGGGCTCTAGGAAATGCCGGTTCAACGTATCAAAAAGTACAAAGATCGCGCGCATGATTATGCTGGTACCTCTTTTAGGGCAGCAGCGCTGCCGATGCTAATTTCCAAGCCAAACGCACGACTCTCTCCGGGCTTTAGGATTGGCATTTCATCGTGGGCACGCGCTGCTGCACGGGACCGCTGCGCTGTCGTGCAGGGCTCTACCCCAATCATGGTGCAGCCTTCGCTGCGCAACCGAAGGAGTTGCAGATACGGCAACGTGTCTGCGGTATAGGAAAGGCAAACCGAACGGTCGTTGCGCGGATCAACCACCTGACAGCGAGCCATCCCATCCCTTGGCGTTTGCCGGTGCACTGATAATTCGGCCACGGGATCATCAGATGGAACTCCGATGTTTGCCAATGGATCGTGGTCACTCCCGCGCCAAACCTCTGTTGCCTGATCAAGGGTCACCCTCGTATCCGCATTGACCAACGGATACCCAAGGTTGAGGTGGTACAGCATCATATTCGGCATATCTGTAGCGCCAATATTGGTAACCCGATCACGAATAAACAGACGTGAGCCTCCAAGCGGGGCTTCGATCCGTCGATGCAAACGAAGGGCGCCCCGAAACATCATGGATTGGGTTACCTCACCCTCACACCAAATCAAGGGCTCAGCGGCATTTTCATCAATGCCATATCCCACCAGCCGCGCTGGTTGGTTGGCCCCCGCACCATGGAGCGGATAGGCGATGTTTTCGGTTGGATGCAGCGGTGCGTGTTGTGCTGCCTCGTGTTCGGGCTGTCGGATATGATCAAACCCACAGGTATTTAAAAACCCGTTCATCCCGGTCAGCCACCCCTGTCCACCTTCGCTGTGGGGATCGATAAGCGCCGCACTCCGGTATCCGGCTGGGGTATGAAAGGACAGAGTCTGCCCGTTTATGGCAAGCCGCCCGATGTCAAATGTACGATCAATGATGATCTCAGCCTCAAGCCCACCGCCGGTCCGCAGCTCAAGAACCCGAACACCACGTTCCGCGCCATCGCCCAAAATGACTGAACGAATATCAGCATAGGCGCTGAGCGCTCCATATTGCTGGCGCAATGCAGAGACGGGGGTGAGCGGGATCATTTGACAGCCCCAGCAGTCAATCCCTTGACGATAAAACGTTGACCAAACAATAAAGCCAAAAGTGCAGGAATGGCGGATAGAACAGAGGCCGCGGCCATTTGGGTATATTTGATCTCATTCTCTTGGGCAAACTTGGCGATTCCGACGGGTACTGTAGCCGATGTGTTGTTTGTCAGCGCGAGAGCAACGGGAAACTCATTCCAACTAAAGATAAAGACAAGAATACCGGTCGACACCAAACCTGGCATCATGATCGGGATTACGATCCGCCAGATGGTCTTGGCAAATCCTGCTCCATCAATAAAAGCGGCCTCTTCCAACTCTTTCGGGATCTCTCGCAAAAAAGAGGACAGCAGCCAAAGCGACATCGGCAGATGCAGTGTTGTATGGGCAAGGATCAAGGCGATAGTGTCATTGGCCAACCCGACACCCCGGAACAATTCATACCATGCGCCCGCCAGCGTGACCGGCGGGACGAGATTGAACACAACCGCCCACAACAGAAACAAGTTCACTACCCAATTTGGCCAGCGCAGACGCAACAAAGAATACCCTGCCAAAAACCCAATGGTCATAGCTGCTAGCGTGCTGATGGATGCAACAATGATAGAATTTAGAAAGTTGCGGGCAAACAGGGATGTGTTACCAAATAACACCTCATCGTAATTCATCGTGACTGGGGAGAATTTGACCGACCCCATCAACAAAGCGATTTGCGTTTTGAAAGAGGCCAAGGCGATCCACAGAAAAGGCCCGATCGTCAGCACCGCGGCCAGAAATAAAAACCCAAGCAGGACACGATCCACCGTAATGCGTTGTTTGCTATGCGTGCTCATTGGCTGCGGCTCCTCTGGCGAGTCATGGCGACCCCGATAGCGGTGGCGATGATAAAGATCACAGAGACAGACATCGCCGATCCGTAACCGGGATTATCCTGCACAAAAAACCGTTGGTAGATGGTAAAGCTGATCACCTCTGTGGATGTCCCCGGCCCACCTCCGGTCAAAAGGTAGACCTCATCAAACACTTTAAAGGCAATGATGGCGCGGAATACAAAAGTCGTAAAAATGGCAGGCCAGAGCAGCGGTAATGAGATGCGTCGAAACTCTTTCCATTTGCTCGCACCGTCTATCTGAGCGGCCTCAGATACATCCTTGGGCAAAGCCTCGACTGCGGCCAACAGCAACAAAAATGAAAACGGGGTCCAATGCCAAATGTCCACAATGATGACAGACATTAGCGCCAGTGAAGATGAGCCAAGCCAATCAATTGGCCCCAATCCAATGAGATCAAGCGCCTGGTTCACAATTCCGAACTGGTAATTATACATCAGACGCCAGATGGCACCGATGATGATCCCGGGGATCAAGATGGGCAATAAAAACAATGTCCGGTACGCCCGTGATCTGCGGCCCAGTCGCGAACAGGCAAGCGCCAACATTAAGCCGATGAAAACCTGAGCCGACGTCGCACAAACCACCAAGATAATCGTATTTAGGATGCCCGCTTTGAACAATGCGTCTGAAGCCAATGCAGCATAATTATCGAAGCCGACCCAATCCCATTGGGCTTCTCCGCCCACCCAAGTGACCTCTGCAAAGCTCAGAGCAACAAGGTTAAACAGCGGCAACGCCGAAAGAAGGACAAGAAACAACAAGGCCGGAACAAGAGATAGGAACTTGGCCACCTGTCGGTTGTTTGATTGTGCCATAAGGCCCACCACCAGAAACGTAGAGTTATAAAGACGTCCAAATAGGACAGGAAATGCGGCCGGGGCGGAGGGCGCCACCGGCCTTGGGAGGAATTATCCTTCCAGATCGGGCAGTTTGCCTGTTTCATAACCTGCGTCCACCATAATCTTTTCGATGTCGGTGGCCATGCTGTTCAACGCTTCTACTGGGGTGATCTCTCCGGCGACGGTTCGGTTCAGGCCCACCTCAAGAACAGAAACAATTTCTGACCCTTCAGGAATGGTCCAGAGACGTTTTGCCGTGGGTGACGCTGTACGCATGGTCAGCATATACCGGTTTTCGGGCTTATCTGCGAAATCGGATTCGTAAGCTGCCGCCGAGACCGGAGAGCCCCCCATTTCTGCATAAGCAATCTGTGTCTCAGGCTTTTGAAACCAATCTAAAAACGCCAGCGCTGCGGTCTTGTGATCATCATCAATGTTCTTAGGAATGCCACCGAGCCAATGACCCAAGGCCGGCGCAGATTCTTGATCGGGCGCATGAGGGATGTTCATATAGCCGATCTTACCCGGAACAATGGATTTATTGGGATCATCCATCTGCGACTGGGCTGCCGCGGGCAGCACGGCATGGGCAGCACGTCCCGTGACCAGATACTGGATCAGATCACCTTGCTCCATGCTTGCCGGGTTTTCAGGACCGACCTCGCGCGCAAAGTTAACATATGTTTCTAGTGCATCCAGCGCCTCTGGGCTGTTGATTGTCACCATGAAGTCACCATTGCCTTCGTCCCGGAACAGCCCACCGCCGTGACTTATTAGATAAGGCCAATAGTCCCACGTGATCGAAATGGTTGCCCGCGCACTGCGCTGCATCATACCGACCATCTCTGGGGGATTATGAAGTGCCTTGGCATTGGCCAACAATTCATCCCAAGTCTCAGGGATGCTCAGGCCGTTTTCTTCGTATAGATCCTGCCGGTAGAACATCATGGTGATATTTGGGTTCACTGGAATTGTCAGCAAATCTCCGGTTTCACAATTTACGGTTTTGGTTTTTGCATCAAAACAGATCGTATCGTCATAGGTATACATCTGAGGATCGATCTTAAACTCTGAATCGATGCTATTGAGCGGCGCAAGAAAACCACCGTGGTACATTTCAGGATAGAAAATACCATTGACGATCAGGATGTCATATTCACTTTCTTCTGAACGCACAGCATTGCGCTGTTTTTCAAGACTGCCCGCATAGGGGTTCACATCCAGCGTCACTTCGTTACCGGTTTCGTCTTCGTATTTCTCAACAATATTGGCAAACCCAGCAAGCCAGGGCGATTGATTGATCACGATATTGATCGGCGTCAGGTCCTGCGCCTGCCCCATACTCGCGGTCGAAATGCAAAGCGCCGCGGTCAGCGATGTACAGGTCATGCGTCCAATGGATGAAAGTGCTGTCATGGTATCCTCCCTAAGATCTGCGTCATGTTCACGTGAGGAAGCTAAAACTACAAGTTTCTTTTCTTTTGATTTGTATATCCTTTTGGAATACCTTGACGCAAACTATCTTTAGGTGTGCACTCCGTGATAAATATCCGCCAATTCCGCCACTTTATTGCCGTCCTTGAACACGGTAGCCTCCTTGGGGCCTCTAGTGAATTGAACATAAGCCAACCCGCACTCAGCAAAAGCATCGCCTCAATTGAAAGTTACTACAATGTCGCGCTATTCAGGCGTTTGCCGCGTGGTGTAGAGCCGACAGGATTTGCGCTAACTCTGGAACCACACGCCAGACGCATTTTATTTGATGTCGCCGAAAGCCAAGCCGAAGTCGCCACAGTTGCCGCAGGATCATCAGGTCGGATAGCTGTCGGAACGGGTTCATCTTTTGTGGGCGGGCTTGCTGAGGTCATGCACGATTTTGACCATGATTTTCCGAATGTTGAATTCACAGTACTAACGGACCATGCTCATAATTTGCGACGCGCTTTGCTGGGCAACCGAATAAACTTTTACATCGGAATGGCCAACAATGAGTTCGACGAAGGGCGATTTGATGTTCAAACCCTGTTCGCGGATCGGTTTACTGGGCTGTGCGCGCCCGAGCATCCATTCAAGGGTAAAACGGTTGGGCCTGAGCAACTGGCCAAACATGAATGGATTTTCCCCAACCTCGAGGAACCCGCACGCGATGCTTTGGATGCCTATTTCATCAGCAACAAACAGATCCCTCCACGCGTAAAGATCACCACGAACGCCGAACACATCATGCGGCGTTTTTTGATCGGTAGACGATACCTCAGCGTCACCCCCTTGACCAATATCGAACTTCCTGAATTTCAAGGGTTTGGGCAATTTCGTCTCAGAGGTTTCGAATTCGAACGAAAAGTCGGGATCGTGCGTCGGAAAAACGCGATGTCCAGCCCCCTAGTGGAGACCTTTATAAAGCGGCTATCTCATCAGGTGAACAGTATGCATCTAAAAGGTGGTCAGAGCCCTGCCTGACTTCACACGACAATGGCTACTCAACTAAAATGCAAAAACGAGACAGGGTGGCACAAACGTAATTTTTGGGCTAAATCGCCGCTAACCTCGTTTTGAAGACATTTTTGCTATCGCATCGGAAACCAAGCCTTGTTTACCGCAACCCTACTGACCGCCCCTTCAACTCCTTCTTTGGATCTCGCGACAACCGAAGCCCTACGCAATGCTTGGGGCGGTACAGACATCCTATGGCTTTCCCCGGGAGAGGCCGCAGAGTTTGCCATTGAAATGATCCCAACAAACCTCTGGGACGTTTGGGCGGATCTACAAAAAGTCGGCATTGACTTGATCGTGCTGCCCACAGCGAACCGTGCCAAAAAAATGCTACTGGCAGATATGGACAGCACGATGATCCGGCAAGAATGCATCGATGAACTCGCTGCAGAAGCTGGTGTCGGCGAGCGAGTGGCAGATATCACCGCACGCGCAATGAACGGTGAGTTGGATTTCAACGATGCCCTGAAAGAGCGCGTTGGATTATTAAAGGGTCTTCCGGAATCCGTAATCGACAAAGTCCTTGCAGAACGGATTGATCTGATGCCCGGCGGCAAAACACTGCTGACAACCATGAAAGCAAATGGAGCCTACGCGGCATTGGTGTCTGGTGGATTTACCGCTTTTACCGCCAAGGTTGCGGCAGAACTTGGGTTTGATCAAAACCGCGCAAATACTCTGAACATAGAGGGCGGCCAGCTGACTGGGACTGTCGGAATGCCTATATTGGGGCGCGAGGCCAAGGTTCATGCTTTGAATGAAATCACCGCCGAGCTCGGTATTTCATCCGACGACGTCATGGCCGTTGGCGATGGTGCAAATGATCTGGGCATGTTGGGGTTGGCGGGGGCCGGCGTCGCATTGCACGCCAAACCCTCGGTCGCGGCAGAGTGTGAGATCCGCATCAACCACGGGGATTTGACAGCTCTGTTGTACATCCAAGGATACAGCAAAACTGATTTTTCCGCCTAGACAAAGGTTATTGCGCCAGCAGCGTAGCCGCAGGCCGAATCTCACCACAGGTCAGACCTGCAACATTTAGTATCGGTTTGTTCATACGTCGCAGTGTTGCGGGATGTTCTGGATTTAATACGCCAAGACCCACCAGAATCGCGGCAATTGCACATTCTGAGGCACGGGTGGTCCCATCAATAATCTTCAGAGCAACTCCTAATTTCCGCTCTGGTAGTATGGCGATATACACGCCCTCGGCCCCCGTTTTCACAGCCACTTTTCCGTCCATTGCCCGCATCAATTCGGTACAGGCGCGAGTCTCCCCGGCAAGTAACTCAGGGTAGGTGACCATCGCTTGAACAAGACTGGCCGCCGCCCGCTCCCGCGTGGTGCTGCCATCCTCTCGGGCCGCCGCGCAATACCCCATTGCCTTGGCCAGACCATGTACCGTTGTCGCGTAATTTGGGGCCGAACACCCATCGATTCCAAACCCTGCTGACGTTGCTCCGGTAAGATCTTCGAAGGCGGCCAAAATCTCTTTTTGCAAAACATGATCAGCGGAGGTGTACTCCTCTTGTGTCTTGTTATGTGCGCAATAGGTTAAAAACCCTGTGTGTTTTCCCGAACAATTGTTGTCACAACGATGCGGTTCGCCATAAGCCCGAATCATAGCCGCCCGCGCGTCTTTGTCTCTGGGCGTTTCGGGACCACACAAAAGATCCGCCTCTGATTTACCGATATGGGTCAGCCACGCCCGAACGGGTTTCGTGTGTATGTCAGCCCCACTGTGAGAAGCCCCCGCCAATGCAATGTGAGACTGTTTTAAACCAAAGGCCTTGGCCGCACCGCTTTCGATGAGTGGCAAGGCCTGTATGATCTTTGCTGACGATCGAGGTAGAATGATCTGATCCGGATCTCCCCATGCGCGAACGATGTTTCCAAGATGGTCGCAGACCACAGCATGCCCACTGTGAACGCTTTCTAAAAACGGACCACGCCAGACTTCGGCCATTTCAACTGATGCCACTTTACCCAATCCCCTTTATTTTGCGCGAATTTTCGCCAACAGGCCTTTCATCGCGCAAACACTTAACGCTAAGATGTCGCTATCGAGTAAAGACATCTTTGTCTGCTGAAAAGACTCTCAACGAGCTGCAGGCACAAATTTGATTGAGGCAAACACAGCTGGAGGCTGTAAAATATGATTTCGACTGCTGGCCGCGGACTAGGCATCCTTTCAATGATTCTGATTGGCTCGGGTGCATTTGCACAATCAACTTCAGAATCGACCAATCGTGTGGCCGCAAAAACGGATTGGAGCGTTTTTGTCGAAGATGATCCAACCGAATGCTGGGCTGTTTCTGCACCCAAGAAAGTGGTAAACACAAAAGAAGGGCGCATTGTCGCTGTGACCCGGACTGATACATTGTTCTCAGTCACTTACCGCCCCACTTCCGGGGTAAAAGGCGAGGTGTCCTTTACAGGTGGGTATCCGTTTGCCAGTGGTTCAACAGTTTCTGTTAAAATTGGCGATTCAACTTATGAATTCCTGACCCAAGGCGAAAACGCTTGGGCCAAATCCACCGAAGAAGATGCGAGAGTCATTGCCTCAATGAAACGCGGGGCTTCGGCTCTGGTGACAGGTCGTTCGTCACGCGGAACAAAAACCGAAGACACGTTTTCGCTTCTTGGCTTTACAGCAGCCTTAGACGAAGCAGCCAAGCGCTGCGGTGGATAGACAAAGTTTCCCCGTAATTTAGCCAATATTATCCTCTATGTCGCACATAGAGAGTTGATTTATCTAGGAATGAGGGAATCATGGCTGACCCATATATTTCTGAAATACGTTATTTTGGGACTTCGTCGACCGATTTCATCGAAATCGCCACAGATAGTGATTTCGATGAATCCACGATAACTGTCATAGTTTATAATGCCAGTGGTAACGTACGTACGACACACTCGCTCCCAAGCACCCCTGATGCAACAATTGCAGGGAATAATGTGTTTGTATTAGACGGGTTTGGTATTAACCAAAGCGGTGCGGTTGCGTTGCAGATCAATGGCGTCACAACTTCATTGATCTCTTTTGATCGCGACTTCACCATAGACGGTGTCGATTCAAACCAAGTGGGCACGACGACTTCTGGGGAATCGCTCGTCTCATCCGATGGGGTCAATTATACAGTTCAAAGTCCACCTAGCCCCGGTGTTATTCCATGTTTCTTGGCAGGGACACTCATTAACACGCCCGAAGGTTTACGCAAAACCGAAACGCTCCTTCCGGGGGACTTAGTACAAACAACAAATGGCAACCAACAATTGCGGTGGATCGGCAAACGGACAATTTCTGGGCACCATGCGGCATCATATAACCTACAACCCGTCTGCATTCCGGCCGGTGCTTTGGGCCCCAATCGACCCAACCGAGATTTGTTTGTGTCTCCGAGCCATAGAATTTTCTTATCCGATGGACGGTTTCCACTGTTATTTGACAGCGAAACAATTTTGGTTCCTGCGCAACACTTGATTGGATGGCGTGGGATCAAACAAATCACACACTTGCAGGACATCACATATGTCCATTTGCTATTTGACGCCCATGAGTTGGTGTATTCAGAAGGCTTGCTCACCGAAAGCTTTCACCCGGCAGCCCGGAACACCGATGATTTTTCCCGTGAAGCACGCCGGGAGCTGCGCATGTTATTTCCCGAAATCTGGAGAGACCCAGATGTTTTTGGCGACACCTATGCCACCTGCCTCAAATCATATGAAACGACCGTTGCCCTTGATATCATGGACGCAACCATCGCGGCGTAATGCCCCCATTGGGTTTTCGTCCTGAGTCGTGTAGAAAGCCGTTTCGATTCCCACAGGAGTGATCACCATGACGGCCAAGGCACCGATTACACAGGACGTTCTGACCCTTCCGCGCAAAGATAACGCGACTGGTAAGACCAATCTTATTGGCCAAACGCGCGCGCAGTTGCGCGAGACCCTGATTGCGGCTGGGACATCGGAAAAACAAGCTAAGATGCGGGTTGGTCAAATCTGGCAGTGGATTTACCAAAAGGGTGTACGCTCTTTTGAAGAGATGACCAATCTCGCCAAACCTTATCGCGCCATGTTAGATGAGAGCTTTGTGCTGGAGCTGCCTGAGGTCATCACCAAACTCGTTTCCGAAGACGGAACGCGCAAGTATCTAGTGCGCATCGCTGGCGGTCACGAGGTTGAGGTCGTTTATATTCCCGAACAAGGACGCGGAACCCTGTGTATTTCCTCACAGGTTGGCTGCACATTGACCTGTTCCTTCTGCCACACAGGCACTCAAAGGTTGGTACGCAATCTATCCGCCGGAGAGATCATCGGGCAGGTCATGCTGGTGCGGGACGATCTCGACGAATGGCCTATCCCAGGCCAATCCAACCCGCCAGAGGCGCGGCTGTTGTCCAACATCGTGCTTATGGGCATGGGGGAGCCGCTATATAATTTTGAAAACGTGCGCGACGCGATGAAAATCGCTATGGATCCTGAAGGAATTTCCCTATCTCGCCGTCGGATTACCCTATCAACCTCTGGCGTAGTTCCCGAAATTGAACGAACCGCGACTGAAATCGGCTGCTTGCTTGCCGTCAGTTTTCACGCCACCACCAATGACACGCGCGACATCTTAGTCCCGATCAACAAGCGTTGGAACATTGAGGCATTGATGACCGCCTTAAGCGCCTACCCCAAAGTGTCCAACTCCGAACGCATAACCTTTGAATACGTTATGCTAAAAGGCATCAATGATTCAGATGAGGATGCACATCGGCTGATTCAGCTTATCAAAGAGTACAATGTCCCCGCGAAAATCAACTTGATCCCGTTCAATGAATGGCCCGGTGCGCCGTATGAGCGGTCATCAAACAACCGCATTCGGGCCTTTTCAGACATTGTGCATGACGCGGGCTATGCTTCACCGGTGCGCAAACCTCGTGGAGAGGACATCATGGCGGCCTGTGGTCAGCTGAAAAGCGAAACTGAACGTGCGCGTAAAAGCCGCAAACAGATCGAAGCTGATACCGGGCTGTAAGGCCCGGTGGCAATTAGAAGATAAAGTTGTCTTCGGTGAAATCTCGGGTATCCCCGGTCGCTATGTAAATCGTTAACCACTCTTGGTTGCCGTTTACCTGCAACAATTGAAAATAGGTAGCGCGTTCATCAAGGATCAAACTATCCCAGCCGACATTAAATGCCGACAAATCAATGGTATCTTTTCTGAAATTGAAATCACTTATGGTATCGATATTGGAACTGTCGGAAACGTCAAAGACGAAGATATCTTCACCTTTACCGCCAACCAATACATCCTCTCCTCCCCCACCATTGAGGACGTCGTTCCCGCGTCCACCGGTTAAAATATCATTTCCTTTACCTCCGGAAAGATAATCGTTCCCCTTTCCTCCAGTCAGATCATCCGCTCCGCCGCCACCTTCAAGCGTGTCTGCACCGTTGCCCCCAGAGAGTATATCTTTACCCTGCCGGCCAAACAGAACATCCCAACCTTTCCCTCCGACTAATTGATCTGCGTTATCGCCTCCTATAAGGGAGTCTTTCCCCTCCCCCCCGATCAAATAATCCTTACCCTCACCACCCGTAATGAGATCTTTGCCTTTGCCGCCATAGATCTCATCGTTATGTTCCCGGCCAATCAGATAATCATCGCCGTCATAACCAAAGATCTTATTTTCGCCATCAATCCCAAAGAAAACGTCCGCACGATCCGATCCCCGAACGACAAACGCATTCTCAGCGTTAACCCGATAGGTTACGCCATCCATGTTTGGCGCCTCTCCGTAAATATGTTGAAGTGCCTCAACATCGAGATAGCCAAGAACCTCTTCGTAGGGATAACCCCACTCATAAGACATGATGGTGTTCGATCTGTAATCCAAAGACGGGTCAAGCAATATGTCACCTTCATGTGGATGGCTTAACCCTAGAGCATGACCAATTTCATGTATCACAGTGGAATAGCTCGCAAGCCCCGGTGCAAAGCTATCATTATAGTCAATAACGATAGCCGAACTGTAGGTATCTTCGGTCGTAACATATGGGTAGTAGGCCCAGCCCGCCCATTCGGTACCAGACGCCCCAAAAGCTTCGATCATAGCGATGTCAGGATCATCAACCTCAACAAAAACGACGCCTGAATGTTCTTCAAATTCCTCTAATGCCAATCGAAAATTTGCTTTTTGTTTCGAAGAGTACGCATAATACCCATCCGCATCGTAGGGATCATATTCCTCTAACGTCGGCAAATCATCATTGGATAAAAAGGTATACGTTACGAAAACCGGAACACCCAAATCATCTGTTGCGTTCCAACGATAATGTTCACCTTCAAGATAGGCCAATATTGCAGTGTAATCAGTTACCACGGTAGTGGAGTCCGCTGCGTGATCATGGGAAACAGACATAAAAATACTCTTTATTGGAACGGCACGACAAACGGTAACAAACGCCCAACTCACCCTCAAGTAGTATTTACATGGTCACAGAAACGCCAAACAGACAGACCCAAATAGTCATTCTGTCGTCCGCTGTTTTCTAACGCATCTATGCGACAACACGTTGGGTGTTTCTGGGGGCAGCGCATACACAACGCAGTATCCCCCAACATTTAGGCCACAGCGAAATGTGCGATTCTTTAGGTTTTGATTTCCCAGTTTTCAATGATCTCAATAGCCTCAGCCGCTGTATCCACAAATTTGAACAGACCCAGATCCTCATCAGAGATCGTGCCCGCCTCTGCAAGAGCGTCCCAATTGATAATGCCTTTCCAGAACGCGCTACCGAACAGGACGATCGGGATCGGATCCATACGTTTCGTCTGGATCAAGGTCAGAGCTTCGAACAGTTCATCCAGCGTGCCAAATCCGCCCGGAAAGGCCGCCAACACTTTCGCACGCATCAAGAAATGCATCTTTCGAATTGCGAAATAATGGAAATTGAAACTCAACGCCGGGGTGACATATTCATTCGGTGCCTGTTCATGCGGCAGGACGATGTTTAACCCAATAGAAGAGCCGTTGGCATCTGCCGCCCCCCTGTTGCCAGCTTCCATGACGCCCGGCCCCCCCCCGGTGACGACGACATAGTCCCGCCCATAACTTTCCTGGGATTTCAGGGTCATTAATCGGGCAAACTCCCGCGCTTCATCATAGTAACGGCTCAGGTCGGCCAGCGTTTTGGTTCGCGCCGTGTCTTTTTTGGCGGGCTCAGGAATCCGTGCGCCGCCAAACATGACCACAGTTGAATTGATGCCCCGCTCATCCAACAACATTTGCGGCTTCAGTAATTCAAGCTGAATACGAACCGGGCGCAATTCTTCGCGGCACATAAAGTCCATATCCGAATAGGCCAACCGATAGGCTGGGGACCGCGTTTGCGGTGTATCCGGCAATTGTTTTGCAGTTTCAGCGTCTTGATGAGAATCCCGAAACGGGTGATTGCGGCTATCGTCTTTCATTACAAATTCCTTGTGGTTCAAATCTATTGCTAACCCCACAAGGTGCAGGGCTGCAAGGTAACACCTGTCTGGCCCTGGACCCATTGCATCACCAGCGCATAAAATTGCACCGCTTTTTCAAGGTTCTCTAGGGAAATTCGCTCGTCCACACCATGAATGCGAAGCAGGTCCTCTTCTTCGACGACAAATGGATTGATCCGATAACTATTCTTGGCAACCGACAGAAAGTGTGTCGAGTCCGTCGTTGCGAGGGTCAAGTCGGGGACCACTGCAACCCCCTCAAACACGGATGCAAAACTATGGGACAACAGCGCAAATCCATCGGTCATTGTCGAGGACACCGGGCTGGCATTACAGCCTGCGCTGCGCGATGCGATCTCTATCCGGTCATCATCGATAATATCTACCACCCAAGCTTTTACGGATTCGACAGTATCACGCGGGTGGATGCGAAAGTTCACCGTTGCGATGGCCTGCTGAGGCAAGACATTTTCTGTATGTGACCCCACAAGCATCGTCGGCGCAATTGTCGTGGGCAAAATCGACTTGAACACCCATTGATTTGCAAAAACCATACGTTCAAGCCATCCGAAATACGGCCCCATTCCAGGGAAATAATCTGCCGACACTTTGATCAATCCCCCAGAAAAGGTTGCGACTGTAGCTTTGCAACCCCAGCAGAAAGAATGCCCACGGCCGTCTCACGTGGCGGAAGGGTAGAATGCCCCGTTAGTAAACCCGGGGCAAAAGTAAGATCTTTTCCCTCCCATTTTAAGAAGGGTATGGAGTCGTTGACCAAACCGCGGTCCATCACCCGATGCGCAGAGGGACAGGTTTCTGCAAACCAATCCACTAAACCCGCGAACTCCTTCGTGCGCTGATCCGCGGGTGCCATGGTTCAAAATTGAATGGACTCGTTTAACTCTTGGGCCAATTTTTCTGTATCAACCATAAGCAAGGGCGCATCGCTAAGATGCAATTTGGACAGGCTGAAACCGCAAGGTGTTAACAACAAGCGCCCCCACCAATACAAAAAAGGAGCTAACCCAATCGGCACGCTTGTTTTACGAATCATGCTCCCCTCCGGATTGTTACATTCATACCGCGCAGCTCAAACCGGAGCGAAACCCTGACGCCACGTCGGTCACAACGTACCGCGTGCCATGATGCACCATTGCCCAAAGCCCGGCCAACCTCTATAGCAGGCCCGCGAGAATAGGAGTTCCTCATGTCAAATGCCCAGCTCGAAGCTGCCATCGAAGCCGCCTGGGAGGCGCGCGAAACCATCAGCCCGTCCACCACAGGCGAATCCCGCGATGCCATTGAAGACACGCTGAATGCGTTGGATTCTGGCACATTGCGCGTTGCCGAACGGCGCGACAATGGCGATTGGCATGTCAACCAATGGGCCAAAAAGGCGGTCCTTTTGTCATTCCGCTTAAACGACATGGAACAAATCCCCGGCGGCAACGGCACATCCGGCTGGTGGGACAAAGTCCCTTCAAAATTTGAAGGCTGGGGCGACACCCAATGGCGCGACGCCGGTTTCCGCGCTGTTCCTGGTTCAATTGTACGTCGGTCAGCCTTTATCGCACCGGGCGTTGTTCTGATGCCATCCTTTGTAAACCTCGGTGCCTACGTCGATGAAGGTTCCATGGTCGACGGCTGGGCAACAGTTGGGTCCTGCGCCCAAATTGGTAAAAACGTTCACCTGTCTGGCGGCGTCGGCATCGGTGGTGTTCTTGAGCCAATGCAAGCTGGTCCGACCATTATCGAAGACAACTGCTTTATCGGCGCACGTTCCGAAGTCGTCGAAGGCTGTATTGTACGCGAAGGCTCCGTTTTGGGCATGGGTGTCTTCATCGGCCAATCGACAAAAATTGTTGACCGTGAAACCGGCGAAGTCATGTACGGCGAAGTTCCCCCTTATTCTGTTGTTGTTGCTGGCTCTATGCCAAGCAAAAACGGCATCAATCTGTATTGCGCGGTCATCGTGAAACGTGTCGATGCAAAGACCCGTTCAAAAACTGGAATCAATGATCTGTTGCGCGACTAATCCTTGCGACAGGTAAAAACAGCGAGGCCGTCCATTTTAGGACGGTCTTTTTGTGTCCAGACCTTCCCAATTTGCGATTCCGGGCAATGGGGCGGATTGTTTCAACAGGGCCCTACACTCATAATTTCGCAAAGATAAGCGTGCAGATGGGCCATATCCATACCCGGTAAAAACATCATCGCTGGGCATCAATCGTATAATTTCGTCCTGCGTTTCAGCGTCGAACCCCTGCATGGTTTCTGGTCCGGGATGATAGCTCTCACTTTGTAATTCGTTTGCCCAGATTAGCTCGTGTTGTTCAAACAGCAAATGCACATAGACAACTTCCGCCCCATCATCACGCACATAGATGTCTGTTCCATTGACTAAGAACTTGGCCTTCGCAAGGACCTCCCGCTCCCCAAACAACATCTCAGCGTATCCGGTCACCAGCAAAATACGATGATTGGGGGAAACTTCGATCTCATCATGAATGCCCAGCGCATTTTTTGAAATTTTAATCGGAGCATCTTTTCCAACTGCCCGTCGCCGAGACATCCCAACCCACTGAACAACCTGTGCACCATGATCACGTGTCAACACCCGATCCCCAGGACGCAACATTTCTATCAGAACATTACCATTCGGTGTTTTGACGTGTGTCCCCGCCACGAAGCAGGGCGTTGTGGTGATTTCGACAAAGGCCGTATCTGTCACCCCTTCAGAATCCTCAACCTGATAGGAAAACTGGGTGGTCCCTTCATCTCCGTCAGCCGCAATCGATAGGGTTCCATCACCATTTACAGTGATGATTTCACCGGTCGACAGCTGGATTTCCTGCCCGGCAACAACAGGCTGTCCGTTGATCGCAACGATCGTCAATGTACCGGGGTTTGTAGAGCTATCATTGCCCAAAACATCCAGAACACCCGTGTTATTAATATCAAGCGTGATATCATCATCTTCTGCCACCAACGCCGTTTGAACACTGTCCCCAGCGATCAGAAGGTTACTGTCATAAGCCGCATCACCACCATCTGCGATGGCAATTTTTATTGTGTTTTCCTCCCCCGCATTCACGGGTGCCTTTAGGGTCAAAGTTACCGTCAACCCATCCATCTCGGTATTGATCGTTTCAGCGTTGGCTGGGTTGTCGATATAAAGGTTCGAATTGCTCGTTGTGTTGATATTGTTGATGGTTATGTCCCCATCACCAACCGTTAACTCGGCCTGTTGGCCATTAACAAATATGCCAACCGCGTCATTAAACCCCGAATTGACATATTCGAGGTACTCCTCCGAGGAAAACACCACTTGCATAGTTAAGATTTCACCATCCGGGACGAATGTCGCCTCAAAAATGGCCGCATCATAAGTCGTAGCGCCGGCAATCTGGGTTAGGTCACTATCCCCCGCCTCTCCCAGGTTTGTGCTTGTCCCCGATGAGGTATTCGCATCTCCGCTGGAATTGGTAACATCACTGGCGTTGCCGGTCGACAAGATTACCCCCGTATCTGAGGGGGTCAAATTTGGCGCAGTGTTATCGCCATCAGAAAAAACCCCTGAGGCCGAGTTGGCCCCAGTATAATCAGCGGATACAATGGTTATACCACTCCCAAACATGGAGCTCGCCATATCCATCGCCGAAGCCGATGTATCAATATTCAGTTCTTGGGCAACAACCACAATATACCTCGTCAAACGCTATACGGATCTGAGGCTAGAAACTTCGCTCTAACGAATTCTGAAGAGGCCCACGCAATATTTCAGAAATTTAAATAGAGTTTTATTAAAACCCAAAAGGCCTCCATAGCTTGACCAAGGGATTGCTTCTCGCTACTGCGCGTCCCATGGAAAAACCAAAAAAGAAAAGCCGCCAACAAGTGTTTACACTTTTGGTCGACGTGGGGCGCAAAACCGGCGACGGGCTCCCCAAGGGTGCCTCAGGCGCTGCTATGGTGTGTTACGCATCTGGCGTGGACGAAGCTGAGGCCGTGCGCGAAACCGTCGCAATCCTGAAACAAGCGGATCTGGCACCTCTTGAAATCAGCGGATATGGCACCCTAGAGGAACGCCTCGAAGAAGGGCACGACATCCCCGACGAAGAACGGGAACTGATGGCGCGGGCGCTCGATGAAAATAGCGTTATCGTGGCTCAAATGACGCCCTTCTATGACGATAAAAAATAGGCGTTAGTTCGCGCGACCAAACCATTTTCGGCGCAAAGCGTCATAGGTGCCATTCTCACGAAGGCGCAGTAAAGATTGGTTGATAGGTTCAGCCAGTGTGCTGTTTGTAGGTAGCGCAATGCCATAGTTTTCCTGCAGGAATATACCGCCCTTTAGCTCCCCGAATTCCTGCCCCTCGTGAGATACGTAATGTGCCAAAATCGGCGCATCAAACACCACAGCCTCCAGTTCACCCGATTCGAAATCCGTGAGCAAATCATCCAGACTATCATAGTTTGCATGACGAATATCGCGCCCCGTCAAAAAAACACTAGCGGTCGAACCGGCCGTAGTCCCTACCTGTTTTCCATCCAGATCTGCCAAAGAATTTACCGAACTCTGAATCGCAGAAACGGTCATCGTTGCCGTAATATTCGCAACAAAGATCGACACAATGAACAACGAAGAAATCACTAGGAACACACCAAACAGCCGACCGAAAGGAGTCCGTGGCATTCGCTCTTCGAACCCGCCGTTGACCACCAGATTCAGCGCCCACCAAAATGCAGGAAACATTGCCTCTTTGGCAGGTCGATCAAAATAGGGTTGGGCCCGGCGCTCAAAGACCCACATCAACATCCCACCACCAAACAATAACCCAAAGGCCAAAGCCACCGCGATCAAAAGGTCCGCAGAAAACACAGTGTCCCAAATTGACATCCCGCGAGAGGAATTCACAGGGACCATGACTTGCAATCCGGATTCAAAAATCGGCTGGGAGAAATCGAGGATCATTTCGCGACTGGCTGTAATTGAAATATTTGCAACCGCCAGATCTGCTTGCCCCGCAGACACCAGATCCAACATCTCCTGAAACTCAGTCACGCGGATCAATTCATAATCTAACTGCAAATCTTCCATCAATGCTGACAATAGCTCAATACTAAAACCGGTGGCCTCACCGTTTTCCACCATGGAAAAAGGAGGGCGCGTGATGGTGGAGACTTGCAAGTCCTGAGCGCGCAACGGTCCCGACAGGGTCGTCAAAAATATGAACAATGCACAGACAAGTCGAGACATAGTGATTCCGTTAATTTCCCAGTCGTTTATAGTTATTCCGCTTACCCGATACGATGACAGAACGCTAAGAGTTTAAGGCTAGACGTAGCGTTGGAGCCTCATACGCACGAATAAGTGGGCGGGCAAGTTTCTCATGGCGGGGCAAATGGTCAAGTGAACAATCTGCCAAAATTGTTGACTTAACCAAGGCGGGACTGTCGCAGATATCACCGATATACAGGCTTTCCAGCTCAGCGCCGGACGCACAGATCACCTCATGGTCGTCTAAAAGAATATGATAGTAAGTCACGGCCCCAGTCCTATTGGATTTCCGCGCAGCGCGATCATCCAAAAGATGACGTGCCTCAACTAACATTTCCTCTTCGCCAAACAGATATTCAACCGATGTCCCTTCAATCAAAAGCCTTTGATCCGGCGCAACCAGCAAGTCAGCCTCCAGACCAAAGAATGGCGCGCGGAGCTCAATCGGCCGAAAGCTCCCGACGGCAGGCACACAACGCTCGACCATCCAGCGGATTGGTTTCAAACCACTGTCCCGCGTTTGAACGAGATCCCCGACCCGAAGCGTTTCAATTGTTTGAAACCCGTTGGATGTCGCAATTCGCGCACCCGCCGCAATAGAGGCTGGCAGGCCGACAGGCTCTAACGCATCGGAAAACCCAAGAAAATGGATATCCTTGTCTAACCGACACCCTTCGGGATTGGCGCTCATATCAGATATGATGTCCGCACTAATCGCCACCGGATTGCAGATCTCGGTTTGCGACAACCAACCATCCATCAGGTTTTCGACAGTGAAAAGACCACTGTTGTCCTCTGCACACCAAGAATACGTTATGCGCAGTTGCCGGGTCGAAAAAGATGTCCCACTTTTTGCCGCAACTGTGGATTTTTGGTGCGCGGAACCAATTTCAAGCTGGCAGGTCCCGTAGGGATCAATCCGTAATACCAATGTGTTTTCATCTGAAGACTCAGACTGATATTCGAAAGCGAGGTAGGGGGATTTGCGTGACGCACAGAGTTCAAGCTCAACAACGAGGCTGCCTTTTTCTCCGGAATAACCCAGTGCTAGGTTTTGTTGTCGAATGCCTGACAGGCGTGCGTTCATCAGGGCCAGCCAGCTCATACCGCTGCCACCTGCTGCAAAAACGCCGCTGTTGAATTCCCCATGCCCGCCTCTTTTTATCCCTTAGAAGCCGTACAGAGAATCGCCTCTGTCCTATTCTGCAATCTACTGAGCGACCTCTTGCCCAATGCCTGCCCTGCTCCGGGGTTATTGTTAACGTTAAGGTAAACACGTTTTGTTAATTTGTTAAGTTTCCTCTGAGAACACCCCATCTCAGAAGGACTGGATTGTCGCCAAGAAGACACAACTTTTCGCCCAACAGTTGCGAGCATCCCAAAAGGACAGTATCGAACCACCCAAAGGAGCTTGCCTGTGACCCACCCTATCGATCCGATTGAGCTAACCTCCGCTCTGATCCGTTGCCCCTCTGTAACCCCGATTGAAGGCGGTGCACTTGGCCTCTTAGAGGATCTCCTTACTGAGGCAGGTTTCGACTGCATCCGCGTGGACCGCAACGGAATCGCTAACCTCTATGCACGATGGGGCAAAAAGGGCGCAAACAAGAGTTTTGGGTTTAACGGACACACCGACGTCGTTCCGGTTGGTGACCTTGACGCATGGACAGTCGATCCTTTTGGTGCCGAGCAAATAAACGGATACCTCTGGGGACGTGGTGCCACGGACATGAAATCTGGTGTTGCAGCATTTGCTGCTGCAGCCGTGGATTTCGTGCAGGAGACTCCTCCGGATGGCGCAATTATTTTGGCCATCACAGGAGATGAAGAGGGCGATGCCAAAGATGGTACCGTGGCCCTTCTTGACTGGATGCAGGCTCAGGGCGAAGCCATGACCGACTGCCTTGTCGGCGAACCAACATGCCCCGACGTTATGGGCGAAATGATGAAGATCGGACGACGCGGTTCCATGACCGCCTATTTCACGGCAACCGGCATCCAAGGACACTCCGCCTACCCACATCGCGCGAAAAACCCAGTGCCGGCACTGGCCAAACTCGTAGATCGAATTGCCTCCCATGAATTGGACATGGGCACCGATCATTTCGACGCTTCGACGCTCGCCGTGACAACGTTCGATACCGGCAACCCGGCCAACAATGTGATCCCGGCCCAATGCAAGGCCACGGTCAATATCCGGTTTAATGACGCCCAGACATCTGAAGGGCTGACTGACTGGCTTAAGAACGAATCCGCACGGGTATCTGCAGACACGGGCATCGACATTTCGATGGAGACTCAGGTCTCTGGAGAAAGCTTCATCACGCCCCCCGGCGCACTTTCATCGTTGATCGCCGCATCGGTAAAGGCTGAAACCGGCGTGGACCCCGTGATGTCGACATCCGGCGGCACATCCGATGCACGTTTTGTCAAAAACCATTGCCCCGTTGTTGAATTTGGACTGGTTGGAAAAACCATGCATCAGGTGGATGAAAAAGTTGAACTCTCCCAAATCACGCAGCTTAAGAATATCTACACACGCATACTCAGAGACTATTTTGCATGATATATGACATAGCCGAAACCTCTGATCTTGGCACATGCCACGCTCTGAGGCAGACCGTCTTTATCGAAGAACAGAACGTTCCGGTAGAGGTTGAAATGGATGACAAAGACAGCGAAGCCATCCACATCCTCGCTAAAACAGAGGATGGCGCGGCCGTCGGCACCGCCCGCCTATTGTTCGTTGGCTCAACCGGCAAAATTGGTCGGGTCTGTGTGGTCAAAGATCACCGCGGCACGGGTCTAGGGACTGCACTCATCCAATTTTCGATAGAACATTTAAGACAAACCCCGCAGATCACCCGTGCTAAACTCGGGGCGCAGCAGCACGCAATCGGCTTCTATGAAAAACTCGGGTTCACAATTTGCGGACCGGAATATCAAGACGGCGGAATTCCTCATTTTGATATGGATTGCCCACTGTGAAGCCAACTCTGGTCATTATGGTCAAAGAACCCCATCCCGGACGTGTTAAAACTCGACTGGGCAAAGATATCGGCCTAACAACATCTGCCTGGTGGTTTCGTCATCAGACAAAAAGGCTTTTACGACGCATTCAAGATCCCCGATGGGATACGGTCCTTGCGGTATCCCCCGAGACTGAGGGCCTCCAAAGCCGCATTTGGCCCGCCCATCTACCGCGTGTTGCGCAGGGGCGCGGAAATCTAGGGGATCGGATGCGTCGCTTGATGCGCGGCCTGCCCCCCGGACCAGTTGCGATTATCGGTGCGGACATTCCCGGCATAACCCGAACGCATATCGCGGATGCGTTCAAAACACTCGGATCAAACGATGCTGTCTTTGGACCCGCACCGGATGGCGGCTATTGGTTGGTTGGACTAAAACGCAGCATCCCACCGAAACAGAACCTGTTTTCAGGTGTAAGATGGTCCAGCGAACATGCTCTGGCCGATACAATCGCTACCTTGCCCGGATATCGCATTAGGCAAATCGCAACGCTTCAGGATGTTGATACCGTTGCGGACCTAGGCCGTATAAGCGCATGACGTCTTCTGTCGCACGTGTTAGGGCGGTTCTATGACGCGCATTCCAACAAAGGACGAAATCCTACAATGGATTTCCGACCACCCGACCAAAGCTGCCAAACGTGACATCGCCCGTGCCTTCGGGATCAAAGGGGCTGCGCGTATCGATTTGAAACGCATCCTCAAAGAACTAGAAGCCGAAGGGCACTTAGAGAAACGCAAAAAGACCTATCGCGATCCGGATAAACTACCACCTGTCAGCTTATTGCAAATCACCGGCGCGGATAATGATGGTGATTTGTTCGCCAAACCCTTGGAGTGGCACGGAGAGGCTGAGGCCCCTCGTATCTTGATGGCTCTGAAATCCAGCGACCCAGCTTTGGGTGCGGGGGATCGTATTCTGGGGCGTCTGACCGCCGTCAAGGATGAAGACCACGCCTATGAGGCCCGGTTGATCCGGAAAATCGGGACCAATCCGGCGCGTATTCTGGGGGTATTCCGAACCGGCCATGAAGGTGGTCGTCTTTTGCCCGTCGACAAAGGCAGCGACAAGGAATGGCGCATAGCCGCCGGAGCAACAAACGGTGCGAAAGATGGCGAACTGGTCGAAGCCGAACAAGCAGGCCCCAAAAATCGTCTTGGCCTGCCCAGCGCCCGCATTGTTGCGCGCCTTGGGGATCCCACAGAGCCAAAGGCTGTATCTCTGATCGCCATCCACCAGCACGGCATTCCCGATCATTTCCCGGATGATGTGATCAATCAGGCAGACAAAGCCAAACCTGCACCACTTGGCAAACGCGAAGATCTCCGCGATCTGCCCTTGATTACCATTGATCCGGCGGATGCGCGTGATCATGATGATGCCGTTTATGCACACGCCGATGATGATCCGAAAAACCCAGGCGGGCATGTTGTTTGGGTGGCCATCGCGGACGTCGCACATTATGTGACCCCCAGCTCTGCACTGGATCGAGAGGCCCGCAAACGCGGCAACTCTACCTATTTCCCGGATCGAGTTGTTCCCATGCTGCCCGACCGTCTCTCTGGTGATTTGTGCTCCTTACATGAGGGCGTTCCGCGCCCATGTATGGCCGTGCGCATGGTGCTGAATGCGGAAGGTCAAAAAATCAGCCACCGGTTCACACGCGCCATGATGAAATCAGCGGCCTCTCTTCATTATAACGAAGTGCAAGAGGCCGTCGACGGAGCTCCTACGGAGCGCACGCAACCATGGCTTTCCACCGTATTAGAGCCACTTTACGCGGCCTATCACACTACCCGAAAGGCTCGCGAAGAACGTCAACCGCTCGAACTTGACCTGCCCGAACGTCGGATTGAACTTGATGCGGATGGCAAAGTCAGCTCAGTGAATTTCCGTGACCGTTTGGACGCCCACCGCCTGATCGAAGAGTTCATGGTTCTGGCCAACGTCTGCGCCGCAGAGGAACTGATTCAACATCGCCGACCGCTTCTGTTCAGGGTCCACGAAGAGCCTAAACCAGAGAAATTGGAGTCCCTACGAGAAATAGCGCAGGCGTCGGGGTTGAATCTGGCCAAAGGCCAGGTGCTGCAAACCCGTCACCTGAACAGCCTGCTGCGTCAAGCTGCGGACAGTGAAAACGCTGAACAAATCAACATCGCGACTCTACGCTCGATGACACAAGCTTACTACGGCCCGGATAACTTCGGTCATTTCGGATTGGCGTTGCGGAATTATGCACATTTTACGTCTCCGATCCGCCGCTACGCCGACCTCTTGGTGCATCGTGCGTTGATCACGGCCCATGGCTGGGGGGCTGACGGCATGTCAATAGAAGCCGAGACAGAATTGGCCGAAACCGGGTCGCTGATATCGGATACCGAACGCCGGTCAATGTTGGCCGAACGAGACACAACCGATCGTTATTTGGCGGCGTATCTGTCTGAACGGGTCGGTAATGAGTTTCCGGCACGAATCTCCGGCATCGCAAAATTCGGTGCTTTTGCAAAACTTGATGAAACCGGAGCCGACGGACTCATTCCCGTGCGAACGCTTGGTCGGGAATTTTTCCATTTTGATGCCGATGAACAAACCCTAAAGGGCGAGCATTCCGGCCTGACACTCGGATTGGGTCAACGGGTTATGGTCCGTCTTTCAGAAGCAACGCCCGTCACCGGTGGGCTGATACTGGAGCTGTTAAGCGTCGAGGATAAAGCGCTGCCAAGCGGCCCCCGTCGAACAGGTCGAAGCTTCAAAGGCCGAAAATCCGCGGGGGCCAAGGTCAAACGGGATAAAACCAAACGCAAAGTTCACCGAAAACGAAAATAGTGCTAAGTTATCAGATCGTTCGTTTTGGCCTCGGCAAAAACCTGCGCCTAACCTGATGCATTCACTTTGACTAGCCTAGATTTCGGGCTAGCATCGAATAAAACAAATGGTGAGCAGATGTATTCAGTAAGAGCAGGTTTTGGTCTAACCGGGGTCATTCTGGCCCTGTCTTCGACTTTGGCATTTGGGGCAGGCGGGGCCGTAGAGACATCTTTGCGACCGGCCCAGCGCTCCATTCAGACGTTAGATAACAACAAGCTGGAACTATCGCGTCGTCCGGCCCAAAGAGGAGACGCCTTTGTGACACAGGTTGCCACATCAAATGCAGGATTTGATCGTTGGATTGCAGGCTTCTATGGGCGGGCGCAAGCAAAAGGGATCAGCAAATCGACCCTAGACAAGGCCTTTCGGGGGGTAAAATATAACTCCAGTGTTATCGCTAAGGATCGCAACCAATCAGAATTCACCCGCCAGATTTGGGATTATCTCGATTCTGCTGCCTCCCCGACCCGGGTGAAAAACGGTAAATCTGCTCTAAAGAAACACCGCCGCACTCTGGATAAAATCGAAAAAGCTTATGGCGTTGATCGCGATGTTGTGGTTGCCATCTGGGGACTGGAAAGCGCCTACGGGGAACATCGCGGCGATATCCGGGTCATCGAGGCCGTTGCCACCCTTGCTTTTGACGGGCGGCGTGGAAAATTCTTTGAACAACAGCTGATAGCTGCACTAAAAATCTTGCAGAACGGCGATGTCTCCGCCAGCAAAATGAAGGGAAGTTGGGCGGGGGCCATGGGCCACACCCAGTTTATTCCGACCTCTTATGAGGCTTTTGCCGTGGATTTCACCGGAGATGGCAAACGTGACATCTGGAGCAATGATCCCACCGATTCCCTTGCCTCGACCGCGCAATATCTTCGCAAATCCGGTTGGATCAAAGGACAACCTTGGGGCGTCGAAGTGCGCCTACCCAAAGGATTCAACTACGGATCAGCCAGCCGTAAAAACCTGAAATCGCCAGCAGCATGGGCGCAATTAGGGGTTGTTGGCATCAATGGGAAACCCGTTCCCAACTACGGCTCAGGTTCAATTTTACTGCCCGCAGGCGCAAGTGGCGCAGCCTTTATGATCTTTAAAAACTTTGCCGTCATAGAACGATACAACAAAGCCGACGCCTATGTGATCGGCGTGGGGCATCTGTCAGACCGCATCACCGGTGGGGATCCGATTCAGACCAGTTGGCCGCGCGGTTACAAACCACTGTCCTTTAATGAAAAGAAGGACATGCAAAAACGCCTAAAACGCAAAGGTTATTTGGATGATAAGGTCGACGGTATTATCGGCCCAAACACAATTAACGCCATCCGAGCATTTCAATCATCCATTGGTGTCACGCCAGATGGTTATCCGAGTCAAAAGTTAATGACTTACCTGAAATAGGGTCTATATCGTCAGATTTGCCTAAAACGACAGCCTTGGGGCGCTCAATAAGCGCTCCACCCTGACACATCCGTGTCTGATCGGCATAAATCCACATCTATTGGCACAGATTCAGACTGGTCAACTTGCCCCTCTGCCCCTCGACGCATAAAACGCTTTTACACACCTTAAAAGGCAGGATCACATGACCGCACCAAAACCAGTTGTTCTTTGTATTTTGGATGGATGGGGTCAGCGCGCTGACACCACAGCGAATGCTCCGGCTTTGGCGCAAACACCAACGTTTGATCATATTATCGCCACCTGCCCACACAATGTTCTAACAACTCACGGTCCTGATGCGGGTTTGCCGACCGGACAGATGGGAAATTCTGAAGTAGGTCACACCAACATTGGCGCGGGTCGTGTCGTGGCTATGGATCTAGGCCAAATCGATCTTGCGATTGAGGACGGCAGTTTTGCCAATATAGAGACCTTGCAAGCCTTCATCGCAACATTAAAACAAAGTGGTGGCACTGCGCAGTTGATGGGCCTTGCAAGCCCAGGAGGTGTACACAGCCACCTATCGCACATCGTTGAAACGGCTCGTGTTATTTCCGAAGCAGGTGTGCCAGTTCAAATCCACTTGATCACTGATGGCCGGGATGTCGCACCACGTTCAGCTGAAGGGCAACTAGACACTTTGATGAACGCTTTGCCGTCAGAAGTCCGCTTGGGTTCGCTGGTGGGTCGATATTTCGCCATGGATCGTGACAACCGCTGGGAACGGGTTCAAGACGCCTTTGATCTCGTGGTTTCGGGCAAAGGTTTGACATCGAGCACTCCGTTGACCGCCGTCAAAGAAGCCTACGCCCGTGATGAGGGTGATGAGTTCATCAAAGCAACCAAACTGGATGCATATCAGCAACCAACGGATGCTGACGGCATTTTGTTTGTTAATTTCCGGTCTGACCGCGCCCGCGAAATTCTTGCCAGCCTAGCGGATCCCAATTTCGATGCATTTGACGCCTCTGCACGCCCAAACTGGTCGGCCGTCTGTGGGATGGTTGAATACTCTGATAGCCACAACACCTATATGTCCACTCTGTTCCCCAAACGCGCTATTGTGAATACACTTGGCGCTTGGGTTGCGAAACTTGGCAAAACCCAGTTCCGCCTCGCGGAAACCGAAAAATACCCACATGTCACCTTTTTCCTCAATGGTGGGATCGAAGTCCCCGAAGTAGGGGAAGATCGGTTCATGCCGAAATCGCCCAAAGTGGCGACTTATGATTTGCAGCCAGAAATGAGCGCGGCCGAAGTCACAGTGGCATTTGTCGGCGCCATCGAAAAAGGTTACGACCTGATCGTCACAAATTTTGCCAACCCAGATATGGTCGGCCACACCGGTGATCTCAACGCTGCGATGAAAGCCTGCGAAGCCGTCGATCAGGGCTTGGCAAAAGTAACCAAAGCCCTAGAGGAAGTGGGCGGCACGATGATTGTCACGGCAGACCATGGCAATTGCGAAATGATGGTTGATCCTGAAACCGGTGGGCCGCACACCGCCCACACGTTAAACCCGGTGCCGGTTACACTCTTTAATGGCCCAAAGGGTGTATCACTCCGCGAGGGCCGATTGGCCGATTTAGCGCCGACAATTTTGGATTTGATGGAGCTGGACGTGCCCAAAGAAATGACTGGAAAGACCCTGATCCAGCGATGAACATGTGCCGCGCCTTTGTAATGGTTATGGGGCTGGTGCTTTGCGCCACTCCAATCGCCGCTCAAGATGCCGCCAAGAGTGCGCAGAACGCGGCAAGCCAATTGGCCGCCGCATCCAGCGCTTTGGAAAACGCCCAAGGCGCGCGCAACCGGGTAAACGCGTTAACCCAGACAATCAAAGCCTACGAAGAGGGGCTTGAGGCCCTGCGCGAGGGGTTGCGCGCCTCGTCTTTACGCGAACAAGAGATCGAGCGAAATTGGCAAGCCCGCAGTGCGGAGGTCTCCCAACTATTGGCCGCCCTTAGTTCTTTGCAAAACGGACCAGTGGCCGTGCATTTGCTACATCCTGATGGCCCCTTGGGCACCGCACGTTCTGGGATGATGATTTCATCACTCACCCCCGCGCTTCAGGCCGAAGCCGATCGTCTCGGGGCTGAGCTTGAGGAAGTGGCCCTATTGCGTACTCTGCAAGAAAGTGCCCGCCAAGATCTGAGTGCAGGTCTTAAAGGTGTGCAAACCGCACGTACAGATCTGTCCAAAGCTATTTCTGAACGTTCTGACTTGCCAAAACGGTACACATCTGACCCTCACCAATTAACCGAGTTGGTGAACAATGCGGAAACGCTCGATGGGTTTGCATCAGGTTTGCGTCTGGTGGACGGTACAGAATCAGCCCCCGAGAATAGCCAATTCAGTAGCGCAAAGGGCACACTGCCCTTGCCCGTCGCCGGAACCGTACTTCGCAATTACCAAGAGGCCGACGCAACAGGTACAAAACGACCCGGTTTGATCATCGCCACACGCCCTCTTGCACTGATAGAGGCCCCATGGCCTGCGACCATCCGGTACCGTGGTCCATTACTGGACTACGGAAACGTGATGATACTTGAGCCCGAAGAGAACTATCTTTTGGTGTTGGCGGGTCTTGAGCGTGTCTATGGTGAGGTCGGAGCAGTTGTTCCTGCCGGCACACCTGTCGGAATGATGGGCGGCGCAACGCCTGCCGCCGAAGAGTTTTTGGCTCAATCCACTCAAGGGAGTGGTGTTGAGCGATCAGAAACGCTTTATATGGAACTAAGAGAAAGGCGCGAGCCAACAGACCCGACTGCGTGGTTTGATATCAACAAGGAATAGGATGCGATGAAGAAATTCGTTATGGCTGCACTGGGCGGCACACTGGCTGGGGCTATCGTCAGCACCCAGATCGCCGGTCCTCTGATCGCCCAAGAGGCCGACAGCAAGGCATCTGTTTACGAACAGTTGGATTTGTTCGGCAATATTTTTGAGCGTATCCGCGCCCAATACGTTGAAGAAGTCGATGAACGTGAGCTGATTCAAGCCGCCATCAACGGTATGCTAACGTCACTTGATCCACATTCCAGCTATCTGGCCCCCCAAGATTTCGACGACATGCAGGTCCAGACCCGCGGTGAATTTGGCGGTCTTGGGATTGAAGTCACGCAGGAAGAGGGTTTTGTCAAAGTCGTTTCCCCGATGGACGATACCCCTGCTTATGACGCGGGCATCGAAGCAGGTGACTTTATCACCCATGTCGATGGCGAAAGCATCCTTGGTCTGAACCTTGACGAAGCGGTTGAACTCATGCGTGGCCCAATTGGGTCTGAGATCATCGTCACAGTGGTACGCGAAGGTGAGGATGAGCCCTTTGATGTGTCAATCATCCGCGACACGATCAAACTGACGGCTGTACGCTCTCGCATTCAGGGCGAAACCGTGGTCTTACGGATCACCACGTTCAACGATCAAACCTACCCCAACCTTCGGGAAGAGTTGCAGGAAAAGGTCGAAGAACTGGGCGGTATGGAAAACGTCAATGGCATCGTTGTGGATTTACGCAACAACCCCGGCGGATTGTTGACCCAAGCGATCAAAGTGTCTGACGCATTCCTAAACGCAGGAGAGATCGTTTCAACCCGTGGTCGCGCGCCCGAAGACGGAGAGCGTTTCAATGCCACAGAGGGTGACCTAAGCGAAGGTAAACCCATCGTGGTGTTGATCAACGGAGGTTCTGCCTCTGCGTCCGAAATCGTTGCAGGTGCTCTTCAGGATCATCGTCGTGCAATCGTTGTCGGCACCAAAAGCTTTGGGAAAGGTTCCGTTCAAACCGTCATGCCATTGCGCGGTGATGGGGCCATGCGTTTGACCACAGCCCGCTATTACACTCCATCGGGCCGGTCCATTCAGGCCCTTGGTGTGTCCCCTGACATCATTGTAGAACAACCAAGACGGCCTATTAACGCCGAAGAAGAGACCGATGAGCCCCGGTCAGAAGCAAACTTTGCCCGGTCAGAGGCCGATCTACGGGGCAGCCTGTCCAACGATTCCATTTCTGAGGATGAACGCAAGCAGCTTGAAGAAGATCGCCAGCGGGCCGAAGACGCCGCAAAACTGCGCGAGGATGACTATCAATTGGCCTATGCCATCGACATCCTCAAGGGCCTATCCGCCCTTGATCCATCCGAATAATACAGGAGGGCCGGTGAACGCCGGCCCATTTTTATGACACCAGAAGACATACAATCACTGCCCTATCGCCCCTGCGTGGGCGTCATGCTCGTTAATCAAGATGGGCTTATTTTCACCGGACAACGCATCGACAGCGATGTTCCTGCTTGGCAAATGCCCCAAGGCGGCATCGATAAAGGTGAGGATCCAAAAGACGCCGCCCTGCGCGAACTTTGGGAGGAAACCGGCGTTCTGGCAGAGCATGTTTCGATTGAGGCTCAGACCAGTGATTGGCTAACCTATGACTTGCCCCACGATATCGTGCCGCGCATCTGGAAAGGCCGTTATCGAGGGCAAAAACAGCTGTGGTTTCTACTTCGGTTTACGGGCAAAGATTCAGATATCAACATCGCGTCAGAGCATCCAGAATTCGCCGAATGGCGCTGGATTACCCCAGATGAGATGATCGAGTCGATTGTCCCTTTCAAACGCGAGATTTATACGAATGTCGTTGCCGCGTTTCGCAATCAGCTTTAGCTGCGCGGAACCGAATACAGGACATAGTCCCCACGTTGAGCCACTTGGCGGGCTTTGGTGTCCGTCGAAAATGCAACACGGCCCGGATATTCAATCGGGCAGCTGACCAAAGTGGCTGAGTCATCCAAGAACTGATTGGTAAATGGCGTCTCTGCAGTGATTTTGCAGGGATCGCCATCTTCTCTGAAGCCTCGGATCAGCACCAAATCAGCCGTATCCAGATTGTTCGGCGAGAATACGTCAATGGTTGGCACCGACGGCAAAGAAGAACAGCCCGCCAAGATAACCACCGCACCGATACATGATGACACCGCGTTCCGCATACCAGATTCCTTTTGATTTCCGAAAATAAGCCCTAGCGCAGTTTGCGCCGCTCTCAGACTATATACATGCTGATTTCGTAAAAAAACCCCGCCACAAGAATGGGCGGGGTTAAGTGACGCTTTTTCTCGATTTGGGGAGGTGGGGGCAATAAACCCAAACCGAAAATCTAAGAGCGCTTAACCCTTTATTTACCTACACCTCATGGCAAAAACAAAACCCACACAGCGCCTTTTGCCGACCATTTCGGGGCAAAAATGCGACGGGCTTGCTTTTGTGGAAAAGCTTCGTCACGGTGTGACTATGACGTTTGAATCTGTGACCCCTTTCACACCCGAAAATCGTGCGTTCGAACAAGTTGTTTTTGACCGCAAGGAACTGGGCATAATTACCGGAGTATACGGGCGTTTTGTCGCCGCTGGGGAATGGCGCGATTACGGCATTTCTTCACTGCGTGAAGTTGCTGTCTTTTCCGTCTTTCAACGCACCGCTGAACATCCATTGTACCGGATCGAAAAGCGCCCGAAACTGCGGCATAAACAAGGTATGTATGCTGTGATCGGCATGGACGGACAGGTGCTAAAACGCGGGCAAGATTTACGAGTTGTCCTGCGTGTTTTGGAACGCAAACTCATCAGATCAATCGACTAGCGGTCGTGCTACACCAATCATGTCACCAAACTCCTTGGCAGCAATACGTGCTTTAGCTTGGGTCAACGGCTCTATCGCAACCTGCATGTGGTGGGCATTTGCATGGATTAGGGTCACTGGGTCTAACATCATGCCGACATGCCCCTCCCAAAACACAAGATCACCCCGCCGAAGCGCAGCTCCATCTTTCAGCGGTGGCCATTCTTTAAACTGGTGATCGCTGTCACGCGGGCTGCGCACCCCGCAAACCTGCAGCGCCATTTGCACAAGACCGGAACAGTCGATGCCAAACCCTGTATTCCCCCCCCAAAGGTAAGGGGTGCCCAAGAACATTTCGGCCACCAAAGCCGGGTCCTTGCTTCGGGTTTCAATTGAGCAGACATGCTGTTGGGCGACAAATCCACCCGTTTCCAGCCTCAGGAACCCAGTCCCATCCGTTGCACTTAGCCGTGCCCCGAAAGGCAAACTAATGAGTTCGGCCGATTTCATGTCTGCTTTTGAATACACATGACCGGAACGCACGCTAACCCGGTGCGTGGGTGTTAAAGGATCAATCAGCACATCCTGAGGCAAATAACCGACATAACCATCAATCGGATCATACCCAAAACACCACCCTTCAAGGCTTTCCAAAACCTGAAACGCTTGTCCAAACACCATCTGTTTGTCTCGCGTGCCATCTGGTCTGCTGCACAGATCGGCAACAGGCAACGCACATTGCTTTAAGGTTCCAACCTCAAAACGATCTGCCATGACCGTACCGCGCAGACACGCGTCAGCAACCCGCCCATTGCTGCGAAACAATCTACGATCAGTCAAAGTTTCAGGGCTTTTGGCAATGCTTCAAACAACGCCCGCGCCCCCTGCCCAACCCCACCTTTAGGGCGTGCTGGTGCTGGGGCAGGTTGCCAGCCATAAATGTCAAAATGTGTATAATTCGCAGTTTGACTTACAAAACGGCGTAAGAACAACGCCGCCGTAATAGAGCCCGCAAACCCGCCCGAAGGGGCGTTATCAAGGTCCGCAATGCCCGGTTCAATCATAGTTTCATACGGATCCCAAAATGGCATACGCCATACGGGGTCTTTTGCCCGTTCAGCGGCGCCGGACAAAACCGATGAAAATCCGTCATCCTGCGCATAAAACGGGGCCAAATCCGGCCCAACGGCCACACGTGCGGCCCCAGTTAGAGTCGCCATTGAGATCAACACATCCGGCATTTCTTCGTCCGCGAAGGCCAAGGCATCCGCAAGCACCAAACGCCCTTCGGCATCGGTGTTATTGATCTCAACCGTAAGGCCATTTCGCGCCGTAAGTATGTCGCCCGGCCGAAATGCATTTCCAGCAACTGCGTTTTCAACGGCGGGGATTAGTACACGCAACTGAATCGGCATTTTGGTAGACATGATCATTGAAGCTAACCCCAAAACCGTCGCAGCACCGCCCATGTCTTTTTTCATTAAGCCCATGCTGCCACCCGGTTTCAGATTCAGCCCGCCTGTATCAAAACACACGCCTTTGCCAACCAACGTCACCGAAGGCCCCGTGCTCCCCCATCGTAGATCCAATAGCCGCGGCGCATCTTCTGCAGCACGACCAACCGTATGGATCAGAGGAAATCCTTGATCGATAAGATCATCACCACGGGTGACATCCACCTCTGCACCATATTCTAATGATAAGCCTAAAACAGCGTTTTCCAGTTCGGCTGGGCCCATGTCAGACGCCGGTGTGTTAATAAGTTCTCGTGTCAGCGCCTCACCGCCAGCGATAGCCACGAGCCGGCTTGCATCAACGCCTTCAGGCGCTCGCAAAAAGACGCTCGCCCGTGGTCTTTCATGATAACGATCAAATTGATATTCGCTCAACAACCAACCCAAAGCCAGTTCCTCAAGAACCTCAACCGAATGCCCGTTTGATACGATCTCATACGCCCCCTTAGGCAAAGACCCAATATTCTGAATCGCGCCAAATCGCGTGCGACGGCGGCTTGTCGCATCGCCAAGCCCGATGACGGCTCCTGCAGGTGTTCCGTCCTCCGCAGGATAAGCAACAGCTTGCCCCAAAGTTCCGCAAAATGATTGCGATTTAATCCAATTTGCAACCTGCATTGGAAGGCTTTCAAACAAAGCATCAACTTGATCACCCTCCACGAGATGAAGTGGTAAATAGTCGTCTTGGTCGGAGGCAAATCTAAACGGCATATAGTCCTCGAGGTCATGTGGTGTTGGCCCAACGATAACGACGGCGCCTTCCAGCGAAAAGACCTATATATGGATTATTGCCGCTTACTGGGCACCGCCGACATTAACAATATCGCGATCCGCATGTTCCGCTCCAACCGCCACAAAATTGCGGCGGACTCGACTGTTTTGCGCTGTTTTGCCACTTTTCTTAATTCCAGTGCCACGCCCTGATGAAATATCATCCCTAACTCCTCAAAATCTGAAGCCAGCTGGGTGGCCTGTTTGACCAATTGTACAAAGTAGTCTTTTGAATAGCTGCCTTTCATACAATCGATTTGATGCCGCAATCCAAGAAGACGCACCGCCTCTAAGGCATCATCCTTTCCTCCTGATACCATGCTCAGATCTGCTGCTATTGCCTCATGCTCCCGTGGCAAAGGTAAACGGATACAATCCTGGTCATGCTCCATGATCTCACTCTCCAATCTTGCGGTCCATTTAGGAAGTTTTGCCTTCAAAAACTTAAAAAGGATTGACCAAAATGATAGAAATAGCTCGAAATCGCCTTAAATCCTGCATACACAGGCCCAGACCAAATCAGGAGACCGTTTGAAATGATCCCCGCCAAACCACTTCCCGCATATCTCGTTCAGCGATTTCATGGCTGGAAAGCCACCGCTTACGAAGAGAACAAAGCCTGGTATCGGAGGCTTGCCGATGAAGGTCAGCGCCCACGCGCCATGATCATCTCGTGCTGCGATAGCCGCGTACACGTCACATCGATCTTTGGTGCGGACCAGGGGGAGTTTTTCATCCACCGCAACATCGCTAATCTGGTCCCAAAATTTGAACCGGACGGAGGCGCCCACGGCACATCGGCCGCCGTTGAATATGCGGTAAATGCTTTGAACGTCCCTCACATCGTCGTCATCGGGCATTCCAATTGTGGTGGCGTCAAAGGCTGTCACGACATGTGTTCAGGCAATGCCCCAGAGCTGGAAGAGAAGACAAGTTTTGTGGGGCGGTGGATGGATATCCTACGCCCAGGATACGAACGGGTTGAACACATCGAAGATGACGCCGAACGCACGACCGCCTTGGAAAAAGAGGCTGTTTTGGTATCTTTGGAAAACCTTATAACGTTCCCATATGTGGCTGACCGCATTGCAGAAGGTCGTCTAACCATACACGGGCTGTGGAATGACATCGGAGCCGGGAGCTTGGAATGTTATGATCCTATGACCGATACCTTTAAGCCAATTTAAATTTTTCTTCGGCCACTGCATTTGCCGTGAAATAAGCAAATGCAGTGGCTATCTTGCTCAATCATTACGTCGAATGTAGGCCGTTTTAAAATCACGCAACTCCCGCTCAAACAAAGTTTCAAGTTCTTTGCGGTCCGGTGGATATTTACGTGCAGCACCGTGTTTAACCCAATCTGCAACTCTAAAAACGGGTACCGCAATACGGCCCAAAACCCATTTAGATTTTGACAATTGGAGGCGATCCTGCGGGGGCGCCTGCTGAGTTTTGACTGCATTCGGCACAACTTGTCTGACAGGATCGGGAAGGGTCCGTTGCGCAGAGCGGCTTAAAGGCACAGAAACACCCACACTTTGGCGCAACGGACCAAACTTGTTCTTATGCAATTCTTTGAATTTAGAGCGTTCATCTGACATTTACCCACCCCACAAAAATATGTAACACGCAAAAAGGCCCGAAAAACGAGGGAAAACGTCGTTATGGTAAAACAGTACTATTACCAATTCCGGACCCTTTTGAGTAGTCAACCAGCAAGAAGTTTCAGAGTGCTAAACATTCTGATCTATTTGGTGTTCCAGAGATAAGGGTGATTACATCAACTTCAATTGACAAATTGGTGATGTCTCCAATTTTCGCTCCTTACGCGGCGTTACACCGTCCACGCCTTGAGTTTAGCTTAAAGAGCTTTCGTGGTTCTTTCTTTATGTTTTTGGCTAAAAATGTAATCACGAAAAGAAAAAGGGGACGAACCTGCCCCCTTTTTTAATACCAGTAGTGATATCGTGATTAGCCTTGCTTTAGAATCTCACGGCCATAAAGCTCTGCAATCTGAACTGCATTCAATGCAGCACCTTTGCGCAGGTTATCAGACACGCACCAGAAATTCAGCCCGTTGTCGATAGTGCTGTCCTGACGCAACCGGCTGATGAACGTCGCGAAATCGCCAACGCATTCAATCGGAGTGACATAGCCGCCATCTTCGCGCTTATCGATCACCATGATGCCGGGTGCTTCACGCAAGATATCGCGTGCCTCGTCTTCGTCGAGGAAATCTTCGGTTTCAATGTTTACCGATTCAGAGTGGCCAACAAAAACCGGCACCCGTACGCAGGTCGCGGTGACTTTGATGGATGGATCGATGATCTTTTTGGTTTCAGCTACCATTTTCCACTCTTCTTTGGTGGAACCATCATCCATGAACACGTCAATATGCGGAATGACGTTGAACGCAATCTGTTTGGTGAACTGCTTGGGTGGCTTATTGTCAGTCGGGTTGTAGATTGACTTGGTCTGATCCCACAGCTCATCGATGCCGTTTTTACCTGAGCCAGAAACGGATTGATAAGTCGACACAACAACACGTTTAATTTTTGCACGATCATGCAAAGGCTTCAGCGCCACAACCATCTGCGCAGTTGAACAGTTTGGGTTGGCAATGATCATTTTCTCTTTGTACCCGTGAATGGCCTCAGGATTCACCTCAGGAACAATCAACGGAATCTGTGGATCGTAACGATACAGCGAAGAGTTATCGATCACGAGGCAACCAGCCGCCGCCGCTTTGGGCGCGTAGACTTTGGTCGCAGTGGAGCCCACAGCAAACAACGCCATGTCCCATCCCGTGAAATCAAAGGTGTCCAAGTCCTTGGTCTTCAACGTGGTATCGCCAAAGCTGACCTCCGTGCCGAGGGATTTGCGCGATGCCAGCACAACAATCTCGTCTACAGGAAACTGGCGTTCAGCCAGAATGTTCAGCATTTCGCGGCCCACATTGCCTGTGGCACCCACGACGGCGACTTTGTAACCCATCTTAGGGGACTCCTTTGTACATATCGTCCGAAGACGAGGCCTCTTACCGCAAGGCCTCCCCATAGAAAAGAGCGCATATGTTGGAAAACAAGGGGATTGGCGGAATCGCCACAGCAATCGTACCGATTTGCCTAAAAACATCGGCAGATTGGGGGGAAGGATAGTGAAAGCCATTCCCCCCCCAAAAAAATACCAGCCACGCAATTTCAAATGGGACCTTGGCTTTTCGTGACACTTCTAGAATGAAGGATTTTGCCCCTCTGTCGTGCAAGTCAGATTAAAGGTCACCCGCGCCAGCATTCATACTGGCGCAGGTTGTTTCGTTAGGAAAAGACACGGCGCAGCACAGGAACGCGGGAAACAACGAGGAAATCCAGCGCCAAGACCGCCAATAGCGTTAGTCCAGCCATTGGAAAGGCCAACGATACCGCCAATCCAACCAAAACCGCGCCTTGCCAAAGCGGCATGTCACGTGGAACGGGCGGCGCCGCTAAGCGGCCAGATTTTGACGGGCGACGCATCCACCACATGACAGCGCCGCTGATGCTGACAAAGATCACCGATAGGCAAAAGAGAGTGTTTGTCACAATGTTCCACACGCCCATATCGCCTTCGTGCAACGCAATCCCGACGGCCATACCTTTGCCGTATGCCGAATAATCGGCAAACCTAACGTCAGCAAGAATTTTACCGGTGTATTGGTCAATATGTACGGTGCGGTCATCCGTAGGGTTAGCACTGTCATTGCTCATGGAATCACGACTAATCGTCCAGACGCCCGTTTCACCACGTGGCAAGTTCAACTGGTACCTCTCAGTGAATCCAATCTGTTTGGCAAATTCCGCAACCGTATCCAGCGTCACCGGCACACCGTCAGCCAAACCTGTCGTCCCAACATCAGAGCCAGACGCCGGCATCGGTGTTTGTTCCAGTGCCCACGGGACCTCCTTGATCGCCCCGTGGTTCATGTTTGCATGGGTTTCATCGGACAACGGAGCATCCCATTTTTCGGCAGGGAATGTGCTCCAGGCTTGTACAAATTTTTCACCCCAAATCCCGGCCCAAGACAGACCAGACAACAGAAACAACACCAGCAGAATCGAAATCCAAGCGCCAATCGTTGCGTGCAGAGTTTTCCACAGGGACCGACCACGCGCAGCCAGATTTGGGACAAGAACACGCAACCCTTCGCCATTGCGGGGCCACCACAAATACATCCCTGTCGCGATTAGAACCATCGTTAAAGAGGCCGCGATCTCAATCAATCGATCACCCGTGACACCTAGCAAGATCGTACCGTGAATATCATTGGCAAAATCGTACCACCCTGCCCGGCGGGACATTTCAGACAGGACTTCGCCGGTATAAGGGTTTACCGCCACCATGATGGCATCGTTGTCAGAATCCACGCGAAAGATTGCAGCTAAATCGGGCGCACGGGGCGCAATATATTGGGCCAAAGTGCCACCAGGGACGGAGTCAACGGCGGCCTCAGACAACGCAGATACTGCCATTGACGCATCCTGAGGAACGACGGTAATCCATTCGCCGTCCCGTCCAGCTAAAACGCTGATCCACAACATAATCAAACCGGTTACAGCCAGCATAATAAGAAATGGAATCACATAGAGGCCTGCATAGAAATGCCAACGCCATGCCGCGAGATAGAATTTATTGGTCGTAGGTGCAGTCTCAGGGGCCTGCGACGCCTGAGTTGGGGTGATAGAAACCATTCTGGTTCTCCAGTAGTGACACGCCCGTTCAAACGGGGTGTTTGTTGCATGATCAAAAATGAAAAGGAATGATCAAGCAGCTGGAGGGCCACGTGGGGCACGGGTTAAATCCCGTCTGGTGATGCTAAGGTGTAACTTCTCGGCACGAAGTAGAACCGCTGTCGGTTTACCAACAGGTGTTGAGCAAGCCGATTCATAGGCGGACAAAACAGCCGCATCAACCAGACGACAGGCCTCACAAGATTGCGCCGCCTGATGCGAAGGTGCATCCGTAAAGCCGCAAATGTCTTCTAGAGAGCCACCTGCCGCAATATATGCCCTCATATCGGAGTCGACAGGTTCTGCGACAAGGCGATGGGCAAAACCAAAGCTGGCCATTGCACAAATCAGCGCAATAACGACAAACAACTTTGATTTCTGAGCAGTTAGAAAAGACATGGTATGGGCCGTATACCTAAGAAAGAAGCACACGGATAGGTGGAAAACTCAAGTCATTGCGAGGAGATCTCTGGTCCCCCTTTTTGACTCATCCAGTCCAAAGGCAATCAGCGATTGAAGTATTAGATCGCAAAGACAAATGTCCCATAATAACAAAGCAGTCTAAGATGTGACATGATTATAAAACGAAAAACCCCGCCCAATTTGGACGGGGTTATCCGTTACCAAGGGCGACCATTGGCCGCCCTAGATCTTATTAGATGTGTTTTTTGATCTCACCTGACTTCAGACGGGACAGGTAGCTTTCCAACTCTGCTTTTACGATAGGCATCAAGCAGTACAGACCCGCGATATTCACAACGGCCATTGCAAAGATTGCCGCATCTGAGAAGTCGATGACCGGGCCAAGGCTTGCCGCTGCGCCCACGATGATGAACAGGCAGAAGATAACTTTAAAGATGATCTCCTGAGTTTTGCCTTCACCGAACAAGAAAGTCCACGCTTTCAGGCCATAGTAGGACCAAGAAATCATAGTTGAGAATGCAAACAAGATCACAGCAAGCGCCAGAACATATTTGAACCAACCAAAGGCAGAGGAGAACGCTGCAGATGTCAGAGCGACACCACCGTTACCATCAACTGTTTGGATCGCAGTGCCCGCTTCGTTCAGCAGGTAGTTACCTGTTTCTGGATCTGTCATAAGCTGACCTGTGATGATGATCACCAGTGCGGTCATTGTACAAATCACAACCGTATCAATGAACGGCTCAAGCAAGGAAACAAAACCCTCGGTGATTGGTTCTTTGGTTTTCACCGCCGAGTGCGCAATCGCTGCGGAACCAACACCAGCTTCGTTTGAAAACGCCGCCCGTTTGAAACCTTGGATCAACGCGCCAACCATGCCGCCAGCAATACCTTTACCGGTGAAAGCACCGTCAAAGATCTGACCGAATGCAGCGCCGATTTGGTCGAAGTTCATGATCAAGATGATCAGTGCAACCGCCACATACATAACGCCCATGAAAGGAACAACTTTTTCCGTTACTTGCGCGATGGATTTCAAACCGCCGATGATCACTGCAAAAACGATACCCGCAAAGATGACGCCTGTGATCCACCCTGGGAATTCGCCCACAACATTAACGATCTGCGCATGAGCTTGATTGGCCTGGAACATGTTGCCACCGCCAAAGGAGCCAAGGATACAGAACAGCGCAAACAGAACCGCAAGGAACTTACCACCCGGCAGGCCGCGTTCCGCAAACCCTTTGGTCATGTAATACATCGGACCACCAGAAACGGTACCATCAGGATATTCGTTCCGATACTTTACCCCAAGTGTACATTCGGTGAATTTAGTCGCCATCCCTAATAGACCAGCAAGAATCATCCAGAAGGTCGCCCCGGCACCGCCGATGCTGACAGCAACGGCCACACCAGCAATGTTACCCAGACCGACAGTACCCGAAAGCGCTGTTGTCAGAGCCTGAAAGTGACTGACCTCGCCTGCGTCATTAGGATCAGAATAATCCCCTTTGACGAGTGAAATTGAATGTGGGAATGCGCGAAACTGAATAAACGCGAAATAAACCGTAAAGATCGTTGCCGCGATAACCAGCCAAGCCACGATCCATGGAAAAGATGTGCCAGGAAAGGAGCTAAAAATAAAGTTTACGAACCAACCAGTGGAGCTCGCAAAAGCTGCGTTAACTTTTTCATCAATTGTTTGAGCCATGGCAGGCGCGGCCAAAAGGCTCGTCGCTGCTGCTGCCATCGCGCCCAAACGCAAATGCGAATGTTTCATGTCGTTTCCAATACTAATTTAAGGGACGATGGTGACAGACACCGGGGAAGACTGAGCAAGGCTCCCGGCAACTGACCCAAACAAACGGGCTCCGGTCACTGAATGACCATTGCGCCCGATAACGACCTGCTCCACATCATCAGCTTTTGCCAATGTGGAAATCGTATCAGCAATGTGACCATATTTAACGTCGGTTTCCAAAACGACACCGGTGTTTTTGTATTCTTCACGCACGGGCGCCAAAATTGCAGACTCAGCTCGTTCAAGCTCTAGTTTGCGGCGTTTGTGACGTTCTTCGATTTCATTTGGTGTTAAAAATGAGAATGGTGACCATTCCAACACGTGAACCAACACAACGCTTGCGCCTCTGCCTTTTGCCGCTTCAATGGCAAAATCGAGGGCGCGACGCGAAGCAACGCTTCCATCGTATCCTACAAGAATTTTTGACAACTTTAGGTTCTCCCTGTCCCTAATTGCTAAAATGAGTACGCCCTATAACATTTTGTTCTAAAATTACCTCGAAATAAAATGCTTTAACATAGATAGCGCATCATTGATCGGGATATTGCGCCCGTCTTTTGAGCAATTACAACAAAAATCGTCAAAAACTTCGCAATACGCGAAAAATAAAATGACATTCACTTATTGACCAAACCACTTTTAACCCCCATATGCCCCGCAGGATCGGTAGCCGCGTGAGCTGCCCGCCCGACTCATCGTGGCAGATTCGACTGCTGACGCACCACAGCAATTCAACTGGTGCATTTCTCAAGTTCCCAATTCACGCGGGGTTCTGACGATCGGATCGGTCAAGTTGGCACGCAGCCCTTTGATCAGGATCGGATCGCAACCACGACGTCGCCACCATTGCATTTGCACTGGTGGTATCTGTTATTGTTGGGGTCATGCCTATGGCAGCCCCTGTGAAAGGGTCTACTTTGACCACATTTAAAGAACTGGGTCTAAATCCCCAATTGCTCAATGCCATCGAAGGCGCGGGCTACAATGAACCAACACCTATTCAGGAACAGGCGATTCCTCATGTGCTGAACGGCCATGATGTGCTGGGCCTGGCGCAAACGGGTACTGGTAAAACTGCTGCCTTTGGTTTGCCACTTGTTGACCAGCTGCTAAACCAACCCGGTCGTCCGGATCCAAAAACTGTAAAAGCGTTGATCCTAGCGCCCACCCGTGAGCTGGTTAACCAAATCGCGGAAAACATGAAAGTGTACGTACGGGGCACCCCTCTTAAGGTGCATACCGTTGTGGGCGGTGCGTCCATCAACAAGCAGATCGAATTTTTAAAACGCGGTACCGATGTTCTTGTCGCCACACCGGGCCGATTAATCGATCTGCTAGATCGTCGCGCCTTGCGCCTTGATACAGCCACTTTCCTTGTATTGGACGAAGCCGACCAAATGCTGGATCTTGGCTTTATTCATGCCCTGCGCCAAATCGCGTCGCATCTTGGCAAAGAACGCCAAACCATGTTGTTCTCGGCGACGATGCCAAAACAAATGGAAGAGCTTAGCCAAGCCTATTTGGATCGCCCTAAACGGGTTCAGGTGTCGCCTCCCGGCAAAGCTGCCGACAAAATTGAGCAATGCCTCTATTTCGTCGGATCCAAAGGCAAATCCGATTTGCTTAAGGATATGTTGAAAAAGAACCCTGACGGCCTGTCATTGGTGTTTGCCCGAACCAAACATGGTGCGGAAAAACTGATGAAGCACCTCGTGGATCGTGGGTTTGCCGCAGTGTCCATTCACGGCAATAAAAGCCAAGGCCAGCGTGAGCGGGCGATCAAAGCCTTTAAATCCGGCGAAGCTCGGGTTTTGGTGGCCACGGATGTTGCGGCACGCGGTATCGACATTCCTGGTGTCAGCCATGTCTACAACTACGAACTGCCCGAAGTTCCTGAAAACTACATCCACCGCATTGGTCGGACGGCGCGTGCGGGTGCGGAAGGCCAAGCCATCGCCCTCGTCAATGGTGCAGAGCTGGGACGCTTACGTGACATCGAAAAACTGATGAAACGCGAAATTCCCGTAGCTGGCGGTGAACGCCCCGAAGAAGAAGACGCACCAGCCCGCAAAGGTCGCGGTGGCGGTCAGCGTCGCGGTGGCAACGGCGGTGGACCCCGCAAATCGTTTGGCGGAGGAAAGCCCGGTGGCAAACCTGGTGGGAAGCCATCTGGAAAACCCGGCGGTCAGCGCCGTCGTCGCTCCAAACGCGCAGCATAAACGCGAAAAGGCCAGCTTAATGCTGGCCTTTTTTATATCGACTGGCGCTCTGAAAGCAGTTTGCCCTATTTATCTAAACAATAGAATTGGCACGTGACAGGAGCGGATCATCTCACTTGAGGTGGACCCCAACAACAGACTGCGCAAACGGGAGGTCGAATAGGCCCCCATCATCAATACATCGATACTTTTTTCTTTTACCTGTGCAGAAATGACTTCTGCGGGGTGACCTGATTGAATGTCAGACCGTACAGTATACCCTGCATCCTTCAACAAGGCTTCTGCCCCCTCCAATGCACGGCGAGACGTCTGATCGTCCTCCCCAACGCACAAAAGGGACGCATCTAGACCGGCGAATACTTTAGATTTCGCGATATGGTCGACAGCCTTCATCGTGGCTTTGGATCCGTCATAAGCGATCATGAACCGCTCAACCGGAACAAAGGCCCGTGACGCCACAAGAACCGGGATCACAGATGCCCGCGCCACGCGTTCCAAATTAGAGCCAAGGTGCATTTTCGCAAAATCAGCACCTTCGCCGCGTTTGCCTATCACAACCAGATCAGCGCCTTTTTCCGCCTCAAGCAGCTCTTCGAGCAAATCCCCATGACGCAAGCGTGTTGTGACGTCCTCAACACCATCTGCACGCACACGTGCTTCGGCATCTTCCAAAATAGCACGACCACGTTTTTGCGCCAGTTTTGCCGTCGCGATGTCCAGCTCGGCAAGCTCATCCATCAACCGGGACCGTGCGCCCAGACCGATATTCCCGGACAAGTTGCTTTGCGCGCCTTCGCGACGCCCGAGCACGTGCAGGATCTCAACCGAAGAGCCTTTGCGCTTTGCCACCCAAGCAGCATAGTCGCACACGCTTTCTGAATAGAGAGAGCCATCTACCAATGCGATGATTTTTGACATGTCTCAGTCTCCTTAATGGCCCATCAAACGCTCAAGCGCGCCGGGTTTATCGTGTTCCGCCAAGCGCCCCATCAAGGTTTCGCTGGCCTCGTTCATGCCGATGATCTCAACATCGGCCCCTTCACGGCGGAATTTCAAGACCACCATGTCCAAAGCAGATACAGAAGAGATATCCCAGATATGTGCATTTGAAACATCAATCACAACTTCATCCAAAACTTCGTTGAAATCAAACGCCTCTGCAATATCTGGTGCCGTTGCAAAGAACAGCTGACCTTCGACCACATAAGACCGTTTACGGCCATTGTTGGACAACTCAGATGTGATGCGGAACACAGCTGCGATCTTCCATGCAAAGAAAATGCCCGACAGCAGAACACCGGTGAGCACCCCAAGCGCAAGGTTGTGCGAAAACACAGTCACAACCACAGTCGCCACCATCACGATGGAAGACGCGCGTGGGTGATGACGCAGATCCTTTAGCGAAGACCAGCTGAATGTACCAACCGATACCATGATCATGATCGCAACCAGCGCAGGCATTGGGATTTGCGCAACCCAGTCACCCAATCCCACAATCAAGATCAGCAGGAAAACACCCGCAGCAAAACAGGACAACCGTCCGCGCCCGCCGGATTTTACGTTGATCATCGACTGGCCAATCATCGCGCACCCGGCCATACCGCCAATGAAACCCGTCGCTGTGTTGGCTAGGCCTTGTCCGATACATTCGCGGTTTTTGTCGGATTTCGTATCGGTCAAATCATCAACCAACTGCGCCGTCATCAAGCTTTCGAGCAGCCCCACCACCGCAATGGCAGCGGATACGGGTAGGATAATTTTCAACGTATCAAGGTTAAGCGGAATATCCGGGATCAAGAACACTGGCAATGTATCCGGTAGATCGCCCATATCGCCAACGGTGCGAACATCCAGACCCAACATCATTGCCAAGGCGGTCAAAACCACAATCGTCACCAACGGACTTGGAATTGCCGTCGTGATGTAAGGGAACAGATAGATAATCGCCAAACCACCCGCGATCATGATCCATGTCAGGATCGTAACCCCTTCGTTTGCGAGGTTCATCTCTGGCAACTGGGCTAGGAAAATCAAGATCGCCAGCGCGTTTACAAATCCGGTCATCACCGATTTGGATACAAAACGCATGACATTGCCAAGCTTTAACATACCGGCGCCGATTTGCAGCAACCCGGCCAAAACCGTTGCCGCCAGTAAATATTGCAGCCCGTGGTCCTTAACCAAGGTGACCATCAAAACCGCCGTCGCAGCCGTCGCGGCGGAAATCATGCCCGGACGCCCACCAGCAATCGCCGTGATCACGGAAATCGAAAACGAGGCATACAGACCAATTTTTGGGTCCACGCCAGCTATAATAGAAAAGGCAATCGCCTCAGGGATCAGCGCAAGCGCCACAACCAGGCCTGCCAACAGGTCTGCTCTGATGTTGCCCAACCAGTCTTGGTGCAGGGTCGAAAGAGTTTCAGCTTTCACAGGATATCTCCAGCGTGAGGGGTGGCCCATGCCGCCCCATCCGTTTCGCAATTTGACGCTGCCCATATAGATTTTGGCATCGACACACCAGCCCGCACAGCTTTTATCCCAAAACCCTGACGAGAAAGTCACGATTTCACAGTGTTTCCGGCCGATCCAAGGTTTTGACTGGTCAGCTCGGCGGCATTTCCTATGGTGCGCACATTATTCAGTCCCAAGAGGTTTTCATGGCGCGTACTGCATTTGTCACCGGATCTGCCGGATTTATCGGGTTTCACCTTTGCAAAAGACTATTGGCAGACGGTTGGACCGTCGTCGGTCTGGACGCCATGACCGACTATTATGACGTGACACTGAAACAGCGCCGCCATGCGATGCTGCTACAAACATCCGGCTTCACCGCGATTGAAAAACGTCTTGAAGCCCCCGGTATTCTTATGGAGGTTTTTGAGACCCACAAACCCGATGCTGTCATCCACTTGGCCGCGCAGGCCGGGGTTCGTTATTCCATTGATGCGCCGCGTTCCTATGTTGAAGCCAATCTAATCGGCACATTTGAACTCTTAGAAGCCGCCCGTGCCTACCCTCCGGCCCACATGCTTTTGGCATCTACTTCTTCGGCGTTTGGGGCCAACACTGTGATGCCTTATGCAGAGACCCACAAAGCAGACACACAGATGTCCTTTTATGCGGCGACGAAAAAAGCCACCGAAAACATGGCCCATTCTTACGCGCATCTTTACGATTTACCGACCACCATGTTTCGGTTCTTTACGGTTTATGGCCCTTGGGGACGCCCGGATATGGCGTTGTTCAAATTCACCTCTGCCATCCTCGAGAACCGTCCGATCGACGTCTATAACCATGGCAACATGCAACGCGATTTTACCTATATCGACGATTTGGTAGAAGGCATCAGCCGTCTGATAAACGCCGTCCCTGTTCGCCCCGCAACACCGGATCAGATTTCCACAGTGGACAGCCTTTCCCCCGTCGCGCCTTTCCGTGTGGTGAACATTGGCAATGGCCAACCCAGCCAATTGGGCACATTTATTGAAGCCATCGAGGCTGCTTTGGGCCAAACCGCTGAAAAGAATTACATGGATATGCAGCCCGGCGATGTGCCTGCAACTTGGGCCGATGATTCACTGCTGTGCGAACTGGTCGGTGCGATCCCACGCACTGAATTGCAAACTGGTGTGCAAGCATTCGTTGATTGGTACCGCAGCGACTATCAGCCTAAAAAAGTACAAAACAGGCTCTAAATCGCGACCAAATGATTGTCCCAGGCCACATCGGCCTGGTGACGGATTTGGACATCGGACCCGATGTCCAAAACGGAACCTTGTCCTGTCGTCGCTAAAAAACCGCGACCACCAGCCACCAACCCGCTGACGTCTACAGCGGAAATCTGATCAATAAATGCACCGGTATCCACGTGAAACCGATGCACAATCCCGCCACGGGGCGAGGCATACCCCACTTGCGTTCCATCCCGTGAAAACGCAGCTCCGGCCGCATAATTGTCAGAGCCGCGGGCGAATTCACCTGGCGCTTCCAAAAGACGTACACCGTTGTTGGGGCGATAAAGACCTATAAGAGGGGGATATTGATCCTCTGCCTGATACTGCATCGCGAAACTGATCAACCCATCGGATCGAACGTCCAAATGGCGGATGGAATTCTTATGCAGCATGCGACCCAATGTAACCTGATCCAAAACTACGCCGTTCGCGTTCAAACACGTCAGATTAGGGAGCATTGTCGGAATGTTTAACTTTGCCCGCCCACTGTCCGGATGGGTCTCGATCCCACCATTAGCGATTACAAATGTTTCGCCATCCGGCAGCAACGCGATGTCATGGGGTCCAATGCCGCCAGACGAAATATCGGACACGCGCCGATAGCTTTGCGTCGTGTCCCAGATGCCAAGACGCCCCTCGCCGGATTCGATGTCGTTTTCAGTGGTAAGCAACCAATCGCCATTCGCGGTAAACGCACCGTGCCCGTAGAAATGTCGCCCTGCTGGTGCAGTTAGCCGTGCGATATCTCGGCCTGTGGTGCAATCAAGGATAACGGCGAATGTTCCGGGACGGCGGGCAAATGCCACCGCCTCGGCCCGAATAGGGTGCGCTGCTGCTGCGTGGCCTCGACCGGGTAGTGCGATATCAAACAAGGAGAGACCGCGGTCAGACAACCCAAACAAACGAAACTGCCCATTGAGTAGTTTGGCCGCGGTTAGATATTTCGGCGCACCGACATCAGCCCAGACCGGCACGGGTGCCAAACCTGTGGCAAGCAAACCCGCAAGAAATCCGCGTCGGCTTGTCATTCTTAATCTCCATCCAAGGCGTTAAACCCCTCAACGACACCAAGCGCCGGAGCAAGTTCCAACGTTAAAATATCGCGAGTATTGTCGAGAGAAAGCTGTACAACTTCGATCCTAAATCGCCCCTGAACGTCCGAAACACCGGCAAATGCTGGATCATTCAGTTCAAAGACCAGTCCTTCGCTATAGGCAAATGCCTCTGTTAGGCGCGCCTTCAAAGCAGGCTCATTTTGGGCAAGGATATCCGTAAGCTCAGCCAAGGCCATCAGGGATAGCCAAACATGGTGCTGGGATCGCTCAGACCGCCGTGTTTCGGCGCGTAACGGACGTGGTCGTTCAAACGTCCCTAAAGGTCGACCAAAACGAACATCACGATCAAAATCCAATCCGGTTGAGACGGTTTTGAACAACTCTTGGAGGGCCTCAATGTCTGATCGATAGACGCCCCCCTCTGAAGGCGTCTGAATCGCTGCCGCATATTGCGCCTGCCAATCCAAAGCAATCGCATTGCTGTTGTCGGCGATATCACGGGTCATCGCCCGCACGAGGGCGCAGTGGTAAGCACTGTCCTGCGCAAATTCAGGATCATACAGCATGAATTCCAATGGATAAAATCCGCGTGCCGCAATCGAAACATCTGAAAAGGTTCCGCCTTCCTCGACAATTGGATCCTCATCCGCAATCAGCTTACGCAGCGCACCGGGGGTTTTTCCACGGCTGTCGGGCCAAAAAGCCAAGGCGAATGCTCGGTTGTCCGTTTCACTGGGGCCGAACCGCAAATGGCTGACCCCGATCCACGCATCAAACGCATCGCCATAGGCGCGACGTAATGACGGTGCGGTCGGTGAACATTCGGCCGCTGCTGCATTTGCCAATGCCTGTGAGGATGCCGCCAATTGCGCCATCCTTGGGAGAATGTGAAGACGCACGGCGTCCGAGATGATCTTTGACTCATCCGCCAAAGTAGGTGTAGCACCCAAAAACAGGGACAAACACAGCAGAATATGACGCACTATAGAGACTCCAAAAACCGTATTAACGCAGCCCGATCCGCTTTTGGCATAGCGATGACATCTTGTTTCGCGGTCTCAGCTTCTCCACCATGCCACAAGATGGCCTCAAGCAAAGACCGTGCCCGCCCGTCATGCAGGAATTGAGTGTGGCCTGAAACCATTTTCGTAAGCCCAATGCCCCACAGCGGGGGGGTGCGCCATTCTTTGCCGGTGGCACGGGCCTCTGGTCGGTTATCGGCGAGCCCGTCTCCCATGTCGTGCAACAACATGTCTGTGTATGGCCAGATTAGCTGAAAACTCTGCTCGGGTTGATCCTCCAGTCGATGGGTCACAAATTTTGGCGTATGACAGCTGGTACAGCCAGTGTCATAGAACATCTGCTTTCCACGCAACACAATCGGATCATCGATATTACGCCGGGCAGGCACGGCAAGATTTCGACTGTAGAACGTCACAAGATCAAGCCCATCAGCACTGATTTCATAACCACCTTGATTGCTATCGTCCCCGCGCGGCGCAGCGCGACATGCCGCCTGCTGGTCTGTGCATTCCCCCCAAGGATCAGGGTTCAACGGGTTTGAAATGCCAATGTCCCCAGAAAACGCTCCTGCTGATTGATGTTTAACTGTCGGCGCCCCGGCCTTTAGGCCAAATCGTCCGAGCATGATCCGATCAAATTCTGCGGAATGAACCACATTTGGTCGCCCGGATATGCCATCCCCATCCAAGTCATCAGGGTCTGAGAGCGCCAGTATGTCTTGGGCTGGAATAGCTTCAAGCAATCCCAAACCAATCATCTGAGGAGCGATCCGTGGCGACAGCATCGCATCTTGATGTAGTGGCCCATATCCAAGTTCGGCCGCAGTATAGCGTGGAGCTCGAAGCGATGCAGTCTCCCCCTCGCTCAGGTTAATCTTTTGTTCCTGATACTCGACCTGAAATCGATATTCAGCGGGAATGCCAGGCAAACTGTGATCCTGCAATTGCGTCCCGTAATTCGGGTCTGCAGTTGTGGCGAGATACCCCTCAATCTGAGAGGTCAGCGCTTCCGGTTCTGCGGGAATAGAGATGCGAAGAAATATGGATACGGCGTTATCCTCGTCGTTTTCAGGGGGATGTCCCCGACCATCTTTTAGATGGCACCGCTGACAGGAACGCGCGTTATACAATGGACCTAAACCATCCGTCGCCAGCGTAGACGATGGTGAGGACACCCAAAGTTTTCGAAACAAACCGTTCCCAATCTTAAACTCCAGCTCTCGCTCAAAGCTGATGTTTCCCGAGGCTTGCGAAAAAGCGTCTGAATTGACGCGTGCGCGGACGGTTGCGGAGCCGGCAGAGTTGATTTCAAAAGATTCGGATGCTGTAAAGTCTTTGGTTGGCTTTACGGCAGCCGTGATCCGAGAGGTTTCCACCTCTGTGCGTGGCACAATAGAAAGATGCGGATCAGAGAGATGCGACCAATCGGCAGCAAAGGTCGGAGAGGCAAGAACGGCTAGAAGAATGGCTGTTTTACGCATGGGTAGACCAGATTTTGGTATTGGGTGCGGACCAAGAACCGCACCCAACATAGGATTCTATTGGAATACAGCGCTTGGATCATCAAGGCTATCGGAGCCTTCAAATTCGATTCCGCTGGCCCCCAACGTCGCAACAACCCGTTCGATAGAGCGTGTTTGCTCCACCAGGCCGTTTACGCCGCCCATGACCAATGCTTCACCTGCTGCATTTCCTTGCTCAAGCATCTGATCATATGAGAAACCCGATTCTGCAGCCAGTTTAATCGCACCCAATGCTCGCATTGTGTCAGACAACTTGCTCTGCATTTCTGCATCCAAGTCGCCGTCAGTAACTGCAACCAATTCCGACAAAGACGCCCCAGAAACAACCGAACCGTCAACACGTACATATTCGCCTAGGTAAACGTTTTGTACGCCTAAACCGTCGTAATAGTGACTATTATGAGTGTTATCAGAGAAACAATCATGCTCTTCTTCGGGGTCGTTCAACATCAAGCCAAGGCGCATACGCTCACCTGCTTGCTCGCCATAAGAAAGCGAGCCCATACCAGTCAGCATTGCTGAGATGCCCGCGGTCTCATCATCGAGCAACGCCGCACGTGCTGCACCATCATCCGACCATTGAGCCGCCATCCAGTTTAAGTCCGACACCAGCAAATCGGTTGCAGCCGTCAAATAAGCCGCGCGACGATCACAATGACCACCGGTACAATCTTCACCTGCCGCATAGTCCGTCCAAGGACGGTTACCCGCGCCTGGTGCGTGACCGTTCAGATCCTGCCCCCAAAGCAAAAATTCAATCGCGTGATAGCCAGACGCGACGTTTGATTCAACGCCATCTGCTTCGTGCAAAGTTTCAGCGATCAGTTCAGGCGTTATGTCTGCGGCATCAACATCGCTTCCGGACAATGAAAACTGCGGTGTCGCCACAACGTTCAGAACGGCAAATTCGTTTTCATCAGATGGACCGCCGTAAGAGGCATCAACATAATCGATCAGACCCTCATCAAGAGGCCATGCGTTCACTTTGCCCTCCCAATCATCAACGATTGCGTTGCCGAACCGAAAAACCTCAGTTTGTTGATAGGGGACGCGTGCCGCCAGCCATGCCGCACGTGCTGCTTGCAGGTTTTCTGCAGACGGGGTTTCGACCAGTGCCGACACAGCCGCAGAAAGGCGTTCTGCGGTCGTATGGCTATCCTCATAGCCTGCCTGAGCAATATCAGCGTAATTATTTAGAATATCAGTATGCTCTGTGGCCCATACCGACGGAGCGGCAAGACAAATCGAAGTGGTCAGAAATAGAGTCTTTTTCATTGTACAATTCCTGCAAGAATCAAAATTCAATGATTTAACCAATCCAGTTAAACCGATTGGCCACTTACCTGATTGTTTTTGTCGGCATTGTCAATAAAGCGTTTTACTCAGGTTTATTTTCACCCCTAATTAACCTGATCACTGCCATCTAAGCGCGTCAAAATTGGACATTCCGGACGGTCGTTTCCGGCACATTCAGAGATAAGATAGTTCAATGTGTGCGCCATCGCTTGTAGGTCAGAAATTTTTTGATCGATTTTGGTTAAATGATTACGCGCGATTTGTCTGACATCTGCACTCGCCCGGCTGTCGTCCTGATACAAAGTCAACAACGCCCGACAGTCCTCAATCGAAAATCCAAGCGCCCGCGAACGCGCCAAAAATGTTAGGTTATGCAAATCTCGTGCGGAAAACTGACGGTATCCTTTTGCACCACGTTGCGGGATCACAAGTCCAATCTCTTCGTAATATCGAATAGTTTTTGCAGGCAAACCCACATGTTGAGCAGCGTCCCCGATGTTCATTTCGACACCCCATTATTCAATTTCAGCTGCTTTAACCGCAACGCATTGCTAACGACAAAAACGCTCGACAATGCCATAGCCGCGGCCCCCAACATTGGAGTTAATTGTGGCCCCCCAAATGGGACAAGAATTCCGGCCGCGACGGGAATCAACAGAACATTATACCCAAAGGCCCACCCAAGGTTTTGCCGAATATTGCGCATTGTCGCCCGACTAATTGCGACGGAATCGACTACACTTTGTAGTTGGGAGGACATCAGAACGACATCGGCACTTTCGATCGCCACATCCGTTCCACTGCGAAAAGCAATACCAACATCAGCAACTGCCAAGGCGGGGGCATCATTAATGCCATCACCAACAAAGGCGACTGTCCCCGTCGTTCCTGCTATCCTCTGAAGGACCTCGACCTTTCCTGCAGGAGGCACCCCCGCCTCAATACTGGAAATACCAATCGTATCTGCAACCAAATTCGCCGTGGTCTGAATGTCCCCGGTGATCATAATCGTCTCTAATCCGGCATCTTTCAGGGATTTTAGAGCTGTAGCAGCATCCAGTTTTACCCGATCCGCAACGGTCATCAGCGCCACAAACACCCCATCAACCGCCGCAAAGATAGGGGACACACCCTGACGTAAATACGGCTCTGCAAGGACATTACCCTGCGTTATGTCGATGCCTTCTTGGGTCATAAATGCGGCGTTCCCAACTTGAACGTTCTTTCCCTCGACAACCGCGTGAACGCCCGATCCGATTTCAGCTTTGAAATTGTATGCTGGCGGAAAAGAGCCCACTTGTGCGGCAGCGCCATCCGCAATGGCCGTTGCAATTGGATGTTCGGAGCCCATTTCCGCCGCTCCGATTAGCCGAAGTATCTGCTGCGCATCCACGCCGTCGACGGGCATGTAATCCGTCAAAACTGGTTTGCCTTCTGTAAGCGTCCCCGTTTTGTCAAAGGCAATATCGGACACTTGCGCCAACTGTTGCAGCGCGTCGCCTTTGCGGAATAACACACCAAGCTCCGCAGCGCGTCCCGTGCCCACCATGATTGAGGTGGGCGTGGCCAACCCCATGGCACACGGGCATGCAATAATCAGGACAGACACTCCCGCAACGAGGGCTGACGCCAAAGAAGCAGAGGGCGCAAAAACCAACCAAGCCATCACAGTTGCAAAAGCAATCAACAGAACCAAGGGCACAAAGCGTGCTGTTATCCGATCAACCAGACCCTGAATTGGGAGTTTATCCCCTTGAGCCCGCTCTACCATCGCGATGATTTGGGCAAGAACAGTGTCCTTTCCAACAGCTGTTGCACGATAAATGATCCCGCCAGCCCCATTAATTGTACCCGCGATTACCATATCCCCTGTCTCACGTGACACTGGGATTGGTTCGCCTGTGATCATGCTTTCATCCAGATAGCTTTGACCTTCGGTAATCTTTCCATCTACGGCCACCCGATCACCAGGTCTAAGCTGCAACACGTCGCCTATGGCAACATCTTCAATTGGGACCTCTAAAAAGGTCCCATGGCTCTGTACTCGCGCCGATGCCGGTCGCAATCCAATTAGAGACCTAATCGCAGCACCCGTTTGCCCCTTGGCACGTGCCTCCATCGCGCGTCCCAACAGGATTAAGACGATGATCACTCCAGCGGATTCGAAATAGACGTGGTTACTGTCGTTTGGCAAAAAGCCGGGAAAAAAAGTTGCCAACGTAGAATATCCAAAGGCCGCCCCCGTCCCCAACGCGACCAAGGAGTTCATATCTGGGTGTCCGCGCATCAGATTTGGAAGGCCCACCGCATAGAACCCACGTCCAGGGCCAACAATCAAAAGAGAGATTAGGAAAAATTGTAAGACCCGACTGGTCTGTTGTCCGACGAAAAGATTTACCCAATGATGAAACGCTGGAACAAGATGCCCGCCCATTTCGATGACAAACACCGGAAGCACCAAAGCCGTTGCAATCCAAACTTGGCGTAACAAGGTTTTATATACCTCAGAAAAACGGTCTGTGTCGTCCGTGACTGTACCGTCTTGCAAGGACGCGGAATAACCGGTGTTTTTTACGACCTGAATTAAATCGTCTACGTCGATCAATCCTATGACATATTCGATCTGCGCGGTAGAAGTCGCCAAATTCACTTGTGCAGAAACAACCCCTTTAGCCTGCATTAGAGCCTTTTCAAGCTGCGCAACACAAGACGCGCAATGCAGCCCCGAAAGGGAAAGCGTCAAGATTTCCTGCCGCGCCGGGTACCCCGCTTTTCTGAGTGCCGCAAGCACTTCACTGGCGTTTCCACCGCTAATCTGTGCTCTCGAGTTTGCGAGGTTAACGGATGTCTCTTTCACCGCCGCAACGGACAATATGGCCTTTTCCGCGCGTCCAACACAGGCCCCACACCGCAGACCCTCTAGCTCAAACTGATATGATTCTTGTTTCATCGAACGTCACATTTCATAAGATTAGACCTTGAACTTAATCCTTCCAGTAACTGGAAGGTCAAGCCAATACATTGACCATTGGCCCAACCTGTGACACCACGCCTCAGAGTGCCTTTTGCTTCCGACACGTCATGGAAGAAAGGCAGATCACAAAGAGGGGCAAGACAGGCTTGTCCCCTTGGGGAAGGCCCGTCAGGATCTAACCCGACATCTGATGCCATAGGAGATACCAATCATGGCCAGCAAATTAGACCAACTGCGTAAAATGACCGTTGTTGTTGCCGACACCGGTGACATTGGTGCAGTCGCGGCTTTGAAGCCCGAAGATTGCACCACAAATCCGTCCATTGTTCTGAAAGCGCTGCAAAGCGATGACTTCGCACAGGCTTTTGCGGACGCAGTTGCAGCAGGCAAAGGCAAGGACAACGCCGTCCTGAGCATTGCCGACGACCTTACCGTGACTGTTGGTGCAGAACTAAGCAAACTCGTTCCGGGCCGGGTCTCAACCGAAGTTGACGCGCGTCTGTCCTTTGACACGGATAAGTCGATCGCCAAAGCACGGGCCATCATCGCAGCCTATGAGGCGCGGGGCATTTCCCGTGACCGCATTCTGATTAAATTGGCCGCCACATGGGAAGGCATCGAAGCCGCCCGTGTGCTGGAACAGGAAAACATCCAGTGCAATCTGACGCTGATCTTTTCTATCGCGCAGGCCATTGCTTGTGCGAACGCCAATGTGTTCCTGATTTCGCCATTCGTTGGCCGGATCACGGATTGGTATTCTAAGGCCGAGGGCAAAACTTACGGCTCTGAAGAGGATCCTGGTGTTCTGTCAGTGCGCGGGATTTTCGATTACTACAAATCCAATGGCATCGACACCATCGTCATGGGTGCCTCGTTCCGGAATACAGGTCAGATTGAGGCTCTCGCAGGCTGTGATCGACTGACTATTTCACCGGCGCTATTGCAGGAATTGGACGCGGCGGTTGCTGACTTGCCGCAGAAACTTGACGCAGCAAATACCAGCGGCGTAGCCCCTGTCCCTATGGATGAAGGTGATTTCCGCTGGGCCATGAATGAGGATCCGATGGCAACAGAAAAGCTGTCCGAAGGGATTCGCAATTTCAACAAAGACACTGAAAAGCTGTATAAGTTGATTGAGGATGCACTCACAGCTTAGCAGCGCATCTAACATACGAATTGGGCGGGATCCTTTGCGGAGGCCCGCCTTTTTTATTTCAAATTCCGCACGAATGCGTCAGGATCTTTGAAACTATTCCATAGCCAAAGAATATGGAGGCCTCGTGGATCGCTGGTCAGAACTCAATACTTTTATCACCGTTGTCGAAGAGGCTGGTTTTGCCCCGGCGGCCAAGCGGTTGGGTGTGGCACCGTCCAGTGTCTCTCGATTGGTCGCCAGCCTTGAGGCGCGATTAGATGTTCGATTAATGAACCGGACAACTCGGCGGTTTTCTTTGACCAATGCCGGGGAGCTTTTGTACCTTCAGGGTCGAAAGGCCTTACAACAATTTGAAGAGGCTGAGTCAGAAGCTAGGGGGATGATACAGTCTCCGGTGGGACTTTTAACAGTGGCGTGTGATGATGCCATGCGCGGATTCTTGATGCCACAGATTGCGAAATTACGCACCGTCGCCCCGGAGCTATCGATCGATGTGATCCGCAGTCACGGAGAGGCCGCAGACTTGACGATCTCAACTCAAGTGATCGATGGTCAACGCAGCCGCCACATTGCAGAATTTGGCCTGTGCACATTTGCAGCACCTTCCTATGTTTCAGACAGGCCCGCTTTGAACAGCCCCAACGATCTGAGCAACCACAGCTGTTTGACCCTAAACCGAGACACCGCTGATCAGTACTGGCAGTTTAAAAGTACATCCGGAACGGATGAACCTTTCCATATCCGGGGCATGTTCAGAGCTGAAACGCAGTGCACCCTAAGAGACGCGGCACTTATCGGCATGGGGATTGCCCAAGCGCCAAAATATGCAATCCTCGAAGATCTAGCAGCAGGGCGCTTGGTTGAGGTCCTGACAGATTTCACCGGCGCAAAACGGTACCCCATTTTCGCCTGCTATCCGTCCGCCACACAAACACCACTAAAAACCCGTGTCATGATGGATGTATTAAGTGAAGCCTTCCTGTAATCGCACTCTGGAAGGCCATCAGTTTTTCGGGCATCTGACATTTGAGATAATGCCAATGTTCGCTCAGAATCTGCCCCGGTATAAACCAGTCACCGAGTGTGCCAACGGGCCCGCTATCAGCTTTACGGGGATAGGCAGGGATCACCACGGGTCCTGCTCATGATTAATTGCATAACCCTGATGACGAGCCGTTATCGTGAGGCGTTTAAGGCAAGCGTGCTGTTTTGAACAAATTCACCTTAAGCCCCCCATGGGGGATAGACGGGCCCAGCGGTAAGAACGGCAACCCCGTGGATTTGGCCAGCCCGGCGTCACTGGTAATCATCCCAACTTTCCAGCCGGAAAACTCGGCCAAAACACGTTGGCCAAAGGTTCCATACAAGCCAAACAACAACTTTCGGTTCCCAATACGTGCGCCATAAGGCGGATTTACCATGATAAGACCGGGGGGGCCTTCAGGGCGTTTTAAATCGCTGATCGGTTGGGTGTTGAACACAGTCGCATCCCCGACCCCCGCCCTTTCTGCATTGGCCGAGGCCATACCAATCACACCCTGATTTCGGTCATAACCGTAGAATTTTTGATCTGGTTGTCGGATGCTGACCCCAGCCTTTAACGTCGCCCATTTATTCGCATCAAAACTCGCAAGTTTTTCAAATGCAAAATTCCGTGCCCGTCCAGGATATAAACCAGCAGCCCATTCCGCGGCCTCTATTACAAAAGTACCAGATCCACACATCGGATCGACCACAGTCTGCGTGCCATCATAGCCGCAATCTCGCAAGAATAGAGCCGCAAGCGTTTCACGCATTGGCGCTTTACCCACGGCTTCTTTATGACCACGTTTATGAAGGGATTCACCAGATGTATCGACACTAAAAGTGCAAAGGTCATCCTCAATGCGCGCCTTTAAAACAACCTCAGCCTCGGTCGACAGAGTTACGCCAAGCTCTTCTGTTAGAGCCTTTTCAATCCGCTGAGACGCCGCTTTGGCGTGGTAGATTTTTGATTTACGGCATGTGACTTCAACTTTGACGGCAACATCTGGCCGTAGGGTTTGCGCCCACGGAAATTTACGCGACCGTTTATCAAGCTGCGCCAAATGAAAAACACGAAATGATCCAATCCGAGCCAGAACCCGTCCCGCGCCACGTAGTTGCAGGTTCGCCCGCCAAACCTCTGACCAATCACCCTGAATGGTCACACCACCTGGCGTTACAACTGGTGTGTCAAAGCCCATCTCTTGAGCCTCGGCGCATAAAACGGCCTCTTGCCCCGGAGAGGCCACCAAAAAGATCTCAAAGCTATCTGTATTTTCCATGAGGCCTGCATAGACAAGAATACCAACAACAGCGACCCGTTAATTCAGCTCAAATCTGGTACTCGCGTCAATTTGCGCCGCTGTTTTCAACGCTGGGCGGTTGATTGAAGGATAACTTTTGGGTAAGCCCTGCGTGAACGCCGCCCCAAAAGACATGTGCGCGGTATCGTCAATGACACCGTCTAGCTATGGCCTGACCATGGCGGACCCACTTATTTCTGAGAACTTTGAAAGGTTGTGGAACATGGCAGATAAAGACACCGCTAACATATTGTATACCATTGTAGACGAAGCGCCCCAGCTGGCAAGCGCCTCATTGCTACCAATCATTCGCAGTTTTGCGGATGCCGCTGGCATCACGGTTGGCACCAAGGATATTTCGGTTGCAGGGCGTGTGCTGTCCACATTTCCGGAGTACCTTAACGAAGATCAACGCATCTCTGATGATCTGGCCGAACTGGGGCAATTGGTCAAAACGGCAGACGCAAATGTCATTAAGTTGCCAAATATCTCTGCTTCTGTTCCTCAGTTGACGGCTGCGATTGCAGAATTACAGGACAAAGGCTTTGCTGTTCCTGACTATCCGGAAGATCCGTCAACAGACAAAGAAAAAGATGTCCGCGCCCGGTATGATGCCATTAAGGGCTCTGCTGTGAATCCGGTTCTGCGTGAAGGCAACTCTGATCGCCGTTCTGCACGTGCCGTTAAGAACTTTGCGCAAAAGAACCCACATTCTATGGGGGTCTGGTCTGCTGACAGCAAAACCAAAGTCTCTTCAATGCCTGGCAATGATTTCTATGCGAATGAAAAAGCTGCAACCATCACAGCTGCGCAGGCTGGGAATGCAAAGATTGAATTTGTGGCCACAGATGGATCAACAACCGTTCTGAAAGACGGCTGGCCTCTCGAAGAAGGCACAGTTGCTGACGCGACCTTTATGTCCGTCAAAGCCCTGTCTGACTTTATTGCAGACGCAATCGAAGACACCAAAGCCGACGGCACAATGTTCTCGCTGCACATGAAAGCGACAATGATGAAGGTCTCTGACCCAATCATCTTTGGTTACGCGGTCAAAGCATGGCTTGCGCCAATCTTTGATAAATATGGCGATGCGTTGAACGCTGCTGGCGTGAATGTGAACTCTGGCATGGGTGACGTTCTGGATCGGATTTCAACTCTCTCGAACGCTGCCGAAATTCAGGCAGACATCGACGCTCTGACAGCAACTCGCCCGGCCATGTACATGGTTGATAGCGACAAAGGCATCACCAACTTGCACGTTCCGTCTGACGTGATCATCGATGCCTCTATGCCCGCCGTAATCCGCGCTGGTGGCAAAGGTTGGGACGCAGCAGGCAACAAGGGCGACACTAACTGTGTGATCCCTGATAATTGCTATGCGTCGATCTATGATGAGAGCATCAACTTTTTCAAAGCCAATGGCGCGCTGGATGTGACAACCGCTGGCTCTGTTGCCAACGTTGGTTTGATGGCCCAAAAAGCCGAAGAATACGGCTCTCACCCAACCACATTCGAAGCCCCTGCCGATGGTGCGATCCGCGTTGTTCTGGCCAATGGCGACGTTCTGCACAACCATGACGTCGAAGCGGGCGACATTTGGCGTGCCTGCACCGTGAAAAAGGCCCCGATCCTGAACTGGATCGAATTGGCGGTGGATCGTCAGCGTTTGACCGGATCTGAGTCGATTTTCTGGTTAGATGCCAACCGTGGGCATGACGCAGAACTTATCAAATATGTGACGCCTGCGCTCGAAGCAGCTGGCGTTGCCGATAAATTCCAAATCATGGCCCCACGCGAAGCAACTCGCGCGTCACTTGAGACGATTACAGCTGGGAACGATAGCATTGCCATCACAGGCAACGTTCTGCGTGACTATCTTACGGACCTGTTCCCAATCTTGGAACTGGGCACATCTGCAAAAATGCTTTCGATTGTGAAATTGATGCAAGGTGGTGGCTTGTTTGAAACTGGTGCGGGTGGTTCTGCACCGAAACACGTTCAACAACTGGTCGAAGAAAACCACCTGCGTTGGGACTCCATGGGTGAATTCTGTGCCCTCGGTGAGAGCCTGAACTTCCTTGCGGACACTCAAGGCATCGCCAAGGCTGGTGTACTAGGTGTAGCTGCCGAAGCCGCAACACAGGGTATTCTGGATGATAACCGGTCGCCGAGCCGCAAAGTTGGCCAACCAGACAACCGCGACAGCCACTATTGGTTCGCGCGCTATTGGGCCGAAGCCTTAGCAGCGCAATCAACAGACGCGGATCTGGCAGCTCATTTTGCCCCAATCGCGGCTGATCTTCGCAGCAACGAAAAGGCCATCTTGGCTGAACTCGCGACTGTACAAGGCAAAGCTGTTGATTTGGGCGGATATTTTTTAACAGACCCAACAAAAGCCGCTGCGGTCATGCGTCCAAGTGCGACACTGAACGGTATCATCGGCTAAATGGACTGATACAAAGCTATAGAAACGCCCGGACATGCTCCGGGCGTTTTTGTTTGGGCTGCTCCTTAGGAATTTTGCAACTCTTCCAGAAGTGTGGCAAGCAGATCCATACCCGATCCCCAACCTTTGTTTAGGCCTTCCATAGCGGCCTTAAACGTCTCTAATTCAGCGATTGTTGCCTCATGAGGTACCCATTGCAATGTCACCTTGGTTTGATCACCGCTGTCCTCAAAGATGACGGTTGTCAGCAGAACCCGAGGCCAATTTTCCATCATCGGGTTGGTAATGATGTTGAATTTGGCATCCGCCATGGAATGATGCCAGACGAGTTTAACCTCTGGGATTACCTCTTTGAAATCCATTCTCTCAAAGCTAGATTTACCACCCCATGCCATTTCATTGTGCCATGAGCCTCCCGGCGTAACGTCCAGTTTGTGGATTGTTGTATCGACTCCAGGACCATACCATTTCGCCAAAAGCTCAGCCTCGGTCCATGTACGCCATACAAGTGCGCGTGGAGCGTCAAAAATTCGTTCAAATTCGTAAACAGGTAATTTCGCCATCTCTACTTTCCTATTCGTTCTTTAGGTCATTCAAAACGTCGTCCAATTGATCAAAGCTGCTTGTCCAGAACCTTTGAAACTCCACCAAATAGTTGACCGCTTCTTTCATTGGCACCGCTTTTAGACGGGCGGGCCTACGTTGTTTATCAATTGCGCGTTCGACCAATCCTGCGCGTTCAAGCACCTTGAGGTGTTTGGATACGGCAGGCTGGCTGATCTCAAAGGGCTGCGCGATGTCATTGACGGAGGCCTCCCCCTTTGCCAATCGACTAAGAATTGCGCGCCGGGTTGGATCCGCCAACGCAGAAAAAACAGCATCAAGGTTCGGATTATCTATATAACCAATTTGTTCCATAACCATATAGTTATATGATTCGTTTTCTGTGTCAAGCTGGCCTACTCTGATACATGCCAATTAGCACAGGGTTCATAATCAAAAAGGGAACGCAGTATCCTGCGTCCCCTATCGTAACCCTAATATTCGTATGTCTCGTAGTCGCTATCAGGACAGATCAAACCGATCTGCATTCATAACTTTGGTCCATGCAGACACGAAGTCACGAACAAAATCTGCCCCGGCATCTGCTCCTGCATAGACTTCAGATAAGGCCCGTAGTTGCGAGTTGGAACCAAAGACCAGATCAACGCGAGTCCCTGTCCATTTCACTTCTCCGCTTGACCGATCACGCCCTTCATAGACACCGTCGGTGGCGGATGGTTTCCACTCCGTGCTCATATCCATTAAATTGACAAAAAAGTCTGTACTCAGAGTATCAGCTTTATCGGTAAAGACACCATGTGCCGCGTCGCCATGGTTTCCACCAAGGACTCGCAACCCACCAATCAAGACGGTCATTTCCGGTGCTGTCAGAGTTAAGAGTTGTGCCTTATCCACCAGATGCGCCTCTGGTGACAAAGAGGACACCTTTTGCTGATAATTGCGGAAACCATCAACAATAGGCTCTAATAGCTCAAAACTTTCAACATCCGTTTGAGCCTGATTTGCATCGCCTCGACCAAGTGCAAAAGGAACGTCAATTGGGTAACCAGCATTGGCTGCGGCTTTCTCAATCGCAACATTACCGGCCAATACTATGACATCCGACAAAGACACCGAATTTCCACCGGCATTAAACGCTGATTGAATGGCCTCAAGCTGTGCCAAAACAGGAGCCAGCGCCTCTGGCTCATTCGCAGCCCAGTCTTTTTGAGGCGCAAGACGGATCCGCGCACCATTGGCCCCACCGCGTTTGTCAGAACCACGATAGGTCGACGCTGCAGCCCATGCGGTTTTCACCAATTGCGAAACAGACAAGTCAGACGATGCGATTTTTGCTTTCAAATCGGAAATATCTTGAACAGACAATTCGCTGTTTCCGGCTGGAACCGGGTCTTGCCAAACCAACTCTTCTGTTGGAACTTCCTCCCCCAGATAGCGGGCGGTTGGTCCCATATCCCTGTGCGTTAGTTTAAACCAAGCGCGTGCAAATGCCTCTGCCAACTCCTCGGGGTTCTCATGGAACCGCTTAGAGATTGGCCCATAGATCGGATCCATGCGAAGAGCCATGTCGGCCGTGGTCATCATAGTTGGAACTTTGCGGGAAGAATCATGCGCGGCAGGCGCTTTGTCGTCCTCGCTCACGCCCACAGGTTCCCAAATCCAAGCGCCGGAGGGGCTTTTGGTTAGATTCCAATCATAGCCAAACAAAAGATCAAAAAAGCCGTTGTCCCATTGAGTGGGGTTTGCCGTCCATGCGCCCTCAACACCCGAAGTTGTGGTGTCATCCCCGGACCCGCTACCAAAGCTGTTGATCCAACCAAGACCCATATTTTCGATCGGAGCAGCCTCTGGCTCTGGGCCAACCAACTCCGGGTCACCCGCGCCGTGGGCCTTGCCGAACGTATGACCACCCGCGACCAAAGCCACGGTTTCTTCGTCATTCATTCCCATGCGGCCGAATGTATCACGGATATCCCGCCCTGATGCGATGGCGTTGGGCTCCCCATCAGGTCCTTCGGGGTTCACATAGATCAAACCCATTTGAACAGCAGCCAAGGGGTTTTCTAAATCGCGTTCGCCAGAATAACGGCTATTGAGACCACCGCTCTCCTCAAGCCATATGGCCTCTCCGCCCCAGTATACATCCTCTTCGGGCTCCCAAACATCTGCACGTCCGCCGCCAAATCCAAAAGTCCGTCCCCCCATTGATTCAATCGCACAATTGCCAGCCAAAATCATCAAGTCAGCCCAGGACAGGCTATTGCCGTATTTCTGTTTAACCGGCCAAAGTAGGCGGCGGGCTTTATCCAAATTCCCATTGTCCGGCCATGAGTTCAACGGCGCAAAACGCTGTTGTCCTGCGCCTGCACCACCACGACCATCCAAAGTCCGGTAAGTTCCTGCGCTATGCCATGCCATCCGGATAAAGAAAGGTCCATAATGGCCATAATCTGCGGGCCACCAATCTTGGCTATCTGTCATAAGCGCATAAAGGTCCTGTTTTACAGCCTTTAGATCGAGCGCCTTGAATGCCTCGCCGTAGTCGAAATCCGCTGACATAGGGTCTGAAAGCGTAGAGTTTTGATGCAGGATGCGGAGATTTAATTGGTTCGGCCACCAATCCGCATTTGATTTACCGCCCTGCGCCGTTGGCGAATGCATTACTGGGCATTTTCCTACACCGTTACCGTCCATTTTCATCTCCTCTCGGGTCTAACTTTTACTTTCAGCGGCCATCCGCGTCCAAGTCTGCCTTGATTACCCTAACAAGCTAACAAAGGTTTTCGATAGGAAGAAGTTGTCTTTTCTGATTGGATTGATAAAAAAAACTTATGAATAATTTGACCCTTAAACAACTGAGATATTTCGAGGCTTTGGCCAAGCACGCCCATTTTGGGCGGGCCGCTGAAGCAAGCGCTATTACCCAACCTGCCTTATCGATGCAAATCAGAGAGCTAGAAGAAACACTGGGTAGCACCCTATTTGAGCGTGGCGCTCGAAAAGTTCGCCTGACATCGTTTGGCGAAACTTTCGCCCATCAAGCGCGCAATATTCTACGCTCCGTCGAAGAGCTTGAGGATCTTGCACGGGCTGCACGTGATCGCCTAGCAGGTCGGTTACGAATCGGAATCATTCCAACAATTGCGCCATATTTGCTGCCACAGATCATTCATGCGCTGTCCGTTCATTTCCCGGATATTGACCTCAGGATCCGAGAGACTCAAACAGAGGTCCTCCTTCGGGAATTGTCTGAGGGTCGACTTGATTCAGCCATTCTGGCTTTGCCAGTGTCTGAACCCGCCTTTACCGAAGTCCCGCTATTTTCTGAGGCTTTTGTTCTTGTCCGCCATGAGTCCGAAGTCAATGAACCTGTGCCGCCCCCTGAACTCCTGACGGAAATGCAGCTGTTATTGCTGGAGGAAGGGCACTGTTTTCGCGACCAAGCTTTATCCTTTTGCACCACGCAACCTGCGTTGGCGCGGGATGGGCTGGATGCGAGCTCGTTGGCCACCCTTGTACAAATGGTGGGTGCGGGTATTGGAATAACGTTGATTCCAGAAATGGCCATTTTGACCGAAACCAAATCTGCATCGGTTTGTATCTCGCGTTTTCAGGACCCTCAGCCCACCCGATCGATTGGGATGATTTGGCGAAAAACAAATCCACTGGCGCAACAATTGAACCAGATTGCAGATGTCGTAAAAAATACCGCAAAATAGAGCCTATCTCAGCCGTATAAGCCAATTCAACGAGATCTATTTACAGGTCATACAGATAAATCAGAGCCCGTTGATCGGCACTTTCAGCATCGGGTTGCCATCCTCATCCGTTGGAACCTCTCCTGCCCGCATATTCACTTGAAGAGAGGGGATGATCAGTTTGGGCATCGCCAATTGTGCATCCCGATCCGTGCGAAACTTAATAAATTCTTCGCGTGTTTTACCACCACCGACGTGGATATTATGGGCTTTTTCGTCGGCAACCGTTGTTTCCCATTTTATGTCTCGACCATTCGGCCCGTAGTCATGACACATGAACAACCGCGTTTCATCTGGCAAGGACAACACTTTCTGGATTGAGTCATACAGATCTCCGGCGTCCCCACCCGGAAAATCCGCCCGAGCGGATCCTCCGTCGGGCATGAACAACGTATCCCCGACAAAGGCCGCGTCACCGACCACATGCACCATACAGGCAGGCGTGTGACCGGGTGTATAAATCGCGCGCGCCTCCATGTCCCCAATCATGTAGGTGTCGCCATCCGTGAACAGAGCGTCAAACTGGCTACCGTCTCTTTGGAATTCTGTGCCTTCATTAAAGATTTTGCCAAAGGTTTCTTGAATGATAAGGATCTTTTCACCTACGCCGATTTTCCCGCCCAGTTTCTCCTGAATATAGGGTGCGGCGCTCAGGTGGTCCGCATGAACATGAGTTTCAATAATCCAATCCAGCGTTAAACCGCGTTGTTGAATTTCAGAAATGAGCTCATCCGCATGATCAGTGGTGATACGGCCTGCTGCATAATCTATATCCATCACACTGTCGATGATCGCACAATGTGCAGTCTTTGGATCTGCAACGATGTAACTGATGGTATTTGAAGCTTCATCAAAAAATGCTGAAACATTCGGTGACATGAGATCGCCTCCTAGGCAAAGTTTCACCTGCATCAAACAGGATACTCTTGGGTTGAAGCAAATATATTCTTTTTTGTGAATATTACAATCTCATGCCCCGCATTTTCTGCACTACTGAACAAACACAAAACGCCCCCACAAAGTGGAGGCGTTTCTTTGATTATTAATTAGTAAATCTAAGCGCTCTGAAGAGCTGTAACTTCCAGTTCACCTTCTAGGTCTGCCTTGATCGCAAATGCTGCAGCATGGCTGGCAGCAGCAGTCGTAAAATAGGGGATCTTATCGTATAAAGCGACGGCCCGAATATCGCGGCTGTCCTCAACCGCTTGCGTACCTTCAGTGGTGTTCATAACCAAATCGATATTGCCGTCTTTTAGGAGGTCAACAATATTTGGCCGACCTTCATAGACCTTATTGACCAATTCACACGCGACACCGTTGCCACGCAACCAATCGGCTGTACCGCGCGTCGCAACCACGGTGAAACCAAGTGATGTCAGTTCCTGCGCGGCCTCGATCATCATGTCGGTCTTATCCGAGTCTTTGATAGAAACAAACGCCCGCCCAGATTTTGGTAATACAGTTCCAGCCCCCAATTGCGCCTTTAAGAACGCACGGTGGAAGTTCTTGTCAGCCCCCATGACTTCGCCTGTAGAACGCATTTCTGGCCCCAAAATAGTGTCTACTCCGGGGAAACGTGCGAAAGGCAGAACAGCTTCTTTCACTGCAAAATGATCAATCAGTGGGTCAATCAAATCAAAGTCGGCCAATTTTTCACCGGCCATAATGCGGGCCGCAATTGATGCAATCGGAGACCCGACCGCTTTGGCCACAAATGGTACCGTACGCGAAGCGCGGGGATTCACTTCGATCAAATAAATGTCAGTGCCTTTGATCGCAAATTGCACGTTCATCAAACCAACAACATTTAGTGCACGCGCCAAGGCTTCGGTTTGTACTTTGACTTCTTCGATCAGTTCCATCGACAAGGAATACGGAGGCAACGAGCACGCAGAGTCACCAGAGTGCACTCCGGCTTCTTCGATGTGTTGCATAATGCCTGAGACATGCACATCAACACCATCACAAAGGGCATCAACGTCAAGCTCAACCGCACCCGCAAGGTAGCTGTCCAGCAAAACAGGGCTGTCACCGGACACGACAACTGCCTCATTGATGTAGCGTTCCAATTGCGCCATGTCGCGCACGATTTCCATCGCGCGACCACCCAGAACATAAGATGGCCGGATCACCAGTGGAAAACCGATTTCACCCGCAATCCGCATGGCTTCGGCGTCAGTAGAGGCCAGACCATTGTTCGGCTGCTTTAGGTTCAGCTTATTCACCAGCGCCTGAAAACGCTCTCGGTCTTCTGCAAGGTCAATCGCATCGGGGGATGTACCTAGGATTGGAATACCTTCGGCTTCAAGCGCATTGGCCAGTTTCAACGGTGTCTGTCCACCGAACTGAACAATCACCCCGTGCAACGTGCCGTTTTCCTGCTCAACCCGCAGAATTTCCATTACGTGTTCAAAAGTCAAGGGTTCAAAATACAACCGATCCGAGGTGTCATAGTCTGTAGACACAGTCTCGGGATTGCAATTGATCATAATGGTCTCATAGCCCTGATCGGTCAGGGAATAACATGCATGACAGCAGCAATAATCAAACTCGATCCCTTGGCCGATCCGATTTGGGCCACCGCCAAGAATAACAACCTTTTTACGATCCGAAGGCCGCGCTTCGCATTCAACGTCACCCATCACCGGGGTTTCATAGGTTGAATACATATAGGGAGTTTGCGCCTCAAATTCGGCAGCACAGGTATCGATGCGTTTGAACACCGCTTTGACGCCCAAATTGACCCGTGCCCGACGCACGTTGTCCTCGGTACGACCTGTTAGAATGGCCAATCTCGCATCAGTAAACCCGAACATTTTCAACTTGCGCAGGCCGTCTTCTGTCATCGGTAGCCCATCAGCACGGACAATAGCCTCGATGTCGATGATCTCTCGGATACGAGCCAGAAACCACGGATCAAACATAGTTGTTGCGTGAATTTCCGCGTCGGTCAAACCGTGACGCATGGCCTGAGCAATGGTCCGCAAACGATCTGGTGTCTGTTTACTGATCGCTTTGATGACGGCTGATTTCTCTGGCGCACCTTCGATTTCGATCTCATCAAAACCGGTCAGGTCGGATTCCATCGACGCCAGCGCTTTTTGCAAACTTTCGTGGATTGTCCGACCGATGGACATCGCCTCCCCCACAGATTTCATCGCCGTGGTCAGATAAGGCTCTGAACCAGGGAATTTCTCAAACGCGAATTTCGGGATCTTGGTGACGACGTAGTCAATGGTCGGCTCAAAAGACGCAGGGGTGACACCGGTGATGTCGTTGTCCAGCTCATCCAACGTAAAGCCAACCGCCAGTTTCGCCGCGATTTTCGCAATAGGGAAACCCGTCGCTTTGGACGCCAGCGCGGAAGAACGTGATACCCTTGGATTCATCTCAATCACAACCATGCGGCCGTCGGCAGGGTTCACAGCCCACTGTACGTTAGAGCCGCCAGTTTCAACACCAATCTCGCGCAGAACAGCAATCGAGTGGTTCCGCATGATTTGGTATTCTTTGTCGGTCAGAGTCAGCGCCGGAGCCACGGTGATAGAGTCACCTGTATGGACACCCATTGGGTCAACGTTTTCGATCGCACAGACGATGATGGCGTTGTCAGCGGTGTCGCGCACCACTTCCATCTCAAACTCTTTCCAACCTAAGAGGCTTTCGTCCACAAGAATCTGGTTCACCGGAGACGCATCCATACCTGTCCGGCAAAAATGGATGTAATCTTCGCGGTTATACGCAACGCCACCGCCTGTTCCACCAAGGGTAAAGGCCGGACGGATAATTGCGGGAAGGCCGATATCCTCAAGGGACTCAAGTGCAATACGCTCGCCTTCGTTCAAGTCAGCTTTGCCGTTTGCATCTTTGGGTGCTGTCACAATCGTTGCACGCGGGTTTTCAATTCCCAAACGGTCCATGGCTTCGCGGAATAATTTCCGATCCTCAGCCATTTCGATTGCGTCACGTTTCGCACCGATCATCTCAACACCGAACTTTTCAAGCACGCCCATTTCTTCGAGCGCAAGGGAAGTGTTCAGACCCGTCTGGCCACCCATGGTCGGCAGCAATGCATCGGGGCGCTCTTTTTCGATGATCTTGGCAACGACTTCGGGCGTTATCGGCTCAATGTATGTGGCATCAGCCATATTCGGATCGGTCATGATCGTGGCCGGGTTAGAGTTGACCAGAATGACCCGGTACCCCTCTTCGCGCAGCGCCTTACAGGCCTGTGCTCCGGAATAGTCAAATTCGCAGGCTTGCCCAATAACAATAGGGCCCGCGCCGATGATCATGATAGATGAGATGTCGGTTCTTTTTGGCATGGTGCAGACCCCAGATGACTCGCGTTCGCGCAAATTGTCGTGGGTTATAGACAGGCGCGGCGCAGGTGCAACCCCATCCCACCCGTTGATGATGAATTATTCAGGCTACTTTTCCTACGAAATAGATTTTCCAATCGATTCTGAGGCAATTCGCTCCTTACTGTCCAAATGGTCAAATTTCACATCCCGGCCGCGCGATATCAGATTCGAAAAATCACCTCTACAATTTGGAACCCTTCTTTTCGTTGACCTCTGTTCTCTGTGTATTTTTTACCTATTATCAAAAGAGAGAGCATGAGGGCAAAAATGGCATTGGGTCAGGAACAAACGGTTTACGCAACAGAATGGCTGGGACGAAAGATCGAATTCGCCCTGTTCTTCTTAATCGGGCCCATTGCCATCGCTATATTCATGCCCCCGAACTTTCTATTTCCGATGCTGTTTGCAGTTATGATCCTCGGATTGATGCTCTTGCATGTGACCCCCGGTTTCCAGTGGCGATTGTTGCGAAACAGCTGGGGTGGCGTTGACTGGCGACTTGTCTTGGGGATGGCCGGACTGACGGCCCTAACGTCTTTTGTCGTCATGCAGCTCTATGCACCGGATCGGCTCTTTGGCTTATTTCAACGCGTGCCGTGGTATTTTTTCTTGATCCTGATACCCGGTTACACTTTGCTCTCTGCGCTTCCCCAGGAAATTGTATTTCGAGTTCTCTTTTTTAGACGATACGCAGAAATTATTCCACATGGCCCGGCGGCGCTCGTTTTGAACGGGGTCATCTTTGCCCTTGCCCATCTGATGTATTGGAGTCTGCTCGTCTGTGTTTTAACTTTTTTCGCCGGCGTCCTGTTTGCATGGGCCTATAAAGTTAAGAACAGTTTAGGGTTGGCAGTCGCAGGTCATGCAACTGCCGGTGTGGTGTTATTCTTGTTTGGGATGGGCGAATTCTTTTATTCTGGCAATGTGACACGCCCATTCTAAGCGCAACGCATTTAAACGTTTAGTTTGGCGGTTTCCCCCTTCAGCACGAACTCTGCACTCCAATAAATTGCTTCGTGTTTTACGGCTGTCAGGTCGATCTTAGACTAGGCGATAGGCCTGAATGCGCGTAGAGACAGAACCAGAAACCAACGTTAAAAGAGGCACAGGTGTCAGACCCTTTCATCCAATTTGATCAAGGACCTTCGGGTGGGCCGGAACGGTTTGTGGCCCCCGATGATCTCATTGTTGCGTGGACCCCTGATGACGTACCAACAGCCCTAGACGCTTTGAGCAAGGCCACCCGTGCGGGCTATTGGCTTGCGGGATATGCCAGCTATGAATTGGGATATGCCCTCATGCCAAAACTGCTGCACCAAATGCCAGAAGGCCGGGACACACCGCTTTTGGCCTTTGGATTGTTTCGCAATGGTCCTGAGGGGGCTTTGGGGTCTGACCCAACCGGTGCACTAGGCGATTTAAAACCCGATTGGAATCAAGACAGGTATCAACGCGCCTTTGATCAAGTCATAGAGTACATTGGTGCCGGAGATATCTATCAGGCAAACCTAACCTTTCCTGTGCATAGCCAGATGTCGGGAAAACCAATTGAGCTCTATCAACGCTTGGCAGCCCGTCAACCAGTTCGTCATGGTGCATTTATAAATCTTGGGGTTGGTCCCGTGGTGTTGTCGCGATCACCGGAACTGTTTTTTCAGACAGACAATACAGGACGCATCGAAACTCGCCCTATGAAAGGAACAGTAGAACGCGGCGCAACAGCCCAAGAGGACCAAGCAAACCGGGATTGGCTTGCCAAAAGTGAAAAGAACCGAGCTGAAAACCTTATGATTGTCGATTTGCTACGCAATGACATCAGCCGAATATCGCAAATCGGCAGCGTCAAAGTCCCTGAATTATTCACGATTGAGACCTATGCGACAGTCCATCAAATGACGTCCCGGATTATTGCGCAGTTACACCCGGGCGTTGGGCTTGCCGATCTTTTGACAGCTTTGTTCCCCTGTGGCTCCATCACCGGAGCCCCAAAATTACGAGCCATGCAAATCATCCGCGAGCTCGAAACAGCCCCCCGTGGCCTGTATTGCGGCGCAATAGGTTGGTGGGCACCTGACGGAAGAAGCTGCTTTAACGTTGCAATCCGAACGTTATCCTTATTTGACGAAGGAAAAGTACGTTTTAACGTTGGCGGCGGTGTCGTCTATGATAGTCAAATTGAAAGTGAGTATCAGGAGGCCTTGTGGAAAGCACGCTTCGCCGAACTGCCCCACAGGGGCTGACTCTATTTGAGACTATGGGGTATTCCCCCACGGACGGAATTAAATATCTATCGCTCCATTTGGATCGCTTATGCGTCAGCGCCAAGGCCTTTGATATTCCGTTTTCACGTGCGGCCATTCTGGATCGTCTACAGAGTGCCCTTCCGTCTGACAAAAGCTTGCGTGTTCGGCTGGATCTAAGTTTGACCGGTGAAATCAACCTCGCAACGGCCCCGATGCCCGCCGCGGCCAATAATTGGACCGTTGCCATTTCGGATACCTCCATGATCGCAAGCGATCCGTGGCGCGCCTTTAAATCGTCCCAAAGGCATGTGTACGATCTAAAAAGAGCCTCCCTGCCCGCTCAAATTGATGAGCTGCTCTTTGTGAATACACGCGGACAATTAACAGAAGGTACAATTACCAATGTGTTTGTGGATTTGGGGGATGGTATTCTGAGAACGCCACCGGTGTCTGCGGGAGTTTTGCCCGGCATCCTAAGACGACATCTGATTGAAACAGGCCAAGCTCGTGTTTCATCACTTCAACCCGATGTTCTGAAATCGGAGTCCACCACACTTTTTGTAGGAAATGCTCTGCGAGGTGTGATCCCTTGCGTATACGCAAATGTATGCAATCCTACGCCTCCGTGACTAATCTGAGACAGTTCTTACGCCGCTTTCGTAAATTGAAATCAAAATTAACCTTTTGCAAAAAATATCTTGCCACACGCAAAATGTTAACGCTAACAGGCGCTCAAAATATCATCCAATTTTCGTCAAAGGACCTCGATCCGCCATGCCCAATTCGAAAGTCGCGAAAGTCACGGTTAAGACTCTGCGGGAAGCTATCCTGAACCACCTTACCTACTCACTGGGTAAGGACGAAAGCCACGCATCGCTCTATGATTGGCGAATGGCGCTTTCGCTTGCTTTACGGGATTTGGTTGTTGATCCGTGGTTCGCGTCGACACGTGAATCCTATGAAGCAAAGGGTAAACGAGTTTATTACTTGTCGATGGAATTTCTGATGGGACGCCTCATCGAAGATGTTGCCGTCAACCTTGGCCTGAACGACATCGCAGAAAATGCACTGACGGGTTTGGGACAGTCATACAATGAGGTCCTGACGGATGAACCAGACGCTGCCCTTGGTAACGGTGGCCTTGGCCGCCTAGCCGCTTGTTTCATGGATTCCCTGTCAACAATTGGTATCCCTGCCTATGGCTACGGCATTCGCTACGAACATGGGCTGTTTGAACAACATTTCGAAGATGGACGACAAATCGAAGTTGCCGAAGGCTGGTTGAACCAAAAGCATGCTTGGGAGTTTGAACGCCCAGAAGTGGCCTATAATATTGGCTTTGGCGGCTACCTGACCGAAGACAACGGTAAAGTGACGTGGCACCCTGGCGAAACCGTCATTGCATCGGCCTACGACACGCCGGTTGTTGGATGGCAAGCCAAATGGGCAAACACATTGCGCCTTTGGTCTGCAAAGCCAACGGTTCTGTTCGATCTGGCCAGCTTTAACCGTGGTGATTTCATGGGGGCCAGCCAACCAGAGGCACTGGCCCGGACCATTTCGCGTGTACTGTATCCCGATGACACCACTGACGTCGGCAAAGAGCTCCGCCTGAAACAAGAGTATTTCTTTACCGCTGCATCCATCTACGACCTGATGCGCCGCTTTAAGTCCGAAGGCCACGATATTCGCACCCTCGCGGATCATGTCGCAATCCAATTGAATGACACCCACCCGGCCGTAGCCGGCCCAGAACTCATCCGCCACTTGGTGGATTACGAAGGTCTAGACATTTCTGACGCGTTAGAGATTGCGCGCAACTGTTTGGCCTACACCAACCACACATTGCTGCCAGAGGCGTTGGAACGCTGGGATCAAGGTTTGTTCGCACGCATCTTGCCGCGTCATCACCAGATCATTCAATACATCGAGCATCGCCACCTGACGGACACTGGGTCACATGTGCGCATTATTGAACATAACTCGATCAAAATGGGTGAATTGGCATTTATCATGGGCCATCACGTGAACGGCGTATCGGCGCTGCACAGTGAACTGGTCAAAAAGACTGTTTTTTACGATCTGAACGAAACCTACCCGGACCGCATTATAAACCAGACCAACGGCATTACACCGCGTCGCTGGTTATATTCGTGCAACCCGCCTTTGCGGAAATTGATCACCAACCACATCGGAGAGGACTGGGTCGACGATCTGGACCAATTGCAAAACTTGACCAGCCTGACAAAAGACGCGGGCTTCCGTAAAGATTTCCGCTCAGCGAAGGCCCAGAACAAAATGGCTCTGGCAGCTTGGATCAAAGAACGCGAAGGCATCACCATCAATCCAAACGCGATGTTTGACATCCAGATCAAGCGAATCCACGAATACAAACGTCAGCTGATGAATATTCTGGAAACCATCGCCTATTGGAACCAGATCCGCGAAAACCCAACGGCTGAATGGACCCCTCGCGTCAAAATTTTCGGAGGGAAGGCAGCCCCCGGTTACGTTGTGGCCAAAGAAATCATTCACCTAATCAATGACGTTGCCAAAGTGGTTAATGCAGACCCGGTAACGCGCGACATTTTACAGATCGTTTACCCGGCGAACTACAACGTTTCGATGGCCGAATTGCTAATCCCTGCCGCCGATCTATCAGAACAGATCTCAACTGCTGGGAAAGAGGCTTCTGGCACCGGTAACATGAAATTCTCTCTGAATGGTGCAATGACTATCGGTACACTGGACGGTGCCAACGTCGAAATCCGCGAACAAGTCGGAGCCGAAAACTTCTTCCTCTTCGGCCTAACCGCAGAAGAAGTCATGCAGCGCCGCCAAGAGCATAATTTCTCTCGGAATGCGATTGGACAAAGCCCGCGCCTGACACAGGTTTTGTCGCAAATTGCGGACGGGTTGTTCTCCCCGGGTGACCCCTATCGTTACGGTGGAATCGTTCAGCGCCTCTATGATCACGACTATTTCCTCGTGAGCTGCGATTTCGACGATTATTATGAAACGCAACGTAAGGTCGACACAGCCTATCAGGACGTGGAACACTGGAGCGAAATGGCGGCCCTGAATACTGCTCGGATGGGATTCTTCTCTTCTGACCGGACAATCAAGAGCTATGCAAAAGACATTTGGGGGGCAAAGTCGCTTATTAAACGCGGCTAAACCCTTTGAACGAACACGTGGGAGCGACTTATGACTCTGAGCCAACACGATCAGAACCTTATTGTAGCGGGCAATCATGCTGACCCTTTTGGGCAGCTTGGACTTCAGGATGTCGACGGCGTCCTGACTGTCCGACTGTTTCGCCCTGAAGCGGACAGCGCCGAAGTGGTGGATGCCAAAACGGGACGGCGCATTGTGGCAATGGAACCCTTGGGCAACGGATTGTTCGAAGGGCAAGCCAAACGCCGAAAAAAGCGATTTGCGTATCGCGTGCGCCTGAAACGGGGCGATGACACATGGATCGAAGAGGACGCCTATCGATATGGCCCTGTTCTCGGGGAGCTTGATGAACATCTGATCGGCGAAGGGTCACACTTTCGGTTGTGGAAGGTACTCGGAGCCCATGTGATGACCCATGAGGGTGTTGATGGGACACACTTTGCAGTTTGGGCACCGAATGCCCAGCGCGCCTCTGTTGTTGGCGATTTCAATGGCTGGGACGGACGCCGCAACTTGATGCGTCGTCGCGGTCAGACAGGTGTATGGGAGGTGTTCCTTCCAAACGTTGGCGAAGGCACGGCTTATAAATTTGAGCTGTTAGATCAGCACAACAATCTGTTGCCGCAAAAAGCAGACCCCTATGGGTTCGGCTCAGAACACGCCCCTAAAACGGCCTCTGTTGTCCGTGACATCCGTGACCACGACTGGGCTGACGCCGATTGGATGAAAACGCGCGGCGATAAGCACAAGCCAGACCAACCCATGTCGATCTATGAAGTTCACCTTGGATCGTGGAAACGTGTTCCAGAAGAGGGCAACCGCCCTCTTTCCTATCTAGAACATGCCACGCAATTGGTTGATTACGCGAAAGATATGGGGTTCACCCATCTTGAACTTATGCCAGTTTCGGAATATCCGTTTGACGGATCTTGGGGGTATCAGCCTGTTGGCTTATATGCACCAACAATCCGCTACGGCACACCTGAGGAATTCCGTATATTTGTCGATGCCTGCCATCAGGCAGACATCGGACTGATCCTTGATTGGGTCCCTGGGCACTTCCCCGAAGATGAACATGGTTTGGGCCGTTTTGATGGCACACCTTTGTATGAACACGCCGACCCCAAAGAAGGCTGGCACCCCGACTGGCGGACCTTTGTGTTCAACTATGGCCGCACCGAGGTTGTAAATTATTTGATCGCAAACGCAGTTTACTGGCTGCGTGAACACCATGTTGACGGCTTACGCGTCGATGCGGTCGCCTCTATGCTGTACCGTGACTATTCCCGCAATGACGGCGAGTGGATCCCAAACAAAGATGGTGGCCGAGAGAACCTTGAGGCGATTGATTTTCTACGTCGTATGAACGAGGTCGCCTACAGCGATGTTCAGGGCGTCATGACCATCGCCGAAGAATCCACCGCCTTTCCCGGAGTCAGCAGCCCGACGGATGCCGGCGGCCTTGGTTTTGGCTTTAAATGGAACATGGGTTGGATGAACGACACTTTGTCCTACATGGCCGAAGATCCCATCAACCGAAAATACCACCACCACAAAATGACCTTTGGTCTGCACTATGCTTTCACTGAAAACTTTGTGCTGCCCCTTAGCCACGACGAAGTTGTACACGGCAAAGGGTCTATTCTGGATAAAATGCCGGGCGATGGGGACGACAAATTCGCGAATATGCGGGCCTATTACGGCTATATGTGGGGTCATCCCGGTAAAAAACTGCTGTTCATGGGCTGTGAATTTGCGCAAGGCCGAGAGTGGAACCACGACGGCAGCCTTGACTGGCATCTGCTAGAGGTTGGTCAACACGCCGGAATGCAATCTTTGGTGCGGGATCTAAACGCCGTTTATCGTGATTGCCCTGCTCTATATGAACTGGACAGCAAACCCGAAGGGTTCGAATGGATTGAAGAGGGCGCGGCAGAGGAATCAATCCTTGCTTGGGTCCGCCATGCAAAAGAGGACGCTGCTCCGGTTCTGGTGGTTAGCAACTTTACCCCGGTTGAACGCTCTGCCCGCCGAGTTGGCGTGCCACAGGCTGGGTTCTGGAAAGAAGTCCTGAACACCGACGCGGCAGAGTATGGCGGTCAAGGTCTTGGAAATTTGGGTGGTGTCACATCCGAAGACATTGCAGCCTCAGGTCGGGCACATTCGATCTCGATCACGATACCACCACTATCTACGCTAATTTTTGAATTGAACGACGCTTAAGGCGGCGAAAGCCGAGAAATAGGGAGGATGACTATGGACAATGAATCACAACGTTTAGCACAACAGTCGATGGCTTTTGTTCTGGCGGGTGGGCGCGGTAGCCGCCTGCAGGAGCTGACAGATATTCGGGCAAAACCCGCCGTGTATTTCGGTGGGAAAAGCCGGATCATCGACTTTGCACTGTCTAACGCGATGAATTCCGGCATTCGCCGCACCTGTGTGGCGACACAATATAAGGCACACAGTCTAATCCGCCACCTGCAACGGGGTTGGAGCTTTTTCCGCGCTGAACGCAATGAATCTTTGGACATCTTGCCTGCGTCCCAACGTCTGAATGAAGAAAACTGGTACAAAGGCACCGCGGATGCGGTGACCCAGAATATCGACATCATTGAGAGCTATGGTCCAAAATACATCGTCATTCTGGCCGGTGACCATATCTACAAGCAAGATTACTCCCTCATGATCAAACAGCACGTCGAAAGCGGTGCTGATGTGACGGTTGGCTGTATTGAGGTCCCGCTGGAAGAGGCAAAAGGATATGGTGTGATGGCCGTTGGCGACAACGATCGCATCATGGATTTTGTTGAGAAACCAGCACAACCACCGCATATGCCGGGGGATAAGACACGCGCATTGGCCTCTATGGGTATTTATGTTTTTGAAACTAAGATGCTCTTTCAACTGCTGAAAGAAGATGCTGCGGACTCCAACTCCTCCAATGATTTTGGACACGACATCATCCCGAAACTGGTCAAAGGTGGCAAAGCCGTTGCTCACCCGTTTGGGCGGTCTTGTGTCCTTGGCGGCCTAGAGAAAGCACCCTACTGGCGTGACGTGGGGACCGTTGATGCGTTTTGGCAGGCAAATATCGATCTGACCGACTTTCAGCCGGAACTCGATATCTTTGACAATGCTTGGCCGATCTGGACCCATCAGGAGTTGGTTCCTCCGGCAAAATTCATCCACAACGAAGAAGGCCGTCGCGGCAACGCTGTATCGTCAATGGTTTCAGGTGGATGCATCATCTCCGGGTCGCAACTGGAACGCTGCTTGTTCTTTACAGGTGTTCGCTCCCACTCTTATTCCACTATGGAAGGTGTTGTTGCGCTGCCCTACGCAGAAATTGGCCGGAGTGCGCAACTTAAGAACGTTGTTCTGGACCGGGGCGTAAAAATCCCCGAAGGAATGGTCGTCGGAGAGGACCCAGAGCTTGACGCCAAGCGGTTCCGTCGTACAGAAGGCGGGGTCTGCTTGATCACGCAGTCGATGCTTAACAAACTGGATTGATGCTATGAACTTGCTACTGATTGCTTCCGAATGTGCCCCTTTTGTAAAAACCGGCGGACTTGCGGACGTAATTGGAGCAATTCCAAAAGCACTCTCCGAAGAAGGCGTACAGGGGCGGGTATTATTGCCCCTGTACCCAGCACTTCAAGACGTGGCTGAAAAAGGCTCTGTTGTTGCAGAACTTGGCGAGTTATTCGGCGGCAACGCCCGTTTGCTTGCGGTCTCGGCGGAAGGTTTAGACCTGCTGCTGTTGGATGCCCCGCACCTCTATGACCGCCCCGGCTCAATCTATCTGGGGCGCGATGGTCAGGACTGGCATGACAATCACATCCGCTTTGCCGCGCTTAGCATGATTGGCGCGCGGATCGGCATCGAAGGTGTCGACGGCTGGACGCCTGATGTTGTCCATGCACATGATTGGCAAGCTGGGCTTGTGCCTGTCTATATGCGCCAGATGTCAGGAAATCCTCCGCCATGTGTCATGACCATCCACAACATCGCATTCCAAGGAGTCTTTGGCGCAGAGGTCATGGGTGATCTGGGGTTGGATCCCCGCGGGTTTACAACAGATGGCTTTGAATATTACGGGCGGATCAGCTTTCTAAAGGCTGGCCTTGCGCACTGCCACAAAATCACCACCGTCAGCCCGACCTACGCACGTGAACTGATGCTACCAGAATTCGGCATGGGTCTTGAGGGGCTTTTACAGGCCCGCAAAGGCGACCTTCTCGGCATATTGAACGGCATCGATACAGATGTTTGGAACCCCGAAACCGACAACGCCATTGAGCAAACATATTCGGCCCGCACCCTAAAACGCAAAGCGACCAATCGCGAAGCCCTCGAGCGTCGGTTTGACCTACAATCAAACCCTGATGCGCCATTGTTTTGCGTTATCAGCCGTCTGACTGATCAAAAGGGGCTTGATCTGTTGATAGAAGTCCTTCCGCAGTTGATTGAACGCGGTGCACGATTGGCTCTTTTGGGTTCTGGCAGCCCTGACTATGAGCACGCATTCAAACAGGCGGCCCATAATCACCATGGTCGTGTCGGAGTTGTCATCGGCTATGACGAAACACTTTCCCATCAAATGCAAGCGGGGTCAGATGCAATCCTGATCCCCAGCCGATTTGAACCCTGTGGCCTGACACAGCTATATGGCCTGCGGTACGGCACACTTCCGGTTGTTGCCCGCACAGGCGGTTTGGCAGATACAATCATCGATGCCAATGACGCTGCTCTTCAGGCCAAGGCCGCAACAGGTGTGCAGTTTGCCCCAGTCACCGCGGAAAGCCTTGCGCAATCCATCGATCGGACCTGTGATTTATTCTTGGACCAAAAGGTTTGGACATCCATGGTACGTAACGCGATGAAACACCCGGTGGGTTGGGATCAATCGGCCCGGCAGTACCTGTCTGTCTTTAAGGGTTTGATCGCATCGTGAACGAACATCTGTTAGCCGGCCGTCCACATAAACTAGGCGCAATTTTTGATGGCAAAGGTACGAACTTTGCCGTGTTTTCCGAGAATGCGCAAAAGATCGAGCTTTGTTTGTTTTCCGATGATGGGAAAACCGAGGTGCGTCGTGTCACCCTCCCCGAACGCACTGGGCCTGTGTGGCACGGGTACTTACCGGACCTCCCCGCTGGGGCCCTGTACGGCTACCGCGCCTATGGCCAATTCGCCCCAGAGCAGGGCCACCGGTTTAATCACCATAAACTATTGCAAGACCCTTATACCCGAGAATTGCGCGGCGAATGGCTGCGAAATTCCGCAACGCTCGGATTTGATCAACTGGCCCCCAGCGAAGATCTCACCTTTGACACGCGAGATTCTGCTCCGTTTGTACCAAAATCCGTTGTACGAGATGGCACGGTCAGCCCGGCACCTGTTAAAAGACCGCGTCATAACCGCACCGAGATGTTAATCTATGAGGCCCATGTAAAAGGACTCACACAGGAATTTCCAAACATTCCCGAAGATATCCGGGGCACCTATGAAGCGCTGGCCTCAGAACCTGTACTAGACCATTTAAAAAGCCTTGGCATCACAGCGATCGAATTGTTGCCTGTCCATAGCTTCATCAATGACGGGTTCCTGCTAGAACGCGATTTGGTGAATTATTGGGGCTATAATACAGTTGGTTTTTTTGCGCCCGAGCCCCGATATATGGGCCCCAACGGATACGCCAGTTTCCGGGCAATGGTGGATAAATTCCATGACGCCGGGATCGAGGTCATCTTGGATGTTGTATACAATCACACCGCCGAAGGCGATCAACGCGGACCAACCCTGAATTATCGGGGGCTGGACAACGCCTCCTACTATCGCCTCCTAAACGGACAACAACGATACTATATCAACGATACTGGCTGCGGAAATACTCTGAACGTCTCTCACCCTTATGTTCTGCGAATGGTTCTGGACAGTCTGCGCTTCTGGGCCGAAGAAATGGGTGTCGACGGCTTTCGCTTTGACCTGGCAACAACCCTGTGCCGCGAAGTTCACGGTTTTGATCCTTCGGGCAGTTTCCTAGATGCCCTCAGACAAGACCCTATTCTTTCCGAATTACACCTCATTGCAGAGCCTTGGGACATCGGTCCAGGCGGCTACCAACTAGGACAATTCCCGGCAGAATTTGGCGAATGGAACGATAAATTTCGCGATACCGTACGACGTTACTGGCGTGGTGATGATCATTCTGCACAAGAGCTTGGGGCCTGCTTGCTGGGCTCCGCCGGGCAGTTTGATAAAGGGGGCCGCAGGGCGTGGTCCTCGATTAATTTCCTGTCGTCCCATGACGGGTTCACCCTTGCGGATGTCACCCGCTACAACGAACGCCATAACCTTGCGAACAAGGAGCAAGGACGCGACGGTCATCACACAAACCATAGCGAAAACTGTGGGGTCGAAGGGCCATCCGAGGACCCAACAATTAATGCCCGACGCCACCGTCGACAGCTAAATATGTTGGCGACGCTGTTTCTGTCACAGGGCACGCCTATGTTGCTGGCCGGGGATGAAATCGGAAACTCTCAGAGCGGCAACAACAATGCCTATTGTCAGGACAATGCCACGGGCTGGATCAATTGGGCCGATACCAATGAAACCTTACTGAATTTTGTTCGTCGGCTGTCCGCTTTTCGCAATGACCATATGTGCGTGCGCCAATCCCGGTTCTTACATGGGGCACTGCGCTCTGTTGATGGCCTAAAAGATGTCGAATGGACAGGTCTTGATGGGGATCCGCTGCAATGGCGCGACCCCGGCTTGTCAACTCTGGGTATCACACTGCGCAGTTCAGCTGAGGTCGCCGATCATGAATTGGACGGCGACATGGTTTTTATCGCTTTCAATCGTGATCCGATCCGCACCAAAATCAGTCTACCCGAAGGGCCCGAGGATCACTATTGGGTCCGGGCCATCGATACAGCCGCAGCAGACGTATTCGAAGTCTGCGAAATTAATCCCGACGACGTTATGGTCGAAGGCGAGTCTGTTCTGGCCTTTGTCCTTGTTCCAAATGGGCGGGAGGCATGACACCCATGCTCCTTTCTTTTTTCAGCGGCTCTTAAGGTCGCGGAGTCATTTATCCAAACTGAGTTTCATCAAAGAGGCGCTGCAATGAACATCAACTCAATCCCCACCCAACCCATCCAAGGTCAAAAACCGGGCACATCAGGCCTGCGAAAAAAGACGCGGGTGTTCATTGAGCCAGGATATCTTGAGAACTTTGTCCAATCTGTCATAAACGCAATTGACGGCGCAGCGGGCAAAACATTCGTGCTGGGCGGTGACGGCCGTTATTTTAACAAACAAGCGATCCAGATCATCATGAAGATGGCTGCGGCCAATGGCGCAGCTCGAGTCATCGTCGGACAAAATGGCCTTTTGTCCACGCCTGCAGCCTCTCATCTTATTCGACTAAACAAAACCGATGGCGGCTTTATCCTGTCTGCCAGCCACAACCCCGGTGGCATCGACGAAGATTTCGGCGTCAAATTTAATGGAACCAATGGCGGCCCCGCTCCTGAATCCCTGACCGACAAAATGGTCACGCAGACCGAAACCCTGACAAGTTATAAAATCCTTGATGCGGTCGATGTTGATCTTTCTGCTCTTGGTAACAGCCAGCTTGGCGATATGACCGTGTCCGTGGTTGATCCTGTCGCTGACTACAAAGACCTCATGCAAAGCCTGTTTGATTTTGATGGCATCAAAGCCATGTTTGCAAACGGATTCACCATGCGGTTTGATGCGATGCATGCGGTGACTGGCCCCTACGCCACAGAGATCATCGAAAACACCCTTGGCGCGCCAGCGGGCACTGTGATCAATGCCATTCCACTCGAAGATTTCGGAGGCGGTCACCCAGATCCAAACCCGGTTTGGGCCAAAGAACTGATGGACATCATGTCCGGTGAAACTACACCGGATTTTGGCGCAGCTTCTGATGGGGACGGCGACCGAAATTTGATCGTTGGACCAAACCAGTATGTGGCACCGTCTGACAGTCTTGCAGTGCTCTGTGCGAATGCTCATCTGGCTCCGGCCTATGCCAAAGGCCTTGCCGGGGTTGCACGCTCTATGCCGACCAGCGCAGCAGCGGATCGCGTGGCCGCAAAACTGGGGATCACATCTTTTGAAACCCCCACGGGTTGGAAGTTCTTCGGCAATCTTCTTGATGCAGGCCGCGCAACCATCTGCGGAGAGGAAAGCGCTGGAACAGGCTCTGATCACGTGCGTGAAAAAGACGGTTTGTGGGCTGTGCTCTTGTGGCTGAATGTTTTGGCTGTTCGCGGACAATCCGTAAACGACATCATGCAGGATCATTGGGCCAGCTACGGGCGCAACTTTTACTCCCGCCACGATTATGAGGCCGTCGCGACCGAAAAAGCCAATGCCCTTATGGGTGGGCTGAACACCCGCGCTGCAGAGCTGGCAGGCGTCAAAGCGGCCGGCCTCACCGTGGATCGCGCGGACCAGTATGCCTATGATGACCCGATTGATGGTTCTCACTCTGCAAACCAAGGGTTCCGGATCTTTTTTGAAGGCGGTGCTCGGGCCGTCGTCCGTTTGTCGGGCACCGGCACCGAGGGCGCCACAATCCGGCTTTACCTCGAAAGCTATAACGACACCCCGGCGGATGTGAACACCGATACCCAAGAGGCCCTGACCGCCGTACGCGCAGCCGCCCTGGAGATTTGCGGCTTCCAACAGCACATCGGGCGCGTGGATGCAGATGTGATTTCCTAATCAGACGACAGAGCGTGGGAATTTACCAACATTTCCCGCGCTCGGCCCTTGACGCCCCCAGAGCGGTGGCATAATCGTATCGACGCTACGCGGGCGTTGTGTAGTGGTAAGACCTTAGCCTTCCAAGCTAATGACGCGGGTTCGATTCCCGCCGCCCGCTCCAAAACCTCCCCTTAACTTGCATAGACAGACACAACGATTACCTTGATCGCTGCGTTATCAATGGCTGACGTCTTAGACCTTCCCTGCACAATCAGAATCTGTTTGGATCTAACAAGCTTAAGGGGATTCGATGACCACTCTTTCAATTAAAACATCCGATAATGAACCTCTAACCACCGAACTCAGGAATGGCGATGTGCTTTATGTACTCGGGGCCAATGGTGCCGGGAAATCAACACTCTTGTTTGAATGGGCACGATCAAACCCTGGCTCAAAACTGATCGCGGGTAACCGGGACATTACCTTTTCCAACGCAGGGGTTGAATTTAGCGCTGCTCAAGCCGTCCAAAACGAAAAAAATTCAACTGAGTACATCCGTCAGCCTGCCACCCGTTACAACAGGCGGACACACAACAACGATAATTGGCTGAAAGCACTAATATTTCTACTAAAGTCCAAGGGTGATTACCTTTATCGTCAATACCAAAAAGCGGACATTGAAGATAAGCCTGACGAAAAGAAGCAAGCCCTCGAAAACCAACCTGAAGACCTGATTAACAATGCATTTAGGGTAGCGAACCTCCCCCTGATACTGGAATGGAACGAAAAATCGGAACTCATCGCCACAAAGCAAGGGGTGAGTGAACCATTTGGGCATAACGAAATGTCCGACGGGGAAAGATCAGCTCTTATTTTGACGGCATCCGCTATTCTTGCCGACAAAAACGGAACAATCCTGATTGATGAACCAGAGCGGCACCTGCATCGGTCCATTTCGGCTCCTTTGCTGGCCTATCTGAAAGAGATCCGCAAAGATTTAAAATGGGTCATCTCAACCCATGACCTAACTCTCCCGGCCGATGATCCAAAAGCAAAAATACTGGCGCTTTATGGGTATGATGGTGCCACTTGGATAGCGGATCTACTGGACAATGACGGCACCCTTGATCCCGCAATTTCAGCGGCGATTTATGGGGCCCGACAAAAGGTTCTGTTTATTGAAGGTAATCGTTCAACAAGCCTTGATCTACCTCTCTATAGCCTCCTGTTCCCAGAGGTTACGATCATACCTGTCGGCACGTGCAAAGACGTTCAGCAAGCCGTCAAAGGCCTAAAAAACATTGAGACCATCCATCACATGATACCGCGTGGGTTGGTCGATTCAGACAACCGGGCAGATTTGGAAAAACTCCAACAAGAAGGCGTATTTGCACTAAAGGTTTACGCCATTGAGTCGCTGTATTTCCATCCAATCGTCATTGAAGCCGTCTTAAAAATCGCAGGGACCAATCTTACTTTGGCGACTGTCACTGAAAAAGCCTGTTCGTGCATCAATGACGGGGCCATCAAAAAATTGGCGAATGACAAAGCCTATCGGGAAATGAAAATCGGAATAGATCAGCAAATACCAACCTACGACGCATTTTTAGCAATAGAGAGCAAAACAACTATAGAAATCTGCGACCCGGTGGCCCGTCGAGATGAAATAGAATCCGAAATTCGATCCTTCGTAGATTCTAAGAATTGGGAGGCCCTGTTGAAATCAGTAAAAATCAAAGATACGCCAGCACCGGGAAAAATTGCCCAATTGCTAGGTTATAGAAGTAAAGATGTATACCAACAGGTCGCGCTAAAAGCGCTCAGAGCTGAACCTGACCTTCTTTCACAGCTTAAACAACTTGTCCCTGTGACTTTTGATTAGTTTCACATATGCGCGACGATAGAGCGCTTGCCGCTATGGCTCTGACGCAGTAATCCCGTGGACGAACCAATACAGGGCACCCCACTATGGCCAGAAACGACGCTGCGACCCTTGAAGATCGTGAAAAATCCAAACGTGTCGGCGCTCTTAAGGGGCTGTTTCCGTTTATATTGCCCTACAAGCTTTATGTGCTCTTCGCGGGTCTCGCGCTGGTTCTAACGGCCAGTGTATCGCTCGCATTGCCGCTTGCGGTGCGCCGGGTTGTTGACAGTTTTTCCTCTGGTGAAACCCAGCTGTTGGACAGCTATTTCTTTGCCGCTCTGATGATCGCCACGTTGTTGGCTCTGGGCACTGGGGCCCGCTATTATCTGGTGACCCGCCTTGGTGAACGCGTTGTTGCCGACATCCGCAAAGCGGTGTTTGACCGGGTGATCGGACTATCGCCATCCTTTTATGAAAACATCATGACCGGAGAAGTGCTGTCGCGAATTACCACTGACACTACCGTTATACAGTCCGTCATTGGCTCCTCTGTATCAGTGGCGCTGCGCAATGTTCTGATCTTGATTGGTGGCATGGTCTTGATGTTGCTAACCAGCGCTAAACTGACCGGGCTTGTATTGCTGATTGTCCCTGCGGTTATTGTGCCGATCATTGTTTTGGGCCGTCGCCTGCGCAAGCTAAGCCGCACAAACCAAGATCTAATTGCCGAAAGCTCTGGCAGCGCGTCTGAGGCGTTGACAGCCGTTCAAACCGTTCAGGCCTTTACCCACGAATTGCTGACCCGTCAGGATTTCGCGTCCGTGACAGAAAGATCCTATGATTCTGCGGTCAAACGGATTTCCACACGCGCGATCATGACCGTTATCGTGATTTTCTTGATCTTCGCTGGCGTCGTTGGCGTGCTTTGGATCGGGGCCCGGGACGTTCGCGCCGGAGACATGAGTGTCGGCGCGTTGGTACAATTCGTGATCTATGCGATCATGATGGCTGGTTCTGTGGGGGCACTTTCTGAAATTTGGAGCGAACTTCAACGGGCCGCAGGCGCAACCGAACGCCTGATCGAATTGCTCAACGCGCCAGACTCTGTGTTTGATCCAAACACCTCTATCGCAGCGCCCTCCCCATGCTTAGGGGAGCTAACCTTTGACAATGTCGTCTTTCATTACCCCTCCCGTCGCTCGATCGCTGCTTTGGACGGTATCGACATGACCGTCAAACCCGGAGAGACCATCGCCCTTGTCGGGCCATCCGGGGCCGGAAAATCAACAATTTTGCAATTACTCTTACGGTTTTACGATCCCACCAGCGGAGCCATTCGGATCGATGGGATCGACCTGCAAACCATGACCCGCAGTGATTTTCGCAAATCCATCGCCTTGGTCCCTCAGGACCCGGTTATTTTTGCTTCAACCGCCCGTGAAAACATACGATTTGGCCGTCCAGATGCAACCGATGACGAGGTCGAAGCCGCCGCCAAAGCAGCTGCAGCTCATGATTTCCTAACCGAACTACCCGATGGCTATGATAGTCAGGTGGGTGAGCGCGGTGTGATGCTGTCTGGTGGCCAAAAACAGCGTATCGCGATTGCGCGCGCCATTCTGCGAGATGCCCCGATTTTGCTCTTGGATGAGGCGACAAGCGCCCTTGATGCCGAAAGTGAACGTGCTGTTCAACAAGCCGTCGACGTGATGAGCGCCACACGCACCACCCTGATCGTCGCGCATCGCTTGGCTACCGTTAAAAAAGCTGACCGTATTTTGGTGTTCGATAAGGGCCAAATTGTATCATCTGGCACCCATGAATCGCTGGTGGAACAAGGGGGGCTCTATGCCCGCCTTGCACGGCTTCAATTCACCGAAGGTGCCATTTCGGCATAAATTCAAAACACAATCTGGTATACCGTGGCGTCAAAATCACCCCAAACGGGATGATGACGCTGCGTATTGTGCAAAGGGATGCTTGTGTTGTTGCGTTCAAATTTGCATTTTTAATCTGAATGATACCAAAGTATCAAAGTTCAGGGGAGGAGATCGCAATGGCAACGTCAGCAGCGAAGTTTGCGACACGAGAAGATGTGAAAGCTATGGAGGCGGAACGCGCATGGGAAGAGCGCAATGTTCCAGTCAGCCTTTACGGCTTGCTATCCGAAACCACCGCAAAATTTCCAAACCGCCCGGCGATCACATTTCAGATCACCTCTGGTCCAAATGACAAGGCCGAAACCCTCAACTGGTCTGAATTCAAGGGCCAAGTCACACAAGCCGCAAACCTGTTTCGCAGCCTTGGGGTCGGGGAAAAGGATGTTGTCGCCTATTTGATGCCAAACGCGAATGAATCTGTGGTGTCCTTTGTGGGCGGAGCCGTGGCGGGTATCGTGAATCCGATTAATCCGCTGCTGGAGCCAGAACAAATTGGCGCGATCCTACGAGAAACAGGCGCCAGCGTCTTGATCACGATGAAAGCCTTTCCTCGGTCTGACGTCGCGCAGAAAGCCGCTGCGGCGGTCAAACTGGCGCCCGGTGTCAAAACCATTCTTGAAGTCGATCTGAACCATTACCTATCCCCTCCAAAAAGCTGGATCGTACCGCTGATCCGCCCCAAAAACCCGGTGACCCATGGCGCAAAGATCATGGATTTCAACAAAGCTATTGCGCAACAAAACGCAGAGTCTTTGGATTTTGCCGATGCCACCGAGGATCGTGTCGCCGCGTATTTCCATACTGGTGGAACCACTGGCATGCCAAAGGTCGCACAACACAAATATTCCGGCATGATGTACAATGGGTGGTTAGGGGACCGTCTTCTATTCACCGAAGAAGACACGATGATCGTGCCTTTACCCATGTTCCATGTGTTTGCGGCCTATCCGGTCATTCTGTCGGCTTTGACGTCTGGTACACACGTCGTATTTCCCACGCCGCAAGGGTATCGCGGGGAAGGTGTTTTCGACAATTTCTGGAAGCTCATTGAGCGCTGGCAGGTGACTTTTGTGATCACCGTACCCACGGCGATTTCTGCGTTGATGCAGCGGCCTGTTGATGCTGATGTCTCCTCCTTAAAAACCGCGTTTTCCGGCTCAGCCCCATTACCTGTTGAACTGTTCAACCGGTTTGAGAAGGCCACCGGTGTTAACATCATCGAAGGATATGGCCTAACCGAAGCAACTTGCTTGGTGTCTTGCAATCCCCCCAATGGCGAAAAGAAAATCGGCTCTGTCGGCATCCCGTTTCCCTATACCAATGTGCGTATTCTGAATTGCGATGAGGATGGATCGATCACCAAAGAATGTGCCGTGGACGAAGTGGGCGAAATATGCATCGGCAACCCTGGTGTATTTGCTGGATCAACCTACACAGAGGTCGCCAAAAACGTTGGACTGTTTGCGGATGTCGATTATCTACGCACGGGCGATCTTGGTCGGATAGATGAGGATGGTTATCTTTGGATCACAGGCCGAGCGAAAGATCTGATTATCCGCGGGGGCCACAACATCGATCCTGCGGAAATTGAGGAAGCTCTTGCCGGTCATGAGGCGATTGCCTTTGCTGGCGCCATCGGGCAGCCTGATAGCTTTGCCGGTGAGTTGCCGTGTGTCTACGTCGAATTGGTGGCAAATGCTGCGGTCACTGAGGCCGAGTTGATGGCATACGCCAAAAAGAATATCCATGAACGGGCAGCACATCCCAAATTCCTAGAGATTATGCCAGAGCTACCTAAAACCGGTGTCGGAAAAATCTTTAAACCAGATCTGCGGAAAATGGCGATCACACGGGTGTTCAATGCCGCACTAACCACCTCGGGGTTTAATGCCGAGGTCAGCAGCGTCATTGACGATAAAAAACGTGGACTCGTGGCCCTGATCAACAAAACTGGCGATGTAGACGAAGAGGCGCTTGGACATTGTTTGGGGGAATTTGCCACCAAATGGGATTGGGCCAAAGACGCAGAATAAGCCCCACCATACGAATACAATAGGAAACGCCGGCGATTGTCCGGCGTTTTATATTTCTAGACTCGTTTTTGCGACGTACAAATTTCGGATATTCTCAAAATTACCACGTGTTTTCATAGACCCATTCGGTGTCATTGGTTAGCATTACAGAACGCTCCGCAACACTGCGGCAAATCAATGGAAAACTAACATGCCCGCTAATCGAGACAAACCCGTAGTGGGCGCTTTTGCCCGCGCATGGCAATTGAAATGGCGTTTGCTCGTCTCACATGTGGCGCTTTCACTGCTGGCGGTTGCAATCATTTCCCCCGTCACAGCTCTTATTCTTCGCACGGCCATTGGTCTGTCAGGAAATCCGGCCCTTGCCGATCAGGACATCGCTTATTTCCTGCTTTCACCGGTCGGGTTAATTTGCCTGTTGGTGGGGACATCAATCCTGATCACCGCTGGCGTATTGGATACGTCATTCCTTATGTCCATTCATGTTGCGGATCGTCTGCACGGCTTGGGTAGTTTTCGCAGCGGATTGGCTAGCGTCTTACCGCGCCTACACACTGTATTCCTGCTGGCCGCGCAATTGACCTTAAGACTATTGGTGTTTGCGGCACCGTTTTTGGTTGTCAGTCTGATCATCGCCAAATCAATGTTGACCGAATTCGATATCAACTACTATCTGGCCGAGCATCCCCCCGAATTTATCCGTGCAGTTTGCCTCATTGGGGCGGTAATCGCGTTCATGTTGGTCGTTTTGGTTAATCGCATGCTCGGTTGGGTCTTTACACTACCGTTGGTGTTATTTGCAGGGGTTTCTCCTCGTCGCGCTTTTGCGCAAAGCGAAGCTCTCAGCAAGGGACACCGTTGGCGTCTGCTTCGTCTATTTGCAACATGGGGCCTGATGTCATTTGCGATGGGATTCATTCTGGTAGGTAGCATGGGGATATTCACCAAAGTGCTGGTGCCGTCTTCCGCCAATAGCCTAAGCACTTTGGTGGCTTTGCTGACTGTGGTTGTCCTCCTTTGGGCGACATTGAATGCATTAATCACCACACTAACGTCCGGTGCCTTTGCGGTTTTGGTGGCCGAAGAATTCGACACCGCTGGCGGGCAGGTTGATGCAAATTACTTGGCTCGAACAGATGCCTTGCCCGGCTTGGTGCGCCGTTTGGCCGTTTTAGGTCCGTTGGCGGGCGTCTTGATTTTGGTGGGCGGTCTGTCTGGGAAATTCCTTTTGGATGGTATTCGCCTAAACGACGAAGTCATTGTCATTGCCCACCGTGGTGCCGCGGGCGAACGCCCTGAAAACACGATGTCTTCTATCAACCGCGCCATAGAAGTCGGCGCAGATTTCGTTGAAATTGATGTTCAGGAAACAAGCGAAGGCGAGGTGATCGTCGTACACGACAGTGACTTCATGAAACTCGCCGGTGTCCCGACCAAAGTCTGGGACGTCACCGCCGCTGAATTGGAAACGATCGACATCGGCAGCTGGTTTGACCCCCTTTATGCAGCAGAAAGAACGCCATTGTTAAGGGACGTCTTACAAGCGGCCAAAGACAAATCCAAAGTTCTGATTGAATTAAAATACTACGGACACAATGATCAGCTGGAACAACGTGTGTTGGACATCGTGGCTGCAGAAGGCATGCAGGAACAGGTTGCTTATATGTCCTTAAAAATGCCGCTGGTAGAGAAAACCAAAGAGCTAGACTCCGGTGCACAAGCAGGGTTTTTGGCTGCGACGGCCGTTGGGGATCTTACTGCGTTGGATGCTGATTTTCTGGCGGTGAACACAGGCCTCGCCACGCGCAGCCTGGTTCAGCGCGCAGATGCCGTTGAAAAACCCGTTTATGTCTGGACTGTTAATGATGCATTGGTCATGTCCCAGATGCTGTCACGTGGAATCAAAGGTCTGATCACCGATGAACCCGCACTTGCTCTAAAGGTTCTTGAGGAGCGCAAGGAATTGTCGATACCCGAACGACTGTTGATTGCGGCCAGTGACATTCTAAATATCCGCTTAAGCAATAAGGTGTATCGCGATGTCTCTCCGTAGTGCCTGCATTCTAATTTGTTTGATGTCCACTGCGGCCGCAGCCCAAGAGGCTCTGACCCGGATTGACCAGAAAATAGAACTCCGCGCCCATGAGCGATTGCAGGCCCTGCGCAGGCAGGAGGACGCCATTCTGTCAGAGTTCACAACAGATGGGTGCAGCGGATGGCAATCTCAGATCTGGAGCTTTGTCGCCGAAAAAATTCCCAGCTTCGCCGAGGCACATCAAAACCTGCCCCCGTGGGAAAACTGTTGTGTGATCCATGATCAGGCCTATCACACAGGGGGGGATGATCCCGACGCGACGGCCAGCTTTTACGCGCGCCTCACAGCGGATGAAACACTGAAAGCCTGCGTTATTGATACCGCCACTCAACGCTCGGCTGAATTGTCTGATATCTATGGCATGACCGAAGCACAGGTCGCCACTGCCTATCAAACGATTGGCGATGCTATGTATGCAGCCGTGCGCGTGGGCGGCGCCCCGTGCAGTGGTTTGTCGTGGCGATGGGGATATGGCTACCCCGATTGTAAGTGAGCGTTAAGGAAACGCATAATTAAGGCGCGCAAAATCATCGGCGTATTTTGTCTGAACCCAGCTTAATTCGGCTTGGTTCAACTCAAAACGCTCCGCTTTAGAGGCGTTGGTTATTGTCCCTTCAATGGGTTTTAGATCATACGCTTGCATCAGACCGGCCTCCCAATCCCCTTCGAACTGAAAGAGGTCAGTGTTTGGCGCAATAAATTCAGTCTGCGAGATGAAATGCCCATCAAATACCTTGGGCTTCTCTGATAATTTTTTCTGAAGCTTTTTAAGAACCATAGATCGGAACTCTGCAAGGGTTTCCTCTCGATTTCGTACAAGCCCATAGCGATATCGGACAGCAGAAATATAGCGTTTCACTGGGTTTCGTGTGATCGCAAAACTGCTTTCAAACGGCCCCCAGTCTTTCCAACCTTGATATGTTGCATGCTGCAAAGACGTCGCAACCTGCGACGTGTCCCCCTCGATGGCCACTTCAGTCACACCAAATCGGTCTTTTAGGTCTTTAGAAGTCCCGCGCTTGGGGGAAAAACTATAATTCTTAAGCTCCCACCCGTTGGCCACAAACATAAGGTACACATGACTGCCCGCCGTTTTGGGAATGTGGCAAAAGTAAATTCTCCGGTCATCCTTCTGAAAGATAGGCATGTCTATTCCTCAATCGGTTTTGGTGCGTCCAAATCATATTTAAAAAATCCCGAAAACCTGGAACAAAGGCGACGATATCTCTTTTCACCAACAGCCTTGCGGCAAGATGCAAAACAGGCCTGTGCTTGCGGCCAATTCGCTAGATATTTCGGCTTATGATAATGCATAATTTTGGGAGAAATTGCAGGATCATAATCAGCGTTTTGGATGTTAAAATTATAATCCCGCGAAAAGATCTCAAAATCACAATTTGATCTAACAGTCGCAATCGGGAGCGCAATTTGATCAAGGTTCCAGCGCAACCCATCTAATCCGCTCTCGAAATCCAGTTTGCGCGCCGTTTCAAACCAGATTTGACTGAACGTCTTACCATCCGCCCCACGCTTTTCTGGGAATCCCACCAAACCGGCATTAAAATAGGGTGGCGACCACAGTCTTTGGCCGCGGTGAAATTGAACACGCAGCTCAGGCACCTCTAGGTCAAAGAGTTTATACGCGCGTTCCCACCGTTTTTTACCCCCCCAGGTTTTATAGTCTGAGACCATAGCCCCCACATAGTTTGGCGAAATCATATGTCCCAGATCCAGCGCACCTGTGCAAATCATATCGGTGTCAAAAAAATAGCTAAGGTCGCAGTCCCGCTCATCCAACGCGGCAAGAATTTTATTTCCATGGGGATATGGTGACGCCCAGATCTCCCCGTCAACATCAGGTTCGGGCAAAGGGCGAATTTGCACGCCCCAGCCTTTTAAGACTTTGGTCGTCAAAGGGGTGATCTGAGGGATTTTTTCTTTGGGCGTATATGCAATAATCTTAAAGGCGTCCCCATTATGATGTATCAGAGATGCAGCCAGTAGGATCGCCATGGGTTCATACTGGCGGCCGTCCATCATGAAAAACACGGATGTTTTGGGGGATGTCCCTGTCACGCTGCTGCTCCTGTTACGCACTTCTGCATCAGTAGCGCGGCTGCAAACGCCTTGTAAACGGTGGTGGAAAAAGCACAGCTTTTAGCATGGAACTGTTACATGGCCGACGCGTTACGCAGCCTATTCGCTGTTTTTCCAATCTTACGTTGATTTGTGATTTAGACGCCGGTATCGCTAGAAAAAATGCATTTTTTATTGAGGTAGTATGATGGTTGATCGCCGCGAAGTGGCTTCTCTTTGGATTGGGGAAAAGCTGCATTATCTGAACCAACTGTGCCTGAAATCCCATGTTGTACAGGGCCACCCCACCACCTTGTATTGCACACATGATGTACAGAACGCCCCGGAGGGTGTGGTTATCAAACCTGCAACAGACATTATGGAAATCGATATGGAGCTTGTGCAAAGCACCTCTGCGTCTTTCCTGTCCAATGTGTTTCGCTACAAAATGATTCAAAAAACCGGTGCAATCTGGATTGATTGCGATGCCTTTTGCCACAAACCCTTCCCGGACGATCAGGAATGGATTTTTGGCGGCCATGGTCTATCCGGCAATTTGAACTGTGGGGTTGTCGCAATTCCACAAAAATGCGACCTGATGGACTTGCTTTTGGATTATTACGACAATCTTCCTGCCTATCCCCATTGGTGGAGCAAACATCTGCGCAAAAAATATGATCGTCAGCCTGAATCAATGACCCATGGCGCTCGCATCTATAAGACTGAACGTACAGCTTTTGGGCCTCAGGCCTTTACCTATTTCGCGAAAGAGACTGGTGATTTTGAACATGCCATGAGCACCGATGTTCTGTATCCGGTACCCTTTCAGCTGAACGATATTTTCTACGACCCCTATGGTCGCGTCGAAGGGCATTTCACCGAAAACACGATGTCTGTGCATCTATATACCAATGGCACCAAACCTTGGTGGGAGAAACACGTTCCTCTGCCCGGCAGCTACGCCGCTCGTATGTGTGAACAGGTCGGAATCGATCCCAGTAAGGCCCTGCGCTGATCACAGATTGGGGGAACAGTCCGATCGATCTAAAAAAGCATAAAAGCCCTCACGGAACCGTCTTGGCGGTTTCGATGATGAAGGACGAAGCCCCGTTTTTGCTTGAATGGTTTGCCCATCACATGGCTGTTGGGTTTACCGATATCCTTGTCTATACCAATGACTGTTCTGACGGCACCGACACAATGTTGATGCGGCTAGAGGAGCTTGGCCTAGGCTATCATCGTCGTAACGACATCCCCGAGGGAATCAAACCACAGCCGTCGGCGTTGAAATACGCACAGGCTGAACCTGTTGTTCGCGATGCTGATTGGGTGCTGGTCTTTGATGCGGATGAATTTCTCTGTATTAAATACGGCGACGGCACACTCGATGACATGATCGCTGCCGCAGGGGATGCCAATGGCATTGTCATCACATGGCGCACCTTTGGATCAGGCCATGTCACCGACTGGAGCCGCGATCCCGTTACCGAGCAATACCTTTATGCAGCGCCGGCGAACTGGAACAAAGGCTGGGGCGTAAAGACCCTGTTTAAATTTGATCATGAATACTGGAAACTTGGCATTCACCGTCCCAAGATGAAATCCAAACATCTTGAAACCGGATACCCTGACACAGTTAAATGGCTGAATGGCTCCGGCCAACCCATGGAGGACTATTTCAAGTTCCGGGGGTGGCGCTCTATCCGGCGTACTGTGGGCTACAACTGGGCTCAGATGAACCACTACGCCGTAAAATCTGTCGACTCTTATGCTGTGCGAAAACTGCGTGGGAACGTCAACAACAAGAAAGACAAATACAACAGCGACTATTGGGCGTTGCAGAACCGTAATGAGGTCAAAGAGACTGCAGTGCTCCGCTACAACGACAAACGTGCCGCCATCATGGAGGAGCTGCTGAAAGATCCGGTTCTGAATGAATTGCATTTTGCTGCTTTGGATCGCGTAGAGGCCAAACTTGATGAATATCGGGAAACCGACGCCTATCGTGAGATGAAAGAGGGTCTCATTGAGGCCTCAAAAATCCCAATTACACAGGTGTCCGCCAAACCGCCCAAAGCCCGAGACCCCGCCAAAATTGCTGCCTTGATGAGCCACGTTGAAGCCAAGTCCAATCAGGACGACAAGGAAAAGAGGAACAAACAAAAATCCGAAGGCACGATGTCTCGTGGGCCGATTGAACCGGATTACGTGGCATACCCCATAGACCGTACATTGGATGTGGCGTTTGAAACAGTAAAGAACCACGAAATTCTGTTGCCCGCTGACCCACGTATTCTGAACCCAGACGCGGCAGAGGCGGCCAGCGAAGGAAAATTTGACCGAAAATCCGCGCGTTTCACCTCGCGCATGGTGAATAGCGATGACCGGATTTTGAACATTGGCTCTGGGATTGGGTTCATTCCGATCCTGCTCTGCAGCATTCATCCCAATGCAATCGTTATGGGCCAAGAAGACCGAGACGATTTGACAAAGATTGCACGAGAAATCGCGGCGCTGAACGGCCAAGATCAAAATGGGAATTTGCGTTTAACCGATGGCCCGCTTTTTTTCCCAACTGACGGAAGCGCCAAGGCGTCTGGTTTACGTGCGATTCTGCAAGACTTTCGCCCACATGTTATGCGGATCAACGATGATCGTATCACCGGCGCAGTGTTAAAAGACCTGGACCTCTCAGGTCTTCGTCGCGTCATCTTTAGCGAAGCTGTTGTTGCGCGGTATGCGGTTCAACTCCCGTCTGTCAAAGAGGCCATTGAACATTCAGGGTTTGCATTAAATGACCGTTTCGAGCCAACGGGCGCCTTAGTCTATGACCGATTTGAAAAGAACTGAACCTCTAAACCTTTCGCGTTAAACAAAGAATCGCGTTAGGATTACAAAGATGCGAAGTGATTAAGGATCCCAAAATGGCGACCAAAGCCGAATTGGAAGCGGAACTAAAGGCCTTAAAAGAGGAGTTGGCGCTGGCGCGACAATCCAAAGACTCAACAACAGCAACGCCCGAAGACAGCCCTCCAGACGGGGTGGCTGAAACCCTTGTTGCCGATGCGGAATCTCTTATGGCTGAGTTCACCCGTGAAATCGAAGACATTGGCGCGAACAAACCGGTGCTAATGGTGTTGGGGGCATTTTGCCTTGGTATGCTTATGGGACGAGGGCGTTGAAATGAAACGTATCATCCGCAGCGCCTCTATCATTTTGCGTGCAGAACGTTTGATTGCGCAACGCCGTATGGCCATCGCCCGAAAACAGCTGACATTGGTCGCTTTTGCGGGTCTTGTTGCAATAGTTGGTGTGGTTATGTTGAACGTCTCGGCCTATCAAGCTTTGCTTGCCTCGCTTGGCGCCCCCCTAGCAGCTTTGCTGATCGCACTGGCGAATTTCGTTCTGGCTGGCGGTATGGTGCTCTGGGCGGGCAAAGCCAATTCAGATTCTGAAATCGCATCCGTGGCTGAGGTTCGGGACTTGGCAATCGCCGACCTTGAGGCCGAGCTGGAGGACATGAAAGATGAAGTTACAGCTATCGTTGAGGACATTCGCGGCATTCGACGAGATCCGTTTGGGGTAATGACATCAAACCTGTTGCTGCCTTTGCTAACAACGGTATTGAAATCACTCCGAGATAAAGAATAGGGACGATCATCAACCGTCCCTAGTGTTGCTACAAAAATTTTTGCTTTATTAATCAATGAAGCGTTGCAGAACGCGGTATCAAATTAGGCGTATGTTGCGGCTGCGCCTGTGCTAATATTTGAAAATACATCCCAATTTCTTCGGCGCGCAAACATAGACGATCAACAACGAGGTGACGCACCACCAATGCGGCAAATAGCTTCGCGTCATTGCGCTGCCCTTCTGCGGCGGCTGCGATCAAATGAGTTATCACACTTTCATCTGCTCCTAAGCATCGACACCCCACTCCATGACGTATGATCGGCCGGTGTGCGAATTGCGCCAACAGACGTATAAATTCTTCTAACGAATGAAACGCAGCTTCGCCCTGCGTGGATCCAAGTGCCTGGCTAAAATCTTCTGCAATCTGACCACGGGCCTCAATGCCCTCAGCCCATAATCTCAGACATTTGACTTGATAAGATTCCGTCAAAGGCAGATGTTCTAACAGCCCAACAGCTGCACCACCGCGTTGCATATCGTTCGTCCTCATTTGGTCAGGATCAACTTTCCATGGCGCGTAATCCGCAACGTATAGATCTGATCATTCAGCTGAATATGCGCGAGATTGCCGTCACCAACCAACTTTGCAACGTCGTGGCGCGGGATTGCAGTGGGAGTCATCTGCTGTTGGGGATCAGGTGTAAAGCTATTGGGGTGATCGATTTTCATTTGACCGTCTCCTATGTCAATGTCGTCCATGGGTCCCCTGCCCACCGCTAAATGCGCGTTGTTTTCAATGAATAACAAAGCTACCCGACCGCGTGGAAACGGGTGCTAATGAAGCGAGGTATTGATTGTTTTGGCTGGCCCATGGGGATGTAGGTTGGCTCTGATCCAATTCCTACTAAAATAGTCAGAATTGTCAATCATCAATTATCAACGGCACCCTACATTTCTATTTCGTAGGCAACATTTTGATTTTGCGAAACGGGATCACACTCCAAACTGGCGCAAATCTTAATATGGATCAGAATCAAAAAGAGCGACCTAAGCCGCTCTTTTCTGTTGGACCGGAGTCTAATCAATCCAGCCCTGTTCTTTGTAATATTTTGCAGCACCAGGATGCAGTGGCGCGGACAGGCCATCCGACACCATTTCTTCTGGCTCTAAGTGTGCAAACGCTGGGTGCAACTTTCTAAAATCGTCAAAATTATCAAACACGGCCGACACAACCTCATAGACCGCTTCTTCTGATACCGCCGAAGACGTCACAAAAGTGGCCCCTACCCCAAAGGTCTTGGTGTCATCTGGATTACCGCGATACACGCCACCAACGATGGTCGCGTTGCGATAATAAGAATGCACATCAACCAGTTCCTTGATCTCTGGGCCTGTGACGCTCACCAGAACGGAATCACAGGCTGTTGTGGCTTCCTGGATAGAGCCCGAAGGGTGCCCAACGGTATAAACCATCGCATCAATCTGATTATCGCATAAAGCCGCAGATTGTTCTGTGCCTTTCAATTCTGTCGCCAATTCAAAAGTGGATTTGTCCCAGCCCATAGCGCCCATCACAACTTCCATTGTGCCACGCTGACCAGATCCTGGATTACCGATATTAACGCGCTTTCCTGCCAAGTCTTTAAAATCACGAATGCCAGAGTCAGCCCGAGCAACGACAGTAAACGGTTCTGGATGCACCGAGAACACGGCACGCAGATCAGAAAACGGGCCTTTTTCAGAGAATTTGGATGTACCGTTATAGGCGTGGTACTGCCAATCGGACTGTGCCACACCAAATTCCAGCTCACCTTCTCGAATGGTGTTGATGTTGTAAACAGAACCCCCTGTGGATTCCACCGAGCACCGAATGCCGTGTTCTTTGCGGCCCTTATTCACCAGACGACAAATCGCACCGCCTGTAGGATAATAAACGCCGGTCACCCCTCCAGTGCCGATGGTTATGAACTCTTCGGCATAGACAGCCGGTGCAGCCAATACGCCCACCGCTGCAGCAGCTACGGTCAATTTAAATTTCGCAAACACCCATTTTCTCCCTGTTAGTTTCTTAATCTATCGTAGCGATATCCCAAAAATCTTCGAGAGATCGGTTTTTCTGTTCAACATCTTGTATTCTTTTTTTGGCGGTTGGGCCTGCCCGCTCAACCAACATTCCGATGATCGTCTCGATCAACACAAGCGTTGCGGCATAAGAGGAAAAAAACTGTGGACTGTCAGTGGGAATAATAAAGGTATTTGACGCATATTTGACGGCTGGACAGGTATGCGTATCTGTAATCACGACAACATAGGCCCCCTGTTCCTGCGCCAATTTTGCTATTTTGATCGATTGCTTTGCAAACGGCGGCTTTGTCAGAATAACAACCACATCACTTGAATTAAGCTGAGCCAACATGGTGCCAATCGATCCTCCTATTCGTCCAGCAATCTGCCATTTTCCACTTATGAAATTGGCCATGTAGGATAAGTATTCGATAATCCCCGTCGATCCATAAGCGCCATAGACCACGACATTTTTAGCGCCATCCAATGCTTCAACCGCTTCGGCCAATTTTGCTGGATCCACAAGCCTCGGAAGCGCCATGATATTTGTCATACAAGCTGCCGCTTGGCGATCCAAAAACGGGGGCTGTTCGGGCGTATCTGCTTCTGCCACCAATCGTTCTGCTTTTTCAGAAAAAGACTCTGGGCTGGGGCCAATCGCAAGGCGGGACATCTCCCGCAATGCTTCGTATGTTTCAAACCCCAACGCCCGGGACAGCCGTGAAAACGTTGCCGGCGAAACGCCTGACGTCTTCGAAACGGATCGCAAACTGCGTGTAGCGACGTCCAGTGGATGCGCGACAACAAAATCCGCAGCCTTACGCAATTGCGCACTTAGACCGCTGTACTCTGCAGCAATGATTTCTTCGATCGACATCGCACCCTCTTATTTGTGAAACTAAGTGTTTCAAATGTGTTTTTATTTGTCAAACTATGAAACGTATGTTTCAAAGAAGGGCGCACCCCTGCTTCACCCGTGATTTAAAAGACGCTGTCTAATTAGGATACTGAAATGTCACATATTTTTGGCCGACACACGAAATCAAACCTTCCTACGATATCTCATGGTGAAGGTGCGTATCTGATTGATAAGGCTGGAAAACGGTACTTTGACGCGGGCGATGCGGCGGTTTCCTGCCTTGGGCATTCCGATCCGGATGTCACAAATGCAATCAAGGCGCAGTTGGATAAGGTCGCCTTTGCTCACACTGGTTTCTTTACCTCTAATCCAGCAGAGGCCTTGGCCGACAAATTGGCCAAACATGCCCCAGAAGGCATCGACCACGTGTATTTGGTGTCCGGTGGTTCCGAAGCGATGGAAGCGGCCCTCAAGCTGGCGCGGCAATATTTCCTTGAGATTGATCAACCAAAACGCGTGAACATCATTGCCCGTCGGCAAAGCTATCACGGCAACACGCTGGGTGCGCTTGCCACAGGCGGCAACATGTGGCGCCGGGAACCATTTGATCCATTGATGATCAAAACCACTCATATTTCGCCCTGCTATGCTTATCGTGATCAAGGCAATGACGAAACAGCCTTTGACTATGGACAACGTATTGCCAATGAGCTCGAAGATGAAATCCAACGTCTTGGCCCAGAAACAGTCATGGCCTTTGTCGCCGAACCGGTGGTGGGGGCCACGGCCGGGGCCATCCCCCCGGTCGAAGGCTACTTCAAACGCATTCGTGATATTTGCGACCAACATGGCGTGTTGCTGATCCTGGATGAAGTCATGTGCGGAATGGGACGCACAGGCACGTTATTTGCTTGTGAGCAAGAAGGTATCGCCCCAGATATTACAGCAATCGCCAAAGGGCTGGGCGCCGGCTATCAACCAATTGGGGCTATGCTGTGCTCTTCTCAAATCTTTGGGGCCATCCGTGACGGTTCCGGATTCTTTCAGCACGGCCACACTTATATGGGTCACTCTATCGCCTGTGCAGCGTCGCTTGCTGTGGTGACTAAATTGACGGACGGTGGGCTGGCCCAGCGCTGCGCGGATATGGGGGACAAGCTTGACCTCGCGTTGCATCAGATTTTTGACCAACACCCACATGTCGGTGACATACGGGGACGTGGGCTGTTTAGGGCGCTCGAATTTGTTGAAGATCGCGCTCAGAAAACGGCATTCCCTCCCGAAAAAGGGCTCCACAAAAAGCTGAAAACTGCTGCTTTTAACGCGGGTTTGATCTGTTATCCAATGGGAGGAACGATTGACGGCATCCAAGGGGATCATGTGCTTCTTGCCCCGCCGTTCATTTTAACTGACGCCCACATCGATGAAATTATCGGAAAGCTCTCAGCGGCGATCGATGAAGTGATATAACCGAACATTCTAAAATGTTCGAAAATGTTCTAATTATTCATTTACGAATATTTACGAACGCGTTATAGCCCCTGGTATAGGCTTAACGCGGGGAATCACGCGATGGATGACGTAACTGACCTTTTTATTGTTGGCGGAGGAATCAACGGCTGCGGCATTGCACGCGATGCGGCGGGACGAGGGCTTTCTGTTCGACTTGTTGAAATGAACGACCTTGCGTCAGCAACCTCTTCGGCATCGACCAAATTGTTTCATGGTGGCCTACGCTATCTAGAGTTTTTTGAATTCCGTCTGGTCCGAGAGGCGCTCATTGAGCGCGAAGTTTTGCTGTCGGCAATGCCCCATATTTCATGGCCAATGCGGTTTGTTCTACCCTATTCCGCTGATATGCGTTTCGAAAGTGAAACCCCAACTTCACGTCTATTGTCCACGGTAATGCCTTGGATGAAAGGCCGACGTCCGCAATGGCTTATTCGGCTTGGCCTATTCATGTATGACATAATGGGGGGACGTAAGATCCTTCCCGCGACAAAAACCCTTGATCTGACATCAGATCCCGCAGGCGGGCCAATCAAGGACAGCTTTATAAAGGCGTGGGAATATTCTGATTGCTGGGTGCAAGATGCCCGTTTGGTTGTGCTAAACGCCCGTGACGCCGAAGCTCGTGGGGCTGATATTCTAACCCGCACACGTTTGCTGGGTGCGGAACGTGACGGAGATCTTTGGCGGATCACAGTTGAGGACACAGACACCGGCGCGCAAAAAGAATTCCGATCCAAAGCTTTGGTGAACGCCGGTGGCCCATGGGTTGAGGACATCATGACAGGCAAGCTGCGCCGTAATACCGGCGAAAGTGTTCGCCTTGTGCGCGGCAGTCATATTGTCGTCCCGAAACTATACGATCACGACAGATGCTATTTCTTCCAAGGTGAAGACGGGCGTATTATTTTTTCAATCCCCTATGAAGAAGAGTTTACATTGATCGGCACCACAGATGCTGATCATAGCGATGCGAATGCAAAGCCCGAATGCTCTGTCGAGGAGCAAGATTACCTGTGTTCCTTTGCAAGCCAGTATTTCAAAAAACCGATCAAACGGGACCAAATCGTTTGGACTTACTCTGGTGTACGCCCTCTGTATGATGATGGTGCAAGCAGCGCCACGGCGGCCACGCGCGAATATGTGCTGTCGATGGATAAAGCCCCCGGAGCACCTTTGCTTAACGTGTTTGGCGGCAAGATCACCACTTACCGCAAGCTCGCCGAGGCAGCTATGGAAAAACTTAATCCGGCAATGGGCATAACAACCACCAAATGGACCGCCGGAGTTGCGATGCCCGGTGGGGACTTTGCGGTCAGCGACCTCCCCAAACTCCATGAAGACCTGTTGAAGGAATACCCATTCCTAACACCCGTTTGGCTTCGCCGCCTGATTCGGGCCTATGGCACCGATATCAAAAAGATATTTGGGGATGCCACATCCGCAACGGCCTTGGGTCAGGACTTTGGCGCATCGTTGACAGAGGCCGAATTACGATGGCTCGTCGAAAAAGAATACGTCCGGACTGCTGAGGATGCCGTCTGGCGGCGCAGTAAGCTTGGCTTGCATTTGAACAAAGATCAGATCGCAGCTATCGACGCATGGATCACAACACATCTTGCGGCAAAGGCTTGAATTCTGCGTATATCTGCGCAGGGTATTCAACAGAGAATTGAATTGGGGGAACGATGACATTTATTCTGGCCATTGATCAGGGGACAACGTCCTCCCGTGCAATCCTGTTTGACAGGGATATGAAAATTGCCGCGTCATCGCAGGAAGAGTTCCCGCAGCATTTCCCTGACTCTGGCTGGGTGGAGCATAACCCCGAGGATCTTTGGCAAACCGTTCTGCGTACCAGCCGAGCGGTTCTAAAAGACCACGGCGTCACGGCTGCGGATATCCCGGCGATCGGCATCACCAATCAACGCGAAACCACCGTTGTATGGGACAAAAACTCCGGTGAACCCGTATATAACGCCATCGTTTGGCAGGATCGGCGCACAAGCGAATATTGCGCCACTCTTAAATCTGACGGCCATGAACCAATGATCACCCAAAAGACGGGCTTATTGTTGGATCCTTATTTCTCTTCGACAAAATTGCGTTGGATTTTGGAAAATGTATCCGGCGTCCGGGACCGGGCCGAAGCAGGGGAATTGTTGTTCGGCACCATCGATAGTTTTATCATCTGGAAACTTACGGGCAGAGTCCTTCATGTGACCGATGCGACCAACGCGGCACGCACCATGCTGTATAACATCCGCGAAGGCGCATGGGACAAAGACATTTGTACCCTGCTCAACATCCCGATGGCGATGCTGCCAGAGGTTCGCGACTGCAATGGGAATTTTGGAGAAACCACTGCTGATGTTTTGGGGGCTCCAATCCCAATCCGCGGAGTCGCAGGTGATCAGCAAGCCGCAACCATCGGGCAAGCCTGCTTTGAGCCGGGCATGATGAAATCCACCTATGGTACCGGCTGTTTTGCTTTGCTGAACACTGGCGAAACGCCTATCGAAAGCAGCAACCGGATGTTGGGCACAATCGCTTATCAGTTCGACGGAAAGCCGACCTATGCCCTTGAAGGATCCATTTTTATCGCCGGTGCCGCCGTTCAATGGCTCCGCGACGGAATGAAAATTATTGAATCTGCACCAGATACGGCCCCCTTGGCCGATACCGCAGATGATGCGCAAGAGGTTGTTCTCGTCCCGGCCTTTACTGGGCTCGGTGCCCCTTATTGGAACGCCGAAAGCCGTGGCGCTGTGTTCGGCATGACACGCAATACCGGCCCAGCAGAATTTGCGCGTGCCGCTTTGGAAAGCGTCGGCTATCAAACACGCGATCTTTTAGAAGCTATGCGCGCTGACGCCCAAGATGCAGGGCTTGGTCAAGTTCTACGCGTTGACGGGGGTATGACGGCAAGCGATTGGTCGATGCAATTTCTAGCCGACATTCTGGATGCCACCGTAGATCGCCCTACCATTCTAGAGACAACCGCCCTTGGCGTGGCTTGGGTGGCTGGTATGTCTGTTGGCGTCTATCCGGATCGCGAAAACTTTGCCCGAAGCTGGGCGCTAGAAAAGCGGTTTGAGCCTGTTATGGATGAGAAAACCCGTGCTCGAAAATATGGGAACTGGAAACGGGCGATTAAGGGAACGCTCGCTTATTAATCCATCCAACCCAGTGGGTCTATCGCAACAGTGATTGGAGATTTTAACCCTGACCTTGTTACCGACGCCCTGCGGCTTTATGTGCACCTTTATGAAACGCTGGAAACCGTCTTTTAAATCCGCCCCAAAAGTCGCCGTTGTGCGCCTCTCCGGGGCGATCTCCGCAAGCGGCCGCTCTGGCGGTTTGAATGATGAAACCATGGGGCCTGTTCTGGAACGGGCCTTTCGCAAAGGCAAACCCAAAGCTGTTGCTTTGGTGATTAATTCTCCCGGCGGCTCCCCTGTGCAATCTTCACTGATTGGGGGACGCATTAGACGCTTGTCTGAGGAGCTGAATGTCCCCGTCTATGCCTTTGTAGAGGATGTGGCCGCGTCCGGTGGGTACTGGATCGCCTCAGCCGCAGATGAAATATGGACCGACTCTAGTTCTATCGTAGGCTCTGTCGGCGTTATCTCTTCTAGCTTTGGCTTAGATATGCTCCTGAAACGACAGGGCATTGATCGGCGTGTGTATACAGCCGGTGAGTCCAAATCAATGTTGGACCCCTTCCGACCCGAAAAACCCGAAGACGTCGCACGTTTACGCAAATTGCTTGAGCAGCTGCATGTGAACTTTAAAAACCAAATCACCGCCCGCCGCGGCGACAAGCTGCCAAAACACCAAAACCTGTTTACCGGTGAGGTCTGGCTGGGCGAGGAAGCCCTGAAACTTGGCCTGATTGATGGCATAGGACATATTCGGCCCAAAATGACCGAACTGTTCGGAAACAAGATAAAGTTTGTAAACTATTCGGCAAAACGCCCCTTTCTGCGCAGGTTCGGTGCACAAATGGTGGATGATGCATTGCAGAGCGTTGAGGAACGCGCGCAATTTGCACAGTTTGGCCTGTAAAACATGGTAAAAATTGTCAGTCTCTTTCTGATCGGAATGCTCGTGCTAGCTATGTTTGGTAAGCTGCGCTTTCCCGGCCAAAAGAAGCTGCAATCGCAAAAATGTCGCGGTTGCGGGCGATATCGAATTGGCAAAGGGCCCTGTCGTTGCGGCCACGGAAAGGCATAAAGAATGGATTGGATCTACGTGGCGCTCGGCCTCGTCATCCTATTGCTTGGCGGTGACTCCCTTGTGCGAGGTGCGGTGAATCTATCCCTGCGCTTGGGTGTGCCTGCCCTGATTGTCAGCCTGACCATTGTCTCTTTTGGGACCTCTGCGCCGGAATTGCTGATTTCTATCGGAGCCGTCACCGAAGGTGTGCCTGGATTAGCGATGGGCAACGTTATTGGCTCCAATACGGCCAACGTACTGCTTGTCCTTGGGGTTCCCGCTCTATTGGCCCCGATGGCAACCAGTTGCTGCAACACCCGGAAAAGCTATCTAATCACACTCGGCGCTACATTTCTGTTTATTGCACTTTGTTTCTTTGGGCCCATCACTTGGTGGCACGCTTTGATCCTTCTTGGATATCTGGCGATTGTTCTGCTGGATAACTTTCGAGAAGCCGTCAGCCACAGAGCCGATGCCAAAGCCTGCAACGAAGAAGAAGTCGAAGGCGCCGATCCGAACATGTCTTGGCCTAAGATTGGCCTTTTCATCCTACTTGGTCTTATTGGTCTACCGCTGGGTGCTGACCTGCTGATCGATGGCGCAGAAAACATTGCCCGCACATTTGGAGTTCCGGAAACCGTCATCGGCTTGACCTTGGTTGCGATAGGTACATCCCTCCCAGAGCTGGCAACAACCGTCATGGCCGCATTACGCAAACAGGCTGACGTGGCCCTAGGTAACGTCATCGGATCCAACATGTTTAACCTGTTGGCTATCATTGGTGTGGCCGGTCTGGTGGGCCCATTGCCCGTCGATCCAGAGTTGCTCCGGTTTGATCTGTGGGTCATGTTGGGGGCAACGGTCCTTTTGGTACCGTTTGTCTTTTTCAAGCGCGATATCACGCGCGGCTGGGGCATCGCCCTGACCGCCGGTTATGTCGCTTATATACTGACAGTTCTTCTATAATCCACGAGGGTGACATGGCTAAAACGGCATTGGTAACAGGCGCCGCAAAGCGTTTGGGGCGCAGCATGGCGCTCTATCTGGCAGATCGCGGATTTGACGTTGCAATCCACTACGCTGGGTCAAAAGACGACGCCGAACAGCTTGCTTCCGAAATATCAGAGGCGAACGGCGTTGCCAAAACGTTTCAGGCTGACCTTATAAACGAAGACGAAATTCAGGCCTTATTTCCCCGTGTTGTGGATGCGTTTAAGGGGCCCGTGACATGTTTGGTTAATAACGCCTCAGTCTTTGAATACGACAATATTCATACCGCAACACGAAACAGCTGGGACAGGCACCTGCAATCCAATCTAAGGGCACCAGTTGTGCTGACTCAGATGATGGCAGCGCAGGGAATGACCGCCACAACGGACCAAAGAGGAGAGCCAGAAGCGTCCGGCCTGGTCGTAAATATGCTTGATCAACGGGTGCGCAAACTCACCCCGGAATTCACCAGCTATACGATAGCAAAAATGGCGCTTTGGGCCTTTACCCAAACCTCTGCACGGGCACTCGCCCCACATATTAGAGTGAATGCCATTGGACCTGGGCCGACGCTTATCGGAGCGAACCAAAGCCAGCAACACTTTGAAAATCAACGCAGTGCAACCGTTTTGAAACGTGGTTCAAACCCCAAAGATATCACAGCAGCTTTGGGGTATTTTCTGGATGCGCCGTCGGTGACTGGTCAATTAATATGCACGGATGGTGGTCAACATCTGGCTTGGCAAACCCCAGACATTCAAGACAAGTAAGCGTCGCGCGCGCAACTGGCCGCTAAAGTTGTGCACCCTTCACAACGACGTCATTTTCCCGTTACATTTTCTTGAATGATTTCAGCGCCTTGCCCTGTGGGTAACTTTTTATACATTGAAAACAATAACTTACATTTTTGCCTATTTTTTGGGCGCTGAATAAAACCACTATAAAAATAACGAAAAATCGCCAACTGTCGAAACTTGTCACCAGAGTTATCCCCAGCTTTAGTGGAAAGGTTTTATCTTGCGCCCAAAGCGTTAAGGTTGCAGCAAGGCCAGAATCACAAGAGCAGCCACATGACAAAAACACCCCCAACACAACAGGACACGCCCCTGCTTGGCCATGAATTGATTCAAAGCCAACTCAAACTGCTCGACAACTCTCCGGGTGTCTATCGCATGTTGGATCCACAGGGGCGCGTATTGTATGTCGGCAAGGCCCGAAGCTTAAAGAAACGAGTGTCCAACTACGCAAATACGCAAGGTCATTCTGGACGTATCCTTAGAATGATCAGCGAAACGGCCTCGATGATGTTTCTCACCACCAGAACTGAAACCGAGGCTCTGCTGCTTGAGCAAAATTTGATCAAACAACTTAAACCCAAATACAATGTGTTGTTGCGGGATGATAAAAGCTTTCCCAGTATTCTTTTGCCAAAGAACCATAGCTTTCCACAAATTAAGAAACATCGCGGCCGAAAGGCGGAAAAAGGAAATTATTACGGCCCCTTTGCCTCCGCCGGGGCCGTTAATCGAACCCTAAACCAACTGCAAAAAGTCTTTCTGCTGCGCAATTGTTCCGATTCAACATTCGAAAGCCGCACGCGACCCTGTCTTCAATATCAGATTAAGCGATGTGCAGCGCCCTGCGTTGGGCTCATCTCTGAGGCAGATTACGGCGCTCTGGTCAAAGATGCAGAACAGTTTCTGCAAGGACGTTCCACCAAAGTACAAGAAACGCTGGCCAGTGAAATGCAGATCGCCAGCGATGCGATGGAGTTTGAACGTGCGGCTGCGTTGCGCGATCGCATTCACGCTCTAACCCATGTGCAATCTACGCAGGGCATCAATCCCCGTGGGGTTGCTGAGGCCGATGTGGTCGCGATCCACATGGAGGGCGGGCAGGCCTGCGTGCAGGTCTTTTTCATTCGCGCCCACCAAAACTGGGGCAACCGGGATTATTATCCGAAAACCGGATCAGGTGCTGAAATTCCGGAGGTTTTACAAGCCTTTTTGGGCCAATTTTACGACACAAAAACCCCGCCGCGTCAGATTCTGCTGTCCAACGATATTGAAGATCGCGAATTACTAGAGGCCGCCCTATCGGAAAAAGCAGAACGCAAGGTTGAGATACTCATTCCACAACGTGGTGAAAAGGCCGAGTTAATCGCGGGAGCCCTGCGCAATGCCCGCGAAAGCCTTGCCCGCAAAATGTCCGAAACCGCAACCCAAACCCGGCTGTTGTCTGGTTTAGCAGAGGCATTTAACCTCGACGCCCCCCCGCAACGGATAGAAGTTTACGATAACTCTCATATTCAGGGCAGCAATGCGGTCGGCGGTATGATCGTTGCAGGCCCCGAAGGGTTCATCAAAAGCCAATATCGGAAATTTAACATCAAGGGTGATGACCTGACGCCCGGTGATGATTTTGGCATGATGAAAGAGGTTCTTTCCCGCCGGTTTAAACGATTGCAAAAAGAAGACCCTGACCGAAGTTCTGGTCAGTGGCCCGATTTGTTGCTCATTGATGGCGGCGCTGGTCAAGTCTCTGCTGTCGCAGAAATCATGGCGGAATATGGTGTCGAAGATATCCCGATGGTCGGCGTTGCAAAGGGCGAGGACCGCGACGCAGGCAAAGAAGAGTTTTATCGCCCCGGTGCGCGTCCCTTTGCCCTGCGCCATAATGATCCTGTGCTCTATTTTGTACAAAGGATGCGCGATGAGGTCCACCGTTTCGCAATCGGCACACATCGGGCGAAACGGTCCAAAGCAATCTCTGCGACACCACTTGATGATGTCCCGGGTGTCGGGGCATCGCGTAAAAGGGCTTTGCTGTCACACTTTGGCAGCGCCAAAGCCGTCGGGCGCGCAGGGTTGTCAGACTTAAAAGCCGTTGACGGAATATCAGACGCGCTTGCAGAAACACTTTATGACTTCTTCCATGATAAGGGCTGACAGGGTAAGGATCGTTTATGACATGGAACCTGCCTAATATTCTGACCGTTATTCGGTTACTCGCTGCACCTGCCCTTGGGCTGGTCTTCCTGGGACTCTCTGCACCATTCGCGGAATGGGTTGCTCTAATCCTGTTCGTTGGTGCCTCCATCACAGATTATGTGGATGGCTACCTGGCGCGGGCATGGAAACAAGAAAGCCGGTTTGGCGCCATGCTTGACCCTATCGCGGACAAAGCAATGGTGATCATCGCGATCATGGTCCTTGCCGCGCTGACGGGCCTTAATGCGCTTGTATTGATCCCCTGTACCTTGATCGTATTTCGCGAAGTTTTTGTATCTGGCCTGCGGGAATTCCTTGGCGATCAGGCCAAGCTGCTAAAGGTCACCAAACTGGCAAAATGGAAAACCACGATCCAAATGGTGGCAATTTCAATCCTGCTGGCCCGCGCTTTGTTTGAGCATTATTTCTCCATGCAGGTCTTTGGCATGGATGACACCATGATCACCGCAGTGCTTGATGGCACTGAAGAAGATGTTCTGGGCATAGGCTGGAAACTAAACGCCACCATCGCCTGTTGGTATGCAGGCGTTGGCCTTCTTTGGGCTGCTGCTGGATTAACCGTCATTACGGGTTGGGACTATTTCGCAAAGGCCCTCCCCTTCCTCAGCGAGGAGAAATCACAATGATCGAAGTCGTCTATTTTGCATGGGTACGCGAACGAATTGGCCTTCCCAAAGAACAGATTGAAACCTCTGCAACAACGGTTGCTGATCTGGTTGAGGAACTGAAACAACGCGAACCAAGGTATGAGGCCGCTTTTACTGACATCTCAGCTCTGCGTGTTGCATTAGATCAAGAGCTATCCGAATTTGATACGCCCCTTGCCGGCGTTCGCGAAGTCGCCTTTTTCCCCCCCATGACAGGCGGCTAATTCATGGATGTCCGTATACAATCAGAAGCGTTTGATTTTGGCGCAGAAGCAAATACGTTTGCGTCCGGGCGGTTGAATGCTGGTGCAATTGTCACTTTTACGGGCGTGGTAAGAGACACCGATGGCCGTCTAAGCACGATGGAGATCGAGCACTACCCCGGCATGACAGAAAAAGCGATTGCCAGCATCACCGAAGGAGCCATTGAACGGTTTTCATTAGAGGATGCATTGGTCATTCATCGCCATGGATCATTGTCACCGGGTGACATGATTATGATGGTCGCCACTGCCGCCCCACATCGCGTGGATGCCTTTGATGCGGCTGAATTTCTGATGGATTACCTCAAATCTCGTGCCCCATTTTGGAAAAAAGAAATCACGTCAGATGGGGCGAATTGGATCGCGAGCAAATCCGAAGATGAAGATGCCCTAGGTCGATGGAAGTAGCCCGCATCCTTTCGGGGATGTGCCAAGGGCATCGAGCAATAATCTGATCGACGACACATCCCTAAATATTCAACTGTGCCGATGTTGAACCGGCACAGCCTCTTTGCTTAGCGAACCACGTAGACGGAACATTCGGAGTGGCGCACAACGCGGGCTGCGTTTGGACCAAGTAAGTAATCTTTGAAATCCGGCCGATGCGCTCCAATCACAATGAGGTCTGCCTTGGCCAATTGAGCCGCCTTTAGAACCTCTTCGTAAACACTCCCGACAGCCACGACATGCCGCACAGACGCGTTGGCCTCAGCGCCAATGGCTTTTACAACCATATTGTTGAGGTATTTACCCGCCCCATCTTTTGCGGATTTAACATCGTGATCCTTAAAATAGGCCCCCACCACCGACGCACCAAAATCAGGCACGACAGTGATGATATCCAGTTGGGCCCCGTCGGGATCCGCCATCTTTTTGGCCTGAGCCACAACTTTGGAATCCTCGTCGGCACGGTTGATGTCGACTGCACACAGAATTGTTTGGGTCATGCGATTTCTCCTACTTTCATGGCAGGAACAGCCCGGCGTCGTTGTAGGACTGCAATTAAGGCAAGCAGGGCAAGCGCTGGGAACCAGATTAGCTCTTTCGGTAACTGATCCGATGCCGCCTGTACCTTGGTGATTGAAACGACATCATCACCGTAGAAATCAAACGAGGACAACGCATCCGCCAGATCAGAGCCAAACCCTGGTTCATCAAGTTGTTGCACGTCTCCGTCCGGAATAAGGATGATACCCAGTTTACTCAGGCGCGCATCAACGCCGTCCACGTCCGGGACGATCAACGGTACGGTCACATCCTTCATTGCGAACGTATCGAAGTCTGGGCCAGAAATAACGGTCCGTAGTGTACTGCCCGGTTCTGCATTTGCGAGCGTTTCACTAAAGGCGGCTGGTTCAATCTCATCAAATGGAGGTTGGATTTGGTTCATAAAGTACCCAGGACGGAACAACGCAAATGCGATGATCAGCATGACAACCGTTTCCCAAATACGGTTTTTGGTGAGCCACCAGCCCATTGATGCTGCAGTAAACACGAGGATACCAATGGTCGAGACAATGAACACGATCACGCCCTGCACCCAAGTTACATCGATCAACAATAAGTCGGTGTTAAAGATAAACACAAAGGGCAGCGCCACAGTTCGCAGGCTATAAAAGAACGCCGTGAAGCCGGTCCTGATTGCATCGCCACCAGACACCGCTGCCGCAGCAAAGCTCGCAAGCCCCACCGGCGGCGTCACATCCGCCATGATCCCAAAGTAAAACACAAATAGGTGCACCGCGATAAGAGGCACAATCAGACCGGATTGCGCGCCAAGTTCGACGACAACCGCGACCATCAAGGAGGAAACCACGATATAGTTCGCCGTGGTCGGCAGCCCCATACCAAGGATCAAGGATAAGATCGCAACGAAAATCAGCATCAGAATCAAATTGCCGCCTGAAAGGTATTCGACAAAATCAGCCATCACTTGACCGATCCCGGTCAGAGAGACCGTCCCAACAATGATACCCGCGGTTGCCGTCGCAAGGCCGATCCCAATCATGTTCCGTGCACCATCGATCATACCATCGATCAGATCCACGCCACCTTCATATAGATTGGCAATGGCGTTATCCTCGCCCCGGAAGAACGCCTTTAGCGTTTTCTGGGTCAGTAAGATGCCGAACAGCAAAAAGGTTGCCCAAAACGCGGACAAGCCGGGTGATTTGCGTTCAATCATTAAGAAGTACACAAGCACGATGATCGGCAGAAGATAGTAAAGACCAGACTTATAAATCTTTGCCAAGTCGGGCAGTTCAACAACCTCAGCATTTGGGTCATCCGCCTCTAGGTCATCGGCTTGCGAAGCCAAATATATCAGTCCAACATAGACCAGTCCGAGCAATGCCGCGAGAACCCAGCCGGATCCATCTGGGAACATCGAAGTCACAAAACGCACAGGGAATTGTGTCGTATAACACAGCAACGCAAAGCCTGCGAAAAAACCAAACATCCCAATGACGGTGTTGAACAGGTTCACCACTTTGTTGCCAATGGTCGGCATGTTATTTTTTACCGCTTCAAGATGAACGATGTAGACCAACGCGATATAAGAGATGATCGCGGGCAAGAAGGCGTGGGTGATGACTTCAACGTAAGAAATACCGACATATTCCACCATAAGGAAAGCCGCAGCCCCCATGACTGGTGGCATGATCTGGCCGTTGACCGAGGAGGCCACTTCGACCGACCCGGCTTTCTCAGCAGAGAAGCCCACACGTTTCATGAGAGGAATAGTAAACGTCCCGGTTGTCACAACGTTGGCGATGGATGATCCCGAGATCAGGCCCGTTGCAGCAGAGCCTACCACAGCTGCTTTGGCCGGGCCACCGCGCAGGTGGCCAAGGGCGCCAAAGGCCATTTTGATAAAGTAGTTGCCCGCGCCTGCCTTATCCAGAAGAGCGCCAAACAGAACAAACAAAAACACAAAACGTGTCGACACCCCCAACGCGATCCCGAACACACCTTCGGAGGTGATCCACATATGGCTCATGGCTTTGCGCACAGAAGCGCCCGCCCAGCGAATTTGATCCGGGATAAATTCTGACGAACCAAAAAAGACATAACCCAAAAAGACAACGGCCAAGAGCACCATGATCGGCCCAAGCGTGCGATAAGCTGCGATAAACAGGAAGACCAAACCTAAGACACTGAAATAGGCATCTGTCGTATCTGCAAGCCCGCCATTCCCAACGATTTTGTCGTAAAAGAAATAGCCATAGAGTGCTAAAAACGCGCCCCCAACTCCTAAGATCCAATCATACCAGGGGATAAAGTCACGCGGGCTATTCTTAAATAACGGGTAGGCCATGGCCGAAAGGAAGATTGCAAATGCCAGATGGATCTGCCGTGAATTGTTGATTAAATCTCCAGGCAGAACATAAGGCCCAATAGGAGAAGCTAAGAGCACTTGGAAACATGACCACAGCAATGCGGTGATTGCGATCATTTTACCAACTGCGCCGGTCGGGCTTCTGGCACCACTGTCGCTGGCTGCAACTAGCTCCTGAAGTTCTTCTTCGCTAAGTGCGCGATTCTCTGAAGTCGTCATATGTCCCCCTGTCGCCGTTTCTGGCTGACCATTTTTAATGTTCGAGGGCGGTGATTACCCGCCCCCGATAGGTCTTTCGTAAACCTTTAGGCTTACTCAATCAGGCCGGCTTCTTTGTAGTACTTTGCTGCGCCATCATGCAGAGGAGCGGACAAACCCGCGGACGCCATTTCTGCAGGATCAAGGTTTGCAAACGCTGGGTGAAGGCTGCGGAAATCGTCGATGTTGTCAAAAACGGATTTCACAAGCGTATAAACCACTTCTTCGGACACATCAGCGGAACTTACGAAAGTCGCCCCAACGCCGAATGTTGTCACGTCATCATCGTTACCACGGTACATACCACCTGGGATGGTTGCAGTCCGATAGAACGAGTTGTCCGCAATCAATTGATCAACGGCTTCACCGGTCACTTCAACCAGTACGGAATCACAAGCTGTTGTGGCCTCAGAGATGGACCCTGATGGGTGACCAACAGTGTAAACCATAGCATCAATCTGGTTATCGCAGAGTGCAGCAGACTGCTCCGCAGCTTTCAGCTCTGTCGCCAAGCTGAAATCGTCCGTTGTCCATCCCAAAGTTTCCATCAGGACTTCCATTGTACCGCGCTGCCCAGATCCTGGGTTACCGATATTCACACGCTTGCCTTTTAGATCAGCAAACGAAGTGATGCCTGCATCTGCGCGTGCCACAACTGTAAAGGGTTCTGGATGGACAGAAAAGACCGCCCGCAAACCTTCAAATGCACCATCGTCTTCGAAACGGGATGTTCCGTTAAAAGCATGATACTGCCAGTCAGACTGCGCCACACCAAATTCCAGCTCACCTTCACGAACGGTTTTGATGTTGTAAACAGAACCGCCAGTTGATTCGACAGAGCAACGTACTCCATGATCTTTGCGGCCCTTATTTACCAAACGGCAAATCGCTCCACCTGTTGGGTAATAAACACCAGTTACTCCGCCAGTACCGATTGTAATGAACTCTTCTGCATATGCAGCCGGGGCCATCATGGCGACAGCCGCAACTGCGGTGAGTGATGTTTTAAATTTAGCGTTCATTGTAATGTAATCTCCCTAGACGCTTTGGCCGCCTCTTCATGTAAAGTTTAACATGAGCGCGATCCTAATTTTGAACATCCGATTTCTAAAAACGGAATGCCGCTTTAATAATTAAGCCTATGTAAGTTCTTTATGTTAGCGAAATTTCCGACTTCTCGGACATTCCGTTGCGGAACGAATAAAGATAGCTATTCATGAATTTATTGAACAATATTAAGAACAGAATGCTTGACTGCGGATTTCACCCGGTAACCTATTTCGGTTTATGACATGAAATTTTGGCAAGATATAACCAAGAAAACAATGACATGCCAAAGGAATTACTTGCCACAAATGGGTAACTGAGGATGCCTGCCAACATCAGTGACCCTATTGATCGGTCAATAAATAATTTGGGGCGGCCAATGGGTCTTGAATAACCTAAGGGGACCAAGCATCCTCTCAATTGGTGCCTGTATCTCTAATACAGTTCATATTGTCGACTTGCGCGGAGCCTTGATGAATACCCGAATAACTCTAAAGCAATTAGAAACGCTTTATTGGATTGTAGAACTTGGAACATTTGAAAAGGCAGCCTCCCAGCTGTTTGCAACGCAATCGGCTGTGTCTAAACGGATGCAAGAACTAGAGCGTGGAGTTGGAATAGAAATTTTCAATCGCTACCACCGCGGTGCCAAACTAACCAGCAAAGGCGAGGAACTTTATGATATTGCCAAGAAAATGCTCTTGCTCCACGATCAGATCCTCGAGATGCGTAGCACCGAGTGCCTACACCATAGATCCTTGAAAATCGGTGTGACGGATCTCGTTACCACAACATGGTTTTCGCAATTCGTTACTGAAACACGCGACCGTTTCCCCCAAGTGAGACTAGAGCCAAAAGTCGCCATGGACTCCGAATTACTCAATGATTTAGAGCAGGATAAACTTGATCTGATCATCATCCCGGAAACACCGACTTTACCTGAATATACATCAGTCCCGATCGAAAGCGTACCAAATCACTGGATCGCCAAAACAGGATATTTCAATCTAAAGGCCCCGATCCGACACAGAGATTTTTCAGATTTTACCGTTTTAGTACAAGGCCAACTATCTGGATCCAGCGTGTATCTAAATAAATGGCTTAAAAATCGTGGCGTTACCTTTCCAGATACGTTGGTCTGTGACTCCATGTCCGCCCTTCTTGGGCTTACCGTGGCAGGTCTGGGAGTCACTTACCTTCCGTTTCCTTTATGTCGTCAATTGGTTGAAAACGGAATACTCGAAATCATTCAAACAGAAGTCCCATTACCTCCCGTGCCCTATGTGGCAATATACCGGCAAGATCGACCACTTTCCCTTGTTCAAGAAATTGCTGATATTGCGGTGTCCAGCTCCGACTTTACCAGGCATTTTCCAGCTGTATTTTAACAAGAGTTTAGTCCCGGCCTTAACCCTTCGCATTCTTCAATCTATGACTGACAGATCGGGAGATTGCCCAACAGAAGATGGTGATTATGCCATCTAACTTATTGATAAGTATTCTGATATATTTGGTTGCGGGAGTAGGATTTGAACCTACGACCTTCAGGTTATGAGCCTGACGAGCTACCGAGCTGCTCCATCCCGCGCCATATTGGTA
>JBDWMA010000007.1:0-12705 GCA_039972875.1 Pseudoruegeria sp.
TCGCTCAAAACAGGGCTGTATCTATAGCAGGTCTCGCTGATATCGAACGCACGGCACGCCAAAGCGATACTGACGCCATGCCCTGCGACCGCGTTCATGGCCATCTCTCGCCTCTGAGACGGCCTTAGCGCTTTTTTCCAAGGCCTCCTTCAGCAAATCATTCTGCATGCTCATCTCGGTAGTGAATCACACGACCGAGCGACCAAAGCGGCCATTGATGTTGATTGCAGCGAATACTGAGTGTGAGCCCAACCTGTAAATTCAGATTTCACGTTGCGCGCGCACGCAGAACGGAAATTTCTGCGTTTGCAGAATTATCTGCGCCGCGGTGCGGCGCAAGAACCTGCCATTCAAACAAGAAACAGAAAATGGTCGCCACATATTTACGAGTTGCCGAGCAAACCAAACCTTCGGACGTGTAGTTTCTACCAACGCAGCAACAAATACGGGCGCAAGTTGAACTTCGCTACAAGTTAATGGGCGGGGTTGTTACGGTGGTGAGAGTGGCGGTCGTTAGTAGGATCAGAAAGACAGCTGTAGCCTCGAAAACGATTGAGCGCCGCAGGCTGTCGCTCGCTCCTACACGATCGTCTGCCAGAGCAGGGACAAGCCGCCACTTGTTTAAACCTGCGAGGCCAAGCAAACCCGAAACAAATGTCAGTTTAGCGATCAGGGTCCAGCCGTAAGCTGTGGCAAAGAGGGCTGACAGCGATCCTGTCATTATCCAAGCAAAGATACTGCCGACGATGATGAGCAGAGGGACTGTCATAGCGGCAGCTTTTCCAAACCTATGCAACAGCGCCGCGCCCTCTGCGCCAACCGCCGCATGGTGAAGTGGTGCAAGCGCTCCGACCCAGAACGCCGCTGCAAGCAAATGCAGGACCAGTAACGCGGCCAGTAGCCAACGCGGCTCACCAAGAGAATGTCCTACGGATGTGTACGATATGGCGATCAGAAGCGGCCCGAAAAGAGCCGTCACTCGGCCAAATAGGCCCGGTACCAGCAAGCCCAGTACCAAAACCACACCTGCACCGCGCCAAGGTGCGGCGGTGCCAAGCGGGCTGTCCCACACAAAGGCAAGCATCATCGGATCGACCATCCCCGGCAGGCCCATGCCTGATATACGTGCGGCCCGAATGCCGAACCGCAGTGCCAGAACCGCGATAAGAAGGACAGCCGCAACGACCGCGATACGGATGGCAAACCGTCGGACGTCCGGCGCAGCCAACGGGAAAGCCGCCACAAAAAGCGGCCCACCCATTGCGAGCAGTGCAGCACCATAGCCCAGTGCCTTCGCCAGAATGGCAGCTACCGTCCATCCATCGATCTGCGCCAGCCCCTCCATGTGTCAGTTGGTGATCGTAAAGCCAAACGTGCCTTGCATCGGGTGGCCGTCAGACGCGAGCCCCCGCCAATCGACGGTGTATGCCCCTGCAGGCAGGTCGGCGGGCGGTATCGCGCGGAACTCGGTGACAGCATCCATACCGGTTTCACGCTCAATCGCCACGTCGCCGTCCGGCCCGGTCACTGTGATTGCGGTCACGCGCATCGGATCATCAAAGCGCATTTCAATCGCTTCAACCGTGGTCACGATCGCTTCATTCGCTGGCGTCGTGTCTTCGGCCTTCGAGTGCGCAATCGCGCCTGTCGCCAGTACGGCCATCATCAGGCCTGCCAGAATACTTTGTTTCATCATCTGTTTTCCATTTCGTCATGACGCGCGCGGATGTCTTCCGGCCAGGTTGATTTAATGTAGCTGAGGACGGCGATGATTTCATCATCCGTCAGCACACCGTCATAGATCGGCATGTTGGATGCATAGTCAGGATCGCCAATTAGCGCCCCGGTTCCGTACTTTGTCAGGCGGAACAAGGTGTCGCCGTTGTGGTGCCACGTATGACCGCTGGCATCGTGAGGAGGTGCCGGAAGCCGCCCGTCCGCACCAGCCACACGCCAGTTTGGCTGGCCTTCGAGATTGGCCCCGTGGCAGGAAGCGCAGTTCTCCTGATATATCCCAGCGCCTCGTGCGACCATGTCGCGGTCGTCATCGCGTAAGACCACGCTGCCCACGTCCGCAGAGAACGGGACAAGAGCATAGAGAGCGACCCCCAATAGGGCCGCTCCCGCGACTGCGATCAAAAGAGGTCGTTTCACAAACCAGCCTGATAAAAGACCGCGCCTGCGCCCGCCGCACCACCAAAAGCGATTACGTCATAGCGGGCGTCAGGGTCATTCCCCATTCCAGGTGATCCGGCGGGCATCCCCGGCACGGCGATCCCGGCTATGTCGGGACGTTCTTCCAGCAGTTTGGTCAGCGCGGCAAATGGCACGTGGCCCTCGACAACATAGCCATCGATCATGGCCGTGTGGCAGGCCCACATATTACCGGGCACGCCCGCGTCCAGTTTTGCGTTTGTTATGTCATCGGTATCCGTCACTGTGATGTCGTAACCTTCTTCCCGGGCCAGCGCGACCCATGCCCCGCAACAGCCACAGGTCGGGCTTTTCGTGACATGCATTTTGCCGTGATCGGCCATGTCCGCATGGTTTTCTGCATGAGCCATGCCGGTCACGCCAAGTGTTGCAAGGCCAAGGGTCAGTGCCGCCGCAGGGGCAAGGCTGAGAAGTGCTTTGATGAGTTTCATGAGATGTCCTCTCGATAAGTAAGCGCGCGAGCAAAGCCCGCTTTGGATGTGATTTCAGGGGGCTGCGCTGGAATGGCGCAGGCTGGATCACATCACGCGCGGCGGATCGAGCGGGCCGGACGGTTCAATGCCGCTCAGCAAAAGACCGGCTGCCGCAAACACATCTTCACCAGTGATTGGCCCCATGCTGTAACCTTCTGCGCCCGGCAGCAAGGCAAGCAGTACGTGACAGGTTTGCCCGCGTTCGGTACTGTCATCACAACACGCAGGCATGTCGTCTGACATCGTTTCCGCGACAGTACGTTCACTGTCGAAATTGGCTGCATGTCCGGCCTCCATCGCCACAGAAAACGTTGCGGAAAGCATCAGCATCACAATGAGAAGGCATCGAATTAGGACCATGGCGCAATCGTACCTGCGCTATATGCCGAATTGCAAGTCAACGACCCGTGAGATGCTGTCGCGGCGTCAGTGTTCGCCGTGGGCGTTTTCACCCCGCGCCATCATCAGGTGATGTGCCCGGTGATGATCCTGACTGGCCATCAGCCCAAAGAAACCAAGGCCCTGAATGCGGGCAACGACAGCGGGATCATTGCTGGTCACGCGCAGCTCCACACCCGTCGCCGACAGTGAAGCGGCCACAGTCCATCTATCATCACGCGCCAGCTGAGCAGCATGCGCAGGCACCATACCCCGGAGCGTCGCCACAGTGTCCTCTTCGCCTGTGACCGTTGCGACAATGCCACTAGGAAGGTCCGTTTCTGCTACCACGGCATCCGAAATCAGTCTGTCCATATCCACAAGATGTGCCCGAAGGCCTGCCAGATTCACTTGACCCCAATCGGTGTCTGGATCGGTTTCCAGCACACGCACCACTTCGGAAAGCGCCGCGAACGCTCCCTGACCGGGTTCAGTGAGAACAGTGTCATTTATCTCGCCACGTTGACCGTGCATCGTGTGATCCATGCCATCCCCGTGTTCTGAACCATGGGTCTGCGCGACGGCAACTGCGGCTGCGCCTATAAGGCCCGCAACTGTAAGATAGATTTTGAACCGCATCCTCAATTTCCTTGTAATTTCATTGCACCCTATCGGATCCGGGTCATGCAATATATGATTTCTATCATGTCGCACTGGATACAAATCTTTGATGACGCACCCTTGCGTGAGATTGCAAAAGGGACGCTTCTGTTTCGTCGGGAAGACCCCGTGAAGTCGATGTATCTGGTCCAATCCGGTTCAATTGCCTTGGAACGTTCGCTGGCAGACGGTGCGCCGCTGACGCTTCATATCGCGACCACAGGCGCGGCTGTGGCCGAAGCATCCCTGTTCGCCAAAACCTATCATTACGATGCCGTTGCGCGATCAGTCACAACAGTCGCGGTTCTGCCGAGGTCCAAATTCCTTTTTGCTCTCGGGGATCGGCCTGACGCGGCGCTTAGCCTTATTGAGACCCATGCAAAAGAAGTTCAGGCGCAGCGGATGCGGATCGAGATCTTGCGATTGCGCCGCGTCGCAGATCGGCTGGACGCATGGATCGATTTGTATGGTGAACCACTAAAAGGCAAATGGATTACCGTAGCCGACCAGATCGGCGTCTCGCCTCCGGCTCTGTATCGTGAATTGGCCCGCCGGAGAGCATAGCGGCTCAGGGCCGTTTAGACGCAATGACCATAGTGTCTATCCAATTCTACTATCCACTTCGCGCATCCGTGGCCAATGCGGATGATAGTCATCAATGACGATTGGATGACTGTGCGTTTGCCCATCCTGCACATGCGGATGATCTTTCGGGAGGTCATCGTGGGAATGTGTCACCGGTCCGCCGCTTTCCTGCGGCCAGAGAGCAATCCCGCAGACCACACCGGCACCCGCAAGCACGGCCAAGACAGCGAAGGTCACCGTTGGACCGGAAACAGTAATCAGCCACCCTGCGAGCGGGTAGGTCACCAGCCAGCAGACATGGGATAGGGCGAACTGGGCGGCGTATACGGCGGGACGATCCTCTGCGTGGGCGGAGCGTTTGAGCAAGCGTCCAGAGGGCGTGAGAATGGCGGAATAGCCAATCCCGATGATGAACCAACCTGCCAGCAGCGGTATCCATTGCGTCTCATAAACCAATGCCATCAGAGACAGTGCCAACAGCGCAGTTACTAACACCAGTGCGCCGCAGATCATCACTGGGCGATCGGGCTGGTTCTCCAGCAGCCTTGGTAAGACCAGTGCGGCCAGCATTGATCCACCACCGAAGACTCCGAGGGCAATGACAACCTGCGTGTCCCCAAGGCCAAGGTCAGAGCGGACGAGAACGACTGTATTCACCAACACCATTGCCCCCGCTGCGGCGGCGGCGAAGTTGAGCGACAACAACCCACGAAGGCGAGGCGTGGCGAGGTATATGCGCATCCCCCGTGTGGTGCGGTCGTATATGCCCCTTGGCTCCGTTGGTTTTGGGCTTGGCAACAGGACGGAGACGACTAACAGAGCGGAACCAGCGAAGCCGATGACCGTGCCAAAGAACAAGGCGTTGAAGCTGACGAAGGTCAGCAGGATCGCGGCCAGCAGTGGGCTGATTATGTTCTCCAAATCGTAGGCCAGACGCGATAGCGACAGCGCACGGGTGTAGCGGTCTTCCTCTGGCAGGATGTCGGGGATCGTGGCTTGGAACGTCGGTGTAAACGCGGCGGATGCGGATTGTAGCACGAAGATCAGGACGTAGACCTGCCAGACCTCGCTCACGAACGGCAGACAAAGGGCCACCACGGCACGGACAAGATCGAGGCTGACCAGCATGGTGCGGCGGGGCCAGCGGTTGGCGAAGGCCCCTGTAATCGGGGCGATGCCCACATAGGCCACCATCTTGATCGTGAAGATCGTGCCGAGGACGAGGCCAGCCCGTTCGCCTGAAAGATCATAGGCCAGCAGCCCAAGTGCGATGGTTGCCAAGCCTGTCCCCAGCAGCGCCACTAACTGTGCCAAGAACAGATGGCGGTAAGTGCGGTCAGCGAGGACGGAGAGCATGGGTGTTCCTTACAGATACTTGGTGATGGCCTTGAAATTGGCAGTGACGGAAGATTCACCTGTTCCGACCAGTGCATCGTCTAGGCAATGGTCGATATGATCTTGGATCAATGTGCGTTTGGCCTGCTGCACGGCCTTCTCCACCGCGTGAAGCTGCTGTGCGATGTCCACGCAGGGCTGCTCGTCCTCAATCATCTTGATGACGCTGGCCAAATGCCCGTTGGCACGTTTCAGCCGTTTGACGATGGCGGGGTGACTTGCATGGGTCGTGTGTTTTGTCATATGAGTTAACTAACCCCCTAGGGGGGATCGGGCAAGTGGGCCAAGACCCACGAGAGCAGGTGGAATGAAACGGGCAATCAGGGGATACCTGAGAGGACTGCTGACCATCGCTTTGGCGGTTGGTATGCTCCTGTCCGCGAACTCCCGCTCGGTCACCCATGACTTCACTGAACTGGCAAAGATCGTCGCTGAGCATCATGCTGAGATCGAAGAACACGGCCACGCTCACGAAGACATCATTGACCTGATGCATGCCTATCATGGTCACAGCCATGAGATCGCAGATCATGACCACAACATTGCGTTTCTACCGCCACGTGAACCTTCAGGTTCCATAAGGCCGACCAGCTCAAGTTGGGCGATGGCGCACAGCGCTATGCCTGACCGCAGAGACTACGGATTAGATCGACCGCCACGCGTGTGATGCTGCGCCCAACAGGGCGTCCCAAAACTTCACATTCAACAAACGGAAAATCCAAATGTTACCAAACCGATCCTATCGGTCGGGGCAGCAGTCGCATCCTATGCGCCAGCCTCTGACCATCTTCACCACGGTCATCTTGATGCTTATGGCATTCGCGACCTCTGCCTATGCCCATGACGTGACCCCCGGCGATGCGGGCTACATCCAGGAGATTTTCGGGGTGCATATCATCTCGTTCATCTATCTGGGCGCAAAGCACATGATGACGGGATATGACCACATCCTGTTTTTGCTCGGCGTCGTGTTCTTCCTTTATCATATGAAAGACGTGGCGATTTACGTTAGCCTGTTCGCCATCGGCCACTCGGTCACTATGCTTTTGGGCGTGTGGTTTGGCTGGGGCATCAACGCCTATATCATCGACGCGATCATCGGCCTGTCAGTCGTCTACAAGGCACTCGACAACCTTGGCACCTTCCAGAAGTGGTTCGGTTTCCAGCCCAACACCAAAGCCGCTACTCTGATCTTCGGTCTGTTCCACGGCACAGGGCTTGCCTCCAAAATCCTCGAATACCAGATCGCCGAGGACGGGCTTTTGGCCAACCTTTTGGCCTTCAACGTCGGGGTAGAGGTCGGGCAACTACTGGCGCTCTTCGTGATCCTGATCGTCATGGGCTACTGGCGTCGCAGCCCCAACTTCATGCGTCAGGCATCTGTCGCGAACATCATCATGGTCGGCCTCGGCGTTTTGCTCACATACCAGCAAATCGCAGGCTACATCGCCCGCACATAGAATTGGAGAGAATAATGCACAACGCACCGCAACCCAACATCGAAGACCTGCCAACCAAGGCACAACTGCGCCGTTCCTCGATCATCGCTGGTATCGGGTCCGTCCCGTATTCATCGGGGTCTGTGTCTATCTGCCCGCAGAATACGGGACGGACCCGACGGGCGTAGGCAGCATCCTTGGCCTGACCGAGATGGGCGAGATCAAGCAGCAGCTTGCCGCCGAAGCCGCCGCAGACGAGGCGCTACACGGAGGGGATGAATCCTCATCCTTGATGAATGACATCTTCGGACTGTTTGTCTCCACTGCTCACGCAGAAGAATCATGGCAGGACGAGATCACTTTCACCCTCGCGCCGAGTGAGTCCACAGAGATCAAAGCCACGATGGAAGAAGGTGCCACACTGAATTATGCGTGGACCTCAACAGGTGGGCGGGTCAACTTTGACCTTCACGCCCATGCGGACGGCGAGAACGTCACGTATGAGAAAGGTCGCGGCCAAACGTCTGGCGAGGGTAGCTTTGAAACCCCCTTCGCAGGAGACCATGGCTGGTTCTGGCGCAACCGTGACGATGAAGCGGTGACCGTAACACTGCAACTGCGCGGTGCCTAACGTATCATATACTGCGGTGCGGCCCGTTGAACCGGCCATTCGCTGCGATTGCAAAATCTCAGCACAAGCGAATTCACAGTCTGCGGGACGAAGCTGCCGTTCTATTATTAAAAATCAAAGTCCGGGAAGGCAGCAAAAGCGGACACTCTGGTTATAGAAATATTGCGGCGTCACAGTGATAATGCCGAACGCACGTCATCTGATTTTATATCAGTGGCAGGCCGATTGATGATGATATTTCCTGTATCAATACCAAGATAATGGTCAGAAATACTGGTCAGAAAATTCAAATTCTGTTCGCATAAAAACACGCCGGCTCCGGCAGTTACACGTTTTCTTACGCACTCCGCCATTAGTTCGATGTTTTCAGGCTGCACGCCTTCGGATGGTTCATCTAGGATGATCACGTTAGTGCCTTCAATCATCGTACGCACAAACGCGAGGATCTTACGCTCGCCACCGGACATTGTTCCAGCAGGTTGATCACGGCGTTCGGCAAGGCGGGGGAATAAGTCAAAATACGGCTCAAGAGGATGGGCGGTCTGGCCTACCTGAAGGTTCTCCCAAACCGTGAGGTCGTTAAAGACCATATCCGTTTGCGGCATATATCCGATGCCTTTTGCGCGGCGTTGATGTGCTTTGAGGCCAGAAATATCTTCGCCATTGAGAACGAGCCGGCCAGCTGCTGGCTTCAGATTGCCTTGTAACAACCTCGCCAAAGTTGTTTTGCCAACACCGTTGCGTCCGAAGACGCCAAGCACCTGACCCGCAGAAATTTGGGCAGACACGTCAAAGATGACGTTCGTGTCGCCATAGCCACCTGTCAGCTTGTCGACTTCCAATAGTACCGTCATTTGGACGCTCCTGCATAAACCGCCTGCACTTGGCGGTTGGCTCGGACGGATTCGTAGCTGTCAAAGGCGAGAACCTGCCCCTGATGCAGCACAAGCACCTTGTCTGAAATGGCCTCGACAATGCTCATGTCATGCTCAATCACGATCACCAATCCACCGCTTTGATCCTGATATTCTTGGACCAATCGCGTCATCAGTGCGGTTTCATCCGGCGACAGACCCGCGCACGGCTCGTCCAGTAGCAGCAACGCGGGTTCTGCGGCCGTGGTCATGGCAAATTCAAGAAACTGGCGATGCCCTTGGGGTAGGCTGCCTGCAGTTTTTGACAGGTCGCGCGCAAGTGACAAATCAGCGTTACCCATGACGCGAGCCAATGCTGCTGATTGCCATCCAAACGCAGAAGGCCGGAAAAGGTCGCGCCACCGCGCGCGCGCCGCCAACATTGAAAGAGTCAGGTTCTCAGCGACGCTCATCGAGAAAAAGACGGAAGGCACCTGAAGTTTACGCCCGATCCCGTTGCCCAACGCCGTGTGCGGTGCGCGGTTCTCAACAGATTTATCGCCAAAACTAATTTGACCACTGCTGACGCCGAGATTGCCAGTAATCGTGTTCAATGCACTGGTTTTACCGGCACCATTTGGGCCAATGATGCTAACAATTCCTTTGCTGGGTGTTTCAAACGAGACGCCATTGAGAATACGCACGACACCAATTTGCAGCCTGACGTCGTCAAATATCACAGGAGCAGGAACTTGGGTCGCTTGCGAGAGAGGCGCTACGGAAGGGCTGATCCCCGACGTCCCACCAGATCGCCAAATTCGGGCCATGATCGCGGCACCCAGTTCGGCTATTCCGCCGGGCGCTTTCAGCACGACGAGAATGAAACCCAGCGCCATGACGATCTCCCAGTAGGGAAAGCTGTCGCGCAGTTCTGCCGACGCCCAGCCCACGAGAACCGCGCCGATGAGGGGACCCAAAACATGAAAACGACCGCCGATTGCGGCAAGAATGACCAGCTCGGCAGACAGGCCGAATCCGGTTGCCGTTGGCGTTACAATGCCTTGGTGAGAGGCGAATAAGCCGCCCGCTAACGCAGCAATGACAGCGGAAACCGCAAAGGCACATCCCTTGATCCTGTGGGTCGCAAAGCCCAAAAGCTGCAAACGCGGCTCATTGTCCGCCACGCCTTTGACAACCAGATTGACGGGCAATCGGTTAAGGACCAGTAGCCCGGCAGAAACCACAACCGTCGCACCGACCACCAGATAATAGAAATTCCCGTAGGGATCGAGGCCACCAAGACTGCTGTAACCGGACAGACCGTTGAAGCCCCCCGTCAAGCCGGAGGCAGTGTTAGCAACTTGTTCGGCAATCATAACAAGCGCCAGTGTGATAAGCGAGAAATATGGCCCGCTTTCGCTGCGCCCTTTGAAGATCAACACGGCGAGGCCATAGGCCAGCAGACCGATCACCAACATTGCGACCACTGCCAGCCCTAATTGTGCAGGCAAGCTGTCGACATTTCGCAGTGTCGAAGCCGTGGCATAGGCCGCGACGCCAAAAAACAGCGCCTGACCCAAAGGCAGGATCCCTGTTTTGCCCCAGAGGTATCCGATACCCTGCGCGGCGATGCCATAGATCAGATAAAGCCCGATCTGGTACGCCATGAAATCCCCGAACATCTCGGGAATGAGCAACAAGGCTGCCAACAGCAGACTAACGGGAAGAAGAACGGATGCCATCAGGCTTCAACCACAGGAATAAAATTGAAAGGGTGAGCACCGCGAGATACCCATATGTCTGGCTGGCCAATGCTCCGATCACCGATTGGGTGCCCGCAATCAGCGTGACGCCAAGGCCCAGACCTTCGAGGCTGCCCAAGCCGCCCACAACCAGCGCGAAAAACGAGCGGATCAGATAGTCGATGCCCATCATTGGCTCAATGCGGATGGTGGGGGCCAACAACAATCCCGCCAGTCCTGCCGTGCAGCATCCAAAGACGAAAGCGGCTGCGGACAGTCGGCTTGTGTTGATCCCGACGGCTTGGGCAAGCTCGGGATTGCCGACCATCGCTTTGATCTGTGTGGCCACCTTTGATCTGCGGTTCCACCACGCCAACGCGCCAAAACCAACGCAAATTAGGCCCACGACAGCAATGCGGTAGAGAGGGTACTGCGCACCAAAAATCTCGACAGTACCCGCAATGGGCACACTGACCGATTGATAGCCACGTCCAAACATCAATTCGATGACTTCACGCAACAAAATGGCGATGCCCCATGTTGCAAGCAGACTGTCGAACATGCGTCCGTAAAGATGCCGAATAATCGTCCGTTCCAGAAACAATGCGACCAGCGCCACAGTTACGAGGCAAACCGGCACTTGCAACCATGTGGGTAACCCGAGGCTGGAGGTGATGACCGGCGCATAGGCCCCGATCATCACAAACTCTCCGTGTGCCATGTTCATGATCCGCAGCTTGCCAAAGACAATGGCAAGCCCCAGCGCAATCAACGCCAGTGTGCTGATTTGCCAGATCAGATTGAGGATTAGAATGGTCACCTGTGCTGCCGCTTAGTTGGCGCAAGCTTCGGATGAAGCGACGCTATCAAATGATGTGACAACCTCGAACGCTCCGCTTGAGCCATCTGCCAGATAAATCGTCTGCGCCATATGGTGACCCGTCAGAGTATTGTCCCCGCGCGGTGTGGTCCAAGTCAGCCCTTCTGCCGCGGCATCCATCGCCGCCACATCAAGGCTGCCTGCTTTCTCAGCCAGAGCATCCAGCAGCATTAAGCCCTCATAAGATGATTGACCCAGCGTATTGAGCGCAGGTGCATCCGCGCCGAACGCTGCAGCATAATCAGACGTAAAAGATGCGGCCGCTTCGCCCTTGATCGAAGTGAAATACCCGGATGTCGAGAACAAGCGATTGACGTTGTCCGCGCCGATCCCCGCAAGGGTGTTTTCCTCGATCAACGTGCCAAGCCGGATGGCCTGATCGTCCATCCCGAAGCCCGCAAAGCTGACGTTGAACCCAACTGAACCACCGCCCACAAGCGTGATCAGAACCGCATCTGCGCCGCTTTCCTTGATCCGCTGAAGCGAGCTGTCAAATTCGGCGACGGAGAATGGCAGGTATTCTTCGCCCACCACTTCGCCACCCGCATCGGCAATGTAGCCCTTTGCCAGCGCGTTTGTGTCGCGCGGCCAGTTATAGTCATGCCCGATGAGGTACCATTTTGAAATCTTCTCAGCGTCCATCAAATACGGGATCACAGGGGCCAATTGCTGGCTTGGGGTCTCACCCGTCACGTAAAGACCATTGGCACAGGCACCGCCTTCATAGACGGGGGTGTAGACGTAAGGCACCTCGCCATTGAACCGCCCCACCAATGCCTCGCGCACAGCGGAATCGTGCATACCGATGAAGGCTTGCACGCCTTCACCTTTCCACAGCCGTAACGCGGCCTGTGCCGCTTCCGCTGGTGGGACACCTACGTCCGCAAACACCAGTTCGATCTGTTCGCCGTTAATACCGCCGCCTGCATTGATCTTTTGCGCAGCCAGTTCAGCAGCATTGCGCGTCGAGGGACCGAAAAGCCCGGCGGGGCCTGAATCAGGCACCAGTACGCCGACTTTGATATCGGCCAATGCCGTGCCGCCAATCATCACGGCCGCGATAGAGGTGCTCGCCAAAAGGCGCAGTGTCTTGTTTAACATGTGTCTTCTCCCTGGTTGGTTTCGGCGTCTACTGCGCCATCGCTTTTTCTGCAGCCAGCGCCAGCGCCAATAGGGCGCGGTCCTGGCCGGGTAATGCGTCAAATTCGATGCCGACGGGCAATCCGGACGTGACGGGGCACGGCAAGGAAATGCCCGGTGCGCCGACGTTTGAGCCAAGATCGGTGTTGCGGATATAAGTCGGAAAGGTGGGAACTTGTGCGCCGTTCAACTCAACCGTTTCGTCCTGCCCGATGGGCCGCGCCGTCAGTGGCGTAGTGGGAAAGACGATCGCATCCAAACCATGATCACTGAAAACCTGGGCATAGATTTTGCGCATTGCCGGGCGGTGAACA
>JBDWMA010000008.1:0-4276 GCA_039972875.1 Pseudoruegeria sp.
AGATGCAGCTGTGCCCGCGATTGCGATCGCCACCGTTGCGGCAGCTGTGCTTAACTTTATGGATAGTGTCTTCATTTTGCTTTTCCCTGTGTTGTTTTTGGGTTCTTGATTATTTTCTTGCCGCAAAGCGCGAAGGCGCAAACGGGGTCATGTCATGATTAGAGTGGTTGCCAGCAATCATTTCGGCGACAAGACGACCCGTTTTCGGGCCACCGGTCAATCCAATGTGGTGGTGTCCAAATGCAGCATAGACTCCACTGCTGCTTAATTCACCAACAAGGGGCAGGCTGTCCGTTGGTGCAGGACGATAGCCCAGCCACTCTTCGTGAGAGTCGTAAGTCAGCTCGGGGAAAAACTCGGCGACCTTTTTGTGCAGTAGTTTGAGCGGGGCTTTTGAACGCTTTTCGGTCAATCCACCGAATTCGACAATTCCGGCGCATCGCAAGCCCTGATCCATTGCTGTGGCAACAAATTTACCAGCGGCCAGCATCATTGGATTTCTGGGCCTTTGGCTCGGTTCTTTGAACACAATGTGATAGCCGCGCTCGGCCTCGAGCGGGACATGAAGCCCGAGCTTTTGCATAAGCGGCTTTGACCACACACCCGAGGAAACGACCACTTTGTCGCAATGAATGCGACCCTGCGACGTGTCTACTGCGGTGACCTGCCCACCGCTCAATTCAAAGTCTTTGACCTCGGCTTGTCGGAAGGTGCCCCCCAGTTCTTCGAGCACCTTAACGAGGTCCTGCACATAAGAGCCGGGATTAAGAATAAAACCGTGGTTTTTCAGGACCGCCAGCAATCCAACATTTGGTGACAGGATCGGCTCTGCTTCACGCACGGCGCGGCCTTCGATCACGTCGGGTTCAAAGCCGGCTTCCTTGCGCAATTGCCAGCCAAAGGAATCAGCATCAAAGGCCGCCTTGTCTGCATAGGCGAAGCTATAGCTGCTTTCCTGCACCCACTTGGCCGCGGATGTGCCCGATGTCAGGGCTTGGTGTTGCTCAAGGCTGTCGCCGACAATCGTTGAGAGGCCCTGGCTGATCCGGCGGGTATCAGCCTCGTTTGCGTGCGACATGTATTTGACAAGCCATGGCACCAGTTTGGGCAGGTAGCTCCAGCGCAAGAACAAGGGAAAGTTCGGATCGGCAAGGTATGCAGGACTTTTCGACAAAAGACCGGGTCCCGTGACGGGCACGACGGATGCGCTCGCCAGAATACAGCCATTGCCATAGGACGCGCCCATGCCCGGCGTGCCCTTATCCAGCAGCGTGACGTCAAACCCCGCACGGCGCAACCAGATCGCAGATGCCGCGCCGACAATGCCTGCGCCGATGACAACGACATGCTCTGATTTCATTCTGTGGGTCCCTAAAAAGAAAAGCGCCTTGTTCGCGACTCACAGCTTGTCAGGCTCGCATCATCATTTCCAATACAAATTTGTGGCAATTCCATAAGTCAAAATGATACATGGCCACATGAGATTACGTTTTAGACAATTGCAGGCGTTCCACGCCATCGTTGAAGTCGGCACCGTGACAGGAGCCGCCGAAGCTTTGGGCATTTCCCAACCGGGGATTTCGAACCTCTTGGCAGAGCTAGAACGCCAAACCGGATTGAAGCTGTTCGAGCGCCTGCACGGTCGGTTGGTGCCCACCCCCGAAGCCGAGCTGATGCACCGTGAAATCGACACGGTTGTTCGTGGCTTGGACCACGTCACGCAAACCGTCGTGGATTTACAAAACAAACAGGCCGGGCAACTGCAAGTCGCCTCACAGCACTCGATGTCTTTTGGATTTATGCCAAAGCTTATTGCTGAATTCGCAAAGTCGCGTCCGGATATGAATATTTCCTTTCAATCGCAGTACAGCACCAAGATCCAGGAGTGGGTGCTGTCAGGTCTGTTTGAAATCGGCATCTGCGAAATGCCCATGTTGTACGACACCTTGCACAGCTATCCGATCAATGTCGAAACGCGGATTGCGCTGCACAAAGACAATCCATTGGCACAGTACGATGTGTTAACGCCCGACCTGTTGCGCAACGAACCCTTTTTGGTGATGGGTCCGGACCACATCACCCAACGCCGTTTGCGGGACGCATTTGAACGGGCGGACATTCCCCTCAAGGCCAAGGTGCATTCGCATCTGTTCAAGAACCTTCTCGCCTTCGTCAAAGAAGGCATGGGTGTGGCCTTGCTCGACCGGTTTGGTCTGGAATTTGATTACGACGACCGTTTTGTTGCGCGCCGGTTCGAGCCGACAATCATGATGGAAATGGCCGTCATCACGTCTGGCACGCGCCCGTTGTCACAGCTCGGCCAAGAATTTCTTGCGCTGTTGCTGGCAGAGCTGCAACCATACACTGCTGACGACAAACCGATCGTGCGCGGAAAATAGGGGCACCTTATGACACAAGCGGCTGTTGGTATCCTTATGCTGGATACGAATTTCCCACGACCACTTGGTGACATCGGGCACGAAGGGACGTGGGCCTTTCCCGTACATATGCGCCGCGTGAACGGGGCAAGCGCCCAAAAGGTTGTTCACGAAGACCCTCGTGCACTGCTGGACCTGTTCATCAAGGCTGGGCAGGATCTGATTGCACAAGGTTGCGTGGGGTTGACCACGTCTTGTGGGTTTTTGTCTTTGGTGCAGGCAGAATTGAAAGACGCCTTGGGGGTGCCCTTTGCCAGCTCTCCCTTGATGCAATTGCCAATGGTCGAGGCGACACTGCCCTCGCATCAGCGTGCAGGTGTTTTGACAATATCCCAAGACAGTCTGAACGAGGCGCATTTGCGTGCTGCGGGCGCCCGAGAAGACACGGCGATTATCGGCCTCCCCAAGGCGGGGGCTTTTGCAGAAGCCATATTTGGCGACAGGCCAGAGATGAACCCAGAGGCCTGCCGCGCAGAGATCCGTGAAACAGCACGCCAATTGGTCACGAGACACAAGGATGTCGGGGCAATCGTGCTCGAATGTACCAATCTGGCACCCTATGCAGCGGACATATCCGCCGCCACCGGGCGACCGGTCTATTCCATCGTCAGTTTCCTGAACTGGTTTCAAGCAGGGCTGGTCCCCCCTCGTTTTTGACAGGAAGCGGTGGCGCTAACTTGGACATATCTAAAGAGGGCTGCTTTCTTGATGTATTGGAGGGCTTGGAGGCAGGGAAGTTCGAAGAGATCAGGCGGGCAATTACCCTCACCCCTGCGTTCATTCTGTTTAACATGTTGATATTGTTTAATTATTGATATTTTTTCAAAAAGGGTGAGGTTTTTGCTAAAAAGGGGTTGCGACTCTTTGATAGTAGCCGTAGAACCCCCTTCACCGGCGGCGCAGAGATGCAGCGCGGGACGCCAGACGGAGCGGCGGACGGGAGTTCGTGAGTGAAGGACGGCAGGAATTTTTGAGGTTTATGAAGCGGGTTGCGCCAAAGAGATGCGGTGCTTCCGGTAGATTTTGTCTCTGGGTCATTTGATCCGACGTTGTTTGACAATAGAATACACTGAAGAGATATGTGGGCGGTTTGGTTCATTTCGATGAACAAACAACTGTACATATATCAACTACCTAGCGAGGGTTTCGGCCTAAGCGATGATGGATAGTCAGCTTCACTGTTTGGACGGCTTTTTGTTAACTTTGTTAACTGAAGCACGAAGAACAGAGAAAACGCATTCTGGTTTCAGTAAGGCCAGGATGTGATTGTTTTAACCAATGGTTAGAACGATATGTGCAGAGGTTCGAACGTCAAGGATAAGCAAGTAATTGCTTTTCAACTTGAGAGTTTGATCCTGGCTCAGAACGAACGCTGGCGGCAGGCCTAACACATGCAAGTCGAGCGCACTCTTCGGAGTGAGCGGCGGACGGGTTAGTAACGCGTGGGAACATACCTTTCGGTAAGGAATAGCCACTGGAAACGGTGAGTAATACCTTATACGCCCTTCGGGGGAAAGATTTATCGCCGAGAGATTGGCCCGCGTTAGATTAGATAGTTGGTGGGGTAACGGCCTACCAAGTCTACGATCTATAGCTGGTTTTAGAGGATGATCAGCAACACTGGGACTGAGACACGGCCCAGACTCCTACGGGAGGCAGCAGTGGGGAATCTTGGACAATGGGCGCAAGCCTGATCCAGCCATGCCGCGTGAGTGATGAAGGCCTTAGGGTCGTAAAGCTCTTTCGCCAGAGATGATAATGACAGTATCTGGTAAAGAAACCCCGGCTAACTCCGTGCCAGCAGCCGCGGTAATACGGAGGGGGTTAGCGTTGTTCGG
>JBDWMA010000009.1:0-8425 GCA_039972875.1 Pseudoruegeria sp.
ATCACCGCTACCAATGTTGCCATTTTCGTCCAGATCTATAACCAGAAAACCATCGTCCGCAGAAGCCCAATTTCCGGCTTCTTTAAACCCATCGTCGTCCCAATCGAAATACGTCGTCCCACCAACCTCAATTTCGATACCATCCGGCTCCGGGTCAAGATCAAGGATGATCGGCTGAATTCCAGTGTAATCTGGGTTATTGGGAAGGGATGGATCTGGCGTACCGTGATCCTGCGTCCCTTGCCCGTTCGTCCACTGACCACCAGATGATGTGAATGTTCCAGTTGTTAACCCGTTCTCGGAGTACCCGCTTGAGGATGAGCTACTATTATCATAAGTGGTCTGACTATAAGAACCAACCACCCCATCCCCCGTACCCTGCTCATCATTGGATTTTGGGCCAGAACTTCCAGATGTCTCATTGTTTGTAGGGCTGTCACCACCCTCACCTGAAGGGTCTGGGACCTTCTCCCGAGTTACTGGATCATATCCTGTCTTCCCCCTAAAAGCTATTTTCTATTCCAGTTGCTGAAAAATGTAAGTCCAGCCACGAGTATAGAGAATAAAAATACAACCTCCTCCGAGAATGGCGAAAATTGCTGTTCTGGATAAAATAAATAATTGATGCAAAGAACCAAAACGGAACAGGTAGCGAAACGTTTTGAAAAATCCTTAGACATGCTTACTATAACAAGGGCTATAAATAGGAATGCGTGAGGCCACTTATAGGATAGTTTTATTGGATCGAAGTGCATCATTACTACCAAATAGGCAGAAGACCCAACGCCCAGAAACGGAAATATTAAAATGTTTCTATATTTGATTAAAAAGTCTTTAAATTTATTCATTGGTTTGTTTGGCGATCACTTAAAGTCAATTGACAGTGTAGATTCAAGCATCTAGGTAAGGAAATTTTTTCAGTTCAAAACACCATTAGGTTGATTGGAGCTGTTCTTGCCAATTTTTCGAATCTAATGAGACCGTGCAGTCATTCAGCCCCTTACTTTACGAAAAAAATTCCTATTTCCTTTAATGGTTGCAGTTTGATGATATCAAGCTGCGAAATTCAAATTATTTATGTTCATCCAAAAATCTCATAAAATATATTTACTATTTCTATATCAATCAACTCTCCTTAAACGACAGTCAATCATTTTCTCTGTCATGGGTCTTCACAATTTCATTTTGGATCGAAGCCACCAATTTCCAGTCAGTTCGTTTCAGCTAACCAATGCTCCTCACTTGCGTGGCCCAAATCGCTCCATCCGCGCGTAAAACGCCCAACCGCGGGACGTGCTGGCCTTTGAATTTGCCATCAGCGCAATAATACGCATGGCCGGGGGCGACGCCTGTGTTCCAGAAGTCCAGAAAATGCGTGGCTTGGTTCTACATGGTGCGCGTCACTGGGCAGGGTTTAATCGGGCCTTTATCGTCGTAGGAGATGACCAAATCTCTGACCTTGATCTCGCAGATTGGCTTCTCCCAGACCTTCGAGAGCAGCGGCCGTTCTTCGTATGTGCCGTCAGCACGTGGTTTGACCGATGGACCAAGTCGCCACATCTGGACAGGCGTGTCGGATTTGAAACATTGGTCTCCGGGTGTAAGAAAACCAGATGAAATTTCGGCAGCTACGCTAGGGTCAATCGGTCTTTGTAGTTCGTCAATCATCAAACCTGTTGGTCCGTACACTTGCACAAGCGCATACGGAGCGTGTGAGGCGTTGATAGTGTACTGAGTCACATATGTGTTGCCGTTTGGATCGTACGTTATTGACCGTATTTGAGAGGCGTCGCTTGGATTGTGCGGGTCAATTGAAAATCCAGCTGATGCAGAAGCGCCATTGGAAGAATAGGATGCGCCTACTTTCAGGTTTGTTGCATCCCCTTGCGCATCGAACGAAATTACAAAGTCCTATGGCTTGGCCTCGACAACGTCCGCAAGGTCGACACTTTACCCCTTGACGATAACATCCGTACCTTGCTCAAACTTTCCAATTTGGACTTTAAGCCCTTTCCCGCCAAGGGAGGGGTTGCTAGGGAGGTCGCTTGAAAATTGCCATTGGTCTCTGTAGCCGAACCCTTTTGTGCCTTTGATGATAACTCCAGGAGCTTCTAGCGTCACATAGCTGTTTCCCGTAACGGACTTTTCATACAGCGTGATAACCCCACCTGCACCTTGTTCAATCGTATATTGTCCCATTATGGTTTTCCGTATTCTACACCGCAATTGGCGTGTTTTTCACAATATCCAAGGGGCAAATCGTAGTATCGTTCAATAGCGTTTATGGACCGAAACGGTTCAGCGTCACTTGTAACTATGACCTGCACCACAATAGAGCTTTCACGTAAATAGCTTGTTTTGGTTGTAATAGGCCCGAAGAGAGAGGTCCTTGAATACTTCCCGATAACGATCTTATCGTATTCTTCCGGAGAGGAACCAATTGCAGAGCTATTATTTGTAATAGCTTCTCTTACTCCAGGAACAAGGCGTTCGGTTTGATCGACACAGCCAAATTTTTTCTCAACCTCACTTTTGGGTAGCGCAATTACAATTTTAGAAACATTGTGCGGAAACGGTTCCCCTGCGGACCAGTCAGAAATTTCTCTTCCCTCATCAGCGCCGTCAAAATCATTTAAAGTTTGCGAATTGAAAAATTCAAACCTGCTACAGATTAAGGTCTCTGCTTTGGCGGTGAAGGGGGCGACAATGGCTAAAACTGCGACTGGAAATGTTATTATGCTTGTCTTCAATGTTTTCATACTCACAAACTCAGCGCATCAAAAAGTATCTGCCTAAGCCTTTCCGTCGAGCGGTTTGGCCATGATCCACTAAATTCTGAGTATCTGAAACGGTGATTTTTGTCACATACAATCTGAGCGCGAGCGGTCAATGGCTTAGCTGTTACAAAGGGGACTGTTGCATTACTCAGGCGAATTGGTCAATTTTGGCTTTTGAGGTTGAACATGTTCCGTAAGACCCTGTTCAAGCACCACCGTTTCCCGCGTGATATCATCCTTTGTGCCGTCCGATGGTACCTGCGATACCCACTGTCTTATCAGGATGTCGTTGATCTTCGGGCGGAGCGAAGCATTACAGTTGATCGATCAACTGTGTGTCGCTGGGTTCAGAAGGTCGGACCTGAACTGACCAAAAGGACCGAGGGATATCTGCGCCGAGCCAGCGTCAATTGGTACGTCGACGAGACCTACATCCGCGTCGGCGGACGGTGGCGCTATCTATGGCGGGTCGTTGATGCGCATGGTTAGATGGTCGATTTTCGCCTGACCGCCAGACGGGATGCAAAAGCCGCCAAAGCCTTTCTCAACAATACGATCAAGCGTGTACGCCTGCACCGGCCCGTGACAATCGTGACAGACAAAGCACAGGCCTATCGCCGCGTCATTCGTGAGATCAATCACCGATACGATCCTCATTTTGAGAGCATCCGACACATCGACAGAAAGTGGCGCAACAATCTGATTGAGAGCGATCACGCGGCCATATCTATCACAAGCAACCAGGCGTTCAGGGTGAAATCCAATTCATTTATAAGCTATTTGCAGCTGCATAATCCTGCACAGCTGCAACGCCACAAGGCGGCATCAGACGATTAATGCAACAGTCCCTACTACACCGTGCCAAAATGGAACGCTGCATTCAAAGATGTGCGCAACGTCCATTTTAAGCCCTGATAGGGCAGCCCCCCTGTAGTCGCTTTACACCCCCAAGGGGGGGCGAAATTAGATCGCGATGCGTGTATGTAAACAGAAAACACGGGCTTACATTAGGATTTCATTGTGCTTTCTCTCAGACGAAATTACCTAGTCATTGCGGTTTTTTCTTTTTCCATTCTATTTCCATCGATTGGAATTCCAATGGGTGACCCCCTTGTAAATTTGAGAATGTTCTTTGTGCATTCATTTCGAGTTCAATTTGATGAACCCAGAGAAATAATGCTAAATTACGATCTAAAGCTCGGAAATGCTGCACCCGAAGATACTTCAGAAAAGAGAGCACTGCACCCTTTTAGAAGTGGTACAGAACCTAAACCCAATCTCTCATGTGAAGATATCGAAATTCTTGGGTATGAAGATTGGAGAGAGGGCTTCGAAAACGCCCGTCAGGCTCGAGCGGCGTCGATTGGAAACCTTATTACATCTGACATGCGATGGCCAAATTTTGTCGGCTGGAATTCACCCGCATACGCAAGAATTAGCGTGGAAAGCTCAATTTTGGGAAACCTAATATCGGCGGATGTTTCTATCGCCGTCTTAGGGAACGATTTTGATATAGACAGCGTCTTGGATCAAACGAATAGACGGCTTTCTGATCCCACATTGGGTAGAGTTCTCTCAATTACCGGTATGGGGTACGACATCTTGTATCAATCTCAACTATCAGAAAAATCTATACAATATTCGTCCATGATCAAATGTGACGGTTTTACTATTTACAACTTGGAGGTTCGATAAATGTCCGATTATGAAATCACATTCAACGTATACGACGGGTCGTCTGGATCTCTAGGTGATGCCTTCTCTGCTTCTGGACACGGAAATGTTACATTCACCGATAACACAACAGGATTTTCGGTAACAGTAGGCGCGAACCAAACGTCTTTTTCGGGAGGCACCGCATTTCGAGGCATTGGTGATATAACCGATGGGATTATTCAATTTGAAGACGACAAGCTTGAACCGGGGCAGTTTTCAACTGCAAGTCGTAGCGTTCCAGTTACGCAAGAGCAATTTGAAGCGATTAGCCAATTGGGAATTGGCCTTGCTGAACAAGGCCACCAGTATGACTACTCCCTTTTTTCTAGCCCTGAAGGTCACGCGCAAACATGTGCTGACTGGATGGAGGCAATATACCAAGCAACAGGCCATCCCGGAACTGTTGGAGACCTTTTTTCGTACTCCGACATTGAAAACGTACCGGGGCTAGTTTGGGGGTATATTGGGGTGAATACCCTTGGAATACCCGTTTATATCCCTTCAGGCCCCATCGAAGGTCACGTACCTGATTTATCTGGAGCTATGCCAAGTCACTGCTTCCTTGGCGACACCCCGATTCAAATGTGGCCGCTTGACCCGTCAATCAAACCCCGCGCTGACGGCAGCTACGACGAGAAGTTCGTGCTGTCGAAGGTCTGGGAGAAGCCGATCAGCGAGATCACGGTGGGCGATATCGTCGTTGCCTATGACGACAAAGACCGACTTGGCCCCAAGCGCGTGTTGCGCACCATGGAAAACCGCGCCACGCATATTCTCGATTTCTGGGGCACAGGCACCACGCCCGGCCATGCCTACCACTGCGCTGATGGCCCAAACAAAGGTGGGCACGCCCCGATCATGGATATCCTGCGCATGGATGGCGCGATCATGCGTGCCGATGGCACAATGATCCGTGCTGCGACCAACTGCAAAGTTGGCTCCATGGGCGATATGATGATCCACGCCTCAGCCACCTTGCAAAAGCCCGATGGCTCATGGACGGAACCTAAAGCAGGCAAAGTGCGCTTTGGCACAAGGATCATTCTGCCGGATGATCGGCACATGTCCTTCATGGAAATGGCCGCAAGCGAAGGCTGGCGGGTTTCCGACGATGGTTACATGGTTGCTATGAGGAAGGGCGAAGACGGCACCTTTCAGGAGCAAAAATTTCTGTTCCCCTATGCGCACGGCGAAGAGCTGCCCAAGCCAGAGACTTATATCCTCGCCCGTTCGGCTGTGACGCTCGAAGAGATTTACGCCGCCGGGGAATGGGAACAGATCGGCACACGCCTGCCTGCACCTGCTGGCATGGTCGGCCTGAACACCAATCACACCAGCACGCTTTTGCAACCGTCAAAACCAGAACCGAACATGCCGCCTGCGTTTGCAAACAGCCCGGACGCGCCACGTCGTGCGGAAGGTCGCCCGATGAACCGCAAACAGCGTAAAGCCATGGAAGCCAAGCAGCGCAAATCGACCAAAACCCGCAAACGGGCGGTGAACTAACCAATGAGCCACCACGACAAAGACGATCTGGCAAGCGTTGAGACGCTCCCGGTCTATGACCGCGTGACCTCAAAATTCATGTGGCTCAAGAAACCGCCGCCCTCTCCCGCCAAGCCGGGGATAATGACCTATGGGATTGAAGTGAGCGACAAAGATGATAACCCAATACCGTTCATTGCGGACGGTGTTTGGGTGCGGCACAAGGTATTTCTAAGTTGTTGGCGGTCGCTTGTGAGGCATTAGAAAAGGCAGGGTCATGCCGCCATTTCGGCGGTGTAATCGGCCCAGAGGCTGAACGCATCGCTGCGGGCGTGGCGGTAAGAGGTTGCGGTGAGTTGATAGCTGCGGGGACGGAAAATCAGGTTGATCTGGTCATGCGCAGACAGAAACCTCTGAGCTTGTCGGTGGGATTTGAACCGCCCGAATATCTTCTCCCGTTTGCGGGTCGACCGGTGCGACACTTCGATCGCGTTGTTGAGGCCTTAGTGGGCGCGATGGTCAGTGTCCGAGGCTTGTATTTTGATCGGCTTGATGTAGCTACGTAATTTATCCATTGCCCGACAGTGCATTGCGCAGCAATGTCACGACAGGGGGTGATGACGACCCTTGGTTCGCCAAACCGGGCAACCAATCGTTGGAAAAACCGTTTCGCCGCTTTAGCATTCCGACGCGTTTGTACAAGAATATCAAGAACGGCGTTGCCAAATTGTCTGGCTGGCTCAATCGGGCTATTGTCTCCTCCATGAAAATACCAACCAGTCTGCCGCGCCTGAAAGGCTTTCGTTTCCCACGTGAGATCATTGCTTATGCGGTATTGGCTTATCACCGTTTTGCTTTGAGCACGGCTGACGTTGAAGACCTGCTTGCTGAGCGGGGCGTGATTGTCAGCCGTGAAGCCGTCCGGTTGTGGGTCAATCGATTTGGTCGGCATTTTGCGAATTGCATCCGGCGCAATCGCCCCCGTCCCAACGACAAATGGCATCTGGACGAGGTAGTGATCTCGATCCGTGGCAAGAAGCATTGGCTGTGGCGCGCAATTGACGCGAACGGCGATGTTCTCGATATACTTGTGCAAACGCGCAGAAACGGAAAAGCTGCAAAGCGGGTTTTCAAAAGGCTGATCGCCCAGTTCGGCGCGCCGAGGGTCGTGATCACCCCCTGTCGTGACATTGCTGCGCAATGCACTGTCGGGCAATGGATAAATTACGTAGCTACATCAAGCCGATCAAAACTCTGGCCCCGGACGCTGACCATCGGGCGCACAAGGGTTTAAACAACGCGATCGAAGTCTCGCACAGGCCGACACGAAAGCGAGAGAAAATACTCGGTCGGTTCAAGTCGCAACGACAGGCCCAACGATTTCTCTCCGCACACGACCCGATCAACCTGATCTACCGTCCCCGCCGTTACAGACTCACCGCAACCTCTTACCGCCACGCCTGGGCTGACGCGTTCAGCCTCTGGACCGACTACACCGCCGAAATGGCGGCATGATCTACCGATCACTCGAACCGTAAAAGCTCGATGCAACAACTTGGCGATGCCTGCGGGTCATTTGGAGGGAGCTTGGGGAGGGACCAAAACCACGAACGGTTTTTGTTTTTTGACGCGCTTTTTTATCCTTGGCGCATTTAGATGCGACAAACCTAACCATTCATTGATAAATTTTCTTTGTTTAATTTTTGTGAATACTTGATACTCAACCTTAAGCTGTATAATCGTAAGATTACGACCAATTTATATATGGATACAATTATTATGAATATTAAATATATCGCTGCAGTAGTTATTAGTTTGACGGCTTCACCAGCGTTTGCAGATTCTTTACATGTAAACACCGATACAAATCTTGATGGAAACTCTTGGAATGTAAGCAATTATCTACCGCTTGCTCCATTTGAGACTATGACAATTGAGGTTGCAGGATCCATGTGTACCCTAAACGGCTCATTTTCCAGCGGAAACCCAGCGGCTGGGTGTAACTTCACGACAACCGTAGGGGTAGATGGTGTTGTTACAACGACCCAGAACAGCCCATGCTCAAGTTCTTGTAGCGCAGAGTAATTTCCCTAATTATTGGATAAATTGCCGTTATTATAGGTATGGCGGCAATTCAAACTTTTGCAAAATTACATGCACGTAGATTCCGGTATTAAGATCCTCGCCACCACGACTTTTCCGGTGATCATTTAGCGGAAATCAAGGGTGTCGCCATATCTGCGTTCTGGATAGGACATGATGATAACTGGCTCTGTCGCAAACTTTTCTTTTTATAGACGAACGGTCTTCTGCGGACACAATTATGCTGCGAGCGCGGCAAATTGCTTGAACGCGAGGATACTTGTATTGGCTAATTGACCCTTGCGGATCATATGTGCAGCTTCGATCCCAGCCAATGTTGCAGCCGCAGAATGGAACGCTTTGAA
>JBDWMA010000010.1:0-323260 GCA_039972875.1 Pseudoruegeria sp.
AGAAACAACCGCCCATGCCGGGACTTTAAACTCCGGGCGCACAGCACTCAGATTGGCAAAAAGATCCACAACGTTATTTGAGGTGATCTGCATGGGACGTACTCCAAAACAAGGGCCGTGAGAGGACAGAAAGACGTTCAATAGGATTTAACTTCTGCCTCCTCATACCCAAACCACTCCAAAAATCAGCCCTGCGACAAATACTCATATGCCCAAAAATCTATACGTAAAGATTTACGTTGTTGTAAAAAGAGACTTTTATTCAATGTGTTGGAGGGTATTGCGTGCGCCGTGATCGTCGCCGGGCCAACGTTAAGTGGCATTTGGATGAAGTGGTTATCACGATGCGTAGTAAGTAGCACTGGCTGTAGCGTGCCATCGATACAGACGGTGATGTGCTGGATATCTTCGTTCAAACGCGCCGAAATGCCAAGGCCATAAAGCGCTTTGTGCGACGCTTGATCAACCAATTCGGCGAACCTCGGGTTCTCATTACCGACAAACTGCGCAGTTATATCAAGCCAATACACAGGCTGGCATCTGCCTGACGTCGTGACCGAGCTGGAGTCCCACTTTGTAAATTTTCTGTGATGCTGCGAATGGCTGCTATTTGCGTGTGCCCAGAACTAAAGACGAGGTCGACTTTGTAATCAGATTGCTTGCCCCAATCGTATCATTAAGCAAGGTCAAATCGTAGGGAGCTGTAACGACACAATGAGCGATAGCGTCAATTTCGCCGGAGATCGAAGTCACTTTGTGAACTCCATTCAAGGAGGCCAGCCAATTCAATGCCTGATCGCACGGACGCACTGCAATTTTTATGAAAATCAGTGCGTGGATGATACCAACTTGGTTTTGGGAGTAATCTGCATGATACCCTCTTATGACGCCGTTCGTTTCTAGTTTTGTTACGCGGTCCTGTATCGCTGTTCTGGACAGCCCGATCTCACGGCCCAATGCAGTAAAGCTGATCCGCCCATCCTTACCCAGTCTCGCCAAAATCCGTTTATCCGTCTGATCCACAGTCAATTTCCTCGAACTGCAACCGCATTACGTCGGATCGCAAGTTGGCGCTGATACGCTTTCAGGCCAATGTTAGCTTTGAAATGGATCGGAAATAAGATGAAAAAGATCACCCCAAACGAATATACTGGAGCGCAGGCTTGGGATGCGCTTGATATCGAACAAATTGAAAACGCAACAGTCCGTCTTCATTGGACCGACGCTCCATACAAATGGCATGTGAATGATGGACCTGAGGTGTTTGTCGTACTCGACGGTAAAGTTGACATGCACGTTCGCAAAAACGGCGTAGAAAGCGTACTGAGGCTTAACGTCGGTGATATCTTCCATGCTGAAAACGGTGACGAACATGTTGCGCACCCGGATGGACCCGTGCGCGCTTTAGTCATTGAAACTGCAGGCAGCATATAGTTGGTGTAGTATAAGCGGGCGTTCGAACTTTGTGTCCGAAGGTCGGCTTTGTTCCACTTTGCGACCGCGCGTCGCACCAACTCCAATGGCCGCTTTTAGGTTATCGGGTCTTAGTCTTGTGAAACCTTAGTTGCGACCGAAAGAAGCTTTTGGAACCGAGAGCATTCGAAATGGTCATCAAACGGACAATCAGCGACATGGCGCACCATGTTTGCGAGATTAACCAACCGTTCAGCTTGCTCTTGTAGGCTGACCGCCTTGTCGAGCAAGGCATTGCGTGGGATGACCGTCGTTCCAGGTCGACGCAGTACTGAACCTACCTCATCAAGGGTGAAGCCAGCCTTTTTCGCAAGGTTGATGAGCGCGAGTTCCTGAAGAACCGTAGGCTCATATTGGCGGCGCAGCCCATTACGGGACACTGAAACGATGAGCTTCCTTTTCTCATAATATCTTAGGCCTGATGTGCTGACGCCTGATCGGCGTGAGACTTCTGCAATATCCAGAAGTTTATCCAAGAAAACACCCATTGACTTGAAGTTGACTTCAAGTTGTAGACTCTGTGTTGAAATTTTGCAATGGAGCAATTGGATGAACGGATCATCACAATTTATAAGACAAAACGCGAGGTGGACTGTCCTGTCTGGCCCCAGCCTTTCGATTATACTGGCGTCTCTAGGGATCAGCACCGCTGCGGTTACTTTACCTGCGTTGTCATCTGACTTTTCAGGGCAGCGCCTTGACCCAACATTGGTTGTGTCAATCTACGTGCTCGCAATCACAGCACTTATTGTTCCCATTGGGCGTGCGGGCGACATTTTTGGAAAACGCCCAGTGCTTATTTCTGGGGTATGCCTCTACATTCTGGGTGCATTTTTGGCGTTTCAGGCGCTCTCTTTGCCGATGTTGGTTGCCTGTCGATTTATCCAAGGCGCGGGGGCTGCTGCAATGATGGCAATGCCCTTGGCATCGGTGCGCGATTTTGTTCCGGTAGACCAAGTGGGGCGCTGGATGGGAGTAATGGGAACGATGTCAGCCATCGGAACGGCCTCAGGCCCCGCTATTGGAGGAGTCATTGTTGCTGCATTTGGCTGGCGTGCTGTTTACTTGATGCAGTTCCCAGTTGCATTGGCCGCGCTGGCGCTGTGCTTAGTCTATTTTCATCCCCCCAAACGCGACAGGGCGCAAAAAGGGATCGACCTTTTTGGATCCGTTACCTTGGCTGTTTTCCTTGCTGCAGTCACTTTTCTTGTTTCCGATATTTCCAACGGCTTTGATTTTAATATGGTTCTATTTGCAATTCTCGCGGTTGGCGCAATCGTGGCTTTCTGTGTCATAGAGGCACGCACCGAAACACCTATCATCCCGATTGAAGTGCTGCGGTCCAACCATGTACGCCTCAGCCTTGCTATGAACGCCATCGTATCCCTTGTCATGATGGGTGTCCTCGTAGTCGGGCCGTTCTTCTTGGTGGGCGGGCTTGGATTAACGACGGCTCAGATGGGCTTGGTTATGTCCGTTGGCCCGATCTCTGCTGTTCTGAGCGGCATTTCCGCTGGACGATTGACGGATAAGATAGGGTCGGGACGCGCGGTGGTTTTTGGTGCATCAGCGATGGTCGTCGCAACGGCCGCGATGGCAGGTCTTCCCTATGTATTCAAACTTTATGGGTTCATCCTCGCCTTCATTTTGCTTGCGCCGAGTTATCAGGTTTTTCTGGCTGCACTGAACACCTCAGTGATGGAAAATGCCTCCGAGCAGGATCGAGGAGTGACCTCGGGTGTCCTCAATCTCAGTCGCAACTTCGGTTTTGTACTGGGGGCTGGCACCGTCAGCGCAGTTTTCTGGTCGATGGTACGCTTCGAAACCAATATCGAAGACGGGGCTCAAATGATCAGATTGGCTATGGCGGGCACCTTTGCGGTCTGCTGTGTCCTAACTTTGAGTGTGGTGTTACTCTCGATCAATGCGTATCGGAGCCGGTAAAGTCGTAGATGCATGAACCTAACATTTGTTCCGGCCACAGCATCGATCAACAAGGGATCTTTTTCCTCTCTCGCTGCGACCCGCCCGAACGGCTGTTTTGGATTTATTCGCAAAGATCGGGAAAAAGTTGATCCGGTGTCGTTTGCAACGCATCTGCCAACGCTCTTTGAATTTGTGCAGAACGAGAAACCTTCTTTCCAACCTATGTGATAGCCCAATGGGTTACACCAACTCTTGGGCTATTTGGTTCTTTCGCAAAACCGTTCCGTTTTAGGACGGGTTATCCACGTTTTTCAAAAAATGTTCTGAGATTTCCAAGGAAGAGCCGTCTGAAAATTCCAGAAGGTACAGCACTTCGCCCATTGATTGAGAGAACCTTTCCTGTTGCATCACGCTGTGTACAATATCTATTCCACAGACCACACCGATGCGACCATTCGTGTGATATTCCTCTGGTGCGGTTTTAGAAATCTCCAAAACATCGCCATAAGCGAATTTTGCATTTTCTATTTTTTGGATAGCCATGGCGTTCCGTCTCGGTTTGTAACCCCTGGGACATGGCCGTGAAGCGAGAGTGATCTAAGAGGGGACGTACATCCGGGTGGGCGGCAAATGGTGATATATTTGGCGCGCTGTTGACACAAGCGGCCAGACGGTCGGTTTTAGCCTCACCGCGCGACGGAGTGCAAAGGCGGCAAAAGCCTTTCTAAACAAAGCTCACATGACTACCAGAAAATCCTGCGACAGCGCGGCTTCATAGTGTCCATGAGTGGAAAGGGAAATTGCTATGACAATGCGGCTGTTGAGACGTTCTTCAAAACCATCAAAGCGAAGTTGAACTGGCGACAATCGTGGCCAACCCGACGCGCCGCTGAATTGGCAAACTTTAACTACACAAATGGCTTCTATAACGCCCACAGAAAACAAGCAGCACTCGGCTGGAAAAGCGCCTTGGCTTTCGAACGAAAGGTCACATAAATGAGTAATTGGAGCGGCACGAAAGCGGGACTAGTCCGACTTCAGAAGGAACGTAATATGACCCTATGAACTATTCTTGACATGAGCCGCGATAGAGAAGCGGTCATTATATTCTTTCAATATAGAACCAAGCGCGGCGATTGAATTTGATCCAGTGCCTAATATACTCTGCACTTGAAGAGCTGTAGAGCTGTACATGTCGACAAGAGTTAGAATGTTGTCGACATACTGCATGGGGGTTTCGTCGGCCATCTGACTCCTTAAACTTCTTGAATAAGATAGAATGTAAAAACAGTTTGTGCTGCAATGATTATGGATAGAACCTCCAGAAAATAAGACTTAGGGCGACCTCGGGTTCGACCTCTGACATAGAATGCAAACATGACGGATAATATTATACCAGGGGCGAACATTGTTCCGTATAGGAAGATGAAAGTCGCAATTAATCCACTGAAATCGAAATGACTTCCAACTAATCCACTGAAATCGAAATGACTTCCAACGGTTCCAGAAGGAGGGGTGACTATATCAATGGCTAATAATGTAAGGGTCGTGATAACCACCATTATTGCGACAGCTGATGCAATCGATAAAAATTTGTCAAATGTGGCAGTCAATACCCTATCCTAAAATATAGGCTTGTTCGTAACGACTCGCATTGGCTATCGCTATTTCAAACGGCGGTTTTTGGCACATGCAACCTAAGCGCGTACTGTCAATGGCTTAGCTGTTACAAAAAATCATGACAAAACCTTTGGAATTTTGGAAGATTTTTGGCGTCATGTGGTATGATTATGGGCTATGCCCGCGTACCGACAAATGACCATAGCTGAAAAAGAGGTTCTGTCGCATAGTTTTGTGGTCATTCCCTTGTTGGCTGATTTTGCGACACGGGTGCGAAACAAGCAAGCAGCAGGGTGTTGTCCGTGACGGTTGATTTCAAAGGCAGCCATTCCCCTAAAAGGGTGATCTTATATGCGGTGTTTTTCTATGTTCGATATGGCGTGCCTTATCGCGATCACGCAGAAATCATGACCGAGCGCGGTGTACTTTGACCATGCTACGATGAACCGTTGGGTGGTTACGTTTTCGCCGTTGATTGCAGCAAATGCCCAATCCAGAAAGCGGCCGACAGCCATCTCTTGGCGAATGGATGATGTCTATATCAAGGTGCGTGGAAAATGGGTGTATCACGATCGGGCCGTTGATCGTGACGGCTAAATCCTTGATTTCATACTGTCCGAGAAGCGCGATACAGCAGCAACGGTGTTCCTGATCGGATTACCATCGATAAAAGCGGCGCCAATTTTGCAGGCCTTCAGAAGTTGAACATCATCCTCAAACTTAAGAATGCCGGACAGATCATCAAGATTGTCCAATCGAAATATCTCAACAACATGGTTGAGCAGGACCATCGTTTCATCAAACGGATCACGCGACCCGGGCTGGGCTTCAAGGCATGCCATTCAGCCGCCGCCACACTGGCTGGGATCGAAACCGCGCATATGATCTTCAAAGGGCCGTTCGATCAAACGGGCGTGTCGTCGTTCAAGCAGTTTATGGCTCTCGCAGCACAACTGTATCCAGCAGGTGCCTGCTTTCAGCCTGGGAGAATATTTCCGACAAAGCCGTTAATTTGCAGTGAAGCCAAGTCCGGTTCCGTCCATTAAAACAAACGTCGTAATATGATTACTGTTTTGGTGTGACGGCAGGATATTTGGTCCTCAACCACTTTCTCTCTCTGGGCTATCTAGATATGCAACGGTCTTCCCAAATTAGAAAGAGCCGCTTCTTGAATCGCTTCGCTTTGTGTTGGATGTGCATGGATGATTGCACCGACATCCTCCAGCCGCGCGCCCATTTCTATGGCTGTTGAAAAGCTTGCGGATAGCTCGGCTACTCCCGCCCCGGCCGCTTGAAAACCGAGGATAAGGTGATTGTCTTTACGCGCAACAACGCGGACGAAACCGGCTTCAGACTCCATCGTCATGGCGCGTCCGTTGGCGGCAAAAGGGAACGTACCGACGGTGGCGGAGATGCCTTGCGCCTTGGCCTCATCCGGTGACAAACCGCAGCTGACGATCTCGGGATCGGTGAAGCAGACGGCAGGAATGCAGGCCTTGTCCCAATGGCGGTTGTGCCCCGCGATGATCTCGGCCACCATTTCACCTTGCGCCATAGCGCGGTGCGCCAACATTGGCTCGCCTGTGACGTCGCCGATCGCAAAAACGCCCGCCATGGAGGTCCGGCATTGGTCGTCAATCGCAATGAAAGGCCCGTTCAGTGTCAGAGCAAGCGACGCGAGGTTTGCACTGTCGCTGCGCGGATGCCGCCCAACCGTGACGAGGATTTTGTCCGCAGGCAGCTCTGACTGTTCGCCGTTGTTTTCAATGATTAGCCCGGTTTTGCCAAGCCCCTTTGCGGCAGTGTCCGTCAAGACGGTTATGCCCAAATCGGTTAGAGATTTTGTGACGGGTTTGGTCAACGCGTTGTCGTATTGCGGTAAAATACGGTTGGCCGCCTCGACGATTGTTACGTCGCTGCCGAGTTTGCAAAAGGCTGTACCGATCTCAAGCCCGATGTAGCCACCACCAACGACGACGAGCTTTTCCGGGATTTCATCAAGAGCCAACGCCTCGGTTGAGCTGAGGACAGGTCCACCGAATGGCAGAAACGGCAATTCAATCGGGGCAGATCCTGTCGCAATGACGATATGCTCGGCGTCGATCAACTGCGCCCCATCCGGTGTGATGACGCGTACCCGTTTGCCATCAATGACCTCGGCTTTCCCAATCATCAACTGCACTTTGGCCTTCTTGAGCAGCCCAACCACGCCGCCCGTCAAACGTTTAACAATGCTGTCTTTCCAAGCCACTGTTTGGGACAGATCAATCTTGGCCGCGCTGGCTGTGATTCCCAGCGGGCTGTCCGCGGTGGTTGCGATTTTGTGGAATTCATCCGCTGCATGGATCAACGCCTTGGAAGGAATACAGCCCACGTTCAGGCAGGTGCCGCCGGGGCTGGTCTGCTCGACGACAATTGTGTCGATGCCCAATTGGCCGGCACGAATACCGCAAATATAGCCGCCGGGGCCGCCACCAATGATCAAAAGTTTGCAGGAAATATCAGACACATCAGACCTCGATGAACAAAAGAGCAGGGGTTTCGAGTAGGGATTTTAAGCGCTGCACAAAAACCGCAGCGTCCCAACCGTCGATGACGCGGTGATCAAAGGAACACGAGATGTTCATCATTTTGCGTGGCTGAAACGCGCTACCATCCCACATCGGACGCACAGCCATTTTGTTTACTCCTACAATCGCAACTTCGGGGTGGTTGATGATCGGTGTGGTTGCAATGGCCCCAAGCGGGCCCAGTGATGTGATAGTGACGGTTGACCCCGAAAGCTCCTCGCGCTTGGCCTTGCCCGAGCGGGCTGCGCTGGACAGACGCGTCATTTCGGCAGCGTTGGCCCAAAGATTTGCAGCCTCAGCATGGCGCACAACCGGAACAGTCAACCCATTCGGTGTCTGCACCGCAATGCCGATGTGAACGGGATGAGATTGGTGAATAATGCCCGCCTCATCGTCATAGGTTGCATTCATTTCAGGCTGTTCCGCGACGCCCTTGACGATGGCGGCCATGACAAATGGCAGGATCGTGAGCTTGCCCTTATCTTGCGCATATGACGTGTTGAGCTGCGTGCGTAGGGTCTCAAGGTCCGTCACGTCGATTTCCTCGACCACGGTGATATGGGGGATACGGGCCTTGGACAGCGCCATTTTATCCGCGATCTTGCGACGCATGCCTTTGATCTTGATGTCGGTTCCACCCTCAACCCGTCTGGCTGTAGAGGCCCCAACGGTAGGCCCATGGGCGATGTAGCTCGCAAGATCGTCGTGGGTGATCTTATGTGCGGGGCCAGTCCCTTGAACCAAACGTAAGTCAATGCCGGCGTCTTGGGCGGCTTTGCGCACGGATGGGGCCGCCAAGGGTTTTTCGCCTGCGCCCAATGGGTGTTTGACAGTGGGCGCCGCCGGCGGTGTGGTTAAAGGCGTCGGGATTTCTGCGACGGCGGGTGCATCCAGCTTTGTGGCGGCGGTGGGTTCTGCGACTTGCGCAGAGCCCTCCAGATTGCCCTCACCTTCGATCTCGATTTGGACAAGCGGTGTACCGATGGCCAATCTGTCGCCAGCCACGCCCGCGACCCAAACGACTTTGCCAGACACAGGCGTTGGGACTTCGACCACCGCCTTGTCCGTCATTACAGCGCATAATACGTCGTCTTCGGCTACGATATCCCCGACCTTAACGGACCATTCCTCCAATTCAGCCTCTGCGATCCCTTCTCCGATATCGGGAAGGGCCATGCTATATAAACCCATATCTATGCCTCCATCGTTAATTTGAGCGCCGCGCTGACGCGGTCGGGGCCAGGGAAATACGTCCATTCCTGTGCGTGTGGGTATGGCGTATCCCACCCCGCAACACGGGCGATCGGGGCCTCTAGGTAGTAAAAACACCGCTCTTGCACCAAGGTGCTCAGCTCCGCGCCAAAGCCCGAGGTTTGTGTGGCCTCGTGGATCACAACGCAACGGCCCGTCTTTTTGACAGAAGCCTCTATGGTCTCGATATCCAGAGGCCAGAGCGTGCGCAGATCGATAATCTCTGCATCAATGCCAGTCTCTTTCGCTGCAGCCTCAGCCACAAATACCATAGTGCCATAGGCCAAAATGGTGACGGCAGCCCCCTCGCGAAAGACGGATGCCTTGCCAAGGGGGACAGTGTGATACCCTTCTTCGACTTCGCCCAACTCATGGGTTTTCCACGGCGTAACAGGTCTGTCGTGGTGGCCATCAAACGGGCCATTATACAGTCGCTTGGGTTCCAGAAAAATCACTGGATCTGGGTCGGCAATAGAGGCAAGCAACAGTCCTTTTGCGTCGCGGGGGTTCGATGGCATCACCACCTTGAGGCCAGCCACATGGGTAAACAGTGCTTCGGGGCTTTGGCTGTGGGTCTGCCCGCCATAGATCCCACCACCGGTTGGCATGCGGATCACCATAGGGCAGGTGAAATCCTGATTGGAACGGTGACGCAGGCGCGCAGCTTCTTGGGTAATCTGATCATAGGCGGGAAAGACGTAATCTGCGAACTGCATCTCGACACAAGGGCGCATCCCTTGTGCTGCCATGCCCACACCAAGGCCAACAATCGCGCTTTCGTTGATGGGCGTGTCGAACACGCGCGCTTCACCGTATTTTTCCTGCAAACCCGCCGTACAGCGAAAGACACCGCCAAAATACCCGACATCCTCGCCAAAAACGATAACTTTGTCATCATTCGCAAGGGCTTCATCCATCCCGTCGCGCAGGGCTTCGATCATCGTCATTTTTGGCATCTTCAGTACCCCGCATCTTGACGTTGTTGACGCAAATGCCATGGCATTTCTGCGTAAACGCCCTCAAACACGGCAACCCGTGACATCGGTTTTGGGGCGATCATCGTGCCACCACTCTCAACTGTTTTTTGGGCCGTGGTGACATGATCCAACATTTCGGCATTCATTTGCGTGTGGCGTTCTTCTGTCCACAGACCTTGCGCGATCATATAATCCTTGAGGCGCAGCAACGGATCACCCAACGGCCATGCGGCGGCTTCGTCCTTGGCGCGATATCCAGACGGATCATCCGATGTGGAATGGCCAGCGGCGCGGTAAGTGAACCATTCAATCACAATTGGTCCGTGCCCCGCCCGGGCGCGGGCGACAGCCCAATGTGACACCGCCGCAACGGCAAGATAATCATTGCCGTCGACGCGCAGCGCAGGAATGCCATAGCCGCGCGCACGTTGGGCATAGGTTTTTGCCTTGCCACGGGCCACGCCCGTAAAGGTCGAAATTGCCCATTGATTGTTCACGATATTCAACACTACGGGTGGTTGGTACGTCGAAGCAGAGAGCATGGCTGCGTTAAAGTCATTGGAGGCTGTTGCCCCATCTCCGATCCAGCCCGCAGCGATCTGATCATTACCAGTCAACGCATTCGCCATCGCCCAACCAACGGCTTGGACAAACTGCGTGCCCAAATTGCCGGAGATGGAAAAAAATCCGTAGTCGCGGGCCGAATGCATGGTTGGCAATTGCCGCCCTTCAAGGGGATCGAAGGCGTTGGAATAAAGTTGACCCAAGAAGGCCCAAAGCGGATACTCCGCCGCCACAAGTAATGATTGCTGGCGGTAGGTCGGGAAGTTCATGTCGCCGTCGGAAAGCTGGCGTTGAAAGCCGCAGCCGATGGCCTCTTCGCCTTTGCATTGCACGTAGAATGAGGTTTTGCCTTGCCGTTGTGCATTCAACAGGCGCGTATCGATTGCGCGCATCAGCGCCATGTCGCGCAGACCCGTCAATAAGATATCGTCACCAAGGGTCTTGGCATACTCCGCCCATGGACCTATCGCGCGGCCTTCATCATCTAGAACGCGGATCAGCCCTTTGGCATAATCGGCGCATTCGTCAGCGGTGATCGACAGAGATGGCACATCCAGCAGGCCAGCGGCGGGAATATCCATCAGGGAAAAGTCTGGGGTCTCGCCGGGCCGTGCAGGCGGTTGCGGGTATGTCAGTTTGGCCGAACTCATTTCGCTTGCATCCTTGTGCCGCCATCAAGGCGAATGGTTTCGCCGTTCAGCATTGTGTTGGTGGCAATTGCCTCGACCAATCGGGAAAACTCGTGCGGATGGCCAAGGCGTTTGGGAAACTCGGACACGCCCGCAAGTGCATCCTGAACCTCTTGTGACATCCCACTAATCATTGGTGTCAGAAAGACGCCCGGTGCAATCGCCATAATCCGCACCCCAAGTTTGGCCATGTCGCGGGCCATCGGAAGAGTCATAGCAGCGACACCGCCTTTGGACGCGGCATAGGCGATTTGGCCCATTTGTCCTTCAAACGCGGCGATTGAAGCTGTGTTGATGATCACACCGCGTTCTCCGTCGTCCATTGGGGCAAGCGTAGACATGCCTAGCGCGGATTGGCTGGCAACGTTGAAACTGCCGATCAAATTGATCTGGATAACTTTTGCGAACAAGTGCGGATCGTGCGCTGCACCGCGCGAGACGGTTTTGGCTGACGGTGCAATTCCAGCGCAATTTACAACCAGCCGTTCCTGTCCGTTTTGGGCGCGGATGGTGGCAAGTGCTGCCTCGACTTGCTGTGGATCGGTGATGTCAGCCTTGGTGACCATGGCCCCCATTGGCGTGTTTTCGGTGTTCAAATCGAGGACACCAACGGGGATATCTTGCGCCAAAAAATGCTGAGCGACAGCGGCCCCTAGACCGGAGGCACCGCCCGAGATCAAAACAGGTGTGGTTTGGTCAAGCCTCATTGTGCATACCTTTTCGCCAAGTCGCGGGAGATGTTGATTTTCTGAATTTCCGACGTGCCCTCGTAAATCTGGCACACCCGCACATTGCGGTAGATCCGCTCCAGTGGATAGTCGGTCAAATAGCCGTAGCCGCCCAACACTTGGATCGCGTCCGAGCATACCCGTTCTGCCATTTCGCTCGCGATCAGCTTGGCAATTGAAGCTTCGCGCAGACAGGGCGCCCCGGTGTCTTTGACCACCGCTGCGTTGAGCACCAATTGCCGCGCGGCTTCGACTTGTGCATCCATTTCGGCCAGTTTGAAGGCGATGGCTTGATGCTCGAAAATGGGCTTTCCAAAGGATGTCCGTTCAAGCGCGTAGGTCACCGCGAAAGACAGCGCCGCCTGCGCCATGCCAACAGATTGCGCGGCAATCCCAATGCGGCCCGTTTCTAGAGAAGACAAGGCAATTGCCAAACCTTGGCCTTCGGTGCCCAACATCATGTCGTTGCTGACGCGCATGTCGTCAAATGTTAGTGCACAGGTGTCCGAGGCTTTTTGACCCAATTTTGCCTCGGGTGCGCCAACTGTGAAACCAGCGGTTTCGTTCGGAACATAGAAAGCGGAAATGCCGTGTTTATTGGCATCCGGATCAGTGACCGCGAACACAATGGTTGCCCCGCCGATACGTGCCGAGGAAATGAACTGCTTTGATCCGTTGAGGATGTATCCATCATCCGTTTTGACCGCGCGTGTCTTGATCGCCTTGGCGTCGGATCCTGTATGCGCCTCAGTCAATCCGAAACAGCCAATGAACGCGCCTGTAGCGGCTGGTTTCAGCCATTTGTCGCGCTGCGCGTCACTGCCGAACCGTTCCAAAACGGCACAAAACGGCGCGTTGTGCACAGACATCATGGTCGAGACAGCGCCGTCGCCTTCGGCAATTTCCATCAGAGCCAATGCATAGGATCTGTAATCGGCGCCCACGCCCCCGTTTTCCTCAGAAACAGTGATACCAAGAAACCCCAGATCGCCCATTTGAGCAATCACGTCAGGTTCAATCGCACCATTTTTTTCCCGTAAGGCAGCACCAGGGGCCAGTACATTCTGCGCAAAATCGCGCGCCGCGTTCTGGATCATTGTTTGAATGTCAGTATTCAAGGATCACTCCCGTTCAATCGCGATGGCCAGACCTTCGCCGCCGCCAATGCAAATTGCCGCGATCCCGCGTTTAAGATCGCGGGCCTCCATCGCATGCAGCAAGGTCACGACAATCCGCGCGCCAGAGGCACCAATCGGATGACCCAGCGCACAGGCTCCGCCATTTATGTTGAGCTTTTCATGAGGCACACCAAGCTGTTGCATGAAGACTATGGGGACGACGGCAAAGGCTTCGTTCACCTCCCACAGGTCAACATCTTCGACGCTCCAACCCAGTTGGCACAGCAGGTTTTGCGTGGCTGGAATTGGGGCCGTCGTAAACCAATCAGGATCATGGGCATGTGCGGCCCAACCGACGATCTTGGCCCTGATCGGCATCTCGTTCGCCTCAGCCGTCGCACGAGATGCCAAGACCAGCGCCGCAGCTCCGTCCGAAATTGAAGAAGCATTCGCCGCCGTTACCGTGCCGTTGTCTGCAAAGGCAGGTTTGAGCAATGGAATTTTGTCCGGCCGCGCTTTCAGTGGCTGTTCGTCTTGGGATACGAGATGTGTTTTGCCTTTGGTGGTAACGGGAACGGGCTCAATTTCATCCGCAAACGCCCCCGTATCTTGTGCAGCAATCGCGCGCGACAACGAGGTCAGTGCATAAGTATCTTGCTGCGCACGAGTGAGCTGGTATTTCGTAGCACATCGTTCTGCGAAGACACCCATCAAAGCGCCGTCTTCATAAGCGTCTTGCAACCCGTCCAGAAACATATGATCAAGAATTTGACGATGCCCAAGACGTGCGCCTCCTCGTACGTCGCACGACAAATACGGGCTCTGCGTCATGCTCTCCATTCCACCAGCCACGATGGTTTGCGCCGAACCCGCGCGGATCATATCGAAGCCCTGACATATAGTCTTCATGCCTGATCCACAGACTTTGCTAATGGTTGTTGCGGGAACATTCTTTGGCACTCCGGCCCCTAAGCTGGCTTGGCGCGCAGGTGCTTGGCCGACACCGGCAGATAAAACCAACCCCATCAAGACCTCATCAACGGTTGATGGCGCACAGGACGCATCCCCAAGAGCCGCAGCAATCGCGGTCGCTCCCAAAGTGGGGGCAGGTAGTTTTGAAAATTCCCCCAGAAAACCGCCCATTGGCGTGCGTTTCGCACCAGTGATCACAATGTCTTGCATGGGGCCCCCTCAAATATGGTCATATTCCGCTAGATTAGCAGGCCTCTTCAAAAGGGTGCTTTCTTTGTTCTTGTGAATTCATTGATCCTGTGAAATTTAATTCTGCAATATACTATATTTTAGGAGGTTTAATTCTTATGATGGTAAGGGAGCCAATGGATCAACTTGATAAGCGAATATTGAAAGAACTTCAGGCCGACGGCCGGTTGTCCAATGTTCAACTCGCAGAAAAGGTCGGGCTTTCTCCTAGTCCATGCTGGCAACGCATGCGTCGGTTGGAAGAAAAAGGCTTCATCAAAGGTTATACGGTTTTGTTGGACCAGGAACTGTTGGGGCAAGCCGAAATCGTGTTGGTCGAAATCTCTCTGGACCGGCATCAAGGATATCAACTTGAAGACGTCTGCATCCAAGTCGCGGCCTTTCCTGAAGTGCTGGAAGTCCATATCACATCTGGCGAATTCGACTTCTTCATCAAAGTCGCCTGCAATGGAACATCAGGATACGAGGCGTTTTTGAAGAACAAGCTCTACACTGTCAGCGGTATACGCAACTCTCGTTCAACGTTTTCACTACGGTGTTTCAAGCAAGTGCAAAATGCACTTCTAGATTAAGGCGCGGCTAAGGGAGAGCTATATCGCAGCTGATATGTTAGCGTTGCGGTTACCATGAATGACCGATTTTTCGCCGTAGCACAGCGCTGAGAATCGAGCACCTGCGGCACTCACGGCGCTCCAAATGCACACAGCGGGGAAAGTTGACCAACCAATGAGTCCTCAGCCGCCATCGGATGTGGCGCAGCATCTGCTAATCTTAGCCTCGGCGCGACGAACCGAGCGGCCCAAACCGGGCATTGACCGTACTCCGCGAGGGTGCACCTTAGCTTCCCTGAAGCGGACATTGGCAATGAAACGCAGCATTTTGGGTTGGAGGGAAGGCGATACTGTCATCTTGATGATGGTACCTTCGCAGTTTAGCGCATCCCGATGAAAAATGATCCAACTTGCCGCCATTGAAAGGCCATCGCTTTCCTAGATCGGTCGCCAGCTTCGCTGTTTGGGCATACTTTCGGTTCAACAGGAGCCTACGCTAAGTGGAAGACCTGTTCGCGGACCGTAGCATTGCGGTTTCTTATGAAACTATTCGATCAGGGGCCACAAAGTGTCCAATGCGCCCAAAAAATCGCTTTCGGGGCCTCAGTCATGTTTGGCAACGAAGGGCGATAAATCGCCCTCAAGGACTGGGCGGAGGAAATACCGGTCATAGCGTTTGATGCAGTTTGTCTTAACGGCAAAGTAATATGCGGCCTGGCATTCGGCATCGTTCATGCTGTCCTGACGATAACCCACGCCTTGTGATCGGGGATGAGCCGGTTTCGGCATTGGACGTATCGGTGGCCGCGCAAATCCTGAACCTCTTCCAAGAGCTGCAACGCGATCTGGGCTTAACCTATCTGCTCATCACCCACGATCTATCCGTTGTACGTCACAGTGCGGATCGCGTCGCTGTTATGTACCTTGGCAGTATCGTGGAAGAAAGCGATACCCCATCCTTATTTGCCGCTCCGCGCCACCCCTACACTAGGGCCTTGCTGTCAGCGATGCCGTCCCCGGACAAAAAAGACGATCAACGGATTATCCTACCGGGCGAAGTCGCGTCGGCGCGCAACATCCCCACAGGGTGCGCCTTTCACCCGCGGTGTGCGCTTGCAACAGAGCTGTGCCGTACCACAGCGCCAAAAACGACGTTGAAAAATGGGAACCAGGTTGCTTGCCACACTCCTTTGGAGGTCGCCCCATGAATGCCGTGCCCCCCTCACGAAAGCTATGCATCGCCTTCTTGGGCGACAGCATAACAGTTGGCGATGGTGACGCACGCGGAACTGGCTGGCCGGCCCGTCTGATGGCGGCCACTTCGCCCAATCCGGTAAGAATGCATTGCTATAATCTTGGTATCGGCGGTAACCTTATCGCAGACGTGGCCAGACGGTGCCAAACCAAACTTGCCGCGCGGCTGACAGGGCGCGACGGAGCTGGCACCGCTTTAATGATTGGGGTTAATGACGCGCTTCGTGCGTCTGCTACCGTCAATACGATGCCTCTTGATAAAGATGCGCTCTCGCAAAATTTGTCCACGACCATCCGCGCAGGGCAGTTATACGGCCCAGTCGTAGTGATCGAGCCTGCGCCTGTTCTACCTAGCCTCGTCCGCGATGACGGCGGAGTAGGTGAAGTGATTTTGAGGAAGCTGAATGAAGTGAACTCAATATTGGGAGACGTCTGCACATCATTAAATGCGCCGCTCATTCTCCAAACTGAGGCTCTCTCTAAGCATCAGGCGTTCTCATCAGCTTTGGAACATGGCGATGGCCTCCATCCGACCGCGGCCGGTTACGACGTCTTAGCTGGCAACATTGCAGAATCGCCAATTTGGTCGGAGTTCCTGAGCCAGGTGGCAAATTAAGCAGGAAAGCCACGATTGATCAGCACATAAAAAGTTCTTCGGCGACATTATTACGCCATAAAACAATTGGATTTCTTGGTACGCGAAATAGAGTCCGTTCCGTCGAAAATTAGTGCATATCTTAGATCCACATCCTCCCAATTCCCTGAATTGTCTTGGAATGTAACTGTGGCGCACCTCGATAAAAGAATTCCTGAAACTATTCCCTTTGGGAAGATTGTCGATGTCAAAATACAGATAACCCAGGGTATTATTTACGAATGGAAAAAATTGTCACCACAAGGTTTGATCGCTGAGTAACGCTAAGGGAGAACATTTGGTAATTCGTCAACTTGCGGGAAGTGAGATGAAATTGTATCTGCATTCATGACCAAACCCAAACATTCTGGAGCCTTCAAAGGTTACCGTTTCCCGATGAGTTTACGCGACGTTGAAGATTTTCTCGTTGTGCGCGGCATCATCGAATAAATGGCATCTGGACGAGGTTGTTCTTCCAATTCGCGGCAAGAAATACTGGCTATGGGAGCCGTCGACAGCAACGGCGACGTGCTGGACATCTTTGAGCAACAAGCGGGCTGCTGACACGTTCTTCCGTAAGTTATTGAAGCAATTTGGCATACCGCGTGTCGTGATCACAGATAAACTTTGACGTTATGGTACGGCTTTGAAGGGTCTACGCCCAACATTGACCATGAAGCCGTAAGGGTCTCAACAATCGATTTGCAGGATCCCATAGACCAACCCGAAAACGAGAAAAGATAAAGGGAGGTTTTAAATCTTCAGGTCAGGCGCAACGTTTCCCCGCTGATCATGACCAAGTCGAAGCCGTTTTTCGCCCCCGCCGCCGCACTCTTTCTGCTCAAACATATTGCCACGCCAGAGCCGTTGCTCACGGTGTGTGACATGATATCACCGGTGAATTAAAAGCCGATTAATTCAGACTGCGCTATTCCTACAAAATCTGTCCCAAATAAGTTGACGATGCCCTTTATATGTGACCCTTTTCGCGTGTAGCGTGCACACACTTCTCAGCGCGCATGATCACGTCCATTTACGGCACTCTTGGAGTCCCACATAGCCGATGAAAATACTTATCATAGAGGATTCCGATATTCTTCGTGAAAGCCTTTCACACGGGTTGCGCAAAACTGGATATTTGGTTGATGCCTCCCGAGACGGCGAAGATGGATTTTGGCGGACTGAACAAGACATCTACGACGCAATTGTCTTGGATCTTGGCTTGCCAAAACTTGATGGCATGCAAATATTAGAACGCATGCGTGCAGCGGGCAATCAAACCCCCGTTCTAGTTCTGACAGCGCGTGACACCATCAATGATCGCGTAACGGGATTGCGCGCGGGTGCAGATGACTACCTTGTCAAACCATTTGCTTTTGACGAACTGCAGGCAAGACTAGAGGCGTTGCTACGTCGCTCAAATGGTGTTGCATGCAACAGCGTGCAAGTTAGTGGGTTAACGGTCAATCTTACCGCCCGGTCGGTAACTGTTGATGACGCGCCGATCACCCTGAGCAGGCGGGAATACGCACTTCTCGAACTGCTCGCTCTGAAAGTTGGGACGGTCGTAAGCAGGCCGGATATCGAAGCCAAAATCTATGATGAATACGTTGAACCAAATAGTAATGTTGTTGATGCAGCAGTTTCAATTCTGCGAAAGGCAATCGATCACTCAGGTGAGACATCGCGCATCGAAACTGTCCGCGGACAAGGTTACAGGTTACGGCAATCATGAATTCAATTCGTCAAAGGATGGTCGTTTGGCTGGCGCTTACGGTTTTTTGCGTCACGGCTACGTTTTGTGGGGCAACCTATTTTTTTATGCGCAACGCGCTGCAGGAGGACTTCAAACGCTCAGCGGTTGAACAACTTCAATCCGTCGCCAATGCTGTCAAAGTTTGGACCGATGGTGACATCTATGTCGAACTCAATTCCACAGTTCTAACTGGATTCGCGGTTGGCGGGGACCATGCCTTTGTCGTACGCGATGTCAAAGAGCGCTCCCTTATTGCACAGTCCAACAGTCTTAATGCCGCAAACCGGACGTTGGAAGGGTTAGCCAATGCCAGCATTTATGCCCCAATTTTCGGGGTCGGTTCGGCCCCGACTGGTTCATCAGCACTTCTTGTGACCCAAATTATGCCTGCCCAATGGGGATGGGACCTCACTGACACATCGGTTGAAATTGCGCCCGGTGTCCGCGAGACGGTCGTAGAGATCACGCTCGCTATTGATTTTGCGCCGCTTCACAGCCGACTTAATAACCTCGGCTGGTTGACGTTTTTGATCGCGGTTGCTTCGGCCATTGCAGCAGCTTTAGCGGCCTTTTTCACCACTCGTTCTGTCCTGCGCCCTTTGCGGGACCTGACCCATCGCGCAGAACAAATCCGAGAACCGTCCTACAGCCGTCCTTTTCCAACCGATGGTCCGTCAGAGTTGCGCCCAATTGCTGAGCGATTGAACGCGCTGTTGGTCAGGCTTGCTGATGCGTCTATTGTTGAACGTCGCTTTACGGCCGATGCTGCGCACGAATTGCGCACCCCGATTGCGGAATTGCGGACCTTGACGGATGTGGCTCTGCGGTTTCCGACAGCCCCTGAACAGTTGGATAACGTCGTTCGATCCTGCAATGATATATCTATCCGGCTGACATCCCTCATTGACGCATTGCTTGGGATTGCACGCAAAGATGCGATGGCTGCCTCGCTTCAGATGACATCTGTAAATCCACCCGAAATGCTGCGTGAGATCATTTCTGAAAATGCGGTGCAAATCGCCAAACACGGCTTGACCGTGGATCTGCAAGCGCCCCAAGACCACAAGATTATGTCAGATGAAACCTTGCTACACTCAATCCTTAACAACCTTGTGGGAAATGCGATCTGTCATGCACCACACGGATCAGCGATCACCTTAGAATATACAGCAACGCAAGGCAGCTTGCACTTCCTTGTCTCGAATCCCGCGCCCGGACTTGAAGTTTCTGATGTATCAAGACTATTTGAACCGTTCTGGCGTAAGGATGGGCAGCGGCCAAATCAAGATCATGCAGGGCTCGGGCTGGCACTGAGTTTGGGATTTGCAGATATTCTAGGCTTTGACTTAAATGCGCGACTGACCGAGCAAAAGATATTTGAAATCATTTTAATGACGCGTGAAACAGCGACGTAATGTTCTCGTAATGTAGGAATCCTTAATCGTGGTCACACCAATCACACAAGAGGGTCCTTTTGATGACCATACCATTTCTTTATCAACTGCAAAATGCTGACTACGCGTCGCTTTCAGATGCTGACTTCCGGGTCGCCGTCATCGACCCTGATGACAGCGCCTTAAGTGCACAACAGGTTGCCGACCTACAATCGAGCCAGAACAAGCTGCTCTATGCCTATACCAGCATCGGTGAAGCAGAAAGCTATCGCGATTATTGGGAAGACAGTTGGACGATTCAACCGCCGGACTACGTCTTGGGCGAAAATGTGCAGTGGGAAGGCAATTTTCGGGTCGAGTTCTGGGATACGGATTGGCAAGAGATCATCTTTGCCCGTGTTGATGATGTTCTGGCGAAAGGATACGACGGTATCTATCTCGACATTGTTGATGGTTACTCAGTTGATGAAGTGATTGCGGCCTATCCCGGCACAGACGAAGAGCTCCGTCAGGAAATGATCAACTTTGTGATCAGCATTTCTGAACATGCAAAGTCACAGAATCCAGATTTTGCAATCATTCCTCAAAATGCTGTGGGACTTTTGGGACTAACCGAAGACAGCCCCGACAGCGGTGCTAACACGGCTTATCTGGACGCAATCGACGGGCTTGGTGTTGAGGACCTATGGTTCAACGATGACCAAATTTCGGATTGGACGCAAGGTGATCTGGAATACATCGCGCTTGCGCAGGCGGCCGACAAATTTGTACTGGCGACGTCTTATCCGACCGTGCAGGCAAGCCAAGAGGCGTTCGTAGCGGATGCAATCGAAAACGGTCTTATCCCGTTTGTCGCAAATCGTGAACTAACTGGCGTGATTGACGAGGTCAATGCAACGATCGAAGCAGCTATAGAAGGGGCAGATGTTAACGCACCCTGGAGCAGCGACGCGGTCGCCATTGTTGATTCCGCAGCCTCACCTGATTCCGCTACCTCAACCGAATTGGTTGTAGATCAGTTTGCAGTACAATATTCGAATCTTGATGCGGCCGAAATCGCCGCTTCGTCTTACGATCTATTGATCGTAGAGGGCTTTCCTGGTGCCGCTGAAACAGCTGAGCTATCAGACGCCGCAGTGTCGGAATTGGTCGCATCAGGCAAGACAATCGTGGGTTATGTGTCCGTTGGCCAAAGCGACGATGCGCGGCCCTATTGGGATACATCTTGGACAGAAGACGGCACTGATACTGGTGTGCTCACTGACGCCGCACCAAGCTGGCTTGCTGAACAAGCAGACAGCTTTGATGCCGCGATTGTCGAATTCTGGAACCCCGATTGGCAAGCGTTGGTGATTGATCAAGTTACAGACCTGGCCACGCGTGGGTATACGGGCATCTTCCTTGATAATATGCTGTCATACTATGAGGTCGCGGCACTTCGAGGTGAATTGGGCACTGAGCAATCACAGTTGTATGCGCAGGAAATGATGACCTTTGTTGGCGCGATTGCTGACGCCGGTAAAGCGGTCAATCCAGATTTTGTCGTTATCCCCAACGGTGGTCCTTTTATCGTTGGCGATGCAGGCTACGCGCAGGATTCAGAAGAGGCGTTGGCCTATTATGACGCGATTGACGCGGTCATGGCTGAGAGTTTCTTTGGACTTGCGACAGGTGTTTACGAAGAAGCGGTACTTGATGTGTTCCAAACTGTATTTGCCGCGCAGGGCATTGATGTTTTGGCCTTAGAGTATTCGACCGACACAGCCGCAATCGATGCTTTCGCAGCCGAAGCTGAGGCGCGCGGGTTCGCGGCAAGTGTTTCCGCAGATTTTGCGCTGAATACCCTTCCTGCACCGTTGGAAGACGCGCCGGATCCTATCGTTCTGACCGGAACTTCCGGTGCTGATGAGCTGATCAGTGGTGATGGCAATGATGAGCTATCTGGCCTTAAGGGCAATGACGTTCTTATCGGCAATGATGGCGACGACACTTTATCTGGTGGAGCCGGGGGTGATGAACTTTTCGGAGGGGATGGCCAAGATACCCTTTCGGGGAATCGAGGTGCTGATTACCTTGAGGGTGGTACCGGAAGCGATCTCTTGTACGGAGGAAAAGGACACGATGACTTGTCCGGCGGGCAAGGCGATGACGATTTGCACGGCGGCAAGGGTCTTGATGAATTGCACGGAGGAGAGGGCAATGACACACTCGACGGTGGCAATAGCCACGACTACCTTGAAGGTGGCGCAGGCGACGACGTTCTAAACGGTGCCAAAGGTAACGATGAACTGTACGGCGGTACGGGCAGCGACCAATTTGTGTTTTCCGATAATTCGGGATGGGACGTAATTGGTGATTTTGATTTAGCCAATGATGTGCTGGTCATCGAAGGCCTGACCCTTGATGATAGCTACGAAACAGAAAATGCGCTGGTTCTAGCCTTTGACGGAAACACGCAGGTCGAACTCACCGGGCTTCAGGCCAGTGATGTCTCCCAGATAGAATTTACCTTCGTGTAAGTCCTCGCTAGGAGCGGTCACTTCATTTAGTTATGAAGTGGCCGCAGACGCGTTCATCCGTCCGTCCGAATGACGATGGGACCGGAACAATGGGTTAAGGTTTCGGCGTCGTGACCGGTCCAGTGCTTTTCCTCAAATGTGCTACCTTCTCCATATGATGCCTTGTCTTTGTATCGGACCAAATTGAGTTTATGAAACGGTTGGTCCGTAGATTAAGCCCTGGTTGATCAAGATAGGTCTTCTTGAGGCGAATGGGGCGCGGAACAAAATCACCTCCGCAGGTCACGATCATACCATTCGCCATTAGGGGTATCCCAAATGGGTCTTTGGGGCCTCTTCGAACTTGGCCACGAGGATTCGACTGCACATCCGTTTTGAAGAAGCGAAGCTCGAGGAAATTGATGAATCATGGAAATTGTTTTCCTCAGGCTTGATCACGGGACTCACGTAAGGTGATCCACTTTAACGCCATTCAAATAGCGTCATGTTACACTTTATGGGTTCCGGAAATGAGGTTAAAATCGACTTGGAAACCGGGTATCTCTTCTGGGAATTTCCCGGCACGCCGGAGTCTTGCGGGCGTATTATCAGAAGATATTTTTAGCGGGGCATTGCCGTTGGGCGCGTGGCTGCCTGCGCACAGAGAACTAAGTTATCGGCTTTTGCTCAGTTTTAGTACAGTGACCAAGGCATATGTCTTGGTGTGGTCTCCCGTGATCAACTCGCATATGCTTTGAAAAAACTGGCTGAGCAGCCCTACTTCAGTGGTGAATATTGAACGTTGTTATCGTTCTAAAATGCACATTGTTTCGATCCCGCTCGGTTTATAGGTCGACCATGTCCTGTGAGGACATCGGGCAGCGCAGATACCAACGTATTGCACAGAGGGTGATGTCACGATGAAATCGGTGGTGTTCAAAGGGGCGCTCACAAGACATGATCAACCTTAAAAGTCATAAAATGACCAAGCGAAACGATACAGAAAACAGGCTCCTTCAGAGTCTGTCCTAAGTCTAGCCTGTCACGGCTTCTAGACGATCTGCAACGACCTGCCAGTCAACGAGATCGTTCAAAAACGTCTCGACATATTTAGGCCGTTGGTTGCGGTGATCGATATAGTATGAATGCTCCCATACATCACAGGTGAGCAGAGCGGCATGATCCTTGGTGATGGGTGTATCGGCATTGGCGGTTTTGCTGACGGCCAGCTTTTGGCCATCAAAGACCAGCCAACCCCAACCCGATCCGAATTGCGTCAGACAGGCTTGTGAAAACTCCGCACGGAAGGCATCAAGTGATCCGAAGTCCGAAATTAGTCGTTTTTCGAGATGTCCGGGCATGTTGCCGCCACCATTCTTACGCATGCCATCCCAGAAATGTGTGTGGTTCCAATGCTGACCTGCCTGATTGAATAGCGTGAGTTGTTTTTCATCACCCGCAGTTTGGCGGATCACGTCTTCTAAGGATAGGGTTTCCAAAGACGTACCCGAAATCAGTTCATTCAGTTTGTCGACATAGGTTTTGTGATGTTTTCCGTAGTGATATTCCATTGTTTCAGCTGACATCGCGGGGGCGAGAGCATCCATCTCGTATGGGAGATCGGGTAGCGAGAACATATAGCTTCCTTTGTTCTTGGTTGGTTTAGGATAGGCGAGGAGATGAGCGAAGCGCAGCTTTTGGGGAGCGGGACGCGCCATTTGCAACGCATTTTGCTTTTTTAATCGTGTCGGCAATCAAGGTGATGGGCGCGCCTTTGGTTTGAAGGTGTGTCACCAATCCGATCGTCGCCTCTTTGAGGTTCGTGATGCAGGATTGCCGTAGTTGGGAAGGCGTTGAAGATTTGCGGGCGAGGCTCAACAGGCGATCAAACGGGGCTTGAAAGTGATGCGTAGCGATCTCTGTCTGACCGGCGTCAACCGCCAGTTCTGCAAGGTTGTGGTGGGATATCACCAGAATGGTTGCGGCATTGCCAGGGTTGGCGGCATTCTCTGCGATGACCAGCAGGCGTTCTGCCTCAATTAAAGCGGCGGCATATGCTTTTTGGGCGGGCTGTCTTTCACCGCTGTAAAAAGCGCTGTTCGCCGCGTGGGTTAGTTTTTGCCAGTGCGCGTCCGAAGGGAGCTGTCTGATATGTTCGTGGGTGGGCTTTTGGGGCTGCGCGACGCGGGATTTTGGCATGTCGTACTCCTGAAGCTGAAAATTTTTTTCTATATCGAGGATATATTTAGCCTAGACTAAATTTTGTCAATTAAAATTTAGCCTAGACTAAATTATTGCCATTTGAGGTATTGAAGTGCAGAAAGGGGGCATGACAAATAAACCCACGATCAAAACAGACGATGACTTGAACGCTCTTTCTCCCAAGCGGCACGCGCAGAACTTTGCAGCGGTGCGGGATGCGCATCGTCGTGAGATCGTTGAGGATTATGTTGAGATGATTGCGGAGCTTGGTCACGTGCAGGGTGATGTACGCACCGGGCATCTCGCGGAGCGTTTTGGTGTGTCACATGCAACGGTGACCAACAGAATTCAGCGTCTTGTCGCGGATGGCTTGATCGAGGACAGGCCTTATCAACCACTTGTGCTAACCAAAGAAGGTCAGGACATCGCTAGAGCCTCACGTGACCGCCACTTATTGGTTAGAAATGCGTTGATTGCGCTCGGGGTTGATCTTGAAACGGCAGAAGCAGACGCGGAAGGCATTGAGCATCACGTGAGTGATGAGACACTGACTGCATTCGAGAGGCTTATAGCGGGCCTTCGGGAGTAACTCTTTGGCGTTTGAAAGGGAATTTCTGCCCTAAATTGTAATGCGTTGGCTTAGAGCGGGGCAGGGCGCAAAAGCGCATAAACTCCCTCTACCTCGCTTCAATCTGCAGGGTCAGGATTTAACGCAACAGTTCCAACCGGAAGGCTTTGAAATCATTTGTTCGGCATGGTGTTGCGCACTCCTCTTGATGATCGGTCGAAGTTAAAAACTGTCATGGAGTTCTTGTGTGAAGGGGCTGGATGGTCGATCAACGCCCGTTCCTGTTATGATATGTTGAAGCGCGCACGCGAACTGGAAGCCATTTCTGCCGGTGATATGGAGAGATTGTTTTCATTGTTCATGGCATTGCAGCCGCAAGCCTGAATGACGTTGAATTTGCCTGTTCGCCCTATTCCAAAATGCTTTTCATACGTAGTATTTACCTACTTCTTTAAGTAGACCCCTCCGTATTTCTGGGTACGGCACTCAGTACTTCTGGGTATTAAGTGCCCCTGTTGCGTATCTCGCGTTGTACACGACCTCTTACAATATGTGTTTTTTGGTCAAGCGGCTCAAGATAGAGGGCCTGCGTCACGTCATTATTGAACGTTTTATAAAGAGAATACCAATGGAAATACCTAAAAACCTACCCGACAACATTCTAGCAGCAAATGATTTCATGACCTCAAACTGGCCGGACATGCCTTTGTTTTCTGGTGTTTCCGCTCCCAACGACGTGACTCAAAAAGTTGCCGATTTTGCAGAGACCGCGGTTGCCGATATTGGGGATTTAGCTTCTGGCCCTGACAACACCCTCCTTGCAGAGGCGCTTTTTGGTGAACTGCCTGAGGTCGGTTCAAGTGCGGCAGGGGATTTGGATCAAGCGATGTTTCTGCTCTTAGGATTGGGGAAAGATCCTGCATCGGCGGGTGGTTTTGAGATGCCAGACATATTGGTCGTAAGTGAGGGCGATTCTGAAAACGCTCTTCCTGAAGGCGTCATGGGGGCCTTTGTGGAGGGTCGTGACGGCGAACCGGGAACCATCATGATTGCTGAAAGCATGATGAACCCAGACACCGTGCCAGATGGTGAGACTCTAGAGGGCGTTGTTCTTGAAGAAGTTGGTGAAGCCGTCGCGGTTTTTGTCTCAGATTTCCTTGAAGACATTGATTCCGATCTCAGCGTTGCGGCCGATATTGACATTGGTGACCGTATTCAAACGGCCGTTGAAGGGGGGGATTTGGCTGATAGCTCCGATGATGCGGCAGTGGAAGTCTTAGTGCGATTGAATAATGAAGAACGCATCGCAAAGGCCGCAGCGGAGGCAGCGGTATTTGTCGATATGCCGACGGACACTACGCTTGTTTTTGACGGGACATCCGCCGGTACAGAAGCAGTCGTCACTCTTTCTGCGGAAAGTGCAGGAATTGACGGGGCTTATGTCGCGGCCGACTTGAATAGCGCTGATGTCCTCACACTCGCAAACTATTTATTTAACGCATCAATGACCGCAAACGGGACAACAACGGTTGATGGTCGCACGCATGTTTGGGCCACGGGATTGCAATCGGCGCTTACAAGTATTCATGGCGGTGCAGTGACAATGGATGAAGTCCGCGATTTGTTCCGGCTGATGAATCCAGATGATACCAGTTTTAACGTTGATGAGGTCGGTATGGATGGGGCAGATGGGGCCGATGGATGGTTGGACCGCGATTCATTTGGGTCAGCAAGTTTTAGTTGGAGCCAGATCAAAGCGGCCATTGAAGGTGGGATCATTCGTTTCCAAACAGATACCAACGGTTCCAACACCAGCACTGAGGCCGGTACGGGCGATGTACAATATACAACGATCGATTTTGGTCGGATGGAAACATACACTGATCCGCATAACGCTGACATTACCGATATGAGCCTTGGCGACTATATGATCGACAAGTACGGTACCGAAAACGCCGATGGCACAACAGACATGAGCATATATGCCGTATCAGTTGCCATGGAAGAGTTCTTTGGGGCTGATTTTAGTTGGCAGGAAACCGTGCAATACGGAGGTGAGGCCATATCAATCAAGGAACTTTTCCTTGATCACCATTTACCGCGAAACGATATTGAGCTTGGCGGTGCTAACGGTACAACGATGCTTAATATCAAGTCTTATCATCTCGACAGATTCCTTTCGACGGGCAGCCAAGGCCAGTCAATGGCAGTATGGCGGGATTGGTCTGACATGGATTCCGGGTATAGGTTTGTAACCCTCGATGAAAGTGGTTTGGACCATACCCGCCAGATCCAAGAAATGGGACTGACAACAGATTATACGGACCCATCTACATTCAATATTGATGATGGCGCTGAATACATTGATGATAAAATCTATGGTCTGGGTGACTCGGTCAATCTATTCAATAATACTGAATATGATGTGACCTTGGTTGGGAACGATTTTGAACAATATGCGGATGACGCTGCGGTGGAAATCGCAGAGGGCGGCAATGCTCTTGCAACTGTTATTACTAAAATGGAAACCTTCGGCGAAGGCATAAGTGAGTTGATGGAGTTTGCGGACTTCAATTATCCTAACAACGAGACGGGGAAACAACTTTTCCTCGAAGAGACTGAAACTCAGGCCATAAACAATTTCGTTGAGGAAATCGAAAATGTACCTGGCGTTGATCTCACCGCGTATGGCAAACTGGAAACATATGATGATGTGTTGCTGGTTTTGCAGGACTGGGTGTCTGACGGTACGAATAATCTCGCCGCATTTATAGAACAGGTCACCGATAATATTCCTCAGATTGAGGATGCTTTCAAAGCAGAACAGCTTATGGCCGAGCTTGCCTTGGCAGGTACAATCGTTTTGGGCGCTGGCATGGGTTTAGGCGCTATCGCTGGCATTGCGAGCACCGCGTCTAAAATCACGACGACCGCACTACACAATGCTGCTACGCCGGGGCTCACAAAAGTCTCTGCGGGTCAATTTTTTGCAGCCGCTTCGAAAGGTGATGTTGCCTCAACAATTGGCGCTGTTTCCACCCAAATAGGCTATGCGATCGCACAAAAGGGCGGTTGGGACAGTGCTGATGCGGGAATACCTAACTTTGCAGCTAACCTTACAAGTGAGACCGGCGTAGCGTTTCAGGATCTAGTCGATTCCAGTAATAGCCAAGCGTTTGTCGATTCATCATTGCGCTTTTCGGACGCGAACTTCGACTATAAAAAGTTGATGATCGATACCTTCCCTGAATTGGTGAAATCTTTTGGTACCGAAGTATACCGCCAAGGTGGAGCCGTTGTCGCGGAGCGTGAAATTGGAAGTAATTTATCCGACCAAGATAGTTATGGCGAAGTAAAAGATATGATTAACGCCATCAAACATGAGATTGACGTACTTAATGAAGATACGGAAACAACTGGTATCTACTATGTGATGACGGCCCCAAGGAGTCATTACAGTATTGGAGATACTTTCTTCGGGGATTCTGCCGGACGGCGTTTTAGCGAAGGTGAAATCATTGTGCGCGCCTTAGTCGCCGATGTCGCAGAACCCGGAGATTCCGTTGGCGAACTCGCGGTACTATCCGAAGCTAGTTGGAATGTTGATAACTACTAAAAACTAGACACTATTTAATCGGTGTGGGGCCCGCACGTTGTGGGCCCCATTTTTTTGTAAAAGAGGATCTACTCCTCGGGGCTTCCACATCGGAACAGGTTTAAGACGCCTCCGGAATTTTGAAAGAAACAATGCTTCTTTGGGGTTCGTTCACGATGACAAAAGGTAGTCACCGCGATTCAGCCCGTCGTTAAAAAGGATCGTATGAAGAAAAAACGCTGGCGGAACGCGCTTCTGCGAAACCTTGCCCTTTATTTTCCACGGCAGCTCATCGACCCACCATATGCGCCGAGAGGGTCAGGGACCTCGACAAAGGGGCGCGATGGCCCCTTTATCATTGTTCCGTTTGCCATCAGCGCGAGATGCGATGCACAGTCTATTCAGACAAAATCCACTGGCTTTAGCTGTATTTCGGCAGCCATTCACCATGTGCGACAAGCAATTCATCAACCATATCGGTGGTCTGGTCCAACGTCAGTTCAGCTGATGTATGCGGGTCAAGCATTGCCGCATGATAGATGAATTCTTTCTTGCCCGAAATCGCAGCATTCACCACTTCGCGTTGCACGGCGATGGACTTCCCCATGATGGACGTGAGCATTGACGGCATAGGGGCCACAGCCATTGGCGTGACACCATTGCGATCGACGTGGCATGGCACCTCGACGATACAATCTGACGGCAATGCGGGGATTAGACCATTGTTGGGTACGTTGCCCCAAATGGTTTGCGCTTCGCCTGTGACGATGCCTTCGATGATGCCAGCCGCATATTCGTTTGACCGGCAAACCTCTAGCGGTGCGTCGCCTTCCAGCTCTTTCTGCAGTTCACGCCATTCTGCAATCTGATCTTCACAACGGTACAGGTATTCGCCAATCCGAAGTTCATTTGCCGTGACGATATCAGGATGCGCAGCTTTCAGATACCAAGAGCTGTATTCGCTAAAGTGCATCGAGCTTTCGGTGACGAAATAACCCACGCGGCGCAGCATGTCGAACCGAACTTCGTCATATTTAGGATAAGTGCGATCCTGCGCCATTTTCTTGAGGCGCGGATATAGGTCCTCGTGCGTGCCATCCGGGTGGATCAGTTCGAACTTGGAATAGAATGCGACGTGGTTGATCCCGCCACAGCGATAATGCAATGCATTTGGATCAACACCCAGCATCCCAGCAAGTTCATGGGCGGTTTCCTGAACCGAATGGCACAGACCTACAACCTTGATCTCTGGAAATTTCTCTTTGATGGCCCAGCAGTTGATGGCCATCGGATTTACATATTGCAGCATCGTGGCGTCCGGGCAGAGCTCAAGCATGTCCGTGCAAATGTCGAACAAAACAGGGATCGTGCGCAGTCCACGCATGATGCCGCCGATACCCAATGTGTCACCGATTGTTTGGCCAAGGCCGTATTTTTCAGGGATTTTAAAATCAGTCACTGTCGCGGGTTTATACCCACCAACCTGCATCATCAGGATGACAAAATCAGCACCTTCAAGGGCGGGTTTTCGTTCCAGATGGCCGACAACTTTCAGGTTCTTGATACCAAGCGTTTGACCAATCCGACGCGTCACGGTTAACGACGTTTCTAAGCGTTCGGCATCGATATCATACAAAGATATTTCAGCATGTTGAAGCGCTGGAATGGACAGAACGTCCCCCAGGATGGACTGGGCGAACACAGTGCTGCCCGCCCCAACGAGGCAAATCTTAGTCATTTGGTATTTCCTTTTAAAACAGGTATTTGGTTATTTCACGCCCGTCATTGCGATACCCGCAATGAACTGTCGTTGAACAAAGAAGAAAGCTATCATGATTGGCGTGACTGAGATGAGAACAGCCGCCATCATGATGGTCCATTCCGCACGGTAGAGCCGTTGAAACAGTGACAGCCCAACCGGTAGCGTTGTTTTTTCTAGATCAGATGGCAAATAGATCAGTGCTGAGAATAAGTCGTTCCACGATGACATGAACGCGAAGATGGCAAGTGCGGCTAATGCAGGTCGTGCCAATGGCAGATAAATGCGCCACCAAATCGACAACAACGATGCCCCGTCAAGGCGCGCGGCGTCCAAAAGGTCGGTCGGAATGGTGCGAAAATATTGGCGCAGCAAGAATACCCCGAACGCACCACCCAAAAACGCTGGCAGATAGAGCGGCGCCGCAGTGCCATAAAGCCCAAGCCACCGAAAGATCAAGAATTGCGGAATAACCGTCATTTGTGCAGGGATCATCAGCGTAACGAGCAGCAGAATAAACAAAGCCTCACGGCCACGGAATTTTACGACAGCGAAAACGAATGCGCCCATGGAACAGGTGATCAACTGTCCGACCGTGGAAAGCGCCGCGATGCGGAAACTATTCCAAACCAGGTGCCGGAAATCCATCAATTGCCACGCATCTGAGAAATTGCTCAATGTGATTTCTGAAGGGATCAATCGTCGGTCAAATTGATCACCCGGAACTTTCAGAGCCGTCGACGTCATCCACACGAATGGACCAATCATGATGATAGTACCCAGCAAAAGCAGTGCGTAAAAAATCGCGTTTTCACGCATGTGGTTGCCGAATGTGGGTTTTAGTAGGTGTGCGTTTGACATGGTTAACTCCACCGCTTCTGAAAGTGATTATAGACCACCGAAAGAAGGATGATGATGCCGGCAAGCACGACAGCCTGCGCCGCAGCGTCGCCCATTCGGAAGTATTTGAAACCTTCACGGTATAGATTGAAAACAAGGGTTGGCATGGTGGACCCGCCCCCTTGAGTTGACGTCAGCACATAGACGTAGTCGAAAGCCTGAAATGCGTTGATCGTCGACAAGATAACTTGGAAAAAGATGGACGGAATCAGCAAGGGTAAAGTGATCCGCCAAAATTGCTTTGAGCTAGATGCGCCGTCTAGCATCGCGGCTTCATATAGGCTGCGCGGGATCGCCTGTAGCCCGGCAAGAAAGATGATCATCCCTTCGCCCACTGCGCCCCAAATGTTGACGATAACGACAGAATAGAGCGCCATATCACGACCTAACCAATAGACGGGGTCGAATCCCATCGATGTGATCATGTTGTTCAACAAACCCTGATCGCGCGAATAAATCCAGCTCCAGACGAGGCCAACCGCGACGGGGGATGTGACGACGGGAAGAAAGAAAAACAAACGAAACAGAGACTTACCAACGACATGGCGGTTAAGAAGTACCGCAATGGCAATACTAAGGATGACGGTTCCCGGCACATAGATCAGCGAGAAAAGCGACGTCGTTTTTAGCGCTTTCGTGAATTTCCGATCACCCGGAAGATCTGTGTAATTTTCGAACCCGACCCATTCAGGCGTCGTGAAAAGATCCCAATTGAAAAAACCCAAAACAAGCGTCGCGATGATCGAACCAAGCACGCCAAGGCCGAGACCAAGTAACGTTGGTGTAAGAAGAAAACCGGCCCAAAACCGCTCTTTTCCTCGTGGTGACATTCCGTCAATTTGCATGTTCTTTCATTCCCAAAGGTGCCGAGGCGACGCAACGCCGCCTCGCGTAGCTTTTTTAGTCACCTAAAGCGTCGTCTGCTGTCGCGGCGATCTCTTCGAGGGCGTCAGTAATGGTCCATTCACCATTCCAAGCCATACCGAGCGGATCACCTACCAAGCCGGACCATTCTTCATAGCCACGGAAAGCAGGCTTGGTGCGTGCGTATTCTAGCGCATCCACGAACATCACGTGATCCCCTGACGCGGCTTGCTCAAGATATGCTGGACCTGTGGCTGCGGCTTTGTTGACAGGGATCGCAAAGCCAAGTGATGCAAGGATCGATTGGCCTTCCTCGGACACAACGTAGCTCATGAATTCATAAACTTCGTCGGGGTGTTCGGATGTCGCGCTTCCTACAATACCAGCAGAGTTTACCAGCGTCGCACGTTTAGCAGGGCCGGATGGAAATGGTGCAGTTGCCCATTCAAAATCAAGATCAGTGTAAGCAGGAATAACCCAGTGGCCAGAGAAGGTCATGGCAGCAACGCCCGCTTGGAAACCATCCCAACCATAGGATTCAAGGTTTTCTTCGGACATGACGGATTTGTCTTCGACGATTAGCGCGTTGACGTAATCAAATGCACCACGTGCCGCCCCTTCTGCCATCAGTGTTGTCGAATAATCACCGGAAATGATTTCCCCCCCATGGGCGAAGACAACAGGACCCCAAAACGGTTCCATGTCGTAGGCTTCGGTGCCGATGCCCCACTGATCAATTGTGCCATCGCCATCTTTGTCGACAGTCAACGCGGCCGCTGCGGTGCGTAGATCATCAAGTGTCCAATCCGCTGACGGGTATTCGATACCTGCCTCGTCAAACATCGCTTTGTTGTAGAACATCACGATGGTCTGAAAATCGCGCGGCAGGCCGAACGTGCCTTCTTCCAATTGGTAAGAAGATAGAGGGCCTTCGTACAAGCCATCAATCGTTGCGCTGTCGGCTTCAAGATAGGCAGTCAAATCAAGAAGTACGCCGCGAGCCTGCCAATCGGGATAAATGGGTGCGTCCATCGCGAAAAGGTCCGGTGCATCACCCCCAGCGACTTGCACCAAAAGCTTTTCCCAATAGCTTTCCCAATCAGACACTTCTACTGCAATGTTGATATCTGGATGGGTGACCTGAAAATTCTCAACGAGTTTCTCCCAGACCGCGATTTCAGGTGGGTCGCCCCACATCATATATGTCAGGTTTGTTTCAGCGGTCGCCAAACCGGGCAACATCATAGTTGCTAGCGCGGTTGTCGCGAGAATGTTTTTGTTCAGTTTCATATCTAATAGAACCTCCAAGTCGTCAGGTGCCCGAGCTTGGGCATTTGTTAGAATTGTATCACCGGCCCGGGTCTTTTGAGATCGCCTAGGTATTTTCGGTGAGATCAACTTAGCATTAGCTTACGATTGTTTTGCTTGTAGTTATTCCGCGCCTCAGGCAATATTTTCCGGAAAAAGAGCGATTTGGCGAAAATGGCAAAGACATCATATGATCGGCTTTACGAGCCGCCAGAAGAAAACCTAGGTGCCGATGACTTTTTGGTTGAGAGTCACCAGGCGGATGCGATGCCCGCTGCACATTGGCACGATCATCTTGAAATTAATTGGGTCCCCAAAGGGCGTATAGATTACCTGATGAACGGGCGGCGTGTATCGCTCTTGCCGCGTCGATATGGCGTGTTTTGGGCCGCGATGAACCACCAAACAATTTCGGTTCAAGAAGACCAAATTATGTATTGCGCCTACATCCCGATTGGCAACTTTTTGGCCCTCCCAATCGCTTCGGAGTTTCGCTCAGCTGTGCTGGCAGGCGGATTGATTCAATCAAGCTCTGAATCGCCAGAAGACGGTTACAGGCTTGAAGATATGGCATCTCGGTGGGGGGAAGCAGATACGGTTGTACAACAAATCTGGCGTGAGGAAATTCTGTTGCGCTTACGTCGTATGTCTGTTGAACCGCGTCAGCACGGGCTTTTGGAAGAAGGTGACCTCGCGACGGGAAGGCGTGCGACCGGTGTTCGTCATGTCGAACAGATGACTACATTTATACAAGACAATTTGGCAAAGCAAATCACTGTCACAGAGATAGCAGAACATACAGGCCTTCACCCGACGAATGCACAGGTTGCGTTCCGTCGGGTGTTGGGTATGACGATTGCAAAATATTTGCGACGTCAGCGCCTAAGCCACGCGATGCGGCTTTTGGCGGAGACCGATTACGGTATTTCAGAGATCGCATATCGTTCCGGATATAGCTCACTGACCCGATTATACGATGCTTTCAAAACGCATCTTGGGCGGACACCCAAAGCGTACCGCGCAACAATGCGCGGCGATTAACGTTGTTCAATCCTGACGCAATCCGTCCTTAAACACATGTAATTGTGCAGGGTCAGCTTTCAGGAAAATAGTATCCCCGACGGCAGGGAAATCCCGTGTCGTCATGGTATAAATCACCGCACTATCCGAAATCATTGCGGTTACGTGGGTTTCATGCCCCATGGTTTCAACCAAGGTCACTTTCGCAGGCCAGCCGTCATCCGATTGGTGTAAATGTTCAGGGCGTACCCCTATTGTTGCAGTGCAACTACCAGCGAGCTGTACGGTATCGGGCAATGATAGGGCCGTTCCATCGCGCAATTTCAGATACCCCGCTGTGAACTCTCCTTCAAACAAGTTCATTGGCGGCGCGCCAATGAAGGCCGCCACAAACGGAGAGACTGGCCGATCATAAAGTTCCAACGGAGTCCCGATCTGCTCAACATATCCGTCGCGAAGAATGACCAAACGATCGGCCAACGTCATCGCTTCGACTTGATCGTGTGTTACGTAAATGGTTGTTGTCTTTAGTTTATCATGAAGGGATTGGATCTCTGCTCGGACCTTCCCCCGCAATTGCGCATCAAGATTGGACAAGGGTTCGTCGAACAGGAATATTTCAGGATTGCGCACAATCGCGCGTCCCATCGCAACACGTTGCATTTGACCGCCCGACAGTTCTTTAGGTCGACGTTCTAGATAAGGTGTCAGACCAAGAATTTCGGCTGCATGTTCAATCGCCTTTTTAGCATCCTGTTTGGAGACGGACGCCATCTCAAGCGCAAAGCCCATATTTTGGCGTACCGTCATATGCGGATACAAAGCGTAGGATTGGAACACCATTGCGACATCACGATCTGCCGGTGCAACTTCATTGACGACTTTGTCGCCCATTATAATATTACCAGACGTGACGGCCTCAAGCCCGGCGATCATGCGCAATAAGGTCGACTTGCCGCAGCCCGATGGGCCGACGAGTGCAATAAATTCACCCTCGGCCACATCCAGTTCAATGTCGTGCAAAACCTCGACTGTGCCAAAGGATTTGCAGATTTTTTCCAGTTTCAAAGTACCCATATTCAGCCCTCCCGACAAGCATTTGTGTAGGGTGTCAAAGCCTGTTGGACAGCCGCAATCAATAGCTTGCGTGCTACAGGTTGAACCGTGCCTTTGGCTACTGAATCAGCCAAGCGACCAAGGTGCTGTGAGATCAGCGGCCATGGAATTTCGGTATCCAGCAAAGCATTCATCAGGTTTTCGACAGCTTGCTCCGCATCAGGATTTGGCCAAAGATACCTAATCCGATCTGACAAGCCATAGTGCCGCTGTGTACGTTGTTCTTCATCGCTTCCGGTGACATATCCTTGCCAGTATTGCGGGTTTTCCTGCATGACAGTTTCCATGGCTTGCGGCAATGTACCTACAACGTAGTTGTCACAAATTTCGCCTGCGATTGCGTCTAGACCATAGAATGCCTCGCGCATTGCGAATGTCAGGCCAGGCCCGACCTTTAGGATCGGAAAACCGTCATCAACCAACTCTGCGAGAGCTTCTGCCGTTTGATAATCGGTTGAATGGGCTTCAAACACCAAATGGCCTGTTTTTGATCGCCACGCTGACAACGCTGTTGCCTTGTCAGAGACATAGCGATCAATCTCAATCTGTCCGAATTCTACACCTGGCTGCACAACCAAGCCGACAATGCGCGGCCAAACCTGCTCAAGCCCCGCCATTTTTAACGCCGCGACATGCGCCGCGAGCGTTGATGCCACATCGCTAGCGCTGGTTACGACTAAATGATCATGCCCTTCGGATGCGCCGCCTGGGACGGGGACTTCTGTTCCGATGATGTATGCAGGTGCTGCGTGGCCGCCAACCTCTGAGCCCGCTTCGGCCTGCGCCATAAGGGCCGCAGCACGCGCCGCAATGACGTCATCGTTCAAGGCTTCAGGATCGTCAGCACATGACATCGATGCGTCTAGATGAATTTTTGAAAACCCCGCTTCGGCGTAAGCTTTGGTCATGACCAATGCCTTTTCCATCGCTTCGGCCGCTGGTAAATGACGCCACGGGTTCGGACCAAGATGATCGCCACCCAGCAAAATACTATCCTGTGGCACGCCAACGCTTTGGGCAATTTCCATTACCAAATCGTGAAAATCCTGAGGCGTCATGCCGGTATATCCACCGTCTTGATTCACCTGATTACATGTCGCCTCGACGCAGGGAACCAGCCCATGCGTCTTAGCCTCAATCAGGCCCGCCTCGATCACCAACGGATGTGCCGAGCATACACAGGTAACGCCTGGTTTGCGGCCGGCATTATGTGCAGCAGATAAGCCTATGAATGTATCAAGCGGGGTCATGCGAGTACCACAACTTTACTTAGGTGACGTGGTGCGGTGGTGTCTATCCCTTTGGACGCAGCGTTCAATTCCCCCAAAAGCTGCAATGCTGGCAGCGCCTCTGCACCCACCAGATCGCCTGTCGCACCGACGGGCAATTCAACATCGCCTGGTCCGCCGATTCCAATAACAAAAGCGCCTTTGTCTTGTAATTCGCGTACAAGTTCGCCGTCTGCCTCGGCTGAATGGCTATGATATAGCATCACAACAGCTGATCCTTCGTCGATCAGGCTGATGGGACCATGGCGGTATTCGCCTGGGTGGAACGTTTGCGTTGCGGTGATCGCCATCTCCATGAGCTTCAACCCACCTTCAAGCATCACGCCATAATGCGCGCCGCCACCAAGAAAAACGATGTGGTTGCGGGCGTGGAACGGCGAAGTATCTGCGGCTTTCATTGCGCCCAATAATGCCTGTGCCTGATTGAACAACGCGTCATCCACCTTGAGCCCGGCCATTGCGTAGCCCGCAAGCAACATCAGGGACGCCGACGACGTCATGACAATGCCTTCAGCTGGATGGGTGTCAAACACAATCGCAGTATCGCTGGCTGCTTCAAGTGCGGTATCGGGCGCACACGAAACTCCAATAACATGTAACCCACGATCACGGCTGGCAGCCGCAGCGCGCACAGTTTCGGTCGTTGTTCCGCTCCGGGATAGTGCGATAATCTCAGCTGGAGTATCGTTGGGCAGGTAGGTGTTGGGGCGGTCGAACCACTCGCCTGCGGGCACCGCGATTGCTTGGTGACCAGCGGCGCACAGCGCAGAGGCAACCGCAAGCGCGAGGTTGTAGCTGGTGCCACACCCAATGACCACGCGCGTCATTTTTGACGCGGGCAATGGAGCGGGCATTTTTGCTTTGCGCCAATAGTCGAATTGTCCGACGATGCCGTCGATTGTCTGGGACATGTGAAAGTTCCTATAATGCTTATTCAATGTTCATTTGATGTGCGGCAACGTGGTTGATCCAATCATCCGCGATTGGCCAGTTCGCCAATGTGGCAGCCCGATGCAGTCCTCCAACCAAGGCATTGGCAACAGGTGTCACGGGAGGGCCTAGTTTCTTGGTGACGGCGGCTTTGAGGCCCTCGCTTTTAAAAACGGAGCCGGCATGGGCCCAATTGGTTGGGTCGTCCGATGCGGCATTGGCAAGTGTCAAAAGTTCGTCTGCGGCGGCATCAAGAATTGCTTGTGCAACGGGGTCACCGGATAGTGCCATGTCGTCGACGATCCGTGCGAGGCTCGCGATCCGGGCGCGACTTTCTCCGTTTTGCAACGTCCAATCGAGTAAGCCAAACAAATGTTTTGGGGTGTCCATCTTTGCAGTCAGCCGTTCGGCAAACCCATCCTGTGAACGTCGTCCGTCTGTTTCTGAGGCCGCAAATGATAACGCCCGCTGCCCGATCCAGTACGCGCTGCCTTCGTCGCCCAACACATGCCCCCAGCCACCAACACGGCGCATAACGCCCCGCGTCCGACCAACGGCCATTGATCCTGTACCGGCCAATAGCAGGACACCATCACTGCTTGGGAACGCCCCGTGAAATGCCAGTTCAACGTCGTTGATGATTAAATGGGGCGCTTTAATCTTGGTTGCGATGAAATCCGCGACGAGATGATCGTGTTTCGGAATTTCACCGAATCCCGGTATACCAATCACCGCAAAATCAATCTCTTTTGCCTGCCCCAAAACAGCTCCGAGTGCGTCATCCCAGCCGTTGCCATCTTGCTGATTGCAACCCTGTGCAGGCGTTAAGATCTGAACTGCACCCGCCTTTGTCGCGACAAGTGCCGCGGTCTTTGTGCCACCTCCATCAACGGATAAAACAGAGCTACCCATGTGTCGCGACCTCTGCCAGCATCACCCCGACGCCTGTACTCTTAAGATATTGCGCAAATTTTCCTTCAGGTGCCGCGTTCGTAATCAGCAAATCCCCTTGCTTCAATCGGTCAACTGCAAAGGTGCTTTTGCGTCCAAATTTTGAGGTGTCGGCCAACACCACCAATTCTTTGCAACGCTTGATCATCCGCGCGTTTGTAGCTGCTTCGTCTGCATCAACGCTCGTTAAGTTACCCTTGTCATCTATTGAAGTGGCCCCAAGAAATAGCCAGTCAAACCAAAGACCCTCGAGCATCGAAATCGCCGCGGGACCAACCATCGACTGGTTTTCCGCCCGCACTCGTCCCCCAATCAACGTGACACTGACATTTGAGACATGCGCCAACTCTTGCGCGATGACCAAGCCGTTGGTGAAGACATTTATCGGCATCTCAATGCTGCGGATGTGGCGCGCCAATTGCAGCACTGTGGTTCCGGCATCAAGAAAGACGGATTCATTGGGTTGGATAAGTTTTGCGGCCTGACTTGCAATCGCTCTCTTGGCGGCAATTTGATTTTGTTCACGTGCAGAAAACGCGAGTTCTCGGTGCGATCCAGTGGCGATACGCGCAGACCCGTGCAATCGTTCGATGTGCCCCAAGCGCTCTAACTCCAACAGATCTCTCCGTACTGTAGCAAGTGAAGCCTTCAGTGATGCAGAGATGTCCTGTACTGACATTTGGCCCTGCGACAGGAGCAACATAAGAAGTTTGGAATGACGGTTATCTGGCATAGTATATCCCCTAATGGGCTTAGCAAATCAGTAAAAGCACTCACGTTCAATCATTATTTTGATTATTTATGATCGAATTGGCAGTTCTACCCACATAGAGTGCTCCATATGCCTAGATATTGGGCAACACTTCCTTCGATATTGGTTCTGCTACAGGACACAACTCCGGTTAATTATCCGGGCAACGATGCGATTGACGATCACCGGATTCACTAGAACCTGAACAGAAATCCAGCTCTGTGTGCGTTGTTATCTTTGCTAACCAAGAGGTCGAGATGGCTGCATGAGAGACTGGCTATGGCGTTTCATTTGGCATCAGCGTCAATGTGAAATTACCCATGCGACGCAGTCCTGTAGCTGTTGGGACGGTTTCGCAATTATGCACCACAGATATTACAGGGCTCTGAGGATACCCAGCAGTTGGATGGTTATCCCGAGGACAAGCGCGTAAGATTTGCGGGATGATGCTCCCATTCAACCGGTGGATTACCGGACCCGTGCACATTGCAAATCTTGACGGTATTACCAACGGGGCGCGCACTAAAAAATATTTCAAAATACGGGAGTGGCCAATCCCGTTTATGGCAGACAATCGCATCGTGATGGACAGCAACCGTGCAAAAGGTACGATTCGCCCGTCGTTCCGCGATGCAAAATGCGCTATGCTGGCTTTGCTCATCGTGTCTGCAAACTCAACAAGGTCTTGCCACACAGTTGCATAGCAAAAACTCTTGCAGCCCTCGTCGCGGACCAAGAGTAAAAAACTCTACCAGATGCTGTCGAGAAAAATTAAGACCTGAAGCGACGCGTACGCTTTTATAGAAGAGCCCTATTTGCTGACTTAGGGCTTATCTTTGACCGACGAACAACCGTACTTTCGAAAATTCACCAGCATTGATAATTGCGAACAGGGGACGCCATAACATTCGAACAGGAATGGCGTCCCATCCTACACAATGTAGGATGGGCTTTGAGACTAGGTCAGGTCTATCCTTTACCTGCGTTTTGGTTGTCAGTTTTGAAGGGTTCTACGCGCTCTTTAAACGAGATTTGTTTCTCCATAAGGCGCTCATAGAGCGCTATGAAACGTTCTTCGAGCGCCGCTTGGTTGTCTTCTGAAGCCGTTACCGAACCTTCACTTGGCTCTGCGCTTAGGCTCCCTGAAGATGTGTCACTACTGACCTCTGCGACACTTTCGTCAGAACTCTCAACATCGTTAGTACCTTCGTCAGAACTCTCAACGTCACTAGTACCCTCGTCAAAGCTCCCGGCGTCACTAGCGCCTTCGTTAGTGCTTTCGACATCGTTATCGCTGTCATCAGAGCTCGCAGCGTCGCTGGCACTTTCGTCAGAACTCTCAATATCGTTCGTACCGACGTCAGTACTCTCGGTGTCAGTAACACCTCCGCTAGAAATCCCTGCCATCTCGGCCGCGAGTCCCACGTTGTCCGCATCAATCACACCTGTCAGTTCGCGATCCGCGACAAAGGGGATCAACCCGTTAGAAAGAGCATCAGACAGAAACGCTTCTTGGTTGGCCTGCTCGGTCGGGTATGATGTGGCCAATACGAATTTGCCAGCATCTTGCGCCAATTTGATGTAACCTAAATCACCCTCCGTCCAGTCAGAGGTCTTGTCGTCATCGAACCAAAGATCTTCTACACCCAACCCGTCGATCGCATTAAGATATGCCGTGTTGCTCCCGCTATCTGGCCCCTCTTCAGAGACGCCTAACAGGCCAACGGCATTTTGTGGAATGATGGCGAAGTCAGGGTTCTTGGATTTTGCGTAGTCAGAGATATTGATTACGAAATCGATCATTTCCTGTCGCAACTCTGCTTCGGTGCCCGGATAGGCCGCGATCACTTCGTCGACGGCATAACCGTCAACAATGTCCAGATAGACGCCATCATAGCCCTGTGCCAGAACATCATCGACGCGTTGGAATATGACCTGCTGCCAGTCGGAATCCCAGAATTCGACGCGGAAATTTCCTGCCCAATCCGAGTTTTCACTCAGCAGGAAATCAGGTTGTTGTGTTGACCAGCTATCCTGCCAGTAGTCACGATAATCTTCTGCCTCACCGATGCTGGTGTAGGCATAGAGCTTTTTGCCTTGCGTGGATTGCAGTGTATCGACTTGTTCTGCGCTCAATGAACTATCGTCTGGATCAACGACAGCGACCTGGAAGTCAGTGTTGGATAACGATGTGAAGCTTGCGTTTTGCAGTTGGTATAGAAGCGGTATACTCGTGGCGCTCGTCGTAGATGTTTCGGTTGCAGTTTTGGCGTCTGTAATGACGCCGTTGAACAATACGGCTTGTTCATCATAGTCCGTGTTTGCGTCCAGATTTTCGCCCGACTGCACGTCAAGACCGCCATCAGTCACTACAAAGTCACTGCTGTCCAGTTCACCAGTGCGCACAACTTTCTCAATTCGGTCCCCAACATCACCCGGCGCAAGCTCAAGACCCTCAGTCTGTGCTTGATCCCCAATAGCTTCACCAACTTCCTCAAGCATGACACTCGCCAGTTTTCGAGGGTCGTCCAGAAGGCTACTGGAGATCAGAATAGTGCCAGGTTCCCCATTTTCCCCGGGCACAAACGCTCCCAAAACATTTGAGGGAAGCATGTTTCCTTGATCAGTTGAATGAATGTCGCCATTGCTTGCAAGCTCAACATTGGGGGTTGCATCTCCGTCAACTACAGCCCGAATTATTTGTTCAATTGCGTTAAGTTCATCAGCTGTTCGTAGTTTTTGAAGATCATTGAAGATAGCATCCCCAATCGCATCCGTGTTTTCAGAACCACCCGCCCCATCGGGTAGAGAAAAACCCTTTACCTCTTTAAGGGCGGTGGCCAATTCATTCTCCAGCCCGCTGATGGTGTTAGCCCACATCCATTCAGGCTCTTCCTGACGGGCTGCATAAACATTTGAAGCGCTGGAACTCTCTTGAATACGCATTTTGTGTTCCCTTTTGTGGTGCAGAATACTGGGTGACACTGCCGCGAAGTAAGGCATTAAGTCATTGAATTACGAATAAAAGTTCTGCAAGGCTGTAAATCTTCCTCGACCATGACAATTATGTGTTGCGCATGCTTTCATCCTGCCTACGTAGAGCGACCTCGGTCTACTTAAGCACAGGGATGTCCATAATTTAGTCAACCAAACACAAGCATTATACACGACAGATAAAGTCTAAAGATTATCCGGTTCCATTTAGATGTGCCGGTCTATAGCGTATGCCCATGATCAGCTCACGGGAGCCGTTGTAGGCCGCCCAACGGGTGTTCTGTTTCGGTTCAGTTCAGCGGATGTGCCTCCCCAAAAAAATCAAGAAGGAGGTATTGGGATCGTGTCGCAAGTAGTGGTTTGATGCGGTATGATTGCTTCATCCAGACACAATTAGCCTGCGACCTTGGCGCGATGGAAAGAGCAGGAGATCAAAGATTCTGCTGCATTTGTCGATCGCGCGAAAGAGACGCTATATCCAGCACAGAAATTGACCGCGTTCAAGATCATAGATTTCGGGTGATGTACGCCTTTAAAGCCAGTCAACTCACCACCACCGATCTTCGTCATTGAAAGCCTGTTCCTTGGATCGGGGCCCTACAAAACGCAACCTCCGCCCAATATTTGGGACAGGACAATCACATGTGTCTTTGTAAAAAGCCTGTTTGTGTTGCTGTTCTGCTCAATTTTTAGTCAGAAAATTTGACTCAAGCCCCTAAATCGAAGTGAAACTCACTTTCAGGTTGCTAACAAATTATTAAGATATACCTAAACGGGAAAAATATTAAGAAATTGCCCTCGCCTTATTTGATGAATTTGAGGGTCCATGAAAGGTCACTATATGTCCAACCTATTGTTAATTAACGCAAGTCCGCGGCAAGAAAATTCCAGATCGAGACAGTTAGCAGAGAGTTTCATCGATAAGTGGAGTAAAGAGAACGCAGATGCAACCGTAGTGACCCGTGACGTCAGCCCGGGCAATGTAAATGGGCCGACACAGGATTGGGTTGAGGCGAATTTCGTCCCCAAAGACAAACGAACTGATGCGCAAAATGAGCTTCTTGCGGAATCAGATGAGTATATCAGCGAGATTAAGGCGGCCAGCCACGTTGTTATTTCGACGCCGCTGTACAATTTTTCCGCCCCATGGAATTTGAAGGCATATATCGACAACCTCGTGCGCGAAGGTGAAACGTTTTATTATTCGGTCGAAACAAGCCATGGGCCGCTTCTAGAAGAAGGCAAAAAGCTTCTTTTGATTTTTACCGCGTCTGGCGACTATGCACCGGATGCTGAATTTGGCCAGTACGATGTATTGACGCCAACAATTGCGACAGCCTACGGATTTATGGGTTTGACAGATTTGTCGGTCATTCATTGTGGAAACCGCGCAGAAGCTCCGGAATTGAAAGAGGCGTCAATGACCGCAGCGCTTAGCCGGATCGACGAGCTTTCCGCCGTCTGGTGATGCAATGATGCCTCGTTCATCACCCCGTTTGGCGTGAACGGAGCCCCTCCAGTTCTTCTTTTAAAATTTGTGGTGCGCAGGGGCTTCTTGGGCAAACGTCTGCTTGTGCGCAACCACACCCAAAATCCGCAGGAGGCCATCTATGTCGGCTGTTCTAATTGACCCCGCCATCGTACATAAAAATTCTCCGGACGATGTTTTATTGTGTGATCCGCATTATGCATTTTCGCTGAATTCACCTCTACATCAGGAGGAAGAGCGCGAATTTTGTTCTGATATATCTGACAAGCAGCGCGCCCAGATTGAGCTTCCAAAGGCAGTGCAAGACAGCGATCCCTATTTTGAAGAATGGCGGACATGTCGCGGTGTACCGTATCAAATTTCAGCCGAAAGACCTAATGAGTCGACGAATGCAGGCATTCGAGACGCGTGGGATCGGCACCCAAATATCGCACGGGCGAGTTCCTTTGGGATGCTGAATAATGCGGACAATTATTATTTCTATCGAAAACCGCACGAACATGTTCCCGGCACGATGTTTATCGAGGCGGCACGGCAGGCGTGTTATTTTCATAGCTATACGGTTTTGGACATCCCCAAGAAGCAAGTTACGCTGACTTTGGATGAATTAAATTCACGGTTTTTCAGTTACGCAGAGCTGATGTATCCGGTTGAAATTGTCGTCGATGAAATCAAGAGCTACGATTCAAATAAACCCAATCGAATTTTTCTAAGAGCGTCATTTTATCAGCGTGAGAAATTGTTTGCGATTGTTGATTCCAAAATCAACGTTATTGATTTGGACGTCTTTAAAAAAATCAGAAATGTATTTCTGTTTTCGAGCGATTGGTATCGGCCAATTGCTGCAGGGCGTGTCACGGCGGTGATTTCAGATACAAGTGATAACACATATGCTGTTGATCTTACTGGAATTTCAAAGACAGGTTGCATTACTTCTGCAGCCAACCTTGATCCGGCATCAATCCAAAAAGTGCGAATTGAAGGAAGCAACTCTTTGGAATTGAACGCAACACTGGTCAGCGCGGGCGCGGACACACTTAAATTGCGTTTCGATAATATGACGGGTGAATCTACCTTGGCCCTGGGAGAGATCATCAAACGCAACTTTGTGTACCTCGGACAAACACCAGAAACACAAATTGTTGACGCATCATGCTAAAATCTCGTTTCCCAAACGCGATGCTGCCGATGGAATTCGGCAACGGACGACCAATGCAAAACCGGTTGTTCTTTTCGTCGATGGGTCTTGATTTATGCGACCGGGATGGGCTCCCCAAACCCGACTTCTTTAAACTGTACGAGTCTCTGATTGAGGGCGGTTGCGGGTTTGGCTTTCTATGCAATGCTTCGGTCGATCTGGCGTCGCGGTACAATTCAAAGGGCCTGAAAATAGTCTCTGAACGACATGTAGAGGCCCTTGCTCCGCTATTTGATTTTGCCCGCTCTCGCGGGGTTTCTCTTGGGGTGCAATTGCAGCATTACGGGGCGCAAGCGGCTGATGCTGACGCTACAACACCCTCACCGCGAATGTCAGAGGAAGCGATTGAAGACTGTATCGGTCAATTTGTTCGAGCTGCATTGTTAGCGCGCCAGGCCGGTGCTCCGATGGTGCAATTGCAAGCCGCGAACGGATATCTTCTTAGCAGTTTTCTATCCCCGTACACAAACCACCGTACGGACGCATGGGGTGGGACACCAACCAAACGCGCTCGCTTAGTTGTTACGATTGTTGACAGAATTCTGCAGGCCACGCAGGGCGATTTGGCGGTTAGCATCCGACTAGGCATTGATGACGGTCTCGGGGATGCAGGCCAACAACCCGCGTTTTTGACACAAGTTGTTCAAGACTTAGAACAGGCGGGTGTCGCCTCGATCGAATGTTCTGTTGGTCTGCGTAAAACATTCGGATCCTTCTTTAGCAACAATGACAAAACACTCGAAATTTTGCGAAACGGTTGTCGTTTGCTTGGGCATGATCTGCGCATTCCGATTGGCTTTACTGGGTCTGTCGTATCGGTTGCGCAGGCAGACGAAATTATCGGTGCAGGTGATGCCGACTTTGTCGGCTTTGCACGTGCTGTACTGGCGGACAATCAGCTGGTGGCCAAAGAACTGGCTGGGGATTTCGATGCCGTTCATAGATGTCTGGGCGATGCTTTTTGCTTTCGTGACAAAAAAGAGACCACAGCAGATCGGGTCTTTTGCTGTGTCAATCCCGCTTACTCCAGACCCAAACGACTTCAGGATTTATACGAGGACGGTCTTAGATGAAATTTGAGGGAAAAGTTGCTTTGGTTGCTGGCGGCACGCGCGGCATCGGGCTGAACGTAACTCAGGCGCTGATCGCGGCAGGTGCGACGTGTTATATCACCGGGCGCACCGCCGAAGACGGCAAAGCGGCGCAAAAGGCACTGGGAGAAAAATGTGTCTTTCTGCAATGTGACGCAACAGACGAAGATGATGTTGCGGCGGTTTTTGAAACCATCCGCGCGCGGCACGCGCATCTGAATTTCGCCGTAAATTGTCTTGGTGTAACGGGTAAACATAAAGCCGTCCGCGATGTGGATGTGCCAGCCTGGCAACATATGTTGACGGTCAATCTGATGGGGCCGTTGATCTTGATGCGTGATGAAATCAAGATGATGGAGTGCACACCGGAGAGCTCGATTGTCAATGTATCGTCCTGTGCGGGTTTGATGGGAACTGCGACCCAAAGCGCTTATTCCTCCAGCAAAGCGGCGCTGAACATGTTGACGCAAGTGGCGGCTTTAGAATGTGCTACGGCTGATAACGACGAACACTATCCTGTGCGCGTAAACGCGGTGTGTCCGGGGCCGACATTGGGTGGCATGAATTCCGAGGAACGCCTGCGGGCAAATCCGGAATCCACCAAACGCAAACTTCAGATCACCGCGATGAAACGCTTTGCGCAGCCCGATGAAATTACGTCGTCAATCTTGTTTTTGCTTAGCGATTCCTCGTCTTACATGACTGGAACAATTCTGCCTGTAGATGGTGGGTTTTCCACCGGTAAATTTTAAGCGCGGAAAGGAAAAGCCAAAATGGGTCGAGTATTCATCACCGGAGTAAGCAGCGGCATTGGCGAAGCGCTGGCACAGCTTTACGTGTCCGAAGGGCATAGGGTTATCGGAGTTTCGCGCCGGCCGGCCTATCGTCTCGAAACGGAAACACGGTTTCGCGGGATCAATTTCGATCTGTCAGATTTAGATAATTACGAGACTTTGGATGAACTCGGATTGGCCAAAGAAATCAACGATGGGTTTGACACCGTCATTCTGAACGCTGGCGTCAGTGGTAAGGTACCTGCCCGAGGAGAAGAGTTTTCATTGGATGAACTTCAGCATGTTCTGGCTGTCAATGTGTTGGCGAACAAACTGTTGCTTGATCGAATTTTGGGTGGGCCGGTGCGGCCAAAAACTTGCATGGTGTCGGCGTCAATGGCTGGAGTACGTTTTCGCGAAGGAACTTTGCCCTACAGTGTCAGCAAAGCGGCGTTGACGGCGATGGCGGGTGTGTATGCGCAGGAAAACACGGATATCTTCTTTGCTGTTCTGGGCCTGTGCAACGTTAACACAGACCTGTCGCGTCAGGTAAGTTTCGGCCCTCGAACGAACAGTTTTCCAGAACTAAAATCTCTGCAAAAACGCGCTTTGACGGACAATTACATGGTCACCCCAGAACAGCGCGCTCGCGATGTTTTTGCGATCCTGAATACGCCCCAATCTTATGACATCCGCAGTGGCGAATTCGTGGATATACGTTCCATTTTGCAAAAACCCGCGGCCGCACAACCGATCCTTCAGACAGTTATTGGAACGCCGTAATATGCTTGATCAACTTCCCCGTATAATCTCAGACGCCATCGCACAGCAGAACATCCTGCTTGAAGCTCCGATCGATCTATCAGAGGGGCCCAACAGCCCTCTTTACGGAGTTGACAGCCAGATCGACTCGTTGACTTTGGTGTCTATTCTTGTGGACGTGGAGGCGACGGTTCTGAGCGAACTGAGCCTGACGGTGCATCTTGCTGACACCAGCGACCTGAAGGAAGATGAAAAGCCCTTCGCCACCTATGGGTCACTCTGCGCCTATACACGGACCCGTTGTGCCGCTGCATCTCGCTTGGTGTCGGTGTGATGAAAGACGTTATCAATATTCCAAAGGTTGAGACGTGTGAGGCGCTGCTGAAACATCTGGTCGCCGCAGACGACAACGCTGCACTGATCCAATCCAGTGGGGCTACAAGCTATGCCCGTCTGTGTGAAATGATATCCAATGACCGCGAATTACTGCGGGCTCAAGGTGTGGCTGGCGCGGCGGTCCTATTTGTATCCGAATTTAGTGCACGCAACATCAGCCTGCTTATTTCATTGTGGTTGGAAAACAATGTTGTTGCCCTGTCGATGTCACGCCAGCCAGACCGTGTGCAGACGTTGTCACACGCGACGGGGGCCGCATTCGTCATTTCTGTGTCCGATGAAACGAATGTTGAAATCACCGAACAGATAGATCGGGATTTGCCACCCAATGTTGCGACTCTTATCAATGCAAAAGAGCCCGGATTTGTGGTGTTTTCTTCGGGTACGACGGGGCCTGCCAAAGGTGTAGTGCACAGATTGCAGCCATTTCTGGAACGCTACCAAAATGACGCCGACGTGGGAACAATGCTCGCGTTTATGTCGTTCGATCACATTGGCGGTCTTGCGACTTTGTTTCATGTTCTACTAACGCATGGCACGCTGGTAATTCCGGATGAGAGATCACCGCAGGAATTAGGGCGTTGCATCGATAAGTATTCTGTCAACACTTTGCATGTGTCGCCAACGTTGTTGAACCTTGTACTTGTCAGCGGCACGCTGGAAGGGCGCAATATTCAAAGCCTGCGAAAGGTCTATTTCGGATCTGAGCCGATGTCATTGGTTGTGCTTGATCGGGTGCGCACGCGGCTACCGGGCGTGGAATTGATACAGCTTTATGGGATGTCAGAAACCGGGGTACTCCCTTGCTCAAATAAGCCAAATGAAAACACATGGCTCCAAGTGCAAACGCCGGGATACAGCGTCGAAGTGATCGATGGTGTGTGCAACATTCGCAGCAAAACTCTGATGCTTGGCTACTTGACGGATGAAGATAGCCTGCCTCGCGATACACTGTTCAGCTCTGGTGATATGGGCGAGGTCGAAGGCACGTATTTTCGGATCTCCGGACGCAAAATGCATCTGATTAACGTCGGGGGCATCAATGTCAGCCCCACGGATGTCGAGCAGGTGATAGAAACATGCGACAATATCGCGGATGTCAGCGTAAGCGGAGCAGATAGCCCTATTCTTGGGCAGGTGGTGGCGGCCAGTGTTGTTCTAAAGAAACCTGAAACGCTCTCAGAGCTGAAGGCTCGGCTTTATCGTGAGATCAAAGGCAAGTTGACGCCGGAACAAATTCCGAGAGTCGTAACGATCAGTGAGATCCCCCTATATTCAGAACGTTTCAAGAAAAAGCGATAATTCAATTTCGGAAAATTTCAACTAAATGAGGAAGTCATTATCATGATCAATACTGATGAAATTAGAAAACACATTGCGCAACTGACGTCTGTGTCCCTCGACATTTTGACAGACGGAAAACGCCTAGACGAACTGGATGATTGGGATTCTATGGCAATGGTAGGAACGGCTGCGATGATTTTTGAATTGACCAACCAGACCGTTGATTTGGATGCGGTCGAAGCACTAAAGACCTATGGTGACATCGTGAAATTAGCGTTAGCAAATGCCCCGGAATCGGTGATGCCATGAGCGGGCGCAACATTTCCAATATTAACCTGCGCGCGGTCGCAACGGCGGTGCCCGAGCATATCGTAACCGGCGCCGATTTCGCGGCACTGTTTGGCGAAAATGAAGCAGCGCGCATTTCTAAGGGTACTGGCATTCAGTCCGTGCGCGAAGGAAAAGGCCTAAAAACGTCTGATCTCATCATTGCGGCCTGCCAAAGCCTGTTCGATAGCGGTGTTGTCGGCGCGGATGAGATCGATGGTGTGGTCGTCACCACTCAGACGCCAGATTCCTGGAGCCCAGGCACTAGTTTTGCGATTCAAGACCGGCTAAATTTGGCAAAGGATTGTTTTCTAACGGATATCACGGCTGGTTGTGCCGGCTATATCACTGCGCTTGCGCAGGGCAGTGCGCTTGTATCTGCAGGCGTTTGCAAAAAGGTTTTGGTGTGCACCGGTGATATCACCACACAGCTAATTGATGAGCGCGACAGACATGTTCGAATGTTGTTTGGGGATGCTGCTTCGGTCACATTGATCGAAACAGGCACCGACAGCATCGATTTTGTGAGTGGTGCCGATGGCAGTGGGTCCGCCGCATTGGGGGTTACGGTTGATTACGGAACCCGCACAGAGTCTACGCCGTTGCGCACCATTGGCAATCTGCATATGGACGGAACGGCGGTGATGAATTTCGCGCTGGCGACCGTCCCGGCCACGATCAAAGATCTCTGCGCGGCCAGCGATTTGCAATTAGACGATATTGATCTTTTGGTGCTGCATCAGGCGAATGAATTCATCATCAATTACCTGCGTCGGATGATCGGAATTGCATCCGAAAAACTGCCTGTAGATGTAGATGGATTGGGCAACACAAGCTCGACATCGATTCCCTATGTTTTGTCGCGACATGAAAACATAGGTACTGCGAAGGCAAAATCCGTTGTTTTGTGCGGGTTTGGTGCTGGTCTATCATGGGGGGCCATGCGCGTTGACCTGTCTAAGATGACCAGTGTTGCTCCGGTTGTTGTCAACGCAGCAAATGCGGCTCGTGTGACCCCACCCCCGGCCGTCACCGCGGCGGAGTAATCCAGTTTCGCACGGTCATCGACCGTGAGCGATCCCGGATACAAAGGATAATCCCATGCTCGAACATCAAACAGGCCCGGATGCAAGGATCGGCACGACAGAATTTCTGGCGGACTATTCCTTCTATGAATGTCATACCTCAGAACTGATCTCTGCACAGCCCGCGCAGATTATCGAAGCCGTCGCCTCTTTGGACATGCGCGACGACAAGCTCGCAGATTTCGCGCTCAGCCTACGCGAAATGCCAGACAGTTTGCGCCGCAAGCTAAAAGGAAGCGGACAAAGCGCATCGAAAAAGGAGTTCGGGTTTGATAGTTTTACCCTACTCAAACGAACCGATTACGAGGTTTCGAGAGGCTTAATCGGGCGGTTCTGGAATCCGGTACTGGATCTACAAGATGTCGGTGATGTATCTGAATTCTGTGATCATTCTGATACAACGCAAGCCAAACTTGTCCTCAGGTTTCTGGTGACGGGAACCGATGGACCCAACCACCAGCTGGTGACGGAAACCTTTATCTACTGCCCGACACGCCGCACAAAATTATTTTTCACGCCCTACTGGTTTGCCATCCGGTTGATGAGTGGTTGGCTGCGCAAGCGCACGCTCACATCGATCCGTAAAACACTGACGGCCTCAAAAACACCGCCTGTAACGCCCTTATAGCAAGCGCAATTGATGTCCACTTGCCCTTGATCCAGAAAGCCAAATTGATGAATGTTCAGATACCCGTCGACGAAAAAAACAAAACTTATCAGACCATCGCAAATTCGATTTTCGAACACGGGATTGATACGATTTTTGGTCTGATGGGGGATGCAAATCTCTATTTTATTGACCATTTTGTGCGCGCTTGCCGCGGCAAGTTTGTTCCTGCCGCCTATGATGGTAACGCCACGCTGATGGCGTTGGCCTATGCGCAGGTGTCTGGAAAAATTGGGGTCGCATCCGTAACCCATGGCCCGGCTTTGACCAATTCGATCACCCCACTGACGGAAGGGGCGCGGGGCAATATTCCGATGGTTCTATTCGCGGGCGATACGCCAACCGCCGATAGACGCAACTTGCAGGACATCGATCAACGGGCCCTGGTCGCAGTGACAGGGGCCGGTTGGGAACAGGTGCGCACGCCGCAAACGGCAAGTGTTGATATCGCCCACGCCTTTTATCGAGCACGCACGGAACGGCGCCCAATTGTGCTTAACATACCGGCAGATTTTATGTGGAAGGACGTACCGCATACACCCACAGTGTATCCGGTTTTCCAAACCCCGGCATTTGTGCCCGACGGTCCGACCTTTGAAGATGCACTCGGCATGATTGCCTCCGCACGACGTCCTCTCATTTTGGCCGGCTACGGCGCGATTGACGCGAAACCCGCGTTGATTGATCTTGCCGAACGGATAGACGCCCCATTGGCAACTACGCTCCGAGCTAAGGATCTGTTTCGCGGTCACCCCAACGCAATTGGCTTGTTTGGTACCCTCAGCACTCCAGAGGCCTATTCCATCATCGCGCAGGCCGATTGTATCATTTCCTTTGGTGCCAGCTTGCATCAATTCACCACAGACAGAGGATTGTTGTGTAAAGGCAAGCGTATTGTGCAAGTGAATGATCGCCCGGATGAGGCGGGCCAAACCCTTCATTCTGATGCGGTGTTGATCGCCGATGCCAAACTGACGGCCGAAAATTTTCTGATGTGGATTAACGAAGCAGAGGCTGCTCCATCCGGATTCGCGAGTGAATTCGCAGGACGCGATGTCGCGGCGCATCCGGTGCCACCCCCTCGGGCTCAGAAAACTGGCACCATCGATTTCACCACCGCTCTGAATTGGCTAGAGACCGCTTTGCCCCAAGACCGCGTGCTGGTCACTGACGGCGGGCGGTTCATGACAGAGGTCTGGTGTCATATCAGCGCCCCCGATCCGCGCAGCTTTGTATTGACCGCAAATTTTGGGGCTATTGGATTGGGCCTGCAAGAGGCTGTTGGTGCCGCCGCCGCCGTGCCAAACCGGCCTGTGACTTTGTTTACGGGTGACGGTGGTTTCATGTTGGGCGGTATCAACGAATTCAATACGGCTGTGCGGCTAGGGCAGGATCTGATTGTGATTGTCTGCAACGATGCGGCTTACGGCGCTGAGTATGTGCAATTCGAAGACCGTCAGATGGATCCAGCCCTGACACTTTTTGATTGGCCGTCGTTTGCGCAAGTCGCGACGTCTTTGGGAGGGCAGGGCGTCACGGTGCGCACCCTCGAGGATCTGGAGCAAGCGGGCGACGTGATCGCAAAGCGTGACGGGCCGATCTTGATCGAGCTGATGCTTGATCCAAGTGCGATGCCACGAATGCGGATCTGATCGAAAGCCGGATAGGTAAATGAATATCAATTATTTTGGTAAAATGGACTTCTGACAAATGGGCTGCCCCAAGAAACGGACACTCGGACTTATCGGATATGGCGCATTCGGACGCTTGATCCACCCCTATCTGGAACGTGATTTTGACGTCAGGGTTTATGATAGAACACCAAGCAATGACCTGACGATTAATTTCGCCCCGATGGATAAGGTCGCGTCTTCCGATGTGATTGTGATCGCCACCCCGGTACACGCCATTGAAGAGATTGCCAGAGACATTGTACCGCATATCTTGCCTCATGCTCTGGTGATCGATGTGGGCTCTACAAAGGGCACTCCAGCGCGTGTGTTATCGCAGGTTTTGCCGCAAAATGTGGATATTCTATGCACTCATCCTTTATTCGGGCCGAAAAGCGATCTAGACGGATCAACCAGTCAAAAAGTTGTTTTATGCCCAATTCGCGGAAACCGTCTGCCAATTGTACGGCGCTGGATCACAGATCTTGCCTTTGAGGTTTTGGTGGCATCACCGGATGAGCACGATCAAAATATGGCTGTTGTTCAGGGTGTTACCCATCTTGTGTCGCGAATATTGCGTTCGCTGGACTCTGTTCCTACGGACATGACAACTCCTAGCTTTGGGTTGTTGATGAAATCCTCTGATATGGTCGGAAGTGACTCGCCGGCTGTGTTGAGTGCAATTCATATCGACAACCCGTATGCCTCCGATGTCATGCAACAATTTTTCAAAAAGGTTGATGAGCTGCGCGAACAGTTCGAAAAAGACAAATGTCAGCATCGCGACGGGCTTGGCAGAGATGCGTTACGCGAACATGCACAGTGACATCGTGAATCCATGGCAAGACGACCTTTGTCTCGAACACCTGCTCAATCATAATCACCCGTCCACGTGTTAGGTGATCTTCGCGTAAGAACCATGAGCACAGAAGCGGTGTTGGATAAGTTGCAAGACCAGCGCTGGTGGCTGTCTTCCAACAAGTTGACACGATCCGAATGGGAAGCCGCGGGATCTATCACCTCCCCAACTGCGCGGTTGCGTCATTTGTGCGGGCGTATTCTGGCACGGCAGGCCATTGCCGATAGAACAGGAATCGCCGCATGTGACATCGAGATTGGCATAGATCGATTTGGAAAACCCTATTTGGTGGGGCAAGCGATCCAGTTCAATATTTCGCATTCGGCAGAACTCGTCGCTGTATCGACCTCGCAGCGGCCAGTGGGCATCGATGTAGAGTGCTTAAAGCGGCGTGTGAATTGGCGCGCAATTTCCACCCAGCATTTTTCACAGAGCGAGGCTGATTGGATCGCTGCGCGCCCTGCGTTGTCTACCAGACGGTTCCTCGCGCTTTGGACCCTGAAAGAAGCGTACCTCAAGGCATTGGGCGTTGCTGTGCCACTTGGTGATCTCGCATTCATCCCACACACAGCGCGCACATTAGTCGGGCAATCAGCGGCGGGACCCGCAAGCATTTGCCAGTTTTATCGAGCACGGCCGGGATTTGTGGTTGCTGTCAGTTGCCTCAATCCACTTGGTTCCACTGAGGTGTGACCAGTGGCCCATTACCGGGTATGTTGAAAAGTGTAGAAATAAGAGGCTGATTGTCAGGCGGTGAGTGATGCTATTTTTAAATAGGTGAGTGGGTAGCCGTTGTTAAAGAAAGACATCAAAGGCAGCCACTGTCCGAAAGCCTTTTACCTCTATTTGAGTTGGCAAGATACACCGCGCATTTCAACGCGACTTAGTGGGAGTTATGTGAATTGAAATAGATGAGCGGAAAGCGCTCATTTATTAGATTATACAGGCTTGACGATCATATCTACGCCAGACATCGTTTGAATGAGCAAAGACAGGATCATGTGGCAGAATTTTTCGAAATTGAATTTGGCGCGGCGCTACCTTTGGGGTGCCTTGATAGCTGCGTTGATACCACTTATCCTCATCGCGGTCATATATGATCGGTATAGCGCAAGCCTTCTAAACACATTGGTGACGAACAGACTCAACAGCGATGTTGAAGCTGTCGCTGCTCGGATGAGCAATTTTCTAGCCACTCATCGTAATCGCCTAGAGAACATCGCGGATCTTCGGGACGTAACCCTGTTCTTCCAAGACGGCCATCAAACCTTATCCCCGCAACTCACCGACCTAATGTTTCTGGAGGTGGGAAATCCAGATATCTACGCTATCGAGTTTTCAAGTGCCGAAGAAGAAATATTGCTGACTATCCCCTCATCGCGGAGCAGAGAACGCCCTAGCGATTATACAACGCTCCCGTTCGTTGAAATCGACGAGACTGAAATTATCGGACCGGTCTTGCCAGCAAATGGGCGTCCTGGATGGATACTCATTCGACATTCCGTTTTACGAGAACAGCAATTGCTTGGGTACGTGACCATTCGCGCAAGGCTCTCGTCTCTGACTGAGCTTGCGAGTGAGCTTGCGCAACCTGATGTTCACATGCCCCAACTGACTGTTTTTGACCGCATCCGGCTTTCAGTTGTTGGTACTGAAATGCAGAAAGGAAATCTACTCGCCAGATCGTCACAAATTATTCCCGGATGGCGTTTGACCCTCGTCGAAGGCGACAGCGATCTATACGAACCGAGGCGTAGAATTCGATATCTTTTGCTATTTGTGGCGACCCTTTCAGCGTTGGGTCTCGTATTTCTATTTCTAAAAATGTCCCATCGGGTCTCGGGGTATTTGTTACCGCTCAACACCGGTGCACAAGCTATATCTAATGGTGACTTCACGGTCACAGTTAGCGAAGACGGTCCCGGTGAGTTGGGAGCGCTGGCAAAATCTTACAATAAGATGAGAGAACAACTCGAACATCTGATTGCGTCCCGCGTGGATATGGAACGTCGCGCGACACTTGGCAATATGGCAGCCGGTATAGCACATGAAATCCGCAATCCACTCACAACGGTTTCTACCACCCTGCATGGTTTAAGCCGAGGTGAGGATGACCTTGAACGTAAAGAAATGTATGAACTGGTCTCGTCAGAGATAGCGCGCGTCGATCAAACGATTTCTGAGTTTGTGAATTTCGCAAAACCAAGAAAGCCAGAAAAAGAAGTTGCTTACATCAGGGATGCCCTCAAAAGCGTAAAAACTCTTATTAACGCCACAGCTCACGAACGATCAATTTCGATCAGCTTGTCCGGAGACTCTACTCTTAAGATCTACGTTGACTCGGCTCAACTGCGCCAAATCTTACTAAATCTTTCTCTCAATGCGATGGAGGCAATGCCTGATGGTGGGCTGCTAAGGTTTCGCACTTATGAAGATGCTGGCCAAGCAAAAGTTGTCGTTGCGGACAATGGGGTCGGAATGGATGACTCTGTTAAGGATAAACTGCTGAGACCATTCTTTACACGACGACCAGGCGGTACGGGCCTTGGGCTATCGATCACGAACCAGCTCGTCGACGCCAATGGAGGGACAATGGTTTTTGACAGTACCGCGGGCGAGGGCACAACCGTCAGCCTTCGATTTCCGTTTGTCGAACAGAAAGCAGAAAAATGAAATCCACCAACATCCTGATCATTGATGACGAGATAAATCTCACTCGATCTCTGGCGTTCACATTGCGACAGGCAGGGATGGAATGCTCCGAAACCCACAATGGGAAAAATGGGTGTGAAATGGCTAAGAAGAACCAGCCTGACCTCATTCTGTTGGATATTCGGATGCCTGGAATGACAGGGTTAGAGGTGCTGGAATGGTTGCAGAATGAATTGCCGGATATTCCAGTTGTTATGATGTCAGCATTTGATGATACCCAAGATGCCGTTACTGCAATGAAAATGGGTGCTGTCGATTATTTGTCAAAACCATTTGATGTCGATGAATTGATACTTTTGATCAAAGAGACCGATGCAAAACGTCGGCTGCAATCGGAGGTTCGTTACCTTCGTAAAAAGAACACGAGTAGCGAAGTATTTATAGGCAACAGTCCTGTCATTAAATCACTTAAGTTAGAGCTTGAAGCCATTTCAAAGAGCAAAACAAAGACCATGCTTTTGCTTGGGGAAACCGGCGTTGGCAAAGCGATTGTTGCCCGTGAAATTCACGTGAAAACAGTTGGAGCGGACAGTCCGTTCGTGGAAGTAAACTGCGCGACATTGGTTGAGGGTCAGATCGAAGCAGAGCTATTCGGTGCAGAACGTGGTGCCCTGTCTGGGTTGGTCGCAAAGCGAAAAGGGTTGATTGAGATCGCTGACGGAGGAACTTTATTCCTGGATGAGATCGGTGAGTTACCACTTTCAGTTCAAGCGAAGTTATTAACGTTTCTCGAGACCCGCTCGTTTCGCGGATTAGGCATGGGGCGCGATATGTTTGCGGACGTCAGTATAATTGCCGCCACCAATCGTGATCTCAAGCTTGAAGTTGAAAGAGGAAACTACCGGCAGGATTTGTATTTCAGGTTGAATGTTGTCCCAATCCACATCCCGCCCCTCAAAGATCGAGACGCAGACGTTGAACTCTTGTGTAATTACTTCGCCCAACGTTTCGCCGAAATCAGCAATGTACGCGCAATCAAATTCGAGAAATCTGTGGGCGCGTATTTGCGCGCGTATTCGTGGCCGGGAAACGTGAGAGAGTTGCGGAATTTGGTCGAACGATTGACCATTTTACACGCCGGACAGGTTATCTCGGTTGACCAACTGCCCTCTGAAATCTGCCGAATAGAATTGGCGGCAAGTCTAAGCATTGAAGACTCGATGCTTGCTGTTGAGAAAAACCTTGTTTTGGATGCGCTGCGTAAGAGCGGCGGCAAAAAGGGGGTTACGGCGGATACTCTGGGCATCTCGCGTCATGCTCTTAAGCGGAAGTTACAAAAACTGGGGCTGTCATGATATTTCAATGTCTGAAATCTGGATTGGCCTTTAGTGTGTTCGCGGCTGCTTACGCTACGACAGCACTGGCCGAACCTGTCAAGATTGGTTGCCTTTACCCCCTAACTGGCCCTGGTGGTCTTTATGGGCGCGACAGCGCAATTGCCATCGAAATGGCAATGGAAGATTTGGCTAAACATGAGTCAGAGCGCTATCCCGATCTTGAGATATTGATTGAGGACTCCCGCTCAAAGACACTTCGTTCTCTACAAATTGCGCGACAGTTCATTGAGGAAGATGAAGTCGATTTTCTATGTGGGGTAGTGAGTTCCAGTATCGCGCTCGCCGTTACGAAAGTTGTCGAAGGCACTGACGTATTCTTTATAGGAACAGATCACGCCTCGCCAAGCCTGACCTCCTCTGCGCTGCATGAAAACTATTTCAGGGTCACAAACGGCAGCCGACAGTCCATGTTGGCGGGTGCACAATATATTCAGCGGCACTTTAGCACGACCCAAGAGGCCGTAAGCATTGTTTTCATCGGCCCCGACTATGAATACGGGTATCAAAGCTGGGATGACCTGCGCAAATTCCTTAAAATCAACAACGTCAATTTCACTGTCGTCGGGACGTACTGGCCTAAATTATTCAATACAGATTATTCCAGTTACATTGATGAGATCAATGCAACGCAACCCGACATCATCGTCAATGGGCATTGGGGCTTGGATCTGGTGACTTTCATTCGGCAAGCCAGTCAAACCAGTTTGTTTGAAACGTCGGCTTTTATGAATTTCGACGCCGGTGGGAACTTTGAAGTTTTGGGGGAACTCGGGAATGAAGTGCCTCTCGGTATCACATTGTCATCCCGTCATCATGTTAATTGGCCGCCGACGTCTGCGAACCACGAATTTGTAACAAGATTTTTCGAACATTCTGGTCGGTATCCAAGCTACGCTGCTCAGGGTGCATATTCCGGTATCATGGTGATTGCAGAGGCAGTAAGAAAAGCTGGCGGAACAGATGATCCAAGCGCGCTGCGCACCGCACTTGAACACATCGAGATTCACCTACCTGAAGATCCAGCTGGTTTCAGTTCAAGGATGGATCCCATCCATCATCAGATGCTTCAAGTGCAAGCGATAGGCCGGACCGTACAGAACAGCAATTTCGCTCCTGCAACGGTTCAGCTGGGAGATTGGGAGGTTTTTTATCCACCCGAAAATTGGCCCAGCCTAATTGAAAACGAATAAACTTCGCCTTTGAGCGGATGCCGCTCCAAAGAACAACTGTTTGAGCGCTCTTCGCTCATAAATCATTTTCGCACAAATTGATCCATGTGCTGTGGTCTACATAACCTCCACTTGGCACCGAGACTTTGGTGCTGGGGGGATACCGGAAAACAGACGCATTCTAAGCGTTTTAGTGCCAAGGCACTTACGGCCCTCTCTTGTATCAAATGGGAGGATACCATGACCACGAAGAATTCGCGCATCGGCGCAATTTTGAACGCATCAACCGCACTCACCCTGGCTGCTGCGGTTTCAGTATTTGCAACGAGCACAACATCTACCACCGCTCAGGAAGTAGAAACCGTTAAGGTGGGCTTTGTAACTTTCCTATCGGGTGGGGCTGCTGGACCTTTTGGTGTTCCAGCCCGCAACGCGGCAGAATTGATGATCGAAGCAATCAATGGGGGCACAATCCCGGGCCAATATAGCGCACCGGGTTTTGCTGGCTTCATGATCAATCCGGTTTTTGTTGACGAAAATTCGAAACAAAAAACAGCCGACTTTCAACGTCTCGTTCAACGTGACGAAGTCGATATGGTTGTCGGATACATCTCGTCGGGAAGCTGCAAAGCCATTGCCCCAGAGGCAGAAGCGCTCGAAGTTCTAACAGTCCTCTTTGATTGCGGCACACCGCAGATTTTTGAAGAGATCGTGACAGAACCGCGCTATACGTTCCGGACTGGCGCACATGCGACAATGGATAATGTGGCTGCTGCTCTCTATCTGGAGCACGTTGGCACGGACACCAACTCGATTGCTGGTATCAATCAAAACTATGCTTGGGGCCAAGACTCTTGGAGAGATTTTTCCGCATCGGTCACTCAGCTTTACCCGGACTCCGAAGTTGTTACTGAACAGTTTCCAAAGATCTATGCGGGTCAGTATGGCGCGGAAGTTTCGGCGCTTTTGACAAACACTCCCGATGTGATCCACTCTAGCTTTTGGGGTGGCGACATGGAGGCTTTCATCATTCAGGGCGCAGGCCGTGGTATCTTTGAACGTTCGAGCGTTGTGCTGACCACAGGTGAAACGGCGATCCACCGCCTAGGTCCACAAATGCCGGACGGTACTATTATCGGCGCGCGTGGTCCGCACGGTGAACTGGCCGCAAAATCTGAACTAAACACATGGTTCCGAGAGGCCTATTTTGATCGCTTTGGCACGTTGCCAACCTATCCATCTTACAAAATGGCACAGGCATTATTGGGCATTAAATCGGCCGCGGAACGCGCAGGAAGTGTCGAGCGTGATGCATTGATTGACGCACTTACCGGTCTGGAATGGGAAGGTCCAAGTGGCATGGTCTCTATGGCGCTTGCTAATGGTCACCAAGCCATCCAAGGCACGGCCTATGGAACGTATCGCTATGATGCCGACACCAATTCCGCGTCTTTGGTCGATGTCGTTCGCTTCAATGCTGAATGCGTTAACCCGCCAGCGGGCGTCAATTCCATAGATTGGATTAATGGTGGCTTTGAAGGGGCAAACTGCGAGTAAAGTCATCCTCCCTGATTGCCGGTGAAAACTGCATCTTAACATCATCCGCGATCACACCACTGAAGTGCCCAACATTCGTTTCTTGGGGCACTTCATCCTAAGCACACAATAACTGATCATACGCGGTTCTGCGGGAGCCGCGCGAGACAGTTGCAACCACTCACTTGGAGTTCTTGATGCTGAACGCAGTCGCAATCGCAGTAGATGGGTTAGGCTTTGCCGCTTGGCTTTTTCTTTCTTCGGTGGGCCTTACGCTAATCTATGGCGTGATGCGCATTCTTAACATCGCGCACGGAGGGTTCTATGCCCTTGGTGCTTATTCGTCCGCTTGGGCGATCGGCCTGTACACACAGACCGGTAATACCATAGCGCTCACTTACCTCATTATTCCGATCGCGGCTCTTATCGCTGGCGTTGTGTCGGGTTTGCTGATTGAGCGCGGAATCCTAAAATTTATGTATGGTCGAGATGAAGTGCTCATGGTGCTGGTCACTTATGCAATCTTCTTGATCCTCGAGGATGTAACGAAGTTGATCTGGGGAACAGAATCCTACATTTCGTATCAACCCGCTTATTGGCTCGGTACGATCGACGTTTTCGGGATTCCCTACACGATATATAAATTTCTTATAATTGGCGTCGCCTTGGTGGTTGGCCTGACACTCTTTCTCGTTCTCAACAAGACACGGATAGGCAAGCTTTTGTTGGTCGTTATCGAAGACCGTGAAGTTAGCTCGGCGCTCGGGATCAATGTGACCAAATTCTTCACCATTACATTTGTTGTGGGAGCGACTCTGGGTGCATTGGGCGGTGCGCTGACAGCACCGGAAATTTCGGTATCGCCCGGCATCAGCGCCGAAATTATTGTCATGGCGTTTGCTGTTATCGTGATCGGTGGAATGGGCAGCATCGGCGGCGCAATGATTGGCGCTCTCATCGTAGGATTGGCCCGCGCAGCATCTGTTCATATCTACCCGCCCGCCGAACTTTTCTCAATCTACCTCGTAATGGCTGCGGTTCTTGCCGTGAAACCTTACGGCCTCTTCGCTTTGGCAGAAGGACGAAAGATATGATCCGCGATCTCGATAAAACTGAATTCACTTTGCTTTTGGGTATCCCCGCTCTCATCGCATGTGGGTTCCTTCTCCCACAGTGGATCGTCAACTACATTCAGGTTTCACTTGGCACCGGTTTGGTTGCCTTGGGTGTCATGATCCAAATGCGGGCAGGCTTGGTTTCATTTGGCCAAGGTCTCTATTTTTGCATCGGCGGTTACACCGCTGGCATGGCTGGAAAATTCTTCGGCGTATCTGACTTTATCGCGCTTATCCTGCTGGGATTGCTCGCTAGCCTCATAGTGTCGGCTGTTCTGGGCATCTTAATCCGTCGTTATCGCGAAATCTTCTTTGCAATGCTGACTTTGGCCATATCGATGATTTTGTTTGGCATGTTGTCCAGCAGTGAAGAACTCGGCAGTACAGATGGGTTCAACCTTCTTCCGCCAACTTATCTAGGTTGGTCGCCAAAGGGTGAGATCGCAGGCCATGTTCTCTACATTGCAACCGTATTGCCAGTCACCTTCTGCGCATTCTTTCTCAACCGCTTCTTGCGCGGCCCAATAGGTTTCGTCAATGAAGCTATTCGTGAAAACGAATTGCGCGTCGAGTATTTGGGTACATCTGCACATTCTGCCGTTCACATCACATACATGATCGCTGCAGCAGTGTCTTCAATTGGGGGCGTTTTATGGGCACTGTCATTGGGACATGTCGATCCTGAGATGACCAACTGGACAACATCTGGCCAGTTCGTATTCATTGCAATTTTGTCAGGAACGGGCAGCATTATTGCGCCGCTTATCGGCACATTTTTGCTCGAAATCTTGCGCGTCTACGCGGTAGATATCTCACCCAATACTTGGCAGATGATCCTTGGCACCGTGATGTTGCTGATCATCATTTTTTTACCAAAAGGTTTGTGGTCGCTCGTTGAGCGCAAATGGCATCCCAAAAGCTCAAATCAATCCGACCCGTCCGCAAACGTTCTCGGGGAATAAGAACATGACAACAATTCTTGAAACAAAAAGCTTAGAGCGCACCTTTGGTGCCGTTGTCGCCGCATCTGATATCAACATCACCATTAAAGAAGGTGAAATTCTTGGTGTCATCGGATCGAATGGAGCCGGCAAAACAACTTTCGTAAACATGGTCACCGGCTATCTCACTCCAAGTGCGGGGCAAATTCTTTACCGTGGCCAGAACATTACCGGAAAACCAACGCGTGAAATTACCAAGCTTGGGATATGCCGGTCTTTCCAAATACCTCAGTTGTTCTTGGAACTTACAGTAATCGATAACACGCTCATCGCTTTGGCAATCGCAAAACAATCCAAACCTGTCTTGTTTCGCCCTATCATCGACGAAAGCCTGAAAAGAGATGCATTGGAGATCCTTGCACGGTTCGGAATCGAACAATGGGCAGATCAGGAAATTACGACCCTACCACAGGGTGTTCGAAAACTCGTCGACATTGCGATGGCAACTGTCTCCAAACCAGACCTGTTGTTTCTAGACGAACCCACAAGCGGCGTAAGCGCCGACGAAAAAATGGACATCATGCGTGTCTTACTTGACGCGCTGAAATCCACCAACACGGCCGTCTTGTTCATCGAGCACGATATGGAGATCGTTGAGACGTTCTCGCCACGTGTTGCAGCCTTCTACGAAGGCACAATCCTTGCGGATGGGCCAACAGCCAAAGTGTTGGCGAACGATAAGGTGCGGGAATACGTGATCGGCGGTGAATTTCACCGGAAAGCGGCTTCAAAGGAGACAGCATCCTAATGCTTATGATTGAAAATATTGGATTGTCCATTCAACGGGTCCCAATCTTGCGCGATGTTTCACTAGAGATCAGCGAAGGGACCACATGCGGTCTTATTGGTAGAAATGGCGCAGGAAAAACCACACTCATGCGCGCAATTATGGGTTTATTGCCGGTCGAATCCGGGTCGATCCGATTTGGTGAACATATCTTGTCGAACTTAAAGGCACACGAACGCGCTGGTATCGGCATAGGGTATTTGCCCGAAGATCGTCGCCTAATCCCTCATTTCACGGTTGAAGAAAACATAAAGGTCCCTCTTTGGGCCAACAATCAAACGGACGAAAAAAGGGTCAAATGGGTCTATGAGATGATGCCCGAAATTGGACGATTTGCAGATCGTAAGGCATTGACCCTCAGCGGGGGACAGCAAAAACTGGTGGCTCTTGCACGCGCCATGGTTGCTGGAGGCGATCTACTTTTGTTGGATGAACCTTTCGAGGGAGTTGCGCCCGCACTGGCCCAACGCCTTATGGAAGTCATCTCTGATTTAAAATCCGAAAAACTGTCTGTGCTGATCTCTGAATCTGATTACAGCCATTCGGAAAAAGTCGTGGACAAAGTCTATTCGATTGAACGCGGCCAGATCAGCATCATGAACGCAAACAAAACGGCCGCGGAGGTAGTATGACAGAATTCACCTTCAACACGACACCGTCCATTCGGCAAGTCTTTGGCGGTGCGGCGCAGCTCGGAACAATTCTCAAAAGCCTGCCTTTCGCATCGCTCAGAACCGAAGTTCTTTTTATTACAGATCCAGGCATTGTGAAGCTTGGGTTGTGTGATGGTGCCATCGAAAGCATGAAAAACTGCGGCTTTGAGATCACTATCTTTGATACTGTAGAACCAGACCCCAAAGCGACAACCGTGCTGGATGCAGTGAAAATAACAAAGGATAAAAAGATAGCCTGTGTCGTCGGGTTTGGGGGCGGTAGCTCAATGGATGTTGCGAAGGTGATTGCGCTCCTTGCCAATTCTGATCAGCCCATTGATGCCGCTTACGGAGTTAATCAGGCTACTGGCCAACGATTGCCATTGGTTCTGATTCCGACCACCGCAGGAACGGGATCCGAGGTCACCCCAGTTTCAATCCTTACGACGGGTCTAGAAGAAAAAAAGGGCATCGTTTCTCCCATTATTCTACCTGATATCGCTCTTTTGGACGCAGAACTCACCCTAGGTTTGCCACCTCATATTACTGCTGCGACAGGCGTAGATGCGATGGTTCACGCAATAGAGGCCTTCACCTCAAAGAGTCAGAACAACAATCCAATCTCCAAAATCCTCGCTTTGCGCGCATTGGATCTATTAGGGGCCAACATCCGCGAAGCGGTTTACAACGGCGCCAACATTGAAGCGAGAAGCAATATGATGCTTGGGTCGATGCTTGCTGGACAAGCCTTTGCCAACTCGCCCGTAGCTGCGGTCCATGCTTTGGCTTATCCAGTCGGCAGTCTTTTTAACGTGCCACATGGTCTGTCCAACGCCTTGGTTTTGGCCGAGGTGATGCGTTTCAATACACCATCTTGCGGGGCAGAATATGCGGAATTAGCGCCTCATGTTTTTCCAGAAATCGATACGGATCGCACAATCAACGAAGTGTGCGACGATTTTATCGAACGCCTTGTACAATTGAATATTGATTTGGGCCTGGAAAGCGGTCTGCGCCAGGTTGGGATCATGGAAACGGATGTCGGCCGTTTGGTTTCAGACGCAATGAAACAGTCACGACTGTTGGTGAACAACCCACGTGTAGTCAAACCCGAGGATGCGCTGCGTATTTACCGAGCCTCTCTTTGAGGTAACCGACAGCATGAGGTGAACACGCGGCGATCATCTCTGCTCATTTATTGCCGCAGGAATGCCTTGGGAGGAAATCAAAATGAAGATGATCGTAATATCGGCAGCTGTTGCCGCCTGTTTTACCAGTGGAGCTGCGGCACAAGAATGGACACAGTCACAATGGGGGCCAGACGATGAAATCGGCGCAGCCAACCGGATCACACCTGAAAGCGTCTTAGCAGCTTCACAGCTGGTCACGACCGGTAAAACTTATAATCTGGGCATTGTTGTAGATTCCAACACACCAGCGTTTTCCCCGCGCAGCATGAGCGTAACAGTGCTTCAACCCAACCAAATCGACACCGCTGGTTTGGGTACAAACGAGATGACTTATAACGATGATATTTTCACCGGTTGGCTTGGGATAGGCCCACAGATTGACGGGCTCGGACATATCGGGGTTAACCACACTTACTACAATGGTTTCCACGACTCTGAATTTGCACAAGCCGACGGGTTAACCAAATTGGGAATTGAAAAATTACCTCCAATTGTAACGCGCGGCGTCTTGCTCAATATGGCTGCTCACTATGATCAAGAAATCATCGAAGAAGGTACGGCCTACACAAAAGAAGATATTCAAGCGGCAGCTCTAGCGCAGGGTGTAGACATCCGAGAAGGGGACACCGTTCTTTTTCATTCCGGGTGGTTAAACCTTCTTGATGGAGACAGCCCAGATCATGGTCGATATGTATCGGTTGAGCCCGGCTTGGGTATTTCTGGGGCTGAATATCTTGCTGAGATCGGCGTTGTTGCTGTTGGGGCGGATACTTGGGGTCTCGAAGCCCTTCCATTCGAAAAGGGGGCTGATGGCGTGTTCAAAGTTCACCAAATCCTAATCCCTCAGAACGGGATTTTCATTCTAGAAAACATGGAAACGAGAGAGCTCGTTGCCGATGGAGTCACCGAGTTCATGTTCGTTCTCGGTGCGACACGCATGCGTGGTGCTGTGCAAATGATGATTAACCCGACAGCTATTCGCTAAGCTCCCAATCCCGGCGCGCATCTGTGGGCTGGGAAGAACCACCAGCAGAAAAGACTCCAAAATGCCAATGTTCTTCGAAACGCACTCCAATCGATTGAAAAATCATGACTTGCTTAAACAGGCGGCTTTCATAGCTGGAAAGTGGCTTCACAAAGCGAGCGATACTCAAACATTCACCGTTTCTAATCCTTCTACAGGTGAAAAAATTGCGGAACTGCCAGATCTAAGTGTTGCCGAAACGCGTACCGCGATCGATGCAGCACATGTTGCCCAAGTCGGTTGGGCAAAGCGGTCAGGCAAAGAGAGAGCCAGTGTAATGCGCAGATGGCATGACCTCATGATCCAAAATGTGGATGACTTGGCCGCCATTCTTTGTGCAGAGATGGGCAAACCTCTCGTCGAGGCAAAAGGGGAAATTCTCTATGGTGCCAGCTATATTGAATGGTTCGCAGAAGAAGCCAAGCGGATCTACGGGGATACAATTCCCGGTCACCAACCTGACAAACGTATCATGGTCATTCGTCAACCTGTTGGAGTCGTCGCTTCCATAACGCCTTGGAATTTTCCAAATGCAATGATTGCGCGCAAAGTTGCGCCTGCGCTCGCAGTTGGATGTGCATTCGTTGCAAAACCTGCGGCAGAGACACCGCTCTCTGCATTGGCAATGGCAGCGCTCGCCGAAGAAGCCGGGCTACCCAGTGGCCTATTTAGCGTTATTCCCTCCAGAATGGGTTCAGAGATTGGCAAAGAATTTTGTTCAAACCCAAAAGTTCGAAAACTAACATTCACCGGATCAACTGAGGTGGGCCGTATCTTGATGCGCCAATCAGCAGATCAGGTCATGAAAACGTCTATGGAACTTGGGGGAAATGCTCCATTCATTGTGTTTGACGATGCCGACATTGACGCGGCCGTCGAAGGTGCAATGATCTCAAAGTATCGCAACAACGGTCAAACATGTGTTTGCGCGAACCGGATTTACGTCCAAGCAGCCATCTATGATGTGTTCACAGAAAAATTGACTGCTGCCGTAAATGCGATCTCTGTAGGTGATGGATTTGAGCAAGGGATTTCTGCGGGCCCGTTGATCGATGCCAAAGCAGTTGAGAAAGTCCAAGATCATATCGCCAATGCAGTACAGCTTGGTGCGCGGGTTAAAATAGGCGGCAAAACCCACAAGCGGGGCGGAACGTTCTTTGAACCGACCATCCTAACAGACGTAACCAAAAAGATGAAAATCGCTTCAGAAGAAACTTTTGGCCCTGTAGCGGCTCTTTTCAAGTTTGACACGGTTGAAGACGTCATCGTTCAAGCCAACGACACCATATTTGGACTCGCATCTTACTTTTATGCCAATGACCTCGCGCGCGTTTGGAAGGTCGCTGAAGCCCTCGAATATGGCATGGTAGGCGTCAACACCGGTCATATCTCAACCGAAGTCGCGCCCTTTGGTGGTGTAAAGCAATCAGGGCAGGGGAGAGAAGGGTCCAAGTTTGGAACAGAAGACTATCTCGAGATGAAATACATTTGTATGTCCATATAACTTGCTCATACAAATGGGGTATGAGGCGTGCCTAATTTCTTAAATGCCGAACTTCGTTCGGTCTGAATAGCCCATAGTTTCTTAGATGCTTCTCAGTTTCTGTACATGTTGCTGTTCAAAGCTTGCTGGTGAAAACATCCATTTCTAACGTGTTTGCGCTTCGGGTTTAAGTAGGTTGAAGAAGCTCTTGCTCAGGCGTTATCATGGCAATTCCCACGGCGCGTCTTACGTTTTCCAGATTGTGGTGTGTGTGAAACGACGCCCAATCAATGCTGCTGAACTGTGAACCTTGGTCAGAGTGCACCAGAACTTTGCTCATTGGTTTGCCCACCAAGCCGCCATGAGTAAAGCCTGCAAAACTAAGTCCGTTGGCTGTCTATTCAACATTGGCCACCCAACAATGTGGCGGGAGAAGAGATTGATCACAACAACCAGATAAAAGAACCCACAATGTATTTTCACGAACGTCTGCACATCTCTACGCGACAATACGCGCAGATCTAGAAGAAGACGGGCAACCTGCGTGCCCTACAGCCGCTTCTTGGGACAGCACATTTCGATATTTACGGGTTGAACCTGTAGATGCCTTGGCGCATTCAGAGGCTATTGAAATCTAGTAAATTTGGGTCGTCGTTGCAGACAGCCCTAACCAAATATAGACCAATCATTGGCCATGCTGCGCTCGCAGCCCGCATTGTCGACATTCCAGGCGCGAGCGAAACCTAAATTTGGCTTAATTCTAAGCCTGCGGATTTTACTGTCGTGCAGGCGTGGAACACAAATGACCGCAATCATTAGACCCCTGCATCAAACAGAAAGGTGTTCAGCAAAAACATGGGTATCTTACGTGGAGTTGCGGTAGACATTCCATTGTTGTCGCGCCCAATATTTAATCATCAGAGCAGCCACTTAGGCAAGTCTTCGCGACTTCGTCATTACATCAGGATCCAAGGCCGATAAGCGGCAGAATATCGCGATCCAAAATAGGGAAATGAAGTCATTATCTGCCTGTTTTTTCCAAAAACGTTCCCGTGTCTGGCTTCGAGATTTTACCGCCTCTAGTCCCTTTTGCACGTTCGAATTCCCACAAATTTCATTCGAATGATAAACAAGAAAACTGGAGATACTAATGTCCTTTTCAAGTTACGCGCTGCTCTATTCCGGCGTCGATGTTCAGCAAGTCGTGGATAGTAATGTCGATCTATTGGTCACCGAAGGTGGTGCCGAAACAAACTTTGCAAACAGTGCGATCACCCAAGCAGAACTCGTAACGATCCAAGCAAACGGTACCCAAGTTGCCGGATACATTAACATGTCAGTAACGGACGATAGTCGTCCTTATTGGGATGCGTCGTGGACCGACGATGGGACTGACACCGGCACGGTAACAGCCTTGGCTCCGAGCTGGCTTACGGATCAGCCATCCAATGAGTTTGGGTTCGTTGTCGATTACACTGACACCGCTTGGCAGGATATTGTTATCGCGCAGGCTGTCGATCTGGTGTCGTCCGGTTTTGATGGCGTGTTTATGGACGATTTTCAGCAATACTATGTTGATGATGCGACTGGCTTGACCATATCTCAGAACGCGACCGCCATGATGGAATTTGCGGTCAAGATCGACGAAGCCATAAAAGAAGTGAACCCGGATGCTATCTTGATATCAAACGGGAACCCCTATGTGGTGACTGACGCTGTTGATGGGGCTTCGTCGGCCGCATCTGTCAATTATCTGGAAGCAATTGATGGCATGTTGCTGGAAATTTTCTTCGGTATCACGCAGACTGAAACGGCCGCAATCGAACAAGCTAAGGAATACATCCTTGGCAGCGCCGATGTCTTGGCGTTGGAATACGGTGGGACGCCCTATCAAAACCATCTGTTCCAGCAAGCTGCGGAAAAAGCGGGCTTTTTGAGTTTTTCATCCTCTGACGCCAGCTATAGCGATTTTGGCGAGATTGCAGATGCGACCACCAGTGATGATAATCTGCTGGGCACAGGTCTGGGGGACGACATTGATGCCTACGCGGGCAACGATACTATCGATGCAGGCACTGGTGCTGATATCGTTGCTGGCGGTGCAGGCGCTGACACGATGGATGGCGGCGAGGGGTCTGATTACCTCAACTATTCCGCCTCAACCGCGGGCGTGAGCATTGACATGGCTACGGGCACTGGCACGGGCGGTGATGCCGAAGGCGATAGCTTTACCGGATTTGAAAATGTGGTGGGGTCTCTGTATGACGACATCATCACCGGTGATGCCAGCAACAACATCATCAAAGGGAATGGCGGTGCCGATACCGTGGATGGTGGCGCAGGCTTTGATTATCTCAACTACAACAATTCCGTGGAGGGCGTGGCCGTTAATCTCGCCACAGGAACCGGAACAGGCGGTGACGCCGAAGGCGATGTGATCACCGGGATAGAAAGAATTATCGGATCAAATTTTGACGATACGCTGACGGGCGACGCGACAAACAACCTGTTCATAGGTGGCGCGGGGGCTGATGCATTGGATGGTGGCGAGGGATCCGACTGGGCATCGTATCGTGGGTCATCAGAGGCTGTCGTGATTGATCTGCAAGCAGGTATCGGTGTCGGTGGTGACGCTGATGGCGACACTCTAACCAGTATTGAGCGGGTGATCGGGTCGGATAACTTCGATTTTCTTACTGGTGACAACGCGAACAATACGTTCGTTGGAGGCAATGGATCAGACACGATCGATGGTGGAGCAGGTGAAGACATCGCACTTTACTGGGCTGACGTTGCTGGTTTCAGCTATGAGAACACATCAACTGGTGCATGGACAGTAACCGAAACATCAACCGGCTATATTGATACATTGATCAACGTTGAGACGTTGCAATTCAATGATGGCGTGACAGTTGATGACGCGTTCTCTTTCTGAGTCTGCACTCCATTACAGGCTTCGCACCAAAGTGCGGAGCCCGGCAATTGAATGCAGTTGGGTCAAAGCCAATCAAAGATCAAGGTTCCATCTGTGAACGGTCGCTTTTGCTTAACCAATACTTGGTTTTGGCAATTTCGCGGGCGACCTGACGGGCGTCTTCATGTTTCTCGTGCGTATTCTTGCGGGCCTCCGCTTTTGGGTAGACCTTCATCTTCGATTGGCTAGCTCGGCAGGTGTGTTTCAAAGCCTAGTACTTGGCAACGCCTATGCCTGTGGGTTTACGATTCGGATCAGAATAATTGCGACGGAACTGCTTAAGGGGCTCGCCTTCCGGGCAGATGTACTGGTTGTTCTCAGGATCCCATTCAAAATTGGTGTAGACCATGTGCCGTCTGCCCGGACCGTCCTATCAAGCCCGAGACTATGGGGTTTGATGTTGCGATCCACCAGCCACCCCAGCATTGAGCCTGACCCGTAGGCTGCATCTGCGACAAGGCGTTTTGGATCAATATCGTGCAGTCCCTTAGTCCGATCCAACATGGTGCATACCTAACCGACTTCGGCCTACTGGATCGATCTTGTTCCTTTGATATCCACGATGACGCTGTGGTCAGTGTCGATCAGGTAGTTCGTTGAATAGGTAAAGAATGCGGGCCCTTTGCGCGCTGCGGTCCATTGACTGCTAGGGTCTAAGTGCGGCGTGAACTTGGGTTCCACCTCGGACGCGGCACCGAAGGCCGCATCGTCTAGGACATTCAGATATTCTTTAACGGCGCGCGAGGCATCCGCTGGGTCAATGGCATTGATGTCCCAGTCTTCCTTTGGCGCCGAGTTCTGCTTGTTCGTATCAGCTGCGATCATGCTGGCATCAGCAGCAAGCCTTTATCCGCTCATCAAACCATCTGCGATGTACCGTGCAACGGCCTTCTCAAACAGGTTCTGCAACAATGCACTCTTGCGGAAATGCCCATACCGGTTCTTTGAGAAAGTCGAATGGTTGGGTATTAGATCAGACAGATCAAGGCGACAAAACCAGCGATAAGCGAGGTTCAATTGTACCGCTTCACGAAGGCGGCGCTTTGAGCAGATGCTAGAACAATAGCCCGCCGGCAGCATGCTACCCCTCATGCATGCAAACATGCATTGCCGGGCAATGGATGAGCGGCCTGTGTGGCTGTAAAACTCGGACAGATATTGGCAGGTGTCGCTCAGATTGACGGACCGGTCAATCGACCGCAGAAGATGATCTTGTGGGACATGGTCATCAAGCGAGAATTCGTAAATAAACGCTACCTGTGCCTCATGCTTTGGTCCCATCATCGCCAAATCTTTCAATCAATATGGCAATTGAATGAGCGAGTGGGGCCTCGAACAAGGAAGGGTTTTTCAACAAAATTTGCCCTTGGTGTGTTACGTGGGACTATTAGATTTGGTTTTCGAATCCTAATTTTTATCTTAATTCCTTGATTTAAAGCCCTAAGCCAAACAAATGATGGACGACGCGCCGTCGCGTCGGACGCCTGCTGATCGGTTGTGAATGTATCCGTTCTGAATCGTTCTGATGGTTTTCCTACCTTGCAGTGTCGCTTTTGCGGCCCTCAATGATCTGAAGCTTTGTCGATATCCAAGCAACCACTTGAGTGCTGCGTTGGCGCTTTCGATACGGTTGTTCCGATACCTTTTGTCGATGTGCGTGATGTATCACTCGGATTACTTTCCTATATGCCAGTGCTTTGTCGGTGCATATTGAGACTTGCGCAACACATGTGGCATTCGGTTCGTTTCATGAGTTTTGGCCCAAACCTTTGAACCCACAGAAAGATTGTTGAGCGATTAACGTAGATCCCGCGCTCGCCCAAAAGGTCTACGGCATCCTGATAAGAAGGTGGGTAACGCAAATACATTCGTACAGCGCATAAAATGATCAGTGCGGGAAACGGTGTTGTTTGAACGATTGTTTCTATACATAATCAATCCCTATTCTGCTTCAAACTAAAGGTTCATGACTTAATGCAACAGTCCCGTGTTGGACGACTTTAACTGCAAGGGTTTGAGCATCGACGACGAACTTTCGACGCCGCTCGAACAAATTATTGAACGGCAAAGTATCTAGGTCCGCCTTATTTATAGTTCAGTTTGGTTTCTGGTCCACGAACTGTTTCCCCATAACAAATACAAAGTATGCTTTTTGCGGTTCTTACCATTTTTAGACCGAGATTTTTAGGTCGTCCGGTTTTGGCTCCTTGGACCAAGGTTTCTCTCCAACAGGTCATGCCACCGTTATGTTTAAGGGCAATACATCAGGTTTTTTCCGCAAAAATTCTATTTGGAAAGATGCCTTGTGTGGTTAGACACAGTTATTGAACGAGTGCGACAAATTGCTGGAAAGCGGATTGGCGTGTTTTATCGAATTGTTCTTTCCGGATCATGTGTGCGCCTTTGATGCCTTCCACTGTTCCGGCTGCTGAGTAAAAGGATTTAAAGCCCTTCATTTGCTGCGTCAGCTTCTTGATGAATCTGTGATCTTTTCTATAGTATTGTTCAAATATTTGACCTACGAGATTTCGATCGACCAGATCTAGCTGTCAAAATCAGCGGGAAATTCATCTTCTGCAGTCCAGCGAGATTCTCCCCGCTTTTGGTTATTACCCTCCTGCCGGGGAAACTGTTGCTGCCAATCGCACGGCTGAAGAATGCGGTTGCTGCCGTCTTATCCCGGTGTACTGACAGCATGAAATCAAGGTTTTTTCCAAATTTGGGGATGGCACGATAAAAATAAGTCCATTTGCCTATCACCTTGATGTAGGTCCCGTCCATGCGTCCACCCTAGGGGTGAGATATGCGCCAGAAGCTCAGGTGAGCAATCCATTTCAGCCCTTTGGCGTTATAATACGGCCGCACCAAGTTGGGCTATGTTCCAAAAGTGATCTCAGCAGCAAGGAGATTGAGATCAGCCAGTCTGTAATGCTTGCCCGCTGCGTTTCGGTCCCTGATCATTCCTAGGCGACCAATGCGCAATGCATTCTTCAGGGTGTGGTGCGCCTCACCTTTGTTCAGGTACAATCTGTGCATGGCGCTCCTCCGACAAACAGATATGGACATCTACAGTATGACGCATTGCGACGCCGAGTGGAGAAGGAGCCATCCACCCCACCTGCCATAAAGAGGAAAACCAAAAACCTTCAACAATTGCTTAGGTTTGAACGGAATTTGTGGCGACGTAAATCTGGGTGGTTTGGTTGTGTGTCAATACGAGGGCTTTTGATCGCCCCTATTTAAGTTCCGCCAATTTTATTGGGATGCGTTGAAACACGGCCAGAACATCCGCATGGTTCATCGGTGCTACGGCAAGGTCGAGCTGGTTCTCAACGGGCTGAACTGCCTCACGCGCTAGTCTCAATGCCTCAGAACCAGCTTGCGTTAACGACGCAGGCTGCCGTCGCCCGTGTTCTTTGTCTGCGGTGCGCACGATTAATCCCGTGGATTCCATGTTCGCTAAAACACCCTGCATAGACTGCGCCGACATGAACGCATGTCTCGCAAGTTCAGCGTTTGTTTGCCCCGGATTTAAAGACAATTGAGTTAGGACTGCGTACTGTGAAATTGTCAATTCCAATGCTCGAAGCCTATCTTCCATAGCATTTTTCAAGGAAAGCTGGGCGACCTTCAGGGCGTATCCCAGAGCATTATTTTTAGGGCTAGACATTATCAGGAGCCTTATATTATATCAGGTGCCTGACATAATAACAATTTGCGCGATGGGATCAACAAATGAAAGTCAAAGAGAAAATCATAACCGGGATTTTAATGAGCCTTGTAATGGCGTTTGCGCTGTCAGGCTTTTTTATCCTAACAAAGATGGGTTTCGCCCAAGGCTGGCAATTGGCTTGGTTCAAAGGTTTTATCTCGGCATGGCCTGTCGCATTGGTCCTTTCAATGTTGATCGGGCGACCTGTCGGTTACTTCGCTCACTATATCTCAACAAAAGTATTTTGAGTGAAAGTGGCGATGTAGGCTAAAGGCCATCTTTAGTGGAGCAACAATTCTCCCAATACTGACTGTTTTGGAAGGGTTCGCTAAACTGGATATTGACGAACATGCATTGGAAGGCAGCTAAGTCAGCATCTTTCCAGTTCATGCGTCGCGCAGCAAAGGTCGGTAATGCCCTATGATACGATTCCGCCCCCTTCCGGAGCAGACCCTTCTCTTACAGATCACGGTAGGAAACGACGTAGCGCACATAAAAAACACTGCGTACAAGATCACATCCTTCGGATAAGCGCTGCCTTTGAAATCAATCGTTATGAATGAATTCCTACCTGTAGGTCTTTTGGGCAGTTTTTGGCAGATTATTTACAAATATGAAAACGGCGTGAAAGTTTGCGACAAAACCATTTCAGACACCCTTAAATTTTGAGGGGATTACCGCGGCGCGTGGCAGTCTGCTCGATTGGACGACAATCAAACTTCCTTAACATACAAGCCAAAACGGCAGTCAGCTTTGAGCAGTTCGTATAATATCTTTTGCATTCAGGCAAACAAGCCGTTCAAGTGACGTCCGGTTTTGACACGTTTTTGGTTGAAGCATTTTAAAATTGTATCACCAGACGGCCAACACAACAGTACATATACTTGAAGTTTTACCCGGCATTCACTTTGGAATATGGGCGTAAACTGTATTTCTAGACACAGATAACGTCCGGGCGGTTAGTGCGACATTTGAATTACACCTCTCATACATTCGGTTAATTTCCCGACACTTGGCTTCACGCACCGGATTGCCTTCACAGCGGCTGCAAACATAACCAATTTGGGCGGGCAAGCCGAGTATGCGCTCGATATGCTCATCACGGATGATACCGGCGGCGCAGTGGACAACCAAAAACCTCAATTGATCCGTCAGATCAGATAAGTTGTTGGGCCGGTCGAACTTTTTGAGCATCGACAAACTTGAGCTGGAAAGCCGATGTTCCGCAGAAATGGTCGCCAAAATATGCGTTGCCACAGATGCAAAGTCGGCGCGATCATCCAGCGCAGGAAGGTGCACCTTCATCCATGTCAGCCTTTCCAGACCTATCGGGCTTTCATTCGGCAAATTTCGAACCGCGCCGGACCCAGATATTTCTGTCGAAAAAATATACCAATTGGGTTTTTGCGATTGCAATCGGTTCACAAATCGACGAACCCGCTCGACCGCCTCCCCGCGTAACGCAGCAAGGTTTTCGATAACAAGAACACCCGCATCTTGCGCTAGTATATCATGCTGATGATCGAACTCTGTCACTAATTTCGCAGACCGACCAACTTGATCCGCCTCGCTGGCCAAATCGCAGTCAATCTCGATCATCGGGCTGTCGGGTATCAATTGTTGATGAATGGCGCGCGCAAAGGATGTCCGACCTGAACCGGGCGGGCCAGAAACGCAAATAGGTAGCCCAGCCTTTGCGCTGCGCAGGGCGAGCCTTAAGCCGTTGCGGGTTCGTTCATCATTAAAGACATATTGCTCGGCTTTTCGGGGGATCGTAAACAACGGGGATGTCGAAAGCGCGACAGCCTTATGTCTGATGCTCGGGTGCGAGATCCGCATTCGGGCGAAGTAACCGGCATTGAGCCAATCCACCAAACGTACGATATTTCCCGTTCGCATCTGAGAGACCGCTGTACCAAACCCGCCTTGAAAAAGATCGCTGAACACTTTCAATTTAGACATATGCAGCCCATTAAACAGCTTGGAAGCATAGCGGTTTGCGCCGGTAATACACCCGTCTTTATCAACGCTCACCATCCCAACGCTTTGGGTCGTCAAATACTCTTCACGGGGATGAAACTGAATAATCGTGTCCGCGCGGTGTTCATTTATAAATAGTCGGTTTTCGATGTTTGTTGCAGCAAGAGATACCAACGCCAAGGTGTGATTTTGGCGTGATGTCAGCTCTGAGGACGCATCAAGTAGGCCGGCAATATTCCCCTGGCTATCAAAAATTGGCGTAGCGACACAGGACACACCAGCATGATCCGCAAGAAAGTGTTGCCCACCCGTGACAATGCTTGCATTGCCCGTGTGGTGCGCAAGTCCCAATCCATTTGTGCCTCTGAGGTCCTCGCTCCAAATCGTTCCGTTACGAATGCTCTGTGAACAATCAGATTCCTGAAATTCATGATCCATGATTGCATCAAGAACGACGCAATTGTTATCCGCAAAGGCGATGAGATGATTGCTTCCGGAAATCTGATTGCTTAACAATTCCAACTCTGGCCGTACAACTGCCATCAAAGTTTCATGTCTCTGTTTGGCTTCATAAAGCTCACGGTGCGACACGGCCGCGTCAATAGGCGACCCGCATGGATCCAAACCATGCCCAAGGCAACGATTCCAGCTGCTCGCGATGTCTTGTGGCACAGCGTCAACTTTGAATACGCCATCTGCCTCAAGTGAAGCGCGCGCGTCTAATAAATTTGTATGCACTCACACCTCCCATGTAAGAACTGCGGGCAGTAGAACCGATTGTCGCACCCCACATCAAGAGATGTGTTCAGATTCTGAACACAAAAACTGGCGGTAAGTTCCATTTTTGAACGGGTCTATCACACTACAATCCGCGCGATACCTGCTCTTTATACATCGTTAATTGTGCTGTTGTACGGGGAGGTCAATTTCAGAGAGCGCAAATCCGCGTTTTTGGATTTGAATAATTGATTACCGACATAGCACAGCACACGACAAAAACTTTTGCAGGTCTGACTGGATAGGTCAGCTCTGCAAATGGTCTAGGAGGACGACATGAAATACTTGCTCAATGCCGTAGCAGGAGCCGCTTTACTAGCAGGATCTGCCCACGCACAGTCAAACCTTGAACTTTTGGGTCAGTTTAAGGTTACGGGAACGACTGAACACACAATCATTGATCAAAACGCACCAGCTGCCGATTCTATCAGGTCCGTTCTGGAAGGCATCTCTCTGCCGGAGGGGTTTAAGATCGAGCTTTATGCTTTGGTTCCCGATGCCCGTCACATGGCGATGGCGCCTCAGGGGACAGTTCTGTTTGTTGGTACAAAGAAAGAAAAAGTCTGGGCCGTACTTGATCGCGACCGGGACCGTGTCGCAGACGAAGTGAAAGACTTCGCCCCATCGCTGAAGCTGGACGTGCCAAACGGCGTGGCGTTTTCTGACGATGGTTTCTTGTTCATCGCGGAACGCAATCGCGTGATGATGTATCCTGCGGCGGAGTTCTTTCACGAAAGCCCGGATGTCGTTGCTGTGCCGATTGTGCCTCAGGGAACCCTGATCCCAGTTGAAGAAGAAAGCTATAACCACACTGCCCGTGTCATCAAACTGGGTCCTGACAACAAACTATATATTTCGCTGGGACAACCTTTCAATGTTGCACCTGCCGAAAAGCTTGATCTCTACAGCGAGTGGGGTATTGGCGGGATTATCCGTATGAACCGCGACGGATCGGACCGCGAAGTTTACACCTATGGTGTGCGCAACTCAGTTGGTCATGACTTCCATCCCGAGACCGGCGAACTGTGGTGGACCGATAACCAAGTTGACGGCATGGGTGACGACATTCCACCCGGTGAAATCAACCGCCAGACCGAAGCAGGACAGCATTTTGGCGCGCCGTGGTTTGGCGGCGGTGATGTGCGCACTAATGAGTATGCGAACCAAGAGGTTCCTGTAGACGTGGTGATGCCCGCATCCGAAACGATTGCGCATGCGGCTGATCTTGGAATGACGTTTTACACCGGAAAAATGTTCCCTGAGAAATACAAGAACGCGATTTTCTCTGCGCAGCACGGTTCATGGAACCGGACAACCCCTGTTGGAGCCCGTGTCATGGTCACGTTTATTGACGATGAGGGAAATGCCAACACCGAACCTTTCGCCGAGGGGTGGATCGATGAAAACGGTGAATATGATGGTCGTCCGGTCGACGTTGCGATGATGCGAGATGGATCAATCCTTGTGTCGGACGACTTCGCCAATGCGATCTACCGGATCTCATACTCCGAGTAATGACATGCTTGCTTGGCCACGTCGGTGGCCAAGCTCCTACACTGGAGAAATTCATGATCCGCAATTCCATTGCAACCCTGACGATATTTGGGATGGCTTCATTTGTTACACCGTCTGTCGCGCAAGACGTCGATAACGGGCGCAAATTGGCGCGCAAATGTTCGGCTTGCCACGGCAAACAAGGTGTCTCCCGCGACCCAGAAGTGCCGATCCTTGCAGGGCAACACGCGTTCTATCTAGAAAAAGTTCTCAAAGACTATCGGGACGGTCGGCGTGAAGATCGACGGATGACCCTAATCGTTAAACCGCTAGAGGACGAAGACATTTCGGATCTTGCCGCATGGTTCGCCTCGTTCAAAATTACGGTTGAAGCGCCGGAGTAACACCCGAATTTCGGCCCCCTAGTTCCGTCCGATTTCAATTCCACCCAGTCAATTCCGAGAAGGATAGCCAATGGTAGATATCAAGATAAACGGCACCACCAAAACAATCGACGCCCCCGGAAATACCCCTTTGCTTTGGGCCATTCGCGATCTTGCGGGCCTGACTGGAACCAAATTTGGATGTGGCGCGGGGCTGTGTGGGGCATGCACCGTTCATGTGAATGGCAAGCCTGAAAGATCGTGCCAGCTTTGGCTGGATGACGTGGCAGGCCAAGACATTACAACAATTGAGGGCCTGTCGGACCAGGGCGATCACCCTGTCCAAGTTGCATGGCGCGATCAAAACGTCCCGCAATGTGGCTTTTGTCAATCAGGCCAAATCATGCAAGCAGCAGGCTTTTTGAAAGAAAACCCCAACCCGACGGACCAAGAAATCAAAGACGCGATGGACGGTAATATCTGTCGTTGTGGCTGCTACCAGCGGATCACTGCTGCCGTTCGCCAAGCATCAACAGGAGCTTAATCATGCATCATCTTGCAAAAAAATATGCTGAGGCTCAAATCAAAGAAGCACAAGTCGCAATTCGCAATGTTTCTCGGCGTCAGTTCTTAAGAACAGGTGCAGCTGGGTTCGCCCTGGCTGCCTTTTCAGGGACCGGCGCCGCCGCCTTTGATCGCTACAAAACCGGTGGCGACGATATGCCGAACGGGCTAATTTATAACCCCAACGTATTTGTGTCGATCGCACCCGACGGTCAGGTGACAATTGTCGCGCATCGTTCTGAGATGGGGCAAGGGGCCCGAACCTCTTTGCCTATGGTGCTTGCCGATGAATTGGGCGCGGATTGGGACAAAGTCTCGATCGTACAAGCCGAAGGCGATGAACCAAAATATGGCAACCAGAATACGGATGGGTCTCGCTCGCTGCGCCATCATATTCAATCCATGCGCCAAATGGGTGCCTCTGTGCGCCATATGTTACAGTTCTCAGCCGCACAAAAGTGGGGCGTGGATATGGGTGACGTTGTCGTGGGTGTCCACGAGGTCAGCCTTGGTTCGCAGAAAATAGGATTTGGTGAGCTGGCTGAGGCCGCAATGGCGTTGCCTGTTCCTGAATTTGAAGAATTGACGTTCAAAACCGAGGCCGAGTTTCGCTATGTCGGAAAAGGTAAAATCGGAATCGTTGATTTGCACGATATTACGACCGGTGCCGCGATTTACGGGGCCGATGTCATGTTACCCGGCATGAAGGTTGCGGTGATCGCGCGCCCGCCTGCGGTTGGTGAAACGCCTAAAATTGTCGACGACAAAGGTGCATTGGCCGTACCCGGCGTTGAAAGCATCCATATGCTGGAAGGCTCGATTATGCCGGCCGGATTTGCCCCACTCGGAGGGGTGGCCGTTGTTGCGGCACATACGGATGCCGCAATCAAGGGACGCGACGAACTTGAGCTAACTTGGGCCGCCAGCCCGCATTCAGGGTATGATTCGGATGCGTTCATGGCAGAAATGCGTGTGACGGCGTCGCAGCCCGGTAAAGTGATCCGCAAGGCCGGCGATTGGGAAACAGCAAAAGCCGGGGCGAACACTGTTTTTGAGCGCGAATATACCCAGTCACATATGGTTCATGCGCCGATGGAACCTTTGGTCGCGGTCGCGAATGTTAAAGCGGACAGCGCTGAAATTTGGGGACCGTTTCAATCTCCCTACCAAGTTCGCCAGGACGTTGCCGCTGCCGTGGGGCTTGATGTTGAACACGTTCGGGTAAACGTCACGCTGCTTGGCGGTGGGTTTGGGCGTAAATCAAAAGGTGATTATGGGATAGAAGCCGCCCTATTGAGCCAAAAAGTAGGGTCCCCTGTTAAAGTCCAGTGGACGCGTGAAGACGATATTCGTCATGCCTTTAATCATACGACATCCGTGGAACGAATTGAGGCCGCCATTGATCAGGATGGTAAGGTGACAGGGATGCGGTACAACTCGGTTGCGCCGACTATTCTGTCCACTTTCGCCGAAGACCCTGGGTATCAGTTCAACCTTGAGAGCGGTATGGGGCATGCAGACCTCCCGTTCGAGGTGCCAAATCTCTCCATTGAGAACGGCAAGGCAATGTCTCATACGCGCATTGGTTGGTTCCGCTCGGTATCCAATATTCCGCGGGCTTGGGCGGTGCAGTCGTTCTCTGCCGAACTCGCCCATGAACTGGGCAAAGATCAAAAGGATATGTTGCTAGAGCTCATTGGATCTGATCGCCAGCTTGATCCCGTTAAGAACGGTTTTGCCGACGATTTTTGGAACTACGGCGAAAAGAACGAAGTCTATCCGATCGATACGATACGGTTGAAAAATGTGCTTAACCTTGCCGCAGAGAAGGCCGATTGGGGCAAGACTTTGCCAGCCGGAGAAGGTCTAGGAATTGCTGTCCACCGATCCTTTGTGACCTATGTCGCGGCTGTGGCCCATGTAAAAATTGAAGATGATGGAACAATCCGTGTTCCCGAAGTTCATATGGCAATCGACTGTGGTTTCGCAGCCAATCCAGAACGCATCCGCAGTCAGATGGAAGGGGCAGCAGTCATGGGTATGACAACTGCGCTACACAGTGGAGTGACTTATCAAAACGGCGCTGTCGAAGAAGGAAACTTCGACTCATATGAAATGGTCCGTGCCAGCAATTACCCGGAAATGGTTCATACTCATATCGTTGAACATCCGTTTTCGGTGCACGCGGCTGGCGTCGGAGAGCCTGGCCTCCCACCTATTCCACCGGCCATTGGCAATGCGATATTCGCAGCAAGTGGTAAACGGGTTCGCGATTTGCCAATCGGCGGCTCTATCGAAGCTTGATTGCAAGTAGAAAGCACGGAGCTGAAGACCTTGTGTCGGATGTATCCGCGCTTTCTACGTACTTACCAGAAGGCCGTAGATCCATTGGTTGTACGGGGACTGATGCATTAAGATTTTACGGCAAACTTTCACTCGGTTTTCATATTGTTGAATTATCTGCCGGAGCATTCCAAAAAACTTTTCTACAGGCAGGGTTTCCATTATGACACTTGATTTCAAGGGCAGCCCCTATCCGAAAGACGTGATCTTGTACGCGATGTTTTTTATGTGCGCTACGCTGTCTCTTATCTTGATTTGGAAGAGTTCATGGCAGCGCGAGGTCTGAAAATTTACCACGCAACGTTGAGTAGATGGGTCGTGAAGTATTCGCCACTCATCGTCAAAAAAGCGCCGATCACAAAGCTACTCACGGGCTAATCTTGGCGCATGGATGAAACTTACATCAAGGTGAATGGAAAATGGACTTATCTGTATGGGGTCGTCGATAAGCATGGGAAAACCCTTGATTTCATGCTGTCAGAACACCGGGATGAGACGATAGCAACCGCATTCTTCAGCCGTGCGATTTGCAGCAAGGGTTTCCACGACAGGGTGGTAATCGACAAAAGCGGGGCAAATCTCGCTGGGCTGTAGAACATGAATTGCGCGCTATTTTGTACGGCTGGATCTGAATGATCGAAATCCTGCAGGTCAAATATCTGAACAATATTATCGAACAGGATCACAGATTCATCAAGAAGTTAACGCGGCAACTGAAGGCCTTTAAATCCTTTAGCTCAGCGGCCGCAACACTGGAAGGCATCGAAGTCGCACACATGATCCGGTAAGGTCAATTCGGAAAAATAGGCCAGTCTGTTCTCGTTGATTGGGCCTGGCTTTCTATCTAACAGGATGATGCTTTAGTCCAAATATCCATTTATTCACCGTTGTCCTCGCGGTGTATGTTCGCGAAGGCTTATGAAGCCTGAGCACAATTTCGCCAATCAGCCTAGTAGATTAACCAGTATCGAATTGCTATCTATGGGCGTTAGATATACATCTCAATATACCTTAAGAGTAGTCCGCATCCACCAAAAGCAAGCCCTCTCTTTCATTTACGCTCTTATTGAGAGCGTCAGGCTGCTGATAATGGGGACGAAAATGTATCTTGATGCAGAGTACAAATACGAAAGAATCATTCGCTGGTACGAGGCGCAGCTTCGGCAAGGGCAGGTGTCACCTCATTCCGAAGTCCCAAGCATTCGGCAGATTTCCTCCAATTTCAATCTAAGTATTTCTTCGGTTCAGCGGGCAATGAGAGAACTGCGTCGGCAAGGTTTGATATACTCAAACGGCAAAAAACGTTTCTACTTTTCCGAAATTTCGCCGACCGATGAAACAGCAATAGAGGACAGAACAGATTACGCGAGCAGAACTGCTAAGTTGATTTTTCTTTCACAAAAATCAGACATGGCAACATTTAACCGTGCCTTTCTTGGTAGAAGCCTTGATGCCAGTCCTTTTATCCAGAAATGCCTCCGCAGTTTGGGAACAAGTGACCCACAAAGCTTTAATGCGATGTCGCCAGCCGGTGGGTTGACGGAGCTACGTCGACGGCTGGTTGGGATCATGTTTGAGCGACGTGTGATTAGCCGTGCTGCCGATATCGTGGTGACCCAGGGTGATGATACTGCGCTTGAGGCGGTTCTCGATTCTACTTGTGTTGCTGGCGATACAATTCTTGTAGAGAGCCCTACCAATCACAGCGTGCTTGAAGCAGCCCGCCGTCTTGGGTTGAAGGTCCAAACCGTTGAAACTGATATTCAATGTGGCATTGATTTGCAGCATCTTGAGCGGGCAATGCAGGGTGGATCGGCAAGGGTGCTTTACCTTAGCCCGACAATTCAGGTGCCTCTGGGGTTCGTCATGCCCCAAGCGCATAGATTGCGGATTATTGAGATGGCCGAACGCAACGGCGTCATTATTATCGAAGATGATATGTTTGCAGATCTGGTACCACATGCGGACCGTCCCCCTGCTTTGGCGTCCTTGAGCAATACGGGTAATGTGATTTATCTGGGTTCGTTTAATCGAACCATTGCCTCGTCAATTTCAATTGGCTGGTGCGCGAGCAAGAAATATGCTGATGAAATCGCCGGTAAACTTGTCGAGCGCTCGTATTCCGTTTCCACATTGAACCAACAATTGTTGATCGAGTTTTTGCGCCGAGGTTATGACAAAGATCACGGCATGGTGTTGCAGTCCAAGATACAGAGAAATGATCAGATATTCCAAAGTATCATTGCGTCGCATTTCCCAAAGGATACCCAAATATTGGGCGTCAAATGCGGGTTTTCCAAACTGTTGCAGCTGCCGTTTGACCTTGCTCCAGATGATTTCAAAGCTTTAGAGGCACAGGATTTTCCGATTTGCGATCTTGGCGCATTTTACAACCGCGCCTATCCGACCAACATCCTGCGCATTTGCCTATGTGAAGCGATCGACGCTCCGGTTAAAACGTATTTCCAAAATCTTGGGCGGTCTTTGTCAAACATTTGTGCCTCGAAAGACCGCCAAGCTACTGGGTTGGCTTCAAAATCTATGTAGACCGGGCCTTCACATCGCAAAGCGGGTTCTTGACAAAATGAGAACGGTTACCATCGTCAGGAAATAATCGCCGCTTTGCAAGCTGTTCTACTTCTACGGTCTCAACAAAGATGCCAAACTCTCGATATCTGTCGGCCAAAACCTTGTTAGAAGACTTATAGTTCGTGATGATATCGCGCGCGATTTCCCAGAATGAAATTTCTGGGAAATCACAATGCTTATCCAGAAAATGAGCGATTTCTGACAGGTTGATAAAGAAAACGGCGTCGAGCACGAAGTCTCTGACATATGCGAAATCCTCGATTTCAATGTAAGAATTTCGATTGATATTCTGATGATGAGGAGGGACTTGGTGAATTTTGGGGCAGCTCTCGGAGTCTTTTTGAACCGAAGGGACATAACGAATTCCATCATGGAAATCTTTCAGCGCAAGTCTGGTGGGCAATCCGTTTTTACATACCAAAATAGAATTCTGGCTGTGGGCCTCTACCCCAACGCCGTGGTTATAAAGCAGGTGAATTATCGGTAGGATCATAACCTCTAAAAGAGCTGAAACCCAAGTTTCGACCGTATGCGCACCGATCCAATCATCAATGATCGGGCGCCCATCTCGATCCATGCTGGTGATTGCACTAAAAGGAAGGGCCGTTTCGGCCTCGTGTAGATGTGGTATCAAGCTTTCGCGCCAAATGCATGACAAAGCTCCATATGTCACATCCGAACCGTCTGTACTGCCGAGGTGGACAGTCGTTCCAACAATTTCAGGCAGCAGAATTAGCCCCAAATGGTCCAAAAGATAGGGATCATTGCGATATATGTGCATTAGCCAGTCGCTAACGATTGGCGCGTTTTTAACCGTATGTGGTGAGAGAATACGCGAAGATGATGTATTCTGGATGCTCATCGCGCATTTTACGTAACACTGCGCAGGATTGCTGCGATTTACCAAGGTGCGTATGGATTGCTGAGCAAGGTATCTGTCTTCTAATACGCCGAGATACAGTAATTTTCCGGAATGAAAATACTCTGAAAAATGGCGTGCGATGACATTGTTCCATTGCCACGGATGAACGGGTACAAGCTGATAATCTGCAGCGCGATTGCCGAATTTCTGGCTCAGTTCCTGAAGGCGGGGCAATGCGAATGAGGGCATTTCCTGACTATAAAACGCATCTCGTTCTACGTGTCGTGACAACACGGTGTCAGAAATTTCATTATGGCTTGCTAAAAGGACGGGATACATTTCCTGCGCGAACTCTGGGGCGTAGGCTAAGTTATCATCCATGTTGAAACCTACGCGGGACTTGTAGCAGGGGTGATAGGGATGCCCGTCCGCAAGATGCGTTTCAATTGTGTCATAGTCCTCGTGCCTCAGCACTTTTGACTGACCAGAGCACTGAAATTGCGCGACAACGTCGTTGACGAGTGTCAGCTCCAACTCTTGTTTGAGCCGTTTGGTATGAGGTTGATCAGACCCCAATTGGCTTTGTATTTCATCAACGAAATCCAGTATGGAAAGGGTGGCTTCAGCTCGGTCGTTTTTGTATTTGGTAATACTTTTTTCATCCAGCCTGATCCGGTCAAAACTGACGGAGACTTTGCCCTCTGCCTCGTAGCGAATGGCCGTTTCAGCAGAGCTTTCGCAATGTATCGTGAAACGCGTTTTGTCGTTTACATCGATGCGCTCCGCAGGAACCAACCCCTCGTAGATCAACGCCTCCATCAATTGACGAAACAATCGACGTTGAACCTGATCATAAGCCGTAGAGGTTAGAGCTTTTTGTAGCAATTGCGATGTATCTGAACGTGACAAGGACATGGTTGGGCCTGCTCATTTTTGTTGGTGCTCACCTCGCCAGCGGCGGCAGATATGAGCAATTTCAATGTGCGCAGTAAGAGCAGCTCCAGTGGGGATTTGCGATAATAAATTAAGTGTATCAATGCTTTGTAGTGGATGTATCGAAGTGCGCTGCCTAATTACCAATTCAAGGCGCGGCTGTGCCGTTGTGGTTCGCACCCAGTTTTTCATCCATTAGATCCGAGCGCTATGAAGACACACATCAAGAGAATATTCACCTTCTCATTGCCCCTTGCCATGGCGGAACTTGCACATATTTCGATGGCTTTCACTGATACGTTTCTGTTCAGTTTGCTGGGCGTTGAAACGCTGGCAGGTGCAGGTCTTGGAACCAGCATGCTTCATTTTATGACCATCGTTTGTATGGGCTTGGTCGCAGGTGTCGGAAACCTGGTTGCCATCGCTTATGGTGCTGAGAGGGATGACGACATAAACGCAACTGTTCAGGCCGGGGTTCTCGTTTCAATCGTGTTGTTCTGCGTGGTGCTGTGCATGGTTGCATTTAGCCCACAGCTTTTGGCTGCATTCGGGCAAAAGGACGCGCTTATTCGTGATGCGTATACGTATATGTCCGTCGCGGTTTGGTCTGTTCTGCCGGTTTTGGTGCTCAGGGTATTCAGAGGCCTGTCGACGGGGGTCGGGCATCGGATTTCCATCTTCAAGGTCAGTCTATTTGGTGCCGTTCTCAACCTTCCGCTCAGCTACGCTTTGATGGAGGGTTTTTTGTTCCTGCCGCCGCTGGGGGTCGCAGGCATCGGTATCGCCACATCAATTGTTGCGCTGCTTATGTTGGTCACTTTTTTATATGACATTTATAAACGCAAGCGTTTCAGAAACTGGCAGATTTGGCGGGCTAAGACGTCGTTGCAGGACCTTCGCTTGGCGATGCGTGACGTTCTGCAAATGGGCCTGCCGATCGGGGTGGCCTATGGGATGGAGGCAGGTCTTTTTGCCGTTGCTGGGCTTCTGGCAGGCAGTTTAGGCCCGGTTGCGCTGGCGTCACATCACATCGCATTGCAATGTTCCATCGTTGCGTTTCGCATCCCGGCTGCGATTGCGCAAGCGACCTCGGCGCTGATTGGACAAAGTTACGGGGCAGGGCAACCTGAACTGGTTCGCTCGTTCGCAATATCTGGACTGATTTTGGGGGCCGCCTATAGCCTTTTGTCCAGTTTCATATTCCTGGCAGTCCCCAATACGCTGGTCAGTATTTTTGTGTCCAGCAGCTCCCCTGACACCTTTGATGTGAGACAAACCGCGATTGGGTTATTGGTCATTGCGGCGGCCTTCCAATTTGTCGATGGCTTGCAAGTCATCGCAATGGGCGCACTACGGGGGCTTCACAATACCTATATGCCAACAGTTCTGACTGTATCAGGTTACTGGCTGGTCGGATTGCCGGCCGCTTTTCTGCTGGCACCCATGGCGGGTGTTCGCGGGGTCTGGTGGGGGTTGGCGCTCGGGCTGGGGGCGACGGCGATAATGTTAATTATGCTTCTTCACCGAGTTTGCGTGAACCTGTCTGCTGAACCAGAACTACAATATATGAAAGGCTCAACTTGAGGGTTGCGCCTTAGTTACTGTCATGGATTGATTGGTTTCAGCCTAATAAAACAGGCATCCATTGCGCATATAATAGCGATCTGGATGTGGGTGACTTAAGAAATCGTGGTGCGAGATATGCCAGCCATAGGCCCCTGCCTTTTCAAACGCGATTAGATCACCCACGCGCAATGCGTCGATCATGACGTTTCGGGCAAGAATATCCTTTGGCGTGCACAGTTCACCGCATAAAGACACGGCTTCTTGCTCTATTCTTGGCCTTGGATAGGGATGGTCCCATTTATCTTTTTTCACAACGCGGAATGGATGATTGTGTTGCCATGAGGCAGGCAGGCGGAACTGGTGGGTGCCACCGCGCAGGATCGCGAAATTCTCATCATGGTTTTGCTTTATGTCGACAATTTCGGTGAGATAGACTCCGCAATCGGCGGTCACATACCGCCCGCATTCCATCGCGACCTCTATGTCATCAGATAAATGTGTATCCAGCAAAGCTTGCAAGCCGGTACAATAGGCAGCCCAATCAAAGCTCTGATCTGCTGCAGAATAATCGATACCTATACCGCCCCCAACGTTGATCAGCTTGATGTCGAGCTGGTGTGCCATTTGCCAGTCGTTACATGTCTGTAGATAGGTCTCAACCAGTTTCAGATGGCTGGCCGCGTTCAGGTTGTTTGACAGGGAATGGAAGTGGAATCCGATGATATTCACATGCGGATACTGAGCGAGTGATGCGAGAATATCGTCAATTTGCAGCTGATCGATGCCAAATTGAGTGGGCTTTCCAGCCATTTGAAGCGTTGCCTCCGGGAGTTCAAATCGTGGGTTTACCCGAAGCAGCACATCGACCGAACGCCCGTAATGGGCGGCAAGTGCATTCAGTCTGGCAAGTTGAAATGCACTTTCGACATGATAAAGCTCCACACCAGCAAGAAGCGCGCCTTCAAGCTCTGTATTGGTTTTGCTTGGTCCACCGAATGCAATCGGGGCATGGGCAGCAGCTTGTCGTGCCTTTTGAACCTCGCCCAATGACGCCACTTCAAAGCCATATATGTATGGCGCTAGGGCAGATAGCACCGGCAGATCCGAGTTGGCCTTAATTGCGTAATAGAAACGGACCTGTTTAGGCAGTTGTTCAATAATTTTCTTGGTGCGTTCAGCCAATGTATCGAGGTCGTAATAATAAGCGCAGATGGGCTGTTGCGCGCTTGCAAGAACCGTGCGCATTGGTTCAAGAGACAACGAGTTGGTCATCTTGATCCTCCTTAATAATGGGGTTTTGGTGTTGCAAATGGGCTGTTAGCGGGTTGGTGACCGGCATCACACGCAAGCGGATTTCGGGAAGAAACCGACGGCTTGCCAACTGTTCGACCTGAATATTGTCTTCAAAGATGTTGAATAGTTCAAAACGTTTGGCCAACAGAGGGTGCGCGGTCTGATAGGTTTGAATACATCCTGTTACGATCCGCCAGAACTGGGCTTCTTCCAGATCAAAATGCGTCTGCATAAACCATCCCAACTCTGCGAGATTTACAAAGCCCAACGCATCAAACATAAAGTCCCGCAGCTCATCTGCGTCGTTGGTTTCAAGATAGGAATTGGGATTGATGGCCTGATGCGCTGGTGGCGAGTCCTGCAAGTCGGGCAAGAGATCCGGTTCCCTTAGCCATTTCCGGCTATAGCGAACACCATCGTGAAAATCCTTGAGGGCGACTTTGACGGGGAGCCCGTCACGGTGAATCAACACCATGTTTTGCGCATGTGATTCAAGCGCGACGCCGTGGTACCACAGCATATGAAGCACCGGGAGGTAGGAATTTTTAACGAGCTCTTCCACCCAAGGTTCGGCTCCATATGTTTCGATCCATGGGGCGATCAGTGGCTTTGAATCGATATCAATCTGAGTGAGCGCCGTCATCGGCGTCGCCGATTGATTGGCGCTTAAATATCCATATACACTCTCGCGCCAAATACAGCCCAAGCTACCATATTGTGCGGAAATCGCTGTGGGTGAATTCACCGAGATGCCGGCAAATTCTTTTAAGATCACTGGCTTTTGACCATCGGGCAGGATCTGATCCCTTTTTACCATATCCGAAAGCCAGTCGCTGATCGGGGCGCAGTTCTGAACCGTGTGTTTTGCAAGCACCCGAGACGTGGACGTATTACTCATATTAATGGCCAGTTTGAGCGATGGTAGCCGGATGTCTTCTATGTTTGAAAGGGTGCGGACAGATTGTTGCGGCAGATATTTTGGCCCCAAAACATCAAGCCATATGATGTCGCCTGAAACGATCTGGTGCTGGTAAAGCGGTTTGACCGAATGCTCCCACTGCCAGGGGTGTACTGGCACAATCACATAGTCGGCAATTTTATGGCCAGATGCCTTAAACTGATGTTTGATCGCCTGGTGTTCTGCCTGCGAAAAATGCTGTCCGGTTAGATCTTCTATTTTGCGAGCGTGACTGTAATGTGCTGTGACCATGTCCGCCTTAACCGCGATCCAAATCACTGAAAACCCTGTTGAGAGCTCGGGGCCAAATGCGATGTTATCCTCCATTGTAAAGCCCATCCTGGACTTGAAGCACGGATGATAAAGATGACCATTTGAAACTCTGGCCTCCTGCTCAAGGTAATCCAGATCCCTTATAGGTTGGTTTGGAAGGGTGGTTAGGCTTTGGCTGTGCTTTGCTAAAGTTTCGGTAAGTTCTCGTTCGAAAATTGGCCAGCGTTCTGGGTCGGCGTCAATGGAGCCATATATGTCAGTCAGAAATTGACTAAGGGAACATATGGAAAGATCTCCTTTTGCAAGTCGGCGGAGCGACCTGTGTTTAACACGGATGCGATTAAAGCTTAGATTGTCATGAAGGGTGCAAAGATATTGGACCCCACCCGATGCCTGTATCGAAATACGGTCGCCACGCTTTGTGAAGGTTAAGACCTTTTCAAACAGAAGCGCTTCGAGCAATTGCGTGACCACCCGATCTTCGGCTTGCGTCCATACGGCCTGTTCATCGCCATGTGAAAGGGGCGTTAGGGATGTGCGCCGATCCATTGCAAGCGGGTTGGCCATGGTTATCCAGCTGGGCTTCTCTCCTCGTAAATTGAACGTACTGAGCATATTTGCCTTTACCGGAAGTGTTGATGCCTTAAGCAACCGATCAGCATAGGCGCGTCCGACTGGGGATAACGGTGCGTCGGAAAGGGCCTCCCATGTCGCGCGCCACAATGCTTGTTCCGTTGCGGGGCTGTGTCTTGCGAGGGCAGAGATGACATGCGCGATGTGATTAACAACCACGTAGTATTTAAAGCGGAACCAGCATTCGTCGGCAGAATACCATGCCGGGCTGTCTGGCGAGATATCGCTGCTGTACCGGCTGTCAAAGTCACCGCGCACCATGCTCGCCCCTTCCATATCGCGAACAATCAGTTTGGTGGGAAATCCGTTTTGGAACTGCATCAAGCTGTTCTGAAGGTGGGCTTCAAGGCTTATGCCGAAGTCAGCAAGCAGACTTAGCGTTGAAACCAAAGTTGCAGAAGCATAGCTGTACCACCACCGAGATACGAAATTTTCATCAAGGGGTTCGTTGGCAGATTGTGCGGCTTCTCTGACAAAATCGAGCAGTGGCAGTGTGCCGGTGTCCAAACACTCTTCTACCAAGCTGCCCAGAATACGGGTTTCGGCTTGATCTTCTGAACTTAGACCGGCGCGATATAGAATGCCAAAAGACGCATTCAACGCGGGTAATTTGACTGACTGTGCAACATGTTCGCCTAGGAGCTCAATCGAGGCATCCAGTCCGCCCAAATCCAATCGGTTGATCACTTTGCTCACATCAATGGCACGCTGTCGGTGTTCTTTGGGATTGTTTCGAACAAAGTTTGTTATCTGGACATCCAAAGATAGCTTTAGAAATTGCTTACACTCCGGCATCCAGACCGTCCGAACCGATGAAGTCGGCCAAACTGTTTCACCGATCGCACCAAGATGAATGATGTCTCCCTTGGCGACTTCTGTCTGAACGTCTGCCTTGGAGAGCAAGTAATTGGCTTGCCATGGGTGGCAGGGGATCAGTAGAAATGTCTGAGCTTTTTCATCCGTTAACAGCTCCTTGGCCTGTCGAGATGCAATCGGATCGATAAGGTCTTCGACATTTGCTCCGCTCGATACAGTCTCAATAAGTTCAGAGGTGACGGCGAAATAATGCAGTTGAAAAGATGTGCCAAGCTCCGGGCTGAAGTTTTCAAGATCTTGCCTAGAAAACCCGTTGCTTGTCTTGGATGTTACGTGGAACGGGTGCCCTAAAATCATGCCCTGTTCGGCCGCAACGAAGTCTCCAGAAACCGAGGGGCGGTCGACCCGTTTGTATTGCTGAGCCGCAAAGAAGCTAGATTTTTCGACGCTGTTGCGCATCTTTGAAAGTAGATCAGCCGCTGCCTGTTGTGGGTCTTTGTGGGTGTCGTCAGTGCTTGCCAATTCATCGGCAATTAAAGTCAACACCACGTCAATATCCGTGAGCGGCTCGGGGTGATCTGCGTTTGGACGCAGCAAAAATAGATCGTCACCGTACTGGTGATACCCGGTTAGGGATAGATCCTTGAGCTGAGCAAAAAGTGTCACGCCAGTGGCCGGAAAACCATAAGAGAACCACGGGGAGGTGCCGTATGAACTGGGACGTATGGGGGCAGGGACGTCATCTGACGCGATGAAATGGTGTTGTAGGTCGACTTGGGTTTCGCGAAAGAATGTATTCAAATATTGTTCGAAAAGCTTCTTTGACAGTCGTGCTTTCTGATGGTGTGGCATTTGCCAATCTCCAGTTTATCCTGACGGCAAAGACCACCCGGTCTCACAGACGATGTCTCTGCCAGATGCGAAAGGACCGCAGGCGTCGGTTGACCGACGCCGTTGGATTATTGGGGGGAGCTGAACTTCAAAACGGATGACCCGAATTTGGCATTTTGAGGGCTCTGGCTTCATTGAGGGCGTTACATCTTGTAACTACCAACGATTGAGAGAGGGCAAGAAGTCTGGAACAATGCGGACATGTCCTTGTCCCTCGGCTTTGTTCATGATGTAGCCACCGAATGCCACGTCAAGCATACCCATCCCAAACGCGGAAACCACTGTGGCCGCGGGTTCTTGGGGCGGGCTTTGAAGGATGCGTGCGAAATTCTCGAGCGAAGGGATTTTTCCGTCACTCTGTTCGAGAAGGTGCAAAGATGTGTTTGCTTTGACGGCATGATTGACGTCGTCAACGATATTGCGCACTGATTTCAACCGCGCGGGCAGGACATCGCGAAGCGACATATGTAATAAAACCTGATGATCGAGAATTTCCAGATCATACCAAGGTGCCAAGGCTGAGGTTGCGAATGAAACGATCTCTGCGTCTTGCGGCGAGAAACTGGCATTCATGTTTTCGCAGGAAAATCCCAATTCTTCGCAGAACTGTATGAATCGTGTTGTGCTACCGGGATCAATATCCGAGATCACCACCTTTGAAATCGACCAATGATCGTCTTTCAGAAACTCCAATAGATGGCGGTTGATGACCCCAGCCCCATAAAATGCAATCGTGTCGATGGATTTGTCCGGGCGCAGGCTACGTGCTGCGAGTGCTGCACTGGCTACCGTGCGGGCAGAGCTGATCATAGTGCCATCAAGGATGGCCAGCGGATAGCCGGATTTAAACGAATTGAGAATGATCGAGGCCGATGCACGTTGTCGGTTTTCCGCCACATTATCCGGAAATGACGCCACCCACTTAAGGCCTGCAAGATCACAATCTTGTCCGACATAAGCTGGAAGAGCGTTGATCCGACTATTTGGTTTCTGAGGGAACTTCAGAGAATAAGTGTCTGGGTTTATCGCATGCCCATCGTAGAACGTTTGATAGCACGTCGCGACCAGATCAATCAGTTCTGATCTGTTCTCTTGCAGGATGTGGTTGATCTCATCGGCCGCAACATATTGAAGTTGCGATGCATTTCGCCAGAGATAGTCGGTATTCATTGTATCGTCTTTCATTGTAGATCATAGATCTGGGTCGACACATTTTCGACTGTGAAGAAGAAAGTGTGTTTGGAAGTTTTTTTCGCCATGAGCGGTCCATTTAGGCCTGCATTGATGACGTCTTGCTTTTTGACGCAGACATTCTCGCGCCAGGAACCGACTTGGGTGACCTCGATGTCATCGTAGTCAATAACCACGGCCGGTATCCTTGCGGCTTTTAAAATATTGCGCATCGCGTGGAGCCGATGGTGGCCGTCAAGCAAAATCCCGTGTTTGCGGTCGACGATGACAGGTGTGGTGAACACCCGCGACGTTGCTATTCTCTTGGCCAATTCAATCGCATAATTGAGATCGATTTCCTCATGCGGTCGAATTTTTGAAACATCATACAATTCGATCTCAGGGCAGACCGCTTTAGGTAAGTGATGGGGCGACGCAGTTGAGTAGTTCAGCATGAGGTCACCTCATTCCAATGGTGGCCATAGTGCTGCTGTACCCAATCATCATTATAAATGGTGTCGACGTATTTATCGCCGCGATCCGGGCTGATGAAGACCACTTTGGTCCCAGCAGGAATGTTGGGCGCGTATTGCTGGATGCCGGCCATCACTGATCCTGATGATCCCCCTAAGGGAAGCCCGTAATATTGCGCAAACCATCGACAATTTAGGATTGTGGCGTTTTCGGAAACCCAGATTACATCATCGACAAGATCGTTGTCACAGATTTCAGGACGTCGGCTTGTGCCCAAGCCTGGAATCCGCCGTTTTGCGGGCGCGGAATCAAACGTCACTGAACCCAAAACGTCAACACCGATGACTTTGACGGGCAAATTCCGTTTTTTAAAATAGGCCCCACATCCCATTAAAGTACCTGTCGTGCCTGCTCCAACGAACAGATAATCTAGGTCGGGATGTTTTGAATGGATGGCGCGTGCGGTCTGATTTTCATGCGCGCCCGGATTATCTGGATTGGCGTATTGATTGGTCCATACAAAGGACGGATCTACACGGATCTGCTCTTTGATGTAGTTGATGCGGTTAGTTAGATACCCACCATTTGAATCAGGGTGTTCAATCAATACGATATCGGCCCCAAGCGCCTTTATCATATTGATGCTATCTTGCGGCGTGTTGAGGTCGACCACACAGGTAAAATGATAACCCAGCCTGACACAGACCATTGCAAGCGCAATGCCTAGGTTTCCTGATGACGATTCAATGACTTTCCCCCCGGGTCGGAGTTTACCAGTTTCCTCAAGACCCTGCAGCATACGCAGAGCGGGTTTCAGTTTTATCGAACCGGCGGGATTTAACCCTTCGAATTTTACAAAGGTGGTCACGTCTTTGACAAGATTTATGCGCCAATATGCGTCATCACTGATCAGATCATTCCAATCAGAATACGCTTCTCTTGAGCTTGGATGGGTTTGGATATTCATAGCCAAAAGCCTAATTTTTCTCGTATTACAGAGTGTATCAATTTTTGGCGGCGGCTAAGTTGAGGGTAACATTAGGCTTCCAGAGACATCAAATGTCGTTTGGAGATACAGAAAATACAGAGCTGTCGGGAAAGAGATACAGTGGCCGCAAAAGGATTGACCACGCACAACGACTCCTGCGGCTCAGCCAAGTGCAGAGTCGCGCCCGATATGGTGATTTACGAAAAGATTACGCAGCAGCGTGTCAGTAAAAACCGTACGCTACCTGTCATTTGAAAGGCGTCAGTTTGCGGGAACGATCATCGGCGTGCCCGCCACTGGGTCGGAAATGACAACGCAATCCAAGCCAAAGACATCAAGGACAATTTCACGATCCAAAACATCTGCTGGTTTGCCGGCAGCGACAAGCCGGCCTGCTTTCATAATGAAAAGGAAATCCGCATAACGGCTTGCTTGATTGAGGTCATGTAGCACCGCGACAATGGATTTTTGGCTCTGGTCACACAACTGTCGCAGCAGCCTGAGCAGTTCAATTTGATGCGAGATATCCAAATAACTCGTCGGTTCATCAAGCAATAACGCTTCGGGATCTTGTGCAAGGACCATAGCAATCCATGCACGTTGCCGTTGCCCGCCAGATAAGGTGTCAACAGAGCGATCGGCCAGTTTCAAAAGGCCCGCAACGCCAAGTGCATTTTGGACGGCGTTTTCGTCTTCGCGTGAAAAAGATCGCATGAATTTTCGATAAGGATACCGACCTCGTGCCACCAGATCACGTACGGTGATGCCAGAGGGTGCGATTGGCATCTGCGGCAAAAGCCCCAAGGTGCGGGCGACCTCCAGCGTAGGCTTGGATCGTATATTCTCACCCGAAAGCAGAACCGTGCCAGATTTCGGGCTAAGCACCCTGCCCAAAGTATGCAAAAGCGTAGATTTACCACATCCGTTTGGGCCGATAATTGCTGTAAATTTTCCTTTGGGAATAGAAATATCAAGATCAGAGATGATGGTCTTTTGATCGTAACATACCACCAAATCTTGCCCGACGAGTGGCGCGCGATCAGCTTGTGAAGCGCCATCAATGATTTTTAACAAAATTCATACCCCTCGGAAGGTGGAGGGCAAGGCCCAAAGCCCCGCCCAATCTTATGTCTTAATTCGCCAAAACCTGAGTCATATCGTTGACCATCAGCGTCCGTGCTTGAATACCCATACCACTAAGCCAAGTGCCGGCATCAAGGCGATGCACATGATCGGCCTCAACGGCCTTAAGTGTATTCCAAAGGCGGCTTTGCTGGATGGTCGACGACATGTAGTTGTCATCGCTTCGGCTAAACCAGATGATATGGTCGCCATCAAGATCGGCGATCTGTTCTTCGGTCACCTTTACCGAAAAGCCTTCGGCACTCTGCGCTGCAGGTCGCGCCAAGCCCAATTCTTCGATCAATCCACCGCTCCATGACTCTTCTAAATAAATCACGATCCCATCGCCGCGACCGCGCAGTACGGACACCTCTGTTGAGGGTGTATTTTCTTTGAACGCAGCGACCGACACATCATATTCGTTCAAAAGCGTTTCTGCTGTTTCAGTTTTGTTCACCGCTGCCGCATGCAGCGCGAAGCGCCCCCGCCAATCGTCGGCAAGATCTTCTGTAAAGACAGTGGGTGCAATATGGGATAACCGATCATAGATCGCTTCGTGAACATCCTTTGAACCAATGATCAAATCGGGGGCCAGAATTGCAATGGCTTCAAGATTTGGTTCATTGATCGTTCCGACTTTTTCAACACCGTCCGCCTGATCAACAAGATATCCGGTAAAGGGTTTATCAAGGAAAATGGGGGCTGCGCCGACAGGGTGAACACCAAGCGCAAGGATATTATCCAGAGAGCCGTTATCAAGCACAATGACGCGCTCTGGTGTGCCAGCGATTTCTGTGGAACCCATGGCATGTTCGACAACTCTTACATCTTTTGCATAAGCCCCCTGGAATGCAGAAACACTGAAGGCGAGGGCGGTTGCAAGTGCGAATATTCTTCGGCGGGTCGTGATCATTAAAGTACTCCAGTACGTATTGTGCTTCAGATTGAAGCAGACCACATTGAACGATCATTGATCATTCAATGCCTGTCAGGCGAACCCTGGATACTTTAAGTTGTCTTGGGCTTGGGGGCTGCTAAATGGGGCCACCCTTCAACCGTTGTGCGAGTGCATCGGGGCGGATGCAGCTGTGGGTACATTCATAAAAAGGTGCTGTCAATATCTTATAAAAAGACTAAGGTAAGCGCGATTCACAGAAAAAAACAAAATGATGTCCAATACAGAATACGCAACCAACGAAAATCTGCACGAACCACCCTCACAGCAGATCATCTTTCTTTTCATGAGTGCTTTCGCCATTGCTGCGTTGTTTTTCAGTAGCTTGGCCTATGGCATCGTCCCTTTGAATACGGCCGGAGTTCTTGATGCTTTCTTGGCTTTCGATGGGTCCAGAGAGCATCTCATCATCATCGACACAAGGCTTCCCCGTGCTGTCTTGGCTGTTATCGTTGGGGCGGCTCTTGGTGCGGCGGGAGCGATCATGCAAGCCTTGGCGCGCAATCCGGTCGCAGCGCCCGAGTTGCTTGGCGTTAATCATGGGGCTGCTCTGTTTGTGGCGGGGGGATCCTTTATGCTCTCGGCTGCGACGGCACAGCAGTTTGTTCTTTTGGCGATGGCGGGTGCAGGTGTCGCGGCGGCATTTTCGTATTTTATTTCACTGTTGGGGCCGAACACGACATCATCAACAAAGTTGGTATTGGCCGGTGCAGCTGTGACCTCAATCTGTGCTGCACTCATACAGTTGATCCTTATCCTGCACGATCAAACACTTGATGAAATGCGGTTTTGGTTGGCGGGCTCTCTGATAGGTCGCGATATTGCGATCCTTGGCAGCGTGGCACCCACATTGGTGGCGGGCGGTCTGCTATCTATTGTTATTGGACCAAAACTCAATGTCTTCGCGTCCGGAGATATAACGGCGCAAAGCCTCGGGTTGAACATCTTGACCGTCAGGATTGCAGCCGTTTCTGCGGTCGTGCTTCTTGCTGGATCTGCTGTTGCACTTGCGGGGCCAATCGCCTTTATCGGTCTGGCTGCCCCTCATATGGTGCGCCATCTTGCAGGGGCCGATTACCGTTGGATCATCCTGCTTTCAGCAAGCACAGGTGCCGCTCTTTTGCTCTTTGCGGATCTTGCCGCGCGTTTTGTGGTGCCAGGGCAAGAAATTCCAGTTGGAATTATGACCGCATTGATCGGGATACCGTTCTTTTTAGCGCAGGTGCGAAAAGGTACTTTATCGTGACATCAAGTGCCTGGTCCTTGCGCGCAAGGATTCGGCCTGAAAAGCGAAAAATACTCTTTGCTTGTTCCGGCCTATTTTTGCTCAATTTGGGCTTGTTTTATAGTCAGATGACCTCTGGCCCATTTCAGGCAGACCCATGGGATGTATTGCTTGCAACTCTAGGCTTAGGAGATGAGACAAGCACATTCATTGTGCTTGACCTAAGACTTCCACGGGTCCTTTTGGCCATGTTTATCGGGGTTAGCTTTGCATTGTCAGGGGCAATAGTGCAGGCAATTTGTCGAAACCCACTGGCGTCGCCGGGCACATTAGGCATCAATGCGGGGGCAAGCTTTGGGGCCGTTGTTTTGCTCGTTGTATTTCCTGACATACCTTTAGCATTCCTACCCGCTGCCGCTTTTGGAGGGGGTGTATTCGCTGCCGTCTGTACCTACAGCTTGGGTTGGACTGGATCCTCATCTTCTACCCGGTTGGTTTTGGCTGGCGTCGGTGTCGGAGTATTGTTTAGCGCGTTGATCTCCATTGTAATGGTTTTTGGAAAACTACAGTTGATCAGTCAGGCAACACTTTGGATATCGGGCAGCATCTATGGCGCCAAATGGTCTGACGTCGCCGTAATTGCTTTGTCATCGGCAGTCTTAATCCCGCTTAGTTTTTTGTCGGTGACAATGCTTGATGTAATGGCGATGGGACGGGCCGTATCCATCGGGCTTGGCAGCGCTGTCGAACGTGATCGTGTGCTGTTGTTGCTTTTGGCTGTTACGTTGTCATCGACTTGCGTGGCTGTGTCAGGGCCGATCGGTTTTGTCGGTCTGATGTCACCCCATATTGCCCGTATGATAGCGGGGAGCAATCACCGCAATATCCTTCCGATCGCGGCACTTACTGGCGCCGCAATCGTGCAAGCCGCCGATTTGCTTGGGCGTACGGTATTCGCACCAACCGAGATTCCTGTAGGTATATTTACGGCAGCAGTTGGCGCTCCGTTCCTAATCTATCTTCTTGTTAAACGGTAACAATATACGGTTTTGTTGCGGGATTTAACTTTACCCAAAGCATTCTTTTCAGGGATGCAATTCATGGTTCAGTTGACGCATAAGTTGGGGCCTTCAGACAAACCCGGTGCGGTTCGTTTGTCTGTAATTTAGAACACCAGTTGACGGATGCCCTAGGTACAAACTACGCTTATGAAGTGCAACGACGCACCTGAAACCTTTAAGCATCGCAGCCGAACATTTGTTCTGTTGTGGTTCTTTGATTCTATTTCCTTACATTTCGGTTGCTCAGTCTGCCTCTCTCAACAGGGGAACTACTGAAATGAAAAACGACCTTAACATCGGTGCTCTCGCGGTTACGGCCGCTCTTTCCGCCAACGCCACAATGGCTGACATCAAAGTTGGCTCGATCTTCGATCTGACTGGTGGCCTGAACATTTATGGCATTCAGCAGGGCAACGCTTTGGATCTTGCCGTTGCAAACATCAACGCGAACGGTGGTGTCCTCGGAGAGGAATTTGTCGTTGTCAGCTATGACTCCCAATCTGAACTCAGTAAATACACCCAATTTGCGAACACTTCTGTCCAGCGGGATGGGGTCTCGGCGATGTTTGCGGGTTTGACCAGTTCTTCGCGCGAGGCAATTCGTCCAGTATTTCGCGATGCAAATATTTCCTATTTCTATCCATCCCTCTATGAAGGGGGCGCATGTGATCGGCAGACGTTTGTTACGGGCTCTTCGGCATCTCAACAGCTCGAATCGCTGATTGAGTGGGCCGTTCAGGAATATGCTCCCAACATTTATATCATGGCGCCAGATTATAACTTTGGCACGATCTCTGCGCATTGGGTGTATGAATACGCCGGGCAGAACGGCGGTGCCGTTGTTGGCGAAGATTTCTTCGCCCTGTCTGTGACAGATTACGCGCCGACCAATTAGAAAATCCAGCAAGCAAACCCTGACTTTGTTGTGGCTCTTCCTGTTGGTGCGAACCAAACGGGTTTTCTTGAGCAGTTCGCTGCCGCGGGTCTGAAAGACAGTATCGGGGTTGTCTCTTCAAATTATGGTTCCGGGAACCAACAGGTTGTCGTGTCCCCCGCAGCAGCAGAAGCCGCGGGCACAGCAGAGCCTGACGCTGTGATTGCGGCACTGGAAAGTGGTATCGCGTTTGAAGCGCCAATCGGCACTGTCACCACGGAGGCTGGCTCCCACCATTTGCGCCAAAACATCTACATCGTGCGCGGCAATGCTGATCATGCTTTTGACACAGTAGAGGTCATTGAGGTTGCTGCACCTAGCTACGAATACCAAGTCTGCGATTTGGTCAGCAACCCAGGTGTGGCCGCGCACTTCACTCCGGAAACTAATTAATAACTCAGGGCGCGCAGATTGTGGCGCGCCCCACTGACGGAGGTTCCCATGGAATTCGACTTTCTGGCGACAGTTCTTCTGTCGTCGCTCTCAAGTGCATCCATATTATTGATCGCAACCATTGGTCTTGCCGTGGTCTACGGATTGATGGGGGTTATCAATCTTGCACATGGAGAGTTTCTTATGGTTGGTGCTTACTCTGCGCTGACAGCAACTCAAACCGGCCTTCCCTATTTCCTGGCAATCCCTGTCGCAGTGATCATGACAATGATTATTGGCGCAATCGTCGAAATGCGCATCATTCGGCGGCTCTATGGCCGCATATTCGACACGATGCTTGCGACATGGGGGCTTGGAATGATGTTCAACCAAGGTGCGGTTCTTTTATTTGGAACAGTGACACCGGGCATCGGAATGCCCCAATGGAACATCCAAATCGGGAGTGATAGCCTCGCGGTTTACCCGCTTTTGATGATTGGTATCGCGGCTCTCATGGTTGTGTTTGTCTATGTTTTGATGATCAAAACCGTCTATGGAATGAAAGCGAGGGCCTCAATTCAGTCGCCACAAATGGCGCAGGCCATCGGGATTGATTCAACGCGGGTCAACACGCTTACTTTTGCGGTCGGCTGTGGTCTTGCCGGATTTGCGGGTGCAATTCTATTGCCCATTATTCTCGCGACGCCTTCAATGGGAATGTTCTTTGCGGTCAAAGGCTTTTTGACGGTTGTGGTCGCGGGCCCCGTTACGCTGACAGGTAGTGCGCTGGCCGCACTTGGCCTTGGCGGTGGAGCCTCTTTAACGGCCAATTTCCTGACGTCGGTTATCGGCGATATCTTCTTCTTTCTCATCACTGCATTGCTACTTTGGCTGTTCCCAATGGGGATTTCGGCCAAATGGCGTCGCATATTGTAGGGCGTTCACGCAATGTCAGAAAAACTATTCAATTCGGCTGGATTAATATTTCCGGTTATCGCAACCCTCTTTGCTCTGGTGATTTCAGGGATGCTAAACCCCTGTCTCGCCTTCGTCGCAACATCATGGATCATCTTTGGCATTCTTGGCCTTGCCAGCGGGAGCGCTATTCGGGGCACTCGTCGCTGCGACTCTAGGATACATTATCTTTTATGCGCGCATGGGGGAGCTACAAAGCACAATCTTATCCTATACTTTCACCTTACTTCTTTGGTCGGTCACTCAAACGTTTCGCCTGGATGTAGGCGAAGCCGTGATCGGCGGCGACAATGGGCTTTCAGGCATTCCCGGTTTCGTCATTGGCTTTGGCAGCGATGTTTCGAAACTAAAACCAAATGGCGTGTTTGTAGTGGTCGTCCTAATCGCGGCGGCGCTCTATTTCCTCACACGAGGCTTCATGAAAAGCACATTTGGGCGGATTGTCGATTGCGTTCGGATTGATCCAGAAAAAAACTGAACTCTTAGGCTACGACGTTCGCAGAATTCAGGTGATGAACTTTACCTATGCTGGGGCAATTGCTGGCATCGCGGGGGCGCTATTCGCGCTTTGGGCCAATTATCTGAATCCTTTTATCTTTTCTGTTCAAGAGGCGCTCTTGATACCAATCTATGTTCTCGTCGGAGGTTTGGGTACCTTATCCGGTGCGTTCTTAGGGGCATAGCTCATTGGTGGTCTTTCTTTTTGGCTAGGCGGCGGCTCAGTTGGCGGTCAAACGACATTGATCCTGGGTGCTGTGCTTATCCTTTTGGTTTTGTTCCTTCAGAACGGAGTCTTAGGGGCGCTCAGCAGTTTTTGGAGCAGATTTTTACCTGATCTGAACGATGCCGCGCGCAATGCCGGTGCTGTCAAGATTGATGAAGAAGTTCTTGACTAAATCCTTGCAGATGTCGCGAAAGAGGCTAGCCCGGCAAAGAACCTTGGTACGAATGAGGCCTTTAAGCGGTTCGGTGGGGTAATACCGGTAAATAAAGTGACGCAAGACTTTACGCCGGGAACACCATATTCCCTGATAGGCCCCAACGGCGCAGGTAAAAGCTCGTATCTCAAAACATGCGTCGGCCTGTACCAACCTGAAGGCGGAACCATTTTGTTGGGCGACGAGGATGTCACTAAGGCGCATATTTTCCGACGTGTCCGAAAAGGCATGGGTGTTAAGAACCAAAAACCACAGGTGTTCTGCGATTTGTCAGTCAATGATAACCTATGGGTGGCGGCTTATTCTTGTACAAAGAATGCCGAGAAAGCCGTTGATGTCTCCCGTAAAATTCTTGGGATGCTCGGCATGGACGCCCAATCTGAGGTGCAAGCTTCGGCGTTGTCTCATGGTCAACAGCAATGGCTCGATATTGGGATGGTTCTTTGCCTCGCCCCACGTGTTGTCCTGTTGGATGAACCTGCAGCGGGTATGACAATCGAGGAAACTCGAGAGCTATCATCGCTTGTGCGAACGCTTGCCCGTCACACAACCGTTGTCGTTGTCGAGCATGACATGGAATTTGTTCGCACATTGGAAGGGCACGTTACCGTTCTTCATCAAGGTAAAGTGTTTGTAGAAGGAGACATTGAAACGCTGCGTGCTGATGACCGTGTTTTGGATATCTATTTGGGGAGACGCGCACATGTTTAGGATTGATAACGCAACCGGCGGACACGGCATTACAACGATCATTCGGAATGTCTCATTAGAAGTCAAAGAGGGCGAGATCGTTACCCTCTTGGGTCGCAACGGCGTTGGTAAATCAACATTGATGCGTTACGCCACAAACTTGATCCCGCCAATGTCTGGATCTGTTGAAATTGATGGCAAATTTGTTCCGAACGCCCCTGCCAAACGGGCAAGAATGGGTCTTGGGTATGTGCCTCAAGGGCGGTTCGTGTGTCCCCGTATGACGGTCACTGAAAACATAGCGGTCGCGGCGGCGTCCAATGGGCATGACCCAAAAAGGGCTGTGGCAGAAGCGCTTGAAGATTTTCCTGTTTTGCAACCGAAAGCGGGTGATCTGGCAGGTGGCCTGTCAGGTGGTCAACAACAAGTCTTGGCGCTTGCACGTGCGCTTGCCATCGTCCCCAAAATTTTGTTCCTGGATGAACCAACAGAAGGTGTTCAACCGTCAATCATTGATTGAAATGGCCGGGATTTTGAAACGCATCAATAAAGATCGAGGTATTTCCATTCTTGTTGCGGAACAGAATTTGGACTTCTGCCTTTCCATCAGCCAACGCGCTTACATCATGGAAAAGGGGGAGATCCGGATGGAAACGGATCGAGAGAGCCTGCTGGAAGACAAAGCCTTGCAACAAGAACTGTTGGGGGTGTGATATGACAGATGGTCAAAACCTAACAGACGATCAAAAGGCGCGGATTGCTGCAACACTTGCATGCATACGCAGCGGTCTGAATGCACCTGCAGGGTCCCCCATTGAAGAACCCGCACACACCTACGTTCCGGAGGCGCATCATGGACAAGACAGCTGATACTCTTTTGGAACCCATTGCTGCATTGGTTGAGAGAAAACAGACGGCGCTTTCTCTGGCGGAACAGGCTTTGGATCTTGCCAATAAAAAAAAATGCACATTTGAATGCGTTTGCAGTGATAGATTCAGAACATGTGCTCTCTCAAGCTCGGGCTTCTGATGAACGCAGAAAAACTGGAAATCAACTTAGCCTCATTGATGGGATTCCCATTGCAATCAAAGACAATTACCTGACTATTGATTACCCAACGACTGCTTGCTCTGATGCGTCACCACTGGAACCCAGTGATATTGATGCGACAGTTGTCGCGCGACTTCGGGTAGCCGGTGCAGTCATTGTTGGTAAGACGCACATGCACGAATGGGCATTTGGGGCCACGAACTCCACATCCAACATTGGCAGAACCAACAATCCGCACAACACGTCCCACATCACGGGGGGCAGCAGCGGCGGATCTGCCGCGGCCGTTGCCGCTGGCATAGTGCCTTGTGCATTGGGGAGCGACACAGGGGGATCAATCCGTATTCCATCCGGGGCATGCGGCGTCTACGGTTTCAAACCGAGTTACGGCCGAGCGTCTAGATTTGGTGTTTTACCGTTAAGCTGGTCGCTGGACGCACCTGGCCCTATCGCGTCTAACCTCTTCGCAATCGAGGCTAAACTGTCTATAATTTTGGGCCAAGATCCCGCCGATGCGTCGACATTTGCATCAAAAGGCTTCATCGTTTCCGATGCCCCTGAAGTTCCTACAATAGTCTACCTCATAGGCGCAAGTTTGGAACGGTCTGATGATGTCGATGCCTTTTCGCGAGGGGATTTGGTCAAACCGTTCAACCACGTTTACGCGCCTGACCTATCCTATTGGTTGGATCATCAAAGACGGCCCCACAATCCAAACAAGGTGCGGCAAATGGCAAACGGGTTGAAACACGCGATTGCTGATCATTGTTAGGCGTACCTGAATATCTGAAAAGTCCCAGATTGCCTGAAATAATTGGGCTTCTTAGTTCCTGATCAAGAGACCAATTCGTCTTTGCCGAATTGTAAGTTGTTTGAAATGGCTTTTGGTTGTGATCCACAACCTTTGTGCTTGCGTTGGGCCCCTCTTAAACTGCGTACAGGCACCAAAAAGCGCAGTACATTGCTCGTAAGAGGTTCGTGGCCCAACCAAATCTTGTCGCGACATCACATCAAAACAAAGTCATGTGTCGCTTACTGTTGCTCCCATCATTAACCGCACGATTTCCTCATCGTTGGTGTCTGCAGGTCGCCTTTCGCCCCCGACAACGCCCCGCGCAAGAACGATAATCCGATCCGCCGCCGCAAAGATGTCAGGCAGGTTGTGCGAAATAAGAATGATACCCACGCCTTTTTCCTTGAGCTGTTCAATCAGTGCCATGACTTCGCGTTGTTCGGGAACGCCTAGCGCGGCAGTTGGCTCATCCATGATCACAAGCTTTGCTTGCCAATGGATTGCACGCGCGATGGCGATAGCTTGGCGCTGGCCACCAGACAAATCGCGGACGGGCGCCGATGGGTCAGGTACTTCGATGCCTAGGCTTTTCATCACTTTCGCAGCATCGTTGCGCATTGTTGTTCGGTCCAGAAACGGCAGGCCAAAAATGCGTTTCACCTTTTCGCGTCCAAGATAAAGATTTAGCCCAGGATCAAGATTATCAGCCAGTGACAGGTCCTGATAAATTGTCTCAATCCCAGTGTTCCTGACACCTTCTGGAGAACGACCGGTTAGCAGTTCGCCGTTGAAATAAACATTTCCAGCGGTTGGTGGGAGCACCCCGGAAATCATTTTGATAACGGTTGATTTACCTGCACCATTATCTCCGGCGAGGACAACACATTCGCCCGCATTAACGACAAAGTTTACATCGCTGACGGCTTCGTTCCCGCCAAACCGCTTTTTCAACCCTTTTACTTCTAGAAGTGGGCTCATGATCGACCTCCTGTCAGCTTAGCCTTCGACTGATCGACTAGAACCGCGACAATAATCACAAGGCCAACGGCCACGAATTGCCAGTAGGGTGGCAAGCCTGAGAACACGAGTCCAAATTGGATAACTGCAATTATGATTGCCCCAATAACGGTTCCAACAACGGTCCCTTGACCGCCTGTCAGAGACGCGCCGCCAATAAATACGGCTGCAACCGCATAAAGTAGGATCGGCTCACCGGCGTTGGCCGCACCTGCAGAAAACCGGCCAGTGTAAACAAGCCCACCAATGCCGGCCGAAACCGCAGAGATGATAAAAAGGGTTATCAGCAATTTGTTGACGTCAATGCCTGCGCGTTCAACTGAGGCTCTGCTCGCCCCAAGGGCATAAGTGTGTACCCCGAATTTCGTGTGGGTTAAAAGATAATGACAAATAACGGCCAGCATGATTGCGATGACAACCGGCACCGGAAATCCCAAGATATCCCCATTGCCGATAAACCGCGCTTCTTCGCTGCGGATTGATACCGTTGCACCTCCGGCAATAATCAGCGCGGCGCCACGGGCAACGCCATATGTTCCCAAAGTTCCGATAAAGCTGGGTACATTTAAGTAGGCCACCAGCCAGCCATTAATAAGTCCCACAACAACGGCGGCAAAAACACCAACGGCGAGCGCGACTGCAACCGTCAGCCATCCGGCTTCGGGTCCAAGCCAGCGGATCATGAGCGCCATGGCGACCGCTGATAGGCCTGTAGTAAATCCGATGGACAGGTCAATATGTCCGGCGACAATGACAAGAGTCAGTCCTAAGGCCAACAACAAGATTTGCGATGCGGCTATCGCAATGGATTGCACGTTGTAGAGACGGAACAGAAAGGTATTTCCAGTTTCAATCTGTGCATAAATTTCGAAAAACCCAAGAATACCGGCCAGAAACAGCCAAGACCATGCGTTAAGCAGGGACCTCAAAAATGAGGCCCCAGTTTTATGGTTTGTCAAAGTACTAACTCACTCTGAATAGATGAATTTTGCAACGTCTGGATCGTTGACGTTGTCAGCGTTGATTACTGTAAAGCCTGTACCGATTAGTGTTGGAACAGATTCGCCGGTCAGAACCGCATAGGCTGCCATAACACCAAAGTAGCCAATCTCGGCCGGATGCTGTGCAATTGCCGCGTCCACAAGCCCAGAGGAAATATTGTCAACAATGCTTTGGGGTGCATCAAAGGCAATGACGGTAACATCATCAGCTTTGTCAGCACCTTCTACACCATTGCCAGCACCAAGAGCTGAGAACAGATTAGCCCCGAAGACACCGTTGATGTCGGGGTTTCTCGCCAATACAGCGTTGAATTGAGACGCCGCAAGAGACGCGTCATTTTCATTGTACTGAGTTTCCAAAACCGTAACATTTGGATAGTTTTCAGCCATTTCAGCCTTAAAACCTTCTTCGCGTTGGTCAGTGGTTGAAATGCCCGGACGGACGTTTGACACATAGACCAGCCCTTCGCCACCGATCGCATCAGCCATGAAACGCGCAGCCATTCGACCGCCACCTACGTTGTCAGATGCAACGTAAGCCATTGGAAAGTCACCGTCTCCGGTACCTGTTTGATAGTTGCCATCGTCGATGAACGTATCAACCGTAATAACGGGGATACCTTGTTCGTTGGCACGGCGAAGGGGTTCAATCATTTGTGTTGTATCGGTCGGTGCGATTAAAATCGCACTTGGGCCACGTGCGATGACGGCGTCCAGTACGGGCGTTTGTAGGACGGGGTCAAATTCTTCGGCACCCTGAAAATCAACTGTAATCCCCAATGCTTTACCGGCGGCTTGTGCGCCGCGGTTCATCGTGATGTAAAACGCATCAGTTGTCAGTCCAGGCACCAAGGTAATCGTGATGTCTTTGTTGTCATCGGCAAAAACCGGACCGGCTAATCCGCTCAAGCTTAATGCAGCGGCTATGACGGTAGATTTAATAAGGTTTTGCATTGCAAAACTCCTCCCTATTTTGAAACGGCTCCTCCTCAGGACCGCATTTATAGCCAAGCCTAGTCGTCCGGCTGGCCACGCAGAATCGAATTCCGCAATTAATGATTGCGCATCCCGCCCCAATGAAGCAAGAAGAAAATATCAGAAATATATTTCAGAGAATTATCATGTCAAAAAAGAAGAACGGCGCAGGCCTGATGAATCGTACTTTAGTCCATATTGCGGCGACGTTGCACTATATTGATGGGTTGTCCCAAGTTGAGGTCGCGCGGCGTATGCAAATGTCCACGGCAAGTGTATCGCGACTGCTTGCAAAAGCCCGCGAGGACGGTGTCGTCCGGTTTGTGGTTGAAGCTCTTGATCCAATGGCAGATGACGACCAAAGGCTGGCGGAAGCTTTGGGACTGCAGATCGTCAGGGCTATTGATACCTCTCATCAACCCGCCCTTTCTTCAGCCGTCGGAAACCTTATCAAGGACGCCGAATTACCAAGCAACCCCGTCATAACGATTGGTTGGGGCCGTGCGATTCAAAACGTCGTTGGGCATGGGTTACCAAGGGTCTCTAATGCGATCGTTGTTCCCGCTACTGGGGGAATGAATCAGTCACAGTCGCATTTTCAGATCAACGAATTCGCTCGGGCAGCCGCCGAACAAATGGGAGGGGAAGCAAAATTGCTTTATGCACCTGCTCAACCCGGCCCAGACCTATTTGCCCAACTTATCCGAGACCCTCAAATTGCGGCAATCATGGAGCTTTGGGATCGTGTTGATGTGTCGATCACCGGAATCGGAAATTTTCCAGATACTTCTGCAGAAAGCTCTTTGGGTTTCACTCCTGATGAGGCCGCCAAGGTCAAAGGCGATATTGTAAGACAGTATTTTGACAGTCACGGCGCTTCCATAGCTTGGCGTGGTCAGGACACCCAGATCGGTATCAATCGTAGCCAATTGTCTCGGGTTCCACTTTCGATTGGCGTCTGCGTAGGCAAAGAAAAAGTCGATGCAATCATTGGTTCGGCTCGGTCTGGCATGATCAATGCTTTGGTGACGGACATACGCACGGCGCAGCTGGTTCTTGATCGCATTGGGTATTCAGACAAACACAACGTACCGTGAAATTTTTGCACGCCATTACTTGAAATATCTTTCAGAAATTACTTGTTGATAGACAAGTCGGCCATTGTTACAACAAGGGTGGTTCAATTTTGACCGATAGATTTCAAAGTAGGAAAGCAGGACTCAATGAGTGCACCAATGACAACCGCAGAAACACGTGGTTACCAACAGATCTGCGGCGACAATGGATTGATGATGGTCATTGCCTGCGATCAGCGCGGTGGAATGCGCAAGATTCTTGCCGACACACCAGAAGGTCAAAAGGCGATCGGGATCGATATTCTCGGCGAAACCAAGGCGGATATAACGCAATTTCTAGCCAATAAGGCGACCTGTGTTCTGCTGGATGCAACTTGTGCAGTGCCCGGCGTTGTTGATGATGGCGTATTAACACGGGACACCGGTTTGCTGGTGGGTCTGGACGATTCCGGTTGGGACATTGACGAAAACGGCTATCGAAAATCAATCATGATCCCCGGCGTTACAGCGCGCCGTGTCCGTGAATTGGGCGGTACCGGAGCCAAATTAATGGTCTATCTGCGCCCAGACCATGCGGCCGCCAACGAATACAATCTTCAGATTATTCGCGATATCGTCGCTGATTTTGCGGCAGAGGATTTGCTGCTGGTGGTCGAAATTTTGACTTATCAAGTGGACGGTGAATCCGACGCTGACTACAAAGCTGCGTTTCCTGGACTTATCGTTGAGTGTACCAAAATGGCACTTGAGCTTGGCTCTAAAGTCCTGAAAATGCCATACCCTGGAACAGCCGAAGCCTGTGCTGAAATCACTGCGGCTTGTGACGGCGTGCCTTGGGCTGTATTGTCTGCCGGTGTAGATCACGAGACTTTTGTCGGTCAAGTGGCAACCGCAATGGAAAATGGCGCCTCGGGTGTGATCGCGGGTAGGGCACTTTGGAAGGATTGCATATCCTTGGACCGTTCGGTTTCAGAAGATCGTCTAGAAAACATTGCAAGCGCTCGTCTGCGAGAAATTCAAACGATCTTGGATGACCATGCCTCCTAGTACTAAAACAACAATCGGTCTGGATGTGGGCGGGACGCGAATACGCGCCGCCCGCGTGACTCTGGATGGCGAGATGTCTCAGCATATTGTTGAGCCTGTCGTCGCTGATCGGGTTGGTTTTGTTGATCAGCTGTTTCGGATGATCAACACAGTTCGTGACAACACAACCTGTGGGATCGGGATTGGAATTCCCGGTCGGGTTCTGGGCTCAACGGGCCGAATAGTAACTGCGGGTTACCTTGAAATCGATGGCATGGCCCTGACAGATCTGGTCTCAGCAAAGGCTCTTTTGCCTTGTCGTGTCCTAAATGATGCGGCAATGGCTTTGATCGCCGAAGGACGCGACTCAGATGGGCTCATTGCGATGATCACAGTTGGAACCGGTGTCGGCGGCGCGTTATTGCTTGATGGTCAGCCATTTCTTGGTGGTGATTTCGCGGGGCAATTCGGACACATCATTGTTGCGCCTGACGGGCCGGTCTGTAACTGCGGGCGACAAGGATGTGTGGAAACGCTTAGTGCAGGGCCCGCACTTGGCGCTCTTATCGCCAAAGAGAACTTGCCCAAGCATTTAACGGCTGCCGAAATATTGCTGGCCGCAACCAATGGCAACATTGCCGCAAATAAAATCATAGAGGCTTGGGTTGCCCCTATGGAAAGAGCTGTTCAGACTTTGGTTGCAGTTGTCGACCCAAGCCGCATAATATTTGGAGGTGGTTTGGGAATAGATATGGCTCAGGCCCTCAATGCGCGAAACAATTGCAGCACTTGGTTTGACCGACCAATTGTGCCTGCGCGGTTGGGAGACGATGCTGGTGTAATTGGGGCAGGGCTTGCTGCATTTCTATAAGGATCACTCCTGATGAGACAGGTACTTTTGATCAATGGCGTCCCCGCAAGTGGAAAGTCCACGATCGCAGATGGCTTCTTGCCCAAACTCACACAGGCAAAATTGAACCCAGTACCCTTTGCCCTTGATACGGTGAAAGAAGGTCTTTTTGCCCAAATTGGAACGGGTGATCGAGAATACAATCGTATGCTTGGTCGTGCGAGTTATCATGCGATATTTAATACGATTGCCGCTTTCCCAGATAGGCTTTTGCCGGTCATTGATGCTTGGCATGGTTTCCAGCCAAAAGATGTTCTTGTGGCGCATTTGGAGCGCGCAAAGATTGATCATGTGGTGGAGGTTTGGGTCGCAGTCAGCCCGACGACTGCTGCTGCCCGATACCGATCACGATCACAAAAGCGACACGCAGGTCATCTTCCCGGATCCTACGCGGATGAATTGTTCACATTAACGGAAAACGCGCAACCAATGGGTCTGGGCGACGTCATAACCGTTTGTGGGGAAAACCCTGTATCTGCAGAGTCTATCAAAGACGTTATAAACTGTCTTTCGCGGTAGCCGATCCGATCAGCACGCAGTGAACCCGCCATCGACAGGCAACGCCACACCAGAAATCATAGCGGCGCCGTCACTCAATAGAAACGCGATTGGGGCTGCAATGTCTTCTTCGGTTGCCCACCGACCCAGCGGCATCTGTTCAAGAAACGGCTCTGCTATTTCCGGACGGCCCCAATAGAATGATGACATTTCGGTCATTACGACTGTTGGGTGGACGCCATTGACACGAATGCCATACGGCCCCAATTCCAAAGCTGAAACACGTGTGATATTGTCTAGAGCACCCTTTGATGCCCCGTAGGACACATGTCCTTTGAGCGCCACGAGCGACGCCTGACTAGACACATTTACAATCGCGCCACCTTGATCACGGCGAATCATCTCTCGTGATGCGTATTTTGTAACCAGCAATGCTCCTCGCGCGTTGACCCCAATCACCTTGTCAAACACATCAATGTCGGTTTCCATAGGGGTTGCAATTTCGCCGCCAAAGCCACCACAATTTACAACACCCCACACATCTAGACCTTCGATGGCAGACCGCACGCTGTCTTCTGACATCAAATCAAACGCCAAAACCAGACATCCGGTCTCTGCAGACAATGCGTCCAACTTAACGACGTCCCGTCCGGATGCGATAACAGTTGCTCCTGCCTTGACCAGATGACGCACCGTTGCGGCCCCAATGCCCCCGCTTGCACCCGTGACTAGAATTGGGCCTTTATCGTAATGTGCCATTGTCTCAGTACCTCCCGTTCGATCAAGTACCCTCATCCATGCTAAATACGGACAAATGTTTGACCCACGCAGTGTGCAATGCCGGCGGGAAAAGTCAATTGACCGCTGTGACGTTTGAACGGGTGTTTTCTATACGCAAAAGCGCTGCACCTTGCTTTGAACAAGAGGTTTAAGGCTTTATGTAACAGCCCCTGCCTTTTGGGTGCGACGTTTGACTATTTCAAAAAAGGCACCAGTCTGCGCGCTGACGACTGCCAACCAAACCAAGTGGCGATATTTCGCGAAGTGAATTTCGCATTTCTCCCCCCCATTTCGCAACATTTCCCTCAATGAAATTGAACCGGTTCCGCGTATATCCGAGCAGAGCTTTCTCACGCTTCTCATTTTCAAACAGTATTTGGCCATATGCCCGTCCACGTACAAAATGATGGCAGGCCAATGCCCACGCTGTTGTGCAACGTGACCGATGTTTTAGGATGATTTTATTGTTTCGGTAGGCTCTATAACCAAGATCCCACAGCGCTTGATTAACAAACGTGTCTTCTCCGGCGCGGCGATCTTCTGGAAAGAGCCCGGATTGATTAAGGGCATTTTTCTCATAGGAGCAACTCGAGGGTGGCTTTTGAAGTGGTTTTGATGGTGCCAGTGGCATGGCCTCGGAATGATCCACAAAATAGCTGGCCCAGCCGGCCGATGTTAGCGTCCCATTCACCATCGCACCGGAAACCATCGCATAGCCTTTTTGATGCGCCTTAACACGTGCCCTTAGACTGCCCGGTGCCAATTCAATATGCGCGCTTGGAAAAGAAAGATAATCCCCTTGTGATATTTTCACGCCCGCATTGCGCGCGCGGCCCGGCAGAGCCGGTTCGTTAAGTTTAACGGTCCGTATATGTGGAAAATGTGCTTGGGCGATCTCAACGGTTTTGTCTGTACCGCAATTGACCAAAATGATTTCAAAGGAGACCGGGCAATCCTGGGTTACAATCGATGTCAACGTTTTCTCAATTGTCGTCGCATTGTTTTGCGAGATGACAATAACTTACAATACCGGATTCTTCTCGATTGTTTCGTTTGCTCTGGCATCGGTCATGAGAAGATTGGACTTTCTGATTGCAAACTAAAATGTACTATTGGGGACACCAAATGCCTTTTATAGGGAAACGATATCCAACTTGGAATCATCTGAAAATGTGATGTAAAACCGTGATGGCGCATATTCATCATTCAGAAAGTTTACAGAGAGGCAGACAGATCTAAAAGATATCCTGCCAATGCACCAATATTTTTTGGCATGAAAAATTCACCATGCGTGCCTGCAATGACCCCAACGTTAGATTCTGGGAAGTCATCTCTCCAGAATTGTTTTTGAATATCTCCGGTGTACCATTCGGCAGTACTGCTTTCTTTGCCGTATAGCAAAAGCGTACGATCATCATATCGGCCATACGAAAATGCCCACTCCATCAAAATCAAAGTATGAGGTGGTATTTTGTCTTCTGTGGTTCGCCTTGCAACATCCAGTGCCAAAACCGCTGCTTGGCAATTCCCACCAAGAAGATAGGGGCCCTGTCCAAGGAGATTTTGTATTTCCCGATAAACCAGTTCACCTATCTGTCGGTAATTATCCTCATAGGACTCCATCGGGACAATCCCTACAAGAGACCGCATGCCATATAGAGGTTGATTGGGTCCAAGTGCTTTCCCAAGGCTGATGAATTCACTCTCGCTCTGAAAAAACCAGAATATCGGCCGGTTTTTCCCCTCAGTATTAAGTGCAAAGACAAGGTTTCCCACCGAAACCGAATGGTAGGACCATTGCTTTGACAATGCTTGATGTTGAGACGCAACAGACGGCGCTGGCAGATTATCTTCTAGGCCCGGTCTCGACTCTTCGCCCTCAAACTCGGACGTAACCAATGTGGAAAAACGACCGAATGTGGGACAAGACAGGAACTCAGCAGGGGCAATATCAACATTGAATTTGCTTTCCGCACCCAAAAACAACTCTGCTAAGGCAAGGGAGTCCCCGCCACGAGTATAAAAGTTTTCCTCTGCGTCAGGTACATCTTTCGATTTTAGGGTTGTTGCCCATCAACGAGCGATCCTCCCGGTTAACCCATCGGGCCATGCATGTGACGTCTGCGGCCCATTTTTGGTGCTTAGCTCATATACCTTAAAGTTCTCGGTCAATATGTTGCGGACCAGGTTTTGGCGATCAATCTTTCCCGTGGTCGTCCGAGGTGTGTCACTGGCCGATAAAGGGAAAAACGTATCAACGGTCAATCCAAACCTTCGGGCGACAATCGATTTCAAATGGGCCAAAGCTTCGTCACTGTCATGTGCTTCAAACACAGACCCTTCTACAAAGATGGCCAATCGGTCCGTATCGTCCTCTGGCCATCGGAATGCCGTCGCTAAGATCTGAATACCGGCAAATCGAGGTATCAAAGCCAACCGCATTTCGATTTCTTCGCATGTTGTCTTACGCCCATGAACAACAATTGTGTTTTTCTCTCGTCCGACAAGCCGAAGGTTTGCTCCAGCAAAAACTCCGCGGTCCCCTGTGTTAAACCACCCATCCGCGCGTATGCCGGTCCGGTCCAGACTATAACCTGAAAACAGTCGCGTTTTAGAGAAGACCTCAATTGAACCTTGCTCTCCTTTGGTTGCAAGTGTTCCATCATCTTTGCGCACGCGAACAGACCAAGAATTTGAACACCTGCTAAAATCAAAACCTTCTTTCGTAACCCATTCAGCCTTATGCAACTCCTCAACAACTGCTGAAGAGGTGAACAATGGTCCGGTTTAGGTCATCGAATACACGAATGTGGACTTTGCATTGCGCATTCCACCATGGCGTAATAATTGAAAGAAGCGCGTTATCGTCGCCGGTTTGATAGGCTCCGCCCCAAATGCCAACCGTTCCAGTGACTTAGCATTGTATGCCGCTCCGTTCGCCATATGCGCAATCAGGTTAGAGACGTTCAAGTTGGTTAAGTCCACATCTGTTACCTGATATTTGTTCACAAGCTCCCACCAAGACTGAGGCAACGCCATCAATCGAGCCGGCTCTAGGCGTATATTGGTACGCCCTAGGGGCAAAATAGTTCTCATGCCACCGATACTATGGCTGGCAAGAACATTTAACATGACCCGATTATCCGGGCCAATCCCGTCATAAAACCGATGCATCAGCGTGTCTCCCGAAATACACGCCAATTTGGGTATGCCTGTTGATCCGGACGTTTGGATATAGACATTTGCGGGAGTGAGGTTTTCATACAGTATGTGTGACTTGGGCTGTCCTTGCATAGCCCACGAAGACGTATCATCTATCGTTGCGGCACTGCCTTGCTCTTTTGCAATTGTACGCAACGTTGTAGCGGTCTCAGCATCTGATAAAACAGCATCGGCATTCAATGACATCATTGATCTGTCAAATTGCTCCCAAAACGCGACTTTGTCTCGATATAACAAAGCCGGTGAACAGGGATGAAATTCCCGGCCAGACAGTAAACAGGCCCATGCGGCAGGGATATTCTCAGATATTGTGGAATAGCACAGCAATATCGGCTCTGTTGAATGTACATTTTCGTCTAACCTTGAGGCAATCAATAGAGCTTTTTCAAATTGAGCAGCATATGTTTTGACAGTGGTGTAACCGTGCAAATCGACACCAATGAACTCGCCATCAGGATTTGCTTGTACGAGATCCCAAATTTACCCTGGGAGAGTCGTTGCCCGTCCCATGACTGTCGGTTCTGTTTTGCCAGAAATAAATGGCACAAACAGAACCCATGTTTGCATCTGCGCCAGATTGTTGTTTTCAAAGGTGGAACATGCTTGACTGTTTTTCTTAAGGCGAGATCGCGTTTGGAAGCAATGATTTTAATACTGACCAGCACGCATGGCGACGTTCGCATCCACTTTTGCATCACATTTGTAATGTGTTACCGGGCTAAAATTCCAATTGCGGTCGGGCTTTTCTATGCACCGGTTTAATGTTGTTTTACGAGTTTACATGATGTTTTGCTTAAAGATGGTAATCGAAATTGGGCTTTACACTATTTCCGAAATTAAGAATTTGAAAAGATCCAATAGTTCATGGCGTTTCGAAGGGCATTCAAAAAATATCTGCGTTTCGGACGTGCTGGTTTTGGCATTTCAAAAGGTATGCTGAATTACCCGGTGGCATGGGTCGGTCTTATTAGGCAATGTGATGACCTATCTTAGGCCGTTTCTTAATTACTGCTGATTGGATTCGACCTCAACGGCATACTCGCCGACGGCAAGGTTATTAGCGCGTCAGGTCCAAAGAGGGCAGGTTGGATCTGTCTATTTTGTTGCCCAAAATATCAGTACACCCAAAAACTTTGCCAAACTGGTAAAGTTGTTTCGCCGTGGTCCATATGAACCATTGCTGGCCATTGATCATGAAGGTGGTCTTGTACAACGGTTGGGGGTTGATCATGGTTTAACTCCGCTTCCTAAAGCACGAGATGTTGCAGCGTCGTTGTCACCAAAAGAGGCAACGACCCTTTATACGACAGCGGGACAGGAACTAGCGAAACAGGGGTTCAACGTTAATCTTGGCCCTGTTTTGGACGTGGACAGGATTGGAAATCCAGCGATAGGGGCATATGGTCGTGCATATCATACAAGACCTGCCCAGATAGCAACCTATGGGGAAGCCTTTGTTGCCGGGTTTTCAAGTGCGGGTATTTTATACGCTGCTAAACATTTTCCCGGTCATGGTAAGTCGGTTGGGGACAGCCACGAAACGGCAGCTGATATTTCTTCAACATGGACTGAAAAAGAGCTTGAACCTTTTGCCCGTTTAATTGTGTCTCAACACCCTCCATCCGTGATCATGATGGGGCATTTGCGACTGGAGTCAGTCGCACTTGATGGGATGCCTGCCACCCTATCCGCATCCATCGTAACTGGATTGCTAAGGGAAAAGTTAAAATATGATGGGGTTGTGGTCACAGACGATCTGGACATGAACGCCATTAGTGACCTTATGGACCGCTAAACCGCATTTATTCGTGCCATTGCCGCCGGAATCGTTTTGATCATGATATAAAACCTTTTTGGATACGATCCACTTTTGCCAGAACGGGCCGTCCAATGGGTTCGTAAAGCGAATAGCAAAGGGAGGATCAGCGAAGCCCAAGTGTTTCAGGCAGCGGAACGGGTTCGATCCGCTCGGAGACAGGTTTCGGTGACCGCCAGTTCTGCATGAGGGACTCTAAAATTAATCGTAACCACCAAAACTTGAAATCCACAGTCTGCAATTTCAACGACTGTCTGCGCGCCCAGTTGAATATTTTTGGCATCGGCCTCCTTCTGGTTTTACCCCACTTCGAATTGCCTTAGTTCAAGGTACAAAGGTTTCAGAAACGGGGGGTCAATGTTTCGAAAATTGGATCGAGTATTTTTCTTGACGTCTGTGTCATCTTCATTGTTTGAGGGAGACATGCAGACCAATCCATTCAATGGGTTGAATGTACTTCTGGACTATTGGGAAGCGAACCATTTATCCAAAGATGAAAGGTGGCTGGCGTATGTCCTGGCCACTGTACATCACGAAGTTAACCGTGGGATGCAGCCTATAAATGAGTACGGAGACGACGCGTATTTTTTCAGGATGTACGACAAAGAAGGTTGTCGCCCTGAGATCGCGAGGCGGTTGGGAAACACTGAAAAAGGTGATGGGGTAAAATTTCACGGAAGAGGGTTTGTTCAGTTAACGGGCCGGGCCAATTATACTGATTGGGGAAATCGTCTAAAGATAGATTTGACCAGTAGCCATGCAAATGCAGACAAAGCTTTAGAGATGAACGTGGCCCTCATGATCCTATTTGAGGGTATGATGGCCGGGACATTCACAGGCCGAAAACTATCCGATTTCATTGTTAATGTAAGGCAAGATTGGGAAGGTGCACGTCAGGTGGTTAATGGTAACGATCAAGCAGAGCTCATCGCGACGTATGCTGAAAAATATTTGGATGCTCTATCATTTCAAGACCTTAACAGCGAACTGACCACAGTTTAGTGCTGCTGTGGCCGATTGTAAAAGCCACTTTGCTTTTGACTGAATGGCCGCCCATATGAGTTGAAAGAACGGAATGCAAATGCGACAAATCCTGTCCAAAATCTGCGACTACATCAAGATATAAACCCTGTGAGGAAAGCCATATAAGTCATGGCTCAGATTCTTGCAGAATTGGCCAATTGAAATTCTATCAAGTTGGCCAGCACAGGAGCACGGGACAACTTGACTATCTTAGACGTCTTTGCCGCCGGTAAAGTTGAATTCAGCGCCCGACCGAATGCCAGATGGCCAACGGGTCGTCATGGTTTTAAGGCGCGTATAAAAGCGGATACCTTCCATGCCATGGATGTGGTGATCGCCGAACAACGATCGTCTCCAACCCCCGAATGAGTGGTAGGCAACCGGAACAGGAATTGGGACATTGATACCGACCATACCGATCCGCACACGCGTCCAAAAATCACGAGCCGCGTCCCCGTCGCGGGTAAAGATAGCGGTGCCGTTTCCGTATTCGTGATCGTTTACCATGTTCACGGCTTCTTCATATGATCCAGCTCGTACGACCGACAAAACGGGGCCGAAGATTTCGTCGCTATAGATCGACATATCTGTGGTCACTCGGTCAAACAGACAACCGCCGATGAAGAAACCGTCTTCATGCCCCTGCAATTTGGTGTTGCGTCCATCGACAACCAGCTCAGCCCCCTTTTTGATGCCTTGGTCGATATAATCGTTAATCTTGTCATAGCTTTGTTTGCTAATGACGGGTCCAAGTTCTGACGCTGGATCGGTATATGGTGCAACCTTGAGGCCACGAATGCGTGGTATCAGAGCTTTGATCAGGCGGTCAGCGGCTTCATCGCTCACTGCGACCGCGACAGAAATCGCCATGCAGCGTTCGCCAGCGGACCCAAAGGCTGAGCCAATCAACGCGTCGACCACTTGATCCATATCGGCGTCTGGCATCACGACTAGGTGGTTTTTGGCACCGCAAAGTGCCTGAATGCGTTTTCCATTGCTTGTTCCGCGCCCATAAATGTATTCACCAATTGCAGTTGAACCAACAAAACTGAGGGCCTCAACTTTTGGGTGATCAAGCAGCGCATCGACTGCCTCTTTGTCCCCATTTACAACGTTAAACACTCCGTCCGGCAGACCTGCTTCAGCCAGTAGTTCCGCGATGCGCATCACGACGCTCGGGTCTTTTTCTGATGGCTTTAGGATGAAAGTGTTCCCGCATGCAATGGCCACCGGGTACATCCACAATGGCACCATGGCTGGAAAATTAAACGGCGTAATGCCAGCCACCACACCCACAGGTTGGCGCACCGAAAAGCTGTCAACGTTGGATGCCACCGCTTCGGAATATTCGCCCTTTAGCAACTGCGGAATACCACAAACGAATTCAACGACTTCAATCCCGCGTGCAATTTCACCTTTGGCATCGGGGATGGTTTTACCGTGTTCAGCTGAGAGTAAGACAGCCAGTTCTTCGATGTTCTTTTTTAGAAGATCCCGAAACTCGAACATCACAGTCGCGCGTTTGGCGGGGGGTGTTGCGGCCCAACTTGGCAGTGCTTTTTGGGCGGCGTCTACGACGACATCAATATCTTTGGCCGACGCAAGGCGGACCGCCCCTGAAACTCGGCCCGTTGAAGGGTTAATGATATCTGCGGATCGTTGGCTGGTTCCTGACCAGGTCGTGTTGTTCACAAAATGGGTGACTACAGGCATCGTTGATTTCTCCGTCGGATTTTATCCGATTGCTAAGGGATCAAAATGAATCTGGTTTCGGCGTGGTTCTAGATTAGTTGTAATCGAGGGCCGTCATGAGCGATTTGAGTTGGTTGGATTGTTGTTCGGTTAAACGAGGTAAAGGGGCACGTGGCTGTCCGAGGTTTAAGTCTGACCACATAGACATCGCTCGAATGCATTGCGGTACGCCATATTGACGGAAGAACACAAATAGAGGTTCCATCTTTTTGTAAAGGCTTTGGCCAGCAGGGTTTTCGGAACGTAATTGCTGATGAAGGGTCACCATGTCTTTGGCGAATATAGGATGATATGCGGCCTCCCATCCGATAGCACCGTAGCGATAGCTTTCCCGCGCGACGAAATGCAGCCCCGTAAACAGTGCGAAGCGATCTCCTGTTAGGGCGATGATATCGCGCACCCGGTGTGGATTGCCTGTGGCATCTTTCACGGAATCGATGCCGTCCACAACTGCGAGTTCTGCAATCATTTGGGGGGTCATATCGTATCGGGTTGTGCGCGGTATGTTATAAAGTCGGATCGGGACATCCACGCCGGTGGCGACGTTTTCGTAATGGCGCAAGACGTCGGCAAAGTTGATGTCTGGCAAATAGGTCTGCATTTCCAGCATAAGGGTAGATGCGCCGACCTTTTGGGCATGGTCTGCCCAATGCATCACCTGTCGCGTGGAAAAATCACCGACAGCGACGTTCACGGGTACCCGGCCCGCATTGGTATCACACACGGTTTTAACGACGGCCAAACGTTCGGCCTCAGCTAAGTAAACGCCTTCGGTTGTGCTGGCGATGCATGTTACACCGTCTGCGCCACCTGTGATGATGTCATCCGTGTAGCGTTCCAAAATGGCGTGATCGACATTTCCCTGTTCGTCGAAAGGCGTAATAAGGTAGCAATACAACCCACCCCTTTTGCCAACAGTTTCGTGTATCACAGTTTTTTCTCCTTTGTTGCAAGGTGCGGCAGCTTGGGTGATGTGAGCCCCGCACCCTGCATCGCGTTATTAATTGGCGGGGAATTTGTCTCGGTCGGAACCGATATCAACCGTCTCACCGGTTTCAGAGAAGGTCCTGTTTACGTTGGCACTTCCGTAGATCACCATCGCGATGACTTGTTCATCAGTGTCATTGATCAGTTCGTGCTGCACACCTGGGGAAATGAAGGTTGAATCGTACTTGCTGCAAAACACCTCCCTGTCACCGTCCAGAACGATCCGCATGGTTCCTTCAAGAATTGTTACCTGTTCCTCTGCGTTATGGATATGTGGCGGAACTGCGGTGCCGGCAGGCATAACGGTGATGCCCGAATGTAAGGACCGTGCACCGACGTCCTTGCTTGCAATCGGCTGATTGACGATGCCGATGCCACGCGCAACCTGTGGCAAGTCTGCATATTTTAGATGGTTGATTGACTTTGGGGGAGCCATTGGAATTCTCCTTCAACTGGCGTTTAAAATGGGTGCGCAACGTCGATGCGCGTTGGTTTGTTTTGGGTCTGGGTTCATCTGAACCAAAGGATCAACGATGGTGAAAATGCGATGATAAAACAGACGACAATCAGCGCTCCGAATGCTGGGAAGGCTTTGTGTGCGATGCGCATAAAGGGTTCTCCGCTTACGGCTGCGGCGGCAAAAAGGTTGATCCCTACAGGCGGTGTGATGAAGCCGACAGATAGCGTTGTGACGACAAACACGCCGAAGTGGACCGGATCGAAGCCAAGTTGCTGACCAATTGGATAAAGGATCGGCATAATCACAAGGATTGCTGCAATAGGCTCTAATAAGCATCCTACGATCAAAAGCATGACAACGATCAGAACAACCGACATGTATGGTCCTGTTCCGTAAGATGTGAACGCTTCTACGATTGCGCCGGGAACCCGTAAGACGGCCAAAACTTCTGCAAATAGGATCGAAAAGGCGATGATGGGGGCAAGGATCCCTGTCGTTTTAGACGCCGAGAGAAAGATGCTTCCGATTTCGCTGAATTTTACTTCACGAACGATGACAAGTTCAACGACCAGCACATAGAATACAGCAACTGCGGCGGCCTCTGTCGGGGTGAAAAACCCGCCATAAATCCCGCCCAGAATGACAAAGGGAGCGCCAAATCCATACCGCGCGCGCCAGATGGCGGATAAGGCTTTGGAGCCTGAAAATGGCGTACGCTCATTTGCCCCCCAGCCTGAAAAAGAACAGACGACATAGTTAGCAACGCACAAACTAATCGCGACCAACACGCCTGGAATGACTCCTGCGATGAACAAGTCCCCGACAGATGTGCCTGTCGCTATGCCGTATATAATGAAGATCAGGCTTGGCGGTACTATGACGCCAAGAATACCGCCCGATGCCGCAAGCGACGCCGCGTAGCTTTTGTCGTATCCACGTTCGGTTAAAGCCGGGACCATGATCTTACCGATGGTCACTGTATCTGCGGAACTGGATCCACTGGTTCCTGCAAAGAAAAAGCAACCAAAAATTGTGGCCATGCCCATGCCACCCTTTAGCCATCCGACCAAAGCCTCTCCGAGGCCGACAAGATCTCGAGCTATTCGTCCCCGAGAGATGATTTCCCCGGCAAGGATGAATAAGGGCAGGGCGAGCAATGCCCAGCTGTCCAAAGATGCAAATAACGTGGTGCTTAGGCTGCTCAGGGAGTATGCGCCTGTCAGGATCATCAGGGATAGCGATCCCATCGCGAGGACGATGAACAAGGGTAAGCCGATGACAAGGTGGATTAACATCAGAACGATGACAACGGATGCCACCTGCATTGTGCTAAGATCAAACATGGTGAACTTCCCCTGTGGGTGTGGGGTGAGGGAAAAATCTGCGTTGTCCTCTTTGCAGGATTCGAATGATCATCAATCCCCAGCCGATGGGCAGCGCAAGCTGCGCCCAAGACATGTTTACAGGCAAGGCATGCATCCGAATGTTGGCGCGCTGTTGGATTTCCATTAATTGTATGGAGTAATAAATCACTGCAATTGAGATCAGGACACAGAGAAAGTCACTATATGTTTCGAGAACTTTTCGGCTTGTTTCACCCAATTTGTTAGGCAGCAAATCAATACGGATATGTTCGTCGTATCGGAAGGCTTCGGCGGCGGCGATATAAGCGAAATACACGAAAGCATATCGCGCTGTCATCTCGCCCCAATTGGTGGAGTGTGCGAAGAAATAGCGCATGAAAACTTCTGAGAGGATGATCAGGAAGAAGTAAGCGTAGGCGGAGAAGACCAAGATTTTTACAAGGGGGCCGTCGATTATTCGCACGAAACCGTTGCTTTGGGCTGCAGTTTGCATAAGGCGTTAACTTTCGCGTAAGGGCGCATTCGGAGGCTTGCAACGGCGAAGTGGTTTCCCACTCCGCTGTGACAGGAACTAGCTTTGCAAGTTCAATACCGTGTCGAGTGCCTCGCGGCCGAATGCGTCTTTCAACGCGTCATACTCACTGCGCTGGTGGCCCATTGCAGACACCCATTCGGTTTTTTCATCGTCTGTAAGCGTGACAATTTCGATGCCAGAATCCGTCCAGAGTTTCACCATTTCGTCGTTCGCAGCAAGTTGCTGCTGGCGCTGGAATTCATAGCTTTCTGCACCCGCACGCATGATGGCGTCTTGGATGTCATCAGGCAAAGCTGCGTACCAATTGCGGTCTAGAACCGTGATGTGGCAGTTAAAGTTTAGCTCATACATCGTGGCGCTGCTTAAGGTTTCGTGGATTTTGGTGGCTGTTAAAGGGCCAAGTCCAACACTAAGCGCGTCTGCCGCACCTTGTTGCATGGCCTGATAGGCCTCACTCCATGCGATAGATACAGGGTTAGCGGAGGTCAGCTTAAACATGACATCTTCGACGCGGGTGCCGTTTGTGCGCACTTTCAGGCCTTCCAAGTCCCCCGGACGGCGGACGACACGGTCAACCTTATTGGAGATACCCAAAACGCGAAAACCTGCGTTTGCCCACATACCCGGAACCACTTGGAAACCGCTGTCTGCTGGGCGACTTAGGAAAGCAGAGTTGCGAAACTGTTCGGTTTGAATCGTATGTTCAAAGGCATCGTTAGAGCCAAACAAGAACGGAAGATCGATGATGTTGTAGACATCGGAGTAATTTACAAAGTTACCAGTCGACAATTGGCATCCTTGAATAGCGCCCGTCAGAACTTTTTGCGGCAATACATTCTGTCCACCGAGGCTCCCTGCTTCGTGAATGTCGACCTCTAACGCGCCGTTCGAATACCGTTCAGCAGCCTCTTTGAACTGTGACAAACCAGTAATCATATAGTTTTCAGTTGCCGCACCAAAGGTATGGCCGAAGGTTAACTTATGGGCTGCAGTAGCCCGTGCCGATGTGATTATGAACGGTGATACGACGCCAGCCGTAGCAAAAACTGAACCGGATTTAAGTAGTTTTCTTCTAGAAAGCACTTTTTTTCCTTCCCTGGAAAGTTCCTGCTGCGAGACCTCTTTCGTCCCTCAACAGTAGTATTGGTATGATAGTCGTCGCCTGATCTTTATTATTTACATCATGTAATTAAAGCTAGGATCAAGAACGGGTTTCTGTCAAGCGAGATGTTTCTCAGAGAAGGGAAAGTGATAAGTGGTGATTTGGGATAGCCTAATAATTCAACTAAATATGAGCGTATTAGACGAAAAATAACTCGGGATCGTTGCGGCTAAACGCGTTGAAAGAGGGCAAAAGGAGTCACAAAGAAGCGGCTCTTAAGCTGCGTAAGCGCCAGTCAGAAAAAAATCGTGAAGCGCTAAATTCTCTGATGCGCTGCTATAGCTTGCGCGGCTCACGATGATTCTGCTGGGCCGGATGTCCATCTCGTTGGCGGCTTTCTCGTACCCTGCTTTGACCCCATCTGAATAGGCATGTGCCTGCAAAACAGGTCCGGCAAGAACGATAACTTCTGGTGCGATTGCAATTGTCAGGGGGACCAAATTACTTCCCAATTGTAGTCCCGCATTAAAGAATACCGATTTGGTCATATCGGAATCCTGATGAGAGGCGATAACTGCAGCCTCAAGCATTTGCGAAAATTCAATGCCGTTCCGTGTGATGTCGATCTCAGATTTCAAAAGACTGTCCAAGATCGAACGACCTGAAGCGAGCTCGCTCAATTTCCGTTCCCGGGGGCCTATTTCTGTTTCCTGCGAAACCTTGATGTCATTGATCCAACCTTCGTCTGCCAAACGACGAACAATGCGTTCCCCGATTGCGATACTTGCCCCCATGCCTTCCGAAATATGGGCCAGAAATACACTGGAGTACTGCTTTTTACGGGCGAGGTTGTTATCCATAAATTGCCGACAAAGCGCATCGCCATTGTTTTCAACGCGAACGTGACACCCAAGACGCTCGGACAATTGTTCTTGGATGGCGAAGTTGGGCCAGTTCAACAAAATTGACTTGGTCAGGAAACCAGATTTCTTGTTGATCGAACCGGGAATTGTCATCACTGCGCCTAGAATACGTCTGCGATCCAATGTGTTGTCAGAGATCAGTTTGTCGATGTATTTACCGACGAAATCCACGGTTTGTTGTCCCGTCTCCGTTATGTGTATTGGTATGGCCTGCTGTTGGTGCTGGTTCCCTGCTATATCAATAACCGTGATTATCCGCGAAAAGGAAGAGATGCTGATCGCGATAAGAAACCCACCTTTTGGATTGATAACCAGAGCCACCCCGGGCCGGCCTCGCTGAGTTTCGCCACGGACAAGGGGGGCCTCTTTGCAAATGCCGTCTTCGATCAGCTCTTTTGATATTCGTGACATTGTCGCCGGCGTGAGTTCAAGACGCTCTGCCAATTCTTGACGTGATATCAAGTTTGGCTCGCGTAAGACCTGCAAGATACGTGCTCTGTTACTGCTTCGTATGTCGCGCAAATGTTGTCGTTTTATCGTTGGTGTCTCGGGCTTCAAAATGCAGTTCTTCCATTCCGGCGGATCATTCGCCCTTAGCTATGCCATTCATTATAGAGCGGGTGACAGCCTTCTAATGGGGCGAGACTGCCAAATACCTTCACGCATGAAAAGACACTATTGGTAGGCATTTAGCATGAAAAAAGGTTTTGGCTTTGATCTACCGCATTTTATGGAGCGCTAGCCTTACTCCTACAAGGAATGATTACGCGTTTTATCAGGGGCAGGGACGGTATCCGAATGCCGCAGAGGATATATTAGGAGTCCATTAAGGGCGCTAAATGACCGGCTTGGGTTAATATCAGGCTATGAATAAGTCCAGTTGCCGTAAACCAAGTCGTTTACCGACTCCAACCAATCTCGAAAACGCGCGATAACCCTTGCCCGATGAGCTTTGGGAGACAGCACTCATCGGGCACACGCGAATTAGAATTAGATTGATGAAGTATTTGACAGCGGGGTGTTTGTTTTGGGTTTTGACGTCACTTTATCTGTTCCAACCATGGCATTAATGGTCGCTTGTGCACCATTTTGGCATAGCCTCTCATAGGCTGAGGTGACCGTCGCAACGAAGATGGGGTTTTGCGCCAATTTTGCGTCGAAAATATCGCTTATACTCAAGAGAGATAAGACTTTATCTGCGGGTGCAGAATGTGCATCGGATGCGGATTTAAGGCGGTCGGCTAGTGGATCACTCACTTTGATGGGATTTCCCTTTTCATCGGTACCCCCCACAAATCTCATCCAACCCGCGATGGCCAATGCTAAGCTTGGAAAGGGACGATCAGCATTTAGGCAATCCGCGATCGTTCCCAATATGCGTTGGGGTATTTTTTGGGACCCATCCATTGCGATTTGCCACGTAAGATGCCTGATAGAGGGGTTCTGATAACGCTTTTTTAGATCTGCGCAGTAGTTCGTTAGATTTTCACCTTCGGGCTGAGGAACTGTCGGCACAATTTCTGATCCCCAGATAATCTCGACAAACGACGAAAAGCCGGGGTCAGCAACCGTGTCTGATATAGTTTCATAACCCGCAAGATAACCAAGATATGCGAGTGCAGAATGTGTCCCATTCAAGCAGCGCAATTTCATCTTTTCAAACGGGGCAACATCGGTGACGAATTGTGCGCCGGTTGCACCCCAGTCCGGGTGCAACCCATCTACGAAATCGTCTTGGATGACCCATTGTCGAAAGGGTTCGTGCATAACACAACCCAAGTCTAGGTATCCCGTCCGATCTGAGAGAGAGGCAATGTCTTTATCAACGGTGGCAGGTGTAATGCGATCAACCATTGTAATTGGAAATTTGGCTTCGGCTTCGATCCATTCAGCAAGGTCAGGGGAGACAGCGTGGGCGAACGAGAGCACAACGCGGCGTGTGAGCGTTCCGTTGTCCGGCAAATTGTCACATGATAGGATGGTAAATGGTCTTTGACCGGCCAAGCGTCGCCGTGCAAGGGCAGATACTACGTAACCAATTGCGCTTCGTGGCATATTTAGGTTTGATAAGTCATGAGAGATGTCGGGATGATCCAATCTAAGATCACCAGTTGAAGGATTATGGCAGTATCCTTTTTCGGTAATCGTCATTGATACTATCTTTACATCTGGCTCCGCCATAGCAGTGAGAACGGCCTCAGGGTCTTCGGTGGCCACAAGGATGGAGCTGATGACTTCGATGACGTCTTGGCGCGTTTCGTCAGGCGCTAACGTGACAGATGTATAGGCGTAGTCCTGTGGTTCTAACTTGTTTCGGATGGTTGCACTTCGCAGGCTGACGGCACAAACGCCCCAATTCCCACCCGCGATCGCCATTGCCTCTGCAGTATAGACGGCGGTGAACGCGCGGAAAAAAGCACCGGGCCCAAAATGGATAATTCCCACTTTAGGGCTTTGATTTGAACCTCGATGTAAGCGGGGGGCTGTTCCCAAAGGATCTGTTATCATTGGTCGCCTTTTATGTGAAGAAAGAGCCATCTAGACAAAGTATCGTGTTGGCTCATGAGGGCCCGTTTGATTGATATCAAGCCGATTGAAAGTTGAACACCTCGGGCTTATGCGTCTGCCAACGTCGGGATTCTGTCTCCGGTGTTAGCGTCAAACAGATGTAGCTTGGTTCGATCAAAACGCAGAGATAGATTCATGCCTCTTGCAACAGGTGTTTCAGGGCTTAGACGCACGACCGCCATCGTCCCCGCAACTTTGGCAGACACCATCGTATCTGATCCTAGGGGTTCAAAGACTTCGATACTTGTTTGTAGATCGGCGTTTTCGGAGGGGCACAAGAGCAGGGCCTCTGGACGTGCGCCAAGATCAACGCGCGTTCCATCTGCAGCATCAATTGAAGTAAAGGCGAGAGATAGGCCGTCGACATCGACAAATGCTTCGCCACCAGAGTTTCGGACGATGCCACTAAACATGTTCATTTGGGGTGAACCAATGAATTCTGCGACAAATCGCGTAGCCGGCGCATCATAGAGGTTCAGGGGCGGGCCTTCTTGAAGGATATGTCCATCTTTTAAAATAACAACACGATCCGCGAGCGTGAGAGCTTCAACTTGATCGTGTGTCACATAGATCGTTGTACGCCCCAAAAGTCCGTGAAGCCGTTTGATTTCAGTCCGCATTTCCACACGCAGTTTAGCGTCCAAATTGGAGAGTGGTTCATCAAACAAAAAGGCCGATGGGCGACGCACAATTGCGCGTCCCATCGCAACCCGTTGACGTTGGCCTCCCGATAACGCGGCAGGTCTTCGGTCTAGAAGATGTTCAATTTGCAACATTTTTGCTGCTTCAGCGACGCGATCCTTACGATCAGCTTCGCTAGCATTGCGCATCTTGAGACCGAACCCGATATTTTCAGCGACACTCATGTGTGGGTAAAGGGCATAATCTTGAAAGACCATCGCAATATCTCGATCTCGGGGCTCGACCGAATTGACGACTTTATCGCCGATCATTAAGCGCCCACCGGTGATATCCTCGAGACCCGCAACCATCCTGAGGAGAGTAGATTTACCGCATCCAGAAGGGCCGACCAGTGCTACAAATTCACCATCTTTAATCTTCAGGTCAATCCCATGGATCGCTCTTAACGCGCCATAATTTTTGACGATTTTATCCATCGTGATCGTAGCCATTCTGCTGTCCTCTCGACTTAGCGTAACCAAATTTGGAGTTGCTAATTGGTGATTCTCTTATTATCGATAATGATAATGATAACGATACTCAAGGGAATCAATCAAAAATGGCCGTCGAGAATTTTCCGAAATCATCCACTACGGCTTCAGGACGTGCTGTGGGATCGCGCCGTGCCTTTGCAATCTATACGCGGCTTCAACGTGAAATTATTTTGGGTATGCTCGCGCCAAGGAGTGCGTTGCTTGAACTTGAGTTGGCAACAAGGTTTGAGGTTAGTCAGGGCACCGTGCGAGAGGCGCTTCTGCTTCTGCAAGAAGAGGGCTTGGTTCACCGGCTTCCACACCGAGGTACAACAGTTGCCGAATGTCGTGCCGAAGATGCGGAAGAGTTGATCCATTTACGTCATGATATTGAGTGCCGAGGGGTGCGGCGGGCCATGAAGCAGCTCGACTCCGACCTAATAATGACCATGCGTGGACATATTCGCGAAATGCAACGCGCAGCCGAACAAGACGACGAATACTTGTTATCAGTACATGATCGCGCATTCCACGCGGATCTATTTGATCGCGCTGATTTACCCCCGGTGCGGCCGGTTCTTGCACGGGCGTTGGTGCATGGCCATCGCTATAAAATTCTTCATCCCGCCCAAAACAAAAACCTGATGGAAACGGCAAACCGTCACGTTGTTATCGTTGATGCGCTCGAAGCAGGCGATGCGGATCAGGCTGTCGATTCTTTATCCCATCATATCACCACTATTGTTGATCTTGGACCAAGTGTGCTGAAGGGTGGCAAATGAGCAAGCCTTGTCCATCACACGAAATGGTTGCAGTTCTGGATCGGTTGATGATTGAGGATGAAGGTCAGCCCGACCCTACGCTACTTCCTTCAAAATTAGGGAGGCAGCAAGCTGAAGCTAGCAATGTTAGGTGGAATGATGAACTGCCCGAGATGGCGGAGGTCTTTGACCTTTCTGTAACAGGAGAAGCAGGCGACATCCCATGTCGGGTGCTGACGCCGCTTGGCAACGTGCGTGGGACCATATTTTTTATTCATGGTGGTGGCTGGTCGTTCTGCTCAATGCAAACCCACGAACGTTGCGCCCGCGTTCTTGCAATCGAAGCGCAAGCGGCTGTCGTTATGTGTGATTATCGGCTAGCGCCGGAAAACGCCTTTCCATCTGGATTAGACGACTGTCGTGTTGTTTGGGACGCGATATCAAGAGGTGTTGGGGCGTTTCGTGAGCTCCAAGGGCCTTTTGCGATATCAGGCGACAGTTCCGGTGCGAACCTATCGATGGCAATAATGCTGGATAGTGAAATTAAACCCGAATGTGGATTGTTGTTTTACGGCGTTTACGGCGCTGATTTTGATACGTCTTCATACAGTTCTTGCGCGGATGGGCCGGGGTTGAGCCGGGATAAGATGAAACGCTATTGGAACTGGTATGTGCCGCCGGAGGATCGCAATAACCCACTTGTGACACCATTGTCCGCAAGCGACGCAGCCCTTAGAAAGTTACCGCCACTTTATCTCAATGCGGCCGAAATTGACCCTTTGCGTTCGGATTCCGAGCAGATGTTTGCTCGGCTCTCGGGCTTGGGCCGGAAAGACCAATTCCGGATACATAGCGGGGTAATCCACGGCTTTATGCAAATGACACTCGTACTTGAGGAGTCTCGTATCGCTTTGGCGGATGCGGGTATCGCATTCCGTAGCTTCACGAAGGGTGCGGATCACTGAAAATCGAAATTCATTAAAGGGAGGAACCACAATGAATAATACCTTGATTTTGAAAGCACTCGGGGCAGCCTTGCTGGCGAGTACAGTCCTAACCACAACAGCAAGCGCACAAGAGGTTAATTTTTGGTATCATTTCGACAACGCCGATAATCCAATGTCGGGTCTGGTTGAGAAATTTGAGGCTGAAAATCCTGGCATTAAAGTGAACGCTGAAAACGTTCCATGGAATAGCTACTACGATCAACTGTATACATCGATCGTTGCGGGCACAGGACCCGATGCGGCGCTTGTCAAAATGAATGCACAGCCGCGTTTGGTCGAAATGGGGGCACTTTCACCAATTGATGAATGGCTCAAGAGCTGGGATGGTACCTCTGAAATTCAAGGCGATCTCTTAAGCTTGACGGCTTCGGCTGATGGCACACAATACTATCTGCCAGTTCAATACGTTGTTCTATACTTGTATTATCGTACGGACATGTTTGCGGAACTTGGCCTTGCACCACCTACGACCTGTGGTGAATTCCGAGATGCCGCAATGGCATTGACTCGTGACACCGACGGCGATGGGCAGAATGATGTTTACGGATTTGGATTCCGCGGCGGTAAGGGGGGGCATGACCATTGGGCGAGCCTTGCGCTTTCCCGTGAAGGTGTTGGCTTTGGGCCCGGTGAACTCACGTCTGATGCAGGTATTGCTGGGACTCAATTTGTCCTAGACCTCTTCCAAAAAGATCAGGTCTTTCCACCGTCAGCTCCTAACGACGGGTTTAAAGAAGTTATAGGTGCATTCCAAGGTGGAAACACGGCTATGACGATCCACCATATTGGGTCCTCTGCTGGGATGGTTGACGCCTTGGGTGACAATGTGTCAGCCGTGCCCGTGCCAGAGTGTGGTGGCGGACATTGGACAGCATTTGGAGATGAAAGCACAGCTGTTTTCTCAGGCGCTCAAGACCAAGAGGCGGCTTGGAAATGGATCAGCTTCTTGTCGAGCCCGGGCAACAACGCTGAATTCAACCTCGCGACAGGGCAATTGCCTGTCACGAAATCGGATAGCGCATCTTGGAACGTTCATGAGCAACGGTTTGTTGAAGCGACGGTAAACTCGCTGCCCTTCGCGGAACTCTTGCCAAGTACGACGCAGACTGCTGATTTTGCCAACACCGTGTGGCCAATCTCTATGCAGCGCGCTTTGATCGGAGAGATCACCGCCAATGAAATGAATGCTGAGATCGAAGCGTTGTATAACGATTGATCCATCGTGGCGGGCTGTATTCCGGCCCGCCATCGCCCCAAACTGGAAGAGCTGTAATGTCCGATACATCCGCACCACCGGTGCCATTGTCACGCCGTTTACTCCCACTTGTCATGCTATCTCCGGCCGTATTGGTTACTTTGGCAATCGTATTCTTGCCGATGGTGCAGGCCGTTTGGATGAGCTTTCACGACTATGTGCTGTTTCGCCCAAAGAATTTCGATTGGGTTGCATTGAAAAACTATGCAACGGCTTTGCAGGACCCTGTTTTTTGGACATCATTCAGACACACTGTGCTTTGGATTGCCATAACAGTACCCGCGCAGATGTTGCTTGGATTAGTCACAGCATTGCTCCTCAACCAGAACTTCCCATGGCGCGGGCTGGCGCGGGCCTTGGTCATCATTCCATGGGCTTTGCCGTCGGTTGTTATCGCTCTTATGTGGGTGTGGATTTACGATTCAAATTTTGGTGTGATGAACGATTTGTTATTGCGCCTTAATCTAATAGAGACATCGATCCCTTGGTTGGCAAACCCTGATACGGCGCTTTACGCGATCATTCTGACGTTGACGTGGCAGGGGTTTCCGTTCTTTGCTGTGATGATCCTAGCGGGATTACAATCCATCCCAGCCAGCTATTATGAAGCCGCATCAATCGATGGCGCGTCGCCCTTTCGTCAATTTTGGCATATTACTTTGCCAGGACTGAGCGGTGTCTTGATGACCGCCACTTTGCTGCGGGTCATTTGGGTAGCGAACTCTATCGACGTCATCTTTGTCATGACGGGTGGAGGGCCGGGCTATTCAACCTACACACTGCCACTTTATGCCTTCGTTCAAGCGCGGACAGGCCTGGATTACGGCTATGGCTCAGCGTTGGCGGTCTGCTTTACCTTGATGCTGTTGGGCTTTGTGATTTTGTATCTTCGTCGTGCCGGAAGGAACATCACATGATGGTTCGAAATCAATCAAAGGTACGTCGGCTTCTTTTCGTTGAGCTGCCGATGATTTTGATCTTACTTTTCACGCTATCGCCCTATCTCTGGATGGCGCTAACATCTGTTACCCAAGAGAGCAAACTATTCACCGAAGGCCCCTCTTTGGCAGGAGCGACTTTGGAAAATTACATCAGGCTGTTTTCCACCGTCGGGTTCGGAGACAACTTGTTGGACAGTTTTATCGTCGCGGGTGGAACTGTGATTTTTGGACTGTCGTTGTCTGTGCCTGCTGCCTACGCTTTTTCGCGGTTTCGGTTCAAAGGACGACGGTTGCTGATGCTACAGTTCCTTGTGATCAACATGTTTCCATTGGTATTGTTGATCCTACCCCTCTTTATCCTAATGAAGACATTGGGGCTTGTGGATACCTATTTCGCTCTGATCATTGCCAATTCAACCGTCGCAATTCCGTTCTCGGTTTGGATGATGACCAGCTATATTGATGGAATACCCAAGTCTCTGGACGAAGCCGCAATGACAGACGGCTGCACGCGTTTTGGCGCACTCCGTCGAGTGGTTCTGCCGTTATGCACACCCGGTATCATCGCAACCGGCGTCTATATATTCATCACCGCATGGAATGAATATTTGTACGCTCTGACACTTGGCGGTCGCAATATCAAACCCATAACGGTCGCAATTCAAACCCTGATTGGTGAATACCAAGTTGAATGGGGTTTGCTAACTTCTGGTGGAATTGTTGGGGCGATGCCCGCAACCATATTGTTCCTATTTATTCAAAAACGCCTGATCGCAGGCATGACCCAAGGCGCGGTCAAAGGTTAAGGACCCACTTTATGAAGAACCCAATCGGCATAATCTCTATGCAATTCGTACGTCCATTTACACAAGAGCATCTACATCTTTTTCATGACATCAAAGCCATGGGTTTTGACTTTATTGAACTGCTGGTGCCCGAGCCAGAAGATGGTATCGATCTTGCTTTGGCAAAGGATGCTTTGGTTGAAGCTGGGCTAGACGTCGTGCTCGCAGCGCGCGTGAATGCGCATCGTTCTATCTCCTCCGAAGATCCGACCGCCCGTCAGGGCGGGATAGATTACCTTAAGAGCTGCATTGATAGCGCTGCCGCAATCGGCGCCAAAATCATAGGTGGTCCGCTCTATGGTGAACCAATGGTTTTTGCAGGCAGACCCCCCCTGCCGCGCACTGATAATGAGATGAAAGCCCGAGCAGATCGGATGATTTCAGGATTGGCTGAGGTTGCGCCATTTGCACGTGCTGCAGGGCAAACCTTTGCGGTGGAACCGTTAAATCGTTTTGAAACGGATATGCTCAACACGACGCAACAGGGAATAAAGCTTGTTGATACCGTGAATGACGGGGGCCTTGGTCTAGTGCTCGATACGTATCACATGAACATGGAGGATCAATCGATCCCCGATGCGATCCGCTTGGCCGGACCACGCATCGTGCATTTTCAAGCCAATGAAAATCATCGCGGTTTTCCCGGAACAGGCAATATGGACTGGCCGACAATTATGCGCGCCCTGCATCAGGTTGGTTATTCAGGACCGGTGTCACTTGAGCCGTTCCGAAGAGACGATCAGCGCCTTGCGCTGCCGATCGCGCAGTGGCGCGCACCAGCAGAAGATGAAACCGAAAAATTGATTTCTGGTCGGGCGTTAATCCGGTCGGCTATGGACTTTGCGGAGTATGCACAATGACACTAAACATCGGTTGGATTGGGTGTGGTCGTCATGCCACTTGGATGCTTTTGCCACAGATCGGTCGCGCGGGTATGCGCGTGGCTGCGTTGTGTGACCGTGACAAAGACGCTTTGACCGCAACTGCGAGCCACTATGGTGTCCAAGATACCTATACCGATTGGCGCAAGATGCTGGAACAACCGGGATTGGACGCAATTTGTATGGCCGTAGGGCCTGACGTGCATTTTGAGGCGACACTGGCCGCGATTAAAAAGGGTCTCCCTGTCTTTATGGAAAAACCACCAGCGGCGTCTCATGCGCAATCAGTCGAACTATTGCGAGCATCAGAGCAAGCCTCTGTTCCGGTTTTTGTTGGTTTCATGAAGCGTTATTCCACCGGAAACCGAATGGCACAGAACATCCTAAAGGGCGGGGATTTCGGCTCCGTTCTTGGGATTACCGGGAGCTATATGACTGCGCCAACCTATTTCGCCGACGAAGTCGACTATACGGGATTCTATCTTCACCATTGTGTGCACTACATGGATTTGATGCCGTGGTTTGCCGGAAGCCCAATTGCCGAAATGGCTGTTCGCCAAACAACGCCGACCCCTGGTAAGATATTATTTCACATGAATTTTTGTTGCGAAAATGGGGTCATTGGAAACGTGTCGATGGGCACTGTTCAATCTCGGGGGACCCCGATGGAGCAAATCACGATTATGGGCGACCATAACCGGATCGAGGTAGACAACGTCATCAACATTACATGGCATCGCGATCCAGAGTTTAAGGCAGAAGTTCCGGGGGCCACCCTAGACAGCGCAGCAGATTCATTGACGTGGCGACCAAATTTTACTGCAGCCGCCAACGAAGATCATAAAGGTTACGCAGCGCTGATGGATGATGTTGCGATTGGGCTTACCGGTAAGCTATCTGCGGCGCCGACCATCGCAGATGGGGTATTGGCTATGGCCAACCTTGAGCGGATGATTGGCTGTTTAGAAGCCTAAGTTCATGCCCTGATTTTCAATATGGGCCACGAAAGTTGGGGCTGTTCAGCAAGACGTCGATTAATCGAGATCCACTCCGTATCACAATGCGGCAGTTCTTGTTGAAGAGAACCGCCGCATTGGATTTACTTTAGGTGATGACACCCGCGTTCGGACGATCGTGGATTTTAACCTCCACCGTTGTACAAATCCGGTTTGGTGAACGCACTGGGACCAGTGTGGGTTACATGATTGTGACCAGCCAGAGAGAGAGCGATGGGATCAAAATCAGCAGGCTCAACCGGACAATGTCGGCAAACCAGAAGGGTAAGACGCCCTTAAAAATTGTTCCAAGTGAGACGTCCCGAAGTACAGATTTGAGAACGAACACATTCATGCCAACAGGTGGAGTGATCAAACTTATTTCTGTTACTACAACAACTACAATTGCAAACCAAATCAGTGCCAGCTCAGGGTCCTGAAGCAACTCATTTGTGAAGGGCAGTTCGTACATCAAAGGGTAAAACACCGGTACCGTCAAAAGCACCATCGACAGGCTTTCAAGAACACAACCCAAGATCATATAGATAATGATGATGACAAGGATGACCATCCAAACGGGCATCTCCAAATCAAGAACCAAGGTGGCCAGAGCGTCAGGTAACCCTGCGAAATTTACAAAGTTTGAAAATAGCTCGGCCCCGATCACAACGGCGAAAATCATGGCTGTTGCCCGCACGCTATCGAATGTTGCTGTCAGAAAGTCAGCCCAAGACATGGCCCGCAATCCGACGGCGATCAAAACCGATGCGCCAGCACCCATGCCTGCTGCCTCTGTTGGTGTAAAAAAGCCTCCGTAGATGCCGACCATGATGAACAGGAACAGTCCAAGCACTGAGAGAACCCCGATGAAATCGGAACGGGCCATCGGTGTGCTGTCGGTTTTAGCATCTGGTGCGAGGGAAGGGTTGATATAGACGGCAATTTTCACGGCAGCCAGATAGAGGATCACACCCAAGATACCGGGGATGACACCGGCGATGAACAACTTTGCGATGTTCGTTTCCGTCAGCAAACCGTAGATGATCAAAATCACGGACGGCGGGATCAAGATACCCAGCGTACCGCCCGCTGCGATTGAACCAGTGGCCAGACTATCTGCATAACCAAGTTTGCGCATCGACGGCATTGCGACTTTTGACATAGTTGCGGCCGTTGCAAGGGAGGACCCGCAAACTGCTGAGAAACCTCCACATGAGAACACGGAGGCCATGGCAAGACCACCGCGTGTGCGACCAAAGAGCCGGTTCGCAGCAACAAAAAGGCCGTTCGCCACACCTGATGCCGCCAGTACATTACCCATGAAGATAAACAGTGGGATGACCGAAAGGCTGTAGGACAAAGCAGAGTCGAACGCGACCTGTCCTGTCATTGCCCAAGCAGGTCCCCAGCCGCGCATCATTGCAAACCCGATCCCACCGACGGCGGCCATGGCAAAAGCAATTGGCACCCGAACGAGGATCAGGCTGAGCAAGATTGCAAATCCGAGAAGAGATTCAAACATGTCCGTCCTCCTCTTTTACAAACAGATCTTTTGGCGGGTGGATGCCACGTAGGAATGCAATAAACGCGCAGAGTAGGCAGGAAAATGAAGCCAGATAACCAAATGGTGCCAGTGGGATGGCCAGCGCGTTGGTCGTGGCACCGTCCATCGCAGCTTGCAGCGCATGGGAGCCCAGACGCCAAGACAATGTCGCAAGGACGGCCGCAGAAAAGAGGCCCGCAAAAGCAGAGAGATACCGTTGGATGGTATCCGGCAGAACGACGTTGAGTAAATCAACTTCGATGTGTTCTTTGCGTTCAGTTGTTAGAGGTAGGGCTGCAAACACCAGTGCAGCCAATAGAAGTTCGGTAATCTCGAATGCACCGCTGAGCGGGGCGGAAAAGAAATACCGCCCAATGACATCAACACAAGTGACCAACACGAGACAGAAGAGAAGCAGAGCAGCTCCGAGCCCCAGTGAATTTTGCAGAAGGTGGCCCAATTCTAGGCCACCATCGTCATTTCTATGTTTGTGCCGGAACTGCTCCATGGATCAAAAGTCCACGCCGGTTTGAGCGCGCAACTCAGTAAGGGCCGCAGTACCGTCGAACCCATCCGCAGAGATCGCATCAGACCAATCGGATTCGTATTTTGACGCAACGGTTTTGATTTCTTCCAACAGTTCTGCCGGCGCATCTGTGATTTCGATCCCAGCCTCTTCGATGGCGATCAATGCCTTCTCATCTGCGGCGTTCCAAGCAGCCCCAACACGTTCGGCAAAGGCGGCACCGGATATGGCTTCGATTGCGGCGCGGTCTTCTTCGGAAATACCTTCCCACGCACCTTCATTCATCACAAGAAACCATGTGGTATTATAAAGACCACCGGGAACGCGCATGGTGTACTTTAGATCGTCCGTCAACTTAAACGCCGTCAGGGCTTCATAGGTAAAAGTGACGCCGTCGATGACACCTCGTGACAGTTTCTCATAAACTTCACCCGATGACATGAAAAGCGTTTCCGTCCCGAGGTCAGACATCAAATCTGAGATGTACCCACCTGGGACACGAATTTTCAGCCCCTCTAGGTCCGTTATTGTGGTGATGGGTTGGACATTGTTGTGCAGAACGCCGGGGCCATGGACAAACAGACCGAGCAGTTTTGTGCCTTCATGTTCCGCTTGGGCATCAAGATCCCCTGAATAGACGTTCCAAAAGGCCGTAGAGCCGGATACAGCATCATCGCCTAAAAACGAAAATTGGCCAATGCGGGATCGGACGAACCGATTGTCAGTTGTGAATGAATGGAGCCCGTATGTGATATCGGCAATGCCGTCACGCGCCATGTCGTAATGCGCAGGTGGAGCGCCCATTGGCTTTGCAAGAACGCGCACGGTCACGCGGCCCTCGGTGACGTCAGAGACGTCTTTGGCCCAAGGTTTAATAGCGTTAACAACAATGGGGTGACGTGGTGGCAACCAGCTCGACAGTGCCAGAGTGGTGTCGGCAAATGCCGCAGACGATGCCACCAGATTTGCGCCAACCACTGCCGCCGCCAGCAATTTTCGGGTCATGTTTGTTTTGATGTTCATATGGTTTCCTCCCTTTTTGAACTTTAGTGAGAAGCAGCCAGTGCTTCTTGTAGTACCTCGCGGTCGCCAATGTGATTGGCCAAAACGAGGATCAGGCGGGCGTTGAACGCTTCGCTTTGATCGTCGGTTTTATCGTTATGTGCCGCGATGAGATCTGCATAGAAGTCATCTGGAGCGGCGATGTTCGGTTTGGTGTTCAAATTTGCCATGGATCAATCCTTCCCACAGGCTTTTTGCAATGCTGCACGTAGGCTGGCGTCATCAAAAGAGGGCCAGCGTGCGGCGACGTGTTGATCTGGTCGAATGAGGTAGACAGCTTTTTTCGCATCTCCGAGATACCGTTGGGCCAACGCACCGGTTGGATCATCCGAGGTCGATACATGGACGGTACGCGCCTGAATGCCGTCCACCTCGATGGTATCAGGTGCATCGGTATCAATCGCGAGCACAACAAAGTCATTGCCAAGATGGTCGAGCAAGAAACCGTCCCCGACAGGTGCGTCTTTGCAGGTGCTGCCAACACGAGTTTGCGCAGGAGCCTCAGGAATGGCGTCCGGTCCATTCAGTGGTGAATCATCATAAACGCAGGGCACAGATAGCCGGCCAGAGTTGACCAATGGGCGTGCAAATTCGTGGTTTTCCGCAAGAGATAAAACCGCATTGCGGAATGTGTGGCTGGTCTTGGACTTTGGCGTGATAAAGTCGGTTGCACGGGTGGAATTGAGGATGTTTTCATCCGCCCCGAAAATGCGTTCGTAATCATAGGAGTCTAACAAACTATCTGGTGCCGTCCCGTTGACAACAAGCCCCAGCTTCCAACCCAGATTGTCTACGTCCTGAATGCCGGAATTCGCCCCACGTGCCCCAAAAGGGGACACCTGATGAGCGCTGTCACCGGCAAAGATTACGCGGTTGTGTCTGAATTTATCCATGCGGCGGCACTGGAACGTATAAATTGACGACCACACCATTTCATATTCGACGTCATCACCTAACATGGCATCAAGGCGGCGGCGAATATTTTCTTCTTTCATTTCTTCCTTGCGATCGACGTCCCATCCAATCTGGAAATCAACGCGCCACACATCGTCGGGCTGTTTGTGCAGCAAGGTCGATGCGCCGGATTTGAAGTATGGTTCAAACCAGAACCAACGTTCAGTTGGAAAGCTCTCATTCAACATTTTGATGTCTGCAATCAGGAAGCTGTCTTTGAACACACGCCCATCAAAATCCAGCCCCAACATACCGCGCAAAGGTGAACTTGCCCCGTCACAGCCCACAACCCAGTCCGCCTCGAGCTTATAAGGGCCATCGGGAGTCTCAATGTCTAAAACAACGTGATCATCGTGGGCCTCAACCGCATCCACGCGGTTCCGGCCACGTATTTCAATCGGGGCACCCTTTGCCTGTTCCGCAACGATCTGTTCAAAGATGAATTTTTCGAAATAAGGCTGTTGCAGGTTGATAAAGGCCGGCTTGGCATGGCCTTCTTCGGGTAACAGGTTGAATTCAAACACCTGTCGATCATCCTGAAACACTTTACCAACGTTCCAGACGATCCCCTTTTTTAGCATTGGGTCAGCACAACCGTAGCGGTCCGCTATTTCAAGCGTACGCTTGGCAAAGCAGATAGCCCGACTGCCCATGCCGATACCTTCGTGATCATCCAGCACAACAACCGGGACACCTTGACGGCCAAGATCAAGAGCTGTGGCCAGTCCGATTGGGCCCCCTCCGACAACGACAACGGGGTGTCGTACTGGCGCATCGGCGTCTTGATCCGCGCTTCGTAAATAAGGATAGAGCTTGAATGCGAGCGTGTATCTATCTTGTAACATGTGATCCCCTGTTGATTAGAATGTCGGACGTCCTGTGAAAATTAGCCCTGAAGCTGTTCCCACATGTCTAGGTCGCGCTTGTCCGTCCAGATGCGCGGTGTATTGATGCCCCGGGCCTCGTCGTAAGCGCGGGCCACATTGAACGGCAGGCAGTGTTCATAAATTGCATAGTCCGCAAACTTTGGATCACAGGCGGCACGGACTTCATCCCATGCGTCTTTCAATGACCCACCTCTTGCGGCGACGCGTGCCGCTGGATTGTAAGTGCTGTTGACGAAATCGCGGGTGCTTTCGATGGCGCTTGTCACGGCGTCTTTGCCAATGAGCGCTGCCCCACGACCCGGAGCCACAGCATCCACATCATAAGCTAAAATATTGTCGAGAGTCTGACCCCAGTCGCCGAAATGGCCGTCACCACAGTAGCAGGCAGAGTGGTCCTCGACGATATCACCTGTAAACATGACATTCTGGTCAGGCACATGAATGATGGCGTCTCCGGCGGTGTGCGCACGTCCAATGTGTTTAATATCAACGCGACGGTTGCCCAGATAGACTGTCATGCTGTCAGAAAACGTGGTGGTTGGCCAAGTCAGCCCTGGAATGCTTTCATGGCCTTCAAACAGGCGCGGGAAACGCTGAAATTCACTGTCCCAGTCTTCTTGCCCGCGTTCTACGACCATTGCACGGGCGGCGTCGGACATAATGATTTGTTCCGCGCCAAAAGCAGATGCCCCTAGAACTCGCACAGCATGGTAGTGGGTCAAAACGACGTGGCTGATCGGCTTATCGGTCACGCTGCGGACGCGTTCGATGACCTTTTCAGCCAACCGCGGGGTGGCTTGTGCCTCAACGATCATCACAGAGTCATCGCCAATGATAACGCCGGAATTTGGATCGCCTTCGGCGGTGAAGGCATAAAGTCCTTCCCCCACTTCGTCGAAAGTAATTTTCTTTTCAGTCATGTCGCCTTGTGATGCGAATGCTTTTGCCATGGAATGTTCCTTTGAAAGAAATGGGTCGCTTTAGCGCGCGTATGGGCTTTCAAGTGCGGGAAGAAGGGTGCCGGTGCAGGGGCCAAAACCAACGGTGAAGCCATCCCCCTTGGCGTTCCCGGAGAGTGCCAGCGTATCTCCGTCTTCGATAAAGCTGCGGGTCTCTCCACTGTCGAGGGTGAATGGTTCCTTGCCCCCCCAGCTGAGTTCCAGAAGCGATCCACGTTGATGCTTTTGCGGGCCGGAGATTGTTCCAGAGCCAAGCAAGTCGCCGACGTTCATTGGGCTACCTGCACTGGTATGATGTGCCAATTGTTGCGCGGCTGAATAATACATCTGCGCATAATTGGTTTGTGCGATTGTGCTGGTTTGACCGTTGCTTGGTGTCAGGGTGACGTCCAGCGCGATATCATACAACATCGGACCACAATCTTTGATGTGATCCAACAACTCAAATTCACGCGTCGGTGTGTCACTGCGGAAGGGCTCTAAAGCGGCGGCGGTGACAATCCAGGGGCTGATCGTCGTGGCGGTGGACTTTGCTTGAAACGGCCCAAGCGGCTGATATTCCCAAGCCTGAATGTCCCGTGCAGACCAGTCGTTCAGCAACACATAGCCAAAGATATTTTCATAGGCTTCCTGCACAGTGATTGGCCCGTTGCTGGCTGTTCCGACGATGGCACCCATCTCTAGCTCGATGTCAAAACGTGCGGATGGAGCAAAGCGCGGTAGATCGTCAGTGGGCCCTTTGAGTTGGCCCCAAGGGCGGCGGACTTCACTGCCCGAGACAACAACAGATGACGCGCGGCCATTGTAACCGATTGGAATATGCAGCCAATTGGGGGGCAATGCATTTGCAGGGTCCCTGAACATACTGCCAACATTCACAGCGTGATGTCGCCCCGCATAAAAATCGGTGTATTCAGCGACTTTGATTGGCATATGCAGTTGCGCGTCATCGATTGCAACAAGGTGCGGTTCCAGCTGATCTTGGACCTCTGATCCTTGGGCTAACATGTCGGTCAACGTGGCGCGTAATTGGGACCAGACATCCCGTCCAAGCGCCATAAAACCATTCCACGAAGACTGATCAAAAATGGGGTCGCTCGAGACTTTAAGTAGACCTGCGGTTTCAACGGCGCGCAGATCAAGGATCATATCGCCGATGGCGACACCGCATCGCGGATCACTGTCACCGGTCGAAAAAATGCCATAAGGAAGGTTGTTAAGTGGGAAAGGATGATCGGCTGAATTTGCCGACGTCACCCATGATGATTTTAGTGTCATGATTTGATCCTTAGTGGGATGGCGTGGGGTCAATTATTTCTTGCATGGGGTACCGTCGAATTTCTTTTCGATGTCCGCCCAGCAGTCGATATAATCATCCTGCAATGGGGCTTCGTTTGCTGCGAAGGCTGTTAGATGTTGCGGGAAACGGGTCTCGAACATAAACGACATCGTATTGTCGAGCTTTTCCGGACCGAGATTGGCGTTTGACGCATTTTCGAAGGCTTCTTTGTCGGGCCCATGAGGCAGCATCATGTTGTGCAGGCTAATCCCGCCGGGAACAAACCCTTGCGGCTTGGCATCGTATTGGCCGTAAATGTTGCCCATCATTTCAGACATGATGTTCTTGTGATACCAAGGCGGACGGAAGGTATCCTCCATCACCATCCAGCGTTCCCGGAAGAGAACAAAATCGATATTCGCTGTCCCCTCTTGGCCTGAAGGGGCCGTGAGAACCGTGAAAATTGATGGGTCAGGGTGGTCAAACAAAATCGCGCCAACCGGGCAATATGTGCGCAGGTCATATTTCAGAGGCGCATAGTTGCCATGCCATGCCACGACATCCAGCGGCGAATGATTAATCTTGGTCTGGTGGAATTGGCCGCACCATTTGATTGTCACGGTTGATGGCACTTCACGGTCTTCAAATGCGGCGACAGGGGTTTTGAAGTCCCGCGGGTTGGCCATGCAATTTGCACCAATGGGACCGCGTCCGGGCAGTTCAAATTTCTGCCCATAGTTTTCGCAGACGAACCCTCGTGCCGGCCCTTCGATCACTTCGACGCGATACAGTAGTCCACGTGGGAGGATCGCAATCTCTTGTGGGGCCAGGTCTATGATCCCAAGCTCGGTGCAGATGCGCAGCAAGCCTTCTTGTGGCACCACAAGCAACTCGGAATCAGCTGAATAAAAATAGTCGTCGACCATTGAAGCCGTGGCAAGATAGACATGGGTTGCCATGCCGACTTGTGTGTTAACATCGCCCGCCGTGGTCATCGTGCGCATACCCGTTACGAACGTTAGTTTCTCATCGGCATGGGGCACCGGATCCCAGCGATATTGACCTAAACTGATCACGTCAGGATCAACATTTGGCGCGGTTTTCCAGTACGGGACGTCGATTTTTTCGTATCGGTTGCTGTGTTTTACGGACGGTCGGATGCGGTAACACCAAGTGCGTTCATTTTGGTGGCTTGGTGCCGTGAATGCGGTACCGGACAGTTGCTCGCCATAGAGGCCGTAGTTGACCTTTTGGGGACTGTTCATTCCTTGGGGCAGGGCACCGACGAGGGCTTCAGTTTCAAAGTCATTGCCGAAACCGGGCATATACCCGTCTGTTGTACCACCCCCATTTGGGGCAATGGTCATAGTCGCGGGTGTAGCGTGTTCGTTCATTGTGCGTTCCTAACCTTGCAGCAGATTCTCAACGTTGATTGAGTATTCGTTGCATTTGCAATGAAGTCAACAATTTTTATTGCATCTGCAACGAAGCCGAGGGCATAATGGGTCCGACTAAGAAGGAATTACGATGTCTGTGAAAGTCCCAGAGTTTGATTTAGAAGGCTATCTTCCGTACCGGTTGACGGTAATTGCGGGACAGCTGAGTGCTGACCTTGCCAAGCACTATAAAAGTGAGTTTGGGATATCGATGCCAGAGTGGCGTGTCCTCTTGAATGTCGGATACACAAAGGGCTTATCCATTCGAGATATCGAAAAACGTGTCAATCTTGAGAAATCCAAAGTGAGCAGAGCCGCGTCCAAACTAGAGGCGAAGGGCTACCTGACCAAAATTACGGATGATCAGGACAGACGGTTATTGAAACTCACCGTAACCAAAGAAGGGGCCAAGCTTCTCGAGCGGCTCATTCCTTTCGCGCAAGAGTTTCAAGATAAACTCGACAAGAGGCTTGGAGACAAAATCGACGAATTGCATGGTGCGTTGGATCTGTTGATGGCCACCGAAGAGTGATAAAACTCAATGATGAAGGGCGTCATCCCCAAGGCGCCGCAGGGGTATATTCCCCGCTGCTGGAAAGCATACCTCGGCCATTTTTGTGGGATTTAGTGCGTACCAAAAAGGGGTATGGTTCTGGTCTTTATGAACATCTGCACGGATCGATCACCGTAAAAATGGGAGATGACAGGAGGGCAGGTTAAGCTTGCTCGCTGGAATGGAGGGAAATAGCGCGTTTTAAAGCGGCTAATCCTCGATCAAGATCGTTTCGCTCGGAGGTGCTCATATGAGCAAGAACGCTCTGAGCCTGTAATTCAACTTTGGGAAAAAGTTCAGCGAAAAGTTTTACACCGGCATCTGTACAGGAATAGACCCGCAATCGCTTATCGGTTTCAGAGATTGATCTTGTGATGAGGTTTTTGTCGTCGAGTTTTTTAGCAGCTCTGCTGACCTGCACCTTGTCCAAAGTTGTCCGTTGCGACAACTCGAGGGAGGTCAGCGACTTGGCATCCGCCAAGAGTAAAAATAAACGCCATTCTTCCCGTGAAAGGCCATAGCTGCGCCCATAGACGTCAACTAACTTTTGGGAAAACGCCTCAGCCGTCGACGCCAACTGATATGGAAAATAGGTATCTAGGTTCATCTTCGGGGCTCCTGAAGGCAGAAGTAGACCATTTCATATGCAACGAGTTTGATCTAGATCAAATACGGGCTGCTCTGTCGGGTTTAATTGTTGCAAATGCAATGATTCTGGAGGAGATCAAAATGAATTCACAAAACCTTAAGCTCGAAAAGATCCATCACGTCGCCTACCGCTGCAAGGACGCCAAAGAGACTGTGGAGTTCTACACAAAGATGCTGAATATGGATTTTGTTCTCGCGATTGCAGAAGATAAGGTGCCGTCGACGCATGAACCAGATCCCTACATGCATCTGTTTTTAGATGCCGGAAATGGAAATGTTCTGGCCTTCTTTGAATTGCCTACAAAGCCAGAAATGGGCCGAGATCCAAACACGCCAATCTGGGTTCAGCATATCGCATTCAAAGTCAAAGACCGCGAAACATTGATTGGTTTCAAAGCGCATCTGGAAGCAGAAGGCGTGGAAGTTCTTGGAGTTACGGATCATTCTATTTTCCATTCGATTTATTTTTGGGACCCAAATGGCCACCGTGTAGAGCTCGCATGCCCAGACCCCAAAGAAGAAGAAATGATCGCGCGGCTTGATGCCGTAAAGTGGGATATGCTGGAAGAGTGGTCCCGCACCAAAAAAGCGCCTCAGCACGCGGATTGGTTGCATGCAAAAGAGTTGGGGAAAGGGTAATGCTAAATACCTATTCATTTCCCGAATTTGAATATGTGCAGTCCGCAGAACAAAAAACAGGCGAAGTTCTGCGGCATACTGTCGTCATTGTTGGTGCGGGCCCTATGGGCCTCACCGCGGCACTCGATTTTGCTGCGCGCGGGCTAAAAGTCGTACTGCTGGATGACAACAACACTGTTTCAGTCGGATCACGTGCTGTGTGTTATGCCAAACGCCCTCTCGAAATATGGGACCGGTTGGGCGTCGCTCAACCGATGTTGGAAAAAGGGATCAAGTGGCAGTTTGGGCGCGTTTTCCTCCGCGATCAGGAGGTTTATAATTTCAACCTGTTGCCAGAAGACGGGCACAAAATCCCGGCCTTTATCAATCTGCAACAATATTACCTCGAAGAGTACCTGGTCGATGCTTGCGAACAGAATGACTTGATTGATCTGCGCTGGAAACACAAAGTTGTTTCCCTTCAATCCTATGACGATCATGTTGAGCTGGCGGTCGAGACACCAGACGGCATATTCAGATTGCAAACCGATTGGTTGGTGGCTTGTGATGGGGCGAATTCAGATGTCCGAAAAATGGTAGGGGCCAAATTTACCGGACACTTCTTTCAGGATCAGTTCCTGATCGCTGATATTGTGATGAAAGCAGACTTTCCGACGGAACGTTGGTTTTGGTTTGATCCCGAATTTCATCGGGGGCAGTCGGCCTTGCTGCACAAACAATCGGATGACGTCTGGCGATTGGATTTCCAACTTGGGTGGGATTCCGATCCTGAGGAAGAAAAGCGTCCAGAAAATATCATCCCGCGAGTCAAAGCAATGCTGGGCGAAGATGTTGAATTCGAACTGGAGTGGGGCTCTGTCTATCAGTTTGCGTGTCGGCGTATTGACCGTTTTCGGTATGGTCGGGTTCTGTTTGCCGGAGATTCCGCGCATCAAGTTTCACCGTTTGGCGCCCGCGGCGCGAACACGGGGGTGCAGGATGTGGACAATCTGGGGTGGAAACTTGCCGCAGTAGTTCGAGGCGAAGCACCAGTTGCCTTAATTGACACTTATCATAGTGAGCGCGCCTTTGCGGCGGATGATAACCTGCTGAATTCGACACGCTCGACGGATTTCATTACGCCCAAGAATGCCGCCTCCATGCGGTATCGGAATGCAGTGTTGAACTTGTCTAAAACTCAGGAATTCGCGCGCCCACTTGTTAATTCTGGACGATTATCAACGCCCACACCTTACACGGAAAGTACGCTGAATACGCCTGATACTGACATTTGGAAGGGGTCAATGCGTCCCGGTACTTGCGTTGCGGACGCTCCCATCCGTGTGGATGGAAAAAGCGATTGGCTCTTGAATCAGTTCGGAGAGGGCTTCGCGCTATTGGTCTTTGGGCTTGAGCCAACACCTGTTGAGGCTGGGGTATTCACCCCTACGACAGTCGTTGTAGGTCAGCATTTTGACGACATCGAAGGTCTGGCAGCGAAGCGTTTTGACGCAACGGAGGGGGCGGTGTATCTTATTCGTCCGGATCAGCATGTGGCCGCAAGATGGCGCACATTTGATCGCGATAGGATCATGGCCGCAATTTCGCAAGCAACCGGAGGGCAGTCTCAATGAGTCTTACTCTTACCCCAAACATTGAAGATCCAGACGGTTTCTACGAAATGCTTACAGAGGCACAGCGGGATATGTCAGCCGAAGAGGCCGACGATATGAATGCGCGTCTTGTGCTGATCCTAGCCAACCAAATCGGACAGGCATCCCTGTTACGCGAGGCGGTTGAATTGGCCCTGTGAGGCGGTTCTTTAACTTTATTCGAACATGGCTCTGTGGTGGGAACCTCTCAGATTTTTGACCGGGATTTGCCCATCAGCGAAGAGAGATTCATGAGCCCATTGGCCGTCGCAGCAAACGATGCGATGGCCAATGGGGTGCGCAATTTTTCTGACACATAAATGAGTGACCTACTCCATTGATTAATCAACGTTGTTGGGAAACACTAAAGGAGCAGATTTTAAGTCGCCCCTCATCGCTGCAATTACGGATGAGAGGGCCGTGGAGTAGGGTAAGATCTAAAAGATCAGTCGTTTATTTCTGCGTTGGATTTATCGACAGGTAAGTAAAGATCACCGGCTTCGCGAAATTTCTCTGACATGGCGGCCATACCTTCTTTTTGCGCCTCTGCACGGATGTCGTGACTGATTTTCATCGAACAGAATTTTGGCCCACACATCGAACAGAAATGTGCCACCTTATGGGCCTCTTTGGGCATGGTTTGATCGTGAAAATCCCGTGCAGTCGTCGGATCAAGTGATAAATTGAATTGATCCTCCCAGCGGAATTCAAAACGGGCGCGCGATAGCGCATCATCGCGCCGTTGCGCGCCCGGTAACCCCTTAGCCAGATCGGCGGCGTGGGCGGCAATCTTATAGGTAATGACACCGGTTTTGACATCGTTGCGATCGGGTAATCCCAGATGCTCTTTGGGGGTTACATAACACAACATGGCACAGCCAAACCATCCGATCATGGCCGCCCCGATCCCACTGGTGATGTGATCATAGCCGGGGGCAATGTCAGTTGTCAGTGGACCCAATGTATAAAAGGGGGCCTCATCACAGCAGGCCAACTGCTTGTCCATATTCTCTTTGATTTTGTGCATAGCGACATGCCCCGGACCTTCGATCATCACCTGACAATCTTTGGACCAAGCGATTTTTGTCAACTCCCCGAGCGTTTCCAGCTCTGCAAATTGTGCCTCGTCATTTGCATCCGCAATAGAGCCAGGCCTTAACCCATCCCCGAGTGAAAAGCTGACATCATATCGTCGACAGATATCGCAGATGTCGGCAAAATGTTCGTATAAAAAGCTCTCTTTGTGATGATGCAAACACCACTTAGCCATAATCGACCCACCGCGCGATACGATGCCCGTGACACGGTTCACCGTCATTGGAACCATATGCAAACGCACTCCGGCATGAATGGTGAAATAATCCACGCCTTGTTCGGCTTGCTCAATCAAAGTGTCCCTAAACACCTCCCACGTTAGGTCCTCGGCAATGCCGTTCACCTTTTCCAAGGCTTGATAAATGGGGACGGTTCCAATGGGGACGGGACTGTTACGGATAATCCATTCGCGGGTGTTGTGAATATTGCGCCCAGTGGACAAGTCCATGACGGTGTCAGCGCCCCAACGAATGGACCAAACCATTTTGTCGACTTCTCCTTCCATAGAAGAGCTGACCGCGGATGTGCCCATATTGGCGTTAATCTTTACCAGAAAATTGCGCCCGATGATCATCGGTTCAGATTCAGGATGGTTGATGTTAGCGGGAATGATCGCACGGCCTGCTGCGACCTCATCGCGGACAAACTCTGGCGTGACATAATCGGGGATGTTTGCCCCCCAGTCATTCCCGTCTCGGGGCTCAGGCTTGGCGGTGCGTAGTTGGTTCTCGCGGATGGCGATATATTCCATCTCTGCCGTGATGATGCCCGCCCGTGCATAGGCCAATTGTGTGACGGCCCCATCGCCGGTTGCGCGCAATGGTTGGGGTTTGATTGGAAATTCCGGTGTCAAATGGGCCCCATCAACAAAGCCGTTGTCTGCCAACTGGATATCTCGGCCGCTGTATTGCTCAACATCGCCACGCGCCTTGATCCACTGTTGGCGCACCGGAGGCAAGCCTTGCTGAATATCGGTCAAAACATTTGGGTCGGTGTAGGGCCCAGAGCTGTCATAGACGGTCAGAGGCGGCTCACCCGCAGTGGGGTGAACTGATATTTCACGCATCGGAACGCGAATATCTGGATGTCGCACACCGTTTACATAGATCTTACGCGACGCAGGCATTTCGCCAGTGGTAATTGTGGGGTTTGGGACGTTCATTTTGGTGTTCCTTAAATAATCGACTTAAAAGGACACCAGATGAGATTGGGCTTGGGAAACGAGTAGACACATATCCACCTTATCAGAGCGCACATTCGAAACGAGGCACTGTGCGACCTTAGCTTCCTACGCCAGTATCAACTGGGTCAGGTTCAAAGGGTCGCGACACTGCAGCATGGCTGCTATTCGCCTCTCAGTCTCTCAGTTGAGACTCCCCCGCGTGTGCCTTTGCTAGGCAATGCTCGGTAAAGGTGCAAGGCTAATTTTATTGGCCACGCGGCGCTTTTTGGTTCCCATAAACCAGAAGTTTAGCTCGGTTTTCTCGCTAAGTTGTTTGCAAGGTGGCTTTTTTACATTTCAACGCCACCAAATTATGCATCCACAGAGAACATTGAGCAGGGGGGCGATGCCGGTCTTCCAAAGACCGATCTAGGTATCTCATTTGTTGAGCTGTGTGTCGTCTGCATCATACTTGAGCCGCCGGAGGTGATTAATCCTGTAAGGCTTCGTCGGCGGTGCGCGCCCTGTCATCCCCTATCTGACCTAGATACTATCGCTTCACGCGCGCGATCATCCTGTATGTCAGTAGTGAATCCCTTAAGCAGTTGCGTAACAAAATTATAGCAAGGTAGCATTATATGATCTAGTGTACCAATTAGTGGCACCTTTGAGAGGATGAATGATATGCTTAAGAAAATGATTATCGCAGGTGTTTTGTCTGCGCTTCCGTTGGCGGCACAGGCCGAATACCCAAACAAACCCGTTGAATTTATCGTTCCATGGCCACCCGGCGATTTAGAAGATGTATTGACACGAATGATCGCCGAAGACTTTGAGAAAGAATACGGGGTACCAGCCGCCGTTGTGAACAGACCCGGCGGTGGTGGTGGCCCCTTCCCAGGTGCAATTTCTGTGGCTCAAGCACCTGCGGATGGATACACGATCGGCTCTTTTGTCATGTCTGTCGCAGTCGTGGGCCCACAAATTGGTATTCCGGAGCTCAGCCCAAATCCCTTTGAACCGATTGGCGCTTTTGTAACATATCCATTTGTCATCGCTGCTGGTGAAAACGCTCCATATGATGATATTGAAGGGTTGGCGGCGTATTCTCAGGAAAATGGGGTTACGCTTGGGCATTTTGGAGCGCCCTTCGCGCCGACGCGAGTTACCATGGCATTTGCAGAAAGAATGGGCATTAGCTTTGAGTCAGACGCCGCCTTTGACGCATTGGATTGCAACACTTTGGCGTCCGGGGATGTCGACGTTATAAGTACGACAATCCAACTCATCCTACCGTGTCTAGATGACCTCAAGGTTTTAGCAACAATAGGCAGCGACAGAATATCTTTGATTCCTGATGTTCCGGCTGTCGGTGAGCTTCAATCCGATCTGGGTATTGCTTTGTGGAATGGTCTTTTCGTTCACAAAGATACGCCTGCAGATGTTCGCGATAAAATTGAGGCCGTCGCAGAGAAGACAATGGCTTCGGAACGTGTGCAAGAACTGTCCGCTGATACTGGTGCTCTTGTATACTGGCAGAATGCAGAGGATACCGAGGCGCGCCTTATTCGGAACGCAGCTGAACTTGATGCTGTCGGTAGTTTGTTGGATCAATAGACTTATCACGCTTCGGGTGATCGGCATTTCCGGATGCTGATCACGTCCTGAATTTCAGTACCGGTTATAAACCGCCATAAGCGTAATGCTAAATTTGATCTCGCTGTCCGTCGTTACCCTGAGTTTGTGTGTTCGGACAACTGATATGTCGACGCGATGATGAATGCCTCTCAAATTGAATTGCTTCAGATCCATAGGCGGTCAGAGTTGCCGTCGTAAATGCGTTAAAATGAGCGGTATCTTACCGCGATAGTTCTAAAACGACGTAGGCCGACGGCAGTTATTCTCTCTCAGAGGTCAAGTATCAGCCGTTCGCTATCAGGTTTAGGCCGAGAACAGCAGGTGACCATGGCATGCTCGCGTTCTTTCTTTGAAAGGACAAAATCTCTGTGTTCAACATCACCCGCAGTAAATTCAACTTTGCAGACACCGCAAAGACCGTCGCTACATTTGGTCTGGACTGGTAAACCTTGCTTCATCAATACATCTGCAAGGGACTGATCTTCAGCGACCTGCAGTGTTTTTCCAGATTGTTTTAGAGTCACCTCAAACGGATGGTTCTCGAAGTCAGGTTGTTCAGGGACCGTAAAATATTCATAGCGAATGTTGTCGTCATTCCACCCCAATTGTTCTGCAACGGTCATCACAGAGTCCATAAAGGGGTTTGGCCCGCAGGTGTACAAATAGGTGCCCGGATCGGGGGAGCCTACCAATTTTTCCAGATCAGCCCGCGTCCCTTCCGAAGAGATATGCAGTTTTACACGATCGGCCCATGGTTGGCTTTCGAGGTATTCTATAAAACCTGCGGTGGACCGTTTGCGGAAGCAGTAGTGCAGCTCGAAATCGGCACCAGCCGCAAATAACGTGTTGGCCATTGCGATCATTGGTGTAATCCCTATGCCGCCCCCAAAAAGAAGCGTCTTTGACGCACTTTCGTTCAAAGGGAAGTGGTTTCGCGGGCCTGTAACAGGAACGATTGTACCTTCATGCAGCCGTTCATGGACACGTATTGAACCACCACGGCCTTCTTTTTCTTCGAGGATTCCAACAACATATTTAGAGGTATCCGCTGGATCGCCTGCAAGACTGTATTGGCGGGTAAATGGAGCATCGATTATTAAGTCTATGTGCCCGCCAGCGGTAAAAGGCGTAACATCAGAACCGTCTGGGTTTTCAAGTTCAAGGACAACGACGCCATCAGCCTGCATTTCACGCTTTGTGATCCGCAAATATTGCACATCCGGGGCGTCTTTGGGGATATTGTATTCGGGGGCAAGCCCTTCGGTTTCCCCGTTGGCCAACTTTGCCTGATATTCATCCGCTGATATCAGGTTCTCGTATGTCTCTATGGCCAATTCGCGGTTCATAGGATGCACGACGGGGATCGGGGCCGGTAAGACGTCCGCCGTATAGGCGGCTAAGGATTGATCTTCGAACTTTAGATCGAGATCAAGTTGTAGATCACGTCGATTGATCCGGTCTTCTGGGACCAATTGTTTGGTGCCATCCATGGTGGTCTCGATGTCCCACCACCATTTCTTGACCGGGTTGATCCGCCCATTTCCAACTTTATCGTCCAGCCTTGCAAGTGTTTTCGCTGCCTGCGGAACATTCATTGCCAGCCAGCGAAAAGGCGATTCAACAAAAAGCCCTTCTAGGTTCCATGGACACGTTTTCATGCAACGCCCACACATCGCCCCATCCGTTTGACCTACACGATAGCGCGTACATTTTTCGCTGTCCGGCTTCCAAGCCTCATAGCCGTTGAACATCACCTTTGGCCCGGCAGATATTGCACCGGAAGGGCATTCGCGGGCACATTTGTTGCAAGACTCGCAGAATTTCTGCAACCCAAAATCAATTGGTTTGTCAGGTGTCATCGGCATGTCAGTCGTTATGGTAAAGGACTTAAGGCGGGGTCCAAGGAATGGGTTCATTGCCGCATCACCGATCCGGCTCATTTCCCCCAATCCCGCCAACAAAATCAGCGGAACCTGCAAGACATCGCTATCTACGACGCTATGCGTGCGGGCCTCATACCCGAGATTTCGGATCTGCTCGGCAATGACGCCACCCAACAACAATCCCCGCAAATATGCCCGCATACTTTGTGAGGAAGCAATCCAGTCATCGCCGCTGGCTCCCTCCATCGTCTCGTGCCCTTGATCAACCAGAATAGTGATTGCGCGCGTGTGGGAGGTATCGATTTCAGTTCCGTCATGTTCATGACTGTACCAGACCCATTCCGGTGCCTCAGAAATGCCGACAATGTCGGTGCCAATATAATGCAAGGCGGATTTGATCCGCTTGGCATTCAAATCAGCATCTTCGTTCCCGGGCAAACGGGGCATGTCGATTTGGCGACGTTCAAGCAGGTGTAGGGGGCCGATCAAGCCATATTGCGCCTCACCGACAACGCCTTTTATGACACAGAATTCATCGTTACTTTGGGTCTGTAAATACTCGCCCATATCACCAAAGTTACCGCGCCAAAATCCGTCGGCCCGTTTGGGCACGCGCGGGACGCGGGCTTCGTCAATGAATGTTGTCGTTTTTTCAACGCGTTTGATCTTGTGCATACCGTAAACGTCATGCTCGAAATTGCGCCGCTTGTATGGGTCCAGGTTGCTGGCGTTCTTAGTTGTTGCCATGCCACGGCCCATTCCGAACCCGCCGCCTAACCACCAAGAGGGGCCATGCGACTGCAACATGTCCACCGCACCGCGAGGGGCGAGTGGTGCATCCACTGCCATCGCCATGTCGGTGGTCACAACTGCAATCGCGAATTTTTCGCCGGCATAAGGATGGATTGCCGTACCATCTGGGCCGATTTCCGCAACCCCGGCGGCAACTGCGGCCTTTGCCAGATCAATCTCTGTCGTGGATTCAGTATGCGCGCGGGCACTAAATCCCAAAACTCTTAAATAATTGGCCAGAACTATGGCAATTTCAGATGCACGAAGACTGGCGACATGTGTACCCGTCCCATGAAGCCAAGGGTATCCAGATTCATCTTTCTTCAAATCCCGATAGTGGTCAAACACGATAGAGATTACATGTGTATGCCCTTTGATTGCGGTGTCATTTGCATCGATGCCCTCCTGCATATGATGGGCAATCATGTGATGAAAGCCCGGCACATCTTCAGGCAGGTTGCCCAATTGCGCATGAAGTGTCGGCAAATCTTTGTTGAAATAGGGCTTTGGCAAAAGCAGGCCATCGCTGAATTTTGCACAACCTACATGCAGGGCATCCATGAAATAGGCGAGTGATTTTGCCTGATGCGCGCGTTCGTCCAAGGCATCGGGAACAATTGGTGTTTGTCCGCTAGAATGCCCTTCGCGGGTTGCATCGATATATTGTGCCATTATGCGCATCGCGTTCTTCAGATTTTCAGGCGATCCCTCATCCGCAAACGTCAATTGGGGACGTGTTTTTACCAGGCTGAGGTCGACTTGGCCGTCCAGCCTTTTCAGTCTTTCTACAGGTAGCGGTCCCATATGGACCGGGCGAGATTTATAACTGAAAAGACGCATTCTTCCTCCAAAGTCATAGGCACGCTTCGCCCCTGACAAATTGTTCAATGCCAATAGTACCGTTATTTGGCACCAATGGCCAATTAACGGTACGTCAGTTGTATTGATTAAGTCAACAGACATGGCATGTGACAGGTCTTGTCCGAGGCTGACGATACCTCTGGCCATCTCGCGCCAAACAAAACAACGTCGCAGTTTTTATTGTAAAAAGAGATGTCTGGGGTTCACGCTATTACTGCGCGCCCCATAGATCGAATTTTTAATTCATTTGGGCAATGACGCGGTGTCGTTCTATTTCGGCAGAACGCCACCGATCTTTAGCGTCATTTCTTCGCTGGATGCGCGTACAGCCTCAGCGAGAGCCTCAATCGTCTCTTTCGAAGCACGATTTGCGGGTACTGCGATAGAAATTGCACCCAAAAACGCCCCATCACTATTAAAAAAGGGCGAGGCGATTGAGGACACATCTTCTTCTCGTGTGCTTTCCATCACGATCGTCGCGGAGGCCTTAATCTCAGGCAGCCGCGCCCGAATTTTTGCGGGACGGGTTTCTGTAAAACTGGTGAGTTTCGCAAGCGGTTGCGACAATGCTTTATCGACGTCCTCATCCGAGGAAAATGCAAGGAAACACATGCCCGATGCGGTGGCATGAACTTGAACGTCTTCATCATCGGCAAAACTAACATGTGTCGCGCGATTTGGGAGGACCACAAAGACGTTCTTTAATACGTTCTGAGAAAGCACAACAATGTGGGCTGACTCATTCGTTGTGGAAACCAGTTTGTTTAAGACTTGTTCCGCGGATTGATCAAAGTTCGATGTCCTCCGGCGGATCCTAGACAGTTGTAACGGCAGTATACCCAATTGATATCCGGCCCCACTCGGGTGTTTTTCCAGAATCTCATTCTGAGTGAGCGACAACAAGAGCCGGCGTGTGGTCGTTTTGTCAAATCCGGACAGCCGCACCATCTCTGCTAAGGTGATATGCGGGTTCTCGATCGTGAACTGACGAACGATGTGAAATGCTTTGTCGATTGTACTCATTTTCTAACCGCCTCAACCCTGTCTTATGCCTGCAAAAATTATCAAATCTTCGCACAAATGAAGCGCTATTCTACCAAAGATACCACTGAAATACGCTGCAAGTGTCCCAACACATTTAGCCCACAACGTCTGGAACCTACAAGGTTTTGACGCGCTTGATTTGTCTTATCCGACCACCCATTTTTGCGAAGGTAACAGTCAAGATGCTCTTTCAGAGCTGCATAGGTCGACAATGTCCGAATACGGTACGCCAATCCGGTCCCAAACTCTTGAATTCTCTATTGGCAAAATATGACGCTTCGGTCCAATTAGACAATAAATTCGGAGATCTCTTGCGCGTGATTCATATCCATAAAACGTCTGATTTTCAGACGCTCGAAATTTGCCCCATTTCGCCTTCTGTTACAGGCAATGCAGGTGAATTTGGGCTTTTGAATAATCTTAGCGCCAAGCGCCGTCGTGAGTTTTTGACTGGTCGCCATGCAGCGGCGCGTGGATTACGCGCACTGGGGTGTGGCGATGCAGAAGTCGGTGTTCATCAAGATCGCTCGCCCATCTGGCCCGATGGATATTGCGGCTCTATCAGCCACTCGGACAGATTATGCGCGGTTACTGTTGCTCAGAAAAGCCACATATTGTCCCAAGGGATTGATATCGAACAACGGGGGACTGTGGACCCGGAAATGGCAACCCTAATTTGCCAACCCTTTGATGATACGGTGAATCTTGATCCCGTTACAATTTTTAGCGCTAAAGAAGCCTATTATAAATTGTGGTATCCGTTAGTGGGCGAATTTCTCGATTTTACAGACGTATCAATTCGCAAGGGACCAGGCACAACAATAATAGCAACGTTGCAACACAAAATACCCCCCACACCAAGGCTTATCTGCGTTACGGGGTGTATGATGTATGTCGACAATCACGTGATGACCTTTTTTGCATTGGCCAAAAAGGATGGACCTTTGTCCTTAGACCCACTCGCCATTGCGCATGATCTGGTGTGACGCACCGGACGTATCAAGACCATAAACATTCATATCTCCCGATCCAATCATCCAATCCAAGTGAATGGTGCTTTGATTGCCACCTCGGGTATCCAACGGCTCATCCCTCGCATCCGTGAAACATTTTGCGTAGCTTTGCCCAAACGCCAGATGAGATGAAGCGTTTTCGTCAAACAGAATATTCTGAAACACCACGCCACTTTGCGAGATAGGGGAGCTATGAGGAACCAACGCGACCTCCCCCAAGTAACGACCAGCCGGATCTATGTCTAAATAGGCATTCAGTTGCTCTTCGCCCTGTTCGGCCAAGACCTGAACAGCTTTTCCCTTTTCAAATTTAACGCGTATTCCCTCAATCAGACCCCCATTCAAAGGTAAGGGTTTGGTGGCGCGGGCCCAGCCGTCTACACGATCACGATGCGGCGCGGTAAACACCTCTTCGGTCGGCATGTTGCACACTGTGGTTATGCCCTTGGTTGTGTCCGCTGCGCCGCCTTGCCAAACATGTCCATCGGCCAATCCCACCTTTAGATCGGTGTCCTCTCCCACGAAATGCAATGCATCAAATGATTGTTTGTTCAAATACTCAACACGTTGCGCAAGGTTTTCAGTGTGTTGTGCCCATTCGGAGACCGGATCTTGCGACAACACGCGCGATGCAGAAAAAATCTCTTTGGCCAGTCGATCAACCGCGTTCTCTTTGGACATGTTCGGGAAGATTTGTTGCGCCCATTTTGCGCCGGGGTAGGCAATAATGGCCCAATTGGTTTCAAACTTTGATATAGGGCCAATGATCGGTTGATACGCTAAGGCATTTGCCTTTGCCACCCGTGCAACATCAGCCGGGAGGATTTTACTGAGCAATGCAGGGTCATCTCCCAAAATAGCCAAACGCGCAACATTTGACGCATACGCAGTCGCCATTCCCGCATAGAGCCAGCCAGGGGCCCCATCAAGGGCAGGCGCGGACCCACTGTGATATCGCGCCAAAGTCACTTCATCATCTTGCAATATTGGCGTCACCTGTTTCGCACCCGCCGCATAAGCTTGCCGAGCAATGGCCCGTACAAGCGGTAGGGATTCAACCGGGGCGGTGACAATCAGCTCTTGGCCGGGCTGCAAATTGACACCGACGCGGATCGCAGTACGCGCAAGCGCTTCTAGTTCATCGGGCCAACGAGAGGAGACGAGAAGCTCGTCCTGCGGAAGAGAAGAATTATGCATAGTCCATTATGTCCTGAATTAGTCAATTAGCGCGACGTTGGGGGCATCAATTTCCGTCTGGACCGCGCTCAATTGTTTTAGAATATAACGCGCCACCTCTTGGGATTTTTCTAGCAAAAAAAGATGCCCACCTTCAAAACTTTGAAGATCAAAATGCGCGGTGTTTCCCCGAACAGCAAAGTCTTTCCAACGTTCAAGATCCTGCATCATTGCCCGCGGATCATCGGTCCCATATAGGGCTGAAATACAGAGCTTTGCGTGAACATCTTTGTTCATAGCGTGGGTTTCTGCTGCTGTTAAATCGCCGATCAGTGATGGCAACGATAATTCCGCAATCATCGGATCAAGTAACAAATCCGCAGTAGGTCCAGCAAACGATCTGATCGCTGCGATGAATGCGTCTTGGGGCAGGGGGTAGATTGGATTGGTGCGTGGTGCAAATTGCGGTCCATGGGCGGACAGAAATACGTGGTCTACGGTATCGTCTCGCAATAAGAGATGTTGTGCAATTTCAAACGCCAACAACGCACCATAACTGTGCCCAAACAAGGAAACCGAACGGGGAAGGTGTTGGGGTAAAGCCGCAACAATTGCTTGGGCAAGCTGTCGTAAATCTTGAAAGGGGGCTTCGTCCAGACGATCCTGTCGGCCCGGATATTGAACAGAAAGAACATCAACTTTCGGAGCAAGATGGGTCGCCAATTCATGAAAGGTGCCAGCAACCCCACCCGCATGGGGAAGACACAACAACAATTGCGCATCCGAGGCCGCAGGTCGAAAACGACGAAACCATAGACGGGGGTAAAGCTCAGCCACAGGGCTCTCCTAAAGGGATCACCTCGGCTGGAAACATGTTGGTCGGATCTCGATCGCCAAAGTCTGCGAGCATGGTTTCTTTTTGACGCATTTCCAGCAAATTCGTTGGGTTAAGCTGCGCGGTGATGACGTCATTGCCCTCAGCTTGCGCCGTTACAACAGAGCCGCCATCAGGGGCCCATATCGCGCTTTGTCCACAGGTGTCCCAACCACCGGTGGTGCCCACATGATTTGATAGGGCGACAAACATCGTGTTGTCCAATGCGCGGGCAGGGAACCAGATTGCGCGTTCATTTGCACCATTGCCTTTGCTAAATAAGGCACTGGCCAAATAGACATGACACCCATTCAACGCAGCTTCTCGTGCGTGTTCACCAAATCCGGTGTCATAACATATCGCCAACCCAAATCGCCAACCCTTCAGCTCCAGAATGATGGATGTTTCGCCGGGTTGATACAGATCGCGTTCACTCTCAAACAGAAATTGCTTGTGATAAAATCCACGAATGTCACCTGAGCCATCTATGATGATGGAGGACACGCGCAAATGCGCATCAAGCTGCGTGGCAGCGCCAATCACCGCGCAGACATTATTTTGGGCGCAAGCCGCCTGAATAGGAGCCAGCCTTGGGTCGCCGGAAACCACCGTGTAACGCGACGGATCTGTTCGGATCAAATCTGGTTCATACCCGCTTAAAAACTTTTCGGGAAACTGAACAAGTGAAGCGCCCTTTTGGGCCGCCTCTTTGATCATATATGCCACACGGGCTGCGTTTTTTTCGATGTCGCCTGCAACAGGTTGGGCCTGTGCGCAGGCAATTGTGATGGGGTCAACTGGGAGCGGTACCTGTGTCATTGCAACACCATGTCTAATTTGGCCTCAGGGCGTGAATCTGCAATCAGAGATTGCACCACTGATGCGCTCGCTTTGGGTTGTTTTCCAAGGAAATAATGCCCACCGTTTAGGACTATATGGGTCTGCACATGTGGTACCAATGCTGCCCAAGAATTAGCGTTTGCGTCAAAGGCCTCGGTTGCCGGGTCATCCCGTGACACAATTAAGGTGACGGGCGCATCGATTTTCAGCGCAGCGCCACGTTGAATACGAGACATTAAAAACCCATTGGATTGAAGTGAATCGTGGCGAAAGACTGAAACCATGAAGTCTTGGAAATCCTTGCCAACCGTTGCCAACCCATCATCACCGGCCCACTCTTGATACAGCGCATGAATGTCGTCAAAGACCAAGTCACGGGCATTTTGCAATGTTTGCGCAATTTCATCGACAGCGGGCAGGATCTTGGCGGCGATAAACACCTGACGCAGATCAACATCACCACGGCGGGTCAATTCTTCGGCCAATGCCAACGCAATTGCGGATCCAACACAATGCCCCCACACATAAACTGGCCCCGTGGCGCGCGCCTGGATTTCATCGGCAAGCGTATCAATCGTTGTCTCAAATGCCATCAATTCTGAACGATCTGGGGTAAAGCTGTGCCCAGGCAGATCGGCGGCAACGACGGATAATCCTGACTCTAACGCGTTCAAAGCATGTGAGAAATCGCGGAAATGGCTTGCGTCGCCACCCGCATAGGGCAAGCAAACCAACAGGCCGGACCCTTGGGATTCATCCCCGGCAAGGTTGACCAGAATGCGATGATCCTTTGGCGCGGCGGGCGCTGCGATTTTACATGCCATTTCCGACAAACGCGAATGTTGCATGAGGTCTCGCAGGGACAACCGTCCTTTGAGTTTTAATACGAGTTTCAAAGCCATCATGGAATTGCCGCCAATTTCAAAGAAATCCGTCGATGGGCCAAAATCAGAAACCGGGCGGTTCAGCAGTTCTGACCAAATAGCTGCAATTTCAAGGGCGGGGCCAGACAGTTCGTCCTCTTGGATGGGGGCCTTTTTTGTCAGTTCGGCCAAGGTCTGATCCATTTGCAAAGAGACCACCCGCCCATTTGTAAGGCGTTTGACGCGCTGGGTCGTAGATGCAATCACGCCGGGCACCCCAATTGGAACCAATTGACCAAAAGTATCAACAATCTTTGCGGATTCTTCGGAGCTGGGAACAAGGTTAGCGATTTCTTGTTGTTCTGTTTCGGGGATCAAGGTCTGAGTGTGATGCGGAGCATCGACGGACGCCACCATCCGATTTAGCGCGGCGACAAAGTATTCACCGATCCGCATGATCTGAGCCTCATCAAAACTGGCGGTATGGTAATGCAGGCTCAGATTAACATCATCCGTATAGAAATGTTGCGATACCTCGACCCGAAGGGGAAATTCGGTAATCGCGGCGGCACGCACATCTAACAGGGAAAACTCTGGCATTTTACGTAGCTCTTTAAGCGAATAAAAATGCGTAAAGTTAAAGACTGTTTCAAACAACAGATCCGTCGTTGCCCGGTCTTGTTTTACCTGCGCCATGGGGTAGCGTCTAAACGGCAGAACCTCTGCTTCTGTTTCAAAGGTTTGCAAGATCAAATCACGCCAACTGCCCGCAGCGAGATCCAATCGCAGGGGCATAGTGTTTAAGAATACACCAAGCGCGGTTTCCGCCCCCGGCAATTCTGGGCGACCGCCAATTTCATATCCGGTGAAGACATCCGATTGCCCCGACAATGTGGACAAAACGCGCAGATGTGCTGCTAGCAAAACCGTTTTCACCGGTACGTTCAGCCGTTGTGCCAGATCAATTAACCCATCAGACAGCCCGTCGGGCAGTTCTATGTCACGAAAGGCTACGTCAATGTCATCGCGTTCGATGATGGGCCGCAAACGCGGTACATCGGTTTTGGGGGCATCTTTTAAATGATCCGCCCAGAAGGATTTGAATTTCGGCGAAGCAATCGCCTCCAGCTCCATCCCGATAAAGTTGCGCAAATGCGTATTCACACTGTTAGAAACATGAGGCACGCCATCACGTAGTCGCAAGTAAATGCTGAACAACTTAACATGGGCTTGATTCATGCTCCAACCATCAAGCATCGAATTGTGCTGACTGATGGAATAGCGGAAAACATCATCGGCCATGATGTGAATATGCAAGCGGACCAAACCAGGACGGTCCCATTCAAAGGCGCGGTTTTGTTCAGTTTTGAACCAGTCCGTGTAGTAGGTATCCCAGTCCTCTTCGGCGACCCGTCCTCGCATGTCGTCTATGACCAGTGGTAGCTCGTCAATATCGGCATGAATATATTGCAGATATTGGTCATGATTGTTGAGCTGATAACTGGTCCGGAAAATGGGGTTTTCTTGAACCAAGATTTTGACGGCCTCGGAGAACAAAACCGGGTCCATCTCGCCTTGGATCATAAAACTTACAATATCGTGGTAACTGGTATTGCCGTACATCACTTCGCTTTGGAAAATCAGCCCCGCTTGCAGCATGGATAAAGGATAGGCATCCTCGACCCCGTCGGGAATACGCGTGCGGTCTTTATCCGAAATCAACGCAAACGGTTCGAATTCTTCAATTGCCACGGGCGCATCACAAGAGGTCTCGATTTCTTGGCTTAAGTCACGAATGGTCGGATGGCGGAACAATTGCTGGAATGAAAAATTCAGGTTCTGCGCGCGCGCCATGGCAAGAACCGACACAAAGTGGATTGAATTCCCACCCAGTGAGAAAAAGTTGTCGATGACGCCGATCTTTTCCAAGCTTAGGACGTTCTGCCAAATTTCGACCAAGGCTCTTTCGGTTTCAGTTTGCGGCGCAACATAGGTCGCACGCCTGTTGTCAGGTGTGGGCAAGCCTTTGCGGTCAAGTTTGCCACTTTGCGAAAGTGGGAACACCTCTAGCACTGCTATTCGTTCCGGGAGCATATAGTCCGGCAAAGACTGCGCCAATTGTGACTTTAATGCGCTTTCCTGTAGTTCAGCGCCGCCTGTCACATAGGCCCAAAGATGTTGTTGCCCATCCTCACCATCCGAAATCACAGCTATGGAGTCAGTGACATCTGGATGTTCCATCAGCAATGCTTCGATCTCACCCAATTCAATGCGGAACCCACGCAGTTTGGCTTGGAAATCATTGCGCCCCAAATATTCGACGGTGCCGTCATCACGCCAACGGGCAAGATCGCCGGTTTTGTAAAGCCTGTCCTCGGTCACCTGCGGCAGGTTCAAAAATCGGCAAGCGGTCAGTTGGGGGTTGTTCACATATTCGCGCGCCAAACCGCGACCTGACAGATAAAGCTCTCCGGTCATGCCGACGCCGCAGGGCATAAAATGTTCATCTAGAATGTGAAGCCCGGTATTTGCGATAGGCCGCCCGATTGGAACCACAGGTTCCACCGCAGTTACCTCATAATGAGAAACGTCCACTGTGGCCTCAGTTGGGCCATATAAATTGATCAACCGGGTTTGGGGCAATGCTTCCAAGAATGATTTCGTGTGATGGGGCTGTAGAGCTTCGCCGCTCGTGAACACCTGACGCAAACTTGTAACCTTTTGAGTCTCTCTGCCTTTTTTGAGGAAAGTCATGAACACGCCCAACATCGTTGGCACGAAGTGCATCGTTGTCACGCCATGTTTGTGAATTGTGTCCATCAAGGCAGCGGGCTCTTTCTCAACACCCGGTTCAGGAATAACAAGGGTTGCGCCCTCGATCAGCCACCAGAACAATTCCCAAACTGAAACGTCAAAGGTCAACGGCGTTTTTTGGATCAGCCGGTCCTGCGAGGAAATTGGATAAGCGTCTTGCATCCACTTCAAGCGGTTTACGACGCTATCATGTTCTATCAAAACCCCTTTGGGCCGGCCCGTTGATCCAGAAGTATAAATAACATAGGCCGCCGCGTCTGGTTCAACGATGGGTAAAGCAGAACGCGGCTTTGGGGTATTGGACGGCTGATCTAAATCAAACGACACGCATCCGTCGGGGATTAATTTCAGGTGTTCGTTCTTGCAAATTGCTGCCTTCGCGCCGCTATTACCAAAGATGTATTCGATGCGCGCTTTGGGCAATGTCGGATCAATCGGAAGATAGGCGCACCCCGCCCGCAATATTCCAATGATGGTGGCAATCGTTTCAAAACTGCGATGTGCCAGAACGGCAACCATTTGGTTTTTACCAAATCCGGCCTCCAACAACTGGCTGGCCACAGCCCGTGACGCATATTCCAAATCCTGAAAACGGTGGGCCTTTCCAAAAGAATCGATAATTGCAGTTGCGTCTCCACAGGTATCAAAGGTTTGGTCAAACAATGCCGTCAACGAGGACACGGCGATATTGCTGTCGGTCGCGTTTATTTCTGTGACCAGTTTTTGATCTTGATCTGTCCGCAAGTCAAAGGTCGCCATTGGAGCGTCAGGCGTAGCGATCCCTTTGGAAATAAGTGTTATAAGTCGTTGAGAAAATCGCTGCGCAGTTGTGGCGCTATAAGCGTTTGCACGGGCATGGAATTCGATGAACGCATGCCCATCACACCGGCGATAGGTTACCACAACAGACACGTCTTTGGTGCATGCGGGCATTTGATCATCTTGTACATAGGCCACCGCAATTTGTGGCGCTTCTATCAACAGATCCTGTGGATAATCCGCATACCGCAATATATCCGCTCCGAGTTTGGACATCTTGCCTAGAATGGTTTTCAATGTGTCTTTTGGATCCAAAGAAAAAGGGCAGGGCAGCAGCTGTTCGACATTTTCTGGCGACATATGTGCAAGCCAAACAACGCCGTCGTCTGTTGCCTCTGATCGTGCAACGAGTTGGGCAACCATTGAGATGATGAACATTTCAAAGGCAGTGTGATCATTGCGTGTCCCACGCAAAATGCGCGCGTCTAACTCTTGTGGAATTTCGAGGGACGCGACGCGCTGAAGTGGGCTTTCTTGAAGGATACTCATGTCATCTTGGCGAAGAGAAAACGCCGCCATATCAGCAAGCTGATTGGTCCAAAACGCATGTGCTTTGGGGTCGCTACCTGCGGATAATTTACGTTTTCCAACCGTCATCTGGATCGTGGACATGTCATTCACCTAATTTAAAAATCGTATTCAAGAGCAATATGAGCCTGAGGTTCCGGCGTGGCTTTGCTCAAATAATCTGCAAGTGTTGTGTCTTTTGTGCCTCTGGAAACTTGTTCCAAAAGGTCGACGAAAATATCACGGAGTGCCTCAATCGTTTCCTTAGCAAATAGGCTGGAATCGTATTCCCATTCCGCATCAATCCCCGATTGGGTCTGAAAGAGTTGAAGGTTGAGATCGAACATTGCCTCACCGGGGGACAGTGGGCGCAAAGAGACCTTTTCCCCCATGAAATCTGTGCTCAGGTCTTTATCCGTTTGAAAGGCAAATAGCGTATCAAACAGTGGATTGCGGCCTCCGGTACTGGAGGCACCCGTCAATTCCACGAGATCGTTAAAGGTAAACGCCTGATGCTCGAGAGAGCGGCGAAACACCAAGCTTGCCTGTTCTAAATAGGCAGTCATGGTTTGTTGGGGGGGCACATCAATGGCAATGCAAACTGTGTTCGCCAGCATCCCGCATACATTTTCAAACCCGGTTTCGTGACGCATATGCGCCGGCGTACCAAAGCTTACCAGTTCTTGTCCGGTAGCGCGTGTTAGAAACAAGCCATACACAGCGCTAAGATATTCTGCCAATGTTAGACGTAACTTCGCCGCACGAGATTTGCATTGCTCGGTCACGCTTGGCTCGACAGAAAACTGCAGGCTCTCTCCTTTACGTGTTCTGTCAGCGGTCCGGGTGAAATCCAATGGCAAAGCATCTGTTTGGTGGTTTGGAAAGGTCCGTTCCTGCCAAAAGTCGCGTTGGCCATCCCGAAGACGACGGCCTTCACCTTTCGTTTCCCAAGTCACCACATCGCTCAAGCGATGTGTGATTCCTTTACAGGGTTCGCCTTGATAAAGCTTATCCAGATCGTTGAACAACAATCCCAAAGTCGGGCCATCAACGATCAGATGGTGAAAGTCGAAAAAGACCTTCCACCCGGTTTGACCCTGATGAAGGCTGACACGCCACAATGGCCCATGTTGAATGTCGAAAGGGCGAATTAAGGCTTTTGGGTCCAGCTCGCTATCAAATCGCGGAATGTCCGGTGTTTGTTGTGCCGCGACCTCTTGATACAGTGGATCGGCCAAAGGTATCGACAGACGCAAAATGTCATGACGCGCGACCCAATTCGATACGGCATTATCAAAACGATCAAAATCGACATCCGATGGCAACGATACAATCACGGGCACGTTGTATCGAATAGAATTCGGAGATTTGATTTGCTCCGTATAGATTGCGCGCTGCTGTCGTGTCAGAGCAAATTTTGGAACGTCTTTGCGCTCTGTTCCTTTAGTGGTTTGGCCCACAGGGTTTCCGGATACGTCGGCCAGTTTGATCTGAGCACACAGGCTTTCCAAGGATGGATTGGTCAAGATTGCCTTGGATGACAATTCCGTCCCGAGTGTTTTGTTGACCGCTGCCGCAACCCGCGCAGCAGAAAGTGAATCCAACCCCAAATCGAAAAAGGAATCCTTTAATCCAATCGCCTGAAGTCCCACCGTTTGGGACATGATCTGGGCAACTGCCTTTTCAGTCGCTGTCTTGGGGGCGATATATTCAGCTCCGAGATAATCGAGCTCTTCCGGGGTTGGGAGCTCGCGTTTGGCCACCTTTCCATGGGATGTCAGCGGGAAATCATCCATGGGAACAATGACATGAGGGATCATGTAATGAGGCAGATGTGCGGCCAGATGTTCGCGAATATCCATGTCCGTAACAACCGCATCCGCAACGGCATAGGCCAATAGACGCGGCTCCGCTACATGGGTTTGTTCATGGATCAGCACGGCATCTGACACCAACGGATGATCCCGCAGGCAATTTTCAATTTCGCCCAACTCTATCCGGTACCCGCGCAGTTTTACTTGCGTATCCGCCCGACCATGAAAAACAACCGTTCCATCAGGCAACATCACAGCCAAATCGCCGGTTCGATATATGGTTTCTTGGTCGCGAAATGGATCTTTGACAAAGACCTGTTGGGTTTGTTCGGGCCGGTTCAGGTATCCGAGCGCAACGCCATCCCCACCGAGATATAGTTCCCCCTTGGTGCCTTTGGGAACCAATTGCCCTAGTTCATCCAGAATATAGGCCGAAGAGTTCGCAATTGGCTTGCCGATTGGAACGTTCGAGTCTTGCGCATCTCGTTCAATTGGATGCATCGTCGAAAATGTCGTGTTTTCGGTGGGACCGTATCCATTCACAAGAACAAGGTTTGGACATTTAGCGAAAACGCTGTCCACATGCTTGCGCACCACGACATCGCCCCCGACAATCAGATAGGAAAGCGGTTCAAAAACCGTGGCATCTTCGCTCGCCAATATTGAAAAGAGTGGAGAAGTCAGCCACATCGTATTGGCCTGATATCTAGACATCTCTTGAGCGAGGCCCGAGGCAGACAAGATCGCCGCCTCATCACATAGGATCAAGCAACCGCCATTCAACAGAGTCCCCCAAATTTCAAAGGTGACAGCGTCAAAGGTGGTCGCGCCAGTTTGCAACATACGTGTTTGGCGCGTCAGTGGCACAGGGTTCTTGCCGCTGATCAGGCGCAACACATTTTTATGGGAAACCACAACGCCTTTTGGCGTACCGGTGCTGCCCGATGTATACATCACATAGGCTGGACTATCAGCCTTGGATCCAAACTGACCCGGAACGGTGTCTTCTAAAAAGGTCCGTTGAATAGAAATCGCGCCATTGTGCTCGGTTTGTACAAGAATGTGCTTGATCGCTGCATCTTTGATCAACATCTCACGGCGTGTGGCCGGGTCATTGGGGTTGAGGGGTAAATAAGCACACCCCACCCGCAAAATTGCCAAAAGGCCGACAATCCAATCCGATCCGCGCGGCATTTGTATGCCGATGAAATCACCGTCTTTAGCGCCGTTTCTTAAAAGCTCATCCGCCAAGCTTCGCGCACGTTGATCCAGTTCCCGATAGCACAACATTCCTCCGTGCCATTCGAGAGCAATTGCCTCTGGTTGCGCCTCAACCTGGATTTCAAAAGCAGACACAAGATCCGTTGTCGGATAGAGGGTAGCCTGCCCAACCGCAATTGATAGATCCAGATTAGCAGCTTCTACGAGGTTAAATGAGCCGAAATTCATGACGAAAATTCCATACTAACTGTTTGCGCAATACGGGTTTTGACATCGCAAAAAGACGGATGATCGGTGCTGTATCCGTAAACAATTCCCAACAGGCTTTGTGTTCCGGCTTTGGCGTGGATGCGATCCCCCGCATTGGCGCGCATTTCAATTTGCGCGACCCCCTCAAGGGCATCGACCTCATCCAATCCATCAAGCCGTTTAAATTTCTCGTCTGTGCCATCTTCGGGGGTTAAAAACACCTGATAGGTCACCCCGTTAAAATTGGGCGTGCCGACAGGTGGCATTATCCCCATGCATAAATACAAAGCAGAACGGACCAAATCGATGCCCGATGCCCGCTTCAAAATTTCGGGAACATATCCGCCCAATCGACCGTTTACCTCAATCAGTCGCGGTCCCTGAGCCGTTAACTTAATTTCCGTGTGCGTGATCCCGTTTTCAACACCAAGGGCATTGATCGCTTGGGCTTCCAATTCAAGAACCTGCGCCTCAACATCCTGAGACAACGACGACGGCAAAAACATGCCTGTCTCTCTAAAGTTCGCGGTCAGGGGCAATTTCCCGGTGACGCAAATTTGGCGGGACTCTCCTGCGCAATGCAGGCTTTCTACGGAAACATAATCGCCATACTCTTGGCCTGCGATCGTGGCATCACCCTGGAAATATTCCTCAATGACCAAGTCGATATCGGCGGGCATCTGAGCCAATGCTTGTGTCAAAGACGTCGCGTCTTTTATCAGCATCGTATGCAGGCTGCCGGCCCCGGTTACGGGTTTTAGCACAACAGGAAAGTCGATCTCATTGTGATCAGGACTCAGGCGTTCCCTTGCAGAAATCACATTGGATTTGCATTCATGCACACCCGCCTGCACCAGCATTTGGCGTTGTGTGTCTTTTTCGGTGAGGGCCGCGGCAGTCTCTGGGCTATGCCCGACAAGTGCCAAGGCGTTTGCGATCGCCGCGGTGCGCGGCAACGCATATTCACTATATGTGACGACGCCTTTGGGCGCGCGGCTTTGCAACAAATTGGCACAGGCCTTGGCATCATGATCCGTGATGTCGATCACAGGATATGTCGAAGGTACCAGTTCGGCCATATCCTTGGCTTCGGGGATCGCTTGATCCAGCAAAAATATTGGTCGCACCACCCGTGATGCCGCTGCTAGCATCACTGAGACCGAGGCGGAACCCAAACCCAGTACGATACAGATCTCTGGCAACCCTCGAGACCGCGTAGATGTCATTTTTCTGGACATCAGCTATGCCTCAATCAACTGGATGGACAGGTGTTCCAGTAACTTTTCAGGTGTGGGGTTCATATACAGATCACGCAGTGCAACCTTTACACCCAAGGACTTGCGCAACTCTGCGATCAGTTTCACCGCAATCAAAGAGTTTCCACCGATTTCAAAAAAATCATCCTCTGGTCTGATCGGACCATCCAAGAGGGTTTCCCAAATCCCAAGTGTTTCTGACAAGGTATTTGTTTCTTCAGGAGCGTTTTGAAATTCTGCAGGAAGAGCCTCAGACGGGGCTTTTTCCAGATCTTGCGCCATCGCGAGGAGCCCTTTGGCATCAAGTTTTCCGTTCACCGTCAACAACAGCTTATCAACGGGATAGATTTTTGCCGGAATCATATAGTCAGGCAAGCTGCGGGCGATGGCCTTGCGTAGCCGATCCGTCGTTTGTTTGGACTCGAATACGACAAAAGCCTCTAGCCGCATTGTGGATTTGTCCTTTGCGTCGCCTTCATTGACCAGCACGGCGGCCTCTTTTACGCCGTCCACTGCTTCTATCACAGCACGAATTTCACCCAATTCGATGCGGAACCCCCGGATTTTGACTTGGCTGTCGATGCGCCCCAAATGATCAAGTGTCCCATTAGGATGCAAACGCCCCAGATCCCCGCTGCGATACTGCCGCGTGCCAGATAGCGGGTCTTGTACAAAGCGATCTTTGGTCAGATCCGCACGGTTCAAATATTCCTGCGCAAGGGCAGCTCCCCCAACCCAGATTTCCCCAGAGACGCCCAGGGGCTGAACAGCGCCTTGCGCATTGCGAATAGAAATCGACCAACCGGGCAAGGCCGTCCCAACCGTTTTAACCCCTGCGACTGCCATAGCAGGAGTGAAGAGCTGCTGGGTCACGTGTACCGTTGTTTCCGTTATTCCGTACATGTTGATGACGCGACAAACTGAGCTGGGATAGCGGCGATACCAATCAACCAACGCGCGTGCGTTCAGTGCCTCTCCGCCAAAAATCACAAGGCGCAAATCATGTAAAACTGGCCGTGTCGCATCTGCTTTTTGCAATGCATAGAACGCAGAAGGCGTTTGGTTCAGAACACTGACACGTTTCCTTGCCAAGAATTCATGAAACTCTTCGGTGTCCCGCGACATCCAGAATGGCACGATAATCAGCTTACCCCCGGTCAGCAATGCCCCCCAAATTTCCCAGACGGAAAAATCAAACGCGCTTGAATGAAACAACGTCCAAACATCATCTGATCCAAGCTGCATGCCTTTTTGTGTTGCCCCAATCAACGTCGAGACACAGCGGTGGGGAATAGCCACGCCTTTGGGGCGGCCTGTCGATCCCGATGTGTAAATAACATAGGCAACGTCGTCAGGAGCGGGGCCACCTGTTGGGATATCTGCTGATTGATTTTGTGTCACCTCAGCTGGAGTCACACATGTGGTTGCTTCATTTTCCGGGAAATCGCCCTCATTGGCGATGACGAGAGTAAGAGCGGCATCTTTGGCCGAATACAGTAAACGATCCGCAGGATAGCTGGGATCCATGGGCACATAGGCCGCGCCAATTCGGGCAATGGCCAACATGCTGACAATCAAATCAATGCCACGCGGCAGACAAATACCAACCTTGTCCCCTGCCAATACTCCCATAGCCGTAAGAGCGGAGCCAAATGTGATCGAGCGTTGCCGAAGCATTGCATAGCTCAAGGATTGGTCTTCGAACTCAAGCGCAATCCCATCAGGGTTTTGATCCGCAACTTGATCAAAGAGATCTACAATAGTGGAGGGTGTGGCAGCGTCTTGGGAATGATCCCCCAGTGACAGAATTTCGGCGCTGCGCGTTTCAGATAGAATATCGACGTTGTCCGCTGGCCCTTCAGCTGAGCCAGAGGTCAAAGCGCTGGACAGATCGATCATTTGCTGGGTCACCTCGTCGGCAATATCGGGCGACATGACGGACGGTTCAAAACTCAATTCTGCTGTTGTTGTCCCACTGGATGTTACGGTGATGTCTAAACTCACTCCAAACGGAGCAGCGCCACAAAAGGCATAGGATTCCCGATCATCAACTTCAACGATCCGTACCCCGATAGAAGCAGGATCCTCTAGCACTCCATTAGCGTTCGCTGGCTGTAATGTTTGGGCGTGCTCAACCAATTTAGACGTGGAAGAACCTGCTGCAAAATTATGGTAAAATAGCCCAAACTGAGGAAGTTTTTGTTCGGAAACAAACAATGTTGGCAGGGTTAGGTTCTGATGACCATATCGTGCCAATAGCGTACCAAAGGCACCGATTAGATTTTTAACAGCCTGCGAAGGTTCCAATTGCTCTGTCTGAATGACAACAATTTCCCGGTCATGCCCTACGGGCGCCGTTCCCAGCCCCCAGTCACATGTGGGAACGCTCCACTCTGCGAGTGGGGCATCGTCTGAAACGGCAACGCCGGATCGTCCAATAGATATAGGATCGCCCTCGATTGCAGCACAAATCGCAAGACGCAAATCCTGCAAGGATGTGTGACCGTGCGAGGCCGCAATAGTTAACACTGCTTTGCCATCATTTCCAACGAACAAAACTGCGCGTCCCTGATCATCATGCAATTTAAAGCGCTTTTCACGCTCCAACAGGCGAAGGCTCATCGGGTGGTCTATTCCAAAAGGCAGTTTTTCAGCCCAAACGCTGAATCCCATCTCTTCAAAGGGTTTTAGCCGTTCGCCCATAGTCTGAACCGGTACAGGCGTGGACATTGGGATCGTGAAGAAATGTAACGACTTAGACGAGGGTACGGCCTGAATAGACTCTGATTGCACGTTAGCGAGAGAAGCAATGTTCATTGCGATGTCCTAAAAAGGAATTAAAAAAGGATTTTGGAAAAACAGGCACGACCAATCTTGGGACTTGCCTGTCAATGGATCAACGTGCAGAGAATCCTGCATCTAGGGTGGTTACGCTGCCGGTCATGCGCCGGGATTTGTCACACGCCAAAAAGATAGCGGCGTCCGCCACATCCAATGGATCGACAACTGTATTCATAGCCACAGATTGCAGATCGACCGCTTCTTGTTCATCCAGCGAAAGAGACAATGCACTGGCAACAACACCGGTCATATGTCCGTCCATTTCTGGATCATCCCGAACAGGGCCGGGGCACAACGCATTTACCCGGACATCCACCGGCGCATAATCAAGCGCGGCTGATTTCGTCAATCCAATAACGGCGTGTTTTGACGCCACATAGGCACCGAACCTGCGATATCCGAGAAGTCCCGCAGTAGAGGCGACATTGATAATGCTGCCGCTTTTTTGCACACTCATCGCTGGGGCGACGGCCTTGATCATGCGCCAAACACCGGACAGGTTTACATCCATCATGATGTGCCACTCAGACTCGGTATACTCATGGATCATCTTGCCCGCAGGAGCACCAATTCCCGCATTGTTGATTAATACATCAATTGATCCGAACCGTTTCTGAGCGCTATCGGCAACTTGTTTGCAGTCTGTTTCGTTGCGGACATCCGCCACAATCGTAAGCACATTTGCCCCCGCCATGAGACACATGTCCGCCGTATGTTCCAACTGGGCAAATGACGCCAACCGATATGGCACATCTGGCAAGGAGTTATCCACATCCGTAAGGACCAAATTTGCGCCCTCTTGAGCTGCGCGCAGAGCGCAAGCGCGGCCAATTCCACGACCCGCGCCTGTGATCACGACAGTTCGATTATCAAGCAGCATGTGATGCACTCTCATTTCGGGTCAAACACCCGCGCAGAACATCAAAAACGGGTTGCGCGTCCTGCGCCAAATACATGTGACCCCCCGAAACATCCTGTATTTCAAACGCAGCATCTGTGTAGGCTTCCCAGCCCAGAACCTCTTCGCGCGTCACCATGTTATCCTGGTCAGCGGCAATGGCGGTGATTGGGATTTGTAACGCGGGCCGTGGACGAGCGTTATAGGTCTCATCCATGATGAAATCCGCGCGTAATGCAGGTAACAAAAGCTCACGCATTTCGGGAATATCCATCGCCTCGTGTGTAAATCCGGTTGTGGATTTCACAAAGGCTAGGAATTGGTCATCATTCATGTTTTCAACGTCGGTCGGCCGCGAAATGGATGGGATACGCGATGCGCTGACCACCAATTCCGCTACAGATTGGGGTCTCTGTTCATTGATCCGGCAGGTGATTTCATAGGCCAGAACGGATCCTAGAAAACAATGCCCAAATACAATTGCGCGTTCCTCTCCAAGGGTTTCAAGCGCTGTTGCCGCCAGATCATCTGCGGCCTTGTGCAGATCAACATAAGGTTCTTGTGCGATCAAACGTTCCCGACCGGGCAATTGGACCGGTGCCAGTGACATATCTGTGAAGCCCGTTTGAGCCCAGCCGTGATAAAAGCTGGCCCCTGCTCCTGCAAAGGGAACGCAAATAAGTTTGGTTGGATTTTTGTGCACAATGCACCTCCTAGAAGAGTCATAAAGTATTGAAAAAGATTACTAAAATTTTGCTGCGTTTGGGCTTGGCGTGGCGTTCCACGTGGCAAGCAACCGCAACACCACTGCATTGCCCAACAGGCAAACAACAGACAAGATTAGCATAAGGGGACCAACACCAATGCGTTCGCTAAAGGCCGCGACAAGCAAACCGGCAAGCGGATAGGACATCACAATTACCAAAACCATGATCCCAAGCGTTTTGCCCAGATGTTCTGCTGGAATGAATTTTACCCGCTCGGTGCGCAAATATACACCTGCAACGGCGTCCATCGAGATGACCATCGCAAATCCAATGGCGAATACCCAGTATCCGATTTCCAACGACACCAAGACTCCGCCAATTGCAACGCCAATGGTTGCGACAATGCCAAGTGATTGCATGGAAAAGTGATTCCTGAAAATCGGGACACAGACCATTACACCAATTGTTGTCAGGCCAGTCACAACGCTTAAAACACCATAAAATGTTGCGTCAAGCGCGTAAGTCCCCGTCACAATGGCGGCCCCAAGTGACAACAGGGCGCAATACACCACGTTTACAAACAACCCATAGCAGCACAGCAAAATCAATCTGGGCTCGCTAAACAAGATTGCGGCCCCAGCCTTCATATCTGACAAAGGAGAACGTACCTCGACCTGTTCGGACACCTCCGAAATCCTCTTGAAAAAGAACATACTTGCAAAGCTTGCGACAAACGCCGCTGCGGCAAGAAGGAAAAGAGGCGCTTCACCGGTAATGACAATCAATCCCGTTGCAACCGCTGGACCTAGCAGAAGGCTCAGTTGATCTGCCGCTTGCAGCAAGGATTGTCCTTTGTGGATATCATTGGCGGGCAAATACTTGGGCACAACTGTTTCAAGCGCGACAAAGGCGGAGTTCAGGCAAAATGCCAAAATCCCCCCGCAAAGGCTGACAATTATAAAAGCGGACTCCGGAAAATTCCATAACAAGAAAAAACAAACCACACAGGTTACAAAGCGTACAAAATCCACGGTTGAATAAAGCCGCGAGCCACCAATTCGATCGGAAAGTACCCCGGCGATGGGCAAGGCCATCATTCCAATGCCCCATTCAATTGCGAAGGCTAAACCTGCATAGGTCATGCTTCCGGTGAATTTGAAAACAATCAAGGGAGCTGCAAACAAAACGACCTGTGTCCCAAATGCTGAAAGAAACCGAACGAATAGGAATCTATAAAATCCGCGCACTCTAAATCCTTAATGAAATCTGAATATATTCACTTTTAAGGCGATCATTATTGGCGCGATACGAAATCGTCAACTACAATCTAGAGTGAAGTGCGGTTCTGCGCTCAGGCCTTTTTTTCGCATTAGAAAGCGGCATCCGCCGGGCTAAAACTAAAGGTGAAAATGGCTATTTCTTTCTGGAAATCGGATGCAAATGTGGGGTGGCATTGGCCCAATTTCCCGTGATCCAATGGTAGGTTAGGGACCAATAATCACCGTGGTTCGATTTGGAACGATGAGACGCTGTAAGCCGATTTTGACAGCCAAGGGCTCGACCCCTTGAGTTTTCTGATCGCGGCGGGGCCGTCAGGAAATGCTTCGATGCCCAGGGGATGCAGAGCAGTGAGTTAGGAATGGATAGGCTTTAGAAAAATCGTGATTATGACCCGATATTCTATATAATATGATGATAATCAAAGAGATACACCGAAAAAATTCAAGCTTTACGACGTGAAAAACCGCTGTCCTATACAGCAAGCACCATTGTTTCATGGAAGTCATGTTGAGCGAATTCAATCCGTACAGGTGTGTAGCAAAAATATAGAAATGATGTCCAGAAATTCCCATACGCCGCATCGTTTTCACGGGAATAATAATTTTGACGCTAAGCGTTCCAAGCCGAACCGATCCTTTGTCTCTTCATTGCCTTTCTCTGAAAAACTCCAGCCTCAGCCGCCTATTTTTCGAGCAACTTGATGGCGTAAATGTTCAATTTTAAGCGGTTGATGAAAGAAGCGCTTTTAGTATTTGTTGTGGATTAGCAATAATCCTTTGGATACAACTTTAGAGAGTAGAGGGATTCTGCTCATTGTGCCCGTTTTCAGCGTTTAAAACGTGTGCTGGGTTTACGCGTTCTGCAAGTTCAGCCGGTTATCTATTGGCGCACAGCGTCCAGAGTACGGCAGTTGTGTTCAAATGATAGATACTAGCCGGACCTTATTTAACCGCACAAATTATAGGTTCCTGCATTCCAGCTGCTTTGTAATATCGGTCTATACAACGCTGCACATGTCGCTCAATCAGTGCATGGGGGTCTGTCGGCATTTCACCAAATTCAAGTCCTGTGAACGCTTGTGAGATGAGGGTTTCAGGCGCTGGTTTGGACTCTAAACTGGAAATCAAATCATTCAACGCCGTGGCGATCTTTTCATCGGTCCAGTAATAGCGGATGCGATCACTGTAGCTGTAGATTTTTAGAATTTCTAACTCCTGCACCGCCCCACTATAATAGTCCTTCCAGTAGTCCGGGTGTTTGGTCATTTGGTCCTGAATGACCTTGCGAATATCGGTTTTGTGATCGCTTCCCATCCGCGCCTGAAGAGAGGCCAATGCCCAGACAGCCTCGCGGAAGCGAAATGTAAGCTCTGGACCGACTTTAAGGAAGAAAAAGTGGTTTTTAACCAAAGCGGCGAGGGCATCGGTCGATTGGTAATCGGTTGAATGCGCTTCAAACGTTAGCCCGTTATCTTTCAAAATTTCAGCGCTCAAAGGGGCGGCCTTATCTGGTGCAAATGGATAGATTGAGGTGTGGCCGAAATCGACACCCGGCTGCGTGACGACGGAAAAAATGCGGGACCACGCATCTGTTAACCCCCGCGTCATAAAGGCGGCGTGATGGGTTTCTATTGTCGCGCGATACCGTTCCACGGACGTGACATCAAGTGTATCAGGTTCGTCCGTTTCGCCCCCGGGGATCGGGACTTCGGTCCCGATGATATAGAATAACTCCGATGGGTTGGGGGCGAATTCCTCGGCCACCCCACAAAGATCGGCTGCCCGTTCAGCAATCTGTTCAAATGTTGGATGTGGTTCACCGCCGCAAGCCATGCTGGTATCTAGATGGATTTTTGTAAATCCGGCTTGTACGTAGGATTTCACCAATTCTCTGGATTTCGCCATCGCAACGTCAAGCGGTTCGTGCTTCCAGACATTCGGACCAAGGTGGTCGCCGCCAAGGACTAATTGGTCCATAGGGACACCTGCCTCTGCAGCCATTCTGCTCAGCCAAGATATAAAATCGGCTGCCGTCATGCCGGTATATCCGCCGTCTTGATTGACCTGATTACAGGTTGCTTCGATTACGGTGGGGTGGCCGGTTTTCTTGGCATAAGTTAGGACCGCCCGCAAAACATGCTCGTTGGCTGTACAAAAACACGGCAGGCCAACTGCTTCACCAGCGCGATTGCGTGCGATTAGATCCTGAATGAGGCTCACGAGAATAGTTCTTTCTGTTCATCGGCAAGGAACGTTGCGATCTCGTCAGGGCTGGAGTTGCCCTCCATCGGGCCATGTTTGGTGACGGCCAATGCACCGGCGGCGTTTGCTTGCTCCCCCGCCTGACGAAGCGATGCGCCCTGCGATAGCAGCGATACGAAAGTGCCGCAAAAGCAATCACCGGCGCCAGTTGGGTCTATTTCTGTAACGCTATGCCCTTTGAAATCATAGCGATTGGTCCCGTTTACGACTGTTGCTCCGGCGGCACCGCGTTTGATCACAATGACTTCTGCCCTCGCGTTGAACAGCTGATCTATTGCCGCGTCTTCGGACATGTTGGGAAAGAGGTAATCAAGATCACTCGTGCTCGGCATTAAGCAAGTCGCGCTGTCGATAACCTCGTTCAATGCATCGCGCACCATAGCGTCGCGCATCAGTTCCGGCCGAGCGTTCGGATCACAGCTGATCTTGCCGCCCGCAGAGGCAGTTTGACGGGTCAATTGTAGGATCATTTTTCGCATGTTCGCATTTCCCAATGATGCGGCGGACACATGTAAAAAGGAGTCAGCGGGGGAAAATAGATCCGTAGGAATTGAAAAATTATCGGATGCGGTATTGGTTAAGTGATAGATGAAATCTCGCGCGCCGGTGTCGTAATAAGAGACGAACGCAACACCGGTGGTTCTGTCGGGGTCGATCGTCACACCACGTGTACCAACTCCATCAGCGTTTAACCGATCTAATACGGCCCGCCCGAAGCCATCATTCCCAACACCGCCAACCATCTCTGTCACAGCGCCCATGCGCGCGGCTTGATCAAGAAAGATGGCCGGAGCACCACTGGGATATGGGCCTGAATAGTCAACCACTTCGCGAAGAGCGCAATTTTTCTTGTGAGAAACGAACTCAACAAGTATTTCGCCAACAGTTACGATTGTTGAAGTCTTAAACATAGATGGCCCCCTCATTGTGGAGACACATAAATAAGTTTTTTGCACGTGTCAAAAAATATGTCATAGTTGCGTTAATCATAACGGAATTGCGCAGGTACCAACGGAGTTCTTACTTTGGGTAAGCCTAAAATAAATACAATGAAAGAGCTGTCCAAGGCCATTGGGATATCACGCCCAACCCTCGCGCGCTTTTTTGAGGATGAGACCAGTGTGCTTCCGTCCACTGCGAAAAAGATCAAGACCGCTTTGGAAGATGTCGATTACGTCTATAATTTTTTGGCGACCCGGCAGAACCGTAAATCAACGGGTTTGATCGGTGTCGTTATACCGCAATTCAAAGATTTGTTCTTAGCGAGCCTGTTGGACTCTATTGAAACCGCTGTCCGTGAGGCAGGTTTTACGATGATTACGCAGTGTTCCCATGGGCAGAGTGAATCCGAGGTGCGTGCGTTGCGAAAATTGCGATCCATGAATGTGGATGGTGCAATTGTTGTCCCCATCGGGGCAGAGGCAAGCACTCAAGCCGTCACGGAGGCGAGCGGTGATTTTCCTATCGTTTTCGTGGATTCAAAACCTGCGGAGTTCCCACCCAATGTTGGCTTTGTGGGCACAAACAACGTGAATAGTGTTGGCGCAATGGTAGATTACTTGTGCAGAACGGGTGATGCCCCAGTATTTCTTTGTATGCCAAAGCTCAGTTCTAACGCTCTTGAACGCCAGGAGGCGTATTTCCATCATATGCGTGCCCGTGGGCTGGAAGGCGTGGTCATCCCCACCCCCGGCGATATGGGGTCTTGGCGCTTTGAGCGTTTTGGGCTTGAAGTGATGGATGCGCACTTTAATCACGGGCGATACCGGGACGCGACAATCTTGTGTGCGAATGATCGCATTGCGATTGGCGCTATACGGGCGGCAAACACACACGGGCTATTTGTGCGAAGCGGCCAATCCGGAGGTCTGCGAATCGCTGGCCATGATGATCACCCACTGAGCCAATACATTTCACCAGCGGTGACAACGGTCGCACAAAAGGTCGAAGATATCGGCAAGGACGGGGTATCCATTTTGGTGGATCAGGTTCGCAATGGGGGTCTTGGCGACGTGCAAAGCAAGCTTCGAGATGGCGTTTTGCGCATTCGGGAATCTGCTTAAACGTAAGTTCAAATTTTGCACGTGTAAAATTTCATTGACTCAGCGGGATTGTCTCGTCTAGATTTTGCATGTGTAAAAAGGGAGGCACTTATGTCAATGAAGCGCACACTGCTGAATACAGCAGTTGGCTTTGGTATTGCGGCGGGAATCACCACCGCAGCCACGGCTGATGAAATCACCATCGTAACGGTAAACAACGCCGATATGATCACCATGCAGGAACTTGCTCCGCAATGGGAAGAAGCGACGGGCAACACTATCAACTGGGTTGTTCTGGAAGAAAACGTGCTGCGTCAGCGCACGACGACTGATATCGCGACCGGCGGTGGGTCATTCGACATTATGTTTATCGGCGCATACGAAGCTCCTATTTGGGGTGCCAATGGGTGGCTGACATCTCTTGATTCATTCGCTGACGACGCCGATTATGACCTCGAAGACGTTTTCCCCCTTGTGCGGAACGGCCTGTCTGCAGATGGCCATCTATATGCGTTGCCTTTGTATTCAGAAACGTCATTCACATTCTACCGTACGGACCTGTTCGAAGCGGCGGGTATCGAAGTGCCATCTGAGCAGATCACATATACCGAATTTGCCGAAATGGCCGCCGCCCTGCACGACCCTGACAACGGCGTTTATGGCACCTGCCAGCGCGGTAAAGCTGGCTGGGGAGAGAATATGGCGTTCGTTGGTACGGTTGCCAATGCATTCGGCGCTGACTGGTTCGATATGGACTGGAATCCACAACTCGATTCCCCTGAATGGAATGCTGCGATCTCATACTATGTAGATCTGATGAATAATTCGGGCCCTCCCGGAGCGTCTGCAAATGGTCACAATGAAAACCGGGCGCTGTTTGCTGATGGTAAATGTGCGACTTGGGTTGATGCAACCTCGGCTGCTGGTGCGATCCGGAACCCGGATTCTTCAACAGTGTCTGATGTGACAGATTTCTTCCAGGCCCCGATGCAGGAAACAGCAAATGGAACGGGTTGGTTCTGGTCTTGGGCTCTTGCGATCCCTGCCAGCTCTCAGAACGTCGATGTTGCCTCTGAATTCCTAAAATGGGCGACGTCCAAAGATTACTTTGAGCTCGTCGGAGAAACCAAAGGTTGGGTTGCTGTTCCATCTGGGACACGTCGGTCAGTTGAGGAAGATGCGCGTCGTCTGGAAGCCGCGCCATTTGCGAAAACCATCGTCGACGCAATCCTTTCGGTCGATCCTACAAACCCAACACGCGATCCAGTGCCATACACAGGCGTACAGTTCGTCGCGATCCCAGAATTTCAGGGTATTGGTAACTTTGTAGGTCAGCAGGTTGCATCTGCGCTCGCAGGTCAACAGACCGTTGAAGACGCTCTGGCAAACAGCCAAAAGTTTGCAGTGCGCGAAATGACTAAGGCGGGTTACATCAAGTAATTTTCCTCCCAGAATAGGCCAGGGTACACGTGCCTTGGCCTATTTTGGTCTTGATCGATAACGGACCAGTCTTTTGGAAAAGACCCTATTTGGGTCTTTCCCCGAGTACTCTTGACACTTTCGCTGGGAGGGCGAACCAAATGTCCACCAAAGCTTCCAGATCCTCTGCACGTCTCATGATTTCACCGGCGGTGATTTTGTTACTGGGATGGATGATCATTCCACTTGGGATGACCCTCTATTTTTCATTCCTACGCTATAATCTGCTTGATCCTAGCGGCAATACACCGTTCGTCGGCTGGGAGAACTATTACTGGTTTTTCACAGATCCCAGTTTCTCCGCGGCGATGTGGAATACTCTGATCCTTGTCGGGGGCGTTCTGACGATTACAACACTTGGCGGCATTGGCTTTGCACTGTTGCTGGATCGACCGATGTTCGGACAGGGCATCATTCGGATTATGGTCATCGCGCCGTTTTTTGTGATGCCGACGGTTTCAGGCTTGGTTTGGAAAAACATGTTTATGAACCCGGTGAATGGCATTTTTGGTCATTTGGCAAAGGGGTTGGGCTTTGCGCCCATCGATTTCTTTGGTCAAATTCCGATGGCCTCCGTAATCTTTATCGTCTCATGGATGTGGTTGCCGTTCGCAACGTTGATCTTGCTGACAGCATTGCAATCACTGGATCAGGAACAAATGGAAGCGGCCGAAATGGACGGAGCAAGCTGGTTCAGTCGATTTCGGTTCATGATGCTACCGCATATGGCCCGTGCCATAACCGTGGTCATCTTAATCCAAACAATTTTTCTATTGTCTATCTTCGCTGAAATCCTCGTCACCACCAACGGCGGACCGGGTGTGGCAACAACCAACCTGACTTACCTAATCTACGTTTCATCCCTGCTGCAATATGATGTGGGCATCGGAAGCGCAGGCGGTGTCGTCGCAATCATCCTCGCCAATATCGTTGCATTCTTCTTGATGCGAATGATTGGCAAGAACCTAGACGCATAAGGGAGGAAAAAAATGGCACGCTCCGTAAAAACGCAAACCAAAGTCATCAATACAGCGATCGCTGGAACCCTCGGCTTTCTGATGTTCTTTCCTATTCTTTGGATCATGATCTTATCACTCAAAACCGAAGGTGACGCGATCAAAGCCCCCCTAGAGGTACTGTTCGGAACAGGTTGGACAACAGAAAGCTACGGTGCGGTTCAAGCACGGTCTGACTATTTCAAACACTTTATGAATTCGGTCATCATTTCGGGCGGATCAACTCTTTTGGGGCTTTTGATTGCTGTTCCGGCGGCTTGGGCGATGGCTTTTGTCCCGGCAAAACGGACCAAAGATGTGTTGATGTGGATGTTATCGACAAAGATGTTGCCACCCGTGGGGGTTCTCATTCCGATATATCTGATCTTTCGTGATCTCGGCATTTTGGATTCACGCATTGGTCTGACATTCGTTCTGATGATGATCAATCTGCCGATCATCATTTGGATGCTCTACACGTATTTCAAAGAAATTCCGGGAGAAATTTTGGAAGCGGCGCGCATGGACGGGGCAACCCTGCGCAATGAAGTCCTGTATGTCTTGACCCCGATGGCCATTCCGGGAATGGCCTCCACCGTATTGTTGTGCATCATTCTGGCTTGGAACGAAGCGTTCTGGACCCTGAACCTAACGGCAGCGAATGCGGCACCCCTAACAGCATTTATCGCATCATTCTCCAGCCCGGAGGGATTGTTCTATGCCAAGCTTAGCGCAGCTTCGATCATGGCGATTGCACCGATCCTGATCATGGGCTGGTTTTCACAGAAACAACTCGTTCGCGGCCTCACCTTTGGCGCGGTTAAGTAAGGAGGGATCATGGGAAGCATTGTCCTCAACAAAGTTCAGAAGAAATTCGGCGATGTGGAAGTCATTCCACCCCTGGATTTGGAAATAAACGACGGTGAGTTTGTAGTGTTTGTTGGCCCGTCGGGGTGTGGTAAATCCACATTGCTTCGCCTTATCGCGGGGCTCGAAGATACGACAGGCGGTGTGGTCAATATCGATGGCGTGGATGTGACAGCAAGTGCGCCGGCCCAACGTGGCTTAGCAATGGTGTTCCAATCCTATGCTCTGTACCCTCATATGTCGGTACGTAAAAATATTGCCTTTCCAATGCGGATGGCCAAGATCCCACAAGAGGTCCAAAACGAAAAAATTGATGCGGCGGCAAAGGCCTTAAACCTGACCGACTATCTTGATCGTAAACCGGGTCAATTGTCTGGTGGGCAACGTCAACGGGTGGCCATCGGTCGTGCCATTGTCCGTGAACCATCGGCCTTTCTGTTTGATGAGCCCCTGTCTAATCTTGACGCCGCCCTTCGCGTGGGCATGCGGCTAGAGATTTCGGAGCTTCATGAAAAGCTAAAGACAACCATGATTTACGTTACCCACGATCAAGTCGAAGCCATGACAATGGCTGATAAGATTGTCGTACTTCAGGCGGGTGTCATCGAACAAGTTGGCTCCCCGCTGGAGCTATATCACACACCGCGTAACAAGTTCGTAGCAGGGTTTATTGGATCTCCTAAGATGAATTTGATTGAAGGGGCCGAGGCGGCAAAACATGGTGCGACGACTATTGGCATTCGTCCTGAACACTTAGAGGTCTCACGGACAGAAGGTCTATGGAAAGGCACCGTTGGTGTCGCCGAACACCTCGGATCTGACACCTTTCTCCACGTCCATGAAACTGGTCTGATGGATATGATGACAGTGCGGATCAGCGGTGACATTCAAGCCAAACACGGGGATGCGATCTATCTGACGCCAAATGCTGATCAAATACACCGGTTTGGCCCACAGGGATTGCGCATGTCATGACGCGTTTAGAGGGAAAATCGGCCCTTATAACTGGGGCAGCAGGGGGTATTGGGCGCGGCTTTGCCGAGGCCTACATCGCAGAAGGTGCCGCCGTGGCAATTGCAGATATCAATCTTGATCTGGCACGGCAAACCGCATCTGAATTGGGTGAGGCGGCCTATGCTATACAGCTTGACGTCTGCGATCAGTCCAGCATTGATGCGGCCATCGCAGAGGTCGTGGATCATGCCGGAAAATTGGACATCCTGATCAATAACGCCGCCTTGTTTGATGCCGCCGAAACGGTCGATATTACACGGGCCAGTTATGACAGGCTTTATGAGGTAAATGTCGCGGGCACTCTGTTCACCATGCAGGCCGCCGCAAAACAGATGATTATACAAGGTCATGGGGGCAAGATCATCAACATGGCATCCCAAGCCGGACGGCGCGGAGAAAGCCTTGTGCTTGTCTATTGTTCGACCAAAGCGGCGGTGATTTCTATGACGCAATCCGCTGGGTTAAACCTGATCCAACACGGTATCAACGTGAACGCGATTGCGCCGGGTGTTGTTGACGGTGCGCACTGGGAACACGTTGATGCGATGTTTGCAAAACTAGAAGGCAAAAGGCCGGGACAAAAGAAGGCCGAAGTCGCTGCTGGTGTCCCTGCAGGACGATTTGCTGTACCCGCTGACTTGGCCGGTATGGCTGTGTTCCTCGCTTCTGCTGAGTCAGATTATATCGTGTCCCAGACGTATAATGTCGATGGTGGCCAATGGATGAGTTAATGTCTCTTAAACTCCTAAATCTTCAGAATTTGAACAGCTTTCCGACAACTGTTCGTAAACCTCAATATGACCGCGCAGCGCTTTCTGCTGGGATCATTCATATTGGGCTTGGTAATTTTCACCGGGCCCATCAGGCGTGGTATTTGCACCGTTTGATGGATCAGGGATTGGCGCTGGATTGGGCAATATTGGGTGCCGGAGTGCGTGCGGCGGATGATGAGCAGCGCAGTAAATTGCTGGCGCAGGATTGCTTAACGACGTTGATTGAGCTGGATCCATCAGGAATTTCTGCCGAAATTACTGGATCAATGATTGGTTATGTGCCTGTGGCTGTAAACAATGCCGATTTGATCGAACATATGGCTCAATCAGCCATTCGTATTGTGTCTTTGACCGTCACAGAGGGTGGCTATTATCAGACGGCGACCGGCACATTGGACACCGGGCATCCAGACATTCTACATGATGCTGATAATCCGTCGACACCTCGAACAGCTTTTGGCGCAATAATTGCCGCGCTCAAGCTGCGTTGCGATGCGGGTACGGGGCCATTTACCTGTCAAAGTTGTGATAACCTTCAAGGCAATGGTGATATCCTACGCAACACCATTCTGGATCTTTCGGCTCTGACAGACATAACTCTAAGCAATTGGATCAGAGAGAACGTAACGTTCCCAAATTCCATGGTGGATTGTATTGTGCCTGCGACGGGGGCAACCGAATTGGCCCTTGTCCGTGATTTTGGCATCGCAGACACTGTACCAGTGACCCATGAGAATTTCCGGCAGTGGGTGATTGAGGACAAGTTTTGTGCAGGGCGCCCGGATTGGGATAAGGTGGGTGCCACATTCACCGATGATGTCCATGATTTTGAAACCCAAAAGCTGCGGTTGCTGAACGCGGGCCACCAAATTGTCGGGACTCCCGGTGAATTGTTGTCGATAGAGACGGTCGCGGGCACAATGGCACATCCGCTGATTGGGCCTTTGTTTCGCAAGATCGAAGTTTCGGAAATCGTACCGCATGTTGCGGCCGTGCCCGGAATGAGCGCGCTGGCCTACGTGGATCTTGTTGAACGCCGTTTTTCCAACCCAGAGATTTTCGACACCACGCGACGTGTCGCATTTGATGGATCCTCTCGCCATCCCGGGTTTTTGCATCCGATCATTCGCGATGCGCTCGCGGCCGATGCGCCAATGGACGGTTTGGTGCTTATCGAAGCGCTCTGGGCTCGCATGTGTGCGGGCACCCGTGAAGACGGTAGTATCATAGAAGCAAATGATCCGTTTTGGGAGGACCTAAGTCCCGCTGCGAAGGCCGCGAAAGACGACCCAATGGTTTGGATTACACAATCCCAATTTTACGGGGATTTGGGCCAAGACGCGCGGTTCGCCCAAAGTTTCGTGCGCTGGCTCAATTTGATTTACGTACAAGGCACCGAGACAGCCCTAAACATCTATTTGGAAAACTAATACTATGCACGCCATCGTTTTCGAAAAACAGAATGTCATCGCTTTGCAAGACCGCCCTATTCCCAAGCCGGGGGCGGAGGAGGTCCTAATAGAGATTCACGCCAGCGGCATTTGTGGGACAGACCTAGAGGTGCTGCATGGCAATTATGGCACCTCTTCATATCCTGTTATTCCGGGCCACGAATATGCCGGATTGGTGGTCGAGGTCGGCGCTGATGTCAAAGATGTTAAGGCCGGTGACCGTGTTGCAATTGACCCAAATCTTGAATGTGGTCATTGTTCAGCCTGCATGCGCGGTTGGGCACATTTGTGCGAAAGCTTAGGGGCGTATGGTGTCACCACCGACGGTGGTTTTGCGGAATACAGCGTCGTTAAAGCGTCGCATGTGCATCAGATTGACGATATGCCCTATGATATCGCCGCATTGGCGGAGCCGCTGGGCTGTGTCATGAACGGATTGAATGCCGGTCAAGCGCACAGGGCAGGCAATGCGCTGGTTTTCGGCGCAGGGCCTATTGGGCTTTTGATGGCGATAGGGATGCGTCTGGCAGGGGTAAAAGACGTTTCTTTGGTGGACATCGATGACAGTCGTCTTGCCTTAGCCGAAAGCTTTGGGTTTCGGGGCGTGGCGTCACAAAGCGACCAACTTCACAGTCTTCACCATGGGGTTGATCTCGTGGCGGATGCGACTGGCGTGCCCGCGGTGGCGCGCACTTTGACCGATTATATCGCAAACGGCGGTGTCGGCTTGTTCTTTGGTGTATGTCCCCAAGATGCGCGGATTGAAATCGCACCGTTTGAGCTGTTTCGCCGCCAGATTACATTGGCCGGATCGCACTCTCTTAACCACAACATCCCGCAAGCGCTTGATGGTCTCCGGACTTATGGTCCCGACATTGCACGTGTTGTCTCACACCGTATGCCGCTCAGTGAAATTGCTGATGTTATGCGGGGAAATGGACCCAAAGACAGTCTGAAGGTTCAGTTCACCAAGGACTGATCTGCAGGGGATCAATTTGTCCCTTATAAAAGCGTTTTATCAACGGTGGCCTAAAATGCATCTAGTCCGTTTTAGACATCAAAGAGCGCTTTTCTATGACCCGATTTAAGAAGGTTGTTGATGATACCTGCGGCCAGTCTTAGCTCTTTTTGCGATCTGGCCGCATTGGTGTAGATCCGAATGGCGTGGACCGGTGCTTGGTCTCGATCTATGTTGAACGCCTCACCAGACAGGACGCAAACCCCCGCATTCAATGCCGCTTTTGAAAAAGTTTCGCTGCGCCATGGGTTGGGCAATCGTATCCACGCAAACGGGGACGTGGGTTGGCTGTCCAGAAATTCCGATGGTAAGGTTTCAACCAAAATTTGATGGCGTTCTTTGAGTTCTTGTGCCTGTTGTGAAATAATTGTGTCGATGGTTCCTTCTTCTATCAGCTTGGTCACGACAAGGCCAACAAGAGCGCTCGTACTCCAGCAGTTCATCCGCAGCATAGCGGAGACGGCTTCTGTTTCCTCAACAGGTGCCGAGACAACGCCCAGGCGAATTCCGGCGGCAACACTTTTAGAGAAGCTGCTGACATAAAAGGTGATGTCGGGGTGTTTGCTTGCAATGGTCGGAAGGGGGTTGGACAACAGCGCATGGCAGACGTCATCTTCTATAATGTAGGTGTTGTTTTTGCGTGCGACGTGCGCCAACGCATCGCGACGTGCTTCGCTGAGCGTTACGTTTGTTGGATTGTGAAAGTTTGGCATCAGAAAGACAGCTTTGGGGGAATGGCGCTGACAGGCTTCTTCCAAGGCTTCGGGTTTCATTCCGCCGCCATCAGTCGCAACGGATTTTAGTTTTATACCTTTTGATGCACATAAAGGGATAAAGCCGTGGAAGGTCACCATATCGGCCAAAATGACGTCTCCGCTTTGTGCCACGGCATCAACCACACAGGAAAGGCCGTGCTGGCAGCCATTTACGACCACAAGGCGGGAGGGATCATTGTGTCCCGTTGCGCTGGAAAGCCATTCAGCAATGGTTTTGCGCGTCTGATATTCCCCTTCTGGTGCATGGTAATCTTGCACCGATGGAAAGCGGGGATCGTTTACGAGTGTAGGCAACAGGTGTTCGGCCGCTTTTAGGTAGGCGTCTATTGCGGGGCGATTGATAGACAAGTCGCAAAGGCGAGAGTTTTCGTTCACGCCGGACCGTGGCACGGTTTTTGGTCCGGGTGATTTGATAAAACTACCTCTGCCAGCGCGGCTTTCGACCACTCCGTTTTTTTGCAAAACCGCGATGGCACGCGTCACGGTGGTTACATTTACTCCGATGAGTCGCGCAAGTTCCCGATGAGGTGGTAATCGGTCGCCTGGGTTGAGTTGGGCCGTTTTAACGAGGTCCATAATGTGATCGGCAAGCTGTCTGTAGATGGCCCCCGAGCCGTTCAGGTCATGGATTTGTTTGAACATTTTATGGTTTGTGCCTCCAATGTATTACGTACCTTTGCATGAATATTGTATGACATACATTTAGCTATTCCGTCGAGGTGAAAGTTTTCAAAAGGTTGATTTTTAAGCTACATCGGTCAATGTACGTCATACAATATGATGCCTATTAGGAAATTTATTGACGAACCAATCACACATTAGTAGCAGAAAAGGGCATACAATGATCTGATGCTGAATATTGGGAGTAGATAATGAAAATTTCTAAGTCGATAAGCCTCATCGCGTGTTCAACAGCGATGTTGGTGAGCCTCAATGCAACTGCGGGTGCGGAAACACTCCGCCTTTCCACGCTAAAGCAACCTGGCTCGGACGGTGCGATGGCAGCGGCACGTTTTGGCGAGTTGTTGGAAGAAAAAACAGGCGGCGAGCTGAAAGTCAAAGTATACCCCGGAAGCCAGTTGGGTGACTGGACCGAAGTATATGAGCAAGTCATCGAGGGCGCGGTCGACATGGCAATGCAACCGTTGGCGACATCGTCAGACAAACGCCTTGCCATTACATGGTTTCCCTACGCGTTTACGGATTACAATTCTGCACGCGAAGCATTGAGCCCCGGCGGCGGCGTATTCCAGATCATCGATGAATCCCTGACAGACCAAGGTTTGACACCTCTCGCCGTTTATGGTGCCGGCATGGGTGGCGCTGGGTTTGCGGCCCCCGTAGAAGATCCCGGAAACACCGATCTTTCGCGCAATCTAAAAGTGCGCGTTTGGCCCGGTGGCACCACACATAAGGTTCTGTTGGAAACATTCGGTTACAATGTTGCGACGATGCCTTGGGCAGAGCTTTATACTGGGCTGCAGACCGGGGTTGTCGATGGTCAAATTGGTGGCACGCCCACTATGACGCTAGAGAGCTTTTCGGATATTACCGAGACTTGGGTGCAGTACAACGACCACTTTGAATCTGACTTTTTCTTTATCAACTCTGATCGTTTCGCTGGTTTAAGTGAAGAGCATCAAAAGGCCGTTCGTGAAGCTGCGTTAGAAGTTTCGATCGCCCGGTTCGAAGCAGTTGAAGAAGCTGACGCCGCTGCTTTGCAGGTCATGCGGGACAACGGCACAAACGTCATCACGTTCGATGCAGCAACATTGGATGCTCTGGCTGCGACAGCCCGCGCTGAGGCTTGGCCCGTCATCAAGGACGAACTCGGCGACGAGGCATACGGCATCTTGCGGAGCTCCGTTGGCCTAGACTGAGCGCTTACTTTCCGGCCAGCCCATTGATTTCGTTGGCCGGAATCCATTTCCGTATTTTCCTGGGAGGGCAGAATGATAAAGGATGATTCCAACGTATACATAGCCGAAGAAGCGAGTGTGGCTAGCGCCTTTCACTTGGACGGCGTGAATACACCCCGATTTTTGACGGGGCGTTTATTATCGCTGTGGAATGCAAAGTTAAAACTACAGCGTTTGATTTTGATCCTTTCCGGGGCGGCCCTGACACTATTGGTTTTTGTGCAAGTGGTGTCACGTTACCTCTTGGGAATATCTATTTTTGGCATCGAGGAGCTTGCCAGTTTTACGGCCGTAATCATGTATTTCTTTGGAGCCACACACGGGGCTTGGGAACGGGGGCACATCTCAGCGAGTTTGGTTGAATTGGTGCTCCCCGCTGGTCGGGTGCGGCATCTCGCTGAACTCCTGACGTCCATTGTCACGGTGGCTCTATCGACTTGGATGACTGTCTGGGCGTGGAAATATTTGGCTTTCGTCGTCAAGCGAGGAACGGTTTCGCTTGAGACGGATATTCCGATGTACGCCATCGTATCTGTTATCCCGTTCTGCCTGTCTCTGATGACTTTTTACTTCTGTGTTGAAGTGTTGATGCGCGCGCAGGTTCTGACATCCGGAGATCTCAATAAATGAATCCTCTTATTATCCTAGATGCTGGCTTGCTAACGTTTCTGTTGGTTTTGGGTGTCCCTGTGCCGCTTTGCTTTGCTGGCGCGGTGCTGTTGTTGATCGTTTTTGGCGACTTTGGGTCCGCCACGTTTCTAATGGGGGCCGGTTTTAACAAACTGAACTCTGTCGTACTGGTTGCGATCCCTCTTTATATTTTGGCCGGTGGCATCATGGGCGCGGGTGGTATCGCGGCGCGTTTGGTGGATCTGGCTGATGCCATGATCGGGCGCGTCCGGGGTGGTTTGGGGATCGTCATGATCCTTGCAACAGCCGTTTTTGGCGCGATTTCGGGCATGGCCTCTTCTGCCGTTGCGGCAATTGGGACGGTGATGATTCCTCGGATGGAGGAACGCGGCTTTGATCGTGGCTATGCGGCGGCTCTGGTCTCTGCATCGAGTGTTTTGGCCCTAATGATACCGCCAAGTGCCTCCATGATCCTATTTGGCTGGGTCACCGGAACGTCAATTCTTGCCTGTTTCTTAGCGCCTATCATCCCCGCATTTATTTTGGTCTTTTTACTGAGTGGTTGGAACATCTTTTTGACCCGCAATATGGACCTCAAACAACCTGAACCGGCAACGTTTACGGAAATGACACTTGAAGTCTTTTCCCGAGCAAAGATGGCGGGGGCGGGATTGATGATGCCTTTGATCATTTTGGGGTTCATTTATGGGGGTATAACCACCCCAACCGAAGCTGCAGCTGTTGCCGTTGTCTATGCTATCCCGATCTCTATCTATCTTTACAAAGATATGAATTGGTCAGACATGGGCGAAGTGTTTTGGCGTGCTGGACAAACGACCGGCGTGTTGATGGTCTTGATTTTCTTTGCCTCGATGTTGGGCCGGGTTTGGACATTGGAAAATGTTCCGCAAGAGATCCTCGAAGCGTTCCTAACCGTGAGCGAAAACCCAATCATTCTCCTTTTGATGGCGAACTTGTTCCTCATGATCATTGGGATGTTCATGGAAGACATCTCAGGCATTCTGTTGGCTGCGCCATTGCTGATGCCCGTTATGGCCAAGGCAGGGGTCGATCCGATCCATTTCTCTGCGATTATCGCGACCAATTTAGGTATGGGTTTGATTACACCGCCAACGGCGCCGATCCTGTATTTTGCCGCTCTCATTGGAAAGACCAATTTGGCGGGGATGTTAAAACCTTCACTCGTATTTGTCTTCTTCGCCTACATGCCTGTGGTTTTGTTGACGACGTTCATTCCGGCCCTTTCGATGTGGCTACCCACCCTTATTTTGGGACTGTGAGCTTTGGTACAACCTGCTGTCTGTTGTGATGGATCTATAAAGGTACATTGTTCATGAAGAACCGAAATGCGAAAAAGGCTGACTGCGCGGGGCAGTCGGTTGAGTTGTGGAATGCTGACGGAAAAGGGCAGGTTGTCCTTTTATGTGAACATGCATCGCATACCATACCAGACGGCTACGACGGGCTTGGATTGCGTCACGAAGATTTACGCAGTCATGCAGCTTGGGATCCGGGCGCGCGCGCGCTGTCGGTGCAACTTTCCAAAGCTTTGGACGCGGTTTTAGTCGCCTCCAAAGTATCGCGATTGGTTTATGATTGTAATCGACCACCAGAGGACGCAGATGCGATGCGGGTGCAATCTGAGCTGATTTCGATCCCGGGGAATGTTGGCCTGTCGGCAGTGGATCGCGATGTGAGAATTCGTACCGTATATCAGACATTTTGTTCCACTGTTGACGATGTGTTGGATGCGCGCGGGCCGCAGACGGTTGTCGTCACCGTGCACAGCTTTACGCCGGTTTACTATGGAAAACGTCGTTCCGTTGAAATCGGATTGCTGCATGACACCGACAGTCGGCTGGCCGACGCGATGCTTGCATACACAGACAGAGTGCCAGGTGTGATGATCGAACGGAATGCGCCTTACGGGCCCCACGACGGCGTTACACATTCCCTTAAAATACACGCCTGCAGCCGTGGTCTGGCCAATGTCATGATCGAAGTTCGCAACGATTTATTGGCGACAACAGAACAGGTTCGGGACGTTGCGCATCAAATTTTGACGCTTTTGTTGCCCGCGCTCGAAGAATTTGAATTCAAGGGAAACACCAATGCCTAAAAAGATGAAACTCGATAATCTGAAAGCCTTAACCGAGGCCGGAGACATCGACACGGTTTTGGTCTGCATTGTGGATATGCAGGGCCGTTTAATGGGAAAACGGTTTCATGCAGCTGCCTTTGTTGGTGGCGGCTATAAAGAAACACATTGTTGTACCTACCTTTTGGCTACCGATCTCGAAATGGCGACGCCTGATGGCTATGCGTCCACAAGTTGGGAGGCGGGGTATGGTGACTACACGATGAAACCAGACCTTTCGACACTGCGCCTTGTTCCGTGGTTAGAAGGCACGGCAATGGTCATGTGTGATGTGTTGAATGGGGCAGGGGATGCACCAATTGAACATTCCCCCCGTCAGATGTTAAAGGCGCAAATTGCGCGGCTTGGTCAGATGGGTTTGACGGCGACAATGGCCACAGAATTGGAATTTTTCCTGTTCGAAAAAAGCTTTGAAGAGATTGCGAAAAGTGGGTTCCGGGATCTGGAACCGATCAGCGCATATAACGAAGATTATCATATTTTTCAGACCACCAAAGAAGAACACGTGATGCGCCCATTGCGCAACAAACTGTTTGAGATGGGCCTCCCTATTGAGGGATCAAAAGGGGAAGCTGAAACAGGTCAAGAAGAGCTGAACATACGTTATGATGAGGCGCTCGCCTGTGCAGATCATCATACAATTGCAAAACACGCGACCAAGGAAATCAGTTGGCAACAAGGCCACGCCGTTACGTTCTTGCCAAAATGGAGCCACGAGAAAGTCGGGTCATCCAGCCATGTGCACCAATCGCTTTGGAAAGATGGCAAACCAGCGTTTTTTGATCCAGAGCAGCCTTTGGGCAAGTCCAAACTGATGGATCACTATACCGCAGGATTGATCAAATACGCTGCGGAATACACCTATTTCATGGCCCCGTATGTAAACAGCTACAAACGTTTTGCAAAGGGCAGCTTTGCCCCGACACAGATCGTTTGGTCCGTTGACAACCGCACAGCGGCCTACCGGCTTTGTGGTGCACAAAGTAATGCCATTCGGATTGAGTGTCGTATTCCTGGCTCTGATATGAACCCCTATTTGGCGCAAGCCGCAATGTTGGCGGCGGGCATTCGAGGGATCGAAGAAGAATTGGAACTGCCTGAGCCGTTCTCTGGTGACGCCTATGGGGCCAACACCAATCAGCACATTCCACGCAATCTGCGCGATGCGCGTACAGCATTGAATGAGTCTGACATGCTTCGGTCTGCCTTTGGGGATGCGGTGGTTGATCACTACGCACGTGCCGCAGAGTGGGAGCTTGAAGAGTTTGAGAGAGTTGTCACCGATTGGGAAATTTCCCGTGGATTTGAACGCGCTTAAACGGGCCAACCCGATAAGTATTAAACTAGGATTTTAAGAAGACTATGCTGACCTGTATTTCTCCGATTGATGAATCGGTATTTGCGCAACGCGTGCCATCGTCCCATGATCAAGCGATCCAATTGATCGCAAACGTCAGAAAAGCTCAGGCTGCGTGGGCTGCACGCCCATTGCAAGAGCGTATTGATTTGGTGATGGCTGGCGTTGCGGCTGTTGGTGCTATGAATGACGAGATCGTTGTTGAGCTGGCCAAAATGATGGGCCGCCCTGTGCGGTATGGGGGTGAATTTGGTGGCTTTAATGAGCGCGCAAGCTACATGGCCGAGATCGCTGAGGATGCTTTAGCGGATATCGTTGTTGGCGAAGACCAAGATTTCAAACGCTATATCACACATATTCCGCATGGGGTGGTGTTGGTTGTTGCCCCTTGGAACTATCCTTACATGACCGCCATCAACACTGTGGCGCCTGCTCTTATCGCTGGTAACACGGTGGTTTTGAAACATGCCACGCAAACCCTGCTTGCAGGGGAGCGTATGGCGCAGGCGTTCCACCAAGCGGGCATTCCTAAAGATGTCTTTCAAAACGTCTTTTTGGATCACGATACAACAAGTGAGCTGATTGCAAGCCGGTCCTTCGATTTTGTGAACTTTACGGGATCAGTCTCAGGTGGGCAGGCGATGGAACGCGCCGCCGCAGGCACCTTTGTTGGGGTCGGAACAGAGCTGGGTGGCAAAGATCCGGGCTATGTCATGGAGGATGCCGACCTTAACGCCGCCGTTGAGACTTTGATCGATGGGGCGATGTTTAATTCTGGTCAATGCTGTTGCGGGATTGAACGTATCTATGTGCATGAAAGCCTCTATGAGGCGTTTGTCGAAAAGGCTGTCTCGATTGTGTCAGGCTATAAACTCGGAAATCCATTGAACCCAGAGACCACCATCGGACCAATGGCCAACGTGCGGTTCGCCAACGAAGTGCGCGCGCAAATTTCCGAAGCTCTGACCGCGGGTGCCACGGCCCATATCTCTGTGTTCGAAGAAGACAATGGCGGGGCCTATTTAACGCCGCAAATTTTGACTGACGTGTCTCATGATATGCGTGTGATGCAAGAGGAAAGCTTTGGTCCCGTTGTTGGGATTATGAAAGTGAACAGTGATGCAGAGGCTATCGCGCTGATGAATGATAGCGCTTTTGGCTTAACTGCGAGCTTGTGGACCAAAGATCTGAATCGCGCAGAAGCCATCGGTAATCAGATTGAAACCGGAACCGTCTTTATGAACAGAGCGGATTACCTGGACCCCGCATTGTGCTGGACAGGGTGCAAAGACACGGGCCGCGGTGGTGGTTTATCCACGATCGGTTTTCACAACCTGACCCGACCCAAGTCATTCCACCTAAAAAAGAACGCAAGTTAAGCCTGAACGTCCCACCGTTCTTTGGCACACCGAAAAGTAAAGGCAAAACAATGAATCTCTTAGGCAATTGGTCCTACCCGACAAACATCAAATTTGGCGCTGGCCGTATCCGTGAACTTGCTGAGGCCTGTAAAGCTGTAGGGATCAAAAACCCGCTATTGGTCACAGATAAAGGGCTTGCAGACCTTCCGGTGACACAATCGACCCTCGACATTTTAGAAGCCGCAGGTTTGGGGCGGAATATTTTTTCACAAGTGGACCCCAACCCAAATGAAGCCAACCTGAGCGCGGGTGTAAAAGCATACAACGAGGGCAATCATGATGGGGTTATCGCGTTTGGTGGTGGCTCTGGTCTTGATCTGGGTAAAATGGTTGCATTTATGGCGGGCCAATCTCGGCCTGTTTGGGACTATGAAGACGTGGATGATTGGTGGACCCGTGCGGACGCGGCGGCCATTGCCCCCATTATTGCAGTGCCAACAACTGCTGGAACCGGATCAGAGGTGGGCCGAGCAAGCGTCATTACCAATTCACTCACCCACGCAAAAAAGATCATCTTTCACCCCAAGGTGCTGCCTACCATTGTTATCTGTGACCCCGAACTGACGGTTGGAATGCCGCGTTTCATTACGGCGGGTACCGGTCTTGATGCCTTTGCACATTGTGTCGAAGCGTTTTCGAGCCCTCACTATCATCCCATGAGCCAGGGTATGGCGCTTGAAGGGATGCGTCTGGTCAAAACCTATCTGCCACGTGCCTATGCAGACGGAACCGATCTAGAGGCCCGTTCTCATATGATGAGCGCAGCCGCCATGGGGGCAACTGCGTTCCAAAAAGGGTTGGGCGCAATCCATGCCATGAGTCACCCGATTGGCGCGCATTACAATACACATCACGGGACAACCAATGCGGTTTGTATGCCTGCCGTTTTGAAATTCAATGCGCCGGAGATTACCGAACGGTTCGATCAAGCCGCGGCATATCTTGGCATCAAAGGTGGCTTTAACGGATTCTGTGCGTTTGTCGATGAATTCAATGGTGCGTTTGATATCCCTGTCGGTTTAGCGGCTCTTGGCGTGAAAAAGGACAAAATTCCGCAGCTTGTTGAGGACGCATTGCTGGACCCATCGTGCGGAGGAAATCCTGTTGAATTGACCAAAGAAAATATGACGTCACTCTTTTTAAGTGCCTTTTAACAACGCGACATTTGAGTTTATTAAATTGCGGAGAAAAATAAAATGTCTCTAGAAAAATACGATGTCGTTGTCGCGGGGGCCGGTGTGGTTGGTGTCGCGACGGCGCTTTGGGCCCAAAAGTCTGGCCTAAAGGTTGCTATCTGTGATCCCGAGGTCGCAGGTAGCGGTGCATCCTATGGATTAGCGTGCACAATTTCAACTTATGCTTGTGTGCCTGTTAACAGCCCATCGGTTATCACGTCGCTTCCAAGGCTTCTGTTATCCAAGGAAAGCCCGCTGTTTTTCAATTTCTTATTTGGAATTAATAACATACGTTGGATGTTAGATTTTCTAAACAATTGCCGTGCATCTAAGGTTGAACACATAAGCCAAAGCTTGGGGCAGTTGCTGTCGCACGCGGATGAAGGGTTGGATCCTCTGATCGAAGCCGCAAACGCACACGATCTATTTGTTCAGAACAGTTGTCTTTACATTTGGTCCTCAAAATCAGGGTATGACGCGGCAAAAGTTGGCAATGATATGCGCCGCGCTCAAGGTGTCGAGTTTGACATTCTTGAACCTGATGAAATTCAGCAGCTTGAGCCGTCCCTGAAAATGCCGATGTATAAAGGATTGTTGTTTAAAGGGGCGCGTCACACCACTGATCCACAGGGTTTTGTCACCCGCATGTATGAAAAGTTCGTTGAGCTTGGAGGTGTCACTATCTCCTCCTCAGTGGACGAAGTTTTGCACAAGGATGATGGTGTCACGGTGCAATTGGGCGTCAAAGAAACCATATGTGCGGATCATGTTGTGCTGGCGGCTGGCGCCCACTCTAAATCTATTAAGGGCAGTGGTGCTGAAGCTACGCCTCTTGGTGTAGAGCGCGGTTACCATGTCTGTTTCAGGGATCATGCAGACAAAGTGTCTCGACCTGTTGGATGGGCCGAAGCAGGCCTTTATGCAACGCCGATGACCCGTGGTTTGCGGATTGCAGGGACCGTTGAGATTAACAGCCTGACGTCCCCCTCAAATCCGGCGCGTCTGAATTATTTGCGCGACCGCACCAAGCAAATGTTTGGCCCCCTAAGCGGTGACCAAGAGGAATGGTTGGGTTTTCGCCCGACCATGCCAGATGCGCTGCCGGTGATCGGGCGATCTAAGACCTCAGACAGAATTTTGAATGCCTTTGGGCATCAGCATATCGGACTGACTTTGGCGGGGATTACGGGAAAGATCATAACGGACATCCTTCAAAAGAAAGAACCGGTTGCCGATCTAACACCGTTTTCTGATCAACGTTTCAAAAAATAGGGTCGCCTGCCCAGCACAAAATAGCCTTTGTTTGCTTAATTTCGTTGGATGTCCAACGGACGTAAATTCCTTTTGATCCTGAGGATCCTGATCAATGTATATCCCAACATACCAAGACATGCTGGATGCCCACGACCGCATTAAGCCCTACATTCAACGCACACCGGTGCGTACGTCTGACTATTTGAACGAGCTTTCCGGGGCGGAGCTGTTTTTCAAATGTGAAAATTTCCAAACGCCTGGGGCTTTTAAGGTGCGTGGTGCGGCCAATGCGGTGTTTGGATTGAGCGAAGAACAAGCTGTAAAAGGCGTGGCAACACATTCTTCTGGCAATCACGCATCTTGCCTAAGTTATGCGGCAATGCGCCGTGGAATCCCATGTCATGTGGTTATGCCCAGTACTGCGCCGCAAGCGAAAAAAGATACGGTCGCCCGCTATGGCGGACAGATTACGGAATGTGAGCCGTCCACGACATCACGCGAAAAAACCTTTGCGAAAGTTGAGGCCGAAACGGGCGGTGATTTTGTCCACCCTTACAACGATCCACGGGTCATTTCTGGGCAGGGGACCTGTGCAAAAGAGTTCATCGAACAAACCGATGGCCTCGACTGTGTGGTAGCGCCAATCGGCGGTGGTGGGATGATTTCCGGCACGTGCCTGACCCTGTCCAACCTCGCACCAAAAACACAGATCATCGCCGCTGAGCCAGAGCAAGCCGATGACGCCATGCGCAGTTTCAAAGCAGGCTATATTATTGCGGATGATGCGCCAAAAACCATCGCGGATGGGCTGCTTGTTCCGCTCAAGGAGCTCACTTGGCATTTTGTATCCAACCACGTCACAGACATTCTGACGGCGTCTGAGGATGAAATCATCGAAGCGATGAAACTGACATGGAAGCATCTTCGAATTGTCATGGAGGCCAGCAGTTCAGTGCCTCTCGCAACAATCCTGAAAAACAAAGAACGGTTCGCGGGTAAGCGGGTCGGGATCATAATTACCGGTGGAAATGTCGATCTCGACCTTCTGCCATGGCTCAAGTGAAGGACGCCTAATCATGAACGCACACACAAAACTTGAAGACTTCGAAGTCGGTTACGACATTCCTGCCAAACCCGGTATGGATGAAGTAGATATTCAAACGCCTTGCCTGATCCTTGATCTTGATGCCCTTGAACGGAACGTCAAAAAAATGGGGGATTACGCAAAGGCCCATGGTATGCGCCACCGCGCCCACGGCAAAATGCACAAATCCGTCGACGTGTTGAAGTTGCAACAAGATATGGGCGCAGCTGTTGGCGTGTGTTGTCAAAAGGTATCTGAGGCCGAAGTGTTCGCCCGTGGTGGCATCAAGGACGTTATGGTATCCAACCAAGTAACCGAACCTGCCAAAATCAAACGTCTTGTTGAAATGCCAAAGTACGGTTGCCGGGTGTTGGTCTGTGTGGACGACCCCGCAAACGTTCAGGCTCTGTCTGATGCCGCGGTGGCGGCAGGCACCCAGATCGAAGCGTTGGTTGAAATTGACTGTGGTGCAGGTCGGTGCGGCGTAAACACAACACAAGACGTTGTGAATATTGCCAAATTGATCGACTCGGCTCCGGGTTTGAAATTTGCGGGGATCCAAGCGTATCAAGGCGCAATGCAACACATGGATTTATATGTGGATCGCGCAGCGAAGCTGAACGTCGCCATTGAACAAGTTGGTAATGCTGTTCAAGGCCTTAAGTCCAGTGGGCTTGACTGCGATATCGTTGGTGGGGGCGGCACAGGGTCCTATTATTTTGAATCCGCGTCCAACGTTTACAATGAGCTTCAGTGTGGGTCTTATGCCTTCATGGATGCTGATTATGGCCGCATCTTGGACAAAGATGGCAGGCGTATTGATGACGGCGAGTGGGAGAACGCATTGTTCATCCTCACCACTGTTATGAGCCATTCTAAAGCAGATAAAGCTATCGTTGATGCGGGTCTGAAGGCGCAATCTGTCGACAGTGGTTTACCGTTCATTTATGGGCGCGACGATGTCGAATACCTAAAATGTAGCGATGAACATGGCGTTGTTTCTGATCCAAACGGGGCATTGAACGTGAACGACAAGCTGAAACTGGTCCCCGGTCACTGCGATCCGACCTGTAACGTCCATGATTGGTATGTCGGCGTACGGAATGGCAAAGTTGAATCGGTTTGGCCGGTGTCCGCTCGCGGTAAAGCTTACTAAACTTACTGATTGGCCAAGGGCCCATCCAACATCGCCCGCGTGCAGTCCATGTATGGTTCCGCACGCGGGCGCATTTTTTTAAGGATTGTAATATGTACATCGTTCCTGAGGCAGCCATCCCAGAAATCCTAACACGTGAGGATGCGTTCGCTGCCGTTGAACAGGTCTTTGCCGCCATGTCGAGTGGCGACGCCTACAACTTTCCAGTCATCCGTGAGGCGATTGGGCACGAAGACGCGCTTTATGGATTCAAGGGCGGTTTCGATGGGAAGGGTATGGCTCTTGGCTTAAAGGCGGGGGGGTATTGGCCTCATAATCTTGAAAAACGCGGGTTGATCAACCACCAGTCTACGGTGTTCCTTTTTGATCCGAACACGGGCAAGGTGGCAGCCATGGTCGGTGGGAATTTGTTGACTGCCCTGCGCACGGCTGCGGCATCTGCTGTATCGATTAAGTATCTGGCGCGTAATGACAGCAAGGTAATGGGGATGATTGGTGCCGGTCATCAGGCAAAATTTCAACTGCACGCAGCGTTGGAAACCCATTCATTTGAAAAAGTTATCGGTTGGAATAGAAACCCTGAACGTTTGCGTTCTCTCGCTGAAGTTGCTGCCGAGTTTGATCTTCCTTTTGAAGCGGTCTCGCTGGATGGCATGAAAGCGGCTGATGTCGTGATTTCGATCACGTCTGTCTTTTCACCTCTCTTTGGGGCAGCACATATCAGTGAGGGCACGCACGTCGCCTGCATGGGGACTGACACCAAAGGAAAACAAGAATGTGACGTCGAATTGGTTGCTAAAGCGACCGTGTTCACTGACGAAATTGCACAATCGATTTCGATCGGAGAAACTCAGCATGCGATGACGTGTGGTGCGATCGAGGAGGCAGATGTTGCGCAGATCGGGGCGGTGATCAATGGCGTCCATTCGGGGCGCAGTTCTGACGATGAAGTTACACTGTTTGATGGCACCGGCGTTGGCCTCCAGGATTTAGCTGTTGCATCCGTTGTTGTGCAGCGCGCCGTTGAAAAAGGTATTGCGATCGAACTCGAATTTTAATTTTTCTTTGCAAAAGGAGCGCCAACTTGCGGTCTTGGATATTGTTATTATTCACAAACAACCGAGGCAGTTGATCTTTGTTTTAGGTTGGCTCTCTAAAAATTCGGGCAGAACGGGACCAACATGCCTTGCGATTATATTCGTACCTCGGGTGTCGAAGGGGGATGTGTTTTTTGACCCGTAACCTCGGATTGAAGTCCGATTTGGGTGGCAAGCCCGTCCTAGGTTTTGTGATTTGATACTGGCGAGTGGACGCGGTTAAGAAGGCTGTAGATATTGCCTTTTGGCATTATATTTGCTATATAGTGCCAAAAGGAGAAGGCAATGTCGCTTCAACCTGTCATAACACGTGCCCCAGAATTTGTTCCGGATCAAATTTCTGACGAGGAAGGGGCGGCCATGCTGCGCGCGACTTTTAACCTGTTTGCGAAGTGGGAGCTAACGGATGAAGAGGCTGCCGTATTGCTTGACCTGCCATTGCGAACCTATCGCCGCTGGAAAGCTGGCCAACCGGGGCGCCTTGATCGGGATAAGAAAGCCCGATTGTCTAACCTTCTGGGTGTCCATAAAGCCCTTCGCATCATCTTTTATGAGCCGGAGCGAACCTATGCCTGGATCAAAGCACAGAACAAAGTGTTTGATGGGCGCTCGGCCCTTGATGTGATGCTTGGTGGTGAACTTACCGATCTTATGCGTGTTCGTCGGTATGTGGATGCGGAGCGGGGAGCTTGGTAATCAATAGCGTTGATGTTCCAGTCAGCCAAGTTAAGTGGGATCGTGCTGTGCGGATCATCCGGAGCGTGTTCCCGCCAATAGATTTATTCGAAGATATCGCTGAGCCGGAAGATTGGCCTTTGCTCATCTCGGCAGAGCAGAAAACCAACCCTAGACTGATGGAGACAATCGGTAACATCGACCTGATCCCCGCAACGCGTCGCGTTGGTGGGGCAGGGGCCAGCTACTTGATGGCGCCATTCACGCATACCAGTACGGATCGACCCAGCCGATTTTCGGATGGCCGTCTGGGCGTGCTCTATATTGCGAATGATTTTGAAACGGCCGTCCACGAAACGGCTCATCACCATGGGCGTTTTTTGGTCGCTACAAACGAGAAACCAGGCTGGGTGTCGCAGTTTCGTGAGCTATTGATAAGTGTAGATGCTGCTTTGCACGACATAAGAAGCACCTCACAGGAATTCAGAGAAGTGCTCGATCTAGAAGAATACACGCGGTCACAAAACTTCGCTGACTCGCTACGTTCGGCGGGTTCAGAGGGGGTAGTCTATCCAAGTGTACGAGGGGAAGGCGAATGCGTAGGGCTGTTCTATCCGGATCTCGCGCAGAACCCTGTTCAGGGGCGTCACCTTGCTTACCATTGGGATGGAACGCGCGTTGATCTTATCCGGGATGCTACGACAGGCGATGTCTTTCGCATCGTGGATCCGTGAGCCGATCTAAACATCTGGGAAAACTGCGCGTAAGTTCCGCAGGGGTCAGATCGGGTCAAAGTTCAATTTGCCTTTTAAGTCTTCGTAAATGCTGTCGTAAACATGCGCGAAGGTGGTCCTTTCAGACAGCGCGAAAAATTTACAACACCACCAAACAGATAAATGCTCACGTTGAGCATAAAAGAATAGGTGGATGGATTTAAAGACAATCCGCTATATTCTGCATCTCTTGTTGGTTCTTAACATTTGTTTTTCTATAGATATTGTGACGGTGTGTTTCCACAGTCCTTACACTGATCTCCAATTCACCTGCCACCTGTTTGGTCGTTTTGCCATCTGTGCAGGCCTTCATGATTTCCAGCTCACGTGGGGATAGGCCGAAGACGTTTCCTACACGCGATAAGTTGCGCCGCGATTTTACAAACTGAGACATGATATCGCTGGGCATATACGAAAACCCGCTGAGCACAGCATTTACCGCGTTCACAAAATCAGATGATGACACTTGCTTGGGCATCAAAGCAGACGCCCCGCGGGACAATGCAAAAAACGCATTAGAGATCGTGGGTTCTGAGGTGACAACGATAATTCTGACGTCCGGACTCATTTTTGTAATTTTTGTTAAGACTTCGGTACCAGCAGGTCGAAGTAGTCCTAGATCCATGATTAAAAGATCAGGCTTATGTTGGCGAAATGCCTTAATTGTGCCATAGCCGTCTCCTGCTTCTGCGACGACGGAAACGTCACATCCACGTTCAATTCGGTAGGTAATACTTTCACGGACCATTTCATGGCCATCGGCTACTATTACCTGGGGTTTATTGGCTTTTTCATCGTTAGATTGCGCGCCATTATCTTCATAAAGTTGTCTGACCAAAGTTTTAGGACCTCCCAATCCATATAGCTCGTCATTTTCGCTCACTTAGAAAATTCGCTTATACTCAAAATTAGCAAACTTTTACTGAGCAGTAAGTGTCGTTAAATACGTATCCGGGCACGTAGCCTCGAGCACGCGCGGCGTTGTTTTTTTTCTATTTGTCTATTACCCCATTTTTGCGCCCCAACTTGTAGTATAAGTTGAGTGTCTTCGGCTCGCGTTAGAGGTAACTTAACAAACCTGTAGGTGAAAGATTGCAAAAAAATCAGAAATAAGAATCCTGAAGGCAATTTCGACATGTATTCGTCATAATTTTGAGCGATTTCTTGCCATTACAGAACCTCTCGGCAAGAATGCTTAAAAATTAGTCATTTTAGGGTCTCGGCATTCGTCAAAGTGAGACTGGTATTAATTTCCTCAATGAACGATTCTTCCTTTCGATTTTCAAGTTTCCGAAAACCGGCCTCTACGGTGTCTGATAAGTGCTGTACTTTTTTCACGCTAAGGTGGGCGTTTTTCACCTTTTCTCTGATTGTAATAACTTCTTGACGTTTCCGTATGAGGTCGTTTTCCAGCTGTTCCGCCAATCCTTCTTCCAAAAGCAGATTTTCCCGGGCAGCATTGATGGTCATGGCAAAGGTCGTGAATCGAGCGCCGTGATCTATGACGTTGCTTTGACCCAATAAACGATCTTCGAGCCCCATATGAAGCTCTTCCGTCAGTTTCTTAACGAGGGTATCTTTGATGGCCTTTTCCTTGTGGACGTTTTTCAATGCATCCATCTCTGATTGGAGGCTGGCCCTCGCAATTTTTTCTTTGTGTTCGCGCAGACGTAGCAGCGCGGCGATTTGGCTACGTTTCCGGTTCATTATTCAAGGATCGCATTCATGTGGTCCAACGTTTCCTCCAGAGAGGAAATCTCTTTTGGTGTCTGCCGCAACAACAATTGGAATTCATCATAGCACGAAACGGCTTGATCAAGTTCTGCGTCGGTGCCGGGTTGGTATTCGCCGATTTGTATGAGCAATTCGACTTCCGCGTAGCGACTGAGCAACCGACGCATGCGTTGTGCCATTTCAATGTGTTTTTCAGAGGCGATATCAGCCATAAGGCGGCTTATGCTGCTCAGGACATCGATCGCCGGATATTGGTTACGCTCGGCCAATTCCCGTGAAAGGATAATATGCCCGTCGGTCAGGCTTCGCACTTCTTCTGCAATCGGATCTTCTTGGATTTCACCCTCTGTGAGAACTGTATATAGCGCGGTGATTGCACCTTTTTCAGTCTTACCCGCCCGTTCGATGATCGCAGGAAGGGCGGCATAAACAGATGCTGGATACCCACGCCGAGATGGAGGCTCTCCAGCGGAGAGCCCGATTTCACGTAACGCACGGGCAACGCGCGTAAGGCTATCAATAAGCAAAAGGACAGATTTGCCCTCGTCTCTAAAATACTCGGCAACCCGGTTTGCGGTATGCGCCGCATATAGGCGCTCCATTGGGGGGCTTTCAGAGGTGGAAACGACGCAAACGATCTTATCGCGTTCTTCTTTTGGTAGGTGACGATCAAGAAACTCACGAACCTCGCGAGCGCGTTCCCCAACAAGACCAATCACAATCACATCCGCTTGGCCGTTCCGGGCCAGTGCAGACAGTAAATTTGATTTCCCAACGCCTGGCGGTCCAAAGATGCCGATGCGTTGGCCTTTTCCCATCATTATTGCGCTATCTACGGCTTTAACACCGGTCACAAGTGGTTCTGAAATCAGAGGGCGATCCATTGCATAGATCTTTGTGCCGTAAACTGGAACATCTGTTGTGTTTTCCAACGGAGCAAGACCGTCAATCGGGTCACCAAGTGGGCCGATCACACGGCCCATCAGTGCAGTCCCAACGGGCACCAAGATGCTATCGCTTATGGGAACGACAAGCGTCTTTTTCTTGAGACCTTGGATATCGCCAAATGGACCAAGCAATGCATTGTCGCCCTCAAACCCCACAACTTCAGCCAGTCGCATCTTGTCTGGATCACGTATTTCGCAGATTTGACCCACTTTTGTATTTGATAAACTTGCTCGAACGATGGCTCCTCGGATACTGTTGATCCAGCCAATTTCACCGTAAAGCTGAGCACTTCTAACCGTCTTTGTCGCGTGAGACAGGCGTGAAATAAGCGAACTTATATGTACCCCATCGGGGTCCGGGGTCGCCTTGGGTGTTTGTATCCGGACCATGGTTATTGCTTCAGGACAGCGGCGAGCTCGGCGCGGACGGCGCTCAGCTGTGTTTCCAAAGAGATATCCAAAGCGCCGTCAGGGGACGTTAGGATAATCGAATTTGCATCGAGTTTGCGATCAATCTCCACATCCAAAATAAGACCACGAAAGACAGTTTCTTCGAGGTCTTCCACCAGTTTTAAAGCAGGGGTATAAACATCATTCCCGGCGCGCAGAATGTACTTTAACTCACGGCGGTTTTGAGAAATCGCTTGGGTGACGATGCTTTGTAAAACGATGGGGTCCGGTATGGTTCCTAAGATTTTGCGGAGTGATGTTTCGACGAGGTCTTCAATCCATGGGCTAAGCGCGTCAAATTTCTTATGTACTTTTGCCGCGCTGGACATCACTTCTTGCACCGCAATTGTAGTCGCCTTACGGCGCGTTTGTTCCATTTCTTTAGAAATTTTACGTTTTGCGGCGCTTTGCATTAACGCGCGTTGGCGTACGGCGTCGCGTTCGGCCTCTTTGCGCTTGGAGTCCGCATCAGTGCGTGCATCCTCTACAATATTATGGGCCAGCTCACGGTCACGCGCACGTGAAATGCGGTCGCTCAGATCAGACGCGGAAAAGAACTGACATTCGTACTTTTGTTTTTGGTCAGTCATATCTGATCGTACCCTCTAGAATTAAGACTCATGGCTTAAACTCTGTATTTGTATGTGTTTGCATTGCCCTTTGAAAAAGGGCGTGCGGGGATGAAGCTGGCCGTCAAATTTAAGGTGGGTTTCCATTTGGCCTGTCATGGTATCAACGCCAAGTTGTTTATGTGCGGTGTTGCTGCTTCGGCCGTCCCATTTAGACCATTGGATCTGGGAAGTTGGAGCTGTGCGCCGCCCACCGCAAAAAAGGACACAGCAACGTCGTTATAATTCAGTTCTGGTATGCTATGCGCCATCATTGTTTTGACGGTGGGGATAATCCGTTGCGCATCAAACATTTCATTATAGTAAATCGCGACCGCCGCAGAGGCGCGTTTGCCTTCGCGATCAAATCGCGCGGATTCCGGTAGGACAACATGAACACGCGCCTCACGGACACCGTCAATTGCTGAAATCGTGTTGGCCATTTCTTGGTTCATCGCGTGCATAAAACGGGCGCGTTCTTCAAACGGAGTGCCTACAATGCCTGTGTTGGCAAAAACTTCCCCTAGTGAAGCGAATTTTTGACGCGGCAGACCCTCCTCCTGAAGAAGTAAAGCAGCAACCCCGATTTGTGCAGTTTCAACCAGAATCTCGTACATTCCGTCGACGTCTTTGTTGCGTGATGTTGGAACATCGGCAGCCTGTAGCACTGCAACCATCTGGTTGGCCTCCATTTCATCAAGATCGGAATACAAGACTTCTTTGCAGCCAGCGACGGACAAGGCGGATACAAAAAGCAATAAATGCGCGACGCGCTTAAAACAAAACAACTGAATCTTCATGACACCCAAATTCTCTGGTTGCCTCTTTAATAAGCAGTTTTGCATGGCTGATGAAACATCTATCAATACGTAATTCTCTAAGTAGTATTGAGTCATTCTCCTGCCGGTACTTTGTTACGGCTCCGTCGCGGCGTCCTTTTTGGCGCCACATTTGTTGGCAGGCGAATAAGTGATATAGGAAGTGCATTGATGTCAGACGAAATTTCATGCGGCGACATGACTGCCACATCGATTCCGTTCGCGGCAAAAAGGCTCCGCATTCGACGCCTTAGGTCAGCGCTGGTCACAACAACTAAGGTCTGTGTCGACTTGCGTTCATTTTGAGTGAGTTTATGCAACTGCTCTAGCAAGGGTTCCAAAATGTCGGCAGGCAAAACCAGCCCATCAGCAGCACTTGCAATGCCTGTACGTTTGGCTTCCGCGACACGACCGCGAATTGCAGCTTCGAGAGCTGGATCAACCATGGCCAGGCCCAGCAATCCTGTTTCAGAACTGATCGCATGGCAAAGCTGCCGCTTCATAGAGCTACGCATACATTCGGCCAATAAAACCGGGCTGGTGACGTCGCTGGTTTGAATCCAATATAGCAAGGATTCGAAGAATAATGTTGTGGGTCTGATCGGGACCCCATCTTCGATAAGATATTGAATGACCTGGAACAGACCTGAGCGCGGGAGTTCAGTTAGAATTCCGCTTAATGTTTCAGGGTCTGATGCTTCTGCATCCGTCATGATGGCATCGAATTCTGCCCGAGAGAACAATATACCTATATTGGCTTCGTAGACCCGGAAGATGCGTTCTGAAATTCGGCTTTCCAAATTTTCAGATTCAACCTCCATATCAAGTAGGGCTGATTTAAAGGCGTGTGGTACCCAATATCCCAAAAATGTGGGCCAGGTAATTTTCTTAAGTTGCTCTTCTGAACAGCCCGCCCGTTCAAGTATAGACATTTCACAATCAACCATCAGATGATTGGCTGGGATGATTTCGCTGCCGATAGGTACTTCATCGCATTCGATCACGATTGAATCTGTATGAACTTTTGGATCGGCGATAATTTTCACGTGCGGAAAGTTGATACCGTAGGTTTCACTCAACCGTTCGAAGTTCTTGCGTGATGTGACCTTGATGGCGTCCATGTCGACGCGCTTAGATAGATCTGTTCCGAGTAAAACGCGGATGCGGCGGGACAATTCGATGGGCTCTTCGCCCGGAAAGACTTCTTCTTTAGTCCGTGTCACGTCGCCCGGTGCGGCGGCAATTTCTTCCTGTTCCTTCATATCAAGGACCAAGATTCGTTTTTTGACACTGTAAGACAGAACCGCAAGAGTTGCGGAGCACGCAAAGAAAGTGAACATTGGAAAGCCGGGGATGAAACCAATCATCCCCACAATGATCGCTGCAATGCTTGTGACGCGGAAATCTGCAAGAAGTTCACCTGCGATATCCGTTCCGAGATCGACATTGTCTGGGCTGGCGACACGGGTCACGATGACCCCTGCACACATTGACATCAATAGTGCGGGGATTTGTGCCACCAGTCCGTCGCCAATCGTCAGGAGGGAATAGATGGAGACAGCCCCCCCAAAAGTCATTCCGTGACTAACGACACCAACTGCGATGCCGCCGATAAGATTGATCGCAATGATAATCAATCCGGCAATCGCATCCCCCTTGACGAACTTCATAGCGCCGTCCATCGCACCAAAGAATTGACTGTCTTTGTCAAGACGCCGGCGCATTTTCTCGCCTTCTTCGGCGTTCACAATTCCTGCACGAACGTCTGCGTCGATACTCATCTGTTTGCCGGGAAGGGCGTCCAATGCAAATCGTGCGCCGACTTCTGCAACGCGTTCGGCCCCTTTGGTTACGACCAAAAACTGCACAACGGTAACAATCAGAAAAATTACGAGGCCAATCGCGACGTTGCCACCAACGACAAAGTCACCAAATACACCAATGATTTGCCCACCATCTGCCTCTGATAGGATCATGCGGGTTGTCCCAATAGAAAGGGCCAACCGGAATGCAGTGCTAATCAAAATAACGGAGGGAAATGTCGAAAAATCTGAAGAATGTTTAAGATATACAGCCATCATCAACAAGACGACCGCGAGCGATAAATTCAATGACAGAAGAATATCGATGATCCGTTGACTGATTGGAACAATCATCAACGCTAAAATTGCCACGAGCAACGAGACGAGTATTAGATCTTTTCTCATGACAATGCCTCAAACAAAGAGAAAAGGAGCAGTCCAATGACTGCTCCCTTAGGTGCTTTAAAGCGATTAGCCTTTACCAGCGTTCTGGTTGTCAGTTTTGAATGGTTCAACTGCTTCTTTAAACGAAACTTGCTTTTCCATCAGACGTTCGTAGAGCGAAGTGAAGCGAGCTTCCAGAGCATCCCCATTTTCTTCTGATGCGTCAACATTTGTTGAATCAGCACTAATTGTCATGATATTTTCCTTCTCTTGGGTTGGTGAGGGCGCCGGACAGCTCCCCTCTTTGGTTAAACTTTTGTGAAGTTGGTATTATCAGTCCTAAACATTTTAGATCTGAAGAATTCTTATTGTTCCCCGTATGTTGGACACGATGCTTCATCATTGGATGGGCACCAATTGCACATCCACGCCGCGTCGCACGACAATGGATTTCCCGGGTTGCGGGGTGATAAGGGCAGGCGTTGGGTGTGATACTTCTGGGATGGTTTCCATGACTGCCTCTGCCAGCGCTAACAAAGTGGGCGGACCCGAAAATGCCAACGCAGAGCCTTGACCCGTGATCTGGGCCGGAAACCGATCAATTGGAAGGCCTGACCGCCGAAGCGCCGTCATTGCATATTCCGGTGTCAGATCTCCAAGGCGGACAACTCTTGTCCCGGATTCTGATTTCGCTGAAACGTGAATTACGTCGTTAAAAGTGTACCAATCTAAGCCTAAGCTGCCCGATACCTGACGAACCACATCCAACGGAGGACCACTTAAGGAGACGTCACGCAGAGATCCGGTGACTTGAGGCGAAACTTGAAGCCGTAGCGAGGTATCACGCTCTAGGTCATCAAAAAACGAATTCACGCTTTGATTAAAGATATAATAATCAATTGGCGGTACATTGGTTAGCGTGTCCCCAGTCTGGGGGGTCTCTGAGTGTGCCACTGAACCTAACAATAATGCTATAGCAGCAATAGATCTTGTGATTGTTTTCATCATTCCCCCTTATCGTCTGGTGCAGCATTTTATTTTTAAAGTTTCCTCAACTTTTCCCTGAATTGCACTGAGATACCATGAGTGTGATTACCTGCGATTGCCGCGTTCCACGTAGAATTTTGCGTAGACATACGGATCACTGTGGGTGAGCTTTTCGTTCACTAATAAAAATGAATTAACCTACCGGGGTCTTTGAAACTGCGGGGGTATGTCCTCAATAAAAAAGGAACATCTTGTGGACCCGATTGACACAGAAATACCAACGTATGAAACGACGGACACGACTGGTCTCACAGAAGAAGAGGCGTTTGAAGACTTCGCAGAGGAGGTCCTGGGTTTAACTTATTTTGCGGATATGGTGCTTGAGGCAGTTCAGGAACAGGAAGAGTAATTTAAAGACATTGAAAATGGTGGCGCAATGACGGATCTCGTAGGATCAATAGATGATGTTCAGGGTGTTGGGAATTCGGTTTCCGCCATTGAAATGAACGAATTAAACCAGCAGCGCTTTGAAGAAGCTGATCAAAGAGCAGAATTCGATGATCTCGCACAGCAGGCAATTGGTGTGGCGATTGATCGGCCCGGCGGTTCAGGAAACATCAGCGAAAAGCGGGCTGAACTGCTTGCTGGTGGGGGTGGAGTTGTTGGGGAAGCGAAATCCGAATTGGTTTCAGATGTCGCACGCGCAGGGACAGAAGGCAGTGTTGCGGAGAATCAAGAGGTAGAAAATACGCTCGAAGATCGCATGATGAGCCTCTATTCAGATCTGACTGATTATCAGGTTGCTTGGAAGATTGCCCAAAAAATCCCGCAAGACTTGTCACAGATATTAAAAGGGAACTAGTTTAATGGTTGAGATGCCCTTTGCTGATGCAAAAACCCATTCTCAACTGGCTGCGAATAGTCTGCGGAACCGGTCACAAGTTGATCGGTTTCTACAGCGTGGTGTCCGTTTTTCTGTCTGCATTGAAGGCGGGCTTATGGATGGTTTATCCTCACAGCTCTACGCACGAAGTTGCACTATTGGGGCCTCGCTAAGATCAGACATCGTACTGTTTGATGAGGGCATTGAAGACAATCACATTGAACTAACTTTTAAGTCGTCCATTTTTGGACCGGTTTTGTCGGTTCGCGCCTTAGCGTCAGGTGTTGAGGTTGCGAATGAGCCTTTAGAGCGTGGAAAAGTTAGTAAATATCAAGCTTTGCCTCTAGTAATAAATGTCAACAACATCCCCCTGACAATCGAACCGCAACAAAATTCGGGCCGAACCTACAATCCAATCATCGTTCAAACCTGGCACTATAGCCGTTACCCGATCTTGGCCGTGTCCATTTTGTTGTTAGCTGTGCAGTTGATGAACGGTCCCAACTTTAATTTTGAAGTAGCGATGACGCAGGATCCATTGCCTTATAATATAGTTCAACGCCGTGAGTCTGAACTACAACGACTTCAAATTGCCGCTACTTCTGTCCAAGAGAAACTCGACGAATTGGAATTGGCCGAATATTTAGATGTATCGCTGGATTCAAGCGGCGCTGTTGGACTGAACGGAATGCTGCGCTCTGACAAAGAAATTGCATGGAAACAGTTTAGGCGTTGGTACGATGAGAATGAAACCTCGGTTCTATTATCGCGTGTCACCATGGCACCAGATCTGACAGAATTCCCAGCTATCTCATCGGTGAAACTGAATGAACCTCAGCTGATTAAATTGCGAAGCGGCGCCCAGATCAGAATAGGCGATGTGATTCATAACGGGCTAAAGCTCAAAGAAGTGAACAAAGGGTATTTGATTTTGGATGATGACGGCGAAGATCTTATGATTTCCTTTAATGGCCAGGAGTTGAGTGATGGTTAAAAGAATTTCGGTTCGGGGATCTTCGAGCGCCTCTCAGATTAGTCCTGATCGTGATGTGAAAACAGTAGAGCCGCTGGTTCCTGTTCAGCCTACGATTGATACTGGTTTCGTTGTTCGAGAGCAGTTAAGCACATTGATTTCCGCTCGCAGAAAACCACCGTCATTGAAGATGGCGAAAATGGTGGCTGCAAATGAATCTGTTGCGGGCGATTTGTCCCCTGAAGGGCTTGCTCTTCTTGGGGATGTGCGTGGTGATGTTTTAGCGTACCACATTACGGAACTTAGTTTGAGATTAAGCAAATTGGATCAGACTGAGCTAACCGATGCGCATAAGCGCGGAATTACAGCGGTCAACCAATTGACCCGAATGTTTGAACATCTTCACATCATGCGTACGAGCCAGCCAACACAATGAACGTAGATCAACTTAGCAAAGACCCAAACGAACGAGATACAACAATTCTGCAGGCGCTCGCTGCAGGTCAATATGCATTTGGGCAATATCAAACGGCGATGGATCTTTTGGAATTGGCACTCAATTTGGATCCTGAGAATACGAAAACATACGTTATGATGGCCCGGATACAGTATTCGGTCGGTGATCTTGATGAGGCGTTAGATTACATCAATATCGCGAGCTCTACGGCCATCAATGGTCTTGAAGAACGCGACCAAATTTTTGAACGGCGCATCAAGCTATTGGGTGAACTTGCGGGACAGCAAAGATTGCTGGGCTGAGGGTTAACTGATGTCGAACATTTTCGCCATTGCCTTGGCTAAATCCTCGTAAATTTGCTTATTAACCGGTGATCCCGGGGCAACCTTACTGCAATTTACCGCTATTTTTTCATGGGCCAGAGACGGTAACCCTTTTTCTGTTAAATAGCGTCGCAGGTGCACGGCTTCGGGGCCTTGGGCCTTTACGGCGACCCGGGGCAATGGTGAATCTTGTGGATGGTACCGTATCCCAATAACGATATCGCCATAGTAGAAGAACATGGTAGCCAGTGATTTATCTGCATTCTCAGCTTCTTTGGCCAATTGTGTGCGCAGACGATTGCGTTCACGGCGCAATTCCGGTGCGCCGGTTTGTTCTTTCGATTCTCGTTTGACGTCCGACTTCGACATTTTTTGTTCATGAAGGTACAGGTTTTTTTGAATGATCATTTCAAAACCTAAGTAGGCAATGAGAATGAATAAGGTGACTGGAAACCATCGTATAAACAACACTTTGGCCAAGTCGATGCCACAGGTTGGTCCGCATAAATCTATATGAAAAAGACTTGGAAAGATGGTCCAAATAACCAGAGCACTGATGGCCAACCAAATTAAGGCACGCATGAGGTGGAAAATGGCTTCGATCCAACTACGCCGTCCAAATATTCGAGTAAAACCTTGTGATGGGTTTAAACGATTGAAATCAGGTGTGAGGGGCTTCATCGAAAAAGGGAGGCCGCCATGATAAAGGGTCGTAACAATCAACAACATGGCCAATGTGCCAACAACAATTGCGATTGTTAGGCTGATTATCCCATCCGCCAATGAATAAAGACCAATCGATTGCGCCGTGCCCGAAGGTTGCAACATCGCGATGAAAATTGAATCAAACATCTCGCTGTAATGTTCAAACATGCGAGGGCCGGTGCTTGCAAAAATCACAAGTGCCACGATGACATTCAAGATCGTAGCCATATCTGAGGTTCGCGGCAGACTTCCTTCCTGACGCTGTTTTTTGAGTTTTCGCTTACTCGCCTGTTCTGATTTTTCTTCTGAGTTATCACTCATTTTAGAAAACTCTCTAATCCAAATACAGCATCGTATGCATACCCCATATTTTCGTTTGAAATCCGAATGAGATAGAATGCTATTATTGGTAATGACAACACTGCGGCGATGTTTTTACCGATGAAGGAGTTGTCGTATAAATTAAAGCGAGGAGCCAGTTTCGCTGCGACGGCAAGTGCAAAATCAATGGCTAGAAAAATAATCAACAACGGAGCAGCAATTGCAATGCTGCTCAGCAAAGAGCGTTGGAGTATCTGCGGACCAAGTCGCCACGCGTCCTCATTGAATTCTATACCTGCAGTCCCAATCGGCCACATAGTATATGTTGTGTATAGATTATCGATCATGACATAAAATCCACCGGCTTGGGTGAATACAACCGCGCCAGCAATGAAGTATAAAACCGAGAAAGAACTGAGCGTTCCTCCGCTGGGGTCTGTAATTCCAGAGTTATTTTCACCGCGGTATGTGTCGGTGATTGCTCCGGCGTATTTCAGGGCGTGAAATGGAATCGATGCCATCGTTCCCAACCCAAATCCAATTGCGTATTCAATTGCCAGGATGAGGACGGTTTTTTGAATCGTTGTCGTCTCAGCGATGCTGATGAATACATCCGCACTGTTCCAAAAGACCAATATCCCAAAGGCGAAAGAAACACCGATCCGCATCATTAAACCTTGGCCGAAGCCCCAGGAAAATAATGTGAACCCATAAAGAAGACCCAGCGGGCGAAAGATCGCGAGCAATAGAAATAGGATGTAGGTTTCGGGCGTTAGACCTATCAAAGACTGAATATCTTCAAGGGCCATACTGCTACCGCCCGATGGTTGCGAATGTGTCAAATAGCTGTGCGGAAATCACGACCAAGGGGCTGATAAGTGCGCCGCCAAATGCAAGAAAGACGAAACCGATCGAAAAAATTTTAACGGTCTGGCTCAGGGTTTGGTCTTGTATCTGTGTGATTGCTTGGAAAATTGAAACCAATAAGCCCACCATTGTTGCAACCAACAAGGGGACACCCGCGATAATTGCCGTGTTGACGACAAACGCAACCAATAAAGTTGAATATGTTGTGTCCCCCATTATGCGACGGTCCCATAACTAAGAACGAGCCCTTCAATCATTTTGGTCCACCCATTCAATGAGACAAAAAGCAAAAGTTTGAAGGGGGTTGAGATGATTGTTGGTTGAACTTGCTGCATACCCGTTGCCATCAAGATCACGGTAACGGCAAGATCAACTGCAATAAACGGCAGGTAGATCAAAAAACCCATCTCAAAAGCATGGGTTAATTCGCTCACCAGAAATGCAGGGATTTGTATGAAGATGTCTTCGACGCTTCCTACAAAGCCAGACCCTTGCCAAACGGAATTTGCCATTTCAACAAAGAAGGTCAGTTGGTTGGGGTCCGTATTTCGCACAATAAACGTTTGAAAAGGTTCAAGGGCATTGCTCAAGGCAGTTACGAGTTCCGGCAAGGAATCATTATCAAAGTTAACAGATGCAAGTGAGCTGAGAGACTGAGAAATAACCGGAATTGATATGAATACCGCGAGAAACAACGTGAGCGTCATGACAATCATGTTCGATGGAACTTGTTGTAAGCCCAGAGCATTGCGCAGAATCATAAAAACGACGGATAATTTGACAAATGCCGTCAACGTCAGAATGCCGAGAAGGAGAAAGCTACCGACAAATCCGACAATAAGTGGTGTTGAAATTTCCATTTAGGATTGCACGACCTGATCAATGCGTATCGCAATTTTGTCTTCGACCATGATTAAGGTTGCGTCTGCAAAGTATCGGCTATTTGCAAATACCCGTACTTTGTCAGGGGCCTTATCCGAAAACTGGAGTACTTTACCGCTGGCGAGTTCGGAAAGATCCTGGATTGAAATTTGTATACGATCCAGTTCGATAGAGATCTTCACAGGCAGATCGTCAATCGTTTTTGCCCGGTTGGTTGTGCTGTCCATTAGGTGTTGCTTTCTCTTCTTCGACGTCTGGTGCGGCTGCTTTTCCGTGTAGGTTCGGGAGCTTGAACAATTGTCGGCGGCTTCACCAAAAGATCTTGGATTTCGAAAGCCTCACCATTTTTTTTGACCGTTGCTATGGTTTCATCAGCAATCACAAGGTTCAATGATGACATTTCGACCAAGTTGGAATTGATCATAAAACCGTCGCCGGGCTGAAGTTTGTGCAGCTGATCGCGGGTAATCTCTGTTGCACTCGCTATGAGAGATCCGCTTAATGTTACGTTTTTGTGCACATTTTTTGTTTCTGTATTTTCGACCGAATGATGGGTTATCAGATCAATTAGGGCGGCACTTCCGGCTTCTGATGTTGGGACGATAGTTATTTCCATCGTGCCCCACGTTGCACCGCTCATTTGGAAATGAGCTTTGGGGTTGAAGTCTTGTAGGTCTTCGTACCCAGAAGTCGAAAGTTCGACGAAAGACAGTGTGTCACCCAGATAAAGTTCGATCTTTGTTATCGCGGAGAGGAATTGTCCCTCAAGCGCAAGTGCCGCGATGTCTTCATGGCCTTCTAAGTCAAAGCCATCCTCGAATGTTTCCATCAAACTGGCGAGCCATGCGTCTGAGGTCATCAACACATAATAAGTATGATTTCCCGCCTTAATTTTTAAGGTAATTTCGCTTTGATCAAAACCAGCGTTTCCAGTGATCTGAAACCGTATGTTCCCCAAAGTGGGTGTTTCTATGGACTTATTTAAACGAACTTTCCAAAGTGGTTCGACCAATTCTACATCACGACGGTTCAACTGCATCGGGATCGTAAAGGGGGCAAACTCTAAGTCATGCGTTTCTTTTAAGATGATCGGCTGAAAACTCTGGTTCATTAGATTTTTCTCACGCCGTTATAATTAGGATGGCTCGTGGAGAAGATCATGCCTCTTCCGTCCGTTCCTCGGGCTGTTCGTCTGAAGCATCTGTTTGTCGGGCGATTTGTTGATCGCACCATTGGGTGCAGATATTACGCCGCGCAGTAATTTCATCAGAGGACAAATGGTCAAGTTTAGGAAACTCAAACCCTGCGTTAACACAGGCATAATCAATAAGATTGATTGTGTCCTGTGGGATGTCCGTTAACCAAGTTACAAAACATAGTAAGCCATCTGTTTCGACCTTTCGTCCATCGAGGGATGTGGTGGCCGGGTATATGTTATGCGCGGTTCGAAAACTGAGGGCAGATTGCACCTCTTCACGTGGCAACGACGCAAGATAAGCCCGCGTATTGTTCTCATCCTTGAGGGCGCATGCCGCAACCGTGCTTGCATTCCACGACAAGCCCAGGCCGCGAAAAATTTTTGCCAGTGGTTCGTTTAGGATCGCTTGCAGAATATGTTCTTTGTCGAAGGGAACTGCAGATCGCGTCAGATCGACATTATGTTCCGCAAGGATCCGTTCGAGGATCTGTCTTTTGAACCTTGGATGAGGCAACAAATGTTCCGCCACAAATGTGTCACGCAGAGGAAACAAAGCGACGGCCAGTTCATAATTTGGAATGTCAGCTAGATCTGGTAACAGCTTCTTTTGTAGCGGGCTAAGTATCATATCTTAGCCCCAGAATTCTTGTTGTGTTGACGTCTGGCGCGAAAAAGACTGGTCGCTATGATCAACGCAATTATTGCGATTAGGGTCGCTGTCAGTATAGACATCGGGTTCCAGCCGACCTGTCTCGACATCACCGTCAAATTGGAGGTGCGGAGGGGTGAGGCCTCTGCCATACTAATAAAGCTATTGGTCGGAGGAATATGAAGCTGCGCTCCACCGACTGCAAAAAGCGATACAGCAACGTCGTCATAATTCAGTTCTGGTACGCTATGCGCCATCATTGTTTTGACGGTGGGGACAATCTGCTGTGCGTCAAACACCTCATTATAATAAATCGCAACTGCAGCAGAAGCGCGTTTGCCTTCGCGATCAAATCGCGCGGATTCCGGTAGGACAACATGAACACGCGCCTCACGGACACCGTCAATTGCCGAAATTGTACTGGCCATTTCCTGGTTCATCGCGTGCATAAAGCGGGCGCGTTCTTCAAACGGAGTGCCAACAATGCCGGTGTCCGCGAAAATTTCCCCTAGTGAAGCGAATTTTTGACGCGGGAGGCCCTCTTCCTGGAGGAGTAAAACAGCAACTCCGATTTGTGCTGTTTCAACCAGAATCTCGTACATTCCGTCGACGTCTTTGTTGCGTGATGTTGGAACTTCGGCAGCCTGTAGCACCGCAACCATCTGGTTGACTTCCATTTCATCAAGATTGGAATATAGGACTTCTTTGCAGCCAGCGACGGTCAAGGCGCATACAAAAAGCAATATTTGCGCCGCGCGCTTAGAACAAAACAACTGAATCCTCATGACACCTAATTCTCCCGGTCGTTCCGATGAAAAGCACGTTTTCTCTGCTGAAAAATACTGAACTTAGTACTTAAAAAACTACGTAATCACGTACGACGCACTCGAAATTGCGGTTTGTTTTTTGGTTAGCGCTAACTTGGATATCAGTTTGCCGCGTTTCCGATTGTTTTCTTAGTGAAATATCTTGCGCGAAAGTTTTCATTTACCAGAACTGATTTTTTAGACGTTTAGGTTCAAAAATGGCGTTTCGCACCGCAATGTTCTGCTCAAATCCAAAGGCATCTAAGCATAAGTCGCGGAAATATTGCCGATTTGCACTCGAATTGTCGAAAAACCGATTGGCTAAAGGCCCTTTTATTCTTTGGTTTGAGCGACACGGGTTACGTGTAGCGATCAATCAAGAAAGTAGCGGTACTTAGGTTTTCACGTAGTTGGCGCACTACAGAAACGGGTCCTAAACGCCCCTTATGAAATTCAATGGTCAAGTTAAGACCTAAATATGATGATCTAAAATTGATTGGGGAAATGGTAAAATGGCAATCAGCACAAGTGTAAGTGACCCAGCAGCTACATCTCATGAGGCATCTCCGTTGGATTTGAGCGACGCGTTGGTTGGTACAGGTTTTGGTAACTTTGTGTCAGGCCAATTTGCGAGCGAGATACCTAAACCATCAGTCTTTCTTGGCGGCGTTCCGAATGTTGTAATGTTTAGTCCGGAAGGCATGTCAGATACCGAAGTCTATAGTGCGGCCGCAGAGCTCGTGGCCATATCTGAGGGGCCACTTGTTCCTGCTCTTTATGATTCCTCTGCCGAGGGGATCACTCATGAAGGCTGGGCTGCGGTGACAAGTCATGTCGGAGGCAAAGTTGACGATGTCATGTCTATTGTCGATAAACTTCTTGATGGTGGTGCCGATTTTGAAGGCGCCGATGGACTTGCCGGCCCGCTTGTTGATGGGCTTTTGGCTGGGGATCCGGCGGTCGTGCAAGCCGCTGCGTTTGAGCTGAATGGCATTGAAGAATTGCAAGAACGGTTGGGGCTTTCAGACACCCCTCAGGGACAGGCTGTTTCTATTGCGGCGGCATCCGTAAATGTTCTGTCGCAGGCATTAGCTGGGGCTATTGCCAACCCTGAAGAAGGGATGGATCACCTTGAAGACGTTCGGTCTACATTTCAATCCGTAGCAGGGACACTGACAAATCTTCACGATGATACATCATTTCAGAATACCGATACATTTTTGGAAAACAGTGTCACGACGGTCACTAATATCGAAGTGCTCAATAGTGGTATGGTCGATGATCTGGTTGAAAACATCGATCTCTCAGAGCTGAGCCCAGAAGATGCGCGTGCATTTGGCATTTTAATAAATCCCGAAGGACCCGCAAACAATATCCTAGGGTCTCCCGATGTTGTGGGGGCTGAAGAGGATTTTGATTTTGCTGATCCGGGTGGCGATGTGGAGACACCTCCTGTCTTGCCTGAAATCGAAGGCCCGGTGGTGGCGCAAGGCGAGACACCGTTCTTTGAAAGTAACTTTGGCCTAGATGACAACGTTGATGGGCAGGACGCCGCTATATTCACTGAAGAAGAAGTCGGGGTCTATGGTGAGGTCGGAGAGGTTTCTGTAGAATTTGACGCTGAAACCGGCGTTGAGGAAGAGGCTGAGGTCTCTGTCGTCGGCGAGAGCATTGACGACGTAATTGAGGACTATGGCGAGGTCGGAGAGGTTTCCGTAGAATTTGACGCTGAAACCGGCGTTGAGGAAGAGGCTGAGGTCTCTATCGTCGGAGATAGTCTTGAAGAAGTAATTGAGGACCATGGTGAGGTCGAAGAGGTTTCCGTAGAATTTGACGCTGAAACCGGCATTGAGGAAGAAGCTGAGGTCTCTATCGTCGGAGATAGTCTTGAAAGTCCAATTTTAGATCTTGGTGTGATCGGTGAAGTCTCGGAAGACGGTTCAGCAGAAAATGTGGACGTCAGTGACTTTGATAACATCATTGTGGACTTTGGTGAGGCAGACGGAACCTCGGGAACTGGAGACGTCGTTGAGATTGAAGGCGGACCGGATTTGCTGGTCGATGATGCGCCATCAACGCAGTGGTACGAGCGGCCCATATCAACTGACCTGTTCAAGGTCGAAGAACTGGGCGAAGGCGTATCAGAACTTTATAACGAGGTGATCGACAATGCCGATTCCATTATCGGTGAACAAGGCTTCTTTGATACAGGTGTGATGACAGGTTTCGCAGCCTACCTCGAAGAAGTCGGAGAGGCTTTGGATGGGGTGACACCTGAGGAAGCCGAAGCAATTTCCGATATTATCGCACCTTTGTTGTTGGACCTTGATCAAGGCCAATTCATGCTAGAGCAAATGGGTTTGACCGATAGCGCATTGTACGGTGCAACACAGGTTATGACAGAAGTGTTGGGCGCGGTCTTCTACGGAGGCAAAGTTGCAGAAACCAACGCGGCGGCGGGCGCGGATATTCTCAACAGCATCGAACCTCAGATCACATTGTTGGCCGGTATCTTTGGTGAAATCACTGATGGTTATGCAGCTACAGGGGTAGCCAACGCGGATTTGTTCAGCTTTTTCATCGAAGCGCGTGACGCCGCAAGTGACGTTTACAAAAGCGTTTATCAATTAAACGAAGCAAGTGTTGCTCCTGTACTACCTAAGCTCGTGATCGACGAAACAGAGGCCGAGGTCACCGAGGCAGATGAAAGTGAATAATAGTCTGAAACAACCGCCTGAGTGATTGATTACAATAACTTAGGCGGCATTACATCCTACGAGATTTGTGGGTTTTGACCTGATCAATATAACCAATTCCGCCACTGATCTGATTATTATATGGGGTGGCATTTTCAATCCGGAGCGCGAATACAATGGACGGAATAGCGGCAATAGACACAGAAGACACTATTAATGAAAACAGCAGTGTAGACACAGGTATTGGGGAAGCAGACGATTCCTCGTTTCAGACGGTTTTGAATAATACAGATGTTAGCGATGATACCGATACGTCCACGGATGGATCCGGAATAACGGATGCTTTGTCTGCGGTGTCGGATGCTTCTGATGCATTGGCATTGGATGATACGTCCGAAAACCGTGTAGAATTCGTTTCGACTATTCTGGATGTTGTCGACGAAGTCGACACAGAACTGGAAAAAACCAATTTTGAATCATCAGAGGACTTGAGCGAACTCACCGAAACGAGTGAAGAGCTAAAGTCAGCAAGCGAGTCTCTCGAAGCGTCAAGTGAATCCGCCTCAAGCGAGGATGCCGCAGACGCGTTGTCGACATCGTCCAATCTTTTGTCTGACATGAGTGATTCCGTGGAGATGGTCGCAGAGGTTGCGGCCGTTGACGCCGAAAAAGGCGCAGAAATGGCGGAAGATCTTTCCGCAGAACTGCAAAATGCTCAGGAAATTTTATCCGGAGAAGGCTCCCCATTTGAAAAATTGCAGACCGCTGCGAGTACTATTGGGGCAGTGCATGAAAAATTTATTGCACAATTTGAAGCGTTTATGGGATATTCGTTTTTGGCAATTGCGATCCATAATGCCGACGATAGCGAACACGAAACGATCCTCCAAAAGTCCGCATCTACAGAGGCCGCGACTTCGGAAAGCATCGAAGAAGACACCAACGGATCAGAGGAAAGCTCTTCCGCGCAATCGCGAGTTTCGGCCTCTTCGGCGGATGTTAATTTAGAGGGTTGGAAGCTGACGTTGCCGGCTGATTTTGATGGCGATGACAAGGCGGATGAGATCGGTGATGATGAGCTGTCCTCTTATGAGGGTAGCGAAAATATGCGTCGTAATGAGGACGGATCAATTACCTTTTCGTCGATGGCTGAATCCGCCGCGACGACCGCAAACTCAAAGTATCCACGGTCTGAATTACGAGAGATGATCCGGGCCGGTGATACCGGAATTGGCACCCACGACGCTGCAAACAACTGGGTTACATCCGCAGCGTCAGCAGAAGAACAGGCTGCAGCTGGCGGTGTTGACGGACAAATGACGGCGACCCTTTCTGTGGATCGTGTGACTGAAGGCGGTGATTCCAATCAAGCGGGCCGTGTGATTATCGGCCAGGTTCACGCAGTGGAAGATGAACCCGTTCGACTGTATTTCCATCAGGCGCCGGGCAGTGACTCTGGGTCGATTTATTTTGCCCATGAACCACAAAACGGTGAGCCTGAGACCTTTCATGAATTGATTGGTAACACATCAGGCACCGCATCCGGCGGCATCGCCTTGGGTGAGGCATTTAGCTACGATATTAACATTACCGGTACAGATTTAACGGTCTCCGTGACCAGACAATCCGGTGAAACCTTTTCGGAAACCGTTGATATGTCGCAAAGCGGCTACGCCGAAGCCGGTACACAAATGTATTTTAAGGCTGGGGTCTATAGCCAAAACAGCACAACTGACCCCTCAACAGATTATGCCGAAGCGACTTTTTACAGCTTAGAAACTGGACACGATGGTGAGGTTCTCAACCATGGTGCAGACCCGAGCGCGATCCTGCCCTCAACCGGTGACACAGATAGTAGCAGTAGCAGCAGTAGTTCTGACAGCAGCAGCGGTAGCACCGGCAGTAGTAGCGATAGCACTGACAGTAGCAGCGGGTCCGAAACCGAAAGTGATTTCGATACAGGAGACAGCACCGAAACAAGCAGTGGATCAGCAACCAGTGGGACCGACTCAAGCTCAGGCAATTTAAGTTCAGAAGCCAGCGAGGGATCCATAACCGCATCCGAGGACAATCAAGAGGCCTTAGAAGCCCGGTTTATCGCCCTCTATGAACGCTTAATGGAGAAGCAAATTTCCTTCAAAGAGCGTGTTGAACCGTTCAAGACTGATAACCAAAACGCAGGTAAAGGCTAATCATCCCTCCCTTAATCCAACAATACAAACATGGCTGAAGCGAGATCGAAGAAGCCGCATCAAGTTGATCTTTGGAAACGTAAAGTTGTTTCCAAAGATCCGGAGAAAACTGCACACGGGAACTTCTGTGTACCAACCAACTGATAAGGCAGCATAAAGATGAGTTCAGTTACATCCGTCTCCGCCGGTGATGGCGCAACCGCAACATCTGACCTGAGCGTGGATGGTGATAGTCCATTTGGTGAACTGTCCGATTTATTGGGTGATATCACGACGACAACTGCAACGGATTCTGGCTCAGATTCAATTGTCAGCTTGGGTTCTGCAGCCCTAGACCTGATTATGATGGGTGGAGCTGAATCCGAGGTGGATATTGCGGCGGCAATGACGGCTTTGTTCGATGAAATCGGCGCGCAGCTTTTACAGGTTGATCATAACGACCCTGTCGCTTCGGAGGCTTTATCAACATCGCTTTCGTCTTTGAAAAGTCTTGCGTTGAGTGCGGGAAACGACACTCCGATCGAAGTGGGAAACTTGTATGGTGTCGCGGATACCGCATTGCGGGTCCTAGCGGCTGCGGCTGATGATCCGGTCATGGGAGATCTTATCATCTCAGATGCCATCTCGGCCTTTTCGGAATTTGCAGCCGATTATGAAAGTGTCGTTTCTGGCATAACGGATCTCCCAATTGTGTCGGAAGCAACTTTTTCCAATATGGCGTCCTTTGTTGGAATGTTGCCAACCTCTGATACAGAGATTGATGCCGTTTCTGAGGATCTTACAAATGTTGAAGTAGAAGCGTCCACATCTACCGAGAACGAAGAAGCTGATGTCGTGTCAGATGACGCTGTTTATGAAACTAGCGACAGCACCGACGAGGTATCCGAGAGCAGTAGTGGCAACCTTAGCACCGAGGCGAGCCCTGGAACTGAGACCGCTTCCGAGGACAACCAAGAGGCTTTAGAGGCCCGGTTTATCGCGCTTTATGAACGATTAATGGAAAAACAAATCTCATTCAAAGAACGCGTCGAACCGTTCAAAACTGATAACCAAAATGCAGGTAAAGGCTAATGTCTAAGATGAGATGCCGACTACTTAGTGTTCTAAGCATCCCCTCTTATTCCACCCTGAGTTGAAAATTGCTAAATTTAATTAATCTTACCGAAGGATAGAACTATGAGTGTAACTGGCGTGTCCCAAGCGGGTCCAAACGAAATCGATCATAGCGAGAGCATGGGGTCAGGAAGCGATCAAATGATGTTTGCTGATATGCTGAATAATGAGAAAGGTGATAAAGGCGAACACCATAGGCAAGCGGGTGGGCAAGGCCACCCCCCCCATCAAGGTCGGGCTGGAATGGAGTCCGGACAAGGTGAATACGCTGATACGTTTTTTGAAGGTGCCTCTGGTGATTTTGAAGGACAAATGGGTGGGGCTCCGGCACGTCAACATGCGGCTGACCTGCGAACAGAGGCTGATGATCTTCGAAGCCAAGCAGATAGCATCGACGGGGCTGAAGGCGCGACGCAGGAAGATGCGGATATCGCTCAGACATTGCGGTCTCGCGCGGATGCTCTTGATCAACGTGCTGATGCCGTAGAAGAGCGCGCAGAGATTGCTGAGAATCGCCAACTTATCGCTGAGCGCGGCGACATGCTGAATGGTGGCGAATTTGATCCAGAAATGGGAAATGAGATTGGCGATGGACCAGTTCCGCGGCCAGTTGATGCGGAACCAGTTCAAGGCTGGTCGTCAGAGGCCGATGTCGAAAGATTCGAAGCTGCACTGTCAGCCATCTCTGAATTTTCGGACATAGATGTGGTGGCGACACGAGAAGCCACGGATGCCGAAGTGGACCTCTTTCTGGAACAAGCATTGGCTTCAGGAGCGACCACCGATAGTCTTGATGTTGATATGAACAATAGCATTGAACTTGTTGAGGGCTATGCTCAAGCATTTCCCATCCAGTTCGTGTTTGTCGATGGTCTTGAAAGCGACTATGGCATGGAAGTTGCGACAGGTGGTGAACTCGCCGTTGAAAATACAACAACAATTTTGTTGGACTCTAAGTTTGCAACAGACGACTTTACCTTTGAGGATGGTATCACTTCCGATGCAGGTCTGGAAGCTGTTGAATTTGCTTTCGATTCTATCCTCGAGATTTTTGAGTTCTCAGAAGTAGACACATCGGAAACAACTGCTGATGACTCTGTTTCAACGGAAGATCAAAATTCAGTTGAAGGTGACGACGTAGATAGCGAAGATGCCGTTGGTTCTACAACTGATCTAGAGAATGAAGAGTAGCCCTACGTAGGAGGCTATTGTGAATAAGGTCGCGAATCCTTCGCGGCCTTTTAATAGTATTAGAGGGGAAGTGTTGTGGATAGAAACGGAGTTAATGCGTCCCATGCGTGTGACTGTTGTGACCATGTGAAAACTGGGGACAACAGGGATTTGTTCAAACGTAAGTTACATAAGGCGTCTGAAACACCAGAGCATATCGAGAATGACAGGGGCGCCGCAAAGCATCGCCCTCGCGCGTCTCATCGTGGTTCTACCTCTTCGTCGAATGGTAACGTAGGTGGTCGAAGGGCATCCTTGTCCTCCGACTTCGTTGCCGGCGGCAATGCACAAGAGGTCGGAAAAAATGCGTTGTCCTCCAATGAGGGCAGCCAAGACAGCCAAGTCAACGCGACGGCCCCGTCTTCAAATCAACCTGATGAAAGTTTCTACAGTTCAGAAAGCGGTCAGGGTAGTGAAGACCTCAATGTTGATGCGGTCCTCAATGTTGATGCGACTCTTAATGTAGATGCGGCCCCAAGCGCGGTTGTTGCTTCAACGACGGACACCGGTACTGATGACGCGGGTGGAAATAGAGGCAACCTGAGTTCAGAGGCTAGCCCTGAATCAATAACTGCATCAGATGACAACCAGGCGGCCCTAATAGCTCGATTTATCGCGCTCTATGAACGTTTGATGGAAAAACAAGTCTCATTCAAAGAGCGGGTAGAGCCGTTCAAAACATGCAACCAAAACGCCGGGAAAGGTTAATCATTCATCCCTTAACCCAGCCACACAAACAAAGCGAATTCGGCCAAGCCACACCAAGCTGATCTTTACGACCGATTTGAAATGGTTCGGACATTTTGATTTGGGTGCTCACTTAGGGTTCCGTGCTCAGATAATTCGGTGATCGTGAGGGCGATTGTCCGAATAAAAAGCGTTTGGGACTCCCCATTCCATTGGGCTGTTAGGCGCGGCACTCCGTTTACATTGTACACATTGGAACCTAGGCGCTCTTGCTATCTGAATCGATAGTTAGGCAAGTTGTGAACTGTCCCATCGCACTGACATAGAAGTTCCAGAGCTCATAACAGACCGAAAATGGTTCTATAAGTCAAAGCGACGCCAACGGAATAAACCCATGCGTGGAACGATATCTCGGTTTTCACGGACATCTTTTCAATCACAGGTCATTAGAGCGAGTCTCAGGTTGGAAAGGCGATGTGATTACAGCTCATTTGCTATCTCGTCGGCGAGGGCCTGAAGCCGGCAAAAAGCGTGAAACCTTGTTTCATGGATGACGGCGGCTTTTGGGTTTGGTTCGTATCTTTGGGCAATATGTGTCATACGAGTCATGGCTGTATGCAGATCCGGAACCGCATGCGCCGCCTTTGCGGCAAGCATCGCAGAACCCAGTAAAACCGGTTCTGGACTATGGGTAACCTCGACCGACCTTTGGGTCGCATCTGCCAATATCTGTGCCGTAAGGGGATGCCCGCCCGCGCCGCCTGAAACTGAGATGGCTTTGGTATCAAGACCGTATTCTGTTTGTGTTTCAATGATTTGTCGCAACCCGTATGCCAAACCACACAACCCGGCCACATAAAGACCGATCAAACTGTCTATCCCGGTTTGCATTCCCAGACCCGCAATAACAGCACGCCGCTCCGGATCCGCAAAAGGCGCGCGATTGCCCAGGTATTCCGGAACCACATGAATCCCATCGGCAAGCAAGACGCTTTCGTGGCCCATATCTTTTGCCAGCGCCTGATCAGCCAACCAACGTGTTACCGGTTGCCCTGCGTTAGAGGCAAGGCGTTTTGCCTCTGAACTGGCGGGGTGCGAGGCACAAAGCTGATCTAATGCAGCCCCGGCTGCGGATTGACCGCCTTCGTTCAGCCAAAGGTCGGGAACCATTGCAGAATAGTATGGCCCCCAAACGCCTGGCACCTGATGGGCTGTATCGCTGGACGTCATTGTGCAAGACGAGGTGCCAAACACATAGGCCAGTGTAGATGTGACACCTTTGCCAGACCGCGTGCCAACCGTTGCAAGGCCACCTGCATGGGCATCAATCAACCCCGCGGCAACGGCAGTACCAGGGTGCAATGACATTGCAGTGGCCGCCGCTTCTGTCAATCCCGCACCCAAGGCCGTACCCGGAGGCACAATGTTTGATCCGATACGTGCATAATTATTCTGTATAAGGTCGCTTAGACCCACTGTGGAAAAGTAACTGTCATCCCAGCGTTGCTCATGGGCAAGATAGGTCCATTTACAAGCGACCGTACATGTTGATCGACATGTCGATCCACTGGCCTTCCATGTCAGGAAATCAGTTAGATCAAAAAAATGGCGCGCAGCATGGTAAGCGTCTTGATGGTTCTCTTTTAACCACAACAATTTAGGGGTTTGCATCTCTGGGGATATGCGGCCACCTACATAGTCTAGCACGGGGTGTTTTGTCGTATTGATCTGATCTGCTTGGGCTTTGGCGCGGTGATCGAACCAGGCGATAATATCGCGTTCCGGATGATCAGCAGAACCGACCCCAATTCCCGATCCTTCGACGACCAAAGAACACGTTGCATCAAAGCTGATTCCGATGATGTTGTCGGCGGCTAAGCGAGATTTTCTGACGGCCTCTGAGACGCTATTACAAACAGCCTCCCAGACTTGAATGCTGGATTGTTCCGCATAGCCTGCGTCGGTGCGATGTGTCTGAATGCTGTGTTTTGCCAAGCCAAGCAAGTCACCCTGTGCATCAAAAATGCCTGCGCGGGCGGATCCGGTCCCAACGTCAACTCCGACAAAATACATCGACTATCCTTTTATTGCACCAGTGTTAAATCGGCGGGCCTACTGTTGGATCGTACGGTTCGACCATTTGGGAGATCATTGTGTTCAAGCTTTTCACGGATTTGCTCATCATTCAGGTTTAGCCCTTGCCAGCGGGCGCGCAGACGTTCGATCAGCACGTCTTCGGATACATCAATCATAACCGTAAGATCAAACCGAGGGGCCAGATTTCGCCACGGATCTTGGTCTAACAATAGATAATTTCCCTCGCATAAGATCAACCTAACATCAGGATCGATAAGCCGCGCAGATCCCCGCGAGATTTCAAGGGTTCTGTCAAACACCGGGACAGCAACCACCTCGTCTTGTCTGGCAAGTCGTTCAAGAGCCGAGGCCAGGCCACCAACATCGAATGTATCAGGGGCGCCTTTCCATGGCCGGCGTCCTTGTTGCACTAAAATGGTATCATCGAAATGAAATCCATCCATTGGCAGGATAGCGATTTGACCCGGATGGGTTTTCTGTAAGTGGGCCAGCAGATTTTCTACGGTTGTGCTTTTTCCTGCGCCGGGCGACCCGGCAATCGCAAGAAATTGTCGAGTTGGACGGGACAAGAGCGTCCGGGCCTCAAGTATGAGGCCCTCCATTCCGATGTGTTGGTGCATCAGATCAGGTTGTATTGCGCAGCTTTGTTGCGCAGAAACGGGAGCCCTTTGGACATTACCTCTTTGTGATCCTTTGCAACGGGTCGCCAAACCGCTAATCCAAACCCGATTTCTGGCGGCATATTGATGAAGCTCTCCATTGCTAGCCCACCCTTGAAACCTATGGCCTTCAGCGTTGAAAAAATTTCGTCCCAATCACAACACCCTTCGCCCGGTGTGCCACGATCACTTTCGCTTAGGTGGATATATTTAATATAGTCCTGACAATCGATGATGCCGTTTCCCACCCCTTTTTCTTCGATGTTCATATGATAGGTGTCAAGGTGAACAAAAATATTATCCGCGCCAATGCGTTCAATCATATCGCGCGCTTGCCAGCCGGTGTTGAGCAGATGATTTTCATAGCGGTTTACGGGTTCAATTCCGAAAAGTAGACCGACGTCTTTTGCATATTTTGCCGTCGCATCCAGCACCTTGGCGACGTTGTCATATTCGGTCTGTGTCGGCCATGATCCCGTGCGTTGGCCAATACCACCATAAGTCACGCCCGACAGGGCTTCGGCACCGCAGGCCTTGGTTTTATCGACGGCCAAACGAAGGTATTCAATCGCCCCATCGGGGTTTGCAGAAGCCCAGTATTGTTCGGGCAATCCAAGTGAACACACTGCACGCAGTTTGTTTTTTTCGATTAGACCGGCGGTGTGGGCCGTGTCGACATCAGCCGGGCGAAGCATTGGGATTTCGATGAAATCAACGTCATAACTAACAGCCCCTGCGACCGCACGTTCTGCGCCTTCTCTGTCCCAGTTCATTGTCCACATGCTGGTGTGTACGCCAAAACCTTCCACTATTTATCCTTCCTCGAGAAATGTTTGATGTAATGTTGAAATTGGCCAGAACGCAGCATCATCACGGCGATCAGAAACAGGCCCCAGACCGCCGTTGACAGGTGCTGGTTTGCGCCGACGAGGTTCAGTCCGGAGGATAAAACCTGTAGGATCACCAGCGCGATGATCACTGGCATCACACGCCCGTGTCCGCCAAATGGATCAATACCCCCAAGAAAGCAGGCCAACACAGTGATCAGTAACATGGCTTCGCCATGCCCAACGCGGACTGAATTGAACCTTGAGGCCATTAAAATGCCTGCAATCGCACACAGTAAACCAGAAAGGGCATAGATCAGCACCAAGGTACGCTTTGCGTTTAGTCCTGCATATTCAGCAGCCATTATGTTGGAACCCGTCATATATACCGAAAACCCATGTGGGGTCCGACGTAAGAGGACGTGCCAACCAAATGCGATAAAGCCGAATAGGATCAGGGGGACCGGAATACCGATCAAACTGCCGTGGCCAAGCACCCGCATGTAATCGGGAAAGCCGGATATGTCGCCACCACGGGTTAGAAATTCTCCCAAACCACGTAAAAATATCATCATCGCCAATGAAACGAGTATCGGATGAGCCCCCACATAAGCGACCACCGCGCCAATCGCCGCGCCCGCTGTTGCACCCACGACGAGTGCCAGCGTACAGCCAAGGATAAAGGCGCCTATGCCTGCCTCTGCGCCGCCAAAGTGCATGATGGTCCAGGCCAATGTCAGACCACTGATGTTTGCGGTGTAAACAATGGCAAGGTTCAGTCCACCGGATACGATTGGCGCGAGCATTGCCAAGGTTAACAACCCCAGCAAGGGCATTTGGAATCCCATTGAGCCAAGGTTCGCGCCGGTCAAGAAGCGGGGCGACGCAATAGAAAAGGTCACAACAAGCAGTGCCAGCATCACGAGCAACAATAGATTTTCGCGCGTTGCCGCGTTGCTCCTGAACCCCTCAAAGCTGGGCAGGCGTTTGGTCTGCGACTTCACGAGGAGGTCTCCTTCTTGCGAAAAAACTGGCTGAGATCGATATTGGACGTAGAGATCGCAATTAGGATCACTGCGCCAATGATCATTTGGAACGCAAAGGGGGACACCCCAAGCAGGTTCAATCCGTTTTGGGTTATGGCCACGAACATCACCCCAAGGATACAGCCAAAGATCGTTCCCTTGCCGCCACCTAGGCGCGCGCCGCCAAGAACCACGGCAGCCAACACGTCTAGTTCCCGACCATATAAAGCATTCGGAACAACTTCTTTGACGACGTTAACCTGCATCAGACCCGCGATCCCTGCCATTAGTCCCATCCAGCCAAAGGCCACGCCCTGCATGACGGCAATGTTCACACCAGCCCGCCGTGCGCCTTCGGGATTGTCCCCAAAAGCATAAAGCTGCCGGCCAATATTGCTTCGTCTGATCAGACACCATGTGGCGACGACACAGACACTCATTACAGCAACCGATAGTGTCAATTCGGACCAGATTCCTTGGGCATTTTCGTGTTCAAATATGAAAATCCGAGCCGTCCACCAATCGGGAAGGTCGTATATGTTCCGCCCCCCACTAAAGAACATCAACAGACCAAAAAAGGCGTTGAAGGTCGCGATTGTCACAACAATTGAGATAATACGAAATCCGTGGATCAGCCATGCGTTCAACAAGCCAAGCAAGATGCCTAAGGTGCCGCAAAATAGAAAGCCGAGCGCCCAGTTGCCGCCCCCAATAGACATCAACAGTTTTGCTGCGATGTATTGAACAACAGAGGAGGCAACGGCAAAAGAGATGTCGATCCCGCCCGCGATCAGAACCACCAAAAGACCCACGGCCCAAATCAGATTAACGGCACTGTTGTTGAGCAACGAGGTCAGGTTTGGCAAAGTAGCAAACTGCGGAGCAGAGACTGCCAAAACGGTGCAAAGAAGCGCCAGAACCACGAGCAGTCGCAGTTCAATTGTATAACCGCGTATGATGTCACGCATAGATCTGCTCCTCTAATTGGGACACGGTGATGGTGCGAGGATCATAATGCTGAACAAGCCGTCCATCGGCCATGTGCAGAATTCTGTCCGAATGGTGCATGACTTCGGTCACTTCGTCCGAAATCAAAAGGATCGCCATCCCTTCGTCGGCTAAGGCCCGTACAATGCGAAAAATCCCAGTTCGCGCGCCGACGTCGACACCCACGGTTGGGCTATCGAGGATCAAAAGACGCGGTTCGGTTGCTAACCATTTTGCAAGAACAACCTTTTGCTGATTTCCACCAGACAGCGTTGAAATTGCATCCGAGGGCGTACCGATTTTCACCCCTAATTCCCGAATCCAATGTTGCACCAATTCAGCTTTGTGCGGTGTCGAAATCAATCCTGTGGCGGTCATCAGCTTGCGCAGAACCGAAATAACGGTGTTGTCCTCAATGGACTGTTTTTGCAGAAGGCCAAGCGATAACCGGTCCTCTGACACATACGCCATTCCCTGTTGAATGGCCTTACGGATCGAGGCGGGTCGGTAAGTTGCGCCTTCTAGGGTCATCTCTCCGGCGTCGGGGCGGCGCATCCCCATCATCACATGGGCTAATTCCGTACGGCCCGCCCCAATCAACCCAGTTAACCCCAACACCTCTCCACTGCGGATGCTTAATGAAACATCGTCAAATTCACGATGCCGGGACAAGTTTTTTGCTTCAAATACGACAGGAGCGTCAAGAAGATCACGGGCGCTGACCTCGTTCTCAATCAGTTGGCCAGTCATCAGTTCGCCCAATCGTGCCTGTGTCATCCCTTCGGTTGGGTAGACACCAACCAGGTTACCGTCGCGAACCACCGTCACACGCTCCGCAATATCAATGACTTCGGCCAACCGATGAGAAACAAAGACAATCGCAACACCGCTCGCCGATAATTTACGTACAATACCCAATAGGCGGTCGGTTTCCGATTGTGTGAGAGACGCGGTAGGTTCATCCATGAAAATCAGCTTTGCGTCATTCATCAATGCCCGCGCGATCGCCACGACCTGCCGTTGCGCAATGGGCAGGTCTTTAAGCGGGGATCCAAGGGGCAGTGTCACGCCCAATCGAGCAAGGATGTGGCCTGCGCGTTTGATCATCTCGCGGTATTGAACCGAGCGAGGCCGAAGCCCAACCATGTCGTCAAAAGCAATGTTTTCCGCCACGCTCATATGTGGGAACAGTGCAAGGTCCTGCCAAATCACAGAAACCCCTTTTTCACGGGCTTGGACCGGATTGATCCGGTCTATCTTCTCCCCGAACAATTCGACTAATTCAGCGTGTTCGGGCTGGTGAACGCCGGTTACGGTTTTAATCAGCGTGGACTTTCCGCAGCCATTTTCGCCTGCAAGGCAATGCACTTCTCCGGCGCGGACTTCAAAATCCACCCTATTCAGGGCCTGCACCCCGCCAAATGCCTTTGAGATTTTATGAAGACGCAGCGCAAAACGTTCTGCCGAGGCAGCTGTCATGGTTCACCTATCGCAATAGAGATGATGCAAGCAGGACCATTGTCCCGCTTGCGGTCTACTTTGGATTTACAGCCCTTTTTCGGCCAATTCATCCACGGTAGTTTTGTTGATTTCCAGCAGGTTGTCGGTGATGATGTCACGTCCTTCAACGTCAGGCGTCACCACACCTAAGCCAGGGATATCTGTGCCCACTTCAACCGCTTCGCCGTTGACGAGCATATCACCCAAGGTGACGAAAACTTCACCTGCCTGAGACGGGTTCCACATGAATCCTCCGGTCAGAACGCCTGAATGGATCATCTTACGACCCTGACCCGGAGAAAACGGGCCCATGACCTGAATGTTGCCCGTCTGGCGACGTTCTTCGATCGCGCGGCCCGCACCAATTGGTCCTTGGCTACCGAATGCAAGAAAGCCCTTTAGGTCAGGATTTGCAGCAATGAGATCTAGTGCAGTCGATCGGCTGTCGTCAACGTTCTCTGCCACACCGTAGCGGTCCCCGACGATTGTGAGGTCCGGGCGATTTTCCTCCATCCAAGCGATGGCTGCATCAGCCCATGCGTTGTGTAGCGGCACCGTCAACGAGCCGACATAAACCGCGTATTTACCGGCTTCAGGGGTATTGTCGGACAGTAATTTTGCGTGAGCTTCGCCAAAACCATCAGCAGAAGCCAGTTCAAAGTTCCAGTCGACATTTTCAAGACCTGGACCCTCGTGAGAGATCACGACAATCCCAGCATCCCTCGCTTTTTTCAATACGGGTTCGAGCGCGGCCTCATCGTTTGGTACGACACCAATCACGTCAACTCCCTTGGCAATGAGATCCTCGATTGCTTGCACTTGCAACGAAGGATCTGCAGACACCGGGCCGATCATTTCGGCGCTGACGCCAAGTTCTTTTGCACGTTTTTCAATGCCGTCTTCCATAGCGTTGAACCAAGGGATACCGCCAATTTTGACCACGATCCCCATTGAGGTTTCTGCGGAAACAGCCGATGCAAACCCCGCCGCCAACGCCAAGGCGCTGACCAGTCCTGTAAATTTTTTCATGTTATCCTCCCTATGAGCAAGCAGATGCTCTCTCCGTTCATGTTAGCACAACCGATTGTGCAAATTTGGGAAAAAAAAGTCCGTCGCCCCAAATATGTGACTCAGACTCATGCTTTTTCAGATTTGCACAATCGATGTTGCAAACCATCCTAATTTCTAGGCATTCTGTCAATACCCCGTCTGAAAACTTCCGCTTTCCCTGGAGAAAATTGAGCTAACATTATGAAAAAGCTACAAAAAGAAACTATATATGGCATTGCTGTTAAGGCGGGTGCTTCGCCGTCTACCGTCAGTGCGGCCCTGAACGGGACGTGGAAAAAACGACGTATTGCAGCTGCGACGGCTGAAAAAATTATCGCGATTGCCCGGGAAGAAGGGTATTCTACGAACCTACAGGCCCGCGCTTTGCGCACGTCACGCTCAGGTTTGGTTGCCTTACTGGTTCCAGAATACAATCGTTTCTTTTCAAGTATCGCACAGACTTTTTCGGATGAAGTCCGGGCCAGAAATCAATGCCCCATCATCATTTCGACGGGACGGAACCCCGAAAAGGAAGCCGATACCGTTGCAGACCTCATGTCTTGGTCCATTGACGCAATAATTTTCGTTGGGGCGGTGTCCCCGGATACGCTGAGTCGTCAGTGTCAGGCCTCCGATATTGCGCATGTATTTGTTGACCAGCCTTGCGACCTCGCTCCATGTGTTGTCACTGATAGCCTGATGGGTGCCCGCATTTTAACCCATGAAATATTGGGCAGTATGGAAAAACGGGGTGTAAAAATCGGCAACAGCCCTCGTGAAAACATCTATTTCTTGGGCGGAGATCGGTCACTGCCGTCAACCTACAACCGGGCCCTTGGATTTACAGAAGCGGTGAATGCGCGTATCGGTAACCTAAACCCAGAGCAGATCATTGCCGAGACCTATGATTTGGAAAGGGCTACCGAGACACTGGCAGAGCTTTACGCAAACTTGGGCGGGCTTCCCCAAGGTTTGTTTATAAACTCAGATACCGTTTTCGAAGGGGCTTTGCGATTCTTGGCAACACTACCAGAAGCTGAACTGACTGAATGTTCTATTGGATGTTTTGACTACGAACCCCTGGGTCAACTGTTGCGCTTTCCAGTTCATATGATCCGACAGCGCCACAAGATGCTTATTCAACGTGCGTTTGCACTTCTGGAGAGCAACAGCGGTCCTGTGGTTGAAATGATTCAACCGGAACTCTATCCGGCCCCACCCCCCCAACTCGTCTAGTTCTTTGGATTGGCTTAATAAAATCAAGAGGAGAAGGTTTGCCCCGTCCTCCCTATTTTTCAGACCTTTGGGTGACACTGTTTTCACGTATGGCCAGTACCGAAGAATAGGTTGAAACCGAATATGGGACGCAAAACGTCAAAAGAATTTTTACGATCATAGCAAAGTTCAAATCCGCATACATCAATCGGTCTCCGTGATTGATTGTTGCCAATACGGTCCCCACAACCAAAGCGATACGCGTGGCACGTTTGACTACTAATCTGCTAAGGGCAATGTCCCAAAATCCAAGATCGGAAGCCGGGTTAGAGTGCGGTCTATTTGTGCTCATAGTTGATTGATCCTAGGGGCCCTTAAGGCATCGGGACGTCTGCGGTGAACTTAGGTACTGAATAGCCCTTTTGTACGGCGGGACGTTCTGCGATCCGAACATACCAATCACGCACGTTGGGGTAATCGTTCAGGTCGTTTTCCTGCCATTCAAAGCGAGACACCCACGGCCAGCAAGCCATGTCAGCAATGGTGTATATGCCCCGGTCTTCGCCTGCGATGTAGTCGCGGCCTTCGAGGCGCTCGTTCAAAACGCGATAAAGGCGTGCGCCTTCTGTGGCGTAACGCTGTTCTGCGTAGTCAGATTTGCCTTTGTTGTATTTTACAAAATGATGAACCTGTCCAAGCATCGGACCAAGGCCACCCATTTGCCACATCAACCATTCAACCATTTTCCAGTACTCATCCCCTTCGCACTGAAATTTATTATATTTATCAGAAAGGTATAGCATGATTGCGCCGGTTTCCATCATCTGAACACCGGTCTCATGATCCACAATCGCAGGGATACGATTGTTTGGCGCGATTTTTAGGAAATCCGGGGCAAACTGTTCGTCTTTGGAAATATCAATAGGATGGACCGTATAGGGCACCCCCAATTCCTCGAGCAAGATTGAGACTTTGCGGCCGTTGGGGGTCGTCCAAGAATAGAGATCAATCATGATATGTCCTAGATTTCATCGCGTGTTTCGCAAGTTTATCTTGTCTTTACGTACTGCGGGCAATGGGTTTTGGCTGCTTTGCCCCCAGATGGTTGAATTCGTTATTTCCTCCGGCAAAAAAGCCGCCCCGTAAGTTGGGACGGCAAGTTATCGGGAGATGGTATAGATGACCCTAAACGGTGTAAGTGCCGCGGGCTGGGTAATTATGCTCTAGCGCATAAGGAACTTTGCTCAACAGGTTTCCAAGGTCTGGACGTGCCCAAGGCATGTTGGAAATATCGGCGAGGTAGATGGACCCATCTGGTTTGATCCAGAACAGACCCGGCTCAGTAAAGAAATCGGCTTCGACGTCTTTAAAGGCTTTGGAAATCCACAGCCCCCATGCGTCAGCGTCTTCGAGGGACAAACCGTATGCAACACGCAAATTGCCCAGTTCCCAATCGTCTGCAGCTTTTTGTGCTAACTCTTCGTCGTTCATCGATACGGTGACGACATTAAAGCCTGCTTTTTCAAAGTCAGGCAGCATTTTGGCCAAGCCACCAATGTAGTTTTTGCACACAGGGCAATGATAGCCGCGATAGAACAGAACCATTGTGAAATTTTCCGGCTTTTCCGCCGCAAGATCAAAGGTCCCGCCACCAACGAGAGGCAGTTTCAGGGCAGGGGCCTGGGATTCAGGCATCAGTTTTTGGCTCATGAAGGTCGTTCCTTATTTAAGAGATCTGAATTTGGTTGCTCTGTGACTGATTTTGATCGACAGACACTGCATGATTTGTTGTTAGATCTGAAAATACCCTACTGATGGGATCCACCGACTTGAAATTAGTTTTGATCATGGCCTGTATCAGAAACGTTTCTATTTGCGGCGCGCATATAAATTCTTTCGGCGACGCAAAAGTACATATCAAGGTTGTCGGAAATGACTTGTTCAATATCCGGGGCAACGCGCAAGTTCAAAACATGCTTGCGCCATCCATAATGCATTAAGCCCCCATGAAGCTGCCATGCAGGTTCAAGCTCTGCCGGGCTGACATAAGCCGCATCGGGAAACCCAAGTTCAATTCGGTGTTCACGTACCAGCTGTTTGAGGATGAGCTCCTCAATTAGATGATTGTGCCATTGGTTGATATCCGCACCGCGAAGACCCGCAAAATAGGACAATCGTAACGGAATCGGTGTGAATGCCGTATGCACATAGGCGCGGTAAAAGGTTTCAAACCGTTGCCGTGTTGGCACCGAACGATCCTTGAGTGCCGCGTCCCATTCAGGATTCCAACGTTCTAGATAGACAGTGCGATAGACGGCCTCAATCAAGTCGTCTTTGGTTGGAAAATACCGATACAAAAGTGGTTGCGTTACACCGACCCTTTTAGCGATTTCGCGGGTGCTGCCGGCAAAGCCGACTTCGGAAAAATGCTCCGCCGCTGCGGTCACAATTTCGCGGGCCCGTCGCAAAGAGGCCTCGCGCATGGGTTTAGTGCCCGCAGAGCGACTTGTTCCGCAAGGGCGCTCGCGGGAGGGAAGGTCTTTATCCTGATTTGTAAGCTCAGTCATGATGTCGCTTTTGTAACTCGGATTTCTTGTATCTTAGCGGAGTTCGATTATGGTCGACAGAGAAATGTTATCGTTCGATAAATATTCTAGTCAGGATCATCGGAAAAAATGAAACCCAACCTTAAATTATGGGGGCGCGCGACCTCTTACAACGTGCAGAAAGTCGCATGGATCATCGCAGAATTGGACCTTTCCTGTCCGCGCATTGATGCTGGAGGCGCTTTTGGGGGACTAGATGACCCCGAATATATTGCTATGAACCCAAACAAACGGGTTCCAACATTAATCGACGGGGATCTGGTACTGTGGGAATCCAATTCGATTTGCCGTTACCTCGTGAATGCGTACGGCAAACCGGGACACCTCTGCGGTTTAACGGCCAAAGACAACGCACAGGCCGACATGTGGATGGAGTGGTTTCAGAACAACGCCTATTCTAATTTCATTGCCTTATTTCATCAGTTGGTCCGATTGCCTCCGAGCCAGAGAAGCCCGCAAAAACGTGCGACGCTTTTGGCTGCGCTCAACGAGACCGTGCAGATTTTCGATGAAGGGTTGGACGGACGTAGGTATATTCAGGGTAATGAACTGACACTTGGAGATATTCCGATGGGATCTTTTTTATACCGTTACTATACTTTGGATATCGAACGCCCATTGATGCCGAACCTTGAACGTTATTATGCCGACCTCAAACAGAGATCGGCATATCGGGACGCGGTTATGGTGGACTATAGTTCCCTGCGTGGATCAGACTAATCGCCTTAGGGCGTTTCCGTCATCCCCAGGAAATCCATAATCGCCAAGGAAAACGCCTGTGGATTGTTGACGTTGACGATATGTCCAGCGTCAGCAATCATAGAAAACGTCCCATTTTTGGCGGTCGCTGCCATCTCGCGCATGGTGTCTGGGGCCGCCCCTTTGTCTTCTGATCCGGCGACAAACAGGACGGGGAGGTCCATGTCAGCCAGGTCTTTCAGATAGTCCAAATCTTTCAGCGCCATGGCGCATCCACGATAGCCTTCTTCGGTTGTCATTAGGAATTCGGTTTTCATTTGCGCGACGGTATCGGGATTGGCCTCTTTGAAGGCAGGGGTCAACCAATTGCCCAAAGATCCGTCCCACAAGGCGCCGATGCCTTTTTCTTCCATAATGCCAACGCGGTCAAACCAGCTTTGGCGAAATGGGGGGGGGGAATCTGCGCGGGCGGCGGTGCAAACAATCCGGTCAATCCGCTCGGGGGCTTTGATGCCCATGCCCAAGGCGGTCATACTTCCTAAAGAACATCCCATTACACTGGCGGTTTCAACATTATTGCGATCAAGCACGCCCAAGGCATCCGCAACCAAATCATCAAAACTATAAGGTGCGGGCGGGGTGGCGCTCTGGCCGTGACCACGGGTGTCGATCTGGATCACTTGGTAAAAACTCTCAAGCAGCTTTAACTGCGGCGCCCACATGTTTGTGGTTGTGCCAAGTGAGTTCAGCAACAAAAGTGTCGGGCTACCAGCCTTGCCTGAAATTTGCGTAAAGGGTTCGTAGCTGCTCATGTTCTCTCCAAGTTTTTAACGGTGTTTGTATCGGGATTGTGAATCATTGGCAGGACCTCTTCGGTCATGCGGATCATTGTGTTTTTGGTCATAGTGCGGTCACTGCCCAATGGATCAACGATGTGAAGGGTTCCAAATGCGCCGACGGCCTCGCGCAGGGCCAATATTTTTTCGGCGACCTCTCCGGCGGATCCGGCAATAACAACGCGTTTGAGATGGAAATCGATGTCCGGACCGATCAACCCCTGGAGCGACAGTCGTTTGAAATGGCGGCGAAAGGGGCTGTTGGATCCGTAGATATAATCCGTAACAGATTGTGGATCATCGTGAACCAAGACCATTCGGGCAACGTGCCAATGGGATGGTTGTGCCCGGCGCACCGCAGAGGTCGCGCCCGCAACAATGGCGGGCCAAAATCGGGCTACTTCTGTGTCTGGCATCCAGCTTGGTGTCAGCGGGAGGTATCCGCGCGCCGCGGCGCATTTTGCCTCTTCGCTGGATCCGGTAACCGGCAGACCCAGAATTTCAGGGCAGGGGGGCGCCATCGGATAACGAGACGCTGCAAATACCTGATCGACGCGTGGGTCATAAGAAAACAAGGTTTCAAATGCCTGCGCTTGCGCTTTGTCTTTTGCCGGGGCATTTGCGCCATGAAGTTCAACGCCTAGATTCAGCTTCCCATCTAGAGCTTCATTCACATTGCGGACTGCGCTCTCAATTTCACTAGGAGAAAGAGGCCCAAATGCTGCGGCATCCAGCGCGATTTTTACGGATTTAGGAGGCCTGCGGAGCGACTGCGCAAAGTGGTGCGGATTGAGTCGCGGAAAGTAGGCCAATTGAAAATTCAGGCTGTCTGCGAGTGCAAGATGATCTTGAGCTTTGGTTAGGGCATTTAGCGCCCGATGCCGGTGTTGTTCCGGCATTCGGATATAACCAAGTTTCATAGAGCCCTCCCACAGACTGCGCAGGCCCAAGAAACAAGAACACTGCCCCCTGAACGTAGAGGCAGTGTGCTCTTGATTAAAAACAACAAAAGCTGCGGAGTGCTATCAACTTTATTGAGATCGATATTTTAAAAAGGGCGGCAGGGCCTAAGCCAAGCCGCCCAATGTGCTTTTATTGCAGGTCGTAAACGACGGGCCATTCATGGCCAACTTCGATTGCGGCGTCGAGATAGCCCTGCATAACTTCTAGGGCTGGTTCACCGCGAGAGATCGATTCGGCCAACTGTTGCTTAGGGAATTCCGCTAGGCTTGCCGCCCATTCTGCACGGACCTCTGGTGGAAGCGTTCTGATGGTCGCGCCGTTTTCCTCAAGTTTGGCGAGGCCAAACGCCTGAACTTGATCCATTTTGGTGCCGTTGCCAGCTTCCCATTCAGCACCCACCTCTAGGATAATATTGCGCACATCCTCTGGAAGGGACGCCATCTTTTTCTCATTCATTGTCATCATGATGACTGGCATCGCACCAAACCCAATCAAGGTATAATAAGGCGCGGGCTCATAGAATTTAAAACCATTGTAGGCAGATGGAACCATCAACCAGCCGGTATAAACGCCGGTTTGCAGGGCGAGATATCCTTCGGGCAATGTTGATTGCACAGGAATCGCATCGACATATTCCAACCATGGTAGATTGGGGCCAGCGCCACCGATTTTAATTCCGCGCAGATCCTCAACGGTGTCCCATGGGTCTTTGGTGCCAAGGTGGTAGTTGTCCCAAACGCCCAGACCAAGGTTCACCTGACCATATTCCTCTACCATCACGTCTGATAGCCACGGGTTCTGGTCATAAACTTTACGGGCAGCGGCGATCGCGTCAGAAGATTCCTGCGGTCCAAAGGCCATATAATAAGGGAAATTGTGCAGGAACATTTTGGATGGTTCAAAACAGATGCAAAAGCCACCGATGTCCAGAATACCCTGCTGTACAGATTCCAAAGTATCCGCAACACCAGCGATTGCGCCGCCATAGGCCTCAATGAATTCGACCTTATGTTCGGTTTCTTCGGCGACTCGTTTGCTCACTTCGACAGCAAAGAAATCTGACATTGTTGTTACATATGGAGCTGGGCCTTTCGGGTGGCCCGAACCGATGCGTAAGGTGAAATTATCTGCGGCTGCAGGCACGGCAGTGGATAGAATCGCGGCGATTGCGGGAATCGCGGCAAGGCTAAGTGATCGTTTCATTCGTCCTCCCATCGGGCATATTGCCCTGTATTTGCAGTGGCAGGAGGGGTCTATGTACGCCACAGTCACCCTCCGCTCACCTAACTGTAGTAAAAAATTATCGATTGATAAATGTTTTATTGCACGAAATGTCGAGACAGCTTAACCTATCAAGAAAATCGTCATCAAAAGGGGTTTAATATGAGGTTCGGAAATACGGTCGCCGTTGCTCGAATGATTCATATCTTATCATCCGTCTGGGTTTTCATACTCGCTGTTGTCATTCTCGTGGATGTTTTCGGACGCGTTCTGTTTCTATCGCCACTGCCTGGAACCAAAGAGGTTTTGCAGAATTCAGTAATCTTGGTGACTTTCTTGCAAATACCCTTGGCAATCTATTCAGGGTCAATGTTGCGTACGACGTTGTTGACAGACGCGTTGCCCCCATTTGCAAAACGACTATTTCGAACCCTGGCTTATGTGCTGGGGTTTTGTCTGTTTGCGGCTATTGCTTATGCGGCTTTCCCCGAAGCCATGGAAGCGATGCGGTTGAATGAATATGAGGGCGAGGGCTCTTTACGCATCTATACATGGCCGATCCGCTTTCTAATGGTCGCGACCTCAGCGTTCGCAGCCTATGCCTATCTGTCCATGCTGATTGCGGACTGGACGGGCCAACTTGGCGACGACGAGTCCCTGAGCACCCAATGAACAACCGATCTGTAAATGAACGGACCACGAACCGGAGTCATCCATGACAACTCTTATCTTTAGCTTTTTAGCCCTTCTTATGTTGCTGGTGTTTCTTGGGGTTCACGTTGCTGTTGCCTTGGGCGTCGCTAGCGCGTTTGGCGTCTATCTCATGCTTGGCAGCGCGGATATCGCGCTGTCTGTTCTATCTGGCACCGCCTATGAGGCGCTGCGCAAAGACATCTTTATCGTTATCCCGCTGTTTGTTCTGATGGGTGAATTCATCAGTCGATCCGGTGCCGCCAAAGATATCTATACAATTTGTAACCGTGCTTTTATGAAATTGCCCGGTTGTTTGGCCGTGGCAACGGTTTCGGGCAACTCAATCTTTGCAGCCATCACCGGCGTTTCTATCGCATCGGCGGCGACGTTTTCGCGTTTGGCCTATCCAGAAATGGTGGCCCTTGGGTATAAAAAGAGCTTTGCCCTCGGCGTGGTTGCCGGCAGCGCCTGTTTGGGCATGTTAATCCCACCCTCTATCCTGATGATCATCTGGGCGGTTCTGACAGAGATCTCGATTGGGGCTCTATTCATCGCGGGTCTTGTGCCGGGATTGTTGTTATCCTGTTTCTTTATTGGCTACTGCATCATTGCGGCCAAGATTAATCCTGAGATGGCCCCCCAATGTACCCCTGCGGATATTGCCGCGGTATCTCCTGGTCAGAAACGGTCTGAATTGATCAGCAGCCTGTCCATCATTGGGCTGATTGCGGTCGTGATCGGCGGCATCTGGGGCGGTTTTTTAACCCCTACAGAGGCTGCGGGCTTTGGAGCCATCGGGGCACTTGTCGTCGGGTTGATCAAAGGGATGCGCCGCACGGAATTGCTCGATGCGATTTATCGCGCTGGTAAAACCACCGCGCCCATTATGGTCTTGTTGATCACTGCATCGATGTATTCGCGTTTTCTGGCAATGGGCGGCGCCGTCACAGTGATCAACGGAACAATCTTGTCCATCAGTGAAAATCCGATCATCATCATGCTGATGCTGTTTACGATCTGGCTGATCCTTGGAATGTTCATCGACTCCACATCGATCATTCTGTTGACCGTTCCAATCTTTGCCCCAATCGCAGCGTCTATTGGCATTGACCAACTGGCCTTTGCAATCTTTGGGATCTTGGTAATTGAGGCGGGGCTGTTAACGCCGCCCTTTGGGTTACTTATCTTTACCGTTAAGGCGGCGGTGCCTGATTCGACCGTAACGCTTGGCATGATCTTTCGCGGGGCGATCCCGTTTTGGATCATGATCCTGATCGTTGCAATTCTGGTCGTGGTCTTCCCGGCGCTAGCCAACTGGTTGCCACAAAGCCTAATCTAGGGATTATTCATCCTTTAGGGCACTCTCCAACTCTTCTTGGAGGGTGTCCAAAAACGCTTGTGCTGCGCGATTCAATGGGCGCGCTTTATGTGAAATGCGCATATATTCTACGTCCAAAGGCGGGTCGGACAGTGGGATAAACCGGCGAATAGCTCCTTTGCGATCAGCGCGGCCAAGAATACCGGGCAGGATCGAGACCCATTCTGAATTTGCAACCATATCTAGCGTGCCCAACATGGCGTCCAGTTCCATCGTCTCGGCAACCTTGATTCCGTTCACAGCCAGATATTGTTCGATCCGAGGACGTCGTGCATTCACCTTAGCCGGAAGCACAATCCGCAAGGGTTCAAGATCCTTAAGACCATGTTTAGCTTGATGTAAGATCTCATTGTTGCTGGCGCAGACCAGACATTCGCGATCCTTTGCCATGCGGACAGTATCCAGACCTAGATCACTAGATACCGCCGGAACGATTGCAAAATCCAAAAGACCCTCTGCGACTTGTTCGGAAAGAACAGCGGAATAAGCTTCGTGAATTGAAACCCGAACATGGCGGTATTCTTGCGCGAACCTTAGCAGAGTTGCGCTTAAGATTGATCCGGTGAACGTGGGCATAAGCCCCACATCGATATGACCTGACACCGCCCCCGAAAGCTCTTTTAAGGTTTCTTCGGCACGGGCGGCGGCGTTTAAAGTCTCTAACGCCATTTTGTAAAATGTACGCCCAGCTTCGGTCGGTTCTGCACCGGTCGAGCTGCGATTCAATAGTGTAACGCCGTAGCGTTGCTCCAATTGCCTGACGTGCATGGACAAGCCAGATTGAGTCGCATTGACTCGAATTGCCCCTGCTGAAAATGAGCCCTCTTCATAGACGGCCACAAAAAACTTGAGCTGCTGAATTTTCAACATGACTTGTCCGTTCGCTTTGATATCAGGACATGCTATCAAGTTTTATGTTGGATAGTATAGTGTGTTATTATCTGTTCTGACCCCTTTGCGTAAAAGCAACACCCCATCCACATGACATGATTTCCTGAGCCAAAATTCGATTTCACTCGGGTTTGGGGTGTGGTCATCAACATTCCAGATAGCCAGCATCATAAAGTATAAGTTTTGCCAAAAGCCTGCATGAGACAAACTGACACCGCAGACTAGGAGTAATCATGAAACTGTCTTTTTTCACAATGCCAATCCACCCGGTCGGAAAGCCGATTGTACAAAGTCTTAGAGAAGACCGCGAAGCCTTTTTGCTTGCAGACTCGTTGGGTTATGTCGAAGGCTATTGTGGCGAACACACCACTGATCAGGCCGAAATCATCACCTCTACGGTCGCGTTCATGGCCAGTCTTGCCTATGAGACAAAAAACATCCGATTGGGCACTGGCACGATCAATATGCCAAACTCCCACCCCGCGCGCGTCGCCGCCGAAGTCGCGATGTTGGATCACATGCTAGAAGGTCGTTTTAATTTCGGCATCTCACCGGGTGGACTGATGTCGGACGCCGAAGTCTTTGGAAATCTGAAAAAAGACCGGAATGCGATGTTCTTAGAGTGCATCAATATGGTTCTGGATATCTGGGCCGGAGAGGCACCCTATAACTTAAAAGGTGATTTCTGGGAGGTCACGACCCAAAACACCATGATGCGTGACATTGGCCAGGGCGATATCATGAAGCCCTTCCAAGCGCCCCATCCCCCCATTATCGGGACGGCCGTTGCCCCGTTTTCAAAAGGCGTTACCGCGATGGCCGCACGGGGCTGGCAGCCAATTACGGCGAACTTCTTATTGCCCAAATGGGCCGCAACCCATTGGCCAAACTATGCCGAAGGCTGCAAACAAGGGGGCCTTGTTGCGTCCTATGATGACTGGCGTGTTGCCAAGAACATCTGCGTCGCCAAAGACCGCGAAACGGCGCGAGCCTATGCCCGTGATCCAGGCAGTCCCTATGTTCTGTATTACAGCCAGCTGTATACAAAACTGCGCAAAGGGGGCCGTCTGAATCTATTCAAAGAAGATCAGAACATGCCTGATGATGATGTGACGCTTGACTATGTGCTGGACCGATTGATCATTCACGGAGATGCTGAATCCGTGGCCGATCAAATCCTCGAATTCCGTGAGGTCACCGGTCCGTTTAAACATTTGGTTTATGCAGGCCATGACTGGACGGATTATGATCTAGGGCGTGAAAGCATGACCCTGATGGCTGAAAAGGTCATGCCAATCTTGGATGAGGCGACCAAATCGGAACCCGCCTATTCCGAACCAGCGCTTGCTGGCGCTTAAATCACTAAATACGGCATCGTAGCAGGGCCGATCAAGCCGCTGCGATGCCCTTTACAATAGTCAGGACCCAACCATGACCAACCTCGTAAATGACGCTGATTTTGACCCAAAAGCCTTTCGCCGCGCGCTTGGCAATTTTGCGACGGGCGTGACGATCATCACTGCCGAAGGCGCAAACGGAGAGAAAGTCGGAGTCACTGCGAGCAGCTTTAACTCGCTGTCCATGGATCCGCCCCTCATTCTATGGAGCAGCATGAAAGAGGCCCGAAGCTGCGAGATTTTCGAAAGCGCTTCGCATTTCGCGGTGAATATTCTGGCCTCTGATCAGATGGATATGTCCAACCATTTTGCACGTCAACAAGAGGACAAATTTTCCGGATACGACTGGGAAAAAGGATTGGGCGGCGCGCCAATATTCCCCAATTGTGCCGGACGGTTCCAATGTGAATCCTACGACAAGCTCGATGGCGGTGACCACTGGATTTTTGTTGGCAAAGTGGTCAAGTTTGATGATTTTGGCCGTGCCCCACTGTGTTTTCATCAGGGATCCTATTCGATGGTCTTCAGCCATCCGGGGGCGTCTCAAAAACAGAAAGCTGTTGCCGGGCAAAACCCAGACACAGCCCGACGTATGGGCAATCATAAATTCTTTCTGATGCTGCGGGCGATCCGCGCATATCAGGATAAATACCAGCCAAAAGTGAATGCGCTGGACCTGAATTTGATTGAATCGCGCAGCCTTTTGGTGATGAGCGATCTTCCGGGTCTGGATGCTGAGCAACTGGTGGTCCACGTTAACGCGCCTTTGGAAGAAGTGAACGAGGCGTTGGTTAATCTATCCAATCGGGGAATGATCATCCGCAGCGATGATGATATCTCGCTTACGGAATTAGGACAGTCCAAGGCTGATGAATGTTGGGCGATTGCCGGGGCCCATGCCGAGGACGCTTTCGGTCAGTTTACCGATGCGCAAATGGAGACGTTTACAACCGTGCTGAAAGGTTTGTTGTAAACGCCCCTAAGGGCTTACGCTCCCCCATCGAGATCGCGTATCGCGGAATTCACTTCGCGAACGCGCATTGCGTTATCATCGGCAAGTGATCCATCCATATTCCAGAATGAATTTTCAAACCCGACCCGGGCTTTGCCCCCAAATGTCGCGGCATTGCGCAGGTTGGCGGTTTCCTCTGTGCCAAAAGCGCAAAGCATCCAGTCAAACGTCATTCCATCCGCATTTTCAAATTCTGCAAGGTAGTCGGCCAACGGGGTTTGGCCCTTGGATCCGTTAGCATAACTGCCTTGAACCAATTGTATCAAATGAGTCGTTCCGGGGATGCGACCATTGTCCAAAGCAGCCACAAAATTGCGTACTTCGGTTGGGGAATACAGGATGTGCTGAATGTCGACGTTGGACACATGAGCCCATTCGTAGAAATCTTGAGCTTCATCCCAGTCTGATGGGTGGCGGACCATTTCGCGCACCGCCACAGAAACATGTGCAGGAATAAGGCTCCGCATCATTTCTCGTTGCTCGGCGGCAGAATAGCGTTCCGCAGATTCTGATGTGACCTGATGATACATATTCGGCACCGCCTCGCGCAGCTGCGCGAGTAGTTCGCGATAATGCCCGGCGTCGATTTCATGTTTCCCCTCTGCGTCCCGAATATGGACATGAATCCCATCGGCACCGGCAGTTTGACACGCGATTGCGGTTTCGATCAATTCTGCATCAGTCACTGGCAGGGCCGGGTGGTCTGATTTTGACCGTCGCGCGCCATTTGGCGCAACCATAATTTTTGGGAGTGGTTTCATTTACAAAGTCCAATCGTGGTCAAATCGGCGACGAAAAATCCGTCGGTGTTCTAGCGGTTTACTGTGGGCGGGCCTGATGAGGCAATCAATATGAAAGCATAGGCAATATACGGAAACTTGATGGGGTCTGTGGGAAAATCCATACTTCGAAAATGCCAAAAAATTTGACGGCCCCACGCAAATAGAAAAAAGTTCATAGCCGCTACAACGCATTTTGATGCCAAGGAACGTTTGGTTTCTGTTAGCTTATTTCAACGCTTTTGCGTTTGTGCCTCTTGTGCTTGAAAGAATATGCAGAACAGTGGTTTAGGACCGCAGTTAATGGCATTTTCATTACTTCCACGGGGCACCATTGGGAGGGAAAAATGAAATCTAATCGTTATCAAATGTTGGCATTGGCGACAGCCATCGCCGTGACTGGCACAGTGGTACCGCAAAGTATCGCCGCACAAGAAACCATCAATGTGACGGTGTTGTCTGGTTACACTGATCGCACAGCTTGGATCGACAATCTTAAGAATTTCTGGATGCCGGAGGTCAACAATCGACTGGCCGAAACCGGGAATTATAAACTCAAATACACCGAAGCCTTTGGGACCGTGGTCAAACCACGAGGGGAACTTGAGGGTGTTCAACGCGGTATAGGGCAAATCGGCTTGATCGTGACGGCGTTTCACACCGATAAAATTCCACTCTCCAGCGTGTCCTATGTGACGCCTTTTGTGAGTGTTGATCTGGCGCTGACCTCACGCATCAATGATGAGCTGACCTTCACCATCCCCGAGATGAAACAGGGCTGGGAAAACTTTGATCTCGAGTTTCTGGGTCACATGGGCGCGATCAAATCTTATGCGGTTTTATCCACCGATCCAATTGATAGCCTTGATGATTTCGAAGGAATCAAAGTTTCCGGCGCAGGGCTAAACCTGCGGTGGCTCGAAGGATTGGGCGCCACTGGTGTGCCAACTGCTTTGCCGAATTTCTATCAAGAGGTCAGCAGTGGTGTGACAGATGCAATGATCGGCTGGGCCGATGTCGTTGGTGCGTTTAAACTCTGCGAAGCGGCTCCACATTTCCTGTCTGCTGATATGGGTGCGGTGTCTAATTTTGCCTTGGTCGCCAACAAACCTTGGTTTGATGACCTTCCCGAAGAGGTGCAAACTGCCATTCGCGAAGTCACGCCATTGTATGGGGATCGTTTGGCTGAGGTGACAACCGCAGGCGATGAACGTGGACGGCAAGCCTGTATCGATCAGGGTGGTACACTATATGAATTGCCCGCAGATCAGCGACAGGCATGGGCGGATGCTCTGCCGAATATAGCTCAAGAATGGGCGCAAAGCGCCGAGGATAGCGGTCTGCCCGGAATGCAAGTTCTAGAGGCCTATATGAACCTGATGCGCGAAGCCGATCAACCGATCGCCCGTGACTGGGATCGCAACTAAGACCCCAATACAGAAGGTTGCGCCATGCCCTTACCGGATGCACGAACCAAACGACCCTTGCTGATGCGCCTTGCCGAAGATTTTAACTGGTGCCTTGGCAAGGCGGTCACAACGCTGAATGCCATGGGCACAATGATTATCATCGCGATGATGGTGCTGATTTGTGCCGACGTGATCGGGCGCAACCTTTTGGCGACATCCCTACCGGGGGTGATCGAGCTGGCAGAGCTTGGGATAGTCTCCCTCGTTTTTCTACAAATCGCGGACACGCTTAGATCGGGAAAATTGATGCGCTCTGATGTATTGATTAACACGATCAATGCACGGTTCCCGCGGGTAGGGTCCTTTATGAATCTGTTCTTTGATATTACCGGATCCGTGCTATTTTATTTCATCGCAAACGGGGCATTTGAACGGTTCACTGACGCATGGCGTGGGGGCTATTACTTGGGCAACCAAGGGTCTTTTACCGCGCCAACATGGCCCATGGAATTATGCGTAGCCCTAGGGTCTGGATTGATGAGCTTGTTGTTTTTAACCATGGCTCTTGGCCATTTGGCGCGTTTGTTTGGCGTTTTACCGATGCAAACTGACATGGAAAAGTTTGAGGGCAACGAATAATGACCGGGCTAGAAATGGGGGTCCTGTCAACGGGGCTCATCTTATTGTTTGTTTTTCTTGGTATGTATATCCCGGTGGTCCTGACCCTGATTTCTTTGATCGGGACATGGCTGATCACCAGCAATTTTGACATAGCGATCTTTTTGCTAACACAAAAGTCGGTCGAAACCATTTCCAGTCAGGAATTTGCGGTGATTCCGCTGTTTGTTTTGATGGGGTTGTTAGTGTCAGTTTCGGACATCGCCCGCGAAACATTTGGTGTGGCCAATTACGTCTTTCGCAAAATCAGCGGTGGCCTTGGGGTTGCAACCATCGCGGCGAATGCTGTTTTTGCTTCGATCACAGGGGTAAGCATTGCTTCGGCTGCGGTGTTTACCAAAGTTGCGGTGCCAGAGATGATCCGGTTTGGCTATCACCCACGCCTTGCGGTGGGGATCGTTGCGGGCAGTTCAGTTTTGGGAATGTTGATCCCACCCAGTATCTTGTTGATTGTATACGCCTTTATCGCTCAGGTCTCTGTTGGGTCACTGTTTGTCGCGGCCGTTATTCCGGGTCTAATCTTGGCATTTATGTATGCTGTGGCCATCCTTGCGATTGGCAAATGGCGCCCGGAATGGGTAGGCCAAGGGCACATCGTTGAGGACACAGATGAGCCAGACATGACCCTGGGCCGCGCTACAAAATTGTTGGCACCGATTGTGGGCCTTGTCGTGTTGGTGATTGGCGGTATTTATGGTGGTATTTTCACCCCAACAGAGTCCGGGGCCGTCGGGGCAGCGGGGGCCCTGATCCTTGCCTTGGCCAAACGGCGGCTCACGTGGCATAAATTCTGGAAAGTTGTGGTGGACACCGGCCACGTCACGGCCTCTATCTGCTTTATGATCATTGCGGCAGCGATGTATTCCTCAATGCTCGGGTTATCCGGTGTCCCGACAGAGCTGCAAAGCTGGGTTGTTTCATCCGGTTTTGGGGTGGTCTCACTGATCTGCGTTTACATCGTCATTGTGATTCTGTTGGGGACGCTGTTGGATTCGGTATCGATCATCCTAATCGTTCTGCCGATCTTCATCCCCTTGCTAGAGTTCTTTCAACTCGACCTCGTTTGGTTCGGCGTTTTGTCGATCATCGTTGTGGAAATCGGCCTGTTAACCCCCCCACTTGGCATTGCTGTCTTTGTTGTGAAAAGCTGTCTGCCGGACGATCAAATCTCCTTGAAGGATATTTTTCTGGGCGCGATGCCGTTTGGGTTGATTATGCTGATGGTTGCGGTGTTGATTACGGTCTTTCCGGCGCTGATTGTCTATTAATGGGACGGCTCTTCCGCGAATACGATAGCGATTCAATCAAAGCACAACTTTTCTTGATATTAGCTTAAATATCTTATGATGAGGCGACAGGATCAAGCCTGTGCATACTCTTGGACATCCCGCGATCAAAGGCAGAGATTCACTGTAAATAGGGTGTTTGGTTCTTATGGAACCAAGGGGAGGTTGGTGAATACGCAAGGCGCTTTTGATCAGAACTACAGAGAGGAATAACATGTTTAAGAAAGCTTCCGTGATCGCTGGCGTCCTGTTTGCGCTTGCGACTCCTGCAGTCGCACAACAAGAGTTGAAAGCGGCAATGGTCGCCGCCATGGGTGAGGCTATCGAGGATCCCCGCTATCCCGGTATCATCGAAAAATACGGCCTTCCGGCCCCGGACCTGTCCGATCCGACATTGGTGAATTCGAAAGACAACCCATACCCTGACATTACGGACGGCTCGCTCCTGTCCCATGTCATCGATACTGGCACATTCCGCGTTGGCTGGATTGGTGTTGGTGCACCTTGGGCAATCCCAAGTGCCGCTGATCCGGCGATCCCAGAGGGCCTATCCGTTGATTATTGGCACGTATTACTTGAAAAACTGAACGCTCATTATGGCACAGACATAGCGCTTGATTGGGTGGAATATACCGATTCAGCTGGGAACAACGATATGTATCGTTGGTTGGCCACAGCGGATGATCTTGACTGCACCGCAAATGGGCGTCAGGTTAATGGTTGCTATGATGTGATCGGCGGCGCCTATGCGATCAACGCCCGTCGCAAGGGTATTTCGGACATGTCTCCGGCTTATTATCCGTTGAATATGTCAGTGGTACGGACCAATGTTCCATTGCCAGAGGGCGCAGGCACGTTGGACACGGCAGAGGCTATTCGTGCTGCTATGGCCGATCCCGAAGTCAACATTGTTTTGGCTGGTCTGCCGGATACGGGCGAGGATTCCATCCTGTCCAATTTCACCAAAGAATACGGTGATACCTTTACGCATATTGATCGAACACCTGGGTCTAAAGTTCTTGAATTTGCACAAGATTCCGAAGAAGCGCATTTTGTTTTGGGCACCAATGTGCGCATGGCGTCTATGCGGTTCTCCATTCCGGAACTCTGTGCAGATTGTGCGATCATTCCAAACCTGACCATCTTTGGCGGCGTTGGATTTGCAACTGCATTGGTTGAATAACACCCATACGAATGGATAAAACAACCTGCGCCTTGGACTGACGTAGGGCGATTTACCTCTTGATCGGCGTGTTGTGCATAGAAATGTGCAGCGCGCCGATTTCGTTTTGATGGCAATCGCTTGGGTGTTGGCATTGTTCCCGGTAATTGGAACCGATAACGTGAATAATATCTCGTGATGGATGCTGACGCCGGATTAATCAAAACACCAGAGGGTGCTATGCGCATAGACTTAAATTCAGATCTCGGTGAGGGTTTCGGCCCTTGGGGCATGGGGGATGATGCAGCGATGCTATCCGTGGTGAATAGCGCGAATATCGCTTGTGGTGGGCATGCCAGCGACCCGGAAACCATGTATGAAACGTTAAAACTAGCATCCGAACAGGGGGTCACTGTTGGGGCCCACCCTGGCTTCAATGACCGAGAGGGATTTGGTCGTCGATTGATTCCGATGCAACCCGATGAAATTGCCCGAATGGTCGCCGCACAAATCGGGGCATTACAAGCGATAGCGGCCTTGGTGCCGGTGCCCGTACGATATGTCAAACCCCATGGTGCGTTGGCCAATCTGGCAGCCCGAGATATGAACGTGGCGCAGGCCATTGCCGCAGCGGTACAGATGATTGATCCATCACTTCCGGTTTTGGCTATCTCTGGAACGTGCCTGGAACAGGCGGCACGGGCCATTGCTCTGCCGGCATACTCCGAAATTTTTGCGGACCGGGGGTATCTGAGCACAGCTCAACTGGTACCACGAGGGCAAATCGGCGCGATGATACATGAACCATCAGAAGCCGCAGACCGGATGATTAGCTATCTAAAAACGGGAACCATGCCAGTGATCGATGGAGACCCGATCAAGCTGCAGGCACAGTCGATTTGCGTTCACGGTGACAGTGCTGGCGCCGTCGCCATGGCCCGTGAAATCCGTTCTCGTCTTTTGGCAGAAGGCGTGCAACTGTCGCCATTTTTGGACTAACCCAATGCAATCAGTTACGTTTTACCATGTCGCTGATCATGCCGTGCTTGTCCAGCTCGGCAATGAGATTAGCGATGCCTTAACCGAACGCGTTCAAAGATTGGATCGCGCGATCAATGCCTCCCCCCCTTTGGGGTTGCGCGAAACGGTTCCGGCCTTTGTTAATCTTTTAGCGGAATTTGACCCGTTGGTGACGGATCACCATGCCATTGAGGCCGCCATCCGGGATTTGTTTGACGCCGATGATACCGGCAAGATTGTGGGTGTCCTACGGACCGTACAGGTTTGTTACGACGACGATTTGGCCCCTGATCTGGCCGCTGTTTCCTCTGCCGTCAACTTGAGCCAAGAAGCCGTCATCAACACGCATCTTAACGCGGAATATACAGTCGGGATGTACGGATTTGCCCCAGGGTATGCTTATCTGTCAGGCGTCCCCGCTGCATTGCAACTGCCTCGAAAAACGGCGGCTTTACGTGACATTGCTGCGGGCAGTGTTCTAATTGCCGGGCCACAATGTCTGGTAACGACACTGACCATGCCGACCGGGTGGTCCATCATTGGCCGCTCCTCGACTGAAATCCTGACACACGATCCTGATCGTCCGTTTTTATTTGATGTAGGCGACCGTGTGAGATTTCAACGCATCGACAGATCAACGTTTGAGGCACAGACCAAAGAGGTTTTAATATGACGGTGGCCTCTCTTCGCGTGACGTTCGCTGGTCCGTTCGTCACGTATCAGGATGCTGGACGTGCTGGAAAACTGCGGTTTGGGGTGCCCGCTTCGGGACCGATGGATCGCTTATCGCACGCGGCCGCTAATGTTGCCCTTGGCAATCCAGCCCACAGCACTGCCATTGAAGTATCCGTTGGTGGATTGGCTATGACTTGCACAACCGGGGCTGTAACGCTGGCTGTGGCAGGTGGGAATTTTCTAGTCGACCGTGCACGCGAAACATTGGACGGGTGGAGCGTTTTTACTCTCTCCCAAGGGGAAACACTGACCATTCGCGTAGGACAATCGGGCAGTTGGTGCTATTTGGCTTTTGCCGGGTCGGTTGATGCTCCGCAGTGGTTGGGTCAAACCGCCACCCATTCGACCTCTGGATTTGGTGGCGGACAGCTTAAGTCCGGACAAGATATTTTGATCAACGATGCCCAAGTGCGCGAGGATCGACTTGGCGCCATTGAACGCCCAAAATTCATATCGACTGACATGAATATTCACGCGGTGCGCGGACCGCAGGATCGTTTTTTCACCGCTGATTCAATTCAGACCTTCCAGTCCAACGACTACGCCTTGACCAGCGCCTTTGATAGGATGGGTGTTCGGCTGTCCGGTCCAAAGCTTGAACTGGCGGGGGCTTTATCCATCCCGTCAGAACCGATCACCCGCGGCTCAGTCCAGGTGGCAGGGGATGGCGTACCCACGGTTTTGCTGGCCGACCATCAGACGACAGGCGGCTATCCAAAAATCGCCACCCTCCAGACTGATGATCTGGATAAACTCAGCCAAAAACGTACAGGCGATCGGGTGCGATTTATCTGCGTTTCGGCAGATGACGCTTTACAGATGACCCGTAAAATAGCCAAAAAACGCACGGACTATCTGTCCAGCCTTGCAGAACCCAAAGGCTCACTAAATCAACGTTTGATGCGGGTCAATTTGATCAGCGGCGCGATTGATGCGATATCAGACAGTGATCCAAATTAGGGCCTTAAACCACGGCGGTTAACTTGATTAATTATCGTCATAACCGCCATTTCTCTATACAGTAGATTTCATGAAGAAAACGACTAATCGTTCCTCGACAAAACCCACCGGCCCCACGCTTCCGGCTTGGCTGTTTGAGCGCACTCCCCCTGATACGCTAGAAGCTGCGGCGTTTGCCAGCGGATCAGCACTTTCATTCCTTTATGTCGTGCTGATGGATCCAAATATCGACGTTCCCGGTGATTTATTACGATCACGGTTGGCGTTGCGGGCCGCGGTTCATAGCAATAAGATTGAGGGCCGACAAACCACCGAAGCAGAGTTGCGCGACGCCTATCATCTGACAGCACCGGGGGATACATTGGGGCCAAACGGCGACATGCTGGCGTTTTGGCGCAAAGGGGCTGACATCCGATTGAAAGCCTCGGACTGGCAAGATCGCCTTGGGGCGTTGCTCGGAAAATCGATGCGCGATGATGTGTCTGTTTGGCTAAATGCACCATCAAAGACCGAAAGCCCCGTTGAACGTGCCGGTGCCCTTTTAGGGCAACTCCTGATAGATTATCCGAGACAAGAGGCAAATGCATTGCTGTGTGCTGACGTTGTACTGGCGCGGTCTTTGGGGTGGCCTAAACCGGTTCCCTTATTGGGGCACACACTGAAAAAAGCCGATATTCGTTTGATATCAGACGGGGCAGATAGACGGCTGACGCTTCACCATGCTATCGCGCGCGCAGCCCAAGAGACGATCCGTCTGTCTTATGACCTTGGTCGGCGGGCCGCTTTGCTGCGGGAGGTCGCGCCAAAGCTGCGTTCCAAAGGGGCTGACGATGCGGTTCGACTGTTCCTGACAGAGGATGCTGTCATTATTTCGCCAATGCTGACCCCGATTATTCGCGGTTCAAAAACAGCCATGACCCCCCGTTCCGCGCTTCGGATGTGCGATCGTCTTGTGGCACTCGGAGTGGCCAAAGAATTGACTGGGCGACCGTCGTTTCGATTGTATGGATTGGGGTGATGGTAGCGCGTAAATCAGATCCTAAGTCAGCGTCCCTGGATCGCGAACTGGACGGTTTGCCGCCAGATCTGCGTTGGCGCGAATGGATGAGCCGTGTTGAGGCCGTGATCTTTGCCAATCCGGGGCCAATTGCGCGAGTCGATCTGCAACGTGTGGTGGCTCAGACGACCAATCTTGATTTGCTCATCTCAGATATTCAGGCCGATCTTGTGGGCAGACCATATGAAATCGTCTCGGTTGCGGGCGGTTGGATGTTTCGGAGCCGCCCGCAGTACGGTGACGCAATCCGGGCGGCTGCGGATATTGACGATCAAGCCCATGATTTCACCAGCGAAGAAATGGCCGTCCTTTGCGCGGTCGCCTATCACCAACCTTTGGATCGGGCCGGATTGGCGGATATATTTGGCAAAGAGGTCAATCGGGATCTCTTAAATCGGCTGCGCTCCAAAAAGCTGATTGGTAACGGACCCAAAAGCCCCCGTGCCGGCGCACCGCACACATTTGTCACCACGCCGGGGTTCTTGGCAACTTTTGATCTGGACAGTCTGAGGGATCTGCCGGACATGCAGCTGTTTCGTGATCCCCCAGAGGTATAACCGCAAAGTTGCCCCTTTTGGGGGCACGTTTGCCGTTAATGCACGCCTATTTCAGCAATGATTTCAGATCCGTTTCTGAATCAGAAATCAACTCTGCCGCCGGGGACTTACCGGCTTCGATCAAGCGTTTTCCGACCATGTAGTGACGAGGGGCATTCATCGCGTCGACAGCAAGCAACTTGTCCTTTTTGTAGTACCAATGCGACATACAATTCGGCGTATCACCGGGGCGTACAACCACGCGATCAAACCCGCTGTTCAATCCGGCAATCTGCAATTTAACATCGTACTGATCGGACCAAAACCAAGGCTTTGCCACATAGGGTTTATCCGCCCCTGTGATATTGGCCGCAATGATTTCCCCCTGATCGATGGCATTAGGAACGCTTTCCAAGCGGATATGTTGCCCATTATTTGGGAACGACGCGCAATCACCTGCCGCCCAGATATGCGGATCAGACGTACGGCCATGACTGTCGGTTTTGATCCCATTTTCAAGGGCAATCCCTGCTGCTTCGGCCAACTGGGTGTTCGGGCGAATTCCAATACCGCAGATAACAAAATCTACGTCTATTGTATCCCCATTGCTAAGGAGTGCACGTTTGACGTGCGCATCACCTTCGAGCTTACTTAGTCCCACACCTTCGCAAATATCGACACCGTGTTTCTGGTGCAAACTGCGGAAGTAATTTGAAGTCTGTTCCGAGGCCACCCGTTGAAGAATACGATCCGCCATTTCAACGACAGTGACGTTCAGACCCAGCTTTGCTGCAACCGCCGCCGCCTCTAGCCCGATATATCCACCGCCCACGATCAGAACGCGTGCGCCCTCCCGGAACTCCGATGACATGGCGTCTATGTCGGCAAGGGTGCGCACACAAAACACGCCCCCCAGATCCCCACCAACCGCAGCCGGAAGGCGGATTGGCTTCGAACCCGTGGTCAGGACCAGCTCATCATAGGACAGGGTGTTATCCCCAAGGTGGATTGTTTTATCTGTAGGCGAAAGAGCGGTTACTCGCTCCCCCAGCTGTACCGAAATATTGGCTTCATCATAGTTGTTTTGCGGGCGTAAAAACAGTCGCTCACGGGCCATATCACCCAGCAAATAGGCCTTTGACAACGGCGGGCGTTGGTAGGGTAGTACGGGCTCTTCACCAATGATTGTGATATCGCCTTCATGTCCCAAGTTCCGCAGTTTAAAGGCGAGGGAGCTGGCCGCTTGGCCAGCACCTATTAAAACGACATGCGTCATCTATGCGTTGCTTTCTGTTGCCAAGAGAGTGGGTTAGTATTCCACGACGGCGCGTATTGATTTGCCTTCGTGCATCAGATCGAAACCATGGTTGATCTCATCCAGCGTCAATTTGTGGGTAATCATCGGATCGATCTCGATCTTGCCATCCATGTACCAGTCAACGATTTTTGGAACATCGGTGCGGCCAGAGGCGCCACCAAACGCGGTCCCCCGCCAAGACCGGCCTGTGACCAGTTGGAACGGACGAGTGGAAATTTCAGCGCCCGCAGGTGCCACGCCAATGATGATGCTTTCGCCCCAACCTTTGTGTGCACATTCCAACGCGGTGCGCATGACATCCACATTGCCTGTGGCATCAAACGTGTAATCTGCACCGCCGCCGGTCAATTCAACCAGATGGGCGACCAGATCACCCTCTACTTTGGAAGGGTTCACAAAGTCGGTCATACCAAAATGTTTGGCCATTTCGATTTTGCCATCGTTTAAATCCACACCAACGATCTGATCCGCACCGGCAAGGCGCAGACCCTGGATCACGTTTAAACCAATGCCCCCCAAACCAAAGACCACACCAGTGGACCCGATTTCGACTTTGGCTGTGTTGATAACTGCACCGATGCCCGTCGTGACACCGCAACCGATGTAGCAAATTTTGTCGAAAGGTGCATCTTTGCGCACTTTCGCCAACGCAATTTCCGGCACCACAGTGTGGTTCGCAAAGGTCGAACAGCCCATGTAATGGTGGATCGGTGTACCATCAAGCATTGAAAAACGCGTGGACCCATCAGGCAAAAGACCAGCCCCCTGAGTGCTGCGGATTGACTGACAGAGGTTGGTTTTCGGATTAAGGCAATAATCGCATTCACGGCATTCAGGTGTATACAGCGGGATCACGTGATCGCCGACTTCTAGGCTGGTGACGCCTTCGCCGATTTCGATGACAACGCCAGCACCTTCGTGACCCAAAATAGCAGGAAAGATCCCTTCGGGGTCATCTCCGGACCGGGTGAATTCATCGGTGTGACACAGGCCGGTGGCCTTAATTTCGACCAGGACCTCACCCGCACGCGGGCCTTCCAAATTCACCTCCATAACCTCGAGCGGTTTTCCTGCTTCAACAGCAACGGCAGCGCGCGTTCTCATGGGTTAGATCCTTTTATGAGCATTCATTTCAAAATCAGGAATAAGATACCCTGTGTCGCAGCGTCAACGGTCAACGGCATGGGATGCGCAATTTGTCTATATTTTTACACCTGGTTCAGGTGTACCAACACACTTGGTTACCTGAGATCTTTTTTGGGGCTTAAGGGTCTTCATTTAAAATAGGTTTTTGGCAAATCTCTTTAAACCATTCAAAATATTGGCGCACGCCCCCTCCGTGCCAAGGGTCAACGCCTAAGATCCTTAAGCCAACGCTTCACCGGGGGATGGCGGGCTATCGTATGCCCCCCAAATCGACTGATCGAAATTGACCATTGATCCCGTCATTAATCCGGATTCTGGCCCGGCCAGAAATGCAACAGCGCGGGCGACTTCGGCAGGGTCAATAAGACGCCCAAAAGGCTGAGCTGCAGCCGCGTCCACTTGCCAATTCTCGTCTGCATTGTGGTAGGATTTTTGCATTGCGTCCTCCCCGTCTGAAGCCATCCAACCGATGTTCAACCCATTTACCCTAATCCTGTCCCGCATCAGGCCATAGGCGGTGTTTTTGGTTAATGTCGCCAAGCCGCCCTTTGAGGTGCAATAGGCCGATACAAACGGCTGCCCCCCCAGCGACGACATCGAAGCAATATTGATGATTGCGCCTTCTGTTTTGGTTTTGCGCATTAACTTAGCGGCGTCTTGCATCAGAAAAAACGGGGCGCGGAGGTTGACGGCCATCATTCGGTCAAACAACTCGGGGGAGGTATCCAAAATGGAGCCGCGATCCGTGATGGCAGCGGCGTTGACCAAAATGTCGAGGGTACCAAATATGTCTTTGGCCGTGGCGATGATTTTGCGACACGCCACGACATCAGCTAAGTCGGCTTGTACGAAATGGACGGGGCAACCCGTGTCCACCTTAATCTGCGCCGCAATGGTTTCACCATTTTCAAGCGTACGTCCACACGTGATGATCCCAGCAGCACCACGTTCTGCGAACAGGCGTGCCACAGCGGCACCCAATCCCTGCGTCCCCCCGGTCACCACAACGTATTTTCCCAAAAATTCTGACATGTGCCCTCTCTGAAATTTATGTACGCGTCGAAAAACCAACGATGCACACCATAAATAGCCATATCACCGTGGACTTGGGTCAGTGAAAATGTTCACAATGAACTATTTGGAATGGAATACACGTGCAAAGGTCGCTTGGATGACAAAACAGGAATTGCTAGACACGATTGCGCTGTTAGACCGGTTGCGTGACCTAAAGAATTTGTGGGTCCAAGCGCCGACCGATGATCCGGTGATGGAAATGTCTTTGTTCCTGATGAAACGGCATTTGACCGGACGGATGACCACCCCCACCAGCCTCGCCCAATCGGCGAATGTCCCCTATACAACAGCCACCCGGCGGGTTCGTGAAATGCAGGAGCAAGGCCTGCTGGATCTCCGAGCCCGCACAAAAACGGGCCGGTCGTTCTCTGTCCATCCCAGTCCCAAACTAATTACCAAAATGACGTCTTATTTGACCTCAACACGGGCAGCTGTTGTGGCCAGTTCTGCGGCGAAATCCGCGCCCAAACACAACCCGCGCAAACAGCGTGAAAGTTTTTTCATCGATGCGCCGTCCATTGCGCGGGGGCGGTTGGGATTTGGTGGAGGTTTGGATATTTTGGTTCTTGACGATCCAGCCTATTCCATCGGCAAACCGCTCCGTCGAGAGCTGAGTTATCTCATGGGGGGGCAAGTTCGGTTTTCTGAAACGTCGATAGACCGTTTGCGCGATGAAGTGCTCGAAAATGCACAACGACCTCATTCAAAATATGACGTGGTGGCCGTTGATCTGCCGATGATTGCTGAATTTGCACTGAGAGGTGTATTGGCCCCATTGGATGATGTCGCCGCCGATAGCAACGTCAACAGTGGTGATTTTGTTTCGGCGGCTTGGCGCAGTGCTATTGTGAACGAACAGCAATATGCCATTCCGATCCTGATCAATCCGCAGCTGTTGTTCTACCGGCGCGATTTATTTGCGGGCCTTGGGGCGCATCCGCCGGCCACTACGCTAGCACTCCTGGACACTGCAAAGGCTTTGCATAACCCGTCGGCAGGGCAATATGGGGTGTCATGGACGGGGGCACAAGGTGCGCCGGTGGGGCAGGCGTTTGTTCAGTTTCTTGCTGATTTTGGACAACCCGTGTTTGAACTTCAACGCGCGGTTGGTGGATATAAAACCAGCCGGTTTGATCATCAATTAATTCGGCCACTGATCGATACGGATCGGGGGCATGCTACCGCACAGTTCATGCGGGATCTGCTCGACGTTTCCGCGCCAGATACCCTTGCCTTTGGATGGGATGGTCAGGTGGATTTGCTACGCGAAGGGCGCGTGGGCATGGCTTATGAATGGGCCAGCCGTGCTGCGCAACTCAGCGGTTTTAACGCCGCTGGTGATCTGGGGTATTTGCCGCATCCGTTGGGGCCTTTTGACGGAGATGATCGAGTGCGGTCTAACGTGGCCCCAATCGGCGGGTTTGCTTTTGGCATTCCCACCAATATAGCGCCGGATCGTTTGAAAACGGCTTGGAATGCTATCGAATGGATGTCCTCACCCGAGGTGGTTAAATTGTTGGCGCAACACGGGGGCTATGTCACCCCACGTATCAGCGTGGCAGCCGACCCAGATGTACGGCAACTTTCCCCGATGATTGATGCGGTGGACCGGATGGCGCGCCGGGGACAGATCCGTTTGTGGCCGCGTCCGCCTGTGGCCAGTTATTCGACTGTCGTTTCGATCCTCGGTGAAGAAATTCATCAGATGTTGCGCGGGGACCAAACCATTTCACAAGCGCTGAAACGCTCACAAGAGCGGGCAGAAGCCATCTGACTAGAAAGAGAAGAATAAGTTCATTATGAACTTATTCTGACTTGAGAGGTGACGCCATTCGCAGTGGAATTGGGGCAACCGATGGGGTGTTGTTTTGAATGCTCCAACCAAAGATTGCCAACGAAAAGGTTACCCCATGAAAGACCTATTGAAAAACGCCGGGTGGAATGCAGATGTGCCGCCCAATGGCTACATCAACCGCCCGAAAACCATAGTAAACAATGACAACCCCGACGGTCTTTCGACTGAAATGGGGGACATCGAAATCGAAACCACTCCGGAGCATTTGAACCTGGTTTCCGGCGATCCGACCTGCGCAGATTGGACCCGGTCTTATGACGACCCCGGCGTTGTCGGTTTGCGGGAACATTTGCGCAAAAACAACGGGATAAAGGGGCTGGAATTGGTTGCTCCAACCGACGTTAAACGCGCCGCAGAACTGTTTCATCGCGACGGGTTTGTGGCGGTTCGGGATGTATTAGCACCAGACGTGTTGGCACGGATTCAGACGGCGGCCAATACTGCGGTGGCGCAGCTGATGGAGGATGATCGGGATTGTTCTGCCGGTGGCGGGGCAGGGGGTTTGCCCCATCGTTATTCCTTTGGTGGGGGATCTGCGTCGCGACACATGTTGCATATGGACGAATGGTGCGAATTGATTGATTTGCCGACAACCACCCCGATCCTGACAGAGATTTTCGGATCAGCCGATTATGTGGTCGGCGGTGCTGGTGGTGATATCGCCATGCCGGGGGCCATCGAATATCAGGGGTTACATTCCGACAATATGTGGTCCGAAGTTCCCGACCCCTATGGCAATGTTACGATGCGTGATCTGCCGGTTCCCGTGTTAACGATCAATTTCCCGATGATAGATTTGACCTTTGAAAACGGCCCAATCCGGCAAATTCCCGGTACACAACGATCCCGTGCACCAATCCCTAATATGGCTGATGAACCGGACTGGATGAAGCTATCGACGGTATGCCCCGCCCCGGCGGGCACGGCGGTGTTTCGCGACATTCGTGCGTGGCACGGTGGGACACCAAACCTGTCAAAAGATGTCCGTGCGATGCCAAATGTTGAATATTACGCCCCATGGTTTCGCAGCGAAGGCATCATGCGATCCATGCCCTATGCCCAGTGGGAAAAACTCTCTGCCCATGGGCAACGGATTTCCCGGATGGTGGTTTGCGACAAAGACGAAGAGGTCGTCGGGGCAGGCTTTATGGATCCACGGCGCAAAAAGCGCGAGGCGTTCAAGCAAAAGCAGTTAGACGCCATGGGAGAGAAAGCCGCACGGGAATACCTCGCGCGACTTTAATGCAAAATCAGCAAATTTAGAGACCTAAAGTGCCTGTTACCATCCAAAGTGGAACAGGCCTAATATCCAAAACAGAGACCCTAAAAATGAGCCACAACCCAGATCAGATAACGCCCGTTTGGATAAGCTCCGACACTTGTACTATGGAAGATTTCCGCGCCCACGTTGAAAAGACCACAGACCCTAGTTCGGTGCCACTGGCCGTAGAGGTCGTTAAAAATATCCCGATCTATGATGGGGCGGCGGTCCGCAAAGCTGCCTCACATGAGGATAAAGCCAAAGCTTTTATGGCGGAATGGAATGAGGTTCTCGCAACTGGCCCCGGCATCGTTGTGATCAAGGAAACCTATGAAGATCTAGACCTGATCGACAACGTCACCAAGGTTCTTGACGCAATCATCGAAGAGGAACGCCAGAGCGGCGCCGGGGCGGGCGATCACTTTGCGGCGGCAGGGGCCAATAGTCGGATTTGGAACGCTCATGAAAAGCTTTGCCTTGCCGCTCCCGCCTTATTTGCCCGTTACAATGCCAACCCGGTCATTCCGATGATCAGCAAATCATGGCTTGGCCCGCTTTATCAGATCACGACTCAGGTCAACGTGGTCCGTCCGGGCGGCAAAGCACAAGCTTGTCATCGAGATTATCACATGGGGTTCCAAACCACCGAGGCTTTGGCCCACTATCCCGCCCGCATTCATGCGCTGTCAGCAATGCTGACCCTGCAAGGTGGAATTGCCCATTGCGATATGCCAGTTGAGTCCGGCCCAACCAAACTGTTACCCTATTCTCAGACCTATCTGCCGGGATATTTCGCCGCGCAAATACCAGAATTTCGCACCTATTTTGAAGATAACTTTGTCCAGTTACCATTGAACAAAGGCGATACCTTGTTCTTTAACCCAGCCCTATTTCATGCTGCCGGAGAGAACAAAACCAACGATATAGATCGGATCGTGAACTTGATGCAGATCGGCTCTGGGTATGGACGTTCCATCGAAATTGTGGACCGCACCCGTATGAGTGCCGCGCTATATCCTGTCCTAAAACATATGGTTGATACGGGTTCACTTTGTGCCGAGGATGCCACCTGTATCATCGCAGCCTGCGCCGAAGGCTATCCGTTCCCGGCCAATCTGGATTTGGATTCCCCTTTGTCAGGCATGGCCCCCGAAAGCCAACAAGAATTGATGCAACGTGCATTGGATAATGGTTGGAGTGCAGAGGTGTTCGACAAAGCCTTGCAGGATCAACAGCACCGCAAGCGTTCACATTAATAATTCCCGCAATCCGTGGGCCATAAGATCTGCGATTATTGAGTAGGAATGCGTGTGATTGGGACGGTAATACTCTGATCATGAGGGCACGTCCCAATCCAAAGTACATAAGACGGCACGCCATACTATTATGCGAACACTGACGAAAAAGGCCCCGCTAAAATGCGGGGCCTTTTCATTTTCTACGATCCATTTTGTGGATAAGTTATTGGCAAACAGCCGGCGGATTGTCGGATACGCCTGCGCAAATACGCTCGACCGAGGCCCAACCTACATCAACCGTTTTCTCAAGATTTGATGCGTCGATCCGGTCAACGGGCAGTAAGATTGCATCGAGCTCAGGGCCACCATCAGGCACCTGAAATTTACCAGCACCGTCAACTTCGGAGCCTGCTTTGCCTTCGGCAAGTTGCAGGGCAACGGTTGCGGCCATTTCACCCAAACCATAGGCGTTTTTCCAAATGGTAAAGGTTTGCTGACCACGCGCAATCCGGTTCAAAGCACCCGGCGCACCATCTTGGCCAGAGATCGGAATGGTCAGGCCTTGCTCTTCAAGGGCCTTTGATACACCGCTCGCCATACCGTCGTTCATTACCATAACAGCATCCACGTTATTATCGTTTGCTGTCAGGATTTGTTCGATGGTGTCTTTGGCCGTTTCCGGGCGCCAACTGTCAACAAATTGCTCCCCGACAACTTTGATCGCACCGGAATCATAACTGGATTGCATGGAGGCCGTATATGCCCCAAACATTTGGTGGGTATTGGGATCACCGTCATCGCCTTTGATGATCGCATAATTGCCTTCCGGGGCTACTTCTAACATGCCAGCGGCCAGTTCATTTCCGACCGAACGAGCGTCAAAAGATACGTAGAATGTACCGGGGACTGGAATTAGCTGATCATAGGCCACGACCGGGACATCCTCGGCCAGTGCGCGGGTGACAACCGGGCCAATGGAATCACCAACACCAGACATGATGATCAGAACATCTGCGCCACGCGTGACGAGATTCTCAATATCCGCAACGGATTTTTCAGCGGAAAAGTTTGCATCAGCAGAGATGTATTTTGCACCTGCAGCTTCAACAACGCTTTTGATACCTGCTTCGTCAATTTTCCAACGTTCGTCCGCAAATTTGTACCAACTCACTCCTACGATGGTTTCGGCACTGGCTGCCCCCACACCCATTGATGCTGCAAGCGCTAACATTGCGGTAGATCTAAGAATTTTCATGATTTCCTCCCAGTTTTATAACGACTTTAAGTCATTCTTTACAATTCGGATACTGAAGGTTGACATATATTGAAACCGGTTGCAATAATTTCATTAACGTAACGGAAAGTAATTATGCACTCTTGGAAATTGGTTGCCATACCAAGGATCCGAGGCAGAGTGTATTGGGATGTGAGACCTTGTTTTAACAACAAGTTTTCCGACAAAATTCGAATGACAAGGAGGAACGCGCGTGGCTAAAAAAGACTCCGCCACTTTTTCAGATAGAATCCGAAATGTAAGCAATGCACTGGAACTGGATCCGCGTTTGTTGTCCATGATCGGCGCACTGATGGTGATCTGGATATTTTTCTATTACGCCTCTGATGGCATCTTTTTGTCACCCCGAAATCTGTGGAACTTGTCCGTTCAGACCAGTGTAACAGCGTTGATTGCAACGGGAATGGTGCTGATTATCGTTTCGCGAAATATTGACCTTTCAGTGGGCTCACTGCTTGCATTTTTGGGAATAATGGGCGGGTTTGTTCAGACGGAATTGTTGACGTTTGAAGGCACCCACAGCTGGTGGATTTCGATTGTTGTCATGATATTGGCCGGTGCAATTCTGGGCGGATTGCAGGGCTATATCGTTGCCAAACTCGCAATCCCCGCTTTTGTTGTCACATTGGGTGGCTTGATGTTCTGGCGAGGTGCGGGCTGGCTGTTTACGCAGGGCCGCACGGTGACGCCACTAGATTCGACCTATAGCGTTTTAGGGGGTGGATCGATTGGCGAAATGTGGAGTTGGATCTTTGGCATTGTCGCCTTTGCATTGCTCAGTGCTTTTGTTTTATGGAAACGCAGCAATCGCGGCAAACTTGGTTTCCAGACAAAACCTTTGTCCCTGGAGCTTATGATGTTGGCCGTATGGGCCGCTCTAATTGCCCTCTTTATCAACACCATGAATGCTTATAATTTTCCGCGCTCTGAGGCAGGCCGGGGCATACCCGTTCCGGTGCTTATCATGATTATTTGTTCTTGCGTTATGATGTATCTGGCCACGATGACCCGATTTGGTCGTTATATATACGGCTATGGGGGCAATCCAGAAGCGGCTGAACTTGCAGGCGTAAGCACCCTAAAAATCACCGTGATGAGCTTTGCGATTATCGGCATCCTGACGGCGATCGGCGCAATGATTTCAACCGCGCGTTTGAATGCAGCACCGCTGACGATTGGGCAATTGCTAGAGCTTCAGGTGATCGCTGCGGCGGTGATTGGTGGTACGTCTTTGGCCGGTGGCGTTGGCACAATTGTCGGTGCGTTAATCGGCGCGGTTCTTATGCAAAGCTTGCAAAACGGTATGGTTCTGATTGGAGTGCAAAGTGCCCCGCAGCAGATGATCATGGCATGTGTTCTCATTTTTGCCGTTTGGTTTGACGTCTACTATCAGAAGAAAAGCCGGTAAGGGAGCAAAGTGATGACAAATCAAACCCCACTTGTTGAGATGAAGAACATTCACAAAAACTTTGGCGGTATTCGAGCGGTTGATTCAATGAATCTGCAGCTTTATCCCGGCGAAGTTCTTGGTTTGCTTGGCCATAATGGCGCGGGCAAATCGACTTTGATCAAAATGCTATCAGGTGCATACCCGATGGATGAGGGCGAAATCACTATCGCGGGTGAACGGGTGAATTTCGAAACACCCCGAGACGCGAAAAACGCTGGGATTGAAACGATTTATCAGACGCTTGCGTTGGCTGATAATTTGCCAACACCTGCGAATATCTTCTTTGGTCGAGAAATTCTAACCAAGTTCGGCGCGCTGGATGAGGCCGCGATGGAACACGCTGCGATTAAGGTGATGAAGCGTCTAAATCCACAATTCGTAAAGTTCCACGATCCCGTGTCAAACTTATCTGGCGGTCAACGTCAGTCTGTCGCCATCGCGCGCACACTACAGTTCAACGCGCGCATTATCATTATGGATGAACCGACTGCTGCGCTCGGACCACATGAAACTCAGATGGTTGGTGAGTTGATCAAAAACCTAAAGAAAGAAGGCATAGGCATCATCATGATCAGCCACGATCTTCATGATGTGTTTGATTTGTCCGACCGGGTGTCAGTGATGAAAAATGGGCGTCACGTCTGGACCGGTGATGTGGCTGACACCAATAAGGATGAGGTTTTGCAAATGATCATTCTTGGCAAACTACCGGATGGCAGCTACGCGCCGGGTATCACCTCTGAGGCCGATGTCTAGACTTGTTTTTGCCACCGTTCTGATCTGTCTGCCGCTTTCAAGCGCGGCCACTGGCCCGAAATTTATCGATCAATCCTCCCATCTGCCCGTTGACCATCAGTATTCCGGCGGGTGGGAGCATTTTGTCGGCGGCGGAGTTGCTATGTTTGACTGCAACGGTGATGCCATGCCTGAGATTTTGGCCGCCGGGGGCAGCGATCCGACCCATCTGTTGATCAACACGACCCTCGAGGCAGGCGCTGATTTGCGATTTGCGCTGGCTGATCCTCAACCTATCCTGAATACGGGTGTGATCGGGGTCTATCCAATTGAAATCGATGGTGACGGAGTCAGTGACTTAGCGGTGCTGCGTGTGGGAGAGAACCAACTTTTGCGCGGTCTTGGCGATTGCACATTTGAAGCCGCAAACGATATTTGGCAGTTTGATGGGCTTGACCGATGGACCACAGCCTTTAGCGCAACATGGGAACGTGAGGCCGAGTTTCCGACACTTGCGTTTGGCAATTATGTAGATCGGGATGATCCAGATGGCCCGTTCAAAACCTGCGACGACAATCACCTATATAAGCCAAATGGCGCTGGGTTTGGCGCAGCGATGCCTCTTTCGCCGGGGTTTTGTGCCTTGTCGCTTCTGTTTTCTGATTGGGGCCGTCAAGGTGTTCAGGATCTGCGCATCAGCAACGATCGGCATTATTTTGTCAGCGGCGGACAGGAGCAATTATGGCGGATTTCCCCCAATCCTACAGCGTATACCGAGGCGGACGGTTGGAATACGCTCAGCATTTGGGGGATGGGGATCGCCAGCCGTGATCTCACCGGCGATGGGCGGCCCGAAGTGTTTCTAACGAGCATGGGAGATCAAAAACTCCGTCATTTATCAAAGGGAGGGGATCGCCCTGATTATGCCAATGCCGCCTATGACAGCGGAACGACGGCCCATGTCCCTTATGTCGGCGGGGAGGGTCGGCCCTCTACGGGATGGCACGCGGTATTTGGCGATGTCGACAACGACGGCTTAGAGGATTTGTTCATTACCAAGGGCAACGTAAATCAAATGCCCGATGCTGCACTGCGTGATCCGAACAATCTGTTGATGCAGATTAAAACCGGGACGTTTGTTGAGCACGGAGATCATGCCGGTTTGGACACAACCGAACGCTCACGTGGCGGTGCTTTGGTGGATTTGAACGCTGATGGATTGCTTGATGTCGTCGTGAATAACCGCCGCGCAGGTCTTGAACTACATCAAAATATTAGCAAAAATGTCGGCCAATGGTTGGCACTCCGTCCGCAGCAACCGGCCCCAAACACCGGTGCCATTGGAGGCTGGATCGAATTAACCGATGGCCAGCGCACATGGCATAGAGAGATCACCATAGGGGGTGGTCATGGGGGTGGCACGCTTGGATATCATCATTTTGGCACCGGGTCGGAAACGTCGTTAAAGATGCGGGTGTTGTGGCCAGATGGGGCTCAAGGTCCTTGGCACATAGTCGAGGCGGGCCAATTCATTGACCTTACGCGCGGATCTGAACCGCAGGTTGTAATAAACCGCAACTAAGAATTTAGCTAAAGATCACTTCGTACAGCAGTTTAAGGGATACCAGACCAAGAGTTGCTTCGATCAAGTAATAGAACAGTTTTTCGGGCAATAGCCGCACCACCCGCGATCCGCTCCATGCCCCAAAAATCGCCATAGGGGCTAGCCACACCGATTGCCCCATACTGCTAAAGGTAATTTGTTCTGCCAAAATATAGGGGGGTACTTTCATCAAATTGATGCTCGTGAACAGGATCGTGGTGGTGCCCAAAAAAGTCATTTTATCGAGCTTTTGGGGTAGTACATAGACCTGATAGGGTGGGCCGCCCGCATGTGCGATATAGCTTGTTAAACCGGCACACGCGCCCCAAAATATGCCGCGAGGCACATCTGCTGGAGCAGGGGGGCGTTCTGTCTGTGAGAGACGTCGCGCCATGGAAGTTGCAAGATAGAAAATTCCGATCCCGGCCAGCAACAATTTGACCGCGTCGCCCGGTACGTGGGACACTGAGAAATAGCCCACAATCACACCGATCAGCGCGCTGGGAATTAGGATTTTAAGGTTCCGCACAGAATAGGCACGCCGAAACAAATACACCGCATAGACATCGGCCACGATATAAAGTGGCAACAAAAGGCCCGCAGCCATTGCAGGGTCCATAAACAGCGCCATAATTGGCACCGCCAAAAGAGCGATAACAGGCAACCCCCCTTTGGACAGCCCAAGAAAGAACGCGGCCAAACCGGCGGCAATCCAGAATACCAAATCGTGATCCCTATTTTGGGTTGTGTACTATCAACGTGTGTCGGATATGTTTCCCATAACGCATGGCTGTGCCCGAGCCAATGCACGGGCGATATTTAGTCATCAATTGCGGCGACGGCCACAGCACAGCCCTTTTCAAGCGACGCATAAGCCGCCTCTGCCAACAAAAGGGCGCGCATACCATCGTCAAACCCAACTTTGGGGGGTGTATTTTGCACCACGGCGCCGACAAATGCATCGAGCTGATGCTTAAACGCCTGCGCGTATCGTTCGATGAAAAACGGTTCTAGCGGGGCGGCATTTCCGGTACCAGCCGCGGTAAAAGTCTGAACACCATGGGGTGTACGGTTGGTGCTTTGGACCATCCCCAATTCACCATGTGCCTCTAGACGTTGATCATACCCATATGGTGCCTGTCGGGCGTTGTTTATAAACACCTGCCGCCCATTTGCAGATTTCATTACAATCATCGCGCAATCGACCTCTTTCAGGCGCGCGCCGCGAGCGGGATCAATCAATGGGGCCGCATAGGCAAATACTTCTACGGGCTCATCTTGCCCCAATATAAACCGAGCAAGGTCAAAGTCATGAATGGTCATGTCACGTAGCATACCACCTGCGCCCGTCAGATATTCATCGCTCGGTGGTTCTGGGTCCCGTGAGGTGATCAACACCTGCAACAGATTGCCGATGTCGCCGGCATCAATGGCCGCTTTCATTCCCCCATGGCCGGGGTCAAAGCGTCGATTAAACCCAAGTTGAACCAATACATTGCTACCGGCAATTTTGGCACGACAGGCACGGACACGGTCGATATTCAAATCGATAGGTTTTTCACAAAGCACCGGTTTTCTGGCCGCAACCGCGCGTTCAATAAAATTCGCATGGGTGCTGGTGACAGATGCAACGATGACCGCATCAATCTTGTCGCTGTTGAAAATATCATCGGGTGTTTCGGCAACTTCGGCCTTGGTAACTTCAGCAATAGCCATGGCAGCAGCAGGCACCGGATCATAGACAACCGCCAGCTGGCATTTGGGATGACGGTCGATCAGATCTGCGTGCATACGGCCAATGCGGCCACATCCAAGGAGAGCGATGTTCAACATGGCAAATACTCCCGGCTGGCTTCTGGGTTATCAGAACTAAATGGCAGGGCCATCAGTTCGGCCCAGGCCACATCTGAAATGGGGTAATTGGCCCAATCCACGGTTTGCTGAACGCGTTCCGGTTTGGAGACGCCGCAAATGGTCGAAGTCACACGAGGATCACGGGTTGAGAACTGCAACGCCGCCGCGCCCAGCGGAATGTCGTGGCGGGTGCAGATCTCTTCGATGGCCCGCACAGGGGTCATCGCTGCATCATCAGCCTCCTGATAAGTGATCATGGAACTGCTGGCCGACCCTCGGGCCAATACCCCACCACAATAGGGGGCAGCATTAAAAATGGCGATGCCACGGGCGTGGGCCTGCGTAAACATCTCATCAGCTTCGCGGTTTAGTAGGGTGAACCGATTGTGGTTGACCAACGCGTCAAATTCCCAATTGGGCAAGATCTGCGTCATGATCCCCAAATCCCCCATGGCCAACCCAACGGCGTCCACAAGCCCCTCTTCTTTTAATTTAAACAACTCATCCAGCGCGCCGTCTTTTTCTGTAATCTCTGAAACGGAGCGGCAATATTCTGGGTCATGTAAATGTAGGATCTGCAATCGTTCCAGTCCAAGGGCCTCAAGGCTTTCTTCGACAGATCGTCGAACGCGGTCCGCATCCAGGCGATTGTCAGAAAATTCGCGATCCAGTTTGGTGGCCAAAACACAACCTTCCGGTAGGCCTCCACGCTCTCGGATGACGGCCCCAAGACGTTCTTCGCTTCGGCCCAGGCCATAATTACGAGACGTGTCCACAAAACTGGGGGACAGATCGAACATGGCGTGGATTGTCGCGCGGGCTTGCTCTTCACTGACTTCATAACCGTAAGTATCGGGCATGCTGCCCAACGGAGAGGTGCCAAAACAGATCGAAGAAACGTCAAAAGGCAGTCGGGGGGCGGATTTGCTGGAATAGGTCACGAAGGCCTCCGGAGTTAAAGTGATGTGTGGATACAGGCACAAGGATGACTGTCCTGCCGTGTGATAAGTTCTGGTTTTTGCGACGCGCAATCGGGTTGGGCTTGGCCGCAACGGGTGCGAAACCGACACCCAGAGGGTGGATCAATCGGGCTTGGCACCTCGCCCTCAAGGATAATCCGTTGTTTGCGGTCATTGGGTCTAATTTCTGGCATCGCCGACAACAAGGCCTGTGTGTAGGGATGCAACGGGTTTTGATAAATTTGGTCCCATGTGCCAATCTCCACGATATTGCCCAGATACATCACCGCCACCCGATCCGATATGTGACGGATCACCGACAGATCATGGGCAATAATGACATAGGACAGACCATATTGCGCCTGAATATCCTCAAGCAAATTTATCACTTGTGCCTGAATAGAGACGTCCAACGCTGAAAACGGTTCATCACACACGATGACTTCGGGATCCACGGACAGGGCGCGTGCAATGCCAATTCTTTGTCGTTGTCCTCCGGAAAACTGGTGCGGATAACGTCCTGCATCCTCGGGACGCAAACCCACACGCGTTAGCAGTTCTGTTACGCGGGTTTTCCACTGTGCGCGCGGCAGGATGTCGGGAAAAATAACCCAGGGTTCACTGATGATTTGACCGACGGTCATGCGTGGGTTCAGCGAGGCAAAGGGATCTTGAAAGATCATTTGCAGCTCACAACGCCGTTTGCGCATGTCTTTGGCGGTTAAGGCAAAAAGATCCTCTCCTTTATACATAGCCTGCCCGCTAGTAGGCTCCACAAGGCGCAGTAAAGCACGGGCCAACGTAGATTTTCCACAGCCAGATTCTCCCACAATTCCAAGGGTTTCCCCCTTTCCAAGCGTAAAGCTGACATCGTCGACCGCGCGCACCACACGTTTGCCATCGCGCCCGCCACCAGGGGTGGGATAGTGTTTAATCAAATTTGAAACCTGCAACAGCGGGGCAGTATTTGAGTAAATTGATGTACCGGTTGGGTGCTCTAGGACTTTAGTCATGTGCCACCTCCTCTGCGAAATGACAGGCACTAAAATGATCAGGGCCAACGGCGGAAATTTCTGGAACAGCCGTGCGGCAAATGTCGCGTGCCATCGGGCAACGCGGAGCAAAAACACAGCCCTGCGGCAACTGACTAAGCTTTGGCGGGGAGCCACTAATCGCCTCCAGCTTTTGACCCTTCATTTCGATCTGTGGGATCGAATTCATCAGCCCAATTGTATAGGGATGCGCAGGTTTTGCGATAATGGCCCCCGTTGGGCCGGTTTCCACCGGGCGACCACCATACATTACCATCAACCGATCAGTGTTTTCCGCCACAAGGCCAATGTCATGGGTGATCAAAATCAGGGCCATCCCACTTTGCTGTCGCAAATCGCCCAGCAGTTTCATGATCTGCGCCTGTACCGTCACATCCAAGGCCGTGGTCGGTTCATCCGCGATTAAAATGTCTGGTCCAAGGGCAATCCCCAAGGCGATCATGATCCGCTGGTTCATTCCGCCCGAAAACTCATGGGGATAGCTGTTGACCCGTTCGCTGGCAGAATGGATACCGACGGCCTCCATCAGCTCAACCGCTTTGGAACGACGGTCCTGTCTGGACATTTTTGGGCGATGCACTTTGAACAATTCGCCAATTTGCGTCCCAATGGTCAGACCCGGATTAAGCGACGTGATCGCATCCTGATAAACCATTGATATACGGTCACCGTGAATTTTGCGGGTTACTTTGGCTGGGGCGTTCAGCAATTCTGTTCCACGATAATTGGCCGAGCCTGAGATCATCGCAGGCGGGCTTTCCAATAGCCCCATCAGCGCACCAACGCTGACACTTTTGCCCGACCCAGATTCCCCCAGAATGCCAAGAGCCTCCCCTTCGGTTACCTGAAAGTTTATGCCGTTCACCGCATGCACATGACCGCGCGGTGTTTTGAACGACACTTTCAAATCATGCACATCCAGAATGGTTTGTTGTTTCTGCATATCTTTCATCACATCAACCAACGCCATCTTTGTACCGGGTCCATAACCGCGCGGAACCAATTCGCAACGAGGTTTAGGCTCAGTGTTGTTAAGAAAATTGCGAGGCCGGGCAGGGTGATCATCCACCATGCCTCACGCATGTATTCCCGCCCCCGAGAGATCATCAATCCCCAAGACGGCTCAGGTGGTAAAAGGCCAAATCCCAGAAAACTAAGTCCCGCCTCAGCAAGCACCAACAGGGCGACTTCTAACGTGGCAAGGACAAGCAACGGAGAGATCATGTTGGGCAGGATGTGACGCAGCATGATGCGGGTATCACTGGCACCAATGGCCCGTGCGGCCTCAACAAAAGAGGATTCTTTTAACGATAGGGTGATCCCGCGGGCTAAGCGGGCGTAAACAACCCACCGGACCAAGGCAAAGATCAACACCATGTTCACCAGTCCGCCGCCAATAATAAACAGCACAAACAGGGCGATCAGCAAAGAAGGAACCGCCATAAATGCATCCACAGCGCGCATGATAATTGCCTCTGTTATGCCACCGTAATATCCGGCAACGATGCCCATAAATGTGCCAAGCACACCTGATACTATGACGGACACTAACGCTACAAAGATAGACGCCCGTGCCCCAAAAATCAGGCGCGATAACATGTCACGACCAAGGGCATCAGTGCCCAGCAAATGGAGCTGTTCGCTGCCATCCATACCGGTTGCGGTGGACAGAGGCGGTAGTCTATTGGCAAAAATATTGGGCAACAGCGGATCATAAGGCGCAACAAATTCGGCAAACACCGCGCTAAAGATCAGCACCACCAGAAAGATAACAGAGGCCAAAACCAGCACGTCTTTGAACAGGGCGCGCACGATGTCCCGCGCGCCGATGCCTTCGTCTCGTTCTGTGTCATCCACGGCGGGCGACATGGTTTGAGTTTGAAGTTCTTGGGTCATTGGGTCATCCAATCCGCAGGCGCGGGTTCAGAAAGGCGTAAGCCAAATCCACCAGCAAGTTAATTGTCAGAACCATGAGGACCAACAGGAACACCGTCGCCTCAACCAGTGGCACATCGCGAATAGACAGGGCGTCAACGGTTAGCGCCCCAATGCCGGGCCACCCAAAGATGGTCTCAATGATGATAACCCCTGTGACCACGTTGATGGTTTCATCGCCTATGGTCGTTACAATCGGAATGGCCGCGTTTTTCAGCGCGTGAAAAGAAGCCACGCGTCGCATCGGAATTCCACGCCCACGGGCCGCGGTGACATACGGTTTGGCCAGCTCATCCAGCAGCGAACTGCGCGCGATCTGGGTAATGCGCCCGATGGGGCGCAGAGACAAGGCGATGGCTGGTAAAATGACATGTGAGAACGACCCATAGCCAGAGGTGGGAAGCCAAGCGAATTGAACCGCAAAAACCAACACAAGGATCAACGCGAACCAATATTCGACGATGGACACCCCAGCCAGCGATAAGACACCAATGGCCCGATCCGGGGATGATCGCGGATGAACCGCCGCATAAAGCCCCATAGGCAACGCCACCAGCACGGCAAACAGGATCGTCGCACCTGCCAGAAACAACGTAGCGGGAAGCCGTTCCATCGCAATAGGAAGTGTATCCAAAGAATTCGCACTGCCGCCCTGAAACATCGAATTGCTCAGTCCAAAGCGATAGGTTTGTCCCAAATCCCCCGTTGCTAAGCCCACCAGGAACCGGCCGTATTGTTGGGCCATCGGATCCTCTAGACCCATTTGCTGACGCAGAGTCAAAACGGCCTCTTCACTGGCGCCATTGCCCAGAACCATCCGGGCGGGGTCGCCGATTTGCCGATTGGCGAAAAAGACCATCGACATCACGATCACCAGCAGGATCAGTGAATTGAGGATTCTTTTGAAAATATAAGTATTAAAGGCGCTATTAAGTTTCATGATAACCCGAGCATGAATGAGGATTGGCAGGGGCCCAATTCCGTCGACCCCCGCCAAAAGGAGCGGGATACATATGGGAGAATACGCATCCCGCGGGGTAATGCGTTACTTAGTTTCACGCATATTCACAGCAATCATGCGGTGATCGACACCAAAGTCCCATTCAAAGCCTTCGGGCACACCATAGGCGCGTTGCAACAGTCCGACCGGCGCCAGAATATGGCGGTTGTGACCTTCGACGACCAAGGCCTCAAGCGCCTCATGACGTTCATCACCTACAAGTTGCGCCGCTGCATTGGCGCGATCCTCGAAATCGGGATCACAGAACACAGACACCAAACCACCACATGAATAATGTGCACCAAAGGTCAGCGCATAATCCATCAATGGGTTCGCCTGTACGTGCAGCCAAGCATAAGACCGGTCCTCGGTGGGCTTAGACACCGCCCGCGGATTGAAAATGCCCGGTTCTTCGACGGAAATCCGGCTTGGAATTCCGACTGATTGCAGCATGGCACCGATGGCCTCGACCATTTCACCGTTGCGTGGGGTTGACCCTAAACGCGTGGTCACTTCAATCGTTGGGATCTCATGGCCATCAGCCTTGAGCTTTTCAACAATGGCCCGTGCACCTTCTGGATCATAGGCGTATTGGCTGATTTCATCGGCAAAGCCTGTTGCAACAGAGGGCAGCATTTGCCCTGCGAGTGGTTCACTTAGCGCCATTAGGTTCTGGCGAATGCCTTCCCATTGGATGCCCGTGAAAATGGCTTTGCGGAAATCTTGATCCTGCAACAGCGGATGCGCACCCTGATAATCCAAACGGAACTGAAGGAATGTATCTGAGCCTTTCAGCATGCAATCCACACCAGATTCTTCGTTGAAACGGTCACATTCTTCGCGCGTCAGAAACATAGCTACTTGGGCTTCTCCGCTTTCGACCATCGCAGAACGGACAAGTGCTTCCGGACGCCAAACCACCTTTAGGCTGTCATAAAAGATCTCACCGTAGGTGTCATCTGCCGTTGCCCCCCACCAGTCGTCACTGGCCGTAGCGGACCAATATTGACCCTGTTTCCACTCTTCAAATACGTAAGGACCGGTGCCAATTGGATTTACATTATGGTCATCTGGGTTTTCTAGAATTTGGCGCGCAGATGTGATGCCACCCAGATACATTCGACGAGGAAGCAACGGATCTACGCCATCGGTGATCACGGCGATGGTATCCTCGTCCACAACCTCTGCTGTGATTTGAGGCCCCATCATGTCGCGAATGACATAACTATTTTCCGGGCTCCACAACCAATTGATGCTGACGGCCGCAGCCTCTGCATCCAGCGCAGTACCATCATGGAACTTTACGCCCGGGCGTAAATCAAAATGCCAAACGGTTGGCTCAACCTGTTCCCAGCTGACCGCCAACATTGGTAAAACTTCGTTGGTGGCAGGGTCAAGTCGGGTGAGCTGTTCAATAACATTGCGCAAACCGATTCCGTTGACTTCTTTGTGGGCCACCTGCGCCTGCATTGATTGCGGTTCTTGGTTGCCTACGATGACCAACTCGCCGCCTTCTGCCGCGTAAACTGGTGAAAATGAAAGCGCTACCATTATTGCAGATAAGCTGGTCATCCCCTTTGAATTTTTCATCCGTATCTCCTCCCGTGCAAATTTTGCTGTTAACTACAGAACATGGCTAAAAGCCCATTTTTCTAAATTTTTCAGCCGCTTTCGGACCCTAAAGCCCGAATAATCCTCCGATTGACGTTGCATTTCGCAGCGTCACAACACCGACGATACGAAAGAAGAATTAAAATTGCAAGCGGTTGCAAAAATATTGTATTTGTGGCCAAATATCCAATGAAATTGACGCGTCATTGCGCAATGATTGCTCTTGGTGGTCCGAATGTGTTCAAATGCACCACCAATAAGAGCCAAAGATCGACATGACCACGGGATCGCAAAGAGGCTGAAACGAAAATATTAGGGGCCGGTCGTCCAAAAAGATGACCAAGGGTAAAAGGGCAGGAATGACGCAGGGGCGTAGAGTTAGGAAAACCCACGGGATGGTTACAGCCCGAGATGTTGCCCGAGAGTCGGGGGTCTCATTGACCACTGTATCGCGCTGCTTCGGTGTGGCGGATCTGGTGTCTGATAAAACCCGAAAGCGGGTCTTAGAAGTGGCGGATCGGCTGGGCTATAGCCCAAACATCGCTGGGCGCGTTCTGGCAAGTCGCCGGTCTCGGCTAATTGGTCTGATGGTTGATGACTTTAACGATCCCGAAAACTTGGACCTTTTTCGATTCGTTTCCGCCGAGGCGCAAAAACGCAATTTTCATGCCATCCTTTTGAACACCTACCGTGAACGCGCGCAGGCAGGATCTGATTCAATCGAGGCAGCGTTGCTTCAACAGGTGGACGGGTTATTGGTGACGGCCAGTCATCTGAGCCAAGAAATGATTGCGCGCTGTGCTGCGCAGGATAAACGGGTTGTAATTGTCGGGCGGAAATCTGGGCATCCCGATTTTAGCTCTGTCTATTGCGACAACGAAGATGGCGCCTCTCAGGTGGCGAACTATTTGTTTGCTCAAGGAGTCCAGCGTCCCGCATTCGTTGGCGCTAACCCAAAGGCAACGGTGACTCTGGAACGGCGCTCAGGCTTTGTGCAGCGGATCGAACATCTTTATGGGTTTCAACCAATTGTCAGAGAGGCCGGGATCAATGATTATTCAAAGGGTTACGCTGTTGGACAGGAAATGCTGTCCTTGCCCAGGCCCCCCGATGGATATTTTTGCGCCAGTGATCTGTTGGCGGTCGGCCTTGTAGACGCCTTGAATTCTTCCCCCGCAACGTCGACGGAAAAATTCCCCTGTGTGGTGGGGTTTGGCCATTCGATGCTGTCTCGCTTAGCTCAGTATCGGCTGGCTTCGGTTGCGTTGCCGATGGAGGACATGGTGCGGACCGCGACATCCCATCTGATCGATACGCTGGGAGACGCAATGACAGGACCCGAACGGATTGTATTCCCCTGTCAATTGACGGCCTACGATGCAGAACCTTTAGCGGACATCGAACAGTAACGAAATTGTGGTCGCGCCTTCTCCGTTAGGCCGCGACATTCCGATGTAAAGTGTACACTAGTAGGTCATACCCTAGATGACACGGTGTACACAGACGGTTGGAACAGCCACTAAATAAACGATTTGACGGGAAGGCGCCAATCAAGGCTTTATGTGCCTGCGGCACTCCTGTTTGTACAGATACCCAAAGTCGACGTTCCACAATGTTTTGGATTGTCTCCTGCCGGGATTAGCTGACTAGTATGTTACGTCGCACTCGACCAATCGCCAGACAGTAACGGAAGGTTCCATGATGACCCGAACAAACAACGCGCGCCTTGCAATCGGTGACCCAAGTTTTGCTGGCCTGTGGATTAATGATCCGGTCCACCAAGAATATTTGCGGCAGGACGTGCAACGGCAGCTTGATTTTTTTCGGCCAACCTTGCGTGCTGATGGCGGCTATAACGTGCCTGATATGGCCGGTGATCCCCTGACAGATGGCCCGCAAGAAATCCATTTAACCACGCGTATGGTGCATTCTTTTGCTTTGGCCAAACAGTTCGGATATGCGGATTGCGACGATGTCATCGATGCTGGGATGGCCTATATCCTGAATGTGCATCACGATAGCCGCTATGGCGGCTATATGGCCGCAATCAACCGCGATGGCACCCCCGCAGATGACACAAAGCTGGCCTATGGTCATAGTTTTGTTTTACTGGCGGCCGCCACTGCAAAAGACGCCGGTCATCCGGATGCAGACCGCTTATTGGCTGATATCACCGAAGTTCTACAAACCCGATACTGGGAGGAGTCCTATGGGCGGTTCGCCGAAGAGTTCCGCGCCGATTGGACCCCTTTTTCCAAGTATCGCGGTTTAAATGCCAATATGCACAGCGTAGAGGCCCATTTGGCCGCCTTTGAGGCGACCAATGATGCGTCATATTTGGATCGCGCCGGTCGGATTTTGAGCTTTTTCTTTGAGGAACTCGCCCCTGCCCATGGCTGGCGGCTACCTGAACATTTCACCGAGGATTGGACCGTCGATGCCGATTATGAAGGCAATCCAATGTTTCGCCCGGCCGGCAGCACGCCGGGCCATAGTTTTGAGTTGGGCAGATTATTACTGCAATACTGGGATTTGACCGGCCGCGCAGATGAGAGCTCTCCGGCTAAAGCCCGCCGCATTATCGAACAGGCCCTTAGTGATGGTGCAATGCCTGATGGCGGGTTTGCCTATACGCTGCGCAATGGTAAAATCGCGGTTAGAGACCGCTATTGGTGGCCCGTTACAGAGGCCATCGGCGCATTGGCCGTCCTGTTGAAACTAAATCCCACGGCGGCGGATGAAACCCTTTATCGGGCGCAATGGGATTTTTCCGATACACATCTGATCGACCATGTACGCGGCGGTTGGTACCATGAGCTTGACGATGATGGTCAACCCGTGTCGCGGCAATTTTTGGGGAAACCAGATATCTACCATTCTATTCAGGCTGGATTGTTCCCGCCTGTCCCGGCCTTGTCGCGTTTGACGATGTCCGCCAGCAGTGCCGCCCGAAAACAATAATGACCCCTAAAGGACGACCGAGATGACTTTGAACGTTGAAACCCGCCATGCAGTTCATCAGGACCACGCCAAAACCATGGACACCAAAGCCCTGCGTGAAAACTTCCTGACGCAGGGGATGTTTGTGACCGGTGAAATCAACCTCGTGTACACTCATTACGATCGGTTTGTGATGGGGGGCGCTGTCCCCGGAGAGGGCCGATTGGTTCTGAGCAAAGTCGCTGAGACCCGTACGGAGACCTTTTTGGAACGCCGTGAAATGGGGATCGTCAACATTGGCGACACTGGCACGGTCACGGCTGGCGATGACAACTATACGCTAGAACAAGGCGATGTGCTGTATCTTGGTATGGGCGCAGGGGATGTCACATTTTCTGGGGCAGGGCGGTTCTATATCACCTCTTGCCCGGCGCATCATACCTATCCCAACCGTCTGATCACTATAGCAGATAGCAAACAAGTCGTAACGGGCGAAGCCGAAACATCAAACAAGCGCCGTATCAACCAGTTCATCCATCCACAAGTGATGGAAAGCTGCCAATTGGTCATGGGTTATACCGCGCTGCTGGAAGGATCCGTCTGGAACACAATGCCCGCCCATGTGCATGATCGCCGGATGGAGGCCTATTTGTACTGGGGTATGGATGAAACCTCCCGCGTGCTGCATTTGATGGGGGAGCCAACCGAAACCCGTCACCTTGTCATCGGCAACGAAGAGGGGGCGGTGTCGCCGCCCTGGTCGATCCATTCCGGGGCTGGCATTGGGAAATACACCTTCATCTGGGCGATGGCTGGGGATAATGTTGATTACACCGACATGGATTTTGTTCAGCCCGCAGACATGAAATAGATGGTGGCGGCTGGTCTGTTGTGATGGGTTGGCCGTTTCGTTCTTGATGTTAAGGCCTAACGTTTATTCCCCTGCGCGGGCCTCTTTGACCCATGCGATGATGGTCTCTCTGTTTTCTTGAGACATGGTTGAAATGATGTTGGGTGGTGGCATCGCGTGGCTGACCCCTGCATGCAGATAGATCTGATTGGCCTGACGTGCCACATCGCTTTCAGTTTCAAGGAACACCCCTTTTGGGGCCCATCTGAACCCCTCTTGGAACGGCTCGCGCGCGTGGCACATGGAACAATTGCCCAATACAATATCATAGGCATCGCCGAACCCCTCTGCAGAGGCGAATTTCTGTTCGTAGGGTGTCAAAGCGCGGGCCTCTGCGTCGTCTAGGGAAACAGAGGGGCGCACCGAAGACAGCCACGCGATGCAGATCATCAACATTACGGTCACCGCCCATGTCCAATGCGGTCCGGTACCGGTTTTATGCAGCGTGTTAAAATAATGGCGGATCGTAACACCGGTCAAAAAAATCAGACTGGCAATGATCCAGGCATATTGCGTGCCAAAGGCCAGAGGGTAGTGGTTTGACAACATCAAAAACACAACCGGCAAGGTGAGGTAGTTATTATGGGTCGACCGCACCTTTGCGATTTTACCGTATTTTGCATCCGGTGTGCGTCCAGCCATAAGGTCCGCGACAACGATCCGTTGGTTTGGCATGATCTGAAAAAACACGTTCGCGGTCATGATCGTTGCGGTAAAAGCCCCCAAATGAAGCAAAGCAGCACGCCCGGTAAAGATCTGATTATACCCCCAAGACATCGCCACAAGAATGACAAACAGCAGCAACATCAACAGGGTGGGACGTTCACTGAGTTTGGATTTACACATGAAATCATAGGCAATCCAGCCAATCGTCAACGACGCGCCAGAGATTAAGACACCTTGCCACAAAGCCAGATCAGCTTTGGTTGGGTCCAGCAAAAAGATCTCTCCACCGACCCAATAGATGATCATCAACAAAGCCGCCCCAGACAGCCATGTCGTATAACTTTGCCATTTGTGCCAAGTCAGGTGTTCTGGCATCTGCGCAGGCGCCACAAGGTATTTGATCGTGTGATAGAACCCGCCGCCGTGCACCTCCCATTCTTCGCCAGAGGCACCGGCAGGCAAATGTTCGCTGGGTTTCAGCATCAAGTCCAGAGCGATGAAATAGAACGACGCCCCAATCCAGGCCATCGCGGTGATGACATGAAGCCACCGCACCGAAAAGGCGATCCAATCCCAAATGACTGCAAAGTCGTACATATCAACCCCTTTGGTTTCGTGTTCTGTTCCACCCTAGGGGAGGATTCATTGTTCTGGTATTGGTGTAAATGACCAAGCAGTTTATAAAAAAGCATAATAATACGCCGCTTTTTAGGCTGCTCTTTTTATCAGCTGCCGCGATAGGTCGAATAGCTGAATGGCGAAAGTAACAGCGGTACGTGATAATGCTGTTCCTCTGACATCCCAAACCGCAAAGGGATCACATCCAGAAACCGTGGATCTTCGGCAGGGGTGCCAATGCGATCAAGGTAGGCCCCTGCGTGAAACACCAGCTCATACACACCGGTATTAAATTCTGCGGCGGGCAAAATTTGCGCATCCGTTCGGCCATCATCGTTTGTCTCAACAGATTTCAGATGGGTCCGGGTCTCTCCGTCCAGACGGTACAGCTCAATTTTTAGGCCCTGTGCAGGGCAACCCCGCGCGGTGTCGAGCACATGGGTGGTCAAATATCCGGACATGAAACGTTCCTTTGTTTTTTGGTAATGTGCCGGTAGATCGGGGTCTGTGCAAACCCCAACCTGACTAATGCTCTTTCGTCTTTTATTTGAAAAACGATAGGATTGATCGAAAATTCCGATAAATTGGGCAGTTTAGAAATCGACTTCTAATACGACACCTGTTTCAATCGCCAGTTCAACCACTTTTGCCGCTACGGCCAGATCCTGCAAGCCAACACCAGTGCCGTCAAACAAAGTGATTTCATCGTCCGATACCCGCCCCGGATGTGTTTGGTTGATGACCGCACCGAGTTGATGAACATCATTTTCAGTGATCAAATTCAACCCCACCGCATGCTGTGCCTCTCCGATGGAAATTGATTGCGCAACCTCATCGGTAAACACGGTTGAGCGGGCCAGCAGAGCCGCTTCAACCTCTTGCTTGCCCTTTGTATCGGTGCCCATACAGGCGATATGGGTGCCCGGCGCAATGTGATCGGCCATGATTGTGGGCGCAAAGGTAGAGGTAATCGAAATAACAACATCCGCTTGTGTCATGTCCTCTAGGGCCACAGCTTCAAAGGGCAACCCGGCCTCATTTGCGACCTTCTCGATATTGGGAAGCATCTCTGGATGGTAGTTCCAACCGATGACCTTTTCAAACGGGCGTTGCTCAAGTGCCGCCCGCAGTTGAAATGTCGCCTGATGGCCGGCCCCCACCATCCCCATAACCTTGGCGTCCTTGCGCGCCAGATGTTTGATCGACACAGATGAGGCCGCCGCAGTGCGCAAAGCCGTAAGTAGATTGCCACCCACCATTGCTTTGACCATACCGGTCTCCGGATCGAACAAAAACACCGTCGATTGGTGATTTATCTGGCCATGTTTTTTAAGATTATGGGGCCAGTACCCCCCCGCTTTAAGGCCAAGTGTCATGCCGGATTTATCAAACCCACCTTTAAACCCATACAGCGCGTCTTCATGGCCGATCGCCTCCCGTATGACGGGGAAATTATAAGCATCCTGGGCCGCCATCGCGGCAAATACACTTTCGACGGCTTCAAACGCTGCCTCCCGTGTCATAAGGTCCACGATTGCACGCTCTGGTACGATCAACATCTGTAACTCCTGTCATTGTGACTGTCTTTGCCAAAGGCACGGATTAAAAGGCTTTGCCACGGGCAGAGACAGGCCAAACGGTTTCAACCACTCCGTTGCGCACACCGACATACCAATCATGAACGTTGCAGGTAGGGTCGCAGTGGCCGGGCACTAGCTTTAGTTTATCATTCACTTTCAAGGCACTGTTCGGGTCACCGACCACCCCATGTTCATCAGAACATTTCAAATATTCGACATCATTGCGCCCATAAACAACGGGTAAACCACTGTCGACGGATTGTGCTTTTAAGCCCGCGTCAACGATGGCTTTGTCTGCTTTGGAGTGGCTCATCACCGTAGTTAGAATGAACAAGGCGTTTTCCCATTCCCCGTCATCAATACGTTTGCCGGTCTCATCCAGAATGCGGCCGTAGTCGGCATCCATAAACGCATACGATCCGCATTGCAGTTCGTTATAAACGTTAGAGGCGCTTTCGAAATAATATGACCCCGTGCCGCCCCCACCGATGATATCACACTCAAGCCCGTTGCTTTTCAGCCCGTTCACCGCATCTGCAACCTGCGCGATTGCGATGTCGAGCTTGTCTTTGCGCTCAGCGTATAAATCCATGTGCTGCATCGCACCTTGATAGGCTTGAATGCCTGCGAATTTCAGGTTCGGTGCGGCATCAATCATCTTGGCTATATTCACGACATCCTGCGTTGTGTTTACCCCGCACCGACCTGCGCCGCAGTCGATTTCAACCAAAGCCTCAAGCTCTGTATCTGCCGCAACAGCCGCGTCCGACAAGGCCCTGACGTTGTCAGGATCATCAACACAGACCAGAACCCGACACCCGTATTTCGGCATATTGGAAAGGCGTTTGATTTTTGCAGGTTCAGTGACTTGGTTGGACACCATAACATCCTTGATGCCGCCACGGGCGAACACCTCGGCCTCAGATACCTTTTGACAACACACACCAACAGCGGCGCCCATATCTTGCTGCAGTTTCAGCACATCCACGGATTTGTGCATCTTACCGTGGGCGCGGTGTCGCATGCCATGGGCCTTTGTGTAATCGCCCATTTTCTTGATGTTGCGCTCCAGTGCGTCCAGATCAAGGATCAGGCAAGGCGTTTGAATATCGGCCTCTTTCATTCCGGGCTTTGCGGGAATGTCAAAACCAACGTCGTAATTGTCGAGATTTACATGGGTGTTCATTGCTTTGCGTCCCTTCAGCGAAGCCATGGCAATATGTCGAGATCGACATTGCCACCGGTAATGATGATGCCGACCCGCTTTCCTGCGAACCGATCTTTGTGTTTGAGGATTGTGGCCAACGGAACCGAAGAACTGGCTTCCATGACTATCCGCAAATGTTTCCAGCTGAGTTTCATCGCGGCGATGATCTCTGTCTCAGATGCGGTCAAAATGTCAGTCACATGATTAGACACAAAATGCCAGGTCCGCTCTTTCAAGGGAACCAACAGACCGTCTGCAATGGTTTTAGGCGCGTCATCGGCGATGATGTAACCTGCTTTGAAACTGCGCATCGCGTCGTCCGCTTGATCCGGTTCTGCCGCAATAACCTGTGTTTCAGGGGCCATATTAGACAGGGTTAAACACGTGCCTGAAATCATCCCACCGCCCCCAATCGGGGCCATGGCGATGTCTAATCCATCGGTTTGTTCCATAAATTCACGCACACAGGTGCCCTGGCCCGCTATCACCCTTGGGTCATTGTAAGGATGCACTAAATCGCCACCTGTTTGCGCCTGGACCTTTGCGAAGGTCTCCTCTCGCGAGGTGGTCGAGGGCTCACATTCCGTAATCACCCCCCCATACCGGCGTACTGTGGCTTTCTTGGCCTGTGGTGCGGTTTTTGGCATAACGACATTGCAAGGAATGCCCCGCACCATAGCCGCATAACTTAGGCAAGAGGCATGGTTGCCCGACGAATGTGTCGCAACACCCTGTTTTGCCTGATCCTCATCTAACCCAAACACCGCATTGGCCGCTCCACGGACCTTAAACGCACCGGGTTCTTGAAAGTTCTCACATTTGAAAAACAGCTCTGCACCGGTCAGTTCATTTAAATACGCTGAGGTGCGCACCGGTGTCCGGCGTATGTGCGGCATAATCCGGTCATGGGCGTCCAGCATATCTTGATAGGTCGGAATATACATATCGCTATCCAGCATCATGCCGCATCCCGAAGCAAAACCGCTGGATTTGCCCGATAGTATTCCTGTGCCGCTGCCACGCCAGATCCCAGTTCGATATCCAAACCAAGATCCGCCATGCACATTTCTGCCGTGGCCAGACCACCTAACATCATCACGTCAGTTAAGCTGCCCAAATGGCCGATGCGGAATACTTTTCCGGCAACCTCGCCAAGGCCCACACCAAAGGCGACGCCATACACATCCGCCGCATGGGTCACGATGTCAGTGGCATTAAATCCCTCCGGGGTGCGGATGGCACTCACGGTATCGGAATACACTTCTGGTGAGGCCGCGCAAAGCTCAAGACCCCAAGCATTCACCGCACGACGCACACCTTCAGCAATGCGATGATGACGAGCAAAGACATTCTCTAACCCTTCGTCCAACAGCATATCCAGCGAAAGCTTCAGTCCGTTCATCAACCCAACGGGCGGCGTGTAAGGAAAAGCGTTGGCATCATAGCCTTTTTGCATGTCCGTGATGTCAAAAAACGTCCGCGGCAGCGTTGCGGTCTTTGACGCCGCAATGGCTTTGTCCGAAAACCCAACAATGGCCAACCCCGCAGGCAGCATGAACCCTTTTTGACTGCCGGTCACGGCAATGTCGACGCCCCATTCGTCAAACCGAAAATCCATCGACGCGATAGAGCTAACCCCATCCACAAACAGCATCGCCGGGTGGTCAACGGCATCCAATGCACGCCGAACGGTGGCGATGTCTGATTTTACCCCGGTCGCGGTTTCATTATGCGTGGCCAAAACAGCCTTGATCAAGTGATCCGTATCGGCGCGCAGAATATCTGCATATGTTTCGGCGGGAAGTCCCTGGCCCCAAGCTGTCTCGACAATTTGCACATCCAGTCCGTGACGCTGACACATATCGATCCACCGATGCGAAAACATGCCATTGCGCGCCGCCAGAATCTTATCCCCGGCGTTTAACGTATTGGACAATGCCGTTTCCCACCCCCCTGTTCCGGTTGACGGGAAGATAAAGATCTTTGCGGTCTCAGATTTTAAAACAGCGCGGACCCCGTCCAAACAGGGATGCAGAATTTTCCCAAACATCGGGGAGCGATGGTCAATTGTCGGCATATAGCAGGCCTGACGCACAGCTTCGGGCATGTTGGTTGGGCCGGGTATGAATACAGGGTTCTGGAAGCTCATGGTCGTCTCCTTTGTCATCTTTGAACCCAGTTTAGACGGGTCATCAAAGGGGCGATATTTTTTTGAAATCATTTTTCATAAAACAATTACCCCATATAAATAAGCATTGTCAGGCAGTTACATTTTTCATATTATGAATTAGGTTTTCATTTTCAAAATGAGGCATCTTATGAAAAACCAAGATAATGCCGAACAACCAGGTCGAAAATCCCGTGGGCGTCCACGTGACTGGCACGACAAGACCGCACAAAACACCATAAAATCCCTTGATCGCGCGATAGAGGTATTTGAATTCCTAAGCGAAGCACCGGGCAAAACACTGACCACATTGGCAACAGACATGGGGCAATCTCCGGCAACGGTGTACCGCATTCTTGTCACGCTCGAGGGGCGGGGATTGGTTGAATTTGACGCCGCCCGACAGGTTTGGCACGTCGGTGCACGTGCGTTCATCATCGGGTCTCGGTTTCTACGTCGCACCAGCTTGGTCGATCGGGCCAGACCATTGTTGCGCGCCTTGATGGAAACCACCGGAGAGACTGCAAACCTTGGTGTTGAGCAGGCAGGGCATGTGTTGTTTGTCAGTCAGGTTGAGACCCACGCCAACATTCGGGCCTTCTTTCCACCCGGTACACTGTCGCGTTTGCATGCCTCTGGCATTGGCAAAGCGCTTTTGGCACATATGGATGAGGCGCGAGTTGATCGGTTTCTATCTGCTGCTCCGCTAGAACAGTTCACCGACTATACGATCACCACCCGAGATGGCCTAATTGAGGATCTGCAACAAACTCGCGCACGCGGCTATTCCATTGATGGGGAGGAACGCAATCTGGGCATGCGCTGTATTGCTGCACCGGTGTTTGATCACCACGGAGAGGTCATTGCCGGACTGTCCGTATCAGGACCAACGTCCCGTGTTCATCAGGATCAATTGCCAGAACTCGCCGCTGCAGTGGTGTCGACGGCGCGCGATCTGACCATGGCTATCGGTGGCGATATGGCCCCGCGTCCGGATTGATCCAGCCTGTGTTTGAAAGGCTGCTATGGGGGCGTCTTTAACGGCTTCGGGGCGACATCTCTGCCGCCCCGGTATGATCTTAGGCCTGATGTGCAGGCGTATCGTCATCAATGAAATCGGGTTCATCTGGGACAATAATTCGGTGCTCCAAATCCTCTTTGGGGGCAAATGTCGGATAGATATACAGAAATGCCCCGATAATCAGATATCCGATGGTGATCCCATCAAGCTGCGGCATTTGTAATGTATAGGAATGGATGATCCCAACAGAGGACATCACAGCCGCCGCACATGAGAAATAGCCAGCCATTTTGAAACGACCGTCAATCACATCCGCCACAATTGCCCCCCAGATCAATCCGGTGATGATCGCGCCTTGACTAAGGGCAAGGTGTCCCTCGTAATGGGCCCCTTCCATCAAGAGCGCCGCTGTTAAACCCTCATCGCCCAAAGCAGGTAAACCTTCGACTCCGGAATTGCGCAGGGCATTCATCAGAGACCCCCATTTGACCATCAGAAATTCTGAAATATGCGGTAAGATCGCAAAGGACACGGCCGCCATGTGCATTGGTTTCACAGCCCATGCTGTGTTTGTGATCAGGCTAACAGACACAAAGACAAGCACAGGTGCCGCTGCCGCAATTGGGATCAACCCCGCAAGAAAGGACAGAAACCCAAGGAACGCCGCTGCCGCAATCACAAGGGCAACACCCACGATATAACCGGCATGGGCATTCAGTCGTTTATAGGCTGGGTGACCGATGTAAACTGTGGTCGGAAAGGGCGATCCAAATAGCGCCCCAATCATTGTGCCAGCCCCATCCGTCACCTGACACAGACCCACTGGATAGGTGTCTCCGGCGGCTTCGGCACTTTCGACGTTGTTCATGGTCTCGATGAAATTGTAAATCTGAACTGGGATCAGCACCAGAAACAGTTCCGGGTTGGCAAACAGATATTGCACACCAGCGATCAGATCACCAAAATAGGGAACCGGTGGATAAAACCCGATGCCGCTGACGTCAAATTTAGATTGCCCCAAGATAACCGCGATAACCGTCCCTGCTGCAATCGCGACAAGACCCGCGGGCACATTACCCGGAAGGCGAAAGCGACCAATTAGGCCCCAGAGAATGAACAACAAAGATGTAAAGCCTATGATGGGGTGCTCAAAGATTTCGGCCAATGGCACCGAACCGATAAACACAAGCGCAATCCCACAGAGTGTCCCCAACATACCCGCGCGCGGTGTAATCCGTTTTAGAAAGGGCCCGACAATTGCGCCCAATGCGGCGACGATACCCCCCATAAACCCCGCACCAATGCCCACTTGCCAGGCCAGTAGCGGGTCCTGTGTCGCCCAATAAATCGGGCCAATTACGCCAAACAGATAGACAAACATAACCGGCGTAGAAATACCGTAGGGCAGGGCGGTGACGTCTTTGCCTTGCTTGTTTGCCACCCATTTCGCCAAAAAAGTATAGACGGCAACACCGGCCAAAATGGCAACAGCCGCCCCCGGAACAATGCGCCCAAAGACAATCTCAGCGGGCATTTGAAACACGAACTGACAGACCCCAGACAGGATCAACAAGTTCACGAGGTTATCGGTAAACAACGCCCAAAAGGCGTTAAAGTCGCTGCGCGTAAACAGCTTATATGTATAGGTCCCCCCGTCCATGACGGTCTCCTCCTCTGATATGATCGGAACGCCCTAACAAAGTCAGGCCGATTTCCCTTTCCGATCTGGTTGCTGGCCCGACATGGGCGCTTTGTTGACCCGACACTGGGCCGTCACGACAGGTTCAGAGGTCAATTCAGCCATCACTTCGGCCACCACAAAGGCGGCTATGACGCTGGGCCGCTTATCGCAGCTGCCGTGTGCCCCAATGGGGCAATTCAAATCTTTAATGGTTTGGCCATCACAGTGGGTACGGGCCCAATTGCGAAATTTTACCCGCTTGGTAGCGGAGCCGATCATACCCACATAGGCTGCATCCCCTCGTTCCAGCGCCGCCGAGGTGAGTAAAAAATCCAATCCGTGATCATGGGTTAGTACGATAAACGCACTGCCGGATGGCGCGTTCCACAGGTCAATCTCTGGCAGGGGTGTTTCCCGCATTTCCACGGCTGCCTCACACAGCGCCAGTTCATCGCCTCGGGTGTCGACTAAAACGCAGCGTACAGGCATGTGCTGGAACTGATTGGCCAGCGCCCGCCCCACATGTCCTGCTCCCATTACATAAACATGCGGCAACGCGTTTTCGTTTTTGTCTGCTCGGCATTGGGCCGCTCGTTTGTCAGAGGCCCGCATACGCGCCAGTTTCAATTCGACCCGCCCACCACAACATTGGCCAATTTCGGGACCCAACGGGACGTCCATGTCTTTGTGCAACACGCCGCCCGACAACATATTTCGCGCAGCCTCTATCGCCAAATATTCCAATTGCCCGCCGCCTATGGTGCCCCACAGTGCATCTGTGGCGACAAACATCTCTGTTCCCTTCTCGCGCGGTGATGATCCGCGTACGCGCACCAATTCAATTCGAACGACAGAGACATGATTGCCAAGGAAAACCCCAAGGGATGTTGGACGTCGTGCCATGGCTTAGGCCTCGGCTTTCAGGCGAGTGACTGCCATCAAAATCCGCTCTGGTGTTGCGGGGGAATCCAACCGGGGGCATTGCCGGTAGTCTGCGACAGATGCCACTGCCATCGACAAAGCTTCGAACACTGAAATCCCTAGCATAAAGGGCGGCTCCCCCACTGCTTTGGATCGTTTGATGGTCCGTTCTTGGTTCTCAGACCAGTCCGCAAGATTAACGTTAAAAATACGCGGACGATCAGAGGCCAGCGGTATTTTGTAGGTCGATGGGGCGTGGGTGCGCAATTGTCCTGCATCATCCCACCAAAGCTCTTCTGTGGTTAGCCACCCCATTCCCTGAATAAAGGCACCTTCAATCTGACCCTTATCCAGAACAGGGTTTAACGAGCGCCCCACGTCATGCAGAATATCCGTCTGATCTACCCGGTATTCCCCGGTCAGCGTATCGATGGTGACCTCTGAACAGGCCGCCCCATAGGAATAATAATAGAACGGACGCCCCTGACCCTTGTCGCGATCCCAGTGGATTTTCGGCGTCTTGTAAAACCCCGCAGCCGAAAGCTGAACCCGTGCCATGTAGGCTTCTTTTGCAAAAGCATTAAAGGACAAGATCAAGGAACCGATGTGCACTTGATTGGCCCTAAACTCCACCGCGTCTGGGGTGACGTTCCATTTTTCAGCCGCAAAGGCCACGAGACGTGCCTTGATCTGTTCCACAGCATTCAGCGCTGCCATCCCGTTTAGATCTGTGCCGCTAGAGGCTGCCGTCGCAGAGGTGTTGGGTACTTTTTCAGTAGTGGTTTTTGTGATTTTTATCCGGTCACAATCGATCTGAAACGCCTCGGCAACGACCTGAGCAATTTTAGTATTTAACCCCTGTCCCATCTCAGTGCCGCCATGGTTCAGATGCACGGAACCATCGTTATACACATGCACCAAAGCGCCGGCCTGATTGTACCATGTGGCCGTAAAAGAGATCCCGAATTTAACTGGTGTCAGTGCGATCCCTTTTTTCAAGATGGCAGAGGATTTATTAAAGGCGATGATGTCTTGGCGGCGCGTGCGATAGTCGGCGCTGGTTTCAAGGTCTCCCACCAAACGATCAAGGATATTATCCTCTACTTCTTGGTGATAGGGCGTCAGATTACGTCCCGCACCGCCGTAGAAATTTGCCTTTCGCACATCAAGTGGATCCTGATCTGTGGCATAGGCAATTTCTTCGATCAGACGTTCCGCCGCCACAACGCCTTGCGGGCCACCGAACCCCCGAAATGCTGTGTTAGAGACGGTGTTTGTCTTCATCGGGCGGCTTTGCAGGCGAACATTTGGATAAAAATAAGCGTTATCCGCGTGAAACAAGGCCCGGTCTGTGACCGGCCCGGATAAATCCGCGGAATACCCACAACGCGCCGCAAAACTGCTGTCGACCGCCTGAATGCGGCCAGTGTCATCAAAACCCACATCATAATCGATGACAAAGTCATGGCGTTTCCCGGTGGCAGTCATATCCTGATCCCGGTCCGGGCGAATTTTAACTGCGCGGTTCCACTTTTTGGCCGCAATGGCCGCGACCGCACAGAAGATATTCATCTGGCTTTCCTTGCCTCCAAATCCACCGCCCATACGCCGAACATTCACGACAACTGCGTTAGTGGGCACGCCCAAAACATGGGCTACCATATGCTGCGCCTCAGAGGGGTGTTGGGTCGAACAATGCACCACGACGTCATCATCCTCACCCGGGATCGCAAAGGCGATGTGACCCTCAAGGTACATGTGATCTTGTCCACCCACGACCATGCGCCCCTGAATACGATGAGGGGCAGCGGCAAAAGCCGGATCGATATCACCACGTTCTAATTTTAGGGGTGCCGTGACATGGGGGTATCCTGCGTCTATTGCCTCAATCGGGTCAATAACGTGGGGCAACACCTTGCTTGTAACCTTTGCCTTTTCCGCAGCCCGACGTGCGATGTCACGGGTGTCTGCGATAACCGCAAACAGGGGTTGGCCATGAAACTGGATCGACTCCGTCGGAAACACCGGTTCATCATTTAGGCCCGTGGGGCTGATGTCATTCACGCCGGGCACATCGGCTGCGGTCAACACGCCGATGACACCGGGCACGGCCAAAACATCGCTCAGGTCAAGGTCTAATAGGGTTGCGTGGGCCACATCGGAGACACCAAGGTAGGCGTGCAACGTGCCTTCGGGCAATGCAATATCATCTGTGTAATCAGCCCGACCAGAGACATGTTTGATCGCGCTGTCATGGATGCGATCTGTGTGCGCTGCGCCGGTGATGGAAACGGGATCTGTCATGGGGTCGTTCCCTTTCTTAAACTATGGCCAATTGGATCGGTGTTTCTGTGTTTGCGTCCTGTTCAAGAAAGAACCGTTGCAACAGGTTTTGCGCCGCCAACATTCGGTAGTCCGAAGACGCACGCCAATCGCTGAGGGGGGTAAAATCTTTTGGCAGAGCATTCGCGGCTGATTGAAAAGTCTCTTGGCTCCATGGCTGCCCAATCAATGCGGATTCAGCCCGTGTGGCCCGTTTAGGTGTCGCGGCCATTCCGCCAAATGCAATCCGCGCTTGTTGGATGATTCCATCACGAACAGTGACGTTGATCCCCACAGCCACAGACGAAATGTCTTCGTCCCGCCGCTTAGAGATCTTGTAGGCCGCATTGCGATCCTCTGCCTTTGGCAATGGCACGCAAATGCTTTCGACAAACTCCCCCGGCAACCGGTCCTGTTTTCCATAATCGATAAAATAGTCCTGCAAGGGCAGGCTGCGCCGATCCGGACCGCGACGCAAGCTTACTTCTGCCCCTAGACTGATCAGCACCGGTGGCGTGTCCCCAATTGGGGATCCATTGGCGATGTTGCCACCCACCGTGCCCATATTGCGCACTTGCCATCCGGCGATCCGGTCCCAGTAGGCGGACAAATGAGGCAAGTATTGCGCCAATATATCCTGACAGTCCGTGTAGCTGGCCCCAGCGCCAATCCGCAAAGCATCACCCTGCTTTTCTACCGCTTTGAGCCCATCCAAATGACCCGTGAAAATAGCAGGTCCAATCGAGCGCAAGAACTTAGTTACCCAAAGACCAACATCCGTTGCACCGGCAACAATCGTCGCACCCGGATATTCCAGCAGACAGGTCGCAAAATCATCGACGTCAACGGGCAGGATACTAAGGTTATTATTTGGCCCAGAAACAATACGTTGATCACTCTGCAAATCCTGTAACTGACGGGTGATCCTGTCTCTTTCAAGGGTTAGGTAATCTGATGACGGTGTGCCATAGCGGCTGACGGCGACAGCGGCATTGATAATTGGTTCATAGCCCGTGCACCGGCAGAGGTTGCCCTGCAACGCAGTTTCAACCTGCGTTTTATTTGGCTGTGGGGTTTGCATCCATAGGGCATATAGCGACATGACAAATCCTGGTGTGCAGAACCCGCATTGGCTGCCGTGATGTTCCACCATGGCCTGCTGCACCGGGTGCAAAGTGCCATTTGGGCCGGACAGATGTTCCACCGTAATCACGTGGCATCCGTTCACAGAGGCCAAAAATCGAATGCAAGCGTTGACTGCACTATAGGCCAACCCATGATCTGTCAGCCGCCCAACAAGCACCGTGCATGCGCCGCAATCCCCTTCGGCGCAACCTTCTTTGGTGCCTGTCAGACGGCGATCCAGACGCAAAAAGTCAAGCAGCAACTGGCTGGCGGGGACATCGGTGAGGACAACGTCCTTGCCGTTGAGAATGAATTTAATTTCGTTGCTATGCGCCATGGTATCCTCCGCCAGACCCTGATCGCATTGATCCGGGGTAAGGTCATATTAGAGGAGTTGATTGCCTTCAAAAATGGCCATAAATGGCAAATACTTTCAACAAACTGTTGATAATTAAGTGCGGAAACTGAACTATAATAACAAGCGCAACAATGAAAAGTGACCCCAATGTCCTATATAGAAAGCCTCCGGGTTTTTGTGCGTGTGCATGAGCTTGGCAGCATTACGTCTGGCGGACGAGACCTGCGCTTAACACCTGCGGTCGCCAGTAAACGCTTAAAGGAGCTTGAAAAACACCTTGGGGTGCGATTGTTCAACCGTACAACCCGTTCGATTACGCCTACCGATGTGGGCACTGTTTTCTACGATGAGGCAAAGGCTATTCTGCTGGCGCTGGAACATGCCGAAGCAAAGGTTGCGAATTTTTCGGATAATCCGCATGGCGCGATCCGCGTGACCGCCCCTTTGGGGGTTGGCCGCAGAATTGTTGCCCCATTGGTCCCAAGTTTCATAGACGCCTATCCTGAAATAGAGGTTCGAATGCGCCTGTCAGACCGCAAAGTGGATATTCTGGCTGACGGTATGGACGTGGCCTTTTTCGTCGGGGAGCCAAATGATTCTAACATGAAATTGCGCAAGATTGCGGATTGCGACAGGGTATTGTGCGCGGCGCCGACCTATTTGGCACGCTACGGAACCCCCGTTGAGCCTGAGGACCTTTTGCATGGGGATCATAATTGCCTGCTGCTTCGGTTTCCCAGATCACCGGAATATTTCTGGACACTGCAAACCGATACAGGATTAGCGAAACTCGAGGTTGGCGGAAAATACGACGCCGATGACGGAGATGTTCTCACCGATTGGGCCGTCGCAGGCCGTGGTATTATCAATAAGCCACGATTTGATGTGCAAGAGTATTTGAACGATGGCCGCCTTATTGAGGTGCTGCCTCATACGCCGCCACCATCAACCATTTTTGGGTGCCTATATCCGCATAAGAAGCTGCAAGATCCAAAAATAAGATTGTTCATAGATTTCATCGTAAAACACAGCAAAACCATGTTTTCTTAGTGTTTTACGCTAGCATCTCCTGATCAATTTTTTGTTGATCTCTTGATATAGGCCCACCTAAGAGGCAAATCCAGAGCTGCCACTTTGACGCACCCACACGAAGGTGAAGTGCCCTACAAAGTCAATAATGTGCAAAAAGTATATATTTTACAACGGCATACAGATTCGCTTGAAAACATCAAAAGATGAAAAAAGCAACCAGCTCACTATATGTTAAAGCAAGTGTGATTAGCCCGGATGTCGGTTTGAGGTCACAATCCAAACTACAAATTATTTTGAAAGAACAGGACCGAATGATGAAAAGCTGGACCAAAAGGGGCCCTATTTTAACTGCCTCTGCTGTTGCATTTTCATTGCTTCTGTCCGGGGCAACTCTGGCACGGGAAACGGCATTGCCGGATTATGTGATCCAAGAATATGGAACACCTCCGTTGATCCCAGAGGGCCCCCTTTCTAAAGAATTGCAAACCGCAATTCAAACAGCGCTGGTCGACAGCGCTGTTCTGGGCAGTTGGGGGGCAGAACAAACACTTGCCCTTCAGGTCATCGCAGCATCTAGGGACCCACGTGTCGCCTGGATGATTAGCGATTTGATGCGGTTTGTATCGGGGCATCAGCTGGCCCAACAGCTGACTGCAGCGGCATCGGAATTGCTTGGAAAACCGATGCCCAATGAGAACCACTGGGGGGTTGTAACCGACCACCTGATTGCGTGGGACATTCCAGCGCCTCCGGGATACCTCCCGGTGAAACGAGGAATATTCACGCATATCGTGCCGGGCTGGGATAAGATCTTTGTCGAAGGCGACATTGATTGGCGGCTGGTGTCATGGGGTGGGGTGCCGATCGATGATCGCCCCTACGACGAGACCGATGAGCTATGCAACTGCATTCCAGCAGCCGACAACCCTCGAGTGACCAGCGCCGCGGAGGCCACATGGCTGGACGATGACTCGATCGTCTTTGGCATAGACGTAAACGGGGAGTTTCGGGCTTATCCGCGGCGCATCATGGAAGTGCGTGAAATGGTAAATGACACACTGGGTGGACGGGATTTGGGCATTCCGTATTGTACACTCTGCGGGGCCGCACAGGCCTATTTTACGGATCAAATGCCCAATGGGGTAAAACGTCCGATCTTGCGCACTTCTGGGCTGCTGATCCGGTCCAACAAAGTCATGTATGATCTCGAAACCTATTCTGTATTTGATACGTTTCTTGGCAAGGCCGTCACCGGTCCTTTGGCTCAAAAAGGTATACAATTGGAACAAGCCAGCGTCGTGACTACGGATTGGGGCACATGGAAAGCAGAACACCCAGAGACCACTGTTCTGGCAGAAGAATTGGCGCTCGGCCATGATTTTGATTTTCGCAACACCCGCGATGCCGACGGCCCGATTTTCCCTGTCGGGGATGTAGATCCTCGTTTGCCGGTCCATGAGGACGTGATCGGTGTCATCGCTGCCTCGGGTCAACCGGTGGCCTTCCCGCGCAGCAAAGCCTTTGTCGCGCTCCAATCCGGACAAGAGATTTCTTATGAAAACATCCGTCTGCAAATCGACGCCGGAGGGTTGCGGGCCGTAGATGCAAATGGGTCAGACTTAGGAAGCCATCAAGCGTTTTGGTTTGCCTGGTCCCAGTTCCACCCAGACACAGCCCTTTGGCCGAACTAAGGCGTCACTAGGATCGGCAAGGGCACATCGTATGGGTGTGCGAAAACGACCGGCATGTTTTAGCGAAAAACAGCCCAGCTGTATTTCTGTTAGATATCCTCGCTACAAATATCACGATCTATTCAAAAGGAGCCCATCCACTCCGATAAAGGCAACCACGAGGCCCTCTACGGGTGAGTTTGGTTGAACAATAACCTTTTGCCCAACCAATACGGACTATATATCCTCGACGTCGAAAGCCATGTGCGCCACAGCTTTCACAAGGTCTGGGTAAGGCGCATCGGGATCGTAACGCTGCCATTGGATGCCAAATGGATTGCCCTTGTGAATGCGGCCGGAAGGCAGGGCATTTTTCAAATGAACATCCCCCTCAAATTCCATCAATATGGAAACCGCTCTCCTTGAAGGGCAGTTAAAGTGTCCTTTCCCTCCGCAACCAACTCAATATGATTTGGGTCGTCTCCTCTGGCATTTCTTGTTGAATCCAATGACCACACTCCAAATGTCTCACCTCAACATTAGGGACATACGTTGAAAGGCTTTCGGACTGAGCAACAGGGTCGCAGTCCCCATAGATCATCAGCGTAGGGTGTATGATGATCGGGTCCACGTCTTTCAAAAGATGCCAATTTCGGTCAAGGTTTCTGTACCAGTTGATACCACCGGAAAAGCCAGAAGTTTCAAATGCCGCAACAAAGATCGCCAGATCTTCGTCGGTCATGACAGCCTCCCCCAATGGGGTTTGCATTTGGGCAAGATTGATCATCATCATACCCGGCTCTGGAGCGAGGTTGGGCAGGTTTTTACGATACATGTTGGTTAAAAATTGGAACACGTTTGCATCCAACACAGCGTCTGCAACACCTGGTTTCCGGTTGAAATGAACAAAATAGAAATCCTCTCCGAACAGGGTTTCCATCATCTCAATCCACGGCTTTTCCCAACGTTCTTGATAGGGTACACTCAGATTGATCACCCGCGTGACTCGGTCCGGGTGCAGCAGACTTACCCCCCAAACGATCATTGCGCCCCAATCATGTCCAACAAATATAGCATCATTATAACCATAATGGTCTAACAGCCCGACGAGGTCCCCGGTCAACTGCACAAGATCATAGGCCGCCACCTCAGCTGGGCGTGAAGAGTTTCCATATCCCCGTTGGTTCGGGACAATTACGTGATAGCCAGCCTCAACAAGTGCGGGCACTTGGAAACGCCATGAAAATGCGTGTTCTGGCCAACCGTGACATAGAACAATTGGGTTGCCAGCGTTTTTTTGGCCGGCTTCAAACACTTCGAGCTGTACTCCGTTAACAGAAATCAAGTTCGGTTTCGGGAAATTGGTTGGTTTGGACATTCTGGGTCTTTCGATTTGTTTCTGAATGCATATCCCCGTGTCAAAACGGGCTTGCGGAGATACGATGCCCTTGACTACGATCAAATGGTGCCAAAATATGGCACCTTTGAATGGTACTTGTGGAACATGAAAATTCGCCAACGCCATGACGCTATAGTTCGTAGCCTGCGCCGCAATGGAACGGGGACGATTGCCGAACTCGCTCAAGAGGTTGGCGCATCGCGACGGACCATCCTGCGGGACATTTGCGCCTTACGGGACGAAGGATTTATCATCCATTCTGATCCCGGACGCGGAGGCGGTCTGCAACTTGATCCGCAATCGGTGCAGACCACGGCGCGATTGTCTGTGGCCGAGGTTTTCGCGCTATTGATCAGCGTTGCATCAATGCGGGCAGCTGGAAACCTACCCTTTTCGGATTTGGCCGATGCTGGTTTGGCCAAAATCGAGCGGGCTTTGCCGCCGGATAAACTGCGCGATTTACGCCGATTTCTTGATTGCCTTTACGTTGGGACGCTGGCCCCACAGGTCGATATTTCCGACATGGGGCGTATAGATCCCGCATTACTACCCGCCTTTGAAACCGCATTTCTAAATCAGGAAAGGCTAAGGTTTGATTATCGTGATGCAAAGGGCGCTGTGACGAGCAGGGATGTTGAACCCCAGGCCATGCTGATCCTGCCGCCGCTCTGGTATTTGGTCGCATGGGATCCCGCCCGTGACGCCTTTCGTCATTTCAGAATGGACCGGATCAGCGCCCCGGACATTGCTCTGGGCGCTACATTTCGAAAAAGACGAGTGCATTTTGAGGACGGCGTGCGGCCAGTTCAGGATCGCCCAATTTAGGAAACGTTTCGTTCACCCAAAGATTGAAAAAAACGGAGCAAATACCCATCTGGGTCGGCAACCAGACGATAGAATTGCCGCTTTTGCCAGCTGCCACTTTTAACTGACAGGAAATGGCAGTTGCGTTGGATTAAGTCGGTTTCATCTACAAAATTTAGGACATGAGACATGACAAAACGTACAATTGAAACAGTGACCTTCAAACTGAATGAGGGCGTCACCCGCAAAGCATTTGCTGACTCTGCGCAGGCCATAACCGAGTTTGCGCAAAAGCAAAACGGGTTTATCTCACGCCGCCTGTCTTGTGGTGACGATGGTCTTTGGATTGAGCATATCGAATGGGAAACATTGCAAGCCGCCCAAGCCGCAGCTGCCCAAATGGGAAAAGAGCCAACCCTTGAACCTTGTATGAAAGCCATCGACGGCGCTAGCGTTGTGCTGCATCATACGGAACTTGAAATCACCGTGAATTAGAAGAGAACATGCGCCGGAGCGATCGTCTTTCACAGATCATAGAGATCGTCCAAGACGGTCGTCTCCATCTCGCCCGCGATATAGCGGATCGGCTAGAGGTGTCGGTGCGCACAATCTATCGCGACTTTGATACGCTGGTGGCGTCCGGCATTCCGATAGATGGGGAACGCGGGGTTGGCTATATGCTGCGTGAACCTGTATTTTTGCCGCCGATGAATCTTTCATTGATGGAACTTGAGGCGCTTCATCTTGGGATGGCAATCGTTGCCGAAGCGGCTGACCCAGAACTGCAGACCGCGTCTGCGTCGCTTACCCGGAAAATTGACAAGGTCGCAACAGCGAACGGAAAAGCGCCAAAAAACTGGGGCTTTGGTGTTTATCCCTTTGTGCAGGCCAAAATCGGTTTCCAACACATGCCCCGCATACGAACCGCCATTCGCACCAAACAAAAATTGCGGCTGGTGTATCGCTCTCTTGAGAATAAACAGTCCACTCGCACGGTGTGGCCGCTTCAAAATGCATTTTGGGGTCGCGTCTGGACCACGACCTGTTGGTGTGAAACCCGAAGCGATTTTAGATCTTTTCGAATTGATCATATAGAAAATTGCACCCCAACTGGTGATTACTTTAAGGACCAAAAAGGGCGGCAACTATCGGATTACCTTGCAAAAATGGACGCCGAGTTGACCCGAAAAGACGAAAGCCAATGATGCGGGGATTGACCGGTGTTTCAACGTTAATTACCAATGGTTTTCATCAGAGCAACGGACAGTCTATGGCGCTTGTCCGTCATCGTGCTTGTGGGAATACACTATGAATCTTGACCTTCTACGTGATGATTGTTCTCGTTGCGCTGCGTTGTGCTGTATCGCACTTGCCTTTGATAAATCTAACACCTTTGCCTTTGACAAACCTGCAGGTGAACCTTGTCGCCATCTCAATAAGAGTTTGGGCTGTAAGATCCACGCCGATCTTACGCAATCCGGCTTTTTGGGATGTACGATGTTTACCTGTCATGGCGCTGGTCAACGCGTGATTCAAGACTGTTTCAATGGACGTAGCTGGCGAACAGACCCTCATCTGTTACCAAGGATTATGAAGGCCTTTAAAACGGCCAGAGACATTCATGATCTGATGTTCTTACTAAGCGAAGCGCAGAAATTACCGATTTCCGCTGCGCAACAAGAAACACTTAAGGGGTATCAGGTGCTGCTTTCACCAGAACGGTCCATGACAGAAACTTGGTTAGAGGGCCTTGATACTATTGATCTAAAAGTACAAATCCATGGGTTCCTACGGACTTTGGCACCTGCGGCGCGTAGTCTGAAATCATAAGGGAAATGTTAATGGATTTGGCCAAACCAAACCATCCACGTATACCGTGATTTAGGCAACGGAGCCCTATGGACATCCCGAATTTTCAAGATATGGATGACTAACCCGGTCAAAGGATAGATCATGATTGCTTCACTTCTTACTTATGCGGCAGCACTTGGTTTGGCCGCGGCCATTCCGGGGCCGGGTGTGGCTGCGCTTGTGGGGCAGTCGATGGGCAATGGGCTAAGGGCGGCGTTCTTTCTTTTGGGCGGTATTGTCCTTGGTGATTTGGTATATCTGACCGTCGCTATTGCTGGGCTTGCGGCAGTGGCGCAAACCTTTGCAGGTGTGTTTTTGATCGTAAAAATTCTGGGCGGTGGCTACCTTCTGTATCTTGCGTTTAAACTGTGGAACAGCAAAGCCAACATAACCAATGTTGTGGCCCAGAAGGAACGCGCCAACCTTGGTTCTTTCCTGTCTGGTTTTTCGGTCACTATGGGCAACCCCAAAACTATCGTGTTTTACCTTGCCTTGTTGCCCACGGTGTTGGATCTGCAAAGCATAAATCTGGCGCAATGGCTGATGTTGGCGGCTGTTACCGTTGTTGTTTTATTTGCGACGCTGACCCCTTATATCGTGCTCGCGGCACGCGCCCGATCTTCGATGAAAAAACCCGATGCGTTGACGCGGTTGAACCGCTTTGCATCCGGCATCATCGGCACTACAGGCATGGTGATGCCTTGGCCAAGCGGTTGCCACAGTGGCAAGACGAGTCTGAACTGCGGCGTCCGATTGAGACCATGGCCAAGATTTATACAGTCTGAAATCTCCCCCCAGCCGCATTGGAATCGAAAGCGCGATCAAGCACATTTTGCAGCGCTGCCCCACGGGCGAAATCCGGGTTTTGGGGGCCTTGCCCTCTGATGGCCGCGATAAACCGCGTAAACACCGGGGCACTGCGCGTGGGCAATGAAATGTCGTGCCATTGAGTGGACACAAGATCCTCCGACAGGCAGGCCTGAAGGGAAGCACCGTGTTCGGTTGTCTCAACGGTCAAGGCCCCTTTGTCGCCATGGATGCGCAAACGCAGATCATTCAAATGCCCGGTTGCAAACCGTGACGCATGCAGAACCCCCGTCGCCCCATTCTGCAGCTCTATCGTCATCATGCAGCTGTCATTGGCGTCCAATCTATATGGGCCAATTTGATTGTCGGGTGCCTTATCAAATGTCTTGAGCCGACAAGAAACCGAGGCTACATCACTGCCTGCAATCAGCGTGGCATAATCCAAGATATGCACACCAATATCACCCAACACTCCTTTGGATCCATGCGCCTCTGACAGCCGCCAAAGCCATTGATGCTCTGTCGCCCAATCCCCCCAAGCAGGCTGACACAGCCAACTTTGTAGATAAGAGGCTTTAAAGTGGCGCACTTTACCGATCTGCCCTGCAACAACCATTTCTGCCGCTTTTTGCAAGGCGGGGCTCTTGCGATAGGTAAGGTTCACCATATTGACCACGCCTGCGGATTTTGCCGCCGCCGCCATCTCCGCCGCATGTGCATAATTCAATGCGAGAGGTTTTTCGCAGAGCACATGTTTGCCCGCCGCCAGACAGGGCAGGGTGGTGGCATAATGCGCTGCGTCCGGGGTCACATTGCTAACCGCATCAAACTTACCCCACGCCAACGCAGCCTCAACTGAATCAAAGCGTTGCGCAATCTTATAGGTGTCACAAAATGCGTTCAATTGCTTTGGGTTTTGATCGATGCCCGCAACCAGTTCAACTCCATCCATTCCCTGAAACGCCTGTGCATGTTGGGCTGCCATAGCTCCGGTGCCAAGGATCAATACCCGAATTAAGGTCTGTGCGGATTGGCTCGATTTGACCGCGGAATTGCTCATCTAAAACCATCCTCTCCGTCGGCATGCAGCTTAGCACCCTGGGCCGCAATAGGTTCTAACGCGTGGGAAACCATCCGGTTCGGGGCATCATCCACATCTATAATTCGGCGTTCCGGATTATAGGCCCATTCCACTGCATTTATTAAAACCCGTTGGATTTTGGCGTCATGATAGGTCGGATAGGTTTCATGACCCGGCTGAAAATAGAACAGATTGCCAGCCCCTCGACGGTAGGTCACGCCCGAACGAAACACCTCGCCCCCCTGAAACCAGCCCAGAAAAACGGTTTCAAGCGGTTCAGGAATACCAAAAGGCTCTCCGTACATTTCCTCTTGCTCCAGCTCAAAATGATCTGGCAGGCCACGCGCAATGGGATGCTGTCGGGTGGTCACCCACAGGCGTTCACGTTCTCCGGCTTCCCGCCATGTCAGATTGCAGGGCGTGCCCATCAGACGTTTAAAAATCTTTGAGAAATGACCAGAATGCAGCACGATCAGTCCCATACCGCCATGAACAGCCTTTGCGACGCGCTCCACCACGTCATCGGACACTTGGTCATGGGCGCAATGGCCCCACCACAACAGCACATCGGTTGTTGCAAGACGCGCCTCGGTCAGCCCGTGTTCTGGCTCTTGGAGGGTGGCGGCGCTCGCCGATATTTCGTCTGATGTGTTTAGCGCGCTGGCGATGCAGTTGTGCATACCGTCAGGATAAACCGCAGCGACAACCGCGTTGGTGTTCTCATGAATGTTTTCGCCCCACACGACGGCTCTAATTTGTTTCATCTGTTTTCCCAACCATTTGCCCATATCCAGAGGCCATTGTCCGATCAAGTCAAGCCGCACCATCCCGGAGCCGCGCGAATTTAGTTGATCCCTATGGGCGTTCACACTAAGTGCAAACCTACCTCGGGGAGCAAGGCGCGATCCTGCTGAGATGCCATTTGGCGAACCCGTTGAACCTGAACCGGCTAAAACCGGCGGAGGGAAGGGTTTCGGTTTCATCCATCCTTACCCTCTCGCCGCAATGGAGGATGATATGAAACATCTACTTATTGCTGCGGGATTACTGAGTGCGACGTCGGCCATGGCGGCCGATACGCCTGAGTTGACCGTGTATTCCTACGACAGCTTTGTCTCTGACTGGGGCCCCGGCCCACAAGTCAAAGCTGCTTTTGAGGCACAGTGCGACTGCACCCTGACCATCGTCGGTGTTGAGGATGGGGCAGCGCTTTTGTCGCGTGTGCGATTGGAAGGTGCCAATTCTGACGCTGACATCGTGTTGGGGCTGGACACCAATCTAATCACCGCTGCCAAAGATACCGGATTATTCGCGGCTCACACCGTTAGCGCCGATTATGCCCTACCCATCGCGTGGGAAGACGACACTTTCGTCCCCTTTGATTGGGGTCATTTTGCCTTTGTGCAAAATGCCGATGCTGAAATGCCCACCAGCTTTCGCGCTTTGGCCGACAGCGACACAACGATCCTGATCCAAGATCCGCGATCTTCAACCCCCGGTTTGGGGCTGCTGATGTGGGTTAAGGCAGCTTACGGGGATGAAGCTCCGGCCATCTGGGCAGATCTATCCGACAATATTGTAACTGTTACCAAAGGTTGGTCCGAGGCCTATGGGTTGTTTCTAGAAGGTGAGGCCGACATGGTCCTCAGCTATACGACCTCTCCGGCCTATCACCTGATCGCCGAAGAGGACGCCAGCAAATCCGTGGCTGCTTTTGACGAAGGACATTACATGCAGGTCGAAGTTGCGGGCAAATTGGCAGCAACCGATCAACCCGAACTGGCCGATCAATTCCTCGCCTTTATGGTGTCGAATGATTTCCAAAGCATCATCCCAACCACCAACTGGATGTATCCTGCGGTTACACCGACGGCCGGTTTACCTGATGGGTTTGACACGCTGCACTCCCCCGAAACGTCGCTGCTGTTTAGTGCAGATGATGCCGCCGCAATCCGTGAGGAAGCTTTGTCAGAATGGCTGGGCGCACTTACCCAATAAATCCGTTTCCGGGGATCAGCGCAGCGGCTTTGGTCGTGGTGTTGATCCTTGGAACGTTGCTTGCAGTGGCGTTGCGGGCCGAAGTCGGACGTGGTTTTGGCGCTGCTGATTGGGCCGCACTCCGGTTCACTCTGACCCAATCGGTTCTGTCAACGCTGTTCAGCGTCGGTCTGGCCATTCCCGTTGCCCGCGCCCTTGCACGCCGACGGTTTCGGGGCCGACGGATGTTGATTGCGCTGCTCGGCGCGCCTTTCATTTTGCCGGTCATCGTTGCTATTCTTGGCCTGTTGCAGGTCTTTGGTCGGTCAGGCTGGGTGTCTGATCTGTTGGGCCTTGTTGGGCTGCCTCCCATACGCATCTACGGGTTGCACGGCGTAGTTCTGGCCCATGTGTTTTTCAACCTACCGCTCGCAACCCGCCTGATCCTACAGGGGTGGCAGGAAATCCCTGCCGAACGATTTCGCCTTGCGGCCCAGCTGGGTTGCGAAGGGTGGGCGTTGTTTCGTTTGATCGAAATCCCAATGCTGCGACGGATCGTGCCCGGTATTTTGGCCGTGGTGTTTGCCATCTGCCTGACCAGTTTTGCCGTGGCACTGACCCTAGGAGGAGGCCCTCGCGCCACAACTTTGGAATTGGCGATCTATCAAAGCTTTACTTATGATTTTGACCTTGGTCGCGCAGCCCTTTTGTCGACGGTTCAATTGGGTCTAACCGCGCTTGCCGCCACCGCCGCGCTGAAACTATCACGTGGTGAAAGCTTTGGCACGGGTCTGGATCGGGCGGTGCGCCGCTGGGATACGGGTGGTGTGTTATGGGACCGGATCTGGATATCAATGGCCACTGTTTTTCTTGTACTGCCCCTCACATCGGTGGTGATGTCGGGCCTTGTCGGTCTGGCGGATTTGCCAACACAAGTGTTTCGCGCAGCCTTTGTATCGATTGCCTTGGCGCTGGTGAGCACGGTGGTTCTGTTGGGTCTGGCGTTGCCCATGGCGGCCACCATCGCGACAGGACGATTTGGGATGGTAGAACTCGCCGGTATCCTAGGGCTTGCGGCCTCTCCTCTGGTAATCGGGACGGGGCTATTCATTCTGATCCGTCCACTGGCTAACCCAACCGCTCTTGCGTTACCTGTGACCGCGCTGGTCAATGCTGTAATGGCCCTGCCGTTCGCGCTACGCATTCTAGTGCCTGCTGCCCGCGAGATCGCCACGCAGCAGGGGCGGTTGGCGCTGTCATTGGACATGGCGGGACGGGTGTTTTTCATGCGGATCATGCTGCCGCGTCTGCGCCCTCAGATCGGGTTTGCGGCCGGATTGGCTGCGGCGCTTTCGATGGGGGACCTTGGCGTCATTGCCTTGTTTGCCGATGCGCGGATTGCGACCCTGCCGTTACAAATTTACCGCCTGATGGGGGCTTATCAGATGGAGGCCGCAGCCGCCGGTGCGCTCATATTACTGGTGCTTTCGATGGGGCTGTTTTGGATATTAGACAGAGGAGGCAAGGGACATGCTGAAGCTTGAGGACTGTGTCATTGAAAACGGCGGTTTTCGCCTATCTGCAAATCTAACCATTAGAACTGGATCAAGTGTTGCGATTATCGGTCCGTCTGGGGCAGGGAAATCCACCTTGCTTGAGGCCCTCGCAGGGTTTCGGGATCTGTCGCAAGGCAAAATTTTATGGAACGGAAACGAGCTGACCACACAACCGCCGGGCAAACGCCCACTTGCGATGTTATTTCAAGACGGCAATCTATTTCCGCATTTGACCGTCGCCCAAAATGTGACGCTCGGTATACGCACTCAAGGACATGTAACCCCGGATGAACAATCACAAGTTGATCAGGCATTGATACGTGTCGGGCTGTCGGGCATGCAAACCCGCAAACCCGCCGCCTTGTCGGGCGGACAGCAAAGCCGTGCCGCATTGGCTCGCGTGTTGGTGCAGCACCGTGATTTATTGCTCATGGACGAACCATTTGCTGCACTTGGCCCGGCGCTCAAGGCTGAAATGTTGGACCTTGTGGCAGAATTAATCGCGGAAACCGGTACAACGTTGTTGATGGTAAGCCATGATCCGGCCGATGCCCGGCGGATTGCAGGAGAATCAATTTTGGTGGTCGATCAGATCGCATTTCCCCCACAAGAAACCATAGCCTTATTTGACAACCCGCCGCAGGCTTTACGGGATTATCTGGGCTAACCTTGGTCAGTCCAATCGGCAATGTTGACCCAAAGCTAAACGGTGTAAGTACTGCGTAATGCCAACATACACCGCGAGTCCATCTGGCATATGTATATGAACAGGAAACCAAAGACCCGTCAGTCACAGACGATGAGCATCATATGGGAGCCGCGGATTTAGTATTTAAACCGCAGAACGTTGACTCCCTTAACGGGATTTACTGGACCAGATTTAGCTGGATCACCGGATTATATTCCGCTGGCCGACTGCAGCTGCGCAGAGTGGCCTGTGCCGATCGCAATCAGTGTTTCATTATTTCAGTTTCATTATATAGCCGCTCCAACATCACCTTTGCCCAAACATGCATAAGCCAATAATCAACATTATGTTAAATCTCCACCTGACCCTAGATGGTCTTTTCTTGAGTCAATTTCGCAAGGGGTTCAACATAATTGCTGCCCCCTTTTTTATTCTAAGTTACGGATAAAATTGCATTCCGCAGCGCCGGATTGAAATTCCGAAAAGATCAATCAAATATCGAACTTGATACCCTGCGCCAGTGGCAACTCAGAGGAATAATTCACCGTATTGGTCTGTCTTCGCATATAGGCTTTCCACGCATCCGAACCACTTTCACGTCCGCCGCCTGTGTCTTTCTCTCCTCCAAAAGCCCCCCCAATTTCGGCACCAGACGGTCCAATATTGACGTTTGCAATCCCACAATCAGAACCAACGGCGGAAAGAAATGTCTCGGCCTCGCGCACATCGGATGTGAAAATACACGACGAAAGCCCCTGCGGCACCTCGTTTTGCAGTTTAATTGCTTCTTCTAGGGTCTCATATTTTACCGCATAAAGAATAGGAGCAAAGGTCTCGGTATGCATTACAGCAGTTTGTGCAGGCATTTCGACAATCGCGGGCATGGCATAGGCTGCATCTGGGTAGATGTCTTCTAAAACTTGCCCACCACCATGCACAGTCCCGCCCTGTTCTTTGGCCGTAACAAGCGCGGCGTTCATTGCATTTAGCGCCGGGCAATCAATCAAAGGACCAATTAAGGATGCCTCATCCAGCGGACTGCCAATTGGCAGGGTTTTATAAGCTGCGACCAAGCGCGGGACCAGCGTGTCATAGACATCCTTGTGGACAATCAACCGGCGCAGAGAAGTACAGCGTTGGCCCGCCGTACCGACGGCTGAGAAAACAATCGCGCGGACGGCCATCTCTAGGTCTGCCGATGGTGTTACGATCATCGCATTGTTGCCACCCAATTCCAAAATCGTCTTCCCAAGACGTTTGGACATATCAGCCGCCACCCCCTTTCCCATCTGAACAGACCCCGTCGCAGAAATCAGAGCAACATCCGGCGAAGCTGATAATATTTGCCCAAGATCACGTTCACCGATCAAAGTTTGAATTAGTCCCTCTGGCGCATCATCTCCGAAGCACGTAATCGCCCGGTCACATATTTTTTGAACTGCAAGTTGGGTTAAAGGCGTTTTTTCGGAGGGTTTTGCAATCACAGGGTCGCCGCAAACTAAGGCAAGTGCTGCGTTCCAGCACCACGGCGCACAAGGAAAATTAAACGCTGTGATGATGCCACACACACCGATCGGGTGCCATGTTTCGCGCATCGCATGGCCGGGACGTTCGGACGCAATTGTTAAGCCATAGAGTTGACGCGATAAACCCACTGCAAAATCACAGATGTCGATCATCTCTTGGACTTCACCCAATCCCTCTTGGTAAATTTTACCGCATTCCAAGGACACAAGTCGGCCAAGGTTTTCTTTTTCCTTACGCAGTTCCGCACCCAGCAACCGCACCAATTCGCCACGGCGCGGGCCCGGAACCTGTCGCCACGCTCTGAATGCTTCTGCACCCTTCGCGATCATGTCTTTGGCCTCAGAGGCGGTGTGCATTTTTAGTCTGGCAATCTCGGAGCCATCAACAGGTGTTGTTACAACCAACGTACCGCCCGTTGTTTCGTTAGCCGTTAAGCCGCAATCCAGTAAAATATCATTGTGTGACATGATGTGTCCCTTAAATATCTGAAATTATGGGCTTAATCTTACGCAACCCGTCCAGTGTGATTTGTGCAAGTTGATCGATCTCCGAGGAGGTCATAGCAGTTGACAGCAAGCCTGAGCAGGTTTCGATCATGATCAAACCGTTCGAAAACATATGATCCAATAACGCCGTGATGCCTTTTTGTTCATCGGGCGTAACGAATGCATTACGATAGCTGGTTGGCCGTTCTGATTTGAGATGAATCCTAAACATAGAGCCTCGCCCGGTTACGCAAGCGTTTACATCTGCAATTTTGATCGCTTCTGTCATGGATGTGCGTGCTGTGTCAGCCAGTATGTTAATGCGTTCTACGGCGGCATGATCAAACATTTCCATGGCCATCAGACCGGCGGTCATCGTTATTGGATTCGCGCTAAACGTCCCGTAATGTGGAAAAGCAGCAGGGCCATTAAGGGGATTCATGACATCCATAACATCGGCGCGCCCGGCAAGTGCACCCACAGGGAACCCACCACCAATCATCTTACCCATGGCAGTCAGATCCGGAATAGAACCGTAATTTGATTGTGCTCCGCCATATTGCGTTCGAAATGTAATAACCTCATCCGCAATCAACAGAGCGCCATTTCTGGTGCACCAATTGCGCAACGCAGATACAAAAATTGGGTCAGCTGGAATAACACCAATACGGTGCGGTAACAGGTCGATCAAAACACCCGCCAAGGTATCCTTATTCTGGTCCAGAATTGCAATTGCACGTTCTGTTTCATTGAACGGGATAACAACAACATCGTTCAAAGCAGATGCTGGCGTACCGCGTGCAACCGCAACACTGTTTGGCCCATCCGCATCACCCCAATTCTCGGGGCGCGCGGTTTGGCTCACCTCAGCATAGTCATAAAGACCGTGATAGGCCCCTTCGACTTTCGCAATCTTGGCCCGGCCTGTATAGGCGCGTGCAGCCTTAATACAGGCCATAACGGCCTCGGTTCCCGAGTTCACAAAACGGATTTTTTCAAACCCCACGTTTCGTGCAATCATATGTTCGGCAAACGCGACCTCAACCTCGGTGCCGACAGTAAATGCTGTACCTTTGGCTAATTGCCTTGATACGGCGTCGATAATTTTTGGGTGCGCATGTCCATGAATAAGCGACGCGACATTATTGGCAAAATCGATCCGCTGAACACCTTCAATATCGGTAACAATGCACCCTTCACCTTTCTGTGCATAGATGGGATGAGGCTTTCGCAAAATCGTGTTGCGGCTACATCCACCTGGCATCACATTTTGCGCGCGATCAAATAGGGCTTGGCTTTTAGACACGTCTTATCCTTCCGTCGAAAACTTGATCAGATGCTCAAGCTTGCCGGTCACACCCGCCCATTTGTCCGCGTCTGGCAACGGCTCTTTTTGGTCTGTTATCTGCGGCCAGATTTGAGAAAGCTCCTCATTTATTTCAAGGAAATGTCTTTTATCATCCGGCAGATTATCTTCGCTAAAGATCGCGTCAGCTGGACAGGCCACAACGCAATCATCACAGTCGATGCATTCGCTTGGATTGATGGCCAAAAAATTTGGACCCTCGTAAAAACACTCAACCGGGCAAACAGCAACGCAGTCTGTGTATTTGCACTGAATGCAGTTATCCGTGACGACATAAGTCATATACCGAACCCCCTTTATTCAGCCGCGATGGCGGTACACAGCTTAATGCCATAGATTGAATACAACTCTGCCTCATCCATTATGACGCGATCATCATAACCGGAGAACCAAATCGCCTCGGGATTACGCCCTACAATTGTCACCTTACACCGGTCAGGGGCATCTGCCGCAGAGCGCAATAGCTTAAAAATAACCACACCATTTTCGCCCCCAGGTACGCCAGGGAACGGCCTGTCGGTCACGGCCGCAACCTCGGTTTTGCCTTTGTAGTGCGTAATTGACAGCCGCGCGTGGGCCTCAACCCCTGACAAACCCTTTTGCGACTCGTTCAGGATCTTCCAAGCGGTTTCAATCGGAACGTTAAATGCCTTGTGCCCAACAATATCCCGACCACAAAAGAAGTAATGATTTTCGACACCATTCCGCTTTAACTCTCTTTGCATAATTCGCAATGCATCGGCATCATCATTGATCCCCGCAATAATAGGACTCTGATTGTCCATATTAATCCACGGCCTGCTCCGGAATTCCTGAACGGCGGCACGGGTTGCCGGAAGCCATTCCAATCCGCCCTGTGGGTGCTGGATGTAGTTTCCATTCGGGTCTTTGGATAAAAATTCATCCGGGTGATTGAAGTGAACCATCATGCGCAGGTTCGTCTGGGGATAAGACGCGTGGAACGCGTCAAGCATCGCAAAGAATGTCGCGTCAAACCGTTCTGGAAAGAATGCGAGCTCTTTCGTGCCGATCCGGATTGACTCGATACCAGCTTGGGACAGAGCAGCTAGCCATTGTGCAATGTTCTTATTACCAAGTACCATCGGGTCACCACCCGACATCAGAATTTCGCGCAAATGTTCGCGGTTGGTTTCGGGATGACGTCCGCCGTTTTCATTGACCAGCCGATTATGTTCCGTCACATAATCCACAATATCACCAATTTTTGCCAAACCCTTTGCAGCGACTGTGCCATCAGGACGTTCAACTGCTTTTTTTGCAATTAACTCTTCACGATAGCAAAAACGGCAGTGAGCCGAACACGTAGAGGCAACATAAATTAAGCCCAGTTCATATTTGTGAATAAGACCTTCAACCGGGCTATACGACATCTGCTTTCCCGGATCAGACGCCCCATCTAGGTCGTAGGTTTCTTTTGGACTTGCCTTAACCAGCATCTGAATGGCTTTGGATGTTTTGGCTTGCTCGAAGTAGTGGCGTGTAATTTTGACTGGCATGCGCGCTTGTATATCGCGGTCTGTGCCGTCTAATTCGGTGATCGCTTTAATCTCTTCCGGGCTATAAAACCCCTTCATATCTTGGGGAATTGTTCCATCAATGAATTTTTTAAGGCCGGTAATGATCTCACGATCATATTTCCCGTTCACAACCTTCGAGATGAAAGCGGCTTCTTTTTCGGTGGGTTGGTATTTCTGCGGAATAGCCATGATTGCCTCAGTAATGAAGATGTCTCGCGGCGCATTTTTTGGCACCGTGACGTCACTATGCAAAACTTTATTCATAAACCACAAACAAGGGTTTCACATCAATCGATGCTTTTTTGGAATGATTTGTCTTGTTGAGATATCGCCACCCGTGATAATCTTGGAAACGATAAGGATTTAGCCGGAAACGCGAAGCGATCGGTCGGAGAGGCACAATGAAAGAACCAAACCTTCAACGAAGGAACCTGCCCTCTCATGCTGTGTTGCGTAGTTTTGAATGCGCAGCGAGGCGAGAAAGCTTTACGAGGGCCGCAGAAGAGCTGAATTTGACGCAAAGCGCAATTAGCCGCCAAGTTAAAGAATTGGAGATGACGGTTGGCACACCGCTCTTTCGACGTGTTGGACGTCGCGTGGCCTTAACACCTGCCGGACGTATGCTCGCCAAGGATCTGTCCAATGACCTTGAAAACATTTATCGTACGGTTATGCGCGCGATCTCTGCAGGTGAACATGCCAGCGCTTTGCGTATTGCTGTATTACCCACCTTTGCCAGCAGATGGTTGATCCCAAGGTTGCCAGAGTTTTTCGCCACGCATCCAAAAATAGAAGTCAATTTGACGTCTCGATTGAAACCATTTGATTTGGCGCGCGAAAGTTTTGACGCGGCCATTCACTTTGGCGCCGAGGATTGGCCTGACGCTGAAATGCATATTTTGTGCGCTGAAAAGATGGTTCCTGTTGCCTCTCCAACTTTTATAGAGCGACAAGGAATTACTCAAATTTCCGATTTGATTGGCGTACCTCTGTTACATATGCAGACCCGCCCAACGGTCTGGAACGATTTGTTTAACGAAGCTGATGTCAGCGGCGACATTTCAATGTCGGGTAAGTATTTTGATCAGTTTTCAATGATCATCGCTGGCACTCGCGCATCTCTGGGTGCGGGCCTGATCCCAGAATACTTGATCGAGAATGAATTACAGTCAGGTGAGCTCGTCAGACTTGGGACATCCACTGTCGTTACGAAGAACAAGTACTATTTTGTAACACCCGAAAACCTAAATAACGATCAGATTACATTGTTTCGAAAGTGGATGCAGGCCACAGTCGGGTACACTTACATTCCAAATAGTCATGATTAGAGAAGGAAACATCATTTTTGGGAGTGATTGCGAATGGGTACAGTAGCTAGCAAATTCACTGACAGAAAGCCTAGCTGTGACAAAACCCTGCATTCTATGTGTCGCCATTACGGGATCCTTGCCGACAAAATCCGACAATCCTGCGGTTCCGATAACAGTCAATGAACAAATCGAAAGCACGCAAGACGCATTTGAATCAGGGGCAAGTATTGCGCATTGCCATGTACGAAACGACGATCAAACGCCGAGTTCAGACCCGGATAAATTTGCCCTATTGCTAGAGGGGATCAGAATCCATTGCCCTGGAATGATTGTACAATTCTCCACCGGCGGCCGATCTGGTGCGGGCCAAGAGCGCGGTGGAATGCTGTCTCTGGGTGCTGACATGGCGTCGCTGTCTGTGGGCTCTACAAATTTTCCGACACGCGTCTATGACAACTCGCCCGATCTGGTGAACTGGTTGGCCGCAGAAATGCGGACCCATAACGTAATGCCCGAAATCGAGGCCTTTGATCTGTCTCACATCCACAACGCCACCAAAATGATAAAAGATGGCCGCATCACGAGCAAACTTTATGTGCAGTTTGTCATGGGTGTAAAAAATGCGATGCCTGCGGACAAAGATGTCTTTGATTATTATTGCAAAACGATGACCAGATTGGCGCCAGACGCTGAATGGTGTGCTGCAGGAATTGGGCGGGATCAAATAAAGGTAAATGAATGGGCAATTGCCGCCGGTGGCCACACCCGCACGGGTCTTGAAGACAATGTTCGTCTGAACCGTCAAACATTGGCGCCCTCAAATGCCGCCCTCGTACGACGGGCTGCGGATCTTTGTGACAAATATGAGCGTCACGTTGCATCCGCGGCCCAGGCCCGCGATATTTTGGGGCTGTCACACAAATCCTAATCGCACCTTTCAATAGAGGACAACGGTTAACGCAGTGTATCATACAGAGAAGTTGTTGTGTTCGTATCTTCTGAAGGGTATTTACATCAACTTTGCCGGACCCCGAGCCCTTAAAAACGAGTGCGGCATTTGATTGAAAACCCTTCAATTTGAACACGGCGCAATCGGGCCAAGAATAGCCGCACACTCCCCCAGGACGGCCATGGCAAGTGCGGACAAAGGTGTTAGTTCTACAGGCCGGAGCGATCATACCAACTGGTTGTTTAAGAACAACAATGCGGTCTTCAAGTTGATGCCCAATGGGTTACCACAATATGTGCCACCCAAACCACCCGGACTAGAAACGCCCATAATCTCAGTTATCTCAACAACAACGGCAAGAGCAAAACCACCAGCCAGCCCTTTTGTCATAGTGATCAAATCAGCGGCGACACCATTACCATCCATCGCAAATAAATTGCCTGTACGCACAAAGCCTGTTTGGATCTCGTCTGCAATCATGACATTCCCATACCTGCCACATCGGGCGCGAATTGCATGCACAAGCGCGGCAAGTGCCTGATGGCATCCACCTTCACCTTGCCGAGAACGCGTGGGGTTGTCATAAAATGGCACTCGCCAAATAGACTGGCGTCCCGAACTCCACCATCTCTCTCACTGAATCCGGTAAAGGTCGGCTACCCCTCAAACAGGTTGGAAAAGATCCTTTGGGAAGGCGGCATCATTGTTTCTGGCCGGATCGAAATCACCGTTGATGACAAACGCAAAATACCGGGACCAAGGGATGCCTATTATTTGGATAGCAAAAGACCACGCCAATTTCGACAAGTTGGTCAACACCCCTGTGTCTTGGTGAATGCCTGCACCCCGTCAACTTTTTTGTTGCGAGCTAAATTACCACCCTCCTTTCTTGGAAACCTAACCTCGCAAGAAAGAGACTTAACGCGCGCGTATCGTAGTGAGCCGAATATGGCTTTGTGTTTCTGCGACTTCGGGCAAGCTGCGGATGCTGTCCAGAACCTTATCCAGATTTGACAGGGAAGACGCCCGCACCTCTGCCACAAGATCGAAACTGCCGCTGAGCGTGTGGATATCAAGGATCGCCGAGATCCGGCGCAAGGATGCAATCGTGACCTGCCCATCATCTGCTTTGAGCCGGATCAACGTAAAGGCACTGACCTGCGTGTCGCCTTCTCCGGCGGATAATTCGACCGTAAAACGATTGATGATCTTTTGATGTTGCAACCGATCAATCCGGTTTTGCACGGTGCCACGAGACACGCCTAATTTTTGCGCCAGAACTGTGGCGGGGGTGCGCGCATCCTTGGTCAAAAGCTGCAAAAGTTGGTTGTCCAAATCATCCATAGATATCCCCTTAAAGCTATTTGACATAATGTCAAAATAATAGCGATATGACAGATTATTTGGCATTTTGCTTGACGCACAAGCGCAGTTTAATTCATCCGTAACTTATTCAAAAAAGGTCTGAAGATGAAGAAAATTGCTGTATTAGGCTTGGGAAACGTCGGCACGCTTGCTGCCGAATTGTTGCACGGTTCCGGTTTTGAGGTCACGGGCATTGATGTGGTGGAACGCAGCGATTTGCCCTTCCCTGTCCAAGCATTGGACCTGACACACACCAGCGGTGTGGAGACGGTGTTTGCCCAGCACGACGCAGTTTTATCTTGCTTGCCGTTCAATCTGAATATCCCCCTTGCGGAAATCGCGCACAGCACGGGTATCCATTATTTTGACCTGACCGAAGACGTCCCCACCACGAACCGCGTGATCGAGTTGAGCAAAACATCCAAAGGTCTGATGGCACCGCAATGTGGGCTTGCTCCGGGCTTTATCGGGATTGTCGGTGCTTCTTTGATTGCGCAGCTTGATGACTGTCGGTCCTGCAAAATGCGCGTTGGCGCGCTACCGCAGAACCCCACAGGTTTGATGGGATATTCTTTCAACTGGTCGCCAGAAGGCGTCGTGAACGAATACCTAAACGATTGTGAAGTTTTGGAAAATGGTGAGCGCAAAATGGTGTCGCCGATGGAATGGCTCGAAGACATCTACATTGATGGAATGAAGCTTGAGGCATTCACAACTTCCGGCGGGCTTGGCACAATGTGCGAGACATATCAGGGCAAAATCGACAACATCGACTATAAAACGATGCGCTATCCGGGCCACGCAAACCTGATGAACTTCTTCTTTCACGAACTGTTGATGCGGGACCGCCGCAAAGACGCGGGCGAAATTCTGATCAACGCAAAGCCTCCAGTGGAAGATGACATCGTGTATGTTCACGCTGCGGCCGAGGGGACGATTGACGGCAAATTGCAACGTCGTGAATTTGTGCGCGGCTACCGCCCTGTTGAGGTTGCAGGCAAACAGCGCACCGCCATTTCATGGACGACCGCCGGATCTGTTGTCGCCATCATCGAATTGGTGCGTGACGGTGCATTGCAGTCCACAGGTTTCTTGAAACAAGAAGAGGTCGACTTCGACGCTTTCCTTGCGACGCCAACAGGCGGCCTTTACGCCAAGGGCTAAAACCCAAAACAAAATGAAGCCCGCGCTGTGGACGTCCAGTGCGGGCTTTCACATTCTGAAAGGCGTTCTGGTAAGCTATTCTATCGCAGCTTGCGACGCCCAAGCAGATGCATCATGCCACCCCCGTACAAAACGCCGAACGCGCGGTTTTCTGGCATATCAACTCATGCAACAGGGTCATTCATCACAGCTCAGCATTTTGCTCTGCGAGAGTTGCTTCCAACCAATCGGCGGCCCCGCCAGACACAAAATATCCGTCCCGTACTGGATCAATTGTAACGGCTTCAGGTCGTCCACCAGAGAAAAACATCTGAAAATAGTCTCGGGACATTTCAGTTACAGTTGATGCGATATCTGTAAAAGAGGCAGCCATGCCACCCGTAATATGCGACTCCGAAAACTCTACAAGGTCCAACGCAGCACTCCTAACTGTAGCTGCGGCTAATGCAGTCATAGCTGAGGGCTCCACGCCGTGTAAATTTTCCGTTATTGATGTTTGTACGGTTGTAAGTAGATCCGTGTAGTTAACCAATTCCTGAATGTTTTCGTCAATTTCAGCGATTATACTATCAAGCTTAACGGCCATTTCGGGGATCATCATTTCTGTCCCTCTTTGGTTTCGCAGAACAACGTCAGAATAATTATCCCTTAATCTTTCTAATACTGCTTTGAGATTTTGTGTGCCTTTAATTGCAATTTTTATGCCACTCACTTTTGAAAGGGCAGTCGCTTCAAGCTTCTGGAGAACGGGAGTTATGATGGTGTCTCTTGCCTCTTGAGACAAAGTTTGATCCTGCAATGCGTTTTCAATAATGGAAATCGGTTGCAATATTTCATTACGCGGTGCATCGCCCACTTGTCGAAGAAGGGGTGGAAATTGTTTGAATCTCATTCCTATATCAGCCAAGCCACTGGCGACGATTTCTTGCTTCGTGGCCAAATTAAATTTCGTGGCTTCGTATACATAGGGCGAGACGCTTGTTTGGACCGGGGTCGCAATGGGATCTAAGCCCACCCATTCAGCGACCTCACCTCCACCCGTAATATAGTCGGCGATTTGGCGCATCGTATAATCGGCAGCTGACCAAACAGCATCGACAACAATTTCTGCGCCCGTCGATGCGACCGAAGCAAGAAGGTTAACTGCCATATTTTTGGTATTAGGGGCCACCAATGTAGCGGTTGTTGTCGGAACCTCTATCGCCCAATTCCGAACTGCGTTTGATGCGTATGCCGAAACCGCTGTCCGGACCGCTTGGTGTATGGTCGAACCGGCCTCAAGCAATGCCGTAAAGCTTTGCCCGCTTGCTTCTGAAGTATAAGAAACGGCCATGACGCCGTTATCACCCGCGGCATTGATCCCATTTGCAACGGTCAGACCATCGTAAGACTGAATCGTACCCGGTAGGAATTCCGCCCCGGACTCAGAGAATAAAGCTGTAACCCTTTCGATCGCTGCCTCGTCCCCAAGATCATCCACTTGAAGGTTCCGGCCATCGGCCGTTTCTGTCGACACGTCAACGAAATCTGCCTCAGTGAATGAATCTAATACCTCACCAGATGCATCAAAGACTATGGTTGACCCATCACTGATGGAATATTCAGCATGTAAGATAACCAATTGAGCGTCGGCTGATGAGAAGTCACTGTCATTGATCGCGACGGTATAAATCTTGTCTGGCATATCAGCGAGCGTGTATTTAACCAATGAGACGTTTTCTGCAAAAGGACCGCCATCACCAGCCAAGATCGTATTTTGGCTAAGAATCTCGGCGTCTTGGGGGATTCCGAACGTCTGTTTGCCCTCAACGAATTCGCCTGCATTCCATCCAATCTGATCCAAACTATCGATAGGTTCCCCTACGATTTTGATGAGTTCGTTCATCTTTTTCTCGGATTGTGCGCTGTAGACCATGGCGGCTCCGCCGGCTGCGGCGCCGACGACGAGTGCAAAAAATGGCGCTTCGACCCCTGCGATCCCCGATGCACCGACGCCCATGACGGCCGTCCCGAGCGACGCAATAGCCCCTCCATTAATGGCCGCACTCGTGGCCCCGGCGGCGGCCGCGCCGACCCCGCCTAATTCGCCAGCATGCTCCGCTTTTTCATTGAGGCTCACGAAGTTCTGGAACCTATTCCAACCCGCGCCGCCTTCAATGATATTGCCCGTGTAAAGCTGACCTTCGGGCACCGGATCGTAAGCCCCACCCGGCATCCCGAGTTGTTCATTCACGAACCGTACATTCGTGACACCACTTGCGTCGATATAAACCACATAGGAGGTCGTGCCGTGATCAACTTTCTCAATGATATCCGCGTCTGTAACCCCCTCAGACTTCAGCTCTTCCACAAGCGCCGTCACGTTCGCAGAATCTTCCCCATTGAGACGACGACCAGACCCCACTAAGGCCGCATCATCATAGGCCGCAAGTTCATCTGCTGTCAGCGTCACCACACGCGTGCCATTCACATCATTCATCTTGAGATTGCCATTGGAATCCGCAAGCATCGTGTAAAGCGCCTCTCCGTAGGTCGCTGACCCAACGTCCATATCAATGGCCTTGGTCGCCGTGCCCTTAAACGTAGGATCGGTATAGACAACAATGCGGATGTCATTATCCCCCAATCCCGTCATGCCACCGGGCACGTCAGAGAGGCTTATTAATTCACTGTTTTCAGTCAGACCAGACGCAGGATCAATCTCGATGTCCGCAAAATCTCCAACATAATCAATGTCATCAATGTTCGCGATCCCATCATCATCCGCATCTGCGTAAGCGTTAAACTCACCCCAAGAGGTCACCGGTGCGACATACGCCTCGGTTCCAATGTATTCGGCTTCAAAGTCAAAGAACAATTCAGGGACATCAGCCGCGCTGGACCCCGCCATCGCCGCCACAACGTGGTTGAATTGCTTGTTCGCATCTTCCAGGTTGGCTCCGACGTAGATCGGAGACTTAGAGGACCGATTGGTGCCATGGCCGACGAGTTCTGCGTCTTCGCGCACCATAAAGTACTTTTCGCCATTGACGTTTTTCACAATCAAATCAAGCGACACCGTGGTCTTGCGCATTTCTGAGCCCTGCCCGCGACCAGGCAGATCGTACTCGTATGTATAAGACCCTGTCACGGTTATCCCTGTGCCGCTCGTCGTTGTCGCTGGCGTAACACTCCAATCCGTCATTTTATCGAGCAAGCTCAGATCAGGGGTGCCGGCTCGAATATCGGCTTTCGGATTGCTCTTTAAGATATCGGCTAACACGGCGTCTGACGCGTTGGGACCATCATTGCCCGGAAAAAGCACACTCCCAACGGGATCAATAATATCCTCAACAGGATCGGTGGGCTCAGGGGTGACAATATCCACAACAACGCCACCCGCATCAGCCGCCTTGGCCTCAAAAACCTCGCCTTGGAACTTTACCTCTGTGAGATCATTGCCCGATGCATTCGCTTCAAAATCAGACGCCTGTAGCGTCTCGCCCCGGATCACTTGC
>JBDWMA010000011.1:0-104755 GCA_039972875.1 Pseudoruegeria sp.
GGCGTTCATTGAGGTGAACGGAGCACCTATAGAATTAATGGAAATAGATAGAGTTATTTGCGAGGAAGACATCTGACCGATCTTCGCTATGCCTGATAGCTGCCATTCGTGCGGAAGTGATCAAGGGCCGCAAAGTCCCACGCAGCGGTCCTTGGTGCACAGAACGGCTAAGGTCCGCTTCGAGCCCATTTTGCCAATCTTCTGTACTGCGGCTAAAGTCCGCTATCGGGAAACTTTTAATATCATGACCTTTTTTACCCAATGCTAGGGATCAATTGGTTGATCTTTTTCTTAAGTACTTGATGCAAAATTTGTACAATAGATACGCTGATGTTTTCCGCAGCAGAAGACACGTTCCGGGTAATGGCTTAGGGAGTTCGCGTCACGTATTTTTTGTTTGAAATGGATTCACGATATCGGCGTTCGAATTCTGTTTCGATCAAGGAAGTCACAAAGTCGATGTGCGCATGCGCGGCTTTTTCTGCTTGGTGAGGCTGGGACTTGCAGATTGCGTCAACGATATCCGCGTGTTGTTGGAACAACTCATCCGCGACATTCACAATATCCAGGACCTCACTTCGATTGTAGAACAGACTACTTTTGTTCAGCGAATATAGCCCTGCCATCATGTGGGTTAGTGTCCGGTTATGCGCCGCGAACACAATGGATTGGTGCAGTTCAAGGTCAAGTTGTGACGCACGTTCGCGATCGCTGTTCTGATCGGCGATTTGCATTTCTTCGAGAATACTTTGCAATTCGGCGATGTCGCGTTTCGTTGCGCGCTGCGCGGCAAGGCGGGCTGCAAAGCCTTCCTGTTCGCGCCGATATTCTAGATTGTCTCGGATCGCTGAGGGACTGCGGTTGTACAAAGCGATCAACGCGGGCGACATGATCTCTCCGCCCAGTTTGGTTATAGAAGCGCCGCCCTTGGGGATAATATCAACTAAGCCGCTTTCGTGGAGATGTTGAAGGGCCTGCCGTACCTTCGGACGGGAAATGCCCATCTGTTCGGCCAATTCACGTTCACCGGGCAACATGTCGTTTTCCCTTAGCACGCCAGATAGGATCAATTCCTCGATCTGCACGACGGCCGTGTCCGAAAGAGACGGGTTGTCGATTCGGTCGAACAGACGTCCAGGCGCGTTTTTCTTTCGCATTCCTCAGCTCCCTTTTGTTCGGCATGAGCCGTTTTTCATTTTGTAACCGGATAAAACGCATTTGGAAACAAGGACATTCACGGAGTTTTCAAATTCTGGTAAATAAACTTGACCTTAATTACTGGTTAAGTTTATTTACCAGTAAGCTCAGAGCGGTTTCGAATTCAAATGTATGCCGCGGGTGATTTAAAGGGAGGAACCTATGAAGAATTTTGTAACAGCAGCAGTCGCTGGCCTAACGATGACGGGTGTGGCGTCCGCACAAGAAACATTGGAAATGACATCTGCGTTCGGTCGTAACTTGCCGATCTTGGGCACAGCCGCTGTCGATTTCGTTGAGAAGATCAACGGCATCTCCACAGAGATTGAGTTTGAACACTTCGATCCAAACGAGCTGGTCCCGACACTCGAAGCACTGGACGCTGTGTCCAATGGTTCTGTCGACGCGGCTTACGCGACAACTGGTTACTGGCAGGGTAAAATCAACGCCGCATCCCTTTTCGCAGCGGTGCCCTTTGGCCCAGAAGCTGGCGAATTCATGGGCTGGATCCTATATGACGACGGGGCAAAATACTGGCAGCAAATGTATGACGACAATGGCTACAACGTAAAAACGTTGCCATGTGGTGTCATCGCGCCGGAAACATCTGGTTGGTTCAAAGAAGAGATCAACACAGTTGAAGACCTGCAAGGTTTGAACATGCGGTTCTTCGGTCTTGGCGCGAAAGTTATGGAAAACTTGGGTGTGTCTACATCCCTTCTCGGTGCTTCCGACATTTTCCCAGCACTTGAGCGTGGCGCGATTGATGCGACTGAATTCTCAATGCCGTTGATCGATGCGCGCCTTGGGTTCCACAAAATCGCAAGCTACAACTACTTCCCAGGTTGGCACCAGCCATCCACATTGTTCGAGCTTCTGATCAACCGTGATGTCTGGGACGACATGGATGAAGTTGCACAAAATCAGATCGAAGTTGCCTGCCTTGCCAACATCACAACCAACCTTGCTGAAGGCGAAGCGACAAACTTTGCAGCGATGGTTGATAACGTTGAAAACAACGGCGTGATCATCAAGCAGTGGCCTGATGAAATCATGACAGCGTTTGAAGACTCTTGGGCTGACGTGGTTGATGAATTGGCTGCAGACGATCCGTTTTTCCAAGAAGTATGGGCGGACCTTCAGGAATACCGCGAAGGGTATACTGTTTGGTCCACATCCATCTACCTACCACGCCAATAACACCAAATCGAAACAAGGGCGGCGTGCAAACATGCCGCCCTTATTGTTTGTAAGGGGAGGATCCCATCAAAATGTCGGGACAAATAGATATTTCGACTGATCCGCATGCCGACGGCCATGTCGCAAGCGATAAAGACCAACAAACGATTTTCGATCGGTTGGTCGTGTTTGTATCCAGCGTAACAGGCTGGTTGTTTCCGATCCTTATGGTCGCGATCACGACGCAGGTTGTGATGCGCAAACTAGGTCACAACCAAGCGTGGTTGGATGACGCCCAATGGTGGATTTATGGGTTCGCGATGACTGTTGGTTTTTCCTATGCCATCACAACCCAAAGCCACGTGCGCGTTGATATTTTGCACCAAAGCTTTAGCGCGGCGAAAAAAGCCAAGATCGAAGTTTTCGGGCTTGGGTGGCTGTTGATGCCTTTCCTGATCATTATGGCAGACGTCTTGTTCCACTACGGTTGGTCGTCGTTCATGGCCGGTGAAGGATCAAGCAGCGCGAATGGCTTGCATAAGCTCTATTTACTTAAACTCAGCCTGCCGGCTTTGTTCGTTCTCGCCATTTTGGCATCGATGTCGATGATGCGCCGCCATCTGATGACAATCACAAATGTCCGTCTTTGGACGTTCCTGATCGGCATGTTCCCCGCCGCGTGGTTCTTGGCCGAACGCCTTTGCTACTACGTGCTTTGGTGGTTCATCCGCGTAAACAACAGCGAAATCGAAGTTCGCCGAATTTCGGACGACCCCCTGATCGCGCACAGCATTTGGTATGGGCTGATCATCGTCCTTGTCGCCATCATCTTCAGCTTCGGCATAAACCGTCGCGCGTCTAAAGGATAATTACCATGCAAATTCTTTCTTTCATGGGTGAACTTATGGACCTGAACCAATGGATGGTGTTGTCCATGTTCTTGGGGTTCATTTACCTGCTGTTTAGCGGCATCCCTGTTGCCTACGCCCTTGTTGGTATCAGCCTTATTTTCATCGTCATCGGTGAATTCATTCTGGACCCCAACCGTCGTATCATTGAAGAATTCATCGAATATGACCGTGTCCGTTTAACCTATCAACGACTGGCCGCTGTTGGCGGGCGTTTCTTTGGCGGCACAATCAACAACCCCGTTCTTGTGGCCTTGCCGATGTTCATCTTTATGGGGCTGATGTTGGATCAATCCGGCGTTGCCCAACGTATGATGCGGTCTATGCAGGTGTTGTTTGGTGCTGTGCGCGGCGGGCTGGCCTTGTCTGTTATGTTGATTGGCATCATCCTTGCCGCGTCTACAGGTGTGATCGGTGCATCCGTTGTTCTTTTGGGCGTGATGGGTATTCCGACGATGTTGGAACAAAAATACAATAGCCCCGTTGCCGCGGGTACAGTGGCCGCATCTGGTACATTAGGCATCTTGATCCCGCCGTCGATCATGTTGGTGATCATGTCCGATCAACTTGCAATTTCGCTGGGTGATTTGTTCATGGGGGCCTTGTTGCCAGGGCTATTGCTTGGTGGTCTCTATGTTGTTTATCTGATCATCTATGGCTTGTTGAACCCGAACGCGATGCCACTGCCGGAAGATCGCGAACCGGTTTCGATGAAAATTATCGGCGAAGTTGCGCTTTCTGTACTGCCACCGTTCAGCCTTATTATGTTGGTTCTTGGATCGATTTTCTTTGGCTTTGCCACACCAACCGAAGCCTCAGGCCTTGGCGCACTTGGCGCAACATTGCTGGCGTTATTCAGTAAGAACCTGAACATGCGGGTGTTCAAAGAAGTGATGATGCAAACCCTGAAAACCAGCGGGTACATCGTCGGTATCTTTATCACGGCATCCTTCTTTGCCTTCGTTCTACGCCGCTATGGTGGTGACGAAATCATCGAAGGGATCGTGTTGGGGTCGTTCGAAAACCCTTACATGGTTGTTGGTTTCATTTTGTTCATCATCTTCTGCTTAGGCTTTTTGTTGGACTGGATCGAAATCACTTTGATCATCATGCCGCTTATGTTGCCTGTGATCCAAAACCTCGAATTGGCTGTGAATGGGTTTGGTGTTGTGGGTGATCCGTCTGTGGTGTGGTTTGCGATCCTTGTGGCGGTAACGTTGCAGACTTCGTTCCTGACACCGCCCGTTGGTTTCGCTTTGTTCTACCTTAAAGGTGTTTGCCCACCCGAAGTGACATTGGGCCACATTTACCGCGGTGTTATCCCGTTCGTTCTGTTGCAGCTCTTTGGTCTTGGCCTCGTGTTTGCATTCCCAGCCCTCACAACTTGGTTGCCCGCTGTGGCATATGGAAACTGATCAATGCGATTAAAGAACTGTCATAACTTTCACGACTACCGGAAGCTCGCTCAAAAACGGCTTCCGGGGCCTATCTTCAATTACATCGATGGGGGCGCAGATGATGAAGTGACGATGCGTAAGAACACATCTGCTTATGATAGGGTGGATCTGGTTCCGAATGTATTGCGTGGCGTTGAAGACATCGATCTTTCCGTCACCGTGATGGGTCAAAAACTGGACGTTCCGTTTTATTGTTCGCCGACGGCTTTGCAACGCTTGTTCCATCACCAAGGGGAACATGCAGTTGCAGCCGTGGCCGAAAAGTTCGGAACGATGTTTGGTGTGTCATCACTGGGCACAGCATCCTTAGAAGACCTGAGGCAAAAGCATAGCAACCCGCAAGTGTATCAGTTCTATTTCCATAAAGATCGCGGGTTGAATTCTGCGATGATGCAGCGTGCCAAGGATGCTGGCGTTAACGTTATGATGCTTACGGTTGATAGTATCACTGGTGGCAACCGAGAGCGCGATCTTCGAACTGGGTTCTCTATCCCGATGCGCCTAAACGTTCGCGGCTTGTATGAATTCATGTCTAAGCCGCACTGGGGTATCAACTATGTCACCCATGAAAAGTTCAAGCTGCCACAGCTGGACGAACATGTTGATATGTCCGGTGGCGCGAAATCCATCGGCGGGTATTTTACCGAGATGCTGGACCCCACGATGAACTGGGACGACGTCGCAAAAATGGTGCGCGAATGGGATGGTGAATTCTGTTTGAAAGGGATCATGTCTGTCGCAGACGCAAGGCGAGCAGTTGAAATTGGCTGCACGGGTATCGTGCTGTCCAACCATGGCGGGCGACAGCTTGATGGCTCTCGCACTGCGTTTGACCAACTCGAAGAGATTGTGATGGCGGTCGGTGACCGTATCGATGTGATCGTTGATGGTGGCATTCAGCGGGGCACACATATCCTCAAAGCGCTTTCACGTGGCGCAAAGGCTGTCGGTTTGGGGCGTTACTATCTTTATCCTTTGGCTGCAGCTGGCCAGGATGGTGTCGATAGAGCAATGACAACCCTGCATGCTGAAGTGCTTCGGGATATGCGTCTGATGGGATGTAAATCAATTGCAGACCTATCACCGGCGAACCTTGTCGAAAATGATTAACCGTTCTTAGTCTCTTATGATGCGGCTACGAAAACGCGAACAGATTTTTGAACATTGGCCTTTTGCCATGGTGCATTTTCTGCCTGATCAAAATTTAGATAATGGGTGTTGACCAAAGGGAAGAAAAGGTCGGCCTGCGTCCGCATATTACACGTTGGCCCAGACTGCGATGTAGGTCTGGTTTGGGTCAGACATGCTTGACGATTGGGTCAATATACGTTGACGCTGACCATTGAAAGGATTCAGAAGAACCGTGTCATCGAGTCAAAGATGCGCGACCTTCCACAAGATTGTCAGACGTCAGATGACTTTGACCTTTCCGTCACAACATTGATCCAACCTCCACAATTGACGCACGGAATTTGGTTCGATAGCTGGGACCGTTGCATGAAGTTCCATTCCTACAAAATGATGCTAACACGTTGATTTCACGCATACGGATCATTTCGACTTTCTGATCGGGCGATAGGGCAGGGGCGCGACCACCAATGCGACCGTCCTTACGAGCTGCGGCCAACCCCTCAAGGGTGCGCTCTGCTATCTGGCGGCGTTCAAAATGGGAGAAGTGCGAAGACATGGAATATCAATTCTCCGGCTGGCGTTGCCGTATCGATGTCCTCCGCCAAGGATCGGAAGCACGCGCCGCACCAACCTCGGCCAAAGCGTCATGGTGAGCGTTCAAGCTCTAGTCATTTGTCGATACGCGGGCATAGCCAACAATCATGCCGCATGATGCCAAAAACCATCGTTTTAGGGACGCAAACAGTCTTTTTCAGTCCTTGTTAGTTCGGCTATGTTCTTCAAAAATCGAATTTAAGCACCTTGGAGATGTCATGAGCCAAACAATACTGCATCGGGTTCTGGATCGAGCTCAATCTAACCTGACGAGAACAGACCAGTCTGAGCTTTCACCTACTTCAACACACTCGAAGTTATCTGCTGCGGAATTGCAAGAAACCGTTCAAGAACTTGGGTTCGAACCAACGACTCTTTACGTCGTACTGATGCAAACCGTTGGAAATGGCGGCTTCGGTCCTGGTTATGGCCTTATGGGGCTTGCAGGTGGAGCAACGGACGACATGGGAAATACCGCTGTCGGGCTGTACAAAGATTTCGCCCAAAATGATCCTGACGATCCAGCTTGGAAGTGGCCATTTGGACTGCGCTATATACTCTTGCATTGATTGTTCGAGTAAAGACGCTTCGATAAAGACGTGGGACACAAACGAATGGGTAGATGGAACGTCACCGTCACTTGCCATTCGATCTACGGGTTTTTCACTGATTGATTGGCTGGAAGCTTGGTCAGACGGCGTCAATTTCTGGGAAAAAATGTACCCGTCAATTTGAGCCTTTGATATGTATCTGGGTAAAAACTGGTCAGTTTTCTTCATCTCCAGAACTAATGTATGAGCGTTGAAAATTACAATGATTTGCCGCCGAATGTTGGCGAAAGCAAACGTGCCTATTGTCTCAGGCTTCAAGAACTGGGCCATGAATAAATGTTCATGCGAAAAGCACTGGCCTACCATTTCCATGTCGATCTCGCCGAACATGCTACATTCATCAACGAATATGAGCTGGACCGCCTGCGGCACCTAACGATGCTGCCTCACTTGGCGTCTCGGAAGAATTCGCGGAACTTTGGATTGCGCGACATGAATAGACGGGAGAGGTGGCCTAGGTCGGCATAGACGACTTAAAGTCGAAGCCGGTCTGAGATTGACCCGCCCTTTATTCTGCTTCCCTGAATTGGTTTTCGTAAGCAGCTACATGCTGCGGAAACAGGTCTCCATATGGCGGGTCACTGAAACCAAGCGCAGCTGTGGCAAATGCTGTTGCCAAGCGTCTCGTGCTTCCAGCCCATCGTGATGGACGCTGCGATCTGAAAATGTCGGCTTTCGGTATTGCAGAAGGTGTGCAAGGACGCCTCCTCAAGGCTTTGGATGCAGAGGTTGCCAGGTTGACTTTTTACTTCTTTGGGATGGGTTCTTCTGCTCTTCTTTCCGCTAATGGTGTTTGGCTTCTTCGGATATTGCGCCTTCAATGAGCAACACCAAGAAACACAGAGATCCAATCCCCATTAGTGCGGAAGAAGGAACGGCAAAAGCCGATGCATTTTGATCGTGTGCTGCGTCTACGTCGGCACCTAAGGCCAACCTGATGGCGGCACCTACCAGAACGAGCGAGACCAGGGTCAAAATCAAAAGCCCTGTGAAAGCTCCAAACCCATTTGCAAAAACGACACCAATCCAAACTGCACCAAAGAACCCTCCGCTGCTCGCCGCCGCGTGGAAAGACGACATGATCGGTGCGCGCCAGTTGGTTTGAATAGCTGCGCCAAAGGTGTTCATAGCAACATCGACAGCCCCTTTACTCAGGCCGAAAAGAAGAGCCGCTCCAACCAGCGTGAACAAGGAAGGTGCCAATGCGGGTAAAACGATGCAAATGCCATATGCCAATGCGAGGAGCATCGTCGCAGATTTGCTTCCAAGTCGGGACACCAACCATGCCGATGCAGGCATCCCGAGAAGCCCGCCTACCGCAAAAGCCAACAGGCTTAATGACAGAGAGGAATTGGACAAGCCGAGGGTTTCACGAAACGTTGGAACACAAACAGCCCATGCGCCAATCCCCATACCCTGAACAAGAAAAATTAAAGTCGTAGCAATCCGCGGCGCTCTAAGGAGTCGTCTGTGATAAAAATCATTCAATCTTGGAATCCTCTGCAAGCAAGCTCAAACACTTAAGTTAGTAGACGTTCAGCTTTTGCTACATCCATCGAGTCCTAGCAAACCGCGATTTCTGAGTCTACATTCTCCATCACCCCGTTCTCGCTGCGTCGAAAATTATCGATGTAAAAAAAGCCAGAGCGGTCTTTGGCGCCGTTGCAGTGAATGTTCACTTCGTCCAGCGATGTGTGAATTCGCCAATCCTTTGATTTCGCGGTTGAGGCGAAAGTCCGCTCTGACGGGCCGCATCGCAACATTGGTTTGGGTGGGTCAATGTCCGATTTGGGCCGGGAAAGATCATCGCTAATCGATTTAGGCTTTCAATCGCCCTCTTTCAGGCACGTTTCATCAAATAATATGGAAGCGGAAAGTCTCTTTTTCATCCGGTGCGGTCGCTGGCTGTGCGTTCTTGTCTAGACCAATGTGACCTCTGCACGAACCACAATTGAACCTAAGACCTTTTCGACCTGTTGACCGAGCGCCGTTCGATCCAGTTGTAGGTCGGCCAGTTCCATTCGGAAACATCGGTGGATGCCGTCTGCATCGAGGTCTAGGCTGAAGATCCTTTTTCTTGCTCCATCTAGCGAGACACCAACAAAACTAGCCGGCGCGCGCGGGCGCCCTATGTTGCGGGAGTGACCTTCTCCTTCTATTATGAACTGGTTTAAAGGAACGCGAATGGGTTTGAACCTCGGAGTGTTTTCGTCAGGATAAAAAGTCAGATCGTGGATGAACACGCCACCTAGGCCGGTATTTATCAGCGTAATTTGTTGCACCTGTGAATTTCTTGTACGCTCAAATGCAATGACTTCGACAGCGCGCCGGTCAACAAGTTCTGTCAGCGCAGCGGGCAAGAAGGACACAATGAAAGTTACAAGAGCAACAAAGACCGTGATTGCAGATGCACCCTTTAGGCTGGTATTTGCCTGACGACGCCATTTCGACTTGTGCGCACCACACGCCGCACAGATGCGCGCGAACTTTGGTACGACGGTTTCACATCTTGGGCAGACACGCGTTTCTGAAGACACTCTGTTCAATTCCATCCTACAATTCTCTATTTATCGGTTCGAACTTGAATGGGACAGGGCGTGCTCGTCAACCACTTCAACACAATCACAGCAAGACTTCTATTCCGGTTAGGTCAGATTGATTTGGACTACACAGTCAAGCCTGAGTGATTAGTTCGAGGCGTGTGGGGCCCCCAATGTGAGCTCCACATGCACTGGGGACCTTAACTCGCAAACGGTCTATGGCGGCTTTGCCCTGCGTTGTGTGAGTTTGACCCGCATAAGATTTAGCACTTGCTGCGAATGTCGGCAATGCGGGTTGCGAATGCAGCATGGAGTGTCTTGGTGGGAGGTCGGCTTTGGGCCGTTCGCGCGGAGATAAGGCCTCCTATTTGTGTAGCCAGAACCCGACACTGCGATCCTGTGACGGGTTCGCTAGAATTTCAATCCGGATAAAGTTATCAAGGTTTGAAATGGTGGTGAGCCGACATTCGCTAAACGTTGCATAAACTTCCTCTACACGGACTTTGCTGCCATTCGTCAAGGTTTCAACTAGATCCGCTTTGTGACGACTCTGATTTTCTAACAAGAAAGCTAGGGCACCTTAGGGTTGTATATGGAGCAGTACATAGGTACGTTGTCTGACGATAAAAAACTTTGGAAGAGTCATCAATCAATGAGAACATTTACCACATCAATACGTGCCCCGCAAAAGTCTGTCGCGTTCATGATGAGTATACTCATCGGGCTGTCTGCCTGTTCAAATGATCAATCTAGTCCGCTTGAAGGCACCCCTTACGCGGCAGTTATAGATTGCGTTACTGAAGCAGGCTATGTCGGCACGGGAGGAAGCCTTGTTACGGGGCGGGAAACCGTGGACGAAGTAATTGCTTCAGAATCCGACAACTTCGGTTTGACGCCGAAACAACAAGACTCGGTGCGAACATGTGCTAATGCAAAGTTATCGTTGTAAATATTCCAAAAAGTGAAAATCGGGTATACCCGAAAGATCAAATAATACAGATAACTCCGCGCACTTGGAACGATATTTACGATAACGTTTTGCGTGAGAGTTATACCTGTCCGTCATTAAATGATTTGAGACAGATGGCGATTTGACTTTGAGGAGTCATCGCTCATCTGGTTTGAATTAAGCAGCGGCTTCAGCGTGTTGCAAGCGCCTTAGCTTCATGGTTTTCCTTTTTGTTCTTTCTCGCTCAAGTAGTTTTGTTTGACCGCGTTCTGTATAGACGCCGGTGGGTTTCAGGTTCTTCAAGCTCTCATGATAGCGCAGATGGTTGTAATGACCGACGAAGGCGGCGATCTGTGCTTCTAGGTCACACGTCGCGCGGCGAAGGCCTCAGTTGTCCGGATCGGCACGGATGGTTCCACATCCACGATCACTGCATTGTCCAAGTCCACCAAATAGTTAATGGCGGCGCCGAATGCAGCGTCATCCTGCGTTTCGAGATATTCCTCAGCCATTCGGGTGGCAAGATCCGGTGGGAGACCCTCCTTGCTTTCGATACCGCGCGATTGGTTCGGATTGGCAGGGATGGCTGGCATCGCTCTCCGCCGACAAGGCCTTCGTTGATGCAGCGATGCAGCACCTTCTCAAACAAATGGCGAAATAACCCGCCCTCCCGATAGCGCTCGTGCCGGTTCTTTGAAAATGTACCATGGTTCGGCATAGGGTCCGTCAGGTCGAGCCTGCAACACCACCTGTAGGCCAAATTGACATGAACCTCTTCGCAGAGCCGCCGCTCGGATCGAATGCCTTGACAGTAGCCTAACAACAGCATTCGGCTCATCAGCTCAGGGTCAACTGATGGACGCCCATGCGAACTATAGGAAGGCGCCAGAAGAGGCCGAACGTCAGAGAGGTTAAGGAAATGATCAATGTTGCGTAGCGGGTGATCTTTGCTGTCACACGCAGCCCAAAGCCAGGAAGTTGGTTGTCATAAGAAATTCGATTACCTTGGGTTGGTACTTCCAGTGTTTTCACAAACCTGTCTGTCAAACGCTGTGAACTTTTTCGTGTCCGCACTGTGTCCGTGTCGTTTTGCGATGTGTTTGACATTCTCCCGCAACCAAATATCCCTTCCAGCCGTTCGCTAGGTTTTCCTTAGAGTTCCTAACTTGACCATGGAAATGTCCGGAACGAGCCCCCTCAACCAATTTTTCCTTGCTAGTCTGCAAGCAAAGCTCGAAGTCTCTTACAGAGCATACGACCTGAGTTTCGACCTGCTCGATTTCCTTTGTGTCGCAAGCGGTGCTAAATACCCCTAATTTATTTGCTCTTAAGCCCGCGGGGGAATTCACTTCTCTAAATGATGAAAACTTAACAAAACTACATTTTCTCATTCTCAAACCTGACCATTACTAACTTATGGAGAAATATCACAGCCATAAAGTCAATTTCGGACGTAGCTTCACTCAAACATACATTATTTAATGTTGTTTTGTTGTTTTTTACGCCTTAAGGTTGGATCGGAAAATAAAGTCTGAGACCCTAATGTCTTCAAAGAAAAAACGACGGCGCGAAGCGATTTCAGTGCTGGTGATGGAACAAGGTGCTGTTACTGTCGGATCTCTTGCTGAGCGATTTGATGTTTCAATGCAGACAATCCGTCGTGATGTTGATGCGCTATGTGAGAAAGATATGCTGCACAGGGCCCATGGCCGGATCGAGCTCAGCAAAGAATTTCTAAATACACCGTTTGATCAACGTGCTGGTACAAATTTGATGGGTAAGCGGGCTATTAGTGAGGCTGCCTCAAATTTGATCCCTGATGGCGCGACATTGTTCGTCGGGAGCGGCTCGACGCCACTTAGTGTGGCTCAGGGCTTGCGTCGTCGCAAAGGGCTGACGGTCATCACCAATAACTTGAGTGTGGCAATGGCTCTGAGCGAAGAGGTTTCTAACCGGATCATCGTACCGGGAGGAGAGGTGCGCTTGCCTGATCGAGACATTCTCGGAAATGAGGTTCTGGATTTCTTCGGTCGATTCCGGGCGGATTTTGCCATTTTTGGCGCTGCCGGAGTCGCAAAAGATGGCGGCTTGCTAGAATTTCATACGACAGAAGTTCGTGTTACACAAAAAATATGCGAGAACGCACAGTCATCTCTTTTGGTGATTGATGGCTCCAAATTTGGACGGCAAGCTCCCGCTCTGGGTGACAATATTGCCAACGTTGATCAGATCATTATAGATCGTCGACCTGAGGACGGTTTTGCGCCCCTGCTTGAGACCATCGACAACAAATTGCTTGTGGCCGAGGGGCATGTATTTTGATTGCAATTGCTGCACTTCATCACGACGGATCTATCGTGGGCTACAAAATGTGGTCTTTGACTAAAATCCGTGTGTCTCTGTTTCAAGCCCCCCTATCTTTAGAAAGCAAGTCTGTTGAGTGAACCCCATTTTATCCAAATATTGATTAGCATCGCAGGCGCGGCCGCGTTGCTCATTTGGGCCGTTCGTCTGGTTCGAACCGGGGTAGAGCGCGGCTTTGCTGCACCGATGCGGATTTGGTTGCGACACTCCGCTAAGAACCGTCTGCTGGCAGCAGGGACGGGTATGGGCGCGGCGGTTCTTTTACAAAGTTCCACTGCGGTCGCTGTCTTAGTGTCCAATTTTGTGTCAAAAGGCGGACTGGCAACGGCAACAGGTTTGGCGATCCTACTTGGCGCAGATGTTGGGTCGGCGGTTGTCACCCAGCTTTTGATGGTTAGACAGCCCATTTTGATTCCTCTGTTGATCTTAATCGGGGTAGTGGTCTTTTTACGCGGTGACGGGGGGAGCACCCGCCAAGTCGGCCGTATTCTGATTGGGCTAGCGTTGATATTTATCTCCTTGGACATGATCCGGGAAGCGACGGAACCGATGATATCAAGCCCAGGAACACAGGCTGTTATGGCCTATCTCGGACGCGATCTTTTGACGGCTTTTGTGGTTGGAGGGGTATTTGCGTGGGGGGTCCATTCTAGCGTTGCGGCAGTGTTGCTGTTTGTTACTCTTACGGCGCAATCCATTCTGCCTGTTTCCGCGGCGGCGGCGATGATCCTTGGCGCGAATATGGGGGGCGCTTTTATTGCTTTCGTTTTGACCTATACGGCGCCAATCGCATCACGACGAATGGTCATGGCCAACTTACTGTTACGCGGCGGTGGGGCTGTGCTGGCCATGCTTTTGATTGCAATGTCTCCGTCTCTGCTAGATCATCTCGGGGCAACACCGGCACGACAATCGATTAACCTGCATTTGGTATTCAATTTATTGCTTGCTGTTATTGCTCTGCCGCTGGTCCGGCCTGTCACGGCTGTATTGAGCCGGTTCATGGTCGCCACTTCACCAATTGAGAATAACACTCTTGAGGCCCAGAGCGCCCTCGACCCCGCATCGTTGGATAAGCCGCAGCGGGGACTTGATTGTGCCGCGCGTGAGTTGCTTGGCATGGGCCAAAAAGTTGAACAGATGTTGCTGGCGGTCGAGCCGCTTTATGATCGTTGGAACAGTGATGCCGCTGAGGCAATCCGTGCCCAAGACGCAGTGATTAAATCGACGCACCTTGATGTCAAACTATACCTTGCACGCATGGGACAGGCAGGGTTGGACGCGGATATGAGCGGGCGCTCGATGGAGCTGGCTTCCATTTCTTCAAGTCTAGACACTGCGTCTGATGCAATCACACGGGTGATGCTTGAACTGGCGCAAAGGTTAGATACACAAAGCCTGCAATTCTCTCTTGAGGGCCGAGAAGAGATCAGAGATTTTTCTGATCGGGTTCAAAGCAATGTGCAATTGGCCTTGAATGTGATGATGAATCAAAACCCGGCTGAAGCGCGCGCCTTGGTTGCCGCCAAAGAGAAAGTCCGTAAGGTCGAGCAAAAACTGCAACGTAGCCACATCGGTAGACTACGCGAAGGGCTCGCCGAAAGTATTGAAACAAGTAACATCCATCAAGAGACCTTACGGGCCCTTAAACAAATTAACACAGCATTTTCGATGGTGGGCTACCCGATCCTATTGAAATCAGGGGATTTGCTGAAAAGCAGACTTGCCTAGTAACAAGATCTACGAAACAGAAAGAGCGGCGATTGGCAGCCGAAGGTCGCGCAGCAGATTGGCGGATGACCAATTCAAGAGGGCACTGCAAGCTATTGTCCGTTGGATTAAGGTCGCTGGCGCCAAAAATCTGAATGCTATGTGGTCCGCAAAGGCACTGTAAATCCAATTTTTTGAAAGGGCCGGTTCCGAAAAAACAAAGACGGTAGCCTGCAGTGTTCGTCTGTAATTCTTCTTTTATTTTGCGGCCCAATCTGCGCCGCGTTCAAAGAGAGTTTTCATTTGCGGAACTTTAAATTCTTCTGCCGCATGGCCCAAAGCACTGTAAAAAACGCGGCCTTTACCATAATGTCTCTTCCAGACCACAGGCATGACGACACCTTCGATCTCAGCAAAATGATCACCGGAAAAAGTTGTTGTGGCGAGGATTTCAATGCTTGGATCTATGTGCATGTAATACTGTTCTGAGCAGTAGGGAAAATCGGTCAAACCAGCTGTAATAGGGTCGTTTATGGCCGTAATCTGGACTGTATAATCCATGATGTCGCCAGGGTGTTGGACCCACTGTCCACCTGTCATAAATTGGTAATCCGGCTCATTTCGGAACGTATCACACATTGTCCCATGAAAGCCGGCCAAACCTGTTCCAGCGCGGACAGCAGCCAACAGGTTTTTTAACTCTTCTGCTTTGATTGAACCCATAGTGATAATCGGAACAATGAGATCAAAACGATTTAAATTTGGATCGGCAAATGCTGAGGTGGAAGCAGCGACAATAACGTCAAATCCCTGTTGGTGTAGAATGTCGAAAATCACTGTCGCGCTTTGCTCTGGCGTGTGACCTTCCCAGCCACCCCAGACGATTAATGCCGATTTTTTGCTCATTTTTGTGTCCTAAGCCGAAGGCCCGTCAGCCGGATCATCTGGCCGTTCAACGGGGCATAGATTTATTTGTCACGTCGCAAAGGCATCCCAGTTAAAGAGGGAAAGCCGTTAATCTTCATCTGTGTGATGAAGATCATAAATGCATCCATAAGTATGCGTCGAGACAGAGCTTATCTCTCAAACCAAGAATTGAATAGTTTTCAATGTCATAATCCCACCAATCCTCAGAATCCTGTTTCGGTTAACTTGCTTCCGCAAGAAGAGAGGCATTTCCGCCCGCCGCAGTGGTGTCGATACAGCTATGACGTTCAAGAATACATCGATCTGCTAAGTCCATTTCGGCCCAAAGGGGAATCAGACGTCCTTGACGATGGGCCAACGCCGCCCGCGCTGATCTAAGATCGGCGTCATCGCTCCATAGGGCCACCCCATCGAAACCCTGTAGGGTACTTAGTGCGCTTCGGGGGAGAATGCCGTCTATCGCAAATGCCCCTGTTGCACCCGGCGCAATCATCACGGCGAGACACCCATTAGAAGTGGCAGTGGCGGCCTGTTGTGTTGCGGCCTCAAATGTCGGGCCTAAGCAAAGGATGGTGCCCCGTCCAAAAAGGCTTAGGGTGTTGGATTCTCCGGTGGGTCCGGGCAATACTGTTCGGTCGAGCGAATTGCATTCTGATCTAGGAACAGTCTCTAATAAGGCCTGAACGGCAGTTTCAGTAACGTCAATGCCTTTGGTATATGCATATGTAACCTGATGCGGCCTGCAAAATCGTTTGACATAATGAGGACCGCCCGCTTTGGGGCCGGTGCCGGACAGACCCTCTCCGCCAAAGGGTTGCGATCCTACGATTGCCCCAATTTGGTTTCGGTTGATGTACATGTTACCAACCTTTAACCGTGATGTGACCTGTTGAATGCGGTCATCAATGCGAGAATGCATCCCAAACGTCAGGCCAAAGCCAGAGGCATTTATTGTGTCTACCAACTTATCCAGCTCGTTCGACTTAAAAGTGGCAACGTGCAGCACAGGACCAAAGACCTCCTGATCCATGTCCTGAATGCCGTTAATTTTGATGACGGTTGGGGCGACAAATGTGCCCTGTTCAGGAACGGCCAACTCTTTCAGGACGCGTCCGTCCATACGAGCGTTTGAAATGTAGTTGTTGATGCCTTGCATTGCGGTGGTGTCTATGACCGGCCCAATATCGGTGGACAAGTACCAAGGGTTGCCAATTATCAATTCGTCCAGTGCGCCATAGAGCATATCTAGAAACGTTTCTGCGACGTCTTCCTGAACATATAGACACCGCAATGCAGAGCAGCGCTGTCCCGCCGATTGAAAGGCGGAGGCGACAATGTCACGGACGGCTTGTTCTGGCAGGGCGGTGCTATCGACGATCATTGCATTCAAACCGCCGGTTTCGGCAATTAAAGGTGCCGTCGGAGAAAGATGCTGTGACATGGTACGGTTGATCTGTTGGGCGGTCGCCGTTGACCCTGTAAAGCAGATGCCATCAATTCGAGGGGCCGACGTCAGAGCGGCGCCCACTGTAGCCCCATGACCGGGCAAAAGCTGGAGGGCTGAAACCGGAATCCCGGCCTTATGCATTAAACGGACCGCAATATACGCGTTGATGGTGGTGGTTTCAGCAGGTTTTGCCAGTACGCCATTGCCCGCAGCGAGCGCTGCCGCAATTTGCCCTGTGAAAATGGCCAAAGGAAAGTTCCAGGGACTGATGCAGGTGAAAACACCACGCGCGGGATTGGTTAATTCTGTTGCGCGCACAGCGTAGTAACGCAGGAAATCTACAGCTTCGCGGAGCTCTGCAATTGCATCCATCGGCGTTTTTCCCGCTTCTCGGGTAAGAGCTGCAAAAATCTCCCCAAAGTGTTCCTCATAGAGGTCAGCGACTTTAAACAAGACCGCCTTTCGTTCAGCAGGTGTGGCGTCCCAAGGCGTGGCGTTTTGCATAGCATTTTTGACATCATCAACCGATGCCAATGCTAAAGAACCCACAATGTCTGAAGAATCTGCTGGATTAGAGACGTTTTCTATGTCCCTAGGCAGTGATTTCGCAACGGCAAGTGGACCTGCTGACCAGATGTGGGTTTTAAATGGCGTGCGGGCGGCTTGCAGTTCGGATAGGTCATCAATGCTATGCAAATCCCATCCGCGAGAGTTCGGGCGTTCTGTGCCATACAGATCATTGGGAGATAGAACGGCGGCGTTAGAATGTGAGGGATCAAAGCTGTCAAACGGATCGGCTGCGACCAATTCGGCGGGTACAGATCTGTCGATAATTTGGTTCACAAAACTAGAGTTGGCTCCGTTTTCCAGCAGGCGACGCACCAGATAAGCCAAAAGGTCTCTGTGGGCACCAACGGGTGCATAGATACGGCAACGCGCATCAGAATTTTTGCGCACGATACTATAAAGCGCCTCTCCCATGCCGTGAAGGCGTTGGAATTCATAGACTGCATCATTAGGGGCAATTTCCAAAATGGTTGCCACGCTCTGCGCGTTATGGGTCGCAAATTGCGGATAGATGCGATCATTGCAGTCAAATAGCTTTTGGGCGCAGGCCACATAAGAAATGTCGGTGGCAACTTTTTGGGTAAACACTGGAAAACCGCCAAGGCCTTCGACTTGGGCGCGTTTGATTTCGGTGTCCCAATAGGCTCCTTTGACCAAGCGCACCATGATTTTACGATCAAGGGTAGAGGCCAAAGTATTCAGCCAGTTCAGCACATGAAAAGCGCGTTTGCCGTAGGCCTGCACGACGACCCCAAAACCATCCCATCCGGCTAACGAAGGATCACTTAGCACCGCTTCGATTACATCCAGTGACAAGTCGAGGCGATCAGCCTCTTCGGCGTCGATGTTTAACCCCATGCCCGCAGCTTTGGCAGATTGGGCTAGTTTTAGAGTACGGGGGACCAATTCGGCCATGACCCGGTCTGTTTGCCCCACTTCGTAGCGAGGATGCAGAGCGGAAAGCTTGATCGAGATCCCCGGATTTTCACGGATGTCGCCCGATGTACATTGCGCGGCCAATGCATCTATGGATTTAGCATAGGACTCATAAAAAGTATCTGCGTCGGCCTGCGTCATCGCGGCCTCGCCCAACATATCGTAGGAATAAGTATAGCCTGCAGCGACGTTTTTCTTGCCGCGATTTAGAGCCTCTTGGATGCTCTGGCCAAGGACGAATTGCGCACCCATTTCTTTCATTGCTCGTCCAACAGCGGCCCGGATGACCGGTTCGCCGAGCCGTTTTATCGCGCCTTTCAATACGGCTGCCACGCCTTCGCCTTCTTGCAAGACCTTCCCTGTGAACATTAACGCCCAAGTTGAGGCATTTACCAAAGAAGAGCTGGAGTGCCCAAGATGCTCTCCCCAGGCAGAAGGGGCGATTTTATCCTCAATCAGCGCATCAATTGTTTCGGCGTCTGGGACGCGCAGAAGAGCCTCGGCGAGACACATCAGGGCAACGCCCTCGTCCGTAGAGAGACCATATTCAGCGAGAAGCACATCCATCAAACCGGGCTTTGCATCATAGCGAATTGCATTGATCATAGCGACTGTGCGGTCTGTGATTGACTGTCGTTGATCCGTTGAAATTACCGTGGACGCGATAAGCGTGTCGATAACGGATTTTTCATCCTTGATGTGAAATTCGCGAACGGTTGATCGAATGATGGGCAACGATTGCATGGGGGATCCTTCGAATTAAGACCCCTTTATGGTAACTCGTTTGAATTGGTGATAATCACTTTTGTTGCTTGGTTAATAGGGCGCTTTACCCAAATAAGTATTGAATTTTAGATCTAATAGAGGGTAAATGGATCAGGCTTAGGTCTTTTGGGTAAGTGGATTTGTTTGGTTAAATAGAAGACGCCCATTTTAAAGGGCGAATTCGTGTTTTGCAGCACCGTTCAGCTTTTATTGTATCTCACCAAAACAGACATATTTCATCTCAAGGAAATCGTCGGTGCCATATTTAGACCCTTCGCGGCCCAGTCCTGATTGTTTCACGCCCCCAAACGGAGCCACTTCGGTTGAGATCAAGCCCGTGTTGACGCCAACCATACCGGTTTCAAGCTGTTCTGCGACACGCCATACGCGGGCCAGATCGCGGCTGTAAAAATACGCGGCTAGACCAAATTCAGTGTCGTTGGCCATCTCTATAACGTCGGCTTCATCGTCGAATTTAAACAAAGGAGCCACAGGGCCAAAGGTCTCTTCGCGCGTGACTTTCATGTCGGTGGTGACATCTCGCAGGATGGTTGGTTCAAAGAACGTGCCCCCAAGTGCAGACCGCGTGCCACCTCTCATGATGGTTGCACCTTTGCTCACGGCATCTTTGATATGATCCTCGACCTTAGCAATGGCGTTCTCGTCGATCAAAGGGCCAGTGGTTACGCCGTCGGTAAACCCGTCACCGAGGTTGAGTGCGTCAGTCGCTTTGGCCAGTTTTTCAGCGAAAGCGTCGTATACGCCGGATTGCACAAAGATGCGATTGGCGCAAACGCAGGTTTGGCCATTGTTGCGATATTTAGAGATCATTGCGCCTTCAACTGCCGCATCAATATCGGCGTCGTCAAACACGATGAATGGCGCATTACCGCCAAGTTCGAGTGACACTTTTTTGATCGTGCTAGAGGCTTGCTCCATCAAGATCCGACCCACGCGGGTTGATCCGGTAAAAGTGATCTTGGCGACTTTGGGGTTGGCGCAAAGCTCTTTGCCGACTCCAGAGCTATCAGTGCCAGGGATTACATTTAGGATTCCAGCAGGAAGGCCCGCACGTTCGCCCAACACCGCCATCGCCAAAGCGGACAGGGGGGTTTGGGGCGCGGGGCGGGCAACGAAACTACAGCCTACAGCAAGAGCAGGACCTACTTTGCGTGCAATCATTGCATTTGGAAAATTCCATGGCGTGATTGAACCGACGACACCGATGGGTTGTTTCAGAACGACGATGCGTTTGTCGCGTTGATGGCCGGGGATAACGTCGCCGTATACACGTTTGGCTTCCTCCGCGAACCATTCAATAAAAGACGCACCATATAGGATTTCACCCTTTGCTTCGGCCCAAGGCTTTCCCATTTCAGCGGTTAGGATCGAGGCGAGATCGTCCGCGTTCGCAACGATCAAATCAAACCACTTCCGCAACACAGCCGAACGTTCTTTGCCGGTGAAGGCCGCCCAGTCGCCCTTGGCTGCATAAGCCGCATCAATGGCGTTGCTGACATCGCTAAGTGTGCAGTCTACAACGTTGGCGATCAGCGCTCCGGTTGCAGGATTGGTGACGGCGAACGTTTCGTCCGAGTTCAACCATTTGCCGTTGATAAAAGCGCGGGTCTCAAGAAGGGTTGGATCTTTTAGAGTAATGGTTTCAGACATAATGGGACTCTTTCACGGGGTTAGGTGGCGCGTCGAGAATATCATGCGCTTCGGTGACGATCTTGTTGCAAACCAAGAGAGGCAAAGCGATGCGGATAGCATTTTCATAAACGCGGAGCGTTCAAAGCGCCAGCCTAGGTTTAGATACTTAGGCACGTCTCTTGATCGGCAACAGCCATTAAAAAATGTGATCCTTTCGGCCAATAATTGACAAACGCAAGTTTTCGATAAACTCTGACCATGAGACTGCGTAAACCTCCGCTTTGGATAGATAATTATGTTAAACGCTTAATAGGCGCGTGAACATTAAAGTCGCCTTGAGCGCCGTGGTCTGGGGAAATGCGTTTTTTGAATCGTCACTTTCTCTCGATTTCAGACATATGCTAAAAAGGGTAGCCCAATATGAGCCGACGCAAGCCCAAAAGTGAAACCGATGCATGGTTATCTGAGCTGCCTGACGCCTTTCAGGAATATTTGAATGGCCGGCGTCTGGAGGAAATTGAATGTATCATTCCTGATCTTGCAGGGACATCCCGTGGCAAGGCAATGCCGTCTTATAAGTTCAAGCCAGACGCAGAATTCTATTTGCCGATTTCTTTATTTTATCAGACGATTTCAGGTGAATACGTTAATATGGAGATCGAAAATCAGTGGTTGGAACGGGACGTTGTGCTTGTCCCCGACATGTCGACGGCCTCTGCCGTACCTTGGGCCGATGATGCGACGTTGCAGATTATTTGCGATATGAAGCTGCGTGATGGGGCAGACCTTGGGATTGCCCCGCGCAATGTGTTGCGCCGTGTTTTGGCGCTCTATTCCGCCGAAGGATTGCAACCCATCGTAGCGCCAGAACTTGAGTTTTATTTGACAAAGCCAAACGTTGACCCAAACGAGCCGATCGAACCGCCAATCGGTCGGACGGGCCGGAAAGGAGCAAGCCGTCAGGTTTATTCAATGACCGCTGTGGATGAATATGGTCCCGTGATCGATACGATTTATGATTTTGCCGATGCTCAGGGCCTTCAGATCGATACCGTGATCCAAGAGGGGGGTGCGGGTCAGATAGAAATCAATTTGCAGCATGGTGATCCATTGATGCTGGCGGATCAGGTGTTTTATTTTAAGCGCGCCATTCGAGAGGCAGCGTTGATGAATGGAATATTCGCAACCTTCATGGCCAAACCTATTCGCGATGAACCCGGCAGCGCCATGCACTTGCATCAGTCGGTTATTGATCGAAAAACGGGGCAAAACATTTTTTCCGATGACTCCGGTGCGGCCACGGATAAATTTAAGCATTTCATCGGTGGGTCTCAGAAATATCTAATGCAGGCGGTTCCTTTGCTGGCACCCTATGTAAACTCATATAGGCGGATTACAGTGGAGGGGCAGAGCGCCCCCGCCAATTTGGAATGGGCGTCGGACAATCGGACCACGGGCCTGCGGGTACCACAATCCGATCCCTCGGCACGGCGTCTAGAAAATAGGGTTATTGGAATGGACTGTAACCCATATCTTGCAATTGCTGCGTCGTTGGCCTGCGGATATTTGGGAATGAAGAACAAAGTCAAACCGCGACCTGAGGCCGTCAATGAAGTTTGGGAAATCGAGGACAGGTTGCCGCCCGGCCTAAATATGGCGCTGGATTTGTTTCAAGAAGCGGATGAGTTGATCGATACTCTAGGACGGGAATTCTGCACACTGTACTACGACATCAAACGGGCGGAGAACGAAGAGTATCAGCGTGAAATTTCCCCATGGGAAAGGCAGCACCTGCTGTTAAATGTCTGATGGACTTGCTGCGAATTAATGACCGGCCAGGGAAATACCCTTCGTCATTCTATGTGCAAAATATAGAACCATTGCCTAACGTTGAGCCGTTGGCCGAGGATGTCACCTGTGATGTCTGTATTATTGGAGGTGGATTTACCGGGGTGTCTACCGCACTTCATCTTGCGAAGCGCGGCTATAAGGTGCGCTTGCTGGAGGCGCAACGTGTGGGGTTTGGGGCGTCAGGCCGCAATGGTGGACAGGTAGGTCAGGGTCAGCGTTTGAATCAGGATGACCTTGAAAAGATGTTCGGAAAACCACGCGCCAAAGAGCTTTGGCAGATCGGGACCCAAGCCGTTGAGATTGTCCGTGAGCTATCACAATCACCATCTGTGCGTGCAGATTTTCATCCGGGGATTATCCATGCCGATCACAGGTCACATTATGTGCCCCATAGCCGGTCCTATGTTGAAAAAATGCAAACTGAATACAACTACCCGCATCTTTCATTTTTGGATCGGTCCGCCCTCGCAGAGGTCGTGCAGTCGCCTGTTTACAAGGGTGGTACGTTGGATATTCGGGCGGGGCATATCGATCCGCTCCAGTTTGTACTTGGACTTGGTCGCATGGCCCAATCCGCCGGTGCGACATTGCATGAAAACAGCCAAGTCACCGATTTGGTTCAGGGAGAGATGAACAAGATTCACACCAAATTGGGCTCTATTAAGGCCAATTATGTCGTTCTTGCCTGTAACGGCTACATTGGTGATCTGCATAGAGATGTCACGCGGCGGGTGATGCCGATCAACAATTACATCGTTGCCACAACCCCGTTTAGTGCGGAGGAGCGCGCAAAGATCCTTCGGGATAATGTTGCCGTTGCGGATTCCAAATTCGTAGTGAATTATTTTCGTTTCAGTGAGGACAACCGATTGCTCTTTGGGGGCACCGAGAGCTACCGGTATCGATTTCCCAAAGATATCGCCGCCCAAGTCAGGCGCCCCCTGGAGGTGATATTCCCCCAGCTAAAAGGTGTACGCATCGATTATGCGTGGGGTGGAACCTTAGGTATTTCCATGAATCGCTTGCCGCATTTTGCAAACTACGGAGGCAACATTCTGAGCATGTCGGGGTTTTCAGGGCATGGGGTCGCGCTGGGTACATTGTCGGGGCAAATCGCAGCAGAAGCGATCGTGGGTCAGGCAGAACGGTTCGATATTATGTCCCAAATACAGAGCCCAACATTTCCAGGGGGAAAGGCTATGCGGCATCCTTTGCTGATCCTTGCAATGCTATGGTTTTCAATCAAGGATAGGCTCTGATTGGCCTGTGTTAGGCTCTAATTTGAGGCGATAGCCTATACCGAACGGCATTCACTTTCCGTCTCTAAATGATTGAAATTTGATGACTTGTTTCAGCAGGGTATCACAAAACATGCATTAAAAGTGTAGTGAGGGGCCAAATGGTAGGTATGAACGTTCAGGATTGGTTAAGGGACCATCCAGATGTGGAGTCCGTTACCTTTGCGTTGTGTGACATCAATGGCGTGATGCGGGGGAAGCGGTTACCCGCTTCGCAGATCGAAAAAGCGTTAAACGGGGGGCTGCGGATGCCGATCTCGGCTTGTACGCTTGATATTTGGGGGCGTGATATCAAAGACAGTGAACTGGTCTTCGAAAGCGGCGATGCTGACGGAATATGCCAAATAACGGAACGTGGGATATTACCACGCAAGTGGACCACGCCACCCAGTGCGATGTTGCAAATGACCCTGTTGACAGAGAACGGTGCACCAGTGGTGTCTGACCCGCGACACGCCTTGGCTTCGATGGTCGAACGTTATGCTGCGCGCGGATTGACCCCGGTCGTGGCCACTGAATTAGAGTTCTACCTAACCGTTAAAGCAGGGGATGTACCTGACCCGGCGACGTTGCCAGGTGCGGTGGTGCCGGTGTCCATGGAAAATGTTTTATCGGTGTCTGAATTGGATGCGCAGAGTTTGTTTTTCGACGAGGTCTATTCTGCCTGCAAAGAGCAGGGCATCCCCGCCGACGCGGCCATTTCTGAGACTGGCGCTGGGCAATTTGAGATCAACCTGCTGCATCGTGCAGATGCGCTGCAGGCGGCGGATGACGCGGTTTTATTTAAAAACCTTGTACGCGGGGTGGCGCAACAGCACGGGTATACCGCGACGTTCATGGCGAAACCCTTTGGCGATCAATCTGGCAGTGGAATGCATGTGCATTTTTCTGTGTTGGGACCGACTGGGAACAACATTTTTGATGACGGAACAGACGAGGGTTCAGATGTTCTGAAGCATGCCATTGGTGGGTTGTTGGAGGCTATGCAAGACAGCATGCTTATTTTCGCACCACATCAAAACAGCTACCGTCGTCTAAGGACGGGTTCCCATGCACCAATACAGGTGGCTTGGGGTTATGAAAATCGGACCTGCGCGATCCGTATTCCGGCCGGTGATCCTAAGGCTCGTCGGATCGAACATCGCGTGGCGGGTGCCGACGCCAACCCCTACTTAGTTCTTACGGCAATTTTAGGCGCGGCTCTTTTGGGAATCGAAGCGGGACTATCGCCAGTTCCTCCTGTATCTGGAAATGTGTATGAGGGCCCGTCTGCAATTTTGCCGACGAGTTGGCCTTCGGCGATTTCTGCGTTTGAAACCAGTACGTACATGGGGCGCATATTTGATCCTCAGATGCAGCGTTTGTTTTCGCAAGCAAAGCACCAAGAGTTGGACCGATTTCTAAGCATTGTGCCAATCGCAGAATATCAGGCCTATCTGGAGATCGTCTAATGAATATGATGCCACCTCAATATGCGGGAACCGGGGCGCATGTTGCCAGTTACTATGCGGCTTCTTCAAATCCTGTATCGATGCGACCTGCTTTAAAGGGGGACATGCAGTTTGATGTCTGCGTGGTCGGTGCAGGGTACACGGGATTGTCCACTGCGCTTCATCTTGCGGAGCAGGGCCATAACGTGGCCATCCTCGAAGGTGCGCGCATCGGATGGGGGGCTTCTGGGCGCAATGGCGGTCAAATCGTTAATGGCCTGAATGCGTCGTTACAGACAATAGAACGCCGTTATGACCGGGACACGGCAAATTTCGTTGCCAATTTGGTCATGGAGGGTGGTGATATCATCCGAGAACGTGTGAAGACCTATGGGATAGAATGCGATCTGAAGCCGACGAACGTACTCGCCGGATATACAGATGCGCATCTACGTGCGCTAGATGCGCGCCTCCACCTTTGGGAGCACCATGGCATTCAAACGCAGGAGATGCTGAGCAGAGACGAATTGCGCGACTATGTTGGCTCCGATGTTTACGCGGGCGGGCTCATTGATCATGCGGGCGGTCACATGCATCCGCTTAACTTCGCCTTGGGTGAGGCCGCCGCGTTTGAGCAGAACGGGGGAACGATTTTTGAGCAATCCATGGTCATTAAGATCGACGATGGTGTTGAGAATCCAGTCGTCCAAACCCAAATGGGATCGATTACGTGTAAGACATTGGTTCTCTGTGGGAATGCCTACCTTGGCAAAGCGGTCCCGGCTTTAGCGACGCGGGTCATGCCGGTTTCAACGCAAATCATGGCAACAGAGCCCCTGGATGATGATGTTGCAGCGCGTTTGTTGCCGACAGATAGCTGTATTGAGGACACGCGGTTTATACTGGACTATTTCCGGATGTCGGCTGACAAGCGGCTGCTGTTTGGTGGCGGCACTGTTTACGGTGGAACAGACCCTAAAAATATCGAGTTAAAACTTCGTAGGAACATGGAAAAAGTATTTCCAGAGCTGCGAACGACGCGGATCGAATATGCATGGAGTGGAAATTTTGCTTTGTCCTTTAGTCGTGTACCGCAAATGGGGCGATTGAATAAGAATGTCTATTTTGCACATGGGTATTCTGGTCATGGGGTGACCGGATCCCAAACGTTTGGACGTATTCTTTCAGAAGCAATTACAGGTGATATCGGGCGTTTTGACGTGTTTGAAAAAATGTCATGGACCCCCTTTCCCGGAGGGCACATGTTTCGGGTCCCGTATTCCATGATGGGATCATGGTATTACGGTTTTAAAGATAGATTTGGATTTTAAAGTAAGGCTTCCGTTTCGCGCAATCGCTATCGATTTATCAGAAACGCTGCATTCGGATCAGTGTGTCCTGTTCGTGTCACAGGCTTTTTGGTCTGGTTCAATTTACATTGTAGGAGGAATCACTCAGAATTTAATAATTCATGGATGAAACGCTGAGGGTTTTTGTGGAAAGCAGGAAATTGGACGGGTTTGATCATAAGATCATCCAGAACCTAAGTAAAAATGGACGATTGACGATCACGGAACTTGCCACACGCGTCGGGTTGACCAAGACACCATGTCAAATTCGATTGAAACGGTTGCAAGATGATGGGTTTATACTTGGGTATCGTGCTATCTTGGATGCGGGAAAATTGGGGCGAGACCATGTCGCCTTTGTCGAGGTTAAGCTGACCCGAACCACGGAATCGGCGTTGATCGCGTTCAACAAAGCTGTCAACGGCGTGCCCGAGATCGAACAATGCCACATGATTGCCGGTGCTTTTGACTACCTGTTAAAGGTGCGCACCCGCGATATTCGGAGTTACCGCGAGGTGTTAGGGGAGACAATTTCAGCGCTGCCCCATGTGGACAGCACATCCACCCATGTATCGATGGAGTCCGTAAAGGATTCGGCCTTTTAACCGCAATTCTACGGTTATCTCGACCTATTTTCCGTTCTGTCCGCGTTGCATCATTTTCTCAATATTGTGCTTTGTCGTCAAGATTGCGGCCTCAATGCTGTCCTTTTTGGCGTCAAAGCGGGTCGATGGAACCGGAACGGACACAGAATGGATCTCTCCGGACCAATCGGTAAAAGCAAATCCAATCGCGCAAATCCCATCATTATGCTCGTGGTTGTCGTAGGCAAGTCCAGTTTGGGCAGCGTCATCCAAAATTTGATTAAATTGAGCGTCTTGAGGGGGTAAGTTTTGCCGCTCCCATTCGCGTTTTGCAATTTTCATGGCCTCCTCTCTGGGGAGACGTGAAAGGCTGGATCTGCCGTTCGCCGTGGAAGTCACTGGAAAAACTTCGCCAACTGATGAGACGGTTCGAAGTCGTTGAGTGCCGGGCACCTGATCCAAGAAAATCATGGTTCCGTCCCGCAGGACAGATAAATCAGAAGTCTCTCCGGTTGTTTGGGTCAGCTCGGTCAATAGGATTCGACATTGTTCGACGATATTGTAGCGGGTTGCCTCGGCAAGTGCCCCTAATTCGGGACCAAGTCGAAGGCCGCTACCATTTGAATTGGCAATGATAAACCGTTCTGTCTGCAAGGCGTTTACGATACGTTGAACCGTTGATCTTGGTAATGAAACTGCCGTCGCAATTTGACCAAGACTCATACCGCTGGGGTTGTCTTTTAGGGTCCTTAAGATTGATGCGGCACGAGCGATCACTTGAATGCCGGACCGCCCATTTTCTGACTCGTCTGTTTTCATAACAACTCCAAAATTCAATTTTATTCTAACACTCTGATTTGTTCGAAAAGTCAAGAAACTTAACCGCACTGTGATACAGGTATCCGCATTGTGAGAAATGTATTGACCGCAATGTGGTGCATGTGTATCAAATTGCGGTATGGGTTGGGAGGGACCACCCTGACATTTTGAATCAGCGCAACACTGTCTAGGCAGTGAATGGAGGAGATGTATCCAATGGTTGAAATCCGCGGCATTGAGTTTCAGGCCAACACAGACAATGACATGGGTCTTGAGTTCTATAACCTGAGTCACCGTTTTGGGTTTCAGAACCCGAACTGGCCATATTTTCAGGACACCAAGATTGAGCGTATTCATTACATGGCGAAATCTGGTGTTTTGAGCCAGCGGATCACAACAACGATGCATGCCACGACGCATATTGATGCACCGGCGCATGTTGTTCAGGGAACACCATTTATTGATGAAGTGCCGCTTCCACACTTCTTTGGGACAGGCATTGTTGTGTCTCTTCCAAAGAAGAAATGGGAGCCGATCACCGGCGAAGACCTAGAGAAAGCTTGCGGTCATGCGATCCGTAAAGGCGACGTTTTAATCATCAACACGGGGTGGCATCACGACTATGAAGATGGAGACTATTTCGCGTATTGCCCCGGTTTTGTGCCTTCTGCGGCAGAATGGATGGTGGAAAAAGGGGTAAAGGTTGTCGGTCATGACACCCAGGCCAATGACCACCCACTTGCCACAGCAATTGGTCCTCAGCGCAATGGACCACTGCTGCCCCACCTAGAAGAAGAGTACAAAGAGTGGTCCGGTGGGAACGACTGGAAAGATGACTTCCCCGATTGGGAACCCTGCCACCAGATCCTATTCAAAAACGGTATTTTGGGCATCGAAAATGTGGGCGGTGATCTTGATGCAGTCACGGGTAAACGCTGTACCTTTGCGTTCTTCCCTTGGAATTGGGACCGCGGTGACGGTTGCATTATCCGTTTGGTCGCAATGATCGACAAAAGCCAGAACTTCCGCATCGATGACGGCGCAGATTTCTGAACAACGGCGCCGCTCGTCTTTTGGCGGCGCTTGATCACGCTTGATACTCTGGGAGGAATTTCATGCACCTGAAACGGTTTAAAGACGCACAGCCTTATGTCGCGCCCAATCACTTTGACTGCTACGGCCTGCGTTTGCAGGGGTTTGAAGAAGGTGGACCAACCAATCAATGGATCGGCTTTAGCCAGTTCTTGCCCGGCGGCGGAGCAGGGCCAGATTCAACTCCGTTTGAAAAAGTCTACGTGATGCTCGAAGGCGAAATGACCGTCCTTATTGATGGCGTAGAAACGGTGCTTTGCAAATACGACAGTTGCACGATCCCCGCCGGTGAAAACCGCAAGATCGAAAACCGCACAAATGAAACCTGTAAAATGCTGGTTGTTATTCCTTATCCTCCGGAGGCGTCATCATGAACGCAATGCAGAACCCAAATGCGATGTTTGATGTCAAAGGGGATGTCGCAATGATCACCGGGGCATCTGGTGCTTTTGGCATGGTGGCAGCACGTATTCTTGCGGCGGCGGGGTGCAACCTTGTCCTTTCGGCAGGCAATCAGGAGGCATTGGACGGCATCGCGCAGGAATGCCGGGACCTTGGCGTAAATGTGGTGTCTGTGAACATCCGTCCCCGTGACGAAGATGCCTGTCAGAATCTTGTTGACGAGGCGGTCTCAAATTTTGGCAAACTCGACATCCTTGTGGTGGCTTCTGGTATGAACAAAGTGGCGTTGATCAACGATATGGCGCCTGAGACCTTTCATGCGGTGATGGATGCCAATGTTAATCAAACTTGGTTGTTGTCCCGTGCGGCGGCGGGTCAGATGAAAAAACAGGGCAAGGGCAAAATTGTTCTAGTGTCCTCTGCGCGTGGTCTTTTAGGACATCCGGCGGGCTATACGGCCTATTGTGCCTCCAAGGCTGCGACGGACGGTCTGACAAAGGCGCTGGGCTGTGAACTGGGCGCGCAGGGCATTACGGTGAATGCTATTGCGCCAACGGTGTTCCGCTCGCCTTTGACAGCATGGATGTTTGAGGACAACGACGATGCTAAAAAGGTCCGGGATGGTTTTCTAAGCCGTGTTCCTGTTGGCCGTCTTGGCGAACCAGAAGATCTGGCAGGACCGTTGTTGTTCCTCGCATCAAAGGCTTCGAATTTTTACACCGGGCATATTTTATATGCGGACGGTGGATATACGGCGGGCTGAACCATGCGGTACAAAAGACAAACAGCTGTTATCGGTGCGGGTCTTATGGGGCATGGTATTGCGCTGACCTTAGCCCGTGCCGGCCAATACGTGGCTATTACTGACCCATCAGCCGAGGCGCGGGAAACCGTTGCGGAACGTATTCGCCAAAGCATGATCGCGATGGGGATAGAGGATCGTGAGATCGTCAAAGCGCTCAAGATGATTGAGATTCATGGCACGACAGCCGGAGCGGTCAAAAACGCCGAAGTCGTGTTTGAGGCTGCCCCGGAAAAGATGGATCTAAAGCAAAAGATCTTTGCCGAAATAGAGGCGCATGCACCCGAGACGGCCACGTTTGCTTCTAATACGTCGGTGATGCCGATCACAGACATCATGGAAGGGCTGCGTTTAAAAGATCGTGCTGTCGGGACCCATTGGTGGAATCCACCCCATATGATTCCGCTGGTTGAAGTGGTCAAAACCAAATGGACATCGCCCGATGTGGCCGCGGACATGATGGAACTGCTTCAAGGAGCAGGCAAAACCCCCGTTTTGGTCGAAAAGGATGTTCCCGGTTTTATTGGAAACCGTTTGCAACATGCACTCTGGCGCGAGGCAATCAGCCTTGTTGAGAACGGTATCTGCGATGCAGAAGCCGTAGATACGGTTATTAAAGCCAGCTTTGGCCGCCGTTTGGCTGTATTGGGCCCGCTGGAAAATGCGGACCTCGTGGGGACAGACTTAACGCTGGATATTCATGACAACGTTCTGGCGGATCTTGAAACCCGGCGGGGACCATCACCCTATTTGCAAAAACTGGTCGAGGAGGGCCGTTTGGGCATGAAGACAGGGCAGGGCTTCAGAACGTGGAGCGCTGAAGAAGTGGATGAAGTGCGGGCCAAGGTGGCGCAGCACCTCACACGACTGGAAAGCATACTACCGACGAAAATATGAATTTGGCTGCAAAGTCAAAACTTTGGGAGGAGACCAACAATGACCAGACTTATCAAATCTTCGCGGCGCGGGTTTCTAGCGGGGTCTGCGGCAGCCATTGCCGCACCGGCTTTGCTGCGAGGCACCCGTGCTTATGCAGCCAACCCGACAATTCGTATTGGGCATGTGAGCCCGCAAACCGGTGCCTTGGCGAGCTTTGCTGAAGCCGATGATTATATCCTTGATGGTATCAGAAAAACCCTTGCTGCCGGCGTCCAAAATAATGGTAAAACTTGGAACATCGAGATTATCTCTAAGGACAGCCAGTCCAATCCAAACCGTGCAGCCGAAGTCGCGGCAGATCTTATATTAGGGGATGAGGTTGACATCATTGTTGCAGCCTCCACCCCTGATACCGTTAATCCGGTTGCTGATCAGGCAGAGATCAATGAGGTGCCCTGCATCACCACCGATTGTCCATGGCAGCCCTATTTCTTTGGACGCAACGGCGTGCCCGGGCAAGGCTTTGAAAATACGTACCATTTCTTTTGGGGCCTTGAGGACGTCATTGGTTCCTTTTTGGATATGTGGGGCCAGGCAGATGTCGCAAAAACTGTTGGCGGGTTGTTTCCGAATGACGCAGACGGCAATGCGTGGGGGGATGCCGAAAACGGCCTTCCAAAACCATTGGCTGCGGCAGGGTATGATCTGATCGATCCCGGCCGGTTCCAACCGTTGTCGGATGATTTTAGCAACCAAATTGCCGCGTTCAAATCAGCGGGTTGTGAGATCGTCACAGGAAATATGATCCCACCTGATTTTGCGACCTTCTGGGCGCAATCAGCGCAGCAAGGATTTACACCAAAGATCGTCACGATCGGTAAAGCACTATTGTTCCCGTCCGTGATTGAATCCCTTGGGAATCGTGGGGACGGCCTAAGTTCTGAGGTCTGGTGGTCACCGCACCATCCCTTCAATTCTTCGCTGACCGGTGTGAGCGCAAAAGACCTTGCTGAAGGTTACACGGCTGCAACTGGTCGCCCTTGGACACAGCCCATAGGCTTTAAACATGCATTGTTTGAAGTGGCCGCCAATGTGGTGAGCCGTGCGGAGGATCTAGGAGATCCAGCCGCAATTGTTGCTGCGATTGCTGACACCAACCTAGATACGGTGACAGGCAACGTAAATTGGGCCAATGGTCCGATCAACAATGTCACAAAGACACCCTTGGTTGCGGGGCAATGGCAACAAGATGGTGATGCGATGGATCTGAAAATCGTAGCCAACTCAGCCGCGCCGAATATTCCGCTGACCGGCGAATTAAAACTGCTGGGTTAATCTCAAACACAGCTGCGCCAAAGCTGGCGCAGCCCTTTTTGTCGAACACCAGAGGGCGCTATGGCTGCTTTTCTAGAACTTGATTGCGTGACTAAATCATTTGGTGCAGTCACCGTTGCCGATAATCTGAGTTATTCCGTACAAAAGGGCGAGGCGCTGGGCGTCATTGGCCCGAATGGTGCCGGAAAAACGTCGATGTTTAACCTTATAACAGGCACCCTTAACCCAAATGCTGGGGCGGTTCTTTTTGATGGTCAAAACGTTACCGGAATGAATGCGGCTAAACGATGCCGTGCTGGTATGGCGCGTAGCTTTCAGGTGCCCCAGCCTTTTTCCGGGATGACGGTATTTGAAAACGCGATGATCGCTGCGACGCAGGCCGCAGGATTAAAGGGCGCTGAAGCAGAGGTATTTTGCCTCGAAATACTGGAACAAACTGAACTGTTGGGCAAAGCCAATACCTTGGCCGGTGGACTGACGTTGTTGGGGCGCAAACGGTTGGAATTGACCCGTGCGCTTTGTGCGAAACCAAAACTGTTGATGTTAGACGAAATCGCGGGCGGGCTTACCGAGGCGGAGTGCACATCGCTGGTTCAAACTATCAAAGATATCCATGCGCGGGGCGTGACGATCATCTGGATCGAACATGTTGTTCACGCACTTTTAGCGGTGGTGGACCGTCTGATCGTCATCGATTTTGGCAAAAAAATAGCCGAGGGGAACCCACAGACCATTATGAATAGTGCCGAAGTTAAGGAAATTTATCTGGGGATTGCTGCTGATGCCTGATCCTATTTTGAACATCACGGGGTTGGATGCTTTTTACGGTGATTTTCAAGCGCTCTATGGCGTGGATTTAACCGTTTCTGTGGGCGAAATTCTTGCGATCATTGGGGCCAATGGTGCAGGAAAAACCACGCTGATGAGGTCCATTTCAGGGTTGATGCAAAATCAACCGGCAATGGTGCAATATAGAGGCGCCTCGATTGGGGCGTTGCGCGCGGATGAAGTGGCCGAAAAAGGCATCGCTTTGGTGCCCGAGGGGCGGCAGTTGTTTCCATCCCTTTCTGTAGAGGAAAACCTGATCATTGGCGGCCAAATCGGACGCCAAGGACCTTGGTCGCTTGAGGCGGTCTATAAGCTTTTCCCGATTTTGCAGGACCGCCGCAAACAGCAATCGACATCGTTGTCCGGTGGACAGCAGCAGATGGTTGCCATTGGCAGGGCTTTGATGGCGAACCCTGATTTGATCCTGTTTGATGAGATCAGTCTTGGTCTTGCCCCCATTATTATAAAAGACATCTATGACGCGCTGCCCGGCATTATTGGCGAAGGCATGAGTGCTTTGATCGTTGAGCAAGACATAACCAAGGCACTTTCGGTGTCCTCGCGCGTCTATTGCCTTCAAGAAGGGCGGGTTTCGTTAGAAGGCGCGTCCGCAACTGTATCGCAGGACGACATCTCCCGCGCGTATTTTGGGGTGGAATAATCATGGAATGGATGAATGCAATTGTTCAGGGCGCTTTGCTCGGTGGGTTGTACGCATTGTTTGCGGCAGGCTTATCGTTGATCTTTGGGGTAATGCGTTTGGTGAATATCGCCCATGGTGATTTGATCGTACTTGGCGCTTACCTTGGTCTGTCTGTAACTGCTGTTTTGGGACTGCATCCGTTGCTTAGTCTAATCGTTGTGGTGCCGTGCATGGCAGTGATCGGATATGTGCTCCAGCGGGGTATCCTGAACCAAACCCTCGGTAAGGATCTGTTGCCGCCATTATTGGTGACATTTGGTCTATCCGTAATCATTCAGAATGCTTTGCTTGAACTGTATTCAGCAGATCCCCAGAAAATGAATGCGGGCGCTCTGGAAACCGCCAGTATTCCGGTCGGGCCTTTGTCTCTTGGTGTGCTGCCTGTATTGACCTTTGCTATTGCTGTGCTGGTGATCGCCGGTTTGCAATGGACGTTTTATAGAACGGCTTTGGGGCGTGCGTTCCGCGCTGTCTCAGACAATCAAGAAATAGCGCAGCTTATGGGGCTGAACCGTCGTCATATCTTTGGGTTGGCCATGGCGTTGGCGTTGGGGGTGACCGCAATTGCGGGTATTCTACTGGGTATTCGGACCAGCTTTGACCCCTCTATTGGCGGCGGCCGATTAATATTTGGGTTTGAGGCTGTGATCATCGGGGGGCTTGGAAACCTTTGGGGGACTTTGGTTGGCGGCGTGATCCTAGGTGTCGCGCAAACCATAGGGGCAAAAATTGACCCTGGGTGGCAACTTTTGGCCGGACATATCGCCTTTTTGATCATTCTCGCTATTCGTCCGAATGGCCTGTTCCCGAGGATAAGCGGATGACATTAACCGAATTCAAAGTTACGCGAACGTCGCCTGTGGCCAAAGCCGCCGCAATTTTCGGAGCGATTGCTCTGCTGCTGCTCATTGCAGGTCCGCTTTGGGCCGGGCGTGCTGACATGCGTTTGCTGAGTGAACTCTTTCTCTATCTGGCGCTCGCGTCCCTGTGGAACCTGATGGCGGGGTACGCAGGACTGGTATCCGTCGGTCAGCAAGCCTATGTTGGGTTTGGCGGGTATATGCTGTTTGCGTTGACCATTTTTGGTGACTTGCATCCTGTTGTAGCCATCGGGGTTGCTGGACTGTTGGGTGCTGCAATCTCTATCCCCGTCGCGATGCTGATCTTCCGACTCCGGGGCGCATATTTCGCCATTGGCACATGGGTTATGGCCGAGGTCTTTCGGCTGTCCTTTGCCCAAGTCTCCTCGCTTGGGGGCGGATCGGGGACATCATTGCCCGTCGATATCGTAAAATCTCTTGCGAGTTCGCGGTCTGGACGAGAGCATCTGAGCTATTGGTTGGCGCTTGGGACAGCCGTCATTGTAATCGCCGCGATCTATTTGTTTTTGAGATCTCGAAATGGTCTGGCCCTTGCAGCCATCCGCGATAATGAGCTTGCTGCGGGTTCCCTTGGGATCGACATTTGGCGAACCAAATTGGTTGTGTACATCGTCACCGCTGCGCTGACATCCATGGTTGGGGCGCTAATCTTCCTCCAGAAATTGCGGATTTCACCGGACGCGGCGTTTTCAGTTAATGACTGGACCGCTTTTGTTATCTTTATCGTTGTCATCGGTGGGATTGGTACGATCGAAGGCCCCATCATCGGCACATTGGTGTTCTTTGCCCTGCGCGAAACACTGGCTGATCTGGGAACGATTTATCTAATGGTTCTTGGTGTCGTGGCGATTGTGATCATGCTTAAGGCCCCCAATGGCATCTGGGGATTAATCAAGTCCCGATACGATGTTCAACTTTTCCCCATCAGTTTTCGCGTACAGCGCAATTCCGACACATAAGGAGCCTGAATCATGGCCAAACAGCAAAAAACCATCATCACCTGCGCTGTCACCGGTGCGATTCACACGCCGACAATGTCAGACAGCCTGCCCTACACCTATGATGACATCACCCAGCAAGCGGTGGATGCCGCGGAGGCAGGTGCGTCGATCTTGCACTTGCATGCCCGAAACCCAGTGACGGGGGCGCCCTCGGTGGACATTAAGGATTTCGCGCCCTTCCTTCCGCGGATAAAGCAAGCCACCGATGCGGTGGTGAACATCTCCACCGGTGGATCTTTGACCCTGTCCATTCAAGACCGCATAACCCCAGCGAAAACATTTTCCCCGGAAATGTGTTCTATGAATATGGGGAGTATGAATTTTTCCTTTCACCCACTGGCCAACCGGTACAGCGATGAGGATTGGAATTTTGACTGGGAAAAAGACTACGTCAAAAACTCTGACCGCAATATTTTCCGCAATACCTTTAAGGATATTCAAGAGGCCGCTGAAACGCTTGCTCCGCATGATGTAAAATTCGAACATGAATGTTACGATGTCGGGCACCTCTATAATTTGAAATTCTGTATGGACATCGGACTATTCAAAGCGCCGATCTTTATTCAATTCATCTTTGGAATTCTGGGTGGGATTGGGCCTGAGATCGACAATCTCATTTTCATGAAGCGCACGGCGGATCGCCTGTTTGGGGATGAGTACCGTTGGTCGGTCCTTGGGGCAGGCGGGTCCCAGATGACGCTCGGAACCACTGCCAGTCAAATGGGTGGCAATGTGCGGGTGGGGCTTGAGGACAGCCTGTTTATCTCGCGCGGGAAAATCGCGGAAAGTAATGCGCAACAGGTCGCCAAAATCCGTCGTATCGTTGAGGATCTGGGCTGTCAGGTGGCAACACCGGATGAGGCCCGTGAAATCCTCGATTTAAAAGGGGGAGACCGGGTCAATTTTTGACCCGGGTCGTGGGGAAACCATATGCCAGAGATTGAACCAAAAGACCTAAGCCTGAAGACCATGAAGGGGATTCATTTATGGCACGCACCTCTGTCCAGTTGCTCTCAGCGGGTTCGCATTACGTTGGCTGAAACGGGCCGGACCTTTGAAAGTCATTTGGTCGATCTAGAAGCTGGCGAGCATGCATCCGAAGCGTTTCAAAGGATTCACCCAAATGGGGTGGTCCCAGCGCTGGTTGAGGATGGGCGGCTTTATATTGAATCTATTGATATAATCAGACATCTGGCTAGGGCGCATACGGCGTTGTCCATTGGCGATGCGGATTTGCTCGCGCTGGCAGATGGGGCTCAGGTGGATCTAAAGCTTTTGACTTTTGAATTTTTGTTTCGAGGGGCATCGCCTCCGACCGAAGAGGCTGCAAAGGCATTCCAACGCAATCATAAGAATGCAAAACTCAAACAGTTTCATCGGGATTTTGAAGCCGGTTTCACAAAGGAACGGTTGGATCACGCGGTCCGGCGAACCGCGGCGGCGTTCAACGTATTGGACGCACGTCTTGCCGATGGTCGTCCATATTTGTCAGGGGACCAATTTTCTCTGACAGATATCGCCTGGATGCCCAATGCCCACCGATTTTCTTTGATGGGTTGGCCGTTTCAGCAGACGCCTTACCTTGCGGTGTGGTTTGATCAGATACGGCAACGAAATAGCTACAAAACGGCGTTGATGGATTGGCAATCTGAGGATGTAGCGGGTCTGTTTAAGTCCTACACTGATGCCCGCCAAACAGAGGGGCGCGATATCCATCATTATGGTGGGTTGAGCTGAGATATGGAGAGATTTGAGAGGCATCCGTCAATATTTTACTGTCGGATGCCTATTAGATTTTGACCGGTATAAACCTAGTTCGCCTCTGTTAGGCTCTCTAAATACATGGCAACTTGTTGCTCCGAAGGTTGAGGCTTCATCATGCCAGCTTGGCTCATGTCTGGCAGTTGATGCGCGATTCCTTTGTGACAATCGATACAGGTCTTTTCGCCCGTCACAAGAAACCGTTCATGTGCATCCACGGCGCGTTGGGATTGACGGGTGAAATCCATCGATTCCTCTGAATGGCAGTTGCGGCATTCTAAGCTGTCGTTGGCCTCTAGTCGTGCCCATTCATGCTGTGCAAGAGTTAGCCGGTGTTCCAGGAACTTTTCACGTGTGTTGATGGTTCCAAATATCTTACCCCAAACCTCTTTTGAGGCCTGCATTTTGCGCGCAATTTTTGGAGTCCATTCATGTGGCACGTGGCAATCCGGGCAAGTGGCCCTTACGCCGGAGCGGTTTGAATAGTGGATGGTTGTTTTCAGCTCCACAAAGACATTGTCACGCATTTCATGACAACCGGTACAGAATTTTTCGGTGTTTGTGATCTCAAGGGCGGTGTTGAATCCGCCCCAGAAAATCACGCCCATGATAAAACCCGCCGCACAGAGAAAGCCGAGAGAATAATGGATGCTGGGGCGGCTTACGGTCCGCCACAGACCCTTGGTCCAGTTCCAGAGGCGGCCAATCATTCCTTAGCCTCCCCGCTGTTTTTAGTCACGTAATCAAGCACAGAATCAACGTCGACGAAGTCATTTTCAACCAAGAGTTTGGCCTCATTCTGAGAGACATGGCATTGGGTGCAGAAATATCGACGGGGCGACACAGAGGTCAAAACTTGGTTGTCCCGATTCATAAAGTGAGTGACCGATACCATCGGCGCTTGACTGTCGCCAACGGCAGTACGGCTGTGGCAGGTCAAACATTTGTTCGCGTTGGAATCGATTTGATACCCCTCAATTTTGTGGGGGATCAGTGGCGGTTGCTCCGGATAGTTGCGGATTTGTCGAATGTCGCTGTTTACCTCGGCAGGGATTGCGGGCGGAACTGTGTCGTCGGCCAGATGGACGTCGCCGCGTAGGGTTGCAACAAATTCTTGAGCCCCCGTGCTGGTGACACCAGCAGTTAGGCTAACAACGGCGAAAGCGGCTAAGAGGAAACTTTTCATGATACACCTCACACTGCTTCGATGCGCACAGCGCATTTTTTGTAATCGGTTTGCTTGGACAGTGGATCCGTGGCATCCAGCGTCACTTTGTTGATCAATTGGCTCGCATCGAACCAAGGTACAAAAACCAACCCGCGCGGTGGTTTGTTCCGTCCTCGTGTTTCGACCCGCGTCTCGATCGATCCACGACGGGATGCCAGTCGGATTTTAGATCCACGACGGACACCCAGCTCGGCCGCATCGTCGGGGTGCATATAACACAGTGCATCCGGCACCGCTTTGTACAATTCGGGAACACGTTGGGTCATAGATCCAGAGTGCCAGTGCTCTAACACTCGGCCAGTCGAAAGCCAGAGCGGGTATTCGTCATCGGGCATCTCTGCCGGTGGTTCATAAGGAAGTGCAAAGATATTGGCCTTGCCGTCCTTATTGCCGTAGAAATCCCAGCCTTCACCTTTGGCATAAGGGTCATATTCCGGGTTAAAGCGCCATTTGGTTTCTTTGCCGTCGACCACAGGCCAACGTAGGCCGCGAGCTTCATGGTAGGCCTCAAATGGGGCAAGGTCATGGGCATGACCCCGTCCAAATTTGGCATATTCCTCAAAGAGGCCTTTTTGCACGTAATACCCAAAGTGATTGGATTCGTCGTTTGCGTAATCCTCGCTCGTTTCATCCAGACCAAAGGCGTTGACGTTGCCGTTTTCGTAGAGAACCTCGTACATGGTTTTGCCGGCGACTTCGGGCATTTTGTCGATCAATTCTTGGGGCCAGACGTCCTCAATCTTGAATCGTTTCGCAAATTCCATCAGCTGCCACAGGTCAGAGCGGCTTTCGCCTGGGGCATCGACAAGTTGATGCCAGAACTGTGTGCGCCGTTCGGCATTGCCATAGGCTCCCTCTTTTTCAACCCACATTGCAGCAGGTAGAATTAAATCCGCCGCTTGCGCCGTGACCGTTGGATAGGCATCAGACACCACGATAAAGTTCTCAGGATTGCGGTACCCCGGCAGCCCTTCCTCCATCATGTTAGGGGCGGCTTGCATATTGTTGTTCACCTGAACCCAATAGCAGTTAATTTCCCCGTCTTTCAGTTTCCGGTTTTGCAGGACCGCATGGGCCCCGACTTTTTCTGGAATCGTCCCTTCCGGAAGTTTCCAGATCTTCTCAGCTATGGCGCGATGCTCGGGATTGTTGACAACCATGTCGGCAGGCAAGCGGTGGCTGAATGTGCCAACTTCGCGCGCTGTCCCACAGGCAGAGGGTTGCCCAGTCAGGGAAAACGGAGAGTTGCCAGGAGTAGAAATTTTACCGGTCAGCAAGTGCAGGTTGTAGATCATGTTATTGACCCAAACACCGCGGGTGTGTTGGTTCACCCCCATGGTCCAAAGCGACATGACCTTGGTGTCTGGATCCGCATAAAGCTTGGCAAGTTTTTCGATTTGCTCGGCCGGAACACCACTTTCCTCAGCGGCTTTTTCGATTGTGTAAGGTTTGACAAACTCCGCGAATTCCTCAAACGAGATCGGATCCGATGCACCGGAGTCGGGATTTTCCGCAGCTTGCTGCAGCGGGTGTTCTGGGCGCAGGCCATAGCCAATGTCCTGTACGCCCTTTTTGAAATTCACGTGTTTGCCGATGAAATCTTTGTTCACCGCATCATTTTCAATAATGTAATTGGCAATGGCATTCAGCAGGATCATGTCCGTTTGTGGTGTGAACACCATCGGGATGTCTGCCAGATCAAAGCTGCGGTGGGTATAGGTCGACAATACTGCGACCTGCACATGAGGATAGCTGAATTTGCGGTCGGCGATCCGGGTCCATAGGATCGGATGCATTTCCGCCATGTTAGACCCCCAGAGCACAAAGGCATCTGCGTGCTCAAAATCATCATAGCAGCCCATCGGCTCATCTATGCCAAAAGAGCGCATAAAGCCGACCACGGCTGAGGCCATGCAATGTCGCGCATTTGGGTCAATGTTATTGGAGCGAAAGCCCGCCTTCATCAGTTTAGAGGCTGCATAGCCCTCCCAGACTGTCCATTGGCCGGAGCCGAACATCCCAATGGCCTCAGGCCCTTTGGCTTTGAGGGTCGCTTTCCATTTCTCAGCCATGATATCAAAGGCTTCGTCCCAGCTAACAGGTTCGAAATCACCGTTTTTGTCGAAGACGCCATCTTTTTTACGCAAAAGCGGCTGTTCAAGACGATCCCCGCCATAAAGGATCTTCGACAGGAAATACCCTTTGATGCAGTTCAGGCCCTTGTTGACTTCGGCAGCGGCATCACCATGAGTGGCAACAACTCGACCTGCTTTGGTTGCGACCATGATCGAACAGCCTGTACCGCAAAAGCGGCACGCGGCTTTGGACCATTTCAAATCCGTCAGCGTGGCATCGGTGACCAGGTTCTGTGCCGCGACCGGCATGCCCGCCGCGGCTGCGGCTGCGGCGATCGCTTGCGATTTAATAACCGCTCTTCGAGTCATTTTAACCATGGGATTCCTCGCTTTTATGGCTGGGATCTATTCGGGCAGTCCATCCTGACCGTCATCTATTTGGTGAAACACAAGAGACGCGTTCACGACCCCTGGCAAAATTTGTATAATATCGAGCGCATCAATGATGGCGCGTTCAGTTTCGGTTTCCATCGCGACGACCAGCTTTCCTGCGGGATCTCGCATGGCAACCTCTGCACATGGAAGGGATTCGATCTGTCGGGATACCGCATCAAGTGTTTCGGGTTTGGCCGTAATCAACAGGCTGGAAATATGGGCTAGTTCGCTCATGCTGCGACCTCTGATTTGGGAAAGGCGATGGATATGGCATCTGCGGGGCAGGGTGCGATGCATGCACCACATCCGGTGCAATCCTGAGGGTTAAGATGTACGCCCCCGGATCGCCCAATTTGGTAATCGAATGTCATTGCCCCTGCATCACAATTCTCGGCGCAAACTCTGCATTCCACACTTTGATGCATTAAGCAGTTTGTCCCGATTTCAACCAGATGTGAAAAGGGCGCAGATGACTGATCAAACACCGGTTCAGTGCAAATATCCGAGCATTTGTTGCAAAATGTACATTCCCCGTCGCTGAAATCAACGAAGGGTTTGTCATTTTGATCCGCGACTAAAATAGCCTCAGGACAGGCAGACAGACAATCGCCACAAGCTGTACAATGTGCCGTAATGCTATCAGTTGAACTGTAAGGTGGGCGGGGAACAACCTGAGATTGGGCAACCTTTTGACCCAGTAAAAACTGGCGCCGTGATGGGGCTGCTGCAGATGTTCCGGTCATTTCAATTAGCTCCCTGGGGGGCCGAGAATGATCTGTGACATCCAGACGAAAAACCCCCATCCGCCGACAATGGCAATGCTGAGGACCGGGACAAAAACAACCAACAGCAAAAAGACTGCCAGACGTTCTTTGGATTTTGGAACGTCTTCAACGTGTGGCTTTGCGAGATCACTCATGACGTCCTCCTACGGATAAGTTATGCCCAAGAGTGGCATAAATCACAAAAACGTCAACGACTTTGATCTCGCTCAATTTGGCTCAAGAGAATCACAAGTAGATGAACGCACCACGAATCAACGTATTTCCCATTTAAATTGGGAAATACGATGCGAGTAATATCGAGTGGTATTGTGGAGGTTGTGGTGAGAAGCCAGCGAGACCGTGGTCTTTTATTCTTCGCTCAGGGCCTTTAGAATCGCGATGGCGCTTTCGCTGTTCCACTCTGCATCGCCACGTAAGCGGGCGATTTCACGACCCTCAGTATCAACGATTAATGTAATGGGTAGGCCCAAAACAGCCATGTCTCGGGCTAAAGTTTGCTTTGGGTCGAGTAGAATTGGTAGGTGTTTGATCTCAGCCTCAGCAAAAAACTTCTTGAGCGCTGGCTGTGGGTTGCGACCTGTTGCGATCGGTACGACTTCAAACGTGTCGCCCCCGAGTTCGGCCTGCAATTGATCAAGCGATGGCATCTCGTGACGGCAAGGCGCGCACCAAGTTGCCCAGAAATTCACCAGTAGGACTTTGCCTTGGTAATCGGCGAATGTAAATTTATTCCCGTCCTCATCGGTGAAGGCTTCCTCGGACAGTGGTTTTGCCTCACTGTGAAAGACCAATTTTTTCATATCGCCTTCGCGCAGGGCCTCTATGTCTGACATATCGGCAAAGGCAGGAATTGCACCAAAGGCAAGGGCGGTATAGAGAACCGCATAACGAAGAACGCGCATATTTTCCCTCCGAAGGGTGACATAGACATGACCGAGAATACCAAGAACAACAAAGCCTCCAACGCAATGTGGGGGGGGCGCTTTGCCTCTGGCCCGGATGCCATCATGGAAGCTATCAACGCTTCTATTGATTTTGATAAACGAATGGCGGCTCAGGACGTTCAGGGATCTCGTGCCCACGCAGCCATGTTGGCCGCCCAGGGTATCATTACCGATAACGATGCTGATGCCATTCGTGAAGGGCTTCTCACGGTCTTGTCAGAGATTGAGACCGGAGATTTCGCATTTTCTGCTGCGCTGGAAGATATTCACATGAATGTTGAAGCGCGCCTGAAAGAAGTCATCGGTGAACCTGCCGGACGCTTGCACACAGGTCGAAGCCGAAACGACCAAGTTGCGACAGATTTTAAACTTTGGGTGCGGGATCAAATGGACGCCGCCATTCAGGGCCTAGAGGCGCTGGTTCGGGCGCTAATGGCGCAAGCCGAAGCAGGCGCGGATTGGGTGATGCCCGGTTTTACCCATTTGCAGACTGCGCAGCCGGTGACATGGGGGCATCACATGATGGCTTACGTGGAAATGTTTGGCCGTGATATCAGCCGTTTCAAAGACGCACGTTCGCGCATGAACGAATCTCCGCTTGGATCTGCAGCGCTCGCTGGGACGTCGTTCCCGATCGACCGTGACATGACGGCTGAAGCATTGGGTTTTGACCGCCCGACGGCAAACTCATTGGATGCCGTGGCTGATCGTGATTTTGCGCTGGAATTTTTGTCAACCTCGACCATTACAGCAATGCACCTTAGCCGTTTTGCCGAGGAACTGGTGATTTGGTCCTCTGCGCAATTCCGTTTTGTGGCTCTGTCGGACCGGTTTTCAACCGGATCCTCCATTATGCCACAAAAGAAAAACCCCGACGCGGCAGAGTTGATCCGTGCGAAGATCGGACGGATCATGGGGGCAATGGTTGGGCTGTTCACTGTGATGAAAGGTCTTCCTTTGGCCTATTCCAAGGACATGCAGGAAGACAAAGAACAGGTCTTTGATGCGGCCGACAGTCTTATGCTCGCTTTGGCTGCCATGACCGGCATGGTCAGTGATATGACGGCCAACCGCCCTTCGTTGGAAGTGGCTGCCGCCAGCGGGTTTTCAACCGCGACGGATTTGGCGGACTGGCTTGTGCGCGAGCTAAACATGCCGTTCCGTGATGCACATCACGTGACGGGGTCGTTGGTTGCCATGGCTGAAAAACAAGGGTGCGATTTACCCGATCTTAGCCTTGAGGACATGCAATCGGTTCACGATGCAATTAATGCCTCTGTTTTCGATGTGTTGGGTGTGCATAATTCAGTGGCGAGTCGTCAATCTTATGGTGGTACCGCTCCTGATCAAGTGCGCGCTCAGGTCGCCCGTTGGAAAGAGATACTGGGATGAAACATCTTATTGCCGTTTTTGTGATGGTCGTTTTGGCGTCCTGCAGCAATCCCCGGCCCAGTGTCGGGGTAAGCGGTGACGGAAACGGTGATGTGGATGTGAATGCGGCAGTGAGCTCGGATGTGGGTGAAAACTCCAGCGTGCACGTTGGTACCGGGGGCGCTGGGGTAAGCACGGGATCTGGGAACACAAACGTTTATGTTGGTACCGGCGGGGCGGGTGTTTCAGTTAGCAACGGTCCGCTAAGTGTCGGCGTCGGCACTGGCGGTCCGCGTTGGGGTATAGGATGGGGCTGGTGGTAAAGATGCGCTTTGCAATATTGGTTTTGACAGGGCTTGTTTTAGCAGGCTGCGGCGTGAATGGGGCACCTGTGCGACCCACGGTAGGCTCTGACACTAGCGCCCCAAACCTCACGATATCCGGCGAAATTAATGTAGGCGTCGTCATCGACGATTAGTCATAGCGATTGAAACGTTGATGATCACCGAAGGATATTTTCGTGTCTAAGCTTCGTTATATTTATTTAGGCTTGGCGTTCATCGGTGCCTATCCGATGCTGTTTTTTATTCGATGGTTCGAAGAATTTGGCTATTCGCTAACGGGGATGGTGACGGCTTGGCATGCAAATGACGCTAGCAGTGGTCTTGTTTGGGATTTAACCATCTCGGCCATCGCCCTGACGCTCTGGGTATTGGCTGAAACGTTTCAGAACAAAACCTATCGCGGCCTATGGGCCATCTTGGCAACATGGTGTATCGGCGTAAGTTGCGGATTGCCGCTTTATCTCTTTTTACGCTCAAGGGTTGATAACTGATGGATCATTTTCTGTATCGAGATGGTGTTTTACACGCCGAAGACGTCGCCATCACAGATATTGCTGCAGCTGTGGGCACGCCATTCTATTTGTATTCAACGGCCACGCTGCAACGTCATTTTAAGCTGTTTGACGATGCGCTCGTCGGAATGGAGCACTTAGTGTGCTTTGCAGTGAAATCCAATTCGAACCAAGCGGTTCTAAAGGTTCTGGCCGAAGCTGGCGCGGGTATGGATGTGGTTTCTGGCGGTGAATATGCGCGGGCCCTTGCAGCAGGTGTGCCGGGCGACAAAATTGTTTTTTCCGGAGTTGGTAAAACCGCTTTGGAGATGAAAACCGCATTGATGGGCGGCATCCGCCAGTTCAACATCGAGTCTGAACCTGAAATGTTGGCGCTGAGTGCTGTAGCAGAAAGCCTTGGCGTTGTTGCGCCGGTGACCATTCGTGTAAATCCAGATGTTGATGCCAAAACCCATGCTAAAATTTCGACGGGCAAATCTGAAAACAAATTCGGTATTCCAATTGCCCGCGCCAAAGACGTCTACGCTATGGCCGCGTCGCTACCTGGCCTTCAGGTTATTGGAATCGATGTGCATATCGGCAGTCAGTTGACTGAACTGGAACCGTTTCGGTTGGCCTATGAAAAAGTTGCTGAATTGACCAAAATGCTGCGCGCCGAGGGACATGATATCAAACGGCTCGATTTGGGGGGGGGGCTTGGTATCCCCTATACTCGCTCCAATGAGGCTCCGCCCTTGCCCATGGAATATGGTGCGATGATTAAGGATACTTTAGGTCATCTCGGCTGTGAAATAGAGATCGAACCCGGGCGTTTGATCTCTGGCAATGCAGGGGTGTTGGTATCAGGAGTGATCTATGTGAAATCTGGCGAAGGTCGTGATTTCTTGATTTTGGACGCGGCGATGAATGATTTGATCCGCCCTGCCATGTATGAAGCGCATCACGACATTATCCCAATCATTGAGGCCACACCGGGCGTTGAGCAGCAGCCTTATGATATCGTTGGTCCCGTTTGTGAATCCGGCGATACATTTACCAAACAACGGATGATGCCGCCTCTTACCACCGGCGATTTGGTGGCTTTTCGGTCTGCGGGGGCCTATGGGGCCGTTATGGCGAGTGAGTATAATTCGCGGCCATTGATTCCAGAAGTTTTGGTGAAAGACGATCAATTCGCCGTCATTCGCGAACGACCTACCTATGAACAGATGATCAACCGCGATACCATCCCATCGTGGCTCTAAGGCGCGGACTCGCTGCGCCGCTTTGGTACGGGGAGTATGACGATACACAACCGATCCACACAACAGGCGTTGCGCGCTGTGAATTGGCCCTTGCGGTTGACCCGCTGGGGGATGCTGGCTGAACGCATTACACGGGCCTTTTGGCCTGTGTGGAGCCTTTTGTTTGTTGCGTTGGGCGCGGTTATGCTGGGCCTTCAGGATGATCTGTCGCTTGAGGTCGCATGGGTTGCACTGATGGTGTTCGGCCTGAGTGGACTTGCATTTATTTATCGTGGGCTGCACCAATTTCATTGGCCGACGCGAGGCGAAGCGCAAATGCGACTGGACGCAACGCTTCCGGGGCGACCGATCTCTACCTTGCAAGATTCGCAGGCGATTGGCGCTGGCGATCCCGCGTCAGAGGCTATTTGGGCGGTTCACCGCGCACGAATGATGGTGCGATTGCAGGATGCCAAGCCGGTTCAGCCAAATCTACGCATGGCGAAACGAGACCCCTACGCATTGCGTTATATGGCGCTATTGGTCCTCATGGTGGGGGTGTTATTCGGATCGTTCTTACGCGTCGGCGATCTCCAAGACCTTGCTGTTGACGGTGGTCAAGAGGCACTTGCCACTGGGCCTAGTTGGGAAGGGTGGATTGAACCGCCGACCTATATGGGCCTGCCGGGGCTTTATCTGAACGATATCGATCCAGGGGCACTGAACATTCAACAGGGCAGTATCTTAACAATACGTCTGTACGGAGAAGTTGGTGCCTTAACGGTTGCTGAAACCGTATCTGGCAATGTGGATGCGATCCAAAGCGCAGCAGAACCATCGCAAGAATTTACAGTTACGCAAAGTGGAACACTTTCTATCGATGGGGATGGTGGTGCCGCGTGGCAAATCATGATGATCCCGGACGCTGCACCCTCGGTGATTCTATCCGCCACAGAAGAGACAACTTTGTCAGGGGATTTGCGCCAGCCCTTTTACACAAGGGACGATTTTGGCGTGGTGCGTGGTCGCGCGGAATTAGCATTGAATAGCGATTTATTGGACCGACGGCACGGGTTGCAGATTGATCCCGAACTTCGCGAACCCATCGCGCTGGATTTGCCGCTGACAATTTCAGGTGATCGTGCCGGTTTCGAAGAAACTCTGGTTGAGAATTTTGCAGAACACCCTTGGGCTGGGCTGCCGGTAACGCTGACGTTAACAGTTGAAGATGCCTTGGGGCAGACCGGTGACAGTGCGGTCAGCACGCTGCTTTTGCCAGGAAAACGCTTTTTTGATCCACTTGCGGCAGCGCTGATCGAACAAAGGCGGGATTTGCTGTGGAATAAGGACAACGGTGCCAGAGTCGTTCAAGTGCTGAAAGCCATTACATTTGCGCCTGAGGGTCTATTTGATCGAGACACGGATTATCTGAAGTTGCGGGTCATGATGCGCCGTCTTGAGGCGTCGGTTGAGACCGGGTTAACTGCGACGCACCGTGATCAATATGCACAGGTGCTTTGGGATATCGCGCTTTTGGTTGAGGACGGCGACCTGTCGGATGCTCTACAGCAATTGCGACGTGCTCAGGATAAGCTTGCGCAGGCCATGCGAGACGGCGCATCGGACGAAGAAATCGCCGAACTGATGCAAGAACTGCGCGAGGCCATGCAGGATTATATGCAGCAATTGGCACAGAATCCTCCGGATAGCGATGATCAGCAACAGGCGCAAAACCAAGAGCGCCAAGAAATCACCGGCGATCAGCTACAGCAGATGCTGGACCGAATTCAGGAGCTGATGGAACAAGGCCGAATGACCGAGGCAGAAGAACTATTGAACCAGCTGCGGGAAATGATGGAGAACATGGAGGTTACCCAAGGCGGGCAGGGGCAGCAAAGCCCAGGCCAAGACGCTATGGAAGGGCTTGCAGATACATTACGCGACCAGCAGGGGCTATCTGATGATGCGTTTCGGGATCTTCAGGAACAGTTCAATCCAAATGCTCAATCCGGAAATAGGCCAGGTGGTGAGAGCGGGCAAGGACAAGGTCAAGAGGGTCAAGACGGCGAAGGACAGGGGCAAACCGGTCAGGGCGAAAGCTCCCTCGCAGGTCGTCAGCAGGCATTGCGCGATGAGCTTGGTCGTCAACAGCAAAACCTACCGGGTGCAGGGACGCCTGAAGGCGACGCGGCGCGCGAGTCTTTAGGACGCGCGGGCGAGGCAATGGAAGGTGCTGAAGAAGCGTTACGACAGGGTGATAACGCAGAGGCGTTGGACCGACAGGCCGATGCCATGGAAGCTTTGCGCGAGGGGATGCGCAATCTTGGAGAGGCGATGGCTCAGCAACAACAAGAAGGCCAGCAAGGGGAATCTGTTGGCGAAGCCAATCCAAACGGTCGGGATCCGCTTGGCCGGGATTCTGGCACACAGGGCAACATTGGATCAGATGAAAACCTGTTGCAGGGTGAGGACGTTTACCGTCGCGCTAAGGATTTACTGGACGAGATTCGCCGCAAATCCGGGGAGCGTGACCGCCCTGCCTTTGAACTGGATTATCTAAAACGCCTGCTTGATCGGTTCTAATGGTTATTCCGCATCGCTCCCCATGCCCGAAACAAGGCCGGCAGCCTTTTCAACAAGCTGGTTCATACCGATACGCCCTTGATTTATCAGATCAACATATTGGCCTATGATTGCCTCTGATTGGGGCGCCAATTCAACCACTTTGGGTGCGTTGGTATAAGTCAAGATCAGCAAAGCCATCAGAATGATCATCAAACTAAAGCCAAGTCGAAACCCGCGGCGTTGCGATTTTTCCTGTACTTGCACATCTTGGGCGGTGGGAGGCTCCCCGTCACGTTCAGATGTGGATTGCAGGGATGAGTTGATCTGATCAATATCTGGCAGAAGGTCACTTCTGGTGGCGTCAACCTCATCAGGGACATCCGGTTCTATACCGCGTAGACGGGCTGTGCGTTCCTGAACGGGGGTCGCAATTGGTTCGGGTGTTGGTGGCGTTGGTTCTTCTAGGCCAAGATCGGTTTGTGTCTCGATCCCAGTGGTGCCATCGCGTTGACGCGCTATAGATTCTCGTTCGGCCTCTTCTTTGAGGATGCCTAGAATGCTTTCATCGAGCACTTTTTGGCGCCGTGTCAGAATGCTCTCACTGGGGGCCGCTGAGGGGTCTTCGAATTCCTCATCGACTGGTTCGTCTTCGTCCTCATAGGCTTCATATTCAACCGGAGCATCGTCCTCAGGTTCGGAAACCCCTTCTTCTTCCAGCTCTTCCGTGTCGAACTCCTCCGGGACCATTGTTGGATCACTTGAGGATTCTACTGGGTTTGAATCAGGATCGTTGATCTGTTCGGAGAGATGGCCCGGTTCATCTAAACCATCCTCATCCACGACCGATTTGGTCTGAAACCAAGTGTTGCTGCAATTTGAGCATTGCACATCCCGACCGTTGTCGGGAATGACTGCGTCATCCACTTCGTATTGTGCATCACAATTTGGGCAAATTAGCCGCATCGTGCCCCCAATCCCCGCCTGGCGGAGTTATTATTCTAATTGGCGTCCATTTCCGCCAATCCTATCAAAGGCCTGCAGATTTTCAAAGGTTTTGCAACACTCTCCATTGAATCCTGTTGCAGGGTTCGGCAAAACTGTCGCAGAAATCAAGGAGTGTTCGGGTGTGATAGACCTGCAGGGCGTGGCCTACAGCTACAGTGGGCGAGAGCTCTTTTCGGATGTGACGTTGTCATTGGAGCCGGGATCGTTCCATTTTTTGACGGGTCCCTCGGGGGCGGGGAAAACCACATTCCTAAAACTATGTTACATGGAATTGCAGGCCACGTCTGGGCGGGTCAATGTTTTTGGTCGCGATCCACGTGACATGACGCGCGATGATATCGCAAAGAATCGGGCGCGGATTGGGATCGTCCATCAGGACTGTCAATTTCTTGATCATTTGCCGCTGGTGGAAAATGTGGCACTGCCGTTGACCGTCAGCGGAAAAGACCCAGACAGCGCCACAGAGGATTTGAAATCCCTGTTGTCTTGGGTCGGATTGAGTGAACAAGCCAACAGACGCCCGCCGGAACTTTCTGGCGGAGAGCGACAACGTGCTGCTCTTGCACGGGCCGTGATCAATGCACCCGACATTATCCTTGCCGATGAACCCACCGGTAATGTCGACTGGGAAATGAGCCAAAGGCTGCTTTCTTTGCTGGTTGAACTAAATAAAATGGGGACAGCCATCATGGTTGCCACCCATGATATGAACCTTATCCGGATGGCAAAGAAACAAGTCAGTACAAGGACATTACGGATTGCGGATCGTACGTTGGTATCGGCAGGAGCTGATTTATGACTGACCGTGTGACCATTGCCTCATTTAAGGGGTTCTTGCTTGGCGATGCGCAAGCTGACCGGGCGGTTCCCCCCACAGGATTTACAGCCAGCCTAACGGTCTTTGCTGCCGCGGCGATGTCTTTTCTGGCCGTTTTCGCATTGGCTTTGTCCCTGACCACGGAACGGATTGCTGAACGTTGGTCAGAGGAGTTGGCCCAGACCGCAACCATTCGGATATCTGCGCCGGACGGGCAGATTGAGGCGCAAACAGAAGCGGCCCTGAGAGTTCTTCGCACGACCCCCGGTGTTAGTCTTGCGCGTGTCTTAACCAGCGAGGAACAACGAGAGCTTTTGTCGCCTTGGTTTGGGCCAAATTTGCCGATCGATTCCCTGCCACTTCCGCAATTGATTGAAATCGAAGAAGGCGGCAACGGTGGTCTTGATGCCGAGGGTCTTCGGCAACGGCTTGCAGCTGAAGTACCGGGGGCGGTTTTAGATGATCACGCGCAGTGGCGTGCACCTTTGGTGCAGGCGGCGGACCGGATACGTGGGCTTGGTTTGATTTCTCTGGTGCTGATTGCGGCAACAATGGCTGTGATGATCACTTTGGCCGCCAATGCGGCACTTTCGGCAAATTCAAAAGTTATCGGTGTTATGCGGCTTGTCGGCGCGCGTGATGTGTATATCGCCCGTGCTTTTGTCCGGCGTTATACGATTAGAGCATTGATGGGGGCCGTCGTTGGTACGGTTGTCGCGATGTTGGCCGTTGCCTTCTTACCGCAAGATGCCACACAAGACGGTTTTTTGACTGGCCTTGGATTTGAACGCACAGAGTGGTTGTGGCCCGCTTTGATCCCAGTGTTGGCCGCGTTTGTCGCCTTTTGGGCCACGCGTACAGCCGCTCTACGTACTTTAAAGGAGATCACGTGATGGCATATGCATGGCGTTGGCTTCGGTCGTTGTTCTTTTCATTTCAGATCTATTTGATGATGTTTTTGTTAGCGTTGTTTTTTACGCCGCTGGCCATTTGGAGACAGGAATGGGCCTTTCGCGGAATTCACACTTGGTGTCGTTACGTTCGTTGGACAGCGGCATGGATGCTCGGTCTAAAGACTGAGGTACGCGGAGAAATCCCGACAGATGAGGTGTTAATCGCCTCTAAGCACCAGAGCTTTCTTGACATCATTATGATTGTCAGCGAAACGCCGCGCCCCAAATTCATCATGAAAAAACAACTAAAATGGGCGCCCATCCTTGGCTATTATGGGATGCGCATAGGGTGCGTTCCAGTGGACCGTGGCAAGCGGGGCAAGGCCATCTCTGATATGGTTGCTCAGGTGAAAAGCGGAAAACAGCAACCCGGGCAGTTGATTATTTATCCGCAAGGCACCCGCGTCGCGCCGGGTGCGACTTTGCCTTATAAGGTGGGTCCTGCGGTTCTGTACACACAAACAGGACAGCCTTGCGTCCCGGCGGCAACCAATGTTGGTGTATTCTGGCCCCGTCACGGTGTTTATCGAAAACCGGGTTTGGCGGTTGTCGAATTTCTGCCACGTATTGAACAAGGGCTCAATAAAGATGAATTTATGACCGAGTTAGAACAGGTTGTTGAAACTCATTCTGACCGGCTAATGGCGGAAGCAGGGTTCAAGGGCGGGTAATAATGCAAGTGCCCACGTCGGTTTAAGGTATCGCGCTTTAGACTGGCAATGCGGTGGTTTTGCAAACTGTACGTAAGGCAAAGGACGACTGCATTTGTGCCACGCCGGGCAATCGCGCTAGATACCGTCTGTGGATTAACGCAAAATCTTCGGTGTCTGCGGCCACAACCTTTAGGAGATAGTCCGCCGTCCCGGCCATAAGGTGGCATTCAAGCACGTCGGGTACTTTTGCGACCTCTCGCTCAAAGGCATCCAAGACTTCATCCGCCTGACCTGAAAGTGTAATTTCAACAAAAATCGTCGAAGGACATCCCATTTTGCGAGAGTCCAATAATGCGACGTAATCTTTGATGTAACCTTCTGCCTCAAGCCGCTGTACCCTTCGGTGGCATGCAGAGGCAGACAAATTAATCTTGTCGGCCAAATCTGCGTTTGAGATTCGCCCGGATTTTTGAAGCACGGATAAGATCCGACGATCTATGCTATCTATTTCCATTCGTTCGAAGATCCTTCGAGATAAATACTATATATCGATTAATGTTACTATAAAAAGCTTCTACGGCACAAGTTTATCTAAGCCAATTGCAGCAAAGTCGGTGAATACTCCTGTCTATGGATGAAGGAGAGAGCTTACCATGAAAATCGGATGCCCCACAGAAATCAAACCACAGGAATTTCGTGTTGGTTTGACACCCGCTGCAGCACGCGAAGCCATCAATAGCGGTCATAGCGTGGTTGTTCAAACTGGCGCAGGCCTAGGAGCGGGCTTTTCAGATGAAGACTACACCGCAACTGGTGCGGAGTTGCTCGGAACAGCTGCCGAGGTGTTTGCGACTGCTGATATGATCGTCAAGGTTAAAGAACCTCAGGCCGTTGAGCGCGCAATGTTACGCGAAGGGCAATTGCTGTTCACTTATTTGCATTTGGCGCCAGACCCCGAGCAAACCAAAGATCTGTTGGCAAGCGGATGTACTGCCATCGCCTATGAGACAGTCACGGATAGCAATGGCGGATTGCCCTTGTTGGCCCCCATGTCCGAAGTGGCAGGCCGTCTTGCTCCGCAGGTTGGTGCTTGGACACTGCAAAAAGCAAACGGTGGACGCGGAGTTCTTCTGGGTGGCGTGCCCGGTGTTGGACCTGCCAAAGTCGTTGTCATCGGTGGCGGTGTCGTTGGGACCCATGCGGCGCGCATAGCTGCAGGAATGGGCGCGGATGTGACAGTTTTGGATCGCAGCCTGACACGGCTACGTTACCTTGATGATGTGTTCTCCCGCGATTTCCGCAATCGCTATGCGTCCGCGGATACAACCAACGAATTGGTCCGGGAAGCTGACATGGTTATCGGTGCCGTTTTGATCCCCGGCGCCGCTGCTCCAAAATTGGTGAGCCGTGCACAGTTGTCCGAAATGAAACCCGGTGCGGCCATTGTAGACGTTGCAATCGATCAGGGTGGGTGTTTCGAAACGTCCAAAGCCACGACGCATCAGGATCCAATCTATGACGTAGATGGTATCATGCACTATTGTGTGGCCAATATGCCGGGCGCAGTGGCCAGGACGTCTACGATTGCCCTCAGCAATGCGACTATGCCCTTTATGATGGCACTGGCCAACAAGGGGTGGCGTCAAGCCTGCGAAGACGACGCGCACCTTCTAAATGGTCTAAACGTGCATGCTGGACAGCTGACCTACTTCGCGGTTGGCAAGGCCCTTGGTATGGATGTGGTATCTCCGTCTGTTGTGCTAAAATCATGATACGGGGTTTAAATTTTTGCACATAACCTGTGCACGGATTTGATCTGACCACTCTGTTTTTCCTTCTGGCGGCTCCCTAAATTGGAACCAGCCAGAAGGATTACCAGATGACCAAACTTACAGATTTCCCAATTACCAAACGCTGGGCACCAGTCAATGACACTGCCATTCAGCTCTATTCCTATCCGACACCAAATGGGGTCAAAGTCTCAATCGCACTTGAAGAAATGGGACTAGCATACGACGCACATTTGGTTGCTTTTCGGGACGGTGATCAACTGACAGAAGAATTTTTGTCACTTAACCCGAACAATAAAATCCCTGCGATTATCGACCCTTTTGGCCCGGATGGCTCGCCTGTACCGCTGTTTGAAAGCGGTGCGATTTTGATATATTTGGCGGAAAAATCTGGTCAGCTTTTGCCTGCAAATGCGGCGGCTCGTGCCGAAGTCATTCAATGGCTGATGTTTCAGATGGGTGGTCTCGGTCCGATGTTTGGGCAATTGGGGTATTTCACTATGTTCGCCGGGAAAGAGATCGAAGATCCCCGCCCCCGCGAGCGTTTCATTGTTGAGGCCTCTCGTCTGCTCGGTGTTCTTGAACGTCAGCTTGAGGGCCGTGAATGGGTGGCCGGCGAATATTCAATCGCTGACATTGCCATCGCACCTTGGCTCCGAGCTGCGCGTGATTTCTATCAAATTGGCGAGCTGATAGGGTTGTCTGACCAGAAAAACGTCACTGCCTATCTAGACCGCTTTTTGGCGCGCCCAGCCGTTCAGCGAGGATTAACAATCCCCGCCCCCAATTAGGACGGCAAAGCACCGGTCAGAACATACCGAAGCATTTGAACAACCTGTTCAGGTGTTTCGGCCACGGCCAATGCGGCGGCATCGACCTCTTTCAATGCGTGCTGGTGATCAGCGCCATGCATGACAATCAGAGATTTCCCCAAGGCCGCCGCATATCCCGCATCAAAAGCTGCGTTCCATTGTTTGTATTTTTCACCAAAACGCACGACGACCACATCGGCCTCTTCAATACCCTTTCGCGTCCGAATGGCGTTTAGTTTTGCACCCTTATTATCGTGCCAAAACTTGTCAGGTTCGGCACCCAGTATCGCAACGCCGCAGTCATCACTGGCCGCATGATCGGTGACAGGTGAATTAAACGCCACGTTCAAATCTGCAGCCCCTATTACAATTTGCTCTCGCCAGTCGGTGTGAATTTCACCGGACAGATATACCTGCAACATTTCCGTTCTCCTTCAAAGCAAAGGGGGCGCAGCGGCCCCCTTCTTTTTCGATCAAATATCCTCACCGAAGGCAAGACATCTCTTTAATGCGTTTAGCCGCGCAACGTGCCGCCTGTCGCTTTTTCGACTTTGGACACGATCTTTGCAGACACAGCTTCGATGTCTTTTTCTGTCAAAGTCTGCAGGGTCGGCTGAATGCGCACAGCGATTGCAAGGGATTTCTTATCCTCACCAAGGGAACCGCCGATAAATTCATCAAACACACGGACACTTTCAATCAGAGCTTTATCCGCCCCCACTGCAGCATTTACTAGCGTTAAGGCCTCTACTTTGGTGTCTACAACAAATGCAAAATCACGTTCAACCGCCTGAAAATCGCTGGCTTTCAGCGCAGGGCGGGTGGTTGTGTTTTTACGTGGTAACGGGATGTTGTCGGCATGTATGGCAAAGGCAACGACGGGGCCTTTGACGTCCATCGCTGCGATTGCTTTGGGATGCAATTCACCAAACCCAGCCAGAACCTTTTTAGGTCCCAAACAGATTTTGCCAGAGCGACCAGGATGCCACCACGTGTTCATGCCACGCAGGATTTGCACTTTTGCAGGTGCGCCAAGGGCCCCAAGGATCGCTTCGGCGTCCGCTTTGGCGTCATAAACGTCCACCGGACGTCGTGTGCCGTGTACGTCTTTTGGACCAGTGTGCCCCACCAAAATACCTGTGATCAGCACTTCTTGGTCCTCAGGCTCGCCGCCATGGAACGCGGGACCAACTTCGAACAAAGCTAAATCCATATAACCACGGGCCTGATTGCGGGCCGCAGCCTGTAACAAACCCGGCAACAAAGAGGGGCGCATATGGCTCATCTCTGAGGAAATCGGGTTCGACAGTTTGCTCGCATCAGATCCACCGCCAAATGCGGCGGCGCTGGTTTGGTCGATAAAGCTATAAGTGACGCATTCATTGTACCCTAAAGAGGCGGCTGTGCGGCGCGCCATACCTTCGCGTTTCTGCGAGGCCGTCAGGATGGCACGTGGGACGCCAATCTGTGTGCGTCCCAAAGGTTTGCCTTCGAGCTTCGTTAGGGACGCCACACGGGCGACTTCTTCGACGAGATCGGCCTCTCCAAGAACGTCTGGACGCCAACTTGGAACGGATGCCATGTCACCATCCAACACAAAGCCCAAAGCCTCTAGTGTTGCACGTTGGGTTGCCGCCGGAATTTCCATTCCGACCAATGATTGCACGCGATCTGTGTCGAGGCGATAGGCGCGGGATACGTCTGGTACGGCACCAGCGGTCACCACATTGGACGGCGTCCCGCCGCAGAGATCGATAATCATCGCGGTGGCTTGCTCGATCGCTTGCGCGTTGAAGGCTGGGTCAATTCCGCGTTCGTTGCGATAGCGTGCGTCAGAGTTGATTTTCAAGGCACGGCCGGTTTTTGCAATTTGGATGGTGTCCCAGATCGCAGCTTCGACAAACACGTTGGTTGTGTCTTCGGTACAACCGGTGGCCAATCCGCCCATTATGCCTGCAACACTTTCGACGCCACGGTCATCAGAGATCACAACCATACCGTCGGTAAAACTGTATTCTTTTTCATCCAACCCAATCAGGGTCTCGCCAGCTTTGGCCCGATGAACGCGCAGATTCCCGGTGACCTTATCGGCGTCAAAAACATGCAGCGGGCGGTTTTGGTCGTAGGTGAAGAAGTTCGTTACATCCACAAGTGCGGAAATTGGGCGCAGACCAATCGCCTTGAGCCGTTTCTGCAGCCATTCAGGGGATGGCCCGTTTTTTACACCTTTGATCAAACGGCCCATAAAGACCGGCGCGTCATTCAGCGTGTCTTCGTCGATGGTCACAGTCAGCGGGCTGTCGAATGCGCCCGCAACCTGAACATCTTTAGCAGGTTTCAAAGTACCCAAACCACGGGCTGCCAGATCGCGGGCAATGCCACGAATACCCAATGCATCGGGGCGATTTGGGGTGATGGCAATCTCGATCATCGGATCGACTTTGTCCGGAGAGTTCACTGCCAGCCAATCAACGAACTTGTCACCAACTTCACCAGAGGCCAGCTCAATGATGCCGTCATGTTCGTCGGACAGTTCCATTTCCCGTTCAGAGGCCATCATGCCGTGGCTTTCGATGCCGCGAATTTTGCCGATCTGAATGGTGGTGTCGATGCCGGGCACATAGACGCCGGGTTTGGCGACGACGACTGTGATGCCTTCGCGGGCATTGGGGGCACCGCAGATGATCTGCTTCATGCCCTCATCGGTGCGCACCTGACAGACACGCAGGCGGTCCGCATCGGGATGCTTTTCAGCGCTTTCGACGTAGCCAAGCGTAAAGGCCGCCAGAGTATCGGCAGGGTTAACGATGTCCTCAACCTCAAGCCCCAGATCGGTCAGGGCATAGGCGATGTCATCGACGGAGGCATTTGTGTCGAGGTGTTCTTTTAGCCAGGAGAGTGTGAATTTCATAACTTTTCTTCCTGAGGATAGCTCGGTTTATATTTGCGATGGTTTCTGGGGGTAGCAAACATTGACCAAGTCAGTGCGTCGTTTCGCATTTCCCAAATCATCTTGTTGTAGCATGTCATGAGTTTTATGAACGCCGGGTGTCCAGCTGTTTCAACATGGATTAAGACTTCCTGTGCACTCGCGAACTCGGTGAAATATTTACCCGCACATTCCAAACTTTCCTTTGAGCCATAAATTGTAAGGACGCCTAAGTTGCGTTGGAAACCCATATAATCTTGCGCAACTTCAGTGTGTGCTTCGTTTGGGCAAGGGCATTGGCTCAGGAATTCACGATATGCATCGCGTTTCCTGTCCAGAATAATTTCAGTTTGTGCGTAGATTTTACCGAGAAGGAAAGTGGCCAGACTAAGTAATATTCCTCCAACACCCAAAATCAATGAGGTAAAGCTCACTTGCTCAGCCCGCCGTGCAAGGTCGGCATATCCAGTGCACCGAAACCATAGTGGCGCAGCCAGCGCAGGTCGCTATCAAAGAACGCGCGCAGGTCGGGGATACCGTATTTCAGCATGGCCAGACGGTCGATACCGATGCCAAAAGCAAAGCCTTGGTATTCATCGGGATCCACACCGGCGGAACGCAACACATGCGGGTGCACCATGCCAGAGCCTAAGATCTCCATCCAGTCGTCGCCCACGCCAACCTTAAGCTGGCCCTTGTCCCAGCTACAGCGCAGATCAACCTCGGCAGAGGGTTCGGTAAAGGGGAAGTGGCTGGCGCGAAAACGCAGCTCTACGTCGTCGACTTCGAAAAACGCCCGGCAGAATTCCTCAAGCGTCCATTTCAGGTTCGCCATGGAAATGTCTTTGCCAATCGCCAGACCTTCGATCTGGTGGAACATAGGTGTGTGTGTTTGGTCGTAATCGGAGCGATAAACACGCCCAGGCGCAATTACGCGGATCGGCGCGCCGTTCTTTTCCATCGACCGGATTTGAACAGGGCTGGTGTGGGTGCGCAGCACGTGGGGGGCGCGGTCATCATCCGCATCGCGGTGCATGTAGAACGTGTCGAATTCCTGCCGTGCAGGGTGGTGCGGCGGGATGTTCAAGGCGTCAAAGTTGTACCAATCGGTTTCAATCTGCGGACCTTCAGCCACAGCAAATCCCATGTCGGCAAAAATCGCGCTGATTTCCTCGGACACCTGACTGATCGGGTGTATCGTACCCGCAGGGCGGGCAGAACTGCGACCGGGTAGGGTCACGTCCAAGGTTTCGGTTGCCAGACGTGCATCCAGCGCGGCATCCGCCAACGCGGATTTTTTCGCAACCAAGGCTGTGTTGATCTCATCCTTAAGAGCGTTCAGCGCCGGACCGGCCACCTGACGCTCTTCGGGGGTCATTTTTCCCAGCGCGCGCATTTTCAGGCTGACTTCGCCCTTTTTGCCAATCGCGCTTACACGCAGTTCTTCTAGTGTGGATTCCTCTGCGGCGGCGTCAATCGCGGCCAAAATCCGGCTCTTCAGCTCAGTCAATCCGTCCATCGGGTCTTTCCCTTTTGATCGAGAAATGCCCTATCACAGACAGGGTTCAATGCAAGGGGGCGGTGGCAATGCCTTTAGCAGGCGATGCGGAAAAGCGCTCCTTCGGATCGATTCAAGGTTGGCCGCGCAGTTGATCCATAGGTTTTGGGATTGGTTTGCAAATCCGGGAAGAGGGCATAGATCTCGGCGGCGGTGTCTGCTGCCAGTTCACCCAAGGTGTGATGACCGGGGAAATAGCTTTCGCTTGGGGCATCATTGGCGAAGACAATTTGATGTTGGTCAAACATAAGATGAACATAAGTCACCTCAGCGCAGGGCACCGGGCGGACGTTAAAATCATCGATGAGGAACTTTGCAGCAACAAGTACCTCTTCAGCACCGAACATCAGTTCTGCTCGCCAATCGGTACACAACATGCGGTGCTGCGGTGAGACATGAAGGTCCGTGCTGTTGCCGTAAGCACCGGCCCTGATGCGGATCGGAGCAAAATCGCCCGTGCCGCTAACCGTCGACTGTCCAATCCATCGCAGAGGTTGAAGGTCTTGATCCTGCGTTAATATGAGATCGCCTGCCTTTAGAGTTTCTATGGGCCGGGGGCCTGACTGTGTTTGGATCATCGTTCCTGCAACGAAACAGGCAATACCGCTGTCGCCGGGGTTAACGGTGCCATAGGTAAGCTCGTTAGGATCTGGTTGATTGAACTGCAGCGTCGTGGTGGTTGCATTTGGACCAACCAAAACGGCAAGGTTTTCAGAGACCGCACCATCCGCAGCGCCACCACTTGCAATCATATCTGTCGCGTCTTGGCCAATGTCGTAGTAGTCGATAACGACATTGTTCGTGCCCGACACATCGGTCAGCGCAAACGAATCATAGTTTCCATCAGATGTTGAATTTGGATCCGTTAACAGAATTGGAAAATCGTCTGCGGAAATGATATAGACCATCTCATTGACATTCGCATCAAATGTAACTTGTACATCGGGATGATCAAGCGCGATGTCGATCCCATGTGTGCCATTGTTGTAATAGAAAGAAACGACAAAATCGCTGGGGTCTTCTCCTGCGTCGAGAGCAACTTCCAAAAATTCGCTGACACCACTGCTAGCGGCGTATGCATTTGAATAGTGAAGTTCGCTAATTCGAGCCATGCTGTGTCATACCCTTGCGCGATTCGTTGATTATAAAAGACTATGTCACCTGATATAATTACGAATTTGGGTCAGATTTTGACCAAAACGGGACATCTACTGGATCGACGTATTTGTCGTCCAGGATATGCAAGGTTGTTGTCGGTTCTAAGGGGAATTTTTTAAAGAAAAAGCCGCTACCGAATTCACGGTGCGGCTTTAATTTTTTTGTTTGATCAAGGATCAAACCAAGGTGCTTGTATTAAGCAGCCAATGCAGCTTGTGCTTTTTCAACGATTGCACCGAATGCTTCGGGCTCGTGAACAGCCAAGTCAGCCAGAACTTTACGGTCAACTTCAACGCCAGCCAATGTCAGGCCGTTGATGAAGCGAGAGTATGTCAGGCTTTCGTCGTGGCTGCGAACAGCAGCGTTAATGCGCTGGATCCACAGGGCACGGAAATTCCGTTTACGCTGTTTGCGGTCGCGTGTGGCGTATTGGTTCGCCTTATCGACAGCTTGTGTTGCAGTACGGAAGAGGTTTTTGCGGCGGCCATAGTAACCTTTGGCGGCTTTAACAACCTTCTTGTGACGGGCGTGGGTAACTTTACCGGATGTTACGCGAGACATATCATCCCCTCCTTAGCGAGCGTAGGGCATCATCGACTTGACGATTTTCGCGTCAGGAGCCGAAAGCGTTGTGGTGCCGCGCGCATTGCGCAGGAATTTGTTGGACCGTTTGATCATACCGTGACGCTTGCCAGCTTGGCCTGCTTTCACGTGACCATTTGCAGTCACTTTAAAGCGCTTCTTCGCGCTTGATTTGGTCTTCATCTTGGGCATTTCCGTCTCCTCAAAGTCAGATCGGTTTACACGCGACTCGGCATGCCACATAAGCCGGGCGCGTGGTTGAAGTGGGGCGTATAGGTGGGAATCGTCAGGCTGGCAAGGGCGAAAGCGCCCTATCTGAGGTATTTCCCAACGGCATTGATAAAGGCATCGGGGATCGTATGCAGTTGCAACCCGCCTGGGGTTTCGCGTGCGGCGTAAATGATCATGGCACCTGCGATCACGATAAGAATGGCCGACAGGCGAGGCGCTTGTTTATCGATGATGGCGCTGATGGCGGATGGGATAGCAAAGGCAAGAAGAGTGACCCCAATGATGTAATACAGGTCAATATCCATGCGCTTTGCTCTCCCGGTTTGTTTTATCCGATTTTGTTAGCTTATTCGGCTTCGGACGCGAAGATCAACCGCTCTTCGCAGGGGGCAACACGCAGAATATTTGTTGTGCCCGGTGTATTAAAGGGAACACCTGCTGTCACAACAATATTGTCGGTGGTTTCTGCATAACCCAAATCGCGTGCCGCACGTGCTGCGCCAACCACGGCCATCTTGAACCGGTCAACAGCGCCCGTCACAACGCAGTTTGTCCCCCAGCTTAGGCTGAGTTGTCGCGCGGTGCTCACCTCTGTTGTGATGCCGATGATCGGAACAGCCGGGCGTTCACGGGCGACCAACAAAGCAGTCGTACCAGATTGTGTAAAGCAACAGATCGCTTTGATGTCAGCAGTTTCGGCGATTTCGCGTGCAGCTGAAACAATCCCGTCCGCAATCGAGGACCGGTGGTCGCCGATCAGCGCGGTGCGAGATGCGTCAATCACAGCGCGATAGTTTGGATCACTTTCAACTTCGACCGCGACGTTGTTCATTGTTGTCACTGCTTCGATTGGGAAATCACCAGCTGCGGACTCAGCGGACAACATGATGGCGTCTGTGCCTTCATAAATTGCCGTCGCAACATCGGAGACCTCAGCGCGGGTGGGCATTGGGCTTTCGATCATGCTTTCCAGCATCTGTGTCGCTACAATTACAGGCTTTGCAGCGGCGCGGCATTTGCGGATCAAACGTTTCTGAATTGGCGGTACATTTTGCACGGGCAGTTCAACACCCAGGTCGCCACGGGCGACCATGATGCCATCACTTACGTCAAGAATGCGCTCGAAATCTTTGACGGCAGCGGGCTTCTCGATCTTGGACAAGATCGCAGCACGCCCCATCGCCAGATCGCGGGCTTCGCGGACGTCATCAGCACGCTGCACAAAGCTAAGCGCAAGCCAGTCGACACCAAGTTCGCATACAAACTCCAGATCTTTGCGGTCTTTGTCAGACAGCGCGGCAACTGGTAGAACCACATCGGGCACGTTAACGCCTTTGCGGTTTGAAATTGTACCGCCAACGGTGACGGTGCAATTGGCAAAATCTGCGCCACATTCTTCGACCAAAAGGCGGATTTTACCGTCATTGACCAAAAGGCTGGTCCCGGCCTCTAGGGCTGCAAAAATTTCTGGATGTGGGAGTTGCACCCGCGCTTTGTCGCCCTCAGTCGGGTCTAGATCCATGCGGAATTTGTCACCCACAGCCAGATCTTCAGCGTCATTGGCGAATTTGCCTACGCGAAGCTTTGGTCCCTGCAGGTCGGCAAGAATTGCGATGGGAGCGCCAAGGTCGGCTTCTACCTTGCGGATGATTTCATGACGGACACGAATTTCATCGTGTTCACCGTGGCTCATGTTTAAACGGAATACATCCGCGCCGGCTTCGGCCAGTGCGCGGATCATTTTATAATCGTCGGATGCGGGGCCCAGTGTGGCCACGATCTTTACATTGCGAAGGCGTTTCATACTGCCTCGTTCCTCGTCTCGGTTCAAATTTTTCGGTGGGCCGCCTGCTATATGGCCTAAATGTTAGCGTGTGACAACTGGCGCTTTGGTAAAAGCTGCCTTATCTGAGTGTGGAGCACATCAGAATGACAGGCCTATGACACATCAGTCTTTCGAAATTATTGGCGAGGATCGCAAATCTCCTTGGGTAATAACCTGTGATCACGCGACAAATAGGGTTCCTGCTGAAATAAGTGGCGGGTCTCTTGGTTTGCCCGACGCGGATATGGCGCGTCATATCGCATATGATGTTGGCGCGGCTGGTTTGACACGCGCTTTGGCAGACAGGCTTAATGCAGCGGCGGTATTGTCAGATTTTTCGCGGTTGGTGATCGACCCGAACCGGGGTGAAGATGACCCAACCCTATTAATGAAGCTCTACGATGGGTCGGTGATTCCGGCCAACCGAACAGCAGACATAGCCGAGCGAGAGCGACGATTGAATGCTTATCATCGTCCCTATCATGCTGCGTTAGAGCGCGTGATTGCCGGGCGCTCGGATTGTGCGATTCTTGCGGTTCACAGTTTTACACCCAAACTGGCAGGTCGGAGTCCAAGGCCTTGGCATGTCGGTGTGTTGCATGCGCCGGCGGAACCTCGACTGGCATTGCCTCTGATTGCCAAGCTGCAGCAAGAAGCGGATCTGTGCATCGGGGACAATGAGCCTTACTCAGGTTATCTTGAGGGGGATTCGATGGATCGACATGGGTTGCAACACAATCGCCCTCATGTGTTGATTGAATTGCGTAATGATCTCATCGAAACGAATGGGCAGCAGCAGGCTTGGGCGGATCGCCTTGCGCCAATCTTGCAAGACACACTTGAGGCCGCCGGACTGGCAATAAAGGAGAACTGTTATGGATGATCAAACACGTTTAGAACTTGAGGCGGCTGCGTTTCGTCGGCTCCGGGACCATTTGGCGAAACGGACGGATGTTCAGAATATTGATATGATGAATCTTGCCGGATTTTGCCGCAACTGTTTGTCCCGATGGTATCAAGAAGCAGCTGCGGACAAGGGCATCGAGATGAGCAAGGATGAAGGACGAGAAGTGTTCTACGGCATGCCATTTGCAGAGTGGAAAGAGCGCTATCAGACGGATGCGTCTGACGCCCAGAAGGCTGCCTTTGAGATTGCGCACAAACAGATTTGAGGGCCGGATTACGGTCTGATATCTTGAGCGAAGCGTATTTAAAACACCGTCAACATACTAATTCCCAAATGGAAACAGTGTGTTGATTGGTGTCTTTAATTGATTTTATTTCATTAACGGTTTATTAATGCCCAATTGTTGCCGCATTTTGGAGTGGTTTTTTGGGTGTGTTCTCGAGCCGAATCTACGATCTAGCCAGCGCTTTTCTGCGCGGCTCTCGTTTGGATTCTGAGATTGAGATCCAACCCATTGCAACCGTGTCAGCGCAGGATCTGCTGTTGTTGCCATCGCCTGAAGTTGTAACGTCTTTGACGCCGTCTCTGATGCCACATGCGGACACACAGTTTTCCGATTTTGATGCGTCAACCGAACGGGTTGTGGTGATTGTTGATGGCGATCAACCCCTTTCAGAAATCTCTACATTAGAGCTGAAAGAAAGTGTTGAAGGTCAAGATACACGCGTTTTTTTGGATGGGGCTTTGGTTGCGGTGTTGAACGGAATGTCGGGTTTATCGCCAGATAACCTCGTCCTAACGATGGAGCGAAAGCACTAATAGGCGTTTGATGTTGGTCAAATATCTGGCCTGCCAAATGTTACGAGTTTGAACCCTGAAAGGGTATAGTTATGGTTTTGGAATTGTTTGCGCCTTTTTTTGTATTTGCCCTCGGTGTTGGTGCGATTGATCATTACATCGGTGATGACGACGAAACCTCATCTGAGGAAGAGGGTGAAGAGACCGAAGTCGTGTTGGTTGGCACCGAAGCTGACGATATCATCATTGGGACGGATGCCGATGAAACAATTGCCGGTCTCGCTGGCGATGACATTCTTTTGGCAGGATCAGGTGACGATATTGTCTTGGGTGGCGAAGGCGATGATGAACTTGAACTTGGGGTCGGTAACGATGTTGTCGATCCGACAGAGGCCAACGCTGGTGATGATGCAATCGATGGTGGCGAAGGCGATGATTCTGTATACGATTGGCTGGGTTCGAATACGCTGTCCGGCGGTGAGGGCGACGATTTCCTAAGTGCTTGGGATGATATTGAGAACGACACGCCAGACAATATTTCCGGCGATGACGGCGATGATGTTCTACAGGCCGATGACGGAGACACCGCCGAAGGTGGGGCCGGTACGGATAGTTTCCAAATTTTATACGACGAAGCAGATGATGAATCAGTGACCATCGCGGACTTCGATCCTGAGACGGAAACGATCTTGATTTACGTCAACGAAGGTCTCGAAATTGACCAATTAACCGATCTCGAATTTGCACCCGGCGAAAACGAAGAGGACACGGCCATTTTGCTGGACGGAGTGCAGCTGGCATTGGTGCAAGGTCAAAGCGAATTGAATGCGGATCAGGTTGTTCTTTCGTTCTTTTCTTAAGTCGGGTGTCTCTCTCGTCTTGTTAGGTCGTTCATTGTGCTCGGCCTGTGATTAAAGGGTTAAATTTTGATATGGAACTTTTACTGTTACTTCCGGCTTTTGTCTTTGGTTTGGGTATCTGGGCTTTTGAAGATGATGACGATGATGATGGAGACGACAATAATCAGAATGATGATGTCGACACTGACGAAGTCGAAGTCTTCGGAAGCGATGAAGCGGACGTTTTAAGGGGATTTGGCGGCGACGACTTTATTGATGGTAGAGGGGGGGATGACCTCATCTCTGGGCACAATGGAGCGGACACCCTTATCGGCGGTGAAGGAAATGATCGTGTGTTGGGCATGGCCGGTGATGATCTGATGGAGGGTGATGGAGGCGATGACAGTCTTTCGGGGGGATCCGGAGACGACTCAATCTCAGGCAACATGGGCGATGACTGGATACACGGAGGATCGGGCGACGATACGGCAAATGGTGACTCTGGAAACGATAGAATTTTGGGTGCTGGTGGAAATGACATGCTTGGCGGTCAAAGCGGCGATGACCATCTTTTTGGGGAAAAAGGTGATGATACTCTCAATGGCGGCGTAGGAGATGACGTTCTTAATGGCGGTGACGGAAACGATATCCTGAACGGCCAGACGGGCCACGATACTCTAAATGGAGGCGGCGGTGACGATCTTCTCGATGGTGATTACGGAAATGATGATCTGAATGGACATGCCGGTAACGATACATTGGTCGACTCATTGGGTGCAAACACTCTGCATGGTGGCGGTGGAGATGATGTTCTGACCGCGCTGGATGACGCCAACAGTCAGATCGGAAAAGATGTCCTAATCGGTGGGGCCGGAGATGACCTGCTAGAGGGGGACGATGGCGACTCACTTACAGGTGGCAATGGGGTCGATGCATTTTCCGTGTTTCTGGACGAAGACGGAGGGGAAGAGGCCGTTGTCGTAGAAGATTTGGATGTCTCTCAGGAAACATTGACCATATCCGTTTGGAACGGGGCGACAGACCTGAATGATTTTACACTCGAGTTGAATGTTGCAGAAAACGGTGATGATACAGAGGTGACATTGGACGGTACAATTGTCGCGGTTGTGCGGGGTGTGACCGACCTGTCTCCAGATAACATCGTGGTGAATGCTGCAGAAGCGTGAGACAAAACGATTTGGTGATCGTTTTAAATAGAAAAACCCCGGCTGATTTGCCGGGGTTTTATTTGGAACGTAGGTGCGGGAATTAGATCCCGGCTTTGCGGCTTTCGTCCAGATATATTTCACGGAGACGCTTGGCGATATGACCTGGTGTCCCTTTGCCAATCGCAGCACCGTCAATTTCAACGACAGGCTGCACGAAAGTTGTCGCGGATGTAATAAAGGCCTCATCTGCGCCTTTGGCTTCGTCGATTGTGAACAGGCGTTCTTCGACGACCATTTGGGCCTCTTCGGCCATCCTAAGAACCGCAGCACGCGTGATTCCATGCAGAATATCATTGGACAGTTGGCGCGTGATGATTTTGTTGCCCTTGACGATATAGGCGTTGTTGGAAGTGCCTTCAGTGACATGGCCATCTTCGACCATCCATGCGTCATCACAGCCCGCCTTTTTCGCCATCATCTTACCCATAGAGGGATAAAGCAGCTGTACCGTTTTGATGTCACGACGGCCCCAGCGCTGATCCTCAATGCTAATTACTTTGATGCCATTGCGTGACGTTGGGCTGTCTGTGACGCCCGGTTTGGACTGTGTGAACAGAACGATGGTCGAGGGTGTCTCTGCTGGATCTGGGAAAGCAAAATCCCGATCTGCAGGTGCGCCTCGGGTGATTTGTAAATAAACCCCACCATCGACAATGTCATTTAGGCGAACCAGCTCACGGTGGACCTCAAGCAGTTCGTCCTTTGTGACTGGATTGTTCATATCCAGCTCTTTCAGGGACCGGTCTAGCCGTTTGGCGTGGCCGTCAAAGTCGATTAGTTTGCCGTCCAAAACGCTGGTGACCTCATAAACGCCATCGGCCATGAGAAATCCCCGGTCAAAAACGGATACTTTTGCCTCTTCTTCGGGCAGGTATTCTCCATTCAGGTAAACTGTACGGCTCATAGTAAGTCTCTCCTTAACCCCAAAGTGCTGCACTGGGCGGGTGCACTCCGGCGGCGTCAAATTGTAATGCATTGTCACGGTCTTCGGCCAATAGAAGTGGTCCGTCAAGGTCTGTTACAACGGCTCCTTGGGCAACAAGGGTCGCCGGTGCCATCGCAAGGGAGCTTCCGACCATGCATCCGACCATAACTTTGAACCCATCGGCAAGGGCGGCATCGCGCAAGGCAAGCGCTTCTGTCAGCCCGCCTGTCTTATCCAATTTGATGTTCACGACGTCATATTTTCCGTCCAAATGCGGCAAGCTTGTACGATCATGACAACTTTCGTCAGCGCAGATGGGCACAGGGCGGTCCATGCCAATCAAAGCTTCGTCATCGCTGGATGGCAAGGGCTGCTCAACAAGGCTCACTCCAAGGCGCACAAGGTGTGGGGCAAGATCAGCATACACCGCCGCGCTCCAGCCTTCATTCGCGTCGATAATGATGTCGCTTTTTGGAGCGCCTGCACGGACAGCCTCTAGACGAGGCATATCGTCCGGCGTGCCCAGTTTGATTTTCAACAACGGCCGAAATGCGTGTTTCGCCGCAGAGGCTTGCATGTTCTTAGGACTATCCAAAGACAAGGTATAAGCGGTGGTCTCTGCGGTTGGAGTGGGTAGACCCGCGATCTCCCAAAAGCGTTTCCCAGCTGTTTTACATTCAAGATCCCAAAGCGCACAATCCACAGCATTGCGGGCTGCGCCAGCGGGCAGCAGTTCATATAAGTCAGCGCGGGAAAAATCTGTCGGGAGTGTTTGAATCTCGGCGGTGACGCTATCTAGCGTCTCATCGTACCGCGCATAGGGGACACATTCCCCCAATCCGGTGACGCCGTTTTTTGTGATTCTGACCGTCAGAACTTTGGCCTCGGTGCGGGAACCGCGTGAAATCGTGAACACTTCGGCGAGGCGAAAAACGTCTTGCGTGACGGTGATCTGCATGATGATCCTTAAAATTAGATTTTGGGACGTGATCTGCTGCCCTCATTGCAGCGAAAAACAACAGATCACGTCCTCAAGGGCAACTGGTCAAACAGCGGCAAGCGCGTCGACAAGTCGGTCTGCACCGTGGCGGAAAGGGTCAACCGCGGGCAGGCCCATGCGTTTTTCGACTTCGGACAGATAGGCTGTTGCCTCGTCGTCGGTCAAATGCTGGGTGTTGACTGAAATGCCTACAACTTGACAATCAGGGTTGGCGACACGGGCCAACGTCAGAGCCATGTCCCGAACCGTTTCCAACGAAGGCAGGTCGTAGCCTGGCAGCCCACGCATGTGTTCGCGTGTTGGTTCGTGACTTAGAATTAGAGCGTCCGGTTGGCCGCCATGGATCAGAGCCATGGTGACGCCAGAATAGGACACGTGGAACAGGCTGCCTTGGCCTTCGATGATGTCCCAGTGATCGTCGTCATTGTTTGGAGTCAAATATTCGATGGAGCCGGCCATGAAATCTGCGATGACCGCATCAAGTGGCACACCATGGCCCGTGACCAGGATGCCGGTTTGGCCGGTGGCACGGAATGTTGATTTCATACCCCGTTCGCGCATTTTGGCGTCGATTGCCAGAGCGGTGTACATTTTGCCGACAGAACAGTCCGTCCCCACAGCAAGGCAGCGTTTCCCTGTCCGTTTGACACCATTTGCAATAGGGTAGCCAACGGTTGGGACGCGTACATCGTGCAGCGTTCCGCCAAAGGTTTGTGCGGCCGCGACCAAATCACCTTCGTCGCGAAGGAGGTTGTGCAGGCCAGAGGCAATATCGTAACCCATTTCAAGGGCGGCAATGAGGACTTCTTTCCATGCTGCGGAAATGACGCCACCCCGGTTTGCAACTCCGATCACAAGTGTCTTTGCGCCAGCCTCTTTGGCCTCAGCGAGGGACATGTTGATTAGGCCCAAATCAGCTCCACATCCCGGAAGACGGAATTGACCGACGGCATTTTCTGGACGCCAATCTTTTATGCCTTGGGCTACTTTTGCAGCCAGCTGGTCAGGGGCGTCACCCAAAAAGAGAAGATACGGTGTTTCAATCATGGTGTAGAATCCTTGGAATCAGAGGGAACCGTCTGGTTTGAGGGTTTGCTACAAAGTTCTGAATAAAATTTGCACCGATATCTGTGCATACATCTAGATTTTTTTGGGAGGATCTGCACGATGTGTGTAATTTGATCGAATTATCTTCTAACTAGGAAAAAAATAACACAAGAAAAACGCCTATGAACTCCGAACCTCAATAGGTTTGATTTCCAAGTTCTGCGATGCAGAAGAAATTTCCGCGCTTGCAAAATGCGTGTTGAGTTTTGGTGCGCAATATTATACCACAAATACAACAGAAAACGTAATTTCCTTACTTGATCGAGATTCGCCATGTCATTCCGTCTGCAGCCCGCCGCACCCGCTCGTCCAAACCGTTGCCAATTGTTTGGGCCCGGTTCCAATACTAAGCTATTTCCCAAAATGGCCGCCAGCGCCGCGGATGTCATCAATCTTGATCTGGAAGATTCGGTTGCGCCTTCTGACAAAGATCAGGCACGGGCAAATATCATAGAAGCCCTAAATACGGTGGATTGGGGCAACAAATACATGTCTGTTCGGATCAATAGCCTTGATACGCCGTATTGGTACCGCGATGTCGTTGACCTTTTGGAGCAAGCCGGTGATCGCTTGGACCAGATCATGATCCCCAAAGTGGGGTGTGCTGAGGACGTATACGCCGTTGATGCATTGGTGACTGCAATTGAGCGGGCCAAAGGCCGAACGAAGCCAATTAGTTTTGAAGTTATAATTGAAAGTGCAGCAGGTCTTGCGCATGTTGAGGCGATCGCAGCCTCTTCCCCGCGTATGCAGGCGATGTCATTGGGGGCGGCTGATTTTGCTGCTTCAATGGGAATGCAGACCACCGGCATCGGTGGGACGCAGGAAAACTATTATATGTTGCGAGACGGGGAAAAACATTGGTCTGATCCTTGGCACTGGGCACAGGCGGCAATCGTTGCGGCATGTCGGACCCATGGTATTTTACCCGTCGATGGTCCTTTTGGTGATTTCAGTGATGATGATGGTTATGTCGCGCAAGCGCGGCGTTCCGCAACGCTTGGGATGGTGGGGAAATGGGCGATTCATCCCAAACAAATTGCACTCGCCAATGATGTCTTTACCCCATCCATCGAGGCGGTGGCAGAAGCCCGCGAGATTTTGGCCGCTATGGCCGAAGCCAAAGCCGCTGGGGCTGGCGCGACGGTCTATAAAGGCCGATTGGTTGATATTGCATCAATCAAGCAGGCAGAGGTGATTGTGGCACAGTCTGAACTGATCGCAGGTTCCTGATCCAGACGTATCGGCGCGCGCGGCACAGGTTGCCGTGCGCTTGCCGTTGCAAAATGCTTTGCCCAACGTCATATAGGCCTTAACGACAACGGGAGCCGTGTATGACCAACTATCTTGAATTCGAAAAACCCCTGGCCGAAATTGAGGGGAAAGCAGAAGAGCTTCGTGCAATGGCACGGTCGAATGATGAGATGGACGTCGAAGAAGAAGCGGCGGCCCTAGACAAAAAGGCCACCGAGATTTTGGCCGAGCTCTACAAGGGGTTAACCCCTTGGCGCAAATGCCAAGTTGCGCGTCACCCGGATCGCCCACATTGCATCGATTATATCGAAGAGCTTTTCACTGAATTTACGCTCTTGGCCGGAGACCGGAATTTTGCAGACGATCATGCGATTATCGGTGGATTGGCCCGTTTGAACGATGTGCCCGTTATGGTCATAGGCCATGAAAAAGGCAGCGATACCAAGTCACGTATCGAACGTAACTTTGGCATGGCCCGCCCCGAGGGCTATCGGAAAGCCATCCGTTTGATGGATATGGCGGACCGTTTTGGTATCCCAATTATTACTTTGGTTGATACGACCGGCGCATACCCCGGCAGGGGTGCCGAAGAGCGTGGTCAGTCAGAAGCCATCGCGCGTTCAACAGAAAAATGTCTGCAGGTTAAAGTACCTGTCATTACAGTGATCATCGGCGAGGGCGGTTCCGGTGGGGCTGTTGGGATTGCAGCAGGCAATTCTGTGATGATGTTGGAACATTCGGTCTATTCAGTCATCAGCCCCGAAGGGTGCGCGTCGATTCTCTGGAAGGACTCAGCAAAAATGCGTGAGGCTGCGGAAGCTCTGCGTTTGACGGCTCAGGATTTGCAGAAAATAGGTGTTTGTGATCACATTATTGGGGAGCCGGTGGGCGGTGCCCATCGTGATGCCAAAGCAACGATGGACCGCGTTGGTAAAGCCATCGCACTGCAGTTAGAAACACTCTCTGAAAAATCCGGTGAGGTATTGGTTAAAGAGCGTCGCCAGAAATTCCTAGATATTGGCAAGACGGGTTTGGCAGCCTAAAGCGCCTCGTTTTCAGATCTGAAATCGACCCCTATCATAAGGGGTGTCGAAGGTGTTTTAGATTCAGTCAATGCCCCTACAAACTACATTATGCTATGAAATGGTTGTTGGCGACGGGTGTACTGTCACCACAGTGGAGTGATGCAAAGCGTCAATGATCCAAGGATTGTTTGGCGCGACCTTCCAGAATGCGGGGGGGCAGAATGCGGGGGGAGTGGCAAAATCATTTGTCACAGCGCCTTAATTAACAAAATAACCCCAAAAAACAACAAACCCCCGCACATGGCGGGGGTCGTCGTATGGGTTAGACCCAAATCGCTAAGGTGTGCTTAGAGCATACCCTCGCGTTGTGCTTTTTTACGAGCCAGCTTACGAGCACGGCGAATTGCTTCGGCCTTCTCGCGCGCTTTCTTCTCGGAGGGCTTTTCAAAATGTTGCCGAAGCTTCATTTCGCGAAAAACACCCTCACGCTGTAGCTTCTTTTTCAGAGCCCGAAGGGCCTGATCGACGTTGTTGTCGCGAACGCTAACCTGCATGTGGTTTTCACCACCTTTCTAAGTTTGAGTTGCATGAAATTGCAGGAGTTCGCCGTATAGCAAACCGCTCTGAACTTGTCTACAGTCTGAGCATGCTGCACCAAGGAGCCGTTATGAAACCCAGTTACAGCCCGTATTCGGAAACGATATCAACGCTTCTTGAAGCAATTCTGCCTCATGTTGTTTTTGATGGATGGGGGGATGACTCGTTTGCTGCGGCCGTTGCAGACACTGAGATTGATTCGGATTTGGCTCATGCTGCGTGTCCACGTGGCGGGCTTGACCTTGCGATAGCGTTTCATCGCGCCGGGGATCTCGCGATGGTTGGCGCATTAGAAAGTGCGGAGCTATCCGATATGCGTTTTCGCGATAAAGTGGCGCACGCAGTTTGGCTGCGTTTGCAGTCGATTGAGGACAAAGAGGCCGTGCGTCGTGGTACAACTCTTTTTGCGCTGCCGCATCTTGCCCCAGAAGGGGCGAAATTGATTTGGGAGACCGCTGACCATATTTGGACTGCCTTGGGTGATACGTCTGAGGACATCAACTGGTATTCAAAACGGGCAACCTTGTCGGGCGTTTATGCATCGACAGTTCTGTTTTGGTTGGGGGATGAGAGTTTGGATTCTGGTGCCACACGGTCGTTCCTTGATCGGCGTATCGACAATGTTATGCAAATAGAAATTGCCAAGGCTAAGGCGCGTGAAAATCCATTGCTAAAACCGCTGACCCAGGGACTTGAACGCGCATTTTCTGTTGTCAAAGCGCCAAATACCGCCCCTAGAACAGATGTCCCCGGCCGTTGGGACCCACAAGAAACAGGACAAAAATGATCATTCCAAAGACAATGCGAGCCGTTGAAATCACAGAAACTGGTGGCCCTGATGTGCTGCAAATGGGGGAACGTCCCGTTCCTTCGCCCAAGGCCGGTGAAATCCTGATTCGGTTGGCTTATGCCGGAGTGAACCGCCCCGATGCTCTGCAGCGGGCAGGAATGTACGCTCCGCCGCCGACGGCCAGTGATTTACCGGGTCTTGAGGGCGCGGGGGAGATCGTCGCACTAGGGGCCGGTGTTTCAGGGGTGTCTGTCGGTGATCAGGTTTGCGCTTTATTACCTGGTGGGGGGTATGCTGAATATGTTGCCTGCCCGGCGGCTCATGCACTTCCCGTACCCAAAGGGTTGGATTTGAAACAGGCCGCTTGCCTGCCGGAAACTTATTTCACCGTTTATTCGAACGTGTTCATGCGCGGGGGGCTTCAGGCCGGGGAAAAATTCCTTGTGCACGGTGGGTCTTCGGGCATTGGTACAACGGCAATTCAACTGGCCAATGTATTTGGCGCACGCGTGTTTACGACGGCTGGTTCGGATGAAAAATGTCGGGTCTGCAAAGATCTAGGTGCCGAAATTGCTTTGAACTACCGAGAAGTTGATTTTGTAAAAACCCTTCGCGACGAAGGTGGCGCTGATTTGATCCTAGATATGGTCGGCGGAGATTACATTGCTCGCAATATCAAAGCGCTCGCGATGGAGGGTCGCATGGTTCATATTGCATTTTTGCAGGGACCAAAAGCGGACATCAATTTCGCACAGATTATGGCACGGCGACTCACAATAACGGGGTCTACCCTGCGTCCACAAAGCGACCTCTCCAAGGCCAGAATCGCCGATGAGCTTCGAACCAAAATCTGGCCTCTTTTGGCAGCAGGTCGCGTTGCACCTGTTATGGATCGCACGTTTGATCTGGCAGACGCGGCCGAGGCCCATCGCCGTATGGAAAGCTCCGGTCACATTGGAAAAATCGCACTAAAGGTCGCCTAAGCGGACCTCCATTCAGTTTGGTTTAGAGACGCCGATGTACGGGGGAGGGGCCCTTTCTCACTGCACCGGTTCAAACAAGGCTTTGGCCGTGCAGTCCCTGCGGACATCAAGCCCGCAGGGACGCGGCGACAGTGTTTTATCTAGGCAGATGCGGGCTTCTTGAATGTAATCATTCCTGCAGGTCATTGTAACCATATTTGCCGAAAGGGCAGGGTTAGATTGTAGGAATGCTTCCTCAATGACCAATGCTGGAATGCGGGCTGTTCTCTCTAGTTTCCTCAATACTTCTGGGCGGTTAACAGCGTCATAGGCTTGTCGCGCGATTTTGAAATATAACGCGGCTGACAGTCCCGAACAGCGGCCGTGTTTTTTCCATTGATGCCATGCGGATCCAGAGGTTCCCATGATGTCAGCCATTGCATTGGTTTCACTTCTGCTGGCTTCGCGATGGGGAGTGCTGCAATAGGTTGGCCATCCGCGTTCATACTGAGGCCAAAGGCCATGTAGGACCCAACCCAATGCCCGCCCATCGTCGCATTGTTCAGAGTTGCGATCCTCTCCTTCGAGCTTGCACCAGTTCGGGGACCAACTCAGCGCGAGGACATAATAGTCAAACGTTCCGGCCTTTTCTTCATCGGCGTGCAACACGCCGCCAAAGCAAACGGCCAGCACTGCCAAAATCCCCAATCGCATTTACTCTTCCCTCTTTATGTTTTGCACAGTATATAGCCCCAAAGTTCCCCGACAACGAGAACCGTTCCTGATCGCAGGGACCGCCCCCTAAACCGGGCGAAGGGCTTCGCGTTGTCTGTTGATAAGGAGAGTGGAAGATGGCCAAACCGATTATGGCAAAGGCAACCGCCGTCTGGCTGGTGGACAATACAACGCTGACCTTCAAGCAGGTTGCGGATTTCTGTGAATTGCATGAACTCGAAGTTCAGGGCATTGCTGATGGTGATGTTGCGACCGGGGTTAAAGGGTTTGACCCGATCTCCAACAATCAGCTGACGGCCGAAGAAATCGAGATGGCGGAAAAGAACCCGCGCCACAAGCTAAAGCTGAAATTTAATGCTGCTGCCGTAGGTGAAGAAAAACGCCGTGGTCCGCGTTATACGCCGTTGTCTAAACGTCAGGATCGGCCAGCGTCCATCTTGTGGCTGGTTAAATTTCACCCAGAGTTGTCTGATGGTCAGATCTCCAAACTTGTGGGCACCACCAAGCCAACCATTCAGGCTCTGCGGGAACGCACACACTGGAATATCGCTAACATTCAGCCCATCGATCCTGTCGCATTGGGCCTATGTAAGCAGTCAGAGTTGGACCTTGCGGTTCAAAAAGCCGCCTCGAAACGGGCAGCTGATGGCACCGTAATGAGCGATGATGAACGCCGCAAATTGGTGTCGACGGAACAATCCTTGGGCATGGAGCCAGAACCCCGTATCCCATCTGCGATTGAGGGCCTTGAAACCTTTACGCTGGGCGATGACCCTCGCGACGAGGATGAAGAGAAAACCGAAGGTGATTTCTCTGATGCCGATAGCTTCTTTAACTTGCCCGAGGGTGGCGACGAAGAAGAACAGCCATAAGAGAGGTCAATCCTCTTATTTACTGAAAAGGCCGCCCAATGGGCGGCCTTTTTTGAATGTTGGATCAAATGATTGCGCACATTCCAATCGGGTCCAAGGGCAAGTGTTTACACCAGTTTTCCCCAGAGATCATATTCACCGGCCTCGTCGACCTCGACACGAACTATGTCGCCTACATTTAGGCTTTCGAAATTCTCATCTATGAACAAATTTCCGTCAATTTCCGGGGCATCCGCCATTGTGCGGCAGGTCGCTGCATCCTCATCGATTTCATCAATGATGACATCCAATGTCTTGCCGACTTTTGCTGCCAATTTCGCCTCTGAAATTGCCTGCGCCTTTTCCATGAAGCGTTCCCAACGATCTTGTTTGATCGCCTCATCAACGTGATCGGGCAGTGTATTTGACCGAGCGCCATCAACGTTTTCGTATTTGAAACAACCGACCCGGTCCAATTGCGCTTCGTCCATCCAATCCAGCAAAGTTTGGAATTCGCTTTCGGTTTCGCCGGGGTACCCAACGATAAACGTAGAGCGCAGAGTGATATCTGGGCAGACGTCTCGCCACGCAGCAATTTCGTCTAGCGTTTTAGAACCCGCCGCCGGGCGTGCCATACGGCGTAGCACATCTGGGTGGGCGTGTTGGAATGGAATGTCGAGATATGGCAAAATACCAGTGCCCCGTGCTGCAGTTTCAGCCATCAAAGGGATTAAGTCGCGCACATGAGGGTAGGGGTAGACATAATGCAGCCGTACCCACGCCCCGAGGTTCCCCAACTCTCGTGATAGATCAAGGATATGACTGCGAACTTCGCCCTCTTTCCAGGAGTTCACGTCGTATTTACGATCCAGTCCATAAGCAGAAGTATCCTGCGAGATCACCAACAACTCATTGACGCCTGCATCGACCAGTTTTTCGGCCTCTCGCAGCACGGCGTGGGCCGGACGGCTGGCAAGCTTTCCGCGCATGTCCGGGATGATGCAGAATTTACACTTGTGATTGCAGCCCTCGGATATTTTTAGATAGCTGTAATGACGCGGAGTCAAAGAGACGCCAGTCGCAGGCAGCAAATCAACAAAGGGATCCGGAGAAGGAGGAACAACCCCGTGGACGGCATCCAACACTTGTTCGTATTGATGCGGACCAGTCACCGCCATCACAGAAGGATGGGTGCCCCGGATGTAATCCTCTTCGGCGCCAAGACACCCTGTGACGATCACTTTACCATTTTCCTTGAGCGCCTCGCCGATGGCATCAAGGCTTTCGGCTTTGGCCGAATCCAGAAACCCACACGTGTTAACGATCACCGCATCCGCCCCGCCATAATCCGGAGAGATTGCATACCCTTCCGCGCGCAAACGGGTCAGGATGCGTTCACTGTCTACCAGTGCCTTGGGACAGCCAAGACTGACCATGCCAATTTTGGGCTGACCATCACGGTTCGGCTCGTTTATGCGGGCCTGTGGCGCAATGTCGGGACGCAGGTTCGGCGGGTTGGTGCTCATTTGGGGCTCACATCTGACGGTTGGCTGCAAGGCTGTACGTCTATTTTAACTGGAGCCCCACGGCAAGGGGATGGCTTATCAACGCTGAAACTTGATTTTAATCGGTGTTAGGCTTGCACAATTGACGATCTGCATGCCAAAGAAGGGCGATAGATAAGGTATGATTTATGACCATTGCAATTGACCCAACGATTTTTAAAACTCTGCGAAAAGCTCGTAAAATCGGCAGGCCAAAACTGGCAAAGCTTGTTGGACTGACCGAACGGCAGATCATGCGACTGGAAAGCACAAAAAAAGCGCAAGAGGTCTCTCCGCTGACTGTTGAACGGTTCTCTGCGGCGATGCAAGTCCCTGCTGGCGTTCTTACTGGTGAGCTACCATTGGTTGAAGAAGACCTGCAACAAGCTGTAAAACCCACATGCACAAGCGGGTGTTGCGGTTAAGGGTCGTCCCTTTAGCAAGCCTGCCGAACATCCGTCTTTAGATAAGGGTGATTTGGCCCCCAGACAGCCGCCGCATCCTGTGCAATGCGCTGACTTTGAATCCGGTCCAATTCTTGGATAGCAAGCGCCCGGCTGCCGGTACGCACCAGCGCCTTACCAAAAACCCGTTGCACGGATTTGGCCCGCCAAGGTAAAATTGCAGTCGACATCCAAATGCGTAATTCAGGTGGAAGGCGGTCAAATTCCCGCATTGGATCTTCGCTGCGGCGCTTTGTTTTTAGGCTCGTATTTCCATGATTTCGGGACATAGGTTTTCGCTCAAGTGATCAGTTCTTACGGCCGTTGTCGCCTAGCTATCCTGTTATGTTATCATGTAACGTGTCGCAAGGATGAATTTCGCAATAAGAGGACCAAAAGAACTGCACAAAAGATGCAATTTATAAGTTTCGACAGACCCAAGGCCGTCCAAAAACGGCTTTGGTTTCCGCATTGTCGAAAAAACTGAGAATGGCATTTTAAACCAAGTGAATTTTGTTATCGGATTCGTTTCAGAAGGTGTTGGATTATTCAGGTACCTTTTCTCCGCAGAAAAACAATGACCGCGCCCTGTAGGGCTTCACCTCTTGGGTCAAGCCGTGGCGGATTTATCCGTCAATAGTTTTGACAGTATAAACCCAATTACGATCATCATACCGGTGTGAGCCACGAAAGATGATTGTGTATAAGCCCCAAAGCTCATCATGAAGGGACGTCCGATAAAGGGTGCTAACATACCTTGAGCCACGAACCACAAAAGCAACCCGGTCACCAATCCCGCCAGTACATATCCTTTGCGTAGAATTGCGTTCATCAAAAATACGAACGAGGAAAAGACGATTGTTCCGATCAGAAAATGGATCAAAAACGCTATTCCATAAGGAAGCATTACCCCACTGATTTTGGCGACAATTGCTGTTACCAATTTTGCTGGTTCAAGAATTGGCCCAAACAGGATGGGGGACAATAACCAAGAGTAGGCTTCAAACACGATTTCGCCCGCAAGGCCTGCAATAACGATCTTTTTAAATGTGTCTGGTTGAGTGATTTGCATTGGTGTTCCTCTAGATCTGATTGCCGGGGAATTAACGCCACAATCGCGTCGTATGAGAAACGCGAATTATTGATATTAGCTATCAACTTTGCCTGACTGGGTTTCAGCCCTTAAGACTTTACGACTTAGGAATTACGCTGCTGGCGTGTTGGATCACCTAGGTAACAATTTTGCAATCATCATTGGATCAAACTGCAAAGCCTAATTAGGGAGTGTCTGGTCTTTTACATCGCAACAAACGAAAAAAGCGCCCCAATAGGAGCGCTTCTAGATCATTCTATCGATCCGTTTTACCGGCGACGATCACGCCGTGAAGACATAGGCTGGAACGCCACGCCGACGTGGGCTTCGCAATAGGGTTTTCCGGTTTGGACGGAGAGTCCACAGAACCAGAAATCAGAGGACGCCGGGTCTCCGATGGGCCATTTGCAGGTCCGTTCTGTCAAATCCATCAGGCCCAGGCGTTTTGCTTTTTTCTCAACTTCGCGCACGGAGGCCAGTGCTTCGGGGCTGATTTCATTTGCAGACGGTTGCGGCGGCAAAGGCTGGCCGGCGGGAATGATGGCTTTGCGAATCGGTACGATTGCTTTTTCCGTTGCGGCCGGGGCTGCTGTGGTGGCTGGTTTTTCGGCACGCGGGGCGGCCGGTTTGGGGGTTGGCTTTGGCTTTGGTGCGGGTTTCGCCGCTGCTGCGGGCTTTTCTTTGGACGCTGCTTTGGAGCCTCCGCCACCGGTGCGGTTAGACAAGCCAAGGCGGTGAACCTTACCAATAACGGCATTTCGGGTCACGCCGCCCAGCTCTTTGGCGATCTGGCTGGCGGATTGGCCTTCGTTCCACATCTTTTTTAGAACTTCGACGCGTTCATCGGTCCAGGACATCTGATTTCCTTTTCGGGAGGCTTGCCTTTTCCCGGGCGGATCCCGGTTTCATTGGCCAAGCCAGAGAGAATTCTGCTGACCCCCTATTTTAATCACCGCTGCGCAGGATACAAGCACCTGCGACAACAAGGGATTCGGATGATGGCTGAAATGCACACTCAGGATATGGGGACGCGCCGGTTTGGGCGGGTAAATTGGCTTGGCCTATACACACTTGCATCGCGAGAGATCCGTCGATTTGTGGGTGTATGGACACAGACTTTGTTGGCTCCGATGGTGACGGCGGCCTTGTTTTTGGCAATCTTTAGTCTGGCCATTGGTCCGGGACGTGGGGCGGTGCATGGCGTTCCCTTTGTCGCGTTTCTCGCACCGGGGATTTTGATGATGACCGTCATTCAGAATGCTTTTGCGAATACGTCTTCTTCAATCATGATATCCAAAGTTCAGGGCAATATCGTTGATACTCTGATGCCGCCGCTGTCGGCTCTGGAAACGTTAATGGGATATCTGGCCGGATCGATCGTACGGGGTGTTATGGTGGCTTGTACCATTACGTTTTTGATATGGTTGACCGTTGGATTGTTGCCCGCGCATCCATTGGTGGTGTTGATATTCGTCGTCCTGGGCAGTGCGTTTTTGGGTGGCCTCGGCATTATTGCTGCGATTTTTGCCAATAAGTTTGACCAAATGGCGGCCATTACCAATTTTATCATCACCCCGTTATCGTTTTTGTCTGGCACATTTTATTCCATCGAAAGCCTGCCGTGGGCGGTTCAATTGATCACCCGGTTTAATCCTGTTTTCTATCTGATCGATGGCGCGCGTTATGGCTTTATCGGGTCAAGCGACGCATCGCCTGTGTTTGGAATTTTCCTGTGTTTTGTTGTGACATCTGCGGTATTGGCAGTGTGCTGGTCTTGGCTACGTACCGGATACAGGATGAAGCCCTAGTCCTCGCTTGATTTGCCTCGATATCTGGAAATCACTGCGAAAAGTGCGATCAAGGCTATGCAAGTTGCTAAAACTCGGCTAGGTCAGCCGAATGATCAAACGTACACATATCACAATGTTCCGACGCCGACGTTTTTACGTCTGACGTCCGTTCCTGCTTGATCTGCGCCATATCCGGCGCAAACACTCTCACAATTCATTGACTTAGCTCCGCCCATCGGGCACGAAACACCTTTCGTCTGGGGCTTTCTAATAAGGGTAGACACCATGATCCCGTCTGTTTTACCAACATATTCACGTGCACCGCTTTCCTTTGTTAAAGGCGAAGGCAGCTGGCTGTATGAGGCGGATGGACGACGTTTTCTGGATTTGGGCGCTGGGATTGCGGTAAACGCGCTTGGTCATGCACATCCAGCGTTGGTCGAGACCCTGTCAGAGCAGGCGCAAAATCTGTGGCATGTGTCGAACCTATATCAGATTCCTGCCCAGCAAAACTTGGCGGATAAACTGGTGGATATCAGTTTTGCCGATACGGCGTTTTTTACAAACTCCGGTACTGAAGCCTGTGAGTTGGCTGTCAAAATGGCACGGAAATATTGGTTTGAAAAAGGTCAGCCCGAGCGGGTGAATATAATCACTTTTGATGGTTGTTTTCATGGTCGGTCCTCAGCGGGCATTGCCGCCGCTGGGACAGAAAAAATGGTGGGTGGGTTTGGTCCACTTTTAGGTGGGTTTATTCATTTGCCATTTGGTGATCATGACGCCGTTGCCGAGGCATTGGATGACACGGTTGCGGCCATTTTGGTTGAACCGGTTCAGGGGGAGGGCGGCATTCGCCCATTGCCAGATGCGTGTCTTAAGGGCTTGCGCGATTTGTGTGATGAAACGGGAGTTTTGTTGATCTTGGATGAAGTTCAATGTGGCATCGGTCGGACAGGGAAACTCTTTGCGCATGAATGGGCCGGCGTTGATCCTGATATCATGATGGTTGCAAAGGGGATCGGTGGCGGGTTTCCATTGGGGGCTGTCTTGGCAACTGAAAACGCAGCAAGTGGCATGACTGCCGGAACCCATGGGTCGACGTATGGCGGTAATCCATTGGGGTGCGCAGTTGGATCCAAAGTAGTGGATATTGTATCTGATCCTGCATTTCTGGACGAGGTGAACCGTAAAGCAGGTTTGTTGCGTCAGAAACTCGAGGGGTTGGTCGCTGAATACCCTGACGTTTATGAATCGGTTCGAGGATCGGGCCTGATGATGGGGATTAAATGCACGGCGCAGAATATGGACGTTGTGAATATGGGCTATAATCAAAATGTGCTGGTTATTCCGGCAGCTGACAACGTGGTACGCCTGCTGCCTGCCCTGACGATAACCGACGATGAAATTTCAACTGCTGTGGCGCGTTTGGGCAATATTGCCCAATCCATACAGGCGGCGAAAACTGAAGAATAAAGACAACGGGCCACGGCCTGAGGATTACGATATGACCCATTTTTTAGATATTAATACGACTTCACCTGATGATCTGACGCATATGATTGCGCAGGCGAAAACCATGAAGAATGCCCGCAAAGGATTGCCCCGCGCGCAACCCGATCAAGACCAGCCGCTGGCCGGTCAGATGGTGGCCTTGATTTTTGAAAAACCTTCGACGCGGACGCGCGTGTCATTTGACGTCGGCGTGCGCCAGTTGGGCGGGCAGTCTATGGTGCTATCGGGTAGCGATATGCAGCTTGGCCATGGTGAATCGATTGCCGATACGGCGCGTGTATTGAGTCGCTATGTCGATATGATCATGATCCGGACATTTGAGGAAACCACGTTGCAAGAGCTGGCTGAATACGCCTCTGTGCCTGTCATCAACGGACTAACCAATCGCACTCATCCTTGCCAGATCATGGCGGATATCCTGACCTATGAAGAGCATCGCGGACCCATCAAAGGCAAGAAAGTGGTGTGGACCGGGGATGGAAATAATGTCTGTGCTTCGTTCGTGCATGCAGCGGGTCAATTTGGGTTTGATATTGTATTCACCGGGCCTGAAACACTTGACCCCGAACAAGTCTTTATCGACGAAGCGCGGGAAAAAGGGGTTTCGGTGTCAATTGAACGAAATGCCGAAGTGGCCGTAAAAGATGCCGATCTGATTGTTGCTGACACTTGGGTGTCGATGCATGATGCGCAATCTGCGCGGGAAAGACGTCACAATCTTTTGCGTCCTTATCAAGTAAATGAAGCCCTGATGGCCCTGGCGAAGCCAGACGCTTTGTTTATGCACTGTTTGCCAGCGCACCGCGAAGAAGAAGTCACCAACGCGGTTATGGATGGCCCTCAGTCAGTTATCTTTGATGAAGCGGAAAATCGTTTGCACGCTCAAAAGGCCGTGATGCGTTGGTGTCTTGGAAAGTAATCTGACGTAGGGTCCAGCTTGTACCTTGCTCTCTCGCGAATAAATTAAATTCGCGAGAGGATTTATCAATGAACATTGTGATCGTAGGCGCGGGCAGCATTGGCTGTTTTACCGGTGCTTTGCTGCAACAGGCAGGCCATTCAATTGCGCTTTTGGGGCGTGATTATGTGCTTGATCCAATCCGGACTGAAGGGTTGTCCGTTAGCGATTTTACGGGCATGGCGCTGACAGTGCCGTCTGTGTTTTTGTCGCTCTCTAAGGATCCTGCCTGTCTGCGAGACGCGGATCTGGTCATTGTCGCTGTGAAAACACTCGCAACACAGACGGTTGCTCGTGATATTGCCGCCTATGCACCAATTACAGCACCGATTTTATCCTTTCAAAACGGGTTGGAGAACGCAAACATATTACGAACCGGATTGCCCGGGCGTGACGTTCGCGCGGGGATGGTGCCGTTTAATGTCGTCCCCAAAGGTGTTGCAGGGTATCATCGGGCCACGTCGGGCGACATTGTTATCCAAGCGGGCAAGGGATATTTGGCAGAACACCTGACGTCTGAAGCCCTTAGGGTTACAGAGAGTTACGACATCGTCGCGGTGCAATGGGGAAAGTTGGTGCTCAACCTAACGAATGCATTGAACGCGTTGTCGGGGATGACATTGCAGAACATGTTGTTGGATCGGAATTGGCGGTGGATCATGGCTGACCAGATGTCAGAAGCATTGTCTGTTCTTAAGGCGTCCAACACGCGGGCTTGTGCACCTACACCCGTGCCGACGGGGTTAATCCCACATCTCCTGAGGCTGCCCACGCCATTATTTCAGCGGCTTGCATCCAAAATGCTGACCATTGATCCAGAGGCGCGAACATCAATGTCTTACGATGTCGCCGCTGGGCGCCACACCGAGATAGAGTCCCTGCAAGGAGAGATCTTACGACTTGCCAAAGCTTCCGGCACAATTGCACCGATCAATGGAAACGTCGCGGATGCCATTGGGCAGATAACCAAAGCTGGCAATACAGTACCCGACTTGGATCCGGCTGAGTTGAGGCCTTAAACAGCGCTGCTATGACCGGCTTTGGACAAGTCATAGGCGTCAAAGGCCCGTGCGATCACTCGTGTTAGCGGTTTGCCATCAGGCAGAATTTCAAACGCCTCATCGGTGAGTTGAACAACCCCCCTAAACTCGGTTTCGGCAGATTGTAGCCAATCCTCCAGGGTGGCCGGTTCAATATCGTATTTTTCAATGATTTCTTGACGGGAAATCCGAAAATCGCACATCAAAGCTTCGATCAGACGGCCACGGATAAGGTCCTCACCATTAAAGCTGTGGCCGCGCGCGGTTGAAAACTCACCCGACTGGACGGAGGCTGTGTATTTGGATGTTGCACTTGCATTTTGTGCGTAGCCTTGAGGGAACCTAGAAATCGCAGAAGCGCCCAAACCAATCAGGGTTGAGGCGCGATCGTCGGTGTAGCCTTGGAAATTTCGGCGAAGTCTCCCGGTGCGTTGAGCCAGTTCAAGGCCATCGCCTTTGACCGCAAAATGATCGATGCCAATTTCTTGGTAATCATCCCAAGCAAACAATTTACGGGCTGTTTCAAATAACGCCAGCCGTTCCATTGGATGGGGGAGGCTTTCCGTTGGGATCATGGTTTGCCGCTTGGCCATCCATGGCACATGCGCATAGCCGTACAGCGCGACCCGGTCTGGTGATAAGGACAAAAGTTTTTGTACACTATCCGCGATTTTGACGTCTGTTTGGTTCGGCAACCCGTACAAAATATCAGCATTAAGGCTTTGGATGCCTCGAGCACGGAGGCCATCAACTGCCTGTTTGGTCAGCTCAAAACTTTGTTCGCGACCGATGATTTTTTGGATCTCGGGATCAAAATCCTGCACGCCAATACTGGCCCGGTTCATCCCGATCTCTGACAGGGCGTCTAAACGTGCCTCGTCTATTTCATTGGGATCGATTTCGACGGAGAACTCGGCATTTTCACCAAGAGGAACTGTGCTAAAGATCGCTCCAGCCAGATCTTTCATCATTGCGGGTGACAATAAGGTCGGTGTGCCACCCCCCCAATGTAGGCGGCTTAGATGAACGCCCTCAGGTAAAACACGCGATAGCAGCGCTAGCTCTGTTTTCAACGTTTCCAAATAGGACCGCACGGGGGATTGGCTGGTGGTGCCTTGGGTGCGGCATGCACAAAACCAGCAAAGCCGCCGACAAAACGGCACATGAATATAGAGCGATATCCCACTGCCTTTGGGAATCGCCTTGATCCAATTCGTATACATGCCGGTTGTCACGGCATTGTTGAAATGTGGCGCGGTCGGATAACTGGTGTAACGCGGGACTTTGGCGTCAAATAGCCCCAGTCGTGCGAGTTGTGTCTGCTGTGTCATGTGCGTAGTTTATGGCAAGAGACTCATCCTCGACCTTGATCAAGATCAATTGGTATTCGTAAAAAATGACAGCACCAGATTTCACTTCGACGGTACATATTCAGTGTGGAACGTGCCCCATTCGCCAACGGGCAGTGTGTTCTCGTTGTGATGCTTCTGAGTTGGAGGAGTTGGATCAGATCAAATATTATCGCAAGTTTGATGCAGGGCAGTCTATCGTCTGGGCCGGAGATTGCGTGGATTTTGTGGGTTCAGTCGTGACAGGGGTGGCATCTTTGGCGCAAACGATGGAGGACGGGCGCCGGCAAATGGTGGGATTGTTGTTGCCGTCTGATTTTGTTGGACGCCCGGGGCGCAAACAAACACGGTATGATGTAACCGCGACAACTGATGTTCTGATGTGCTGCTTTCGCAAAGCACCATTTGAGAAATTGATGGCCACGACACCATCAGTGAGCCAACGCTTGTTAGAGATGACCCTCGACGAACTCGATGCCGCACGCGAGTGGATGGTTTTGTTGGGGCGCAAAACGGCCAAAGAGAAAATCGCCAGCCTGTTGGTAATCTTTGCGCGTCGCAGCTCGCAATCGACTGTCCCGGCATACGCCGGGTCGATCATCATTGATCTGCCCCTCACCCGAGAGGCAATGGCGGACTATCTTGGTCTTACCTTGGAAACTGTTAGCCGACAGATGTCTGCCTTGAAAAAGACCGGTGTCATTGTGTTGCAAGGCAAACGTCAGGTGATCATCCCTGATTTTGAACAATTGCTTTTGGAAACCGGAGATGATTCTGACGGTGGTATGCTCGACTAACGGGCCATGAATACCGGTATTTTGGCGGCTTCGAGCATGTCGCGGGTCGCACCGCCCAGCAATGCTTCTCGGAAACGAGAATGCCCGTAGGCCCCCATTACCAAAAGGTCTGCATCCATATCTTGGATGTGTCTGGCAATGACGCCAGAAACCGACGGGAGTGTTTTTGCCAAGACTGCGATATCAGCTCGTACGCCGTGTCGCGCCAACATTTGAGACAAAGCCCCTCCGGGGTCAGAGCGGTTTGGCCCATGTTGTGGGGGATCAATGATCAGGATTGATACGTGTTCAGCCTGTTTCAACATTGGTAGGGCCGCCCGGATCGCGGACATCGCTTCGGCGCTTCCATTCCATGCGACTGCGATTCGACGGGCAGGTAAAACAGGATCAATATTTTCGGGGATGACGAGGATTGGTGCGCTGCCCTCGAATAAGGCAGCCTCAAGAATAATCTCATGGGCGTGGGTGCGTCCTTCCCCATAAGGGGCGGGTAGAACAACGAGATCAGCAAATTTGGCCCGAAGCGAAACGACTCGGGCAATTCCATCGATATTTGTTGCCGCGGAGTCGCATCCCCAGTCAAAAACTTCGTTTGCCAAATCCTGTTTTACGCTAGTTTCCAACCTTTGTGCTTCTTCGCGGGCGAAGGTGATCATATCCTGATTTATCAGCGCATTTCCCTGTCCGTAAAAATACACGGGTTGGGTGTGGTCAATTCCTAAGCAAATAACATCCAAATGTGCCGTTTCTAGTTCCGCCAAAGTCTTAGCAGTGGAAAGCGCCGGTTTCGACGTTTCAGGATCGCAACTAATTGTAAGCAATGACTTATAGGTCACGGGCTCTCTCCCTTTTTTGGTTTTTGGTGCTAAGGTGGTGCAAGAAAAATGAGTCGCCTTTGATATTGAACAGAATATGTAACGCAATGAATTGACATGGATCAAAGAAATTGCGCCACTCACTCGGCATGAAGCACGGGCCAAACCGACCCAATGTGGATTGAAATACCGAGTCGGCAACGGCAAGAAGAGGGACGCTTGAATGTCGAATTACTTAAAATTAATCGGGCTTGGCCTGATGACGCTATTTTTTATGATTGCTGCCAATTATGCGCGCGATATGGCGTATCAGGTACATGCTATCTTGCTAATGTTAGTCACCGGTGGACTGTTTCTGTGGACGCTGCGCCGGACTGATGAAACACCTCTCCGCAAAGAGGTGATCGAAACTGAGTATATGGATGATGTCATCCGATACGGTGCGGTTGCGACCGTATTTTGGGGTGTTGTCGGGTTTCTGGCGGGCACTTTTATCGCCTTTCAGCTCGCGTTTCCGGTGCTCAACTTTGAATGGGCCGAAGGATATGCGAACTTTGGTCGGTTGCGTCCCTTGCACACATCGGCCGTGATTTTTGCATTCGGTGGCAACGCGCTCATTTGTACGTCATTTTACATTGTGCAACGCACATCCGCAGCGCGGCTGTGGGGCGGTAATCTGGCGTGGTTTGTGTTCTGGGGTTACCAGTTATTTATTGTTCTTGCTGCCACTGGCTACTTGCTGGGTGGAACGCAGTCCAAAGAATACGCTGAGCCTGAATGGTACGTGGATCTGTGGTTGACCGTTGTTTGGGTCGCCTATTTGGCCGTGTTCCTTGGAACGATCTTTAAACGTAAAGAGCCGCATATCTATGTTGCCAACTGGTTCTTTTTGGCCTTTATCGTCACCGTTGCGATGCTGCATGTCGTGAATAATCTGGTTATTCCAGTCTCCATCTTTGGATCTGACTCCGTGCAAGTGTTTGCAGGTGTTCAGGATGCCATGACGCAGTGGTGGTATGGACATAACGCCGTGGGCTTCTTTCTGACGGCGGGCTTCCTTGGGATGATGTACTACTTTGTTCCTAAGCAAGCTGAACGTCCGGTTTATTCCTACAAGCTGTCAATCATTCACTTCTGGGCTTTGATCTTTCTGTATATCTGGGCGGGTCCACACCACCTGCATTACACAGCGCTTCCGGATTGGGCGTCGACCTTGGGTATGGTCTTTTCGATCATCCTGTGGATGCCAAGCTGGGGTGGTATGATCAATGGTTTAATGACACTGTCTGGTGCTTGGGATAAAATCCGTACTGACCCGATTATTCGGATGATGGTTGTGTCCATCGGCTTCTACGGCATGTCGACCTTTGAAGGCCCGATGATGTCGATCAAAGCGGTGAACTCTCTGAGCCACTATACAGACTGGACTATTGGGCACGTGCACTCTGGTGCTTTGGGTTGGAATGGTATGATCACCTTTGGTGCGCTGTACTATCTGTTCCCGAAACTTTGGAACAAAGAACGCTTGTACAGTCTGACACTCGTAAACTGGCACTTCTGGCTCGCGACGATCGGTATCGTTCTGTATGCGGCGTCCATGTGGGTCACCGGTATCATGGAAGGTCTGATGTGGCGTGAAGTTGACGCACAGGGGTTCCTTGTCTGGTCTTTTGCAGACACCGTTGCCGCGAAGTTCCCAATGTATGTGGTCCGTGGCCTAGGTGGGGTAATGTTCCTGTCCGGCTCGTTGATTATGGCCTATAACCTATGGATGACTGTCACCAAGGGGGAGCCAAAAGTGGCCCCACTTGCTGCAGCGCCAGCTGAATAAGGGGGCCTGAACAATGGGAATCCTCGACAAACACAAGGTTCTGGAAAAGAACGCATCACTTTTGCTGGTCTTTAGCTTTCTGGTGGTCACCATTGGTGGCATCGTAGAGATCGCGCCTCTGTTCTACCTCGAAAATACCATCGAAGAAGTAGACGGTATGCGCCCTTATTCACCGCTCGAATTGCAGGGGCGTGAGGTGTATCAACGCGAAGGCTGCTACGTCTGTCACTCTCAGATGATCCGGCCTATGCGGGACGAAGTTGAACGCTATGGTCACTATTCACTGGCTGCAGAATCGATGTATGACCGTCCGTTCCAATGGGGGTCCAAGCGGACCGGGCCTGATCTGGCGCGGGTTGGTGGACGTTACTCGGATGAATGGCATGTCGATCATTTGACCAATCCACAATCCGTCGTGCCTGAATCCGTGATGCCAAAATATGGTTTCTTAACCGGCAATCTGTTGGATGGGAAATATATTGGCGATTATCTGGCGACGCATAAAATGCTTGGCGTGCCTTATACGGATGCCATGGTATCGAATGCGCAGGCTGATTTTAACAATCAGGCAAATCCAGACAGCGACTATGACGATATGCTGGAACGTTATCCGGGGGCGCAAGTGCGCAACTTTGATGGTGAACCGGGTGTCAGTGAAATGGATGCACTCATTGCCTATATGCAAATGCTCGGGACTTTGGTTGATTTTTCAACCTTTACACCCGATGCAAGCCGATAGGAGGGATTGATGGATACCTACTCAATCTTTCGCCAATTTGCAGATTCATGGGCATTGCTGCTTTTGTTCGCGTTCTTTGTTGGTGCGGTGATCTGGGTGTTTCGACCCGGATCGACGCGGACCTACAAAGACACGGCAAATATCCCCTTTCGTCATGATGATAAGCCTGCTGCAACCACAGCAGACGCGCAGTCCAAGGAGGCGCGGCCATGAGCAAAACACCTAAAAAATCTGATGCAAACAAAGAGCCCCCCACCACAGGCCACAACTGGGATGGCATTCAGGAATTCGACAATCCGATGCCGCGTTGGTGGCTCTGGACATTTTACGTCTGTATTGTTTGGGGGATCATCTATTCAATCGCCTATCCAGCTTGGCCCATGATCAGTAAGGCGACTCCCGGACTGTTGGGGTATTCCACACGGGCCGAAGTTGCTAAGGACATTGCATCCTTTGAGAATGCCAATGCTGGTTTGAAACAGGCGCTTGTGGACACTGATATCCTCGCAATCACAGAGGATGAAGCGCTGAACCGGTTTGCGGTCGCAAATGGATCTGCCGTGTTTAAAACATGGTGTGCACAGTGTCATGGGTCCGGTGCTGCTGGGGCCAAAGGGTATCCAAACCTTTTGGATGATGCTTGGCTTTGGGGCGGTGATACGGATGCGATTTATACCACTGTCAAACATGGTATTCGCAACGAGCAAGACGATGATGCCCGGTATTCCGAGATGCCTAAATTTGGTGAGATTTTAGAATCCGACGAAATTGGTCAAGTTGTTGAGCATGTCCTTTCCCTGTCTGGGCAAGAGCACGATGCGACATTGGCCAGCGCTGGTGCGGTAGTCTTTGAGGACAATTGTTCTTCGTGTCATACTTCTGAGGGGACAGGCGACCGCGAATTGGGCGCGCCTAATCTGACCGATGCGGTTTGGCTCTATGGTGGTGATCGTGACACTTTGACCGAGACGGTTAAATATAGCCGCTATGGTGTTATGCCACCTTGGTCTGGGCGGCTGAGCGACAGCGATATTCGGGCTGTGACTCTGTATGTTCATCAACTCGGAGGCGGCGAATAATTCGCCTCTGATATCAAGGATGCGTCGTTTGCGGAGGAGGAGCCGTGGATGACCTTCTGGCACCGAACCCGATTCTGTTTGCGCGTTTCCTTGGGTTCGGTGCCTTATTTTTTTAAATGCGCAGCAACCGGGAAGGTACAGAGGTGAGAAACGCGCAACTCTCCGCGACTGCCCCGACAGGATCGGACCAGTTGTCACAGCAACACCATGTCGCTGTGGGCTTTGGTCACGGTTTAAATCAACAAAATCAGGCGCAAACTGCCGCAAAAATTGGCACCGTAAACGTCGTGTTCGGTGACCATAGTGATCAGTTGCATCGGGAGTTCCATCTGTGAGCCAATCTGAAACCCCTCCGTCGCTTTATTCTAAGCGTGAACCCATATTTCCACGTCGTGTCAAAGGTAAATTTCGCACGCTCAAGTGGTATATCATGGTGTTTACCTTGGGGATTTACTACCTGACACCTTGGATCCGCTGGGATCGTGGTCCGGAGTTGCCGGATCAGGCGGTTCTTGTGGATATTGCCGGGCGAAGGTTCTTTTTCTTTATGATCGAGATCTGGCCACACGAGTTCTATTTCGTAGCAGGCTTGCTGATCATGGCCGGGTTGGGTTTGTTTTTGTTTACGTCTGCGATGGGGCGGGTTTGGTGTGGGTATGCGTGCCCCCAGACGGTCTGGACAGATTTGTTTATCTTGACCGAGCGATGGATAGAGGGCGACCGAAATGCTCGTGTCCGATTGTGGAAGGCCAAATGGGACGCCAAGAAATGGCGGCTGCGGATTACCAAATGGATTGTCTGGGCGCTGATAGGATTGGCAACAGGCGGGGCGTGGATCTTCTATTTCACTGACGCACCGGACTTACTGCGCGATCTACTGACCATGAGCGCCCATCCGGTTGCTTATACGACAATGGCGATTCTGACCCTGACAACGGTTTTGTTTGGTGGGTTCGCACGCGAACAAGTGTGTATTTATATGTGCCCATGGCCCCGTATTCAGGCGGCTATGATGGACGAGGATACGATCACGGTGGCCTATCGCGACTGGCGCGGTGAGCCTCGTGGCAAACATCGTAAGGCCGCAGGCGCTGAGGCGATGGGAGATTGCATCGACTGCATGGCTTGCGTAAACGTCTGCCCCGTCGGAATTGATATCCGCGACGGGCAACAGATGGAGTGTATAACTTGTGCGCTTTGTATTGATGCCTGTGACGATGTCATGGATCGCATTGGGAAGCCGCGCGGTCTAATTGACTACCTTGCGCTGACAGATGCGCCAGCGGAAATCGACGGTATTCCGCCAAAACCAGCATGGCAACACGTCCTGCGACCTCGGACCATTCTATACACCACGCTATGGGCGCTTGTGGGGGTGGGTCTTACCGTTGCCCTGTTCCTACGACCAGAGATCGAAATGACCGTGGCTGCGGTGCGTAATCCAACATTTGTTACGTTGTCGGATGGATCAGTTCGAAATATCTATGACGTGCGCCTGCTAAACAAGCATGGTGAAGAGCGGGCGTTCGAGATGTTTATCACTTCCGAGGAATCTCTGGAAATCTCTTTGGAAGGGGTCGATGGTACGATTGTAAATGTGCCGTCAGATTCCACCTATTTGCAGCGGGTTTATATCACAGCGGCGCCGGGGAGTGTTGCGGCCAGTCAAGATAGAACCAATGTCCGCCTTTGGGTGGAGGATGCTGTAGAAGACGCGCGTGCCCATAAGGACAACGTGTTTAACGGAAAGGTCAAATGATGGCTGTTGCTCCCTTTACGGGCCGAAAGGTCTTTTTCTTTGTCGCGGCCGCTTTTGCAGTGATCTTTACTGTGAATATTTATATGGCGACGCAGGCTGTGCGGACGTTTCCGGGGCTTGAAGTTAAAAATGGCTATATTGCCAGTCAAAAATTTGATGCCCAACGCGAAGCGCAGACAGCATTGGGTTGGGATGTTTCGGCCCGTTACGGTGACGGGCAAATGACTCTGAAAATTCTGGGATCGGATGGGTCCCCTGCCAAGGTAAAAACCTTGATTGGGACATTGGGACGCGCGACCCATACCAAGGATGACATGACACCAGTATTCGTTTTTGAAGAAGGTGTTTATGTTTACCCAGTGGACCTTGCACCGGGAAACTGGAATTTTCGCATGTTTGCAGTCGCTGAAGATGGAACCGAATTTCAACAACGTGTTGTGCTGCATGTAAAGGCCGGGGCATGAGTCTTGCGGTGCCATCCACGCAGGCCTGCCCGGCTTGTGCCGCGGCACCTTTGGCAGAAGCCATAGCTGATCACGCTGCGCAAGAACCCGTTTCTGGGCCATTGATCCTTTCGCTACCTACAATCCACTGCGCGGCCTGTATTTCCAAGGTGGAGCATACGTTGAACGCCTATCCAGGTGTTCTGAATGCACGGGTGAATCTAACGCTCAAACGCGCCAGCATAGAGGCGGAGTCAGAGGTTACCGCGGATGATCTAACCAAAGCGTTGACCGATGTAGGTTATGAAGCCCATGAGTTGGACGCTTCGGCGCTTGGAACCACCGCAACGGATCGTGGTGGACGCGATTTGTTGATGCGTCTGGCCGTCGCTGGGTTTGCATCGATGAATGTCATGTTGTTGTCGGTCGCTGTTTGGTCAGGGGCAGAGGCTGCAACCCGCGATTTGTTTCACTGGATTTCTGCGGCGATTGCGATTCCGGCTGTTGGATTTGCAGCACAGCCTTTTTTCAGATCCGCATGGGCTGTAGTGTCCAAAGGGCACATGAATATGGATGTGCCAATTGCTTTGGCGATTATTTTGGCTCTGGGGACTTCGCTATATGAAACAGCGCATTCCGGGGCACATGCGTATTTTGACGCTGCGCTGACCTTGACGTTTTTTCTCTTGGCAGGTCGATATCTGGATTACCGAACGCGTGCGGTGGCCCGATCCGCTGCTGAGGAATTGACGGCGCTGGAAGTCCCGCGTGCTTTGCGCGTTCAGGATGGAAAAGAGACGCTGATTGCCGTCGATGAATTGTCGATTGGTGACACCATCTTGGTAAAACCAGGCGGGCGGATGCCCGTGGATGGTGTGGTTGTCTCGGGTATGAGCGAGTTGGATCGATCTTTGTTGACGGGCGAGACCCTGCCTGTTTACGCAGGCCTTGATACTGTCGTCAGCGCCGGCGAAGTCAACCTGACAGGACCGTTGACAATTTCTGCAACAGCTGTTGGACGTGACACGTCACTCTATCGTTTAGCGGATCTTGTTGCTGTCGCTGAAAGTGGTCGAAATCGATATACGTCACTCGCCGATAAAGCCGCAAAACTTTACGCACCCGGTGTGCATATTCTATCGGCGCTGTCGTTTATTGGGTGGTATTTTTATACGTTTGATCTGCGGACTGCGTTGAATATCGCGGCGGCGGTATTGATCATTACTTGCCCTTGTGCGCTTGGGCTTGCGGTCCCAGCAGTTACAACCGCCGCCTCTGGTCGGTTATTTCGCAAAGGGATGCTCATTAAAAATGGCACAGCTTTGGAACGTTTGTCGGTGGTCGATACGGTTGTGTTTGATAAAACCGGAACACTGACAGAGGGAAAACCCCAGCTGATCAACAGCGCAGAGATCGACCCAAAGATGATGTCCATCGCGATGGGCTTGGCCACGTCTTCGTCGCATCCTCTGGCCAAGGCCATTGCTGATGCAGCAGCGTCTGAGGGGTACTCGCCTGCGGGGCTTGAAAATATCAAAGAGCTTCCCGGATGTGGTATGCAGGCAACTTACGATGGAAGATCCGTACGCCTAGGGCGCGCGGATTGGATCGGGGCCGAGGCCATTTCTGAGACGGCAAGTTACCTGATGCTTGATGGATCACTGCCCGTGGTCTTTCGGTTTACGGATCAATTGCGGGACGGGGCACAAGCGGCTGTATCCAGTCTTATTGCGCAAGGTATGAAGGTGCATTTGCTATCTGGGGATACCGAAGCACCGGTTGTCGATTTGGCAAACCGATTGGGTATTTCCGATTGGCGCGCCGGGGTCCTGCCTGAGGAGAAAGCCAAACACGTCGCTGATTTGGCGCAGTCCGGGCATGTGTTGATGGTTGGGGATGGGTTAAACGATACGGCGGCACTGGCCGCTGCTGATGTGTCGATCTCCCCAGCGACGGCGCTCGATGCAGCGCGAGTTGCGGCGGACATGGTTTTGTTGGGCAATGATTTATCGGTCATTGGAGAGGCTACCGTTACCGCTCAGAAAGCAACGAAACGGATCCGAGAGAATTTCCGGATCGCAACTCTGTACAATGTCATTGCGATCCCAATTGCGATCGCAGGCCTTGCCACGCCTTTGGCTGCGGCCTTGGCGATGTCCTTGTCGTCGATTACGGTTTCTCTTAATGCGTTAAGGGTTCGCTGATTATGCAAATGTTGATTTATTTGATCCCGATTTCCCTGTTTTTAGGCGGGCTGGGCTTGGCCGCCTTTTTTTGGACGATCCGGACCCGTCAGTATGATGACCCGGATGGGGATAGTCAGCGAATACTGAGTGACGATTGGGATGACCGACCCAAGCCATGAAGTCTTGGGCCGTAGAGGAAGTTCTAAATCCGCAGCGCGGGTGTTTTCACCAAACAAAAAATCTGTGAATTACCAATCGAAAAACCCATCAGGGGCCCGGTTTCGCAGTATATCAGCAAGGGTGACACCAAGGGATTTAGCCTCCGCAATGGGCCCCGACACAGTGTCATAAAGGCTTTCACTTCCGTCTGGGCGTAAGATTTCGCCGCGAAGAGTTAGGGTGTCGTCTTTGAGTGTGGCAAGAGCTGCGATGGGGGTTTCACAAGAGCCATCAAGCCGCGCGAGAAACGCACGCTCTGCGGTCAGGCGATGACCAGTCTCTGTATCATGAAGCGCGGTCAACAGATGCGCGGCGCGTGTGTCATCCTGACGGCGTTCTATCCCGATAGCCCCCTGGGCGACGGCTGGCAGCATGGCGGTTGGATCTATCGCAGCTGTGGCCACATTGGAATTGCCCAAACGGTTTAGCCCAGCCATCGCTAGGAAAGTGCAGGCAGCAACGCCGTCAGTTAGCTTTTGCAGGCGAGTTTGCACGTTGCCGCGAAATTCCACTACGGTCAGATTTGGGTATTTGTTTAAAAGTTGCGCTTTGCGGCGCAGGGATGACGTCCCGACCACGGTTCCCGCAGGTAATGAATCGATGCTGTCGAAATGCGGAGAAACAAAGGCGTCGCGGACATCCTCTCGAGGAAGGAACGTATCGAGCAACAAGCCATCGGGTTGAGCCGTTGGCATGTCTTTCATCGAATGGACGGCGATGTCGATAGATCCAGACAGCAACGCCTCTTCTATTTCTTTTGTAAAGAGACCTTTGTTTCCGATCTCTTTGAGAGGACGGTCTGCGTCTATCAAAGCGCGATCATCGCCGGTTGTTTTGATTACAACGATATTGAAGGCGGCTTTGGGAAGATCGAATGCACCCATCAGGCGTTCACGTGTTTCATAGGCCTGCGCAAGCGCAAGCGGGGAGCCACGGGTGCCGATATTCAGCGGGGCGTCGGGGGAGGGCATAGTCAATGTCATGCCCCCTGTTTAATCGCGGCAAATGCGCCTGACAACGCCCCTTGGGTTGACATCATGCCGCTGGCTTGATTGGTCGGGGAAAGCAAACAATCGGGGGCCGCTATGACCGCAGACAAAACTATACTGAAAGCCTTGCGGGGTGAGGTTCAGGATGTGCCACCGATCTGGATGATGCGGCAAGCGGGGCGGTATTTGCCCGAGTATAAAGCGACGCGCGCGCAGGCCGGGGATTTTCTCTCGCTGTGTTACAATCCAGAGCTGGCCGCCGAAGTGACATTGCAACCCATCCGCCGGTATGGATTTGATGCGGCTATCCTTTTTGCGGATATCTTGTTGATCCCACAGGCCTTGGGTGCCGATTTGTGGTTTGTCACTGGAGAGGGACCACGATTGTCGACCTTGACCACTCCAGTAGAACTGCAGGGGCTTAAGCCGACAGAAGACATTCACGAAACACTGTCCCCGATTTATGAAACGGTAAAGATCCTCTCGCAAGAGCTACCGAAAGAGACGACACTTATTGGCTTTGCCGGTGCACCCTGGACGGTTGCCACCTATATGATCGCCGGGCGCGGTACACCGGATCAAGGGCCAGCACATGCCTTGAGGCAAGCGGATCGGGCCACCTTTGAGGGGCTGCTGGCGCGGATTACAGCGGCAACAATTGAATATTTGTCGATGCAGATTCAGGCCGGCGCCGAAGTGGTGAAGCTTTTTGACAGTTGGGCAGGGTCCTTAAAAGGCGACGACTTTAATCGGTATGCACTGGAACCGGCGCGTCAAATTATTGAGGCTTTGAAAGAACGTCATCCTAATACGCCAATCATAGCGTTCCCACGGGAAGCCGGTCAGGGTTATGTTGGGTTTGCCAAAGCGACAGGTGCGGATTGCGTTGCTTTGGACAATTCTGTGACACCAGAATGGGCTGCAGCAAATGTACAAGTGGACGGCTGCGTTCAGGGCAATCTGGCATCTAGCCACATGGTGACTGGTGGGCAGGCCTTGGTGGATGAGGCCAAAGCCATTGTGAAAGCTTTTTCCAAGGGCCCGCATATTTTTAATCTGGGTCACGGGATCACGCCGGATGCCGATCCGGACAACGTTCAGCGCATGATCGATGCGGTCCGCGGTGATCTCTGATCTAGGGATTTAACCGTTTTAGAGTTGGATGTGCTGAGGACCCGTGGACCGATGTGTGTTGGTTCATGGGCAACGGCGTCCAGTCGGTTACATTTCCATCTGGCCAGATGACCCTCAGGTCTGCAGACAGCGCTTTTCCAAGGCCAATGTGCAAGGGGGCTGCGTCCCCGCCCGCATGGCCGCCACCGACGGTTAGTTCTCGTAAATGTACTCTCTCAGTGGTTCGCACCTCAACGAATGCCCCTATGGCGCGGGTGTTTGGGGCGGGCTGTGTGATGGACAGCAAAACCCAGTGCCCTGTGGTGGATGTTGTGTTTTCATACATCTCAAGGGGTGCACGGCGGTTTACAACCATCAAATCCAGTTTACCGTCGAGGTTAAAGTCCACCAAGGCTGCGCCTCGGCTTCGGTCTTTTGTTGCGATTCCGGCCACATCCCCGAATTCTGAGAAATGCCCATCCTGATTTTGAAGCAGTAGGTTATTGGGGTCAGCCATTGCAGCAGAAGGCATTTGTTCGACGTTGCCTTTTGATACGAAAATATCATCCCGTCCGTCGTTCTGCACATCGCCAAAGGCCACGTGCCACCCCGTTGAAGGGCGCCCATCATCCCCTAGATATGGGCGGTGGGCGGTTGTGCCCAAGTCATAAGTCACATCATCATAACGTGGCCCGGATTCTCCGAGTGCACGGGATTGAAGTTTTTGATCACCCATAGAGGTTAGGTAGATCTCTTGTTGGCCATTGCCGTTGAGATCCCTTGAGGCGATGCCCATGCCCCAAATTTTGTATTCTCGCCAGCCATCCTCAGTTGAGAAGAGGCGGGGGTCTTGTTCCATAGCCCAGAGTTGTTCACTGCCCTCTTTTACATAGTAGTGCCGATCATTGCTGATACGCAGATCTTGCCTGCCAGTTCGGGACCAGTCTGAAAACAACATCGACAGCGGGCAGTATCCGGGCGTTAGGGGAACCGGATTGACGTAATGATCCGACAGGGGGCGAAACAGTTGGTTCCGGTCACAGGTTTCAAATGGGCCTTTGGGGTCGTTGCGATCAACGTAGTTTCCGAACGCCAATGTAGGGAGGCGGTTTGCGTGTTCCCAAGTGGCTGTAAACGCGGTGGTCCAAGCATCGGTGCTGTGAAAACCAAGTGAGTCTGGGAGGGGTTCAAAACGACAGTCTCCGAGACCACGCATCAGTAGGTTCTCTCCGGAGCGGAGAATGCTGAGGTCCATGAGGCCATCGCTGTCAATATCTAGCGGGTAGGCACCGATAACGCCTGTGAGCGTTAGCGACGTGCTGTCCAAAGGGGTCATGGAAATCGGATCACCGGCCTTGCCTGTTGTGTTCTGTAGGAGTAGGGCTGGAGTTGATCCTCCGGCGACGAAAGCCTCGGGAAAGTAATCGTCGTTGCAGTCAAAAACTGCTACTCCGCCGCCGACGAAATGCTCCCACCCGCCAGTATATTCATGGGCGGGTACCTGATCGGGTGCAAATGTCGGGCTTGCAGACAGTACGGCCGGCAACACTGTAAATAGCAAAGCCAATCGTCTAGGCGACATCGGCAATCCTTTTGATCGACAATTCGGTCACCCCATCCATTGCAAATGCGGCAGCCCCCTTGGCCCACATTAAATCGCCCCATTTGTGGATGCGAACATCGGGCAATGGAGCGTCTATCTGGGTAACGGACGCTTTCATCGCTTCTAGGACTTCGTCGGCATAGAGGTAATCATATTGCATGCGCTCACCAGAGAGGATGATGAGCTCTGGGTCGAATATGTTGACGATATTGGCCAGGCCAAGCGCAAACATTCGACCAGCTCTGTGGAAAATCGATTGGGCCGTTGTGTCGCCAGATTTTGCACGTTGAAACAGGTCATCTACCGTTGCCTCTGATTCGCCTCCTGATGGCAGAGTTCCCGTGATGCTGGCCTCACGCAACAGAGCATAATCTGCGACATAGGCCTCAAGGCACCCTCGTTGCCCACACCGACAAAGCGCGCCGTCTAAATGAACTTTGGTGTGGCCAAATTCCGCCCCCCTGCCTCTGGTCCCTCGGTAAAGTTCATTGTCAAGAACGATCCCCATTCCGACGCCATGTTCAATCGTTATAACGATGAAATCGCTTACGTTTTTGCCAAGGCCAAACATTTGCTCAGCTTTGGCAACTAAATTCGCGTCATTGTCGATAAAAACCGGTATCGAAAGACGTGCGGAAACCAGATCTCTTAGTTCGACGTTTCGTTCTGTCATTGACGGGGACCAATATACAAACCCTCGAGGAGCATCGATGATACCTGCAACACCTATGCCCACACCTGAAATTTGATCTAGCCGCAGCCGCGCCTTACTGATTGTTTCTCGGAAAGCTTTGTCGATGACATTGACCATTTCGGCTGGGGAGAGTTTGGAGCTGGGCATCGGGCTGGTATATTCAAAGACGGTTGTCCCTTCGAAATCAATCAGTGCAACGATTGTGGACAGGTTAGACACTTTGATCCCGGCGACGATATGGGCCTCGCCTCGAATTTTAAGGGCGACCCGTGGTCGCCCTCGGCGGCTATCTGTACGATCGGAAACCGGGGCGACCTCTTCGATCAAACCAGCTTGAAGCAGTTCTGACGTGATTGAAGTAACGGTCGCCGGACTGACGCCTGTTATCTTTGCAATGTCGATCCTAGCGATTTCACCAGATTTTCGTATCGTTGTGATGACCTTTTGACGGCCGGATTCTCTTTGATCCGCCGCTGAAAGGGCGCGTTCGATTCGTGCCACAATACTGTCCTCCCTGCCTTTAATATTTCACGTATTAAAATAAATACGCAAGCCACCTCCCGTCAAAATTGTGGCGCGGCCTAGGTAAATGTATTTATATCAATATTTTATCATATTATTGAGGTGGATCTTTATTTAATTTGACCACAAAATTAAAAGAATGCTAGGCTATCTGTGACGCTACGGGGGCAGGGTCCGCCTTTTTTCTTAGCGATCAGATAATTTTGGGAGGAATGAAAATGAAGAAACTTACGGGTATCGTTGCCGGCGTATTTGCCGCATCTATGGCGACAACTGCACTGGCCGACGGCGCAGTGGTTGGTGTGAGCTGGTCAAACTTTCAAGAAGAACGCTGGAAAACAGACGAAGCCGCGATCAAAGCAGCTTTGGAAAAAGTGGGTGCTACTTACATCTCTGCGGATGCGCAGTCTTCTTCAGCAAAACAATTGGCGGATGTCGAAAGCTTGATTGCGCAGGGTGCAACCTCCTTGATCATTCTGGCACAGGATTCTGCGTCTATCGGTCCAGCTGTTCAGGCTGCATCTGATGAAGGTATTCCTGTGATTGCCTATGACCGTCTGATCGAAGACAGCCGTGCCTTTTATTTGACCTTTGACAACGTCGAGGTTGGTCGCATGCAGGCCCGTGCTGTTCTTGCTGCACAGCCTAAAGGCAACTACGTCATGATCAAAGGTTCGCCCACCGATCCAAATGCGGACTTCTTACGTGGCGGTCAGCAAGAGGTTCTGCAGGCAGCAATTGATGCAGGTGACATTACCATTGTCGCCGAAGCATATACCGATGGCTGGGTTCCAGCAAATGCGCAGCGCAACATGGAGCAAATCCTGACCGCGCAAGACAACAAAGTTGATGCGGTTGTTGCGTCTAACGACGGTACTGCCGGGGGCGTCGTGGCTGCGTTGACGGCTCAGGGCCTCGAAGGTCTGCCGGTTTCTGGTCAGGACGGGGATCATGCCGCGTTAAACCGCGTTGCAACGGGCACCCAAACCGTGTCGGTTTGGAAAGACGCCCGCGCACTGGGTTTTGCAGCTGGTGAAATCGCTGCTGCTCTTGGGGCTGATGGTATGGCCAAAATTGACGGGGCTGCCGAGTGGACAAGCCCAGCGGGGACTACCCTGCAGGCGATGTTCCTGGAGCCCGTCCCTGTGACTGTCGACAACCTTGATGTTGTGATCGATGCTGGCTGGATCTCCAAAGACTCCTTGTGTGCCGGTTCAGAAGCAATGGCTTGTAAATAAGTCCCTTACCCCTCCGAGAGGATCGGAGGGGTACTCTGCAAAATCCTGAAATTGCTATACAGTTGCGCTGGGCGTCCGATGAGGACTCGCAGAGGTCACGTATTGCTTGAATGCCGCCAATGGGGAGAAACACCACCATGCAAAGTTCAACAAAGAAGTTTTTTAACAGCCTTGGGATCGACACCCGGCTGCTAGGCATGATCGGAGCGCTGGTCGTGCTTTGGATTATGTTTGATTTGGTTACTGGAGGGCGATTTTTGACGCCGCGTAACCTGTTCAACCTGTCCGTACAGACGGCCTCGGTGGCTGTGATGGCGACGGGTATGGTGTTTGTTATTGTGACACGACATATCGATTTGTCCGTGGGCTCGATGCTCGGGTTTATTGGGATGACGGTCGCAGCACTTCAGGTGAAGTGGTTGCCTGAGCTTGTTGGTCTTGGACATTGGTCGATTTGGATTATCGCAGTTTTCGCGTCAATTTCCATGGGTGCTTTGTTAGGCGCGATGCAGGGTTGGGTCATTGGATATCTGACTGTACCGGCGTTTATCGTGACTTTGGGCGGTTTGCTGGTCTATCGCGGTGCGATGTGGTGGGTCACGCAGGGCCAAACCGTTGCGCCCCTTGATCCGACATTTAAGTTACTAGGTGGCGGAGCCGATGGGACCTTAGGCGAAACGCTGAGCTGGGCGTTTGGTCTATTGGCGTCCTTTGTTGCTGTGGCATTGATTTTGATGTCCCGCCGTCGAAAGGCCAATCATGGCTTTGTCGTGAAACCAGTTTGGGCCGAAACTGTTTTGATCGCACTTGCCGCTGGATTGGTTCTAGGTTTCGTCTGGATCATGAACTCCTATCCGATTGCCAAAGGCGCATTACCCCGGATTGCCGAGGCACGCGGTGTAGAGATGAGCGAAGGACTGACCTTATATCATGGTGTTGCCATTCCGGTGGTCATCCTTTTGCTTGTGACCGTTGCGATGACCATCGTTTCAACACGAACACGGTTTGGTCGTTATATCTATGCCACCGGCGGCAACCCCGAAGCCGCTGAATTATCTGGCATCAACACGCGATTGCTGACAGTCAAAGTTTTTGCCTTGATGGGAGCGCTGACCGGAATTTCCGCGGTCATCGCTTCTGCGCGATTGGGATCAGTCGACGTGGGTCTTGGAACTTTGGATGAGCTGCGCGTTATCGCGGCTGCGGTGATTGGTGGCACAGCCTTGGCCGGTGGATTTGGAACAATCTACGGCGCGGTTATCGGTGCTCTGATCATGCAGTCGCTTCAATCTGGGATGGCTTCGGTTGGCGTTGACGCACCGTTGCAGTCTATCGTTGTGGGGCTGGTTCTGGTCTTTGCCGTTTGGGTCGACATCGTTTACCGCCGCAAGACCGGCGCATAGGGGAGATATGACAATGGATAAGAAAACACCTTTGGTCGACCTTAAGGACATTCAGATTTCTTTTGGCGGTATTAAGGCCGTGGATCATGTTTCGGTTGATTTGTATCCCGGCGAAGTTGTCGGTCTGCTGGGCCACAACGGAGCGGGGAAATCAACGCTGATTAAAATTCTATCAGGCGCTTATCAATCAGATGGCGGTGAGATTTGGATCAATGGTGAAAAGGCCGAGATCAACAACCCTCGGGATGCGCGGTCTTATAATATTGAGACGATTTACCAGACATTGGCCCTAGCTGATAATCTCGACTCTGCGTCGAATCTGTTTTTAGGACGAGAGTTGGTGACCCCGCTGGGCATGGTCGATGACGACGCAATGGAGGCAGAAACCCGCAAGATCATGGGGCGGTTGAACCCGAACTTTGAAAAGTTCTCATCGCCCGTTTCGGCATTGTCCGGTGGTCAGCGTCAGTCTGTCGCCATCGCGCGCGCGGTCTATTTCAATGCACGCATTCTGATTATGGATGAGCCGACCGCCGCGTTGGGTCCTCAGGAGACAGCTATGGTGTCTGAGTTGATTAAACAGCTCAAAGCCGAGGGCATTGGGATCTTTTTGATCAGCCACGACATTCATGACGTCATGGAGTTGTGCGATCGGGCCTCTGTTATGAAGAACGGAAAACTGGTCGGAACGGTCGATGTGGACTCTGTGACGGATGATGAATTGCTTGGCATGATCATTCTGGGCAAGCATCCTCAAGAAAATAAGGCAAACGCCAGCTAATATTTAGAGTGTTATTTGACGAAAAACGCCGCGAGCATAATGCTCGCGGCG
>JBDWMA010000012.1:0-198672 GCA_039972875.1 Pseudoruegeria sp.
GCGGCCAACCCCGCAGATCCTGACGATATGACATCGCAAGAGGCACAAGACCTGACGGGGCTGCGGTTGGGATCTGAGTTGCAAGGCAGCTATGAGATTTCCACCATCGGCACGCAATATGTTTACCTTGTTGCGCCGTCCTCATTTGCCGCGCCGGTGCGTGTTCGGGTGAACGGTTTCGACGTTGCGGATCCCTTTGTGTCCGACACCAAGGGGCTGACAACGGCCTATGGCGTAGATGCAAATTACATCTTCTACCGCCTAGAGCTGCCCTACACCGACACCACCCTGATTTTGGAGATCGACTAATGGCCCAATCAACCAAACTGCCCGCCCCGATTGTCCCCATGGGGGAGTTCCCAATTGGCGAACATACCGACGTTGCAGGAGCGTCAAGGGTTGTCACCTCGCTTAATGCTTGGGAAGTGGAAATCCCGCTCTATTTGCGGCGCGCCGGTCAAGTCGTTTATGACGATGGCACGATGCTGCGCTATAAAGTGTCAGCCGATTTGACCACATTGGAATTGGCGCAAGAAGACGTCGGCGCAGCGCTTGTCGAGACCACGCGTCGGACGGTCTATCAAGTAGATGGCAATATTCCTGACAGGCCCGATACAACGCAGCCCTGCGATTGGTACACATGGTCAGATCCAACAGCCAAAATGCTTGAGGGTGACTTGCGATACGGCGTTGCCGACCCTGTTTTACCTACAGCGCCAACGGCTGAACAGGTGCAAAAAATGAGCATCATTGGCCATTTGGGCAATGAGAATGACCTGAGCTTTGAGGCGGTACCGATACTGTTCCCGCCGCTGGTGGACCTGAGTTACCGCATTGATGGCGGTTCATGGTTAAAGGCCGGAATTAGCGCGGTTGGGGAAACGATGGCCATGCCTGCGGTATCCACTGGCCAGCACACGCTGGACATTGCTTTTGACAACTACCTTGGGCGTGGGGCTGAGACGGCTATGATATTCACCAGTCACGGCACGATTTACCGTGAGGTGTTTGATCAGGCCAGTGCTGATGATCATCTTGGGGATCGCACTGGCTGGCTTGATCATGACAGTGAGCCGCACTTGCGCTGGGATGATGGTGTTGATGCGGGTCTTTCGCCCGGATTTTATGCGTCATCCAACAACGATGTTTCGATGGCGCTGGCGGATTTTGCGGACATCAACACGGCTTCGGTCTGGGCGACGATCATTGTTGAGCAAGATGGCATTGGCCAAGAATGCTTTGTGGGGGTTGGCAGCAATACCAGCAATTCAATTGCTTTGCGCATTGATGGCCCAAATTGGGATCTGCGGCGCAATAATTCCTCTTCAATTGAAAGCGGTAGTTTGACAGAGGATATTACATCCGCGCGGATTGAGGTCTCTGCCGATACCCTAACCGCAATTGTGAACGGCACAATTGTCAGCACGCAGCTCACCAACGATTACCCTCAATATTCTGACGGCACGTTGCCGGTGTTCGTGGGCATTAAACGGCCAAGTAACAGCGTAAGTCATGACGTTTATCAGAACCGCATTACGGCCTTTGAAGCGGGGAACCTCTCATGACGTTTATGCCAGTAGATCGCACGGGTTTGATGGGCCTCAACCACCATTGCGAAGGTCGAATGTCTGCTGAGATATCAACGCTCAGGCAAGTGGTTGGCGGGATTACCACCGATTCACAAGGCTTTTTACGGCCGGAACCCATTGGCCTAAAATCCGCGCTGACAGCGGCGAATTTTGTCGATACGCAGCAAAAGGTTTTGCCCTATATCGACCACATTCGCCCGATTTGGAACCTGCACAGCTTTACCGCCGATGGGGCCATGCACGCCGTTGATGCCGAGGTCTGGCAAGAGATGGCGAGCAGGGGCATGACGTTCATTGTTTGCCTGTTTGACGGCTCGGTCCAGCGTGGCAACTTTGAAGATCGGGGCGCGGAGGCGTGGCAGGCCGGTTTAAAGCGCCGGATGCTAAAAAGCTGGGAGTTGTTCATGGGTTTTTTGGACGACTACCCCGATGTCGCAGATGCGATCTGGGCTTATGAGGTGGCCAACGAGCCAGCGGGTTATGACGTTTTGGTTGATAACACCGAGGCCACAAAACCTGAGGCGGCTGGCTATTATATAGACGCCTGCCTTGCGGTGTTTGATCTGGTGCAGGCGCGTCATCCTAAAACCAGATGGTTGATCGCCTCGCATCGTTATTCGGCTGATTACAAACTGACGTTTAACACCGAGCTGCCGCAATACGGCAATCTGCGCGGCCATGAAGTGCTGCGCGACCATATGGGGGCAGGGATTGAGCTGCGGGGCAGTCAGCACGTGGTGCCCGCCGGTTGGACCACTGAGGCGTTTCGGTTTGATGAGGACGCCGATATCCAAAACTCTATCCGAGATTGGACCCTGTCAGAGATCCCGGTTTTGCGTACGGAATTGCGGGTGCGAAACAACTCGTTCATGTCCGTATCTGTGGATGAGCCGGGACAGATGATGTCTGTGTTGGCCGCTGATGTGGTTTATTACGCGGGCATGGGGCTTTGGTATTGGCCGTTCAGCAACACGTCCAAAGGCCAGATGATTAAATACGGCGCGTCTGGTGTGAATAAGATCTATCGCGGGTCATACGCGGCCTGTGTTGGGGCGCAAAGCTATCCCAATAATCCCGAGGTTTTTACCGGCGCACAAAATGGCGCGAAAGATGAAACGTCCTCTGATGCGTGGAGTTTTGAGTTCACGCACTTTGAGCGCGCGGCCTCGGCGGATGAGGGGTCGGACAGCTTTGCCAATGATGCGCCCAGCCCGGCGGTCAATCGAATGACCACAATTCCCGGTGGCGCGGGCACCTGCGTGGTGAGCGCCACGGACGCGCAGACAAACGTGCTTTTGGGGGGCGATGGTTGGAACGTCCTGCAAGGTGGCACCAGCAGTTGGGATATCCTTATTTTGGGCCGTGGCGGGGGTGTCGTGCGCACCGGCGTTGGCGGGTATAATGTCGTCGGGGTGCGTCATCAGATTGCCCGGATTTATGCCGGGGCGGGCTGGAATAAGGTGGTGCTCTACGAGGGGGGCAAGCCGTTTCCAGACATCAACGCGATGGATCACGCAAACACCGTCATTCTAGACCCTGCAGGCACCCATTACATTCATGGCTTGGCGATGCTGGACAGCCATAAGGTCAGCTTTATGGGGGCTTTTGCGGATGCGGAGGCGCTGTTGGCGGCTTGCACGCTGGTCGATGTCATCGGGGACAACAGCAAACAGCCGTGGGACCAAGAGCTGTTGGTCGCTTTGCCCGGTGGCGGGGAGGCCACCTTTACGCGCGGCCCAGAGGTTTTTGCAATTCTTGCGGATCGATGTTTGGATTTTACCGACGGATGGTACGGGGACGGTTGGTCAGAACCTGCCGATTATGACCCCGCCGAGTTGGATCTGATTGTGGATGCAGCCACGCTAAAGGCGGAATGGGATGCGCGCTATACGCTAAGCGGCACCGCATCCAGTAACATTTTTGATAGTTTAGGTCGCTCGGTGTCTGTCTCAGATCACCTAGGGCGTGTTTTGCAGGTGGTGATGTAATGAGCTTACAATATGTGAACATCGAGGAGGACGCGGCAACCGCTGCTGTGACTTTGGACGCATTGAGCGGCAACGTGCTTGTTCTTGCGGGTGTGGTTAAATCTGACGCTGAAACGAATTTTGACAGCTACGTGGCCAGCTCATCGCTGAGCGGCGTGACCGGAGATCTGCAGTTTCTTGGCCAATCGGTTTATATACGGTTCTGTTGGGAGTGCGATTTGGGTGAAGGCCAAGACGAGGCGTTGCCCTTGGAGTGGGATCATATTTTTATAGAGGATAAGCTGTTCCCGCCCAAAGATCTAACCGACGTGATGGAGCGGCGGATTGCGGTGACCACGGCCTTGCGCGACATTCCTGACGCGCCTGTGGCCCTGTATGATTTTACAGCGGACAGCCTGCCCAGTGGTGTGACCCTGACGCGGGCCAGCACCGCCACCTATTGGGACGCGACACCGTCCCTGCAGACCGCTGCCATTGATGTGGCGCGGTTTGAGGGGGGGGCGCTGTTGCTAGAAGACGCGGGCAATAACTTTGTGCGCAATAGCGAGGATATGACAGCGGCCACATGGCCTGCGGTTAACGTGGTCGCAACGCCTCTAGGGCTTCAAGCGGGCCTTGCATTTTTTACGTTGGAAAACCTATCCGCAGGGCAGAGCTACATCGGTGATCAACATGCGGGCATCACCTTCACCGTTGGCGACGTTGTGATTGCCAGCGCATATTTCCGCCACAACCCAGAAACGGTCAGCGCTGGGACACGTCTTAGGATTCACTCGGTTGGAACAATGCGCGTCGGGTCATTCGTGGATATCGATACCGACACATTGGTGGCCATCAAGGGTGTTGGTGTGGACGCTCTGCCCGAAATCGAAAGCGTCGGCGATGGCATTTATCGCGCCTCTTTCCAAATCACAGCCGACAGTGATGGGTATGCCTATATTCGGGTCATGATGCTTGATGATAACGGGCATCCAGATGTGGCGGGGCATAAAATCGACGTTGCGGGGTGTCAGCTTGAGCTTGCATCAGCGGCAACGTCCTATGGTCCGACGACAGGCGCAACCGCCAGCCGCGCCGCTGATGTGCCTGCAATCAATGGCCCGTCCGGCACCTATGATATCCGCGTCACATATGATGACGACAGCACAGAGGATTTATTAAGTGAAGTCATCGGCGCGGCTTACTGGCCTGCCAGTTTGAATCGCAACCGTATCAAATCCATCAACGTTCAGGAGGTTGGGGAGCTGTGAGGCAGAAGGTTAAGGTCAAGCGCGGTCTGTACCGTTTTTGTAAAACATCAAATGCAACTCTGATCGCTTCGGCGGTCTTTTTTTATGGGGAAAGTGATGACCAAAGAACATTGGCAGTTTGATAAGCGCGTACCTTTGGCGCTTATCACCACAATCTTGCTGCAATCCGTCGGTGCGGTGTGGTTTGCGGCCAAATTGGACGGGCGGGTCGAGGTGCTTGAGAGGGATGTTTTATCCAGCATTGCGAAGAACGAGCAGCAAGAGCGGTCCATCCACCAAATTGAAACCGGAGCGGCTCGGTTGGCTGCAAAGCTCGACGGAATTTTGGTCGCAATCGAAAGAGTTGACCGCCGGTTAGAGCGGATTGTTGAGGAGTAATAGGATGAAACTTGTACCTAATGCGGGGCGCATTGCGCTCTGGTCGTTCTCAATGTGGGGGTATTATCTCAGCTTGCTCGTGCTGATAGTTCCCGAAGTCCTTTATGCGGTTGGGGGCATTGAGGTCAGTCCCTATGTCATTTGGGTTTTGGCCACATGTGTTGCTGTTGTAGGCATGATTGGCCGCGTGTGGGATCAGGGCCTTAGCGAATGAGTTGGCTTTTCTCCGCCCTTGCGGTGATCTTTGTCGCCGTGCCTGCCGGTGCCGACGATTTCGACAGCGTGGCCTTTGACCTGATCAGTAAATGGGAAGGCAAGGAAAACCATGCCTATTTTGACCGGATAGCAAGCCCGCCCCTTTGGACGATCTGTTACGGCCACACAAAAACCGCACAGGAAGGCCAGCACAAAACAGACGCGGAATGTCGGGATCTGCTGATTGAAGAAATCGCAATCTATCGCGCTGGCCTTCACAAGCACTTCACCGCTGACACAAAGGCGAAACGCCTGCCCACAACGCGGGATGCGGCATATACATCGCTGGCTTACAATGTGGGAGTGCGCGGGGCAGGCCGGTCCACTGCGACGAGGCGTCTGAATGCGGGCGACATTGCAGGCGGCTGCAAAGCGTTGACCTGGTGGAACCGGGCGGGCGGTCGCGTCGTGCGCGGCTTGGTTCGTCGTCGATCCGATGAATATGAATTCTGCGTTGAAGGGCTATGAGGCTTTATGTCTACAGCGGTCTAATTACGATTTTTGTTGTCGTTACAGCCTTCGCGGGATGGCAGGGCTATCGAATTGGCCACGCCGCCTGTGAGGCCGGGCATGATGCCGAAACGCTTGCGCGAATTGAGGCGGCGCAAAAGCTGGATGCGGAGCGGATCGATGTAGCCCGAACACGTGATGAACTTGCCAGAAAGTTAGAGGAACAGGCCCATGCGGACCCTATTATCGTTGAGCGTTGTCTTAACACTGACCGGGTGCGGCGGCTCAACAGCCTACGTTGAAAGCGCTGACCCATGCGCGGCACCTGTTTTAATACCTGATCGCTGGTTGACCGATAGGGATGTCGAAACCCTTTGGGCGCGTGATCGGCAAGAGCTGTTGGACTGCGGCGATAAAGTTGAGGTGTTGTCCGGGCGTGGTGTTGGCGGATCTTAGGGTTAGAGATCTTGTGATTAAGAATGTCGGATCAGGGGCGCGAGATAAGCCAGGTTATTGTAATGGAATACAAAAGTAGGAGTCATTACGTCCGCGCGAACGGCCCAAAGCCGACATCGGACGCATTGGCTCGACGCTGCGATGCGGCCCGTCAGAGCTGATGGGGTGGATGGCTCCTGCTCCAATCGGCGTCGCAATGCGCCATACTGCAGATGTCCATATCTGCTTATAGAAGGAGCCACCCAATGCAAGTTACCACAATCAGCCTTGATCTGGCCAAGAACGTTTTTCAAGTTCACGGGATCACAAAAGATGACGAAGTCGCCTTCAACCGACCTTTGAGGCGGGCGCAGTTGTTGCCCTTCTTTTCCAAGATTGGACCCTGCCTGATTGGTATGGAGGCGTGTAGCAGCGCGCATCATTGGGGACGCGAGTTGACAGAGCTTGGCCATGAAGTCAGGCTGATCCCACCGATTTATGTGAAGCCTTATGTCAAACGCGGTAAATCCGATGCCATTGACGCCGAAGCGATATGCGAGGCAGTCACGCGCCCAACGATGCGATTTGTCGCGATTAAAACCGTGGAACAACAATCCTTGTTATCACTCCATCGTGCGCGAGATTTGCTGGTTCGCCAAAGAACACAGCTCATCAATGGATTGCGAGGCATGGTTGCCGAGTTCGGTGTCTATGTCGCCAGAGGCCTCGCTCGCATCATCGACTTTGCTGAGAACATCATGGCAGGTGAGGTCTTGGATCTGCCGGATATCGCGAACGAGGTAATCCACAATATGTGCGAACATCTTATGGCACTACATGCACGTATTCGCTGGTACGAGAACCGTTTGAAACAGGTCGCCAAGGAAGACGCGCGGGTGCGATTGTTACGCTCCATCCCAGGCGTTGGTGCTGTGACTGCCTCAGCAATCATAGCCAGCATTGGTGACGGGCATCAGTTTGAAAATGGTCGCGCGTTTGCAGCATGGTTGGGCCTAACGCCCTCAAACAAATCCAGCGGAGGAAAAGAGAAATTGGGACGGATAACGAAGATGGGGGATCAGTATTTACGATCATTGCTGGTCGTCGGCATGACATCGCTTGTCCGACAAACCAAGTCGCACCCGGAACGCGCAAGTAAATGGCTCACGTCACTGTTGGAACGCAAACCAGCCCGCGTCGCCACCGTTGCCATGGCCAACAAAACGGCTCGGATTGTTTGGGCTGCCCTGACCCGCAACGAACCTTACAACCCGCACACGGCCTAAGGGAGAAAGAACAACGAGTTAGCAAGACCTGCGAGATGATGGTGCATAAGTCTGCCACCAAAACCAAGACACCCCGTCGAAAGTCCCGGGCAACATAGCCCGCAAAGCTGTAAGGGACTTGGTTTGCGGAACCCATCAGGGCCAGCGGTCAAAACCGCGCAAACAGGCCGGACACATGACTGCTTCTGACAAATGCACAAATCTGATCAAATATGTCTTGCTATGCAGGAGCCATCCACACAGGACTTTCGCCGTAAGCGCGAAATCTCACATCGCTTGAACTCACAGTATGCGGGACGAAGGAAGCTTTCGCTGCGTCTGCGCCAATGGCTTCTTGTTCTGCTTGCGATCTAACAACCGTTCAGTGTTTTTTTAACGGTGCCATCGGTTGTGTTGTATGATGATCATGTCCCGACTATATTTAGGTTAAGGCTGGTATGAAAACATTCCTCCCGCGTTTTGGGAGCTTCAAATTGATAGAACTCTAAGGGATAGACCATGACTAAGGCCAAGAATGATGCAATTTGGAGCAGATGGGCAGTCGTTCTTACGGCGGTTGGTGTCGCAATTACAGGTGGAGCACTTTGGTACAATAACTTCTTTGGTTCAGATGAAAAAAATCGCGACAGAATCGAAATCGACCAGTCCGCATCTGATAACGCTGTCAACGTTGGCGGCGACAACAGCGGCTCTATCAACGTCAATGGAGTTGACCAATGATCTATCTTAGACGGCTTGCGTGGACAGTCTTAGTTTCATTCGCATTAGCTGGCGCAGGGTTGGGACAGACCACTCAAGATGCGTCGGATAATGGCGTAAATGTTGGCGGCAATAATACTGGGTTCATAAATACTGGCGAAATAAAGGTTATTCTACAATCAGAAGCCGCGCTGACTGGTGACGCTCAAGAGCGACAGGCTTTAGCTTGGCTTTCTGAGGTGTTACCGGAACTGGTAGAGAGAGGTGAACTCTCGGTTTCTGAGACGGGTGTTCGTCTTCTTGCGAGAGATGCCATAGAGCTGCTTGCAAAACAGCCTTTGACCCGAAATGTAATTGAACAACGGCAGTTCACGGTGACGTATCAGCAAACTTACAATATAGCTGGAACAAACCATCGGATTACTTATATCCGAAATAATTGCGGAGCGAATTTGGGTATTATATTTCGCTTCAACAGGAACGAATACTGTTGGTATGGCACAGGCGGAACTCTTGATTTCACTTCAGGTGGCAGAAGTTTTGAATTGGTTTTCGATGGATACGATGAAAGCCGCAACGCGATGTTCACTATTTACCCATCAGGCTAGACGAGAATATTGACTGCAACTCATCGGCCAAGCTGATTGCCAGATCAATCACAGCATAATCGAGTGAGATAGCCATTCAGAAGCAGCCATTCACGCATGTCGCAGCATCGTGCACTTTGGGCTCGTTGCCGACCTCGGATGCGGCGCAGCATTTGCCGAATGGCCCACGGCCCTAAATCACACACGGCCCAAACCGGCCATTGACCCACCCAAATCAATGCTGCGATGTGGCCTGTAAGAGCGGACTTTCGCCTCAACCGCGAAATCAAAGGATTGGCGAATTCACGCATCGCGGACTTTCCCGACTTTCGCCGCAGCCGCACAAACGGCGGCTTTAACTCTTTTTCAGAACACAGCATCCGCACTGAGTATGAAGAGGCCTACTGTCATAGTTGCTCCGATCTGGTACCATAAAAACCGTCTGTATGATGCTCGCGTTCGCTTTACTACGATCCTGTCATCATCAAGACCGTCAGGCTCGTGCGGGTCGAGAATGTCTTCATGATAAGCGTTCCCGAGGCCGTCATGGCGTCGGTACAAAACGGGTAGCAACAGCGGCCAGGCAAACGGAAGTACGATCGTTACCAGAAGTGGTGATTTGAGCTCGCTCTCGCAAACCGTCTCGGACACGAATTCGTCGGGTATGCCCCAATACAATCGGTTTCGTCTCAATCGGTATTCGATTGGTCTTTCCGATGAAAAAATGTACCAGGCTCGGGCTGCGGTCGCCCCAAATACTAAGTATAGGCTTATCGCGTTTCGCGCAGACTGGCCAAACTCCAATCCAAGGAGCGGCGACGCTATCTTGTACCACAAATTGCTAAAATTGCTCAAAAACGACCAGATAGCATGCCCGATTGCACCAAAGTTTCCATCAAGAATATGTACCCCAAGCACATAAATGCCCGCACCACTGCTCAGCGCGCCGAAGAAAACAGTCACGTCCTTAAACAGACGCTTGTGTCTCTCTCTTTCGGTTTCAAATCCTCTTTCTCGGATGCTCATTGGCCATTTTTGCGCTTTATGACATATCAACCTAGGTAGGCACGAAACTTGAAAATGAAAGAGCCAAGTCTTGTTGTGTAAATCGGCTCACTATCAAATCTCCTACACACCTGAGCAGACTTTGGTGCACCACGCAGCATCGGTTTAGATGGGCTCGACCGGAAATTCTCTGCGAAGCGCACTGATATCCGCAATGTGGGACTTTGCCGACATTGATGTTTGGGCATGTTGCTGACGCAGCATTTATTCGCAGTTGCAGCAGCGAGTTTTTTGCGGCGTAGCGGGTTTCACCAGAGCAGCCGTTCGAAACGAGTTTGTGGCTCCACTCCGAAACGGAACTTTCTCGGCCTAGCTGATTGACACGAAAATGGCGTTACAAGACGAACTTTCAATATGCCCATCTCCATGATGGCTCGTGATAGAATTCAGTCACCCCAGTGTTTTAGCTTCTAAGATCGGTTCAAGAGGTCACTGTCTCGACGCAGCCGACCAACTTCTAGTGTATAGCTTTGGCACACGGAACATCTGATGCAAACTTTCATCACTCGATTGAAGCAGAACTCGTTCCAGAAAACCCAGGCGCTCTAGCTGATGTATTTGATTGCCCTTCGGCCCTTCAGTTTCATCGAAGAGTTCCTTCACTTCGTCTAGAGTGAATTGACTTAACCTACCGGCTCTGCAGTTTGCTAGGAAAGTCCTCGATACACGAAAATCATCTCTGATTTCCTTATAGCTTAGATCTGAAAGTTCCATCGCTGCTGCAAACAAGGCGCTTTCACCGAAAACTGGAACTGTACTGCCGCTGAAACCCGCCTCAATTTGATACTTCTGCGCCAAAAACAGGAGGAGTATGATCTGTCGCGGATTTACATCGTCATTGCCATTGGCCAACGATGACCAAAGCCAGTCCTCTGGTGCCTCACCTTCTATCCTACGCGGAAAAACTATTGCTGACGCGATGTCGTTTCTCAAGTTTGGATATTCTTCCAAAAGCGAACGCAACTGCGGGAATGAACTGGACGTTATCAGTCTTGAAAAGAGAAAATCGAGCAGATCTCGACGTCTCCAAGTGAGCTTCAGACTGCGCGAAACTAGCTTATTTTTCTCTTGTATGTCATATATTTCGTATAAGTCTGACCTTAAGAAAATCACTATGCTCAATTGCTCTATTGTCGAAAGAGATGTCTCTGCCAAGAACAGGCCTTGAACGGCCTTCTCCTGAAGGTTCCGGTCATATTTGTGGACTTCATCGACCCTATCAATCGCGATAATAAAGCGATCATTTTCGTTAGACAAAGCTCTAAGTGCGGCCTCAATGAACCAAAACAAATCGACAGTTTTCCCACGATTGGCGTGAGACAGCGAAGGTTCAATTGTGACCGGGCCAATTTTAACCTTTACACTTGTTCCGCGTATTCGATCCACAAGACGACCCACTAAAGATTTGTCAGGTTCCGCTGTGTTGAACAGCTTGGTAATCTCGCTGGCTGCCCGTTGAACCTTCATAGGAGCGGAAACGGAGATTTTCTTTGCAAGGGTGACAGCAACTATGGTGATCCAACCGGCGCGGAACTCATCTGATGAGGAAAGCTCCGAACCATTCGTTCGAAGTTCATCCAAAAGGTTCGCAGGATGCTGGATTTGTGAGACCGATGTTGAAGTGCCTTGCAGCTTGGGTAATTGGGAAAAATAGGCACTTTTCCCAGCGCCGCGATCTCCTATGACAATGTTCTTGGACCCCTTAATCAGGGCCTGACAGCCGGGCAAAGGTCGGAACTCTGCTTCAAGCCTGCCATCTAACTCGGCCTCTTCAGCTCCGAGATCAATTGTGTCGAGTGCAAAGTTTTCTGGGACTAAATGTTTTGCGGAGTGGAAGTACTCGCGAAATAGAACATGGGTAAACTCAAAAAAGCCTTTATTTTCGACGACAAGACCAAGCTTCACGAGGTGTCGAGCCAGCGCATACTGTCTTTCGTTGATTTCAGTTTGAGCCAGAGATCCAAGGAAAGCTAGAACAGTCAGAAATCCTCTCGCTTCATCTGGATCAGCGTGTGCTTCTATCCGCGGCATTAGGCGGTCTAACAGCAGGGCTAATGTCTGATTTGGATCTTCAGTAATTTCGTCTAAAAATTGAGTAATTTCAGATTCGGACAACAAGTCAACCAGCATGCGTGCAACGAGTGGCGAACCTCCACCAAACCTTTTCAGCTTTTGCAAGAGCATCGAATTGACATCTACTTCTGGAGCGCGCCGCTCGATGAATCCTGATAGCTCGTCTAGAGAAAATTCTTCCATAAGAATTTCTTCGTCGAAGAAACTTCGCTGTCGTGAGCCAAGTGATTTACTTCGACCAGATGCAACGATGCTAATGGACCCTATGCCCGCCGCATATCTCAAGAAGCGGTCTATGGTTTTCTGTTCTCGCAGCTCGTCGAAGCCGTCTAGAAGCAAGAGTATATCAGCGTTTTGTTCATCAATTTGTTCAAAAATTGCAGCATAGGCTGACTGCGATGAACTTTGGACAATGGCATTGTTAAAGTGAAATTGAGAGTTGTTTCTAAGCTCTCTTGAAAAGTTCTCTATTATATCAGCTTCAGTTCGGACTTCGCGGAGTCGGATAAAAATTGAAATACGTTTCGTCTTTTTCCAGTGCCTTTCTAGAGACCTCAGCAAGGTAGTTTTTCCAGAGCCAACAGAGCCAGTGATAAAGACACGCCGAATGCCGTCCTCCAAAAGATGCATCACCCTTCGTACCGTTGGAGTTTCGACAAAGCCGACTTGGTTTTCGTAGGGTTTATAGAAAGTGTTCTTTTTCATTGGGATGGTAACCTTGTAGCTTACAATCACTATCTTAACTATTGCATCAATAATAGCACTGAGCCAGTGATAGCTTCTTTTGAAAAAATACATGGGGTTGGGCTACGCTGCATCCTCCATCGACGCCCGTTTTCTTAGTCGCGTCCAGACTTGGAAAATCACGTTGGTATAGAAAAATCGTGCTGCGAGCGCGTGCAGCGAAAATTTGCAATGACCGGGTTGGGCTCGTTGCCGACCTCGGATGCGGCGCAGCATTTGCCGAATGGCCCACGGCCCTAAATCACACACGGCCCAAACCGGCCATTGACCCACCCAAATCAATGCTGCGATGCGGCCCGTCAGAGCGGACTTTCGCCTTAACCGCGAAATCAAAGGATTGGCGAATTCACGCATCGCGGGACCAAGCTGCCGTTCCCGGTCTTGCAGTCAACGTCCGCTTTTGCCTACGCTATGAATCTGGTAAGCCAAATTATGTTAATTAATTATGGGGATTGGGCGACCAAGTAACTGGCGTTCCCATCGGATACATTCCATCCCCGAACTATGTCAGCAGAACCAAATGGTATTGTGGAATACTCTGCTGTAAATCCATTTTCCGTGAAAGGGCGTATATAGAGTGTTGTATCTCCAGTGGTTGGATGTACAGCTATATAGTTGGCTGTGTTACCATCCCAACTCCACCCTCTGATATTGTCCCCAGTTGAAAAGATAATCTCTTGTTGGACTTCGCCAAATGAAGTTCCATCAAAACTACGAATATAAAGAATAGTCTTATTGCTCTGTTCAGGTTGGTAGCCAAAATATGAAGCAACACCATTTTCTCTGTCCCAATTCCACCCTCTGATATTGTCACGTGAGCTAAACTTTATTTGGTGCGGATCACCATAACGAGTGCCGTCATAAGTTCGAGTAATAAGGAAAGTTTCATTTCCATCTGTGTGCATATATGATGCAAAACCGCCATTAAGGCTCCATGCCCTAATGTTGTCATCAGATGAAAAGCCCTCTACTTTATAGTCTCCAAAAGATTTATAGTCGAAAGGTCTATTGACCAAGACTGTTTTCCTTGATGCGGAGACTCCAATTTTTGGGTAAATTTGGGCAATGGCTATGCGGTCATTCTGGGATAGTTTTGTGTTATTTCCAATCTCAAAATCGCCCTCTGTTAATGAGTTTGAGACAGGATAGTGCATGATAGACAGAGGATCGTAGCTACCAAAATTTGTACCTTGAGGATTTAGTATGTTCCACTCAATTTCTGATATCGTCCAATTGTTAGGTGGTCCTGTATAAAAATCAATAACGGCGGTTCTATTCCACGGGATATTAGCTCCGTCATAAAATTGCTCATGAGTTAAACCTAGTACGTGTCCAAACTCGTGTAGCACAACCCTGCGGAAATCACTCTCAGAGCTACTTAAATTCACGCCAAGTTTCATCGTAGGAGTATCGGGATCGGTGACGCCGAGTGCTGAACGCCCTAATTTTGAACTATGTTCTACTCCTGCATTGAATTGAACACGTATATCTGAATTTTTGTTACTAGAGCGCCTAAAACTAATGTTAGCGAACCTTGACCACGTTTTGGCGTAGGTCATTACTTTTGCATCTAGAGCCGGATTCCCGTTGTAGAAATACACGGATATCTCTCTTCCGTTTTTCCAAAATGTGGTAGGCTCCACCACTTGGTGAAGTGCTTCTTGTCCGTTGGCTGAAGCTCCTAACCCGAAAAATATCAAAATTGCTAGCCGTAGCATTATTTCTCCCCAGAAATTTTAAAAAATGCGGCAAATAGGAGAAAAAATCAAGTGGTTGGGACTAGTAGTCTAAAACGGTCGATTTTGGCAACGTCCGTCAAGCCGCAAAACATCAAGAGCTTAACCAAGTCAGAAATCCCGTCCAAAATTCGTGAGGTTTTGGTAGGTTTTTGCCCCGTTCGGGGTAAGGTGTAACAAGTAAACGACCGTAAACATGATACACTAAGATTATCCAAAGCCGACCTAAGTACAGCTTGCAGCATCTGTCAGGTTGGGCTCGCAGCAGCCGTTAGATCGCCCGCAGCATATCCAGCATGTTGGCCGTTGATCTCCGGAAGGGACGGCCCAGAGCGGACGTTGGCCATTAGCCTCAGTTGCTGCATTGCGGCACGTCGAACCGGACATTCGCTGCAGGAAAGAGTTTTTGGGTTGGCAAAGGCTTGCGCCGGATGCGTCCTACCTAACCGCTCAGATATCTCCTTGTATTCGAATCTGCTTAGTGGGTACGGTTGCACCGGCACTACTTTAGGTTGGGAAATTCGAAAACGATGGTTAACCAAAGATTAGAAAAATATGCTCTCTACTCTGAAGATTTCAAAGGCTTGCCAAACGGGTGGCATAATTTGAGGGCATGCAACTTTCTTGTTGGCGAAAATAGCACCGGAAAATCTAGTTTCTTACAGTTGATCGAACTGATCGATTCACGGGCTCATATGTGGTATCTAGATATTTTAGATGCTGTCGATGGAATCGAGTCGGTTTCAGACGTTTGTTCTCGCCTAAGCGGTTCAAAAGAAACAACTATTGGTTTTTTGATTAAGGAACGCACAAATGAAGATGAAGCCATAAGGATACGCGGCCGTCTTGTTACTTATAAGGCGGTTAGGGATGAATTCATCGTAACGAAGGTCACGGTGGTCCAAGACGGGGCTTCTTTACGGTTAAAGCGTGGTTCTAACAGGATTTCATACCGGAACGACGAATTTCAATACGATACTGAAAAAACTCATGCTGAAAATGGCTCTCGCCTCGAGGACCTTCATAGCAGAACAGCTGACCGTTTTCGCAACCATCATGAAGTAACGTGGGGAATTGGCCCTGATAACTTAACTTGGACTGAAGCACTAGGCTCCGCTGTAAGAGAAAGCAAAGGAACCAAAGTCCGCCCAGTGATTTATCCACCTCTGGGTTGCTTATCACACGGCCCGATGCGGTCAAAAACCCGTCGATTGCATCATGGATCAAAGACGAAATTCAGCAGAACCGGTGAGCATACACCATACATGCTGCGGGAGGTTCTATCTTCGCACCCTAAACTCGCCGAGGCAGTCAATGACTTTGGGCAAGCAAGTGGCCTGTTCGATGAAATAACTGTAAACACAATCAATACAAAAGTTAAGGACAAGCCGTTTGTTCTACAGGTTAGAAAGTCTGACAAGTTCTTTTATGTTGACGAGTTAGGCTTTGGTGTTGGGCAAATCCTACCAATCATTTCAGATATCGCAGTCTACGCGGCCGGAACGTCGTTTTTGATCCAGCAGCCTGAACTGCATCTTCATCCGCGCGCTCAAGCGGCTTTGGGTAACGTTTTCTATGAGTCTGCGTTGGCTGGCAGTGCACTCGTGGTTGAAACACACAGTGACTTCATTATTGATCGCTACAGAATGCGCCTGAAATCCAGCGCAGACTCAGTTCGATCTCAAGTTATATATTTCGACAAATCAGAGGATGGTGGAAACGTAGCTCACGAAATTGAGATAAGTAGCGAAGGCACGTACGTGAACCCACCTGAAACATTCAGAAGTTTCTTTGTTAAAGAAAGTATGGACAAATTTGAGTTGCTTTGATGCCTGATTACATTTTGGATACCTGCGTCGACATTGAACCAACACACCAGAATTACCCCGCATACTTTTTTCGAGATCTTCAAAAAAATATCAGGGTCAGAGTCGTTTTTGGCGGTTCAACGGGAAGCGCAGAAATCAACAAAAAAACTAAGTTGCGTGAACTTCTGAACAATTTGAAAGACCGAAATCAGGTGGTACAGGTAGATAGTGCTGCGGTTGACGCGTCAGCAGAAGCGCTGGCCAATCGTATTCAGCAAGTTATCGGAGATTGTCCGCAAGAATGTGATGACCTTCATATATTCGCGTTGTCAAAGGTTAGTGGATGCTTCCTAGTAATTTCTCGAGATAACCGGATGGCTATCTGTCGAAATAAGATAAGGAATACCATCGGGCACGATCATTGTCCTGACCTCAAAGTCATTCAAACGGAAGCGGCATATAGGCGAACGAAGTAGTTAACCGTTCGAGTCCGGTAGTCTGCTTTGTAGCATTAGGCGAAGGTTCTTTGCATAGGCAGCGAAGGTCCGCTTTCCGCCCTTCAAACCTTGATAACAATATCCGTATTGAAATTCTAGCGAACCCGTCACAGGATCTCTGTGTCGGGTTCTGGATACACAAATAGGAGCGACTATTTGGCCGCTCCCACGTTCCGCATTCGTTTCTGTTATGTCCGTGGGAGTGGATTGGGCTAAGCCTCTGAACCGCAATAAAGTCGGCAGAATTCAAAATCCCCCGTCCTAACGGACGTGCCGGTTCGAGTCCGGCCTCGGGTACCACATGAACACAAGGACTTACGGGTCGTTCATGTGGATGGGTGATTGGCGGTTGTGGGAGTATTCCCACACCGCACTCACACTTTTCATTTGGTTCGATTTGGCAGTTTAGCCACTTAGTGAAAATGAGCCGTGTTCAACCCAGTCTTTGATCATCCGATAGTATTTATCGCACCACGTTTAGGGTGTTGGGACAAATAGACGATGTTATTTTAATTTCCTCACTAACAATCCCGCAGTTTCATCCTTAATGGGGCACGCGTAAAAATGCCAAATTCCATTCTCCTTAGAAATACTGAGTGACGGAACCATATCTTTTGAGACAATTCAATTTGATTTGATCTTTATCCGTCGGGCCACGGGTATCATTAACGTTGTTTTCACAATGATGGCCAATGCTATCCGAACAGCGCTGATTCCGAATCAATTTTAAGGATAAATGGCTCGTCGTGAAATCAATCCATCGAATTTTACGGGATTGGTGGCGCTTTGTTCACAATCCAACAAAGTGTTCAAAATGTGGCGAAATGGGGCGCGTTTCAAAATTCAGAAGTAGCATTTATTGATCTAATGCAACGAGAATGGAAACGATGACGCTGATATCTGGTTGTTCGGTCGATATAAACAAGGAAAATGCAGTTTTATTGTTTCTTTCCTCGAAACACTTACTTTGTGATTTTATGCCGTTAAGGCGAAATTAACCCCATTTTTCAATGCCCGCGTGACGGAAATTGACCTCTTTTGCCTTCAAATTGTCACTTTCTCCCTTCTCTCAAGAACGTAAAAAGTATAAAACTAATTTTAATAAATGGGGGCATCGTCGCCTGATGGACCCAGACGTTTTGAGAAAAGGCCGCTTCAATTGGTATTTCCAGAACTGTTTGGATCAAAGGCAATACGGCAGATATCCGCGTCCAATATGAGAATATGCCTGCCAGCACGTTCTTAATATTCAGACGCAAACAAGAACGACAATAGGAGAGGGGGCTTATGCTTTCTCTTAACCGATAAGTAATGATTTGCCCAATGTTACGGGTAATTTGGAAGGAATGTACTGTTGAGTTTAGAAGCGACCGCAACGCAAGAAGCAGCACCGCAAGATTGGGAGGGTGTGCAGATCCTCTCTTTTGGGCGACCTGCGACGGTTCACAAAGTATATCTTTCCAACATGAGTGTTCAGGACAAGGCAAACGAAATTCGCTTGTTTGATCAGCAGGGTGAAGACCTTGGACGTATCTCTGTCTTAGCGCCTTATTCAAACGGTCCGGTTACCGTTGATGTCAACACAGCTGAAATCGGCCGCATGGAAATTTCGCTCGCTGAAGGTGTGTCTGTTTTGGACATTGAATATAGCCAAAAAAAGCCCGAGGTGCGCAGCGAACCGACTGTTGTAGCACCTGAGTATTTTGTCGGAATGAATGAAAACGAAGCGTTTGGTCAGGCTGAAAAGCCTTTTGAGCTTTCAAATAGCCAGCTTCCCACAAGTGCAGTTGTGAGATGTGATGGTTCCGGGGAGGCGGTTGTGCAGTACCGCAATTCCGAAGGTAAAGGTTGTGGGACTATGGACTCGAAAAAATCGGAAAGTGTTACAGTGTGTTTTACCCCTGGTACAATGATCGCGACGCCACGCGGTGAACGACCCGTTGAGCAATTGAAAGCGGGGGATAAAATCATCACCCGCGACAATGGTATTCAAGAAATTCGTTGGATTGGCGGACGCCCATTAAGCTGGAACGACTTAGCCGCGAGCCCCTTCTTGCAGCCAATTTTAGTAAAAGCGGGTTCTTTGGGGAATGGTCTGCCAGAACGTGATATGCATTTATCGCCGAACCACCGGATTTTGGTGTCCAATGACAAGACTGCTCTCTATTTTGATGAGCGCGAAGTTTTGATCGCAGCAAAACACATGGTTAACGGTGACACGATCAAACAAGTTGAGAGTGCGGGCACCGCGTACATTCACTTTATGTTCGATCACCATGAAGTTGTGTTGTCCAACGGTTCTTGGACCGAAAGCTTTCAGCCAGGTGATTCAAGCCTCAAAGGTATGGGGAACGCACAGCGCGAAGAGATTTATGGTCTGTTCCCAGAGCTTCAAACGCAAGAGGGCATGGTGGCTTATCAATCCGCCCGAAAAACTCTTAAAGCACAAGAAGCGCGCATGATTGCGCATTAATCTAAAGATTGGTGACATTAAGGGATCCGCTTTAGGATCCTGAAACAAAAAGAGGATCAGTGCCCCCAGCGCTGAGCCTCTTTTCGTGTCTTTAATGCCATAGATTGTATTTTAATATTTAAATATCCTAATTTTGACCCCATGAAATAGGCCTCGGTTTCGTTCCGCACTAAGCTTTTTTGTGAAAAACAAAAATAACATTCGTGCGGAGGCAACTATGAAAAACTTCATGCGCAATTTCTTAGACGGAATGCGAGTTGAGACTCATAATGAGTTGGATCAGTTTACAAGACCAGCCTCCTCGTTGGAGGTTGGAAATTTTCGACCAAGTAACGCACCAAATTCTTCGTATATCGGGGATGTAAAACTACAAAAACGGGGTGATATTTGGCCGGAATTTCACGGTAAACCGCTTTGGCCTCTGGCACAGCTAAATCTTACGACTGCTCCATTCCGACCCAGTGGTTTGCAAGATATTGAGATGATTACAATATTCGTCTCTGAGTATTTTATGGAAATGGCGGGTAATGTTGTGAATTCCCATGAATATGCCCCAGTTGGTGGTTGGTATCTGCGGGCTTATCCGAGGATGTCAGACCTAGAAGATGTTATCGCCCCTGAACATGATAGCCCGATAATAGCGACTGAGGCCCGTTGGCGAAAATATGCGCTTGGTGATCACCCAACATTGGCGATCTCTGGACAAAGCATAACGGATCAGAACCGTGAGGATCCGATCGAAGAGATTGAATTTGACTCTGTTCAGGGGACAAAACTTGGCGGATGGCCAAATTGCCTTCAATCCCCGCCTTGGTGGGAACAGCAACAATCAGATTTTGAATATGTGTTACAGCTGGATTCAATGCCTGAGGCAGAGTGGACATGGGGAGAGGGTGGTACAGCCTTTATTGCGCGGAGCAAAAAGGACCCTGATCGATGGGCGTTAGACTATCAATTTTCCGGACGGTGACATGTCCAATGTGCAAAGGCTTCTGGTGTATCAAGATCCGTTAGCGCACGTTTTCCATCTAGTGCGTGATATTTGATCCGATCTGGATGGGCGCGTAGTATTGGTTTTGCGCCTGTGTCCCCCTTAAGGGTATGAAACGCCTGAGTTGCCCAGTCCGGAAATACAGTTGGGTGGCCTGGGGTTCCATCTTCGGCGGTTGCCCGATGAATCCATTCAGGTGCTTTATTGTAGGATTCCGCAAGTTGGTGGAAATCTGACGTTCTGATATCAGGCATATCTGGAAGAGCGACCATCAATGAGATTGCACCAAATGCCTCATAAATCCGACGGAAGGATGCCGTCATTCCATCGGCAAAGTCTGGCACCGCGAGTATCGTTGCCTTTAGATCAGCCAGAGATTTAGCTCTTGGGTGATCCAGATCTGGTACAGTTACGACAACAGGTATTTCCGAATCTATAGCACGCAAAACTTGGCGACGCAGCAGAGGGACACCGTCGATTTCTGTCATCAGTTTATCAGTACCGCGCATTCGAGAGGATCGCCCGGCCGCCGGCATGAAGAGAGTGAGATCAGTCATAAGACCTTGAAACCCTCGCATCGAGAAAAACGCAAGAGTTTTATGAGGTTGTTACGCGCGCATTGCAGTGCCATTTGCATCAAATAGGGGATGCCGCTGCAATCGAGATTCTAAAACTTTGCCCAGAACTTCGATTTCCCAACCGTCCTCCAAATCTGCCAGTTGTTTGGGGACATAACCCATCGCTACTGAAACACCTGAAGTATGGGCGTATCCGCCAGAAGTAACCCAACCGACAACGGATCCATTGTGATAAATGGGTTCGTCTCCAATGACATCCCCATCTATGGCCTCAAGGACAAAGCTACGCAGCCGCACTTTTCCGCCGTCTTCTTTTAGTTTAACAGCGGCGGCTTTACCTATGAAATCACATGATTTATTCAAGGCAACAAAACGGCCCAATCCACATTCCCAAGGATGATAAATGGGCCGATATTCGCGCGCCCAACCGCCAAAATTCTTTTCCAACCGCAAGGCATTCAGGGCACGTAGACCAAATAGTTTTAGATCAAAATCCGCCCCAGCAGTTTGTAACGCTTCAAAAATGTAGCGTTGATATTGTGGCTCCATCCAAATTTCATATCCTAGATCACCGGTAAAACTCACCCGTCCCACAAGAGCCTTTGCCATGCCGATATCCATGTAGGCGATGTCCATAAACTTAAAGGCATGCGATGACAAATCCGTATCCGTCAGTTTTTGCAAAGCCTTACGGGCATTCGGACCGGCAATGGACAACCCAACTAGTCTGGGTCCATGGGCCGTGATTGCAACAGAGCCGTCGTTGGGGAGATGTTGATCGAACCAACGCATATGATAATCTTCGGCAATACCTGATCCGGCGACAAAAAATTCATCATTCCCCAAATTTGCCAATGTAAAATCTCCAATGACATATCCGTCGTCCTTGAGCATCGGAGCCAATGTCATACGGCCAGGTTTCGGGATTTTACTGGCAAGCAGACCATCAAGCCAATCCTGCGCTCCAGCTCCTTTGATGGTGTATTTTGCAAAGCCTGAGATTTCAATCATTCCCAAACTGTCCCGCACGGCCTTTGCCTCAGCTCCGACATGCTTAAAGTCAGTTGATCTGCGCCAACTAAAGGCATCCTCTACGCCCTTTGGCGCATACCAAAGGGGAACTTCTAAACCGTGAGAGGCACCAAACTGGGCTCCGGCGTCTTTTTGTAGATCGTAAATCGGTGTCGTCAAAAGCGGACGACCGGCCGGGAGTTCCTCATTTGGAAACCTGATAGAGAACCGCCGGGAGTAGTTTTCCTGAACCTTGGCGTTGGTATAGGCAAGTGTCGCAAAATCTCCGTAGCGAGCGACATCCATCGCAAAAACATCAAAACCAGGATCCCCGAAGATCATCCAATTCGCCAGAGCGAGGCCCACACCGCCGCCTTGGCTGAAACCAGCCATAACCGCACAAGCAGACCAAAATCCGCGCATGCCTCGAATAGGACCGACAAGTGGGTTTCCATCTGGTGCAAAAGTAAAGGGCCCGTTGATAATTTGTTTAATCCCAGCGCTTTCAAATGCTGGGAAATGTTTAAACCCAACCTCTAATGAGGGTGCGATACGGTCTAAGTCAGGTTCAAGTAATTCGTGGCCAAAGGACCAAGGCGTTGATTTGGGGGACCAGGGTTTACAATCTTTCTCATATGTTCCCATGAGCATACCTTTGCGTTCTTGGCGTAGGTATAGCTCACCATCAAAATCAACGACATGGAGCATCTCTTTCCCATAAGTGTCGTTGAATTCTGCGACCTCTGGCATATCATCAGTCATGAGATACATATGCTCCATGGCCAATACAGGAAGTTCCAGACCGACCATCCGTCCCACTTCGCGCGCCCAAAGTCCGCCTGCGTTAACCACATGTTCTGCGATGATCTCTCCTTTGTTGGTCAAAACCCGCCATTGTCCATCTGGCCGTTGAACAAGGTCTTCAACTTTGGTGTGGGTATAGATCTCAGCTCCGTTTTTCTTAGCTGATTTTGCATAAGCGTGGGTGGTTCCGTAGGGATCTAAGTGGCCTTCGACTTCATCATAGAGCGCGCCGACAAATTGATCCGGATCCATCAAAGGAAACAACTCTGCTGCCTCATTTGGTGTAATCAACTCGGCATCCAACCCAAGATAACGTCCCTTGGCCATAATGGACTTCAGCCAATCAAAACGTTCCGGGGTTGCGGCCAACATCACGCCACCTGTCATGTGTAGGCCGATGTTTTGTCCTGAATACTCTTCGATTTCCTTGTAAAGATCGACGGTGTATTTCTGTAATTTCGCAACGTTTGGATCGCCGTTTATCGTGTGCATTCCACCTGCGGCATGCCATGTTGATCCCGACGTGAGTTCGCTTCGTTCCAGCAATACCACATCTTTCCATCCAAATTTTGTCAGGTGATAGAGGACAGAGCATCCAACTACACCACCACCGATAACGACAACTTTCGCGTGAGATTTCATGGCACCGCCCTTTCGAAACGTTCTGGGTTTGGATCAATCTTACGGCGTCCGATGCCACGCGTTGGCAACAATGCGACATAAAGTGTCGTATGTTGGCCACCCCGGAACGAGACAGTCCAAAAGTCATCTCTGTCCGACAAGGCAAACAAAAAGGGCCGCAAAAATGAATTGCAGCCCTTCGTGTTCTTGTTGAATTTTCTATTTCTCCGGGATTAACCCTCTGGGACTGAACCGTAGCACCAGCAGCAATACGACACCCATTGTAAGCAATCGCATATGGGCTGCACTCGCCAAGAGATGGTTTTTTAAGCCACTCTCTTCGGACATTCCGGATGTGATGAGGTTTATGAACCAAAGTCCGGCAGGTTCAACTTGTACCCAAAGGAACCAAATCAAGAATCCTCCCAAAACTGCGCCGAAATTATTACCAGAGCCTCCTACAATCACCATGACCCAAATTAAGAACGTAAACCGTAGAGGTTGATAGCTTCCGGGGGTCAATTGCCCCTCCATTGTGGTCATCATCGCACCAGCTATGCCACAGATGGCAGACCCCAGTATAAAGATTTGCAGATGCCGATTGGTGACGTCTTTACCCATTGCCTCAGCGGCATGTTCATTGTCCCGTATAGCGCGCATCATGCGCCCCCATGGGGATTTAAGTGACAGCTGTAACAGGATCAGCAACACCACTAATACGATCGTAAACAACATCGAATAGCCAAGTTTAACATAGAGCGTCGAGGCAACAACTGGGTCCAAACCCAGTGCCGTCGCACTTTCGACAAAACCGGGATCTTGTTGGAGATCAATCTCATAGGGCAGGGGGCGGGGGACGCCGATAACGTTTTTAACGCCCCGCGCGAGCCAGTCCTCATTTTTCATGATGGCGATCACAATTTCTGCAATCCCAAGAGTGGCAATCGCGAGATAGTCAGACCGAAGGCCCAATGCGGTTTTACCGATCAACCAAGCAGCTCCTGCGGCCAATACCCCACCTACCGGCCAGGATATCAGAACAGGCAGATTCAGCCCACCGATATACCCTGTGGCGGCTGGATTAATGGCCTCTATTGCGCTGACGGCAGGGTCAAACACCGCGCGGAAAATAAAGTAACCGGCGATTAAGATCGTCAACATCAACAGGGTGCGTTTACGCCCATGTGGCAAACGCTTGTACGTCAGGATAGCGCCGCCAACGGTGGCGATCCCCAATAGGAGTGCAACAATGATTTGAAGGCCGCCGTCAGACCATGCTTGTGGCGTTGGCGGCATTGAAATCAGAACTGAAGCCAAACCACCCAGCGCCACGAATCCCATAACGCCGATGTTAAACAGCCCGGCAAACCCCCATTGCAGGTTTACCCCCAAGGCCATGATCGCGGATATGAGCCCCATGTTTACAATCAACAGGGCCGTGTTCCAGCTTTGCAAAAACCCGGTGATCAGGATTAGGCATCCAACGCCAGCGAATAGTCCGATATTTTTGACAGTCTGATTCATACTGATTGCCCCTTGAACAGACCTGTAGGTTTAAACAACAGAACGATGATGAGGATGGCAAAACTGACAGCGAATTTGTAATCCGTGCTCATCAATTGTACGAGCCCACTCGGCTCCAAGCTTTCGGGCATTAGATATTTTAGCACCTTCTTAAAGGCATAGGTCACCGTCACCTCTGAAAAGGCAATGACAAAGCCACCAGCGATGGCCCCCAGTGGGTTGCCAAGCCCTCCGACAATGGCAGAGGCGAATATTGGCAGTAAAAGTTGGAAGTACGTAAAAGGCTTAAAGCTCTTGTCCAAACCGTAAAGAACACCGGCGACAGTGGCCAATGCTGCGACCAAAATCCACGTCACTGCAACAACGCGTTCGGGATTGATCCCGGACAACAGCGCCAGATCTTCATTGTCCGAATAGGCACGCATCGATTTACCGGTACGTGTTTTTTGCAAAAACCAAAACAGTAGAGCCACAACGATAATAGCTGTCACCACCGTGATCACCTGACTGGTTTTCAGGGCGAGCCCTTCGGACAATCCGGTCAGAGTCTTGAAGTCCCGTGCGGAAATGATGAAACGCTCGCCATCTAGAAAATTTTGATCATCCGGTCCGATTATAAACCGAACCAACCCATTCATGATGAACATCACCCCCATAGAAACGATCACCAAAATAACAGGAGCTGCTTTTTGGGCGCGGTAAAATTTATAGACCACCCGGTCAGTTCCCAACAGCAACAGCGCTGTTCCCGCAATCCCAAAAGGCAGGGCCAAGAGGGCTGTAGGCAAGGGCCCAAAGCTGATCCCCATCGATTGAAACCACCATGTAAAGAGTATGGTTGTCATCGTCCCAAAGGCCATCGTGTCACCGTGGGCAAAATTAGAAAACCTGAGGATTCCATAAATCAATGTCACCCCCAGAGCCCCGAGCGCCAATTGGCTGCCGTAAGTCACCGCAGGGATCAAAACAAAATTTGCCAGTACGACCAGCGCGTTAATTGCATCCATAGGTTTGTCTCATCATCCGATCATTGCGGGGATCTTCCCCTTTTTGAGTGCGCGCAATGGTATATTCATTGCTGTTCAGCACCCTAGTATTGTGTTTATCCACCCAAGAAGGATCGCCGAACCTCGGGATCTGCCATCAAAGCCTTGCCTGTATCCGAAAAACGATTTCGACCTTGAACCAAAACATAACCTTTATCAGCGATTTCAAGTGCTTGTCTGGCGTTTTGTTCTACCATAAGGATGGTGATACCGGCCCGGGCGACTTCTATGATCCTATCAAAGAGCTCGTCCATCACAATCGGCGACACACCTGCCGTTGGCTCATCCAGCATTAAAACTTTGGGTTGTGTCATCAAAGCGCGCCCAACGGCAACTTGCTGCCGTTGACCTCCGGACAATTCTCCAGCGGGTTGCATCCGTTTTTCTTTGAGGATCGGAAACAGATCATAAACTTGCGCCATGGTGTCTGCAATTTCATCGCGTCTTAAGAATGCCCCCATTTCAAGGTTTTCCTCGACGGTCATCGAGGTAAAGATATTATGAGTCTGAGGTACAAAGCCCATGCCCTTTGCCACACGGGCTTGCGGCGATAGGCTGGTGATGTCTTCTCCGTCCAATCTTACTGCACCTGTGTGGATGTTGAGCATCCCAAACACGGCTTTCATCGCAGTTGATTTACCGGCACCATTTGGGCCAACGATTACGGCAATTTCACCCTTATCTACTGCGATGGTGCAGTCGTGCAAGATATCAGGTCCGGCTCCGTATCCGCCGGTCATTCCATCGCCGATCAGAAACGCCATATCGCGCATCCTTTGCCACTATTCACTGTTGTTCTCCCTCAAGATCACGGTCACAAGACCCGCACACAAGCCGCTGCGTACTAGGGTCATGCTCCGACTTTATCTTTATTTTTCAATCCAGTACCAAGATATGCTTCGATGACTTGCTCATTGGCCTTAATTTCATCCAATGTGCCTTCAGCAAGGACCTTACCTTCGGCCATACAGATCACTGGGTCACAAAGCCGCCCAATGAAATCCATATCATGTTCAATGACAACAAAGGTGTAACCACGCTCTTGATTAAGCCGTAGAATAGCGTCTCCAATGGTATTCAGAAGGGTGCGGTTTACACCTGCACCCACCTCATCCAGAAACACAATCTTGGCATCGACCATCATTGTGCGTCCAAGTTCAAGAAGCTTTTTCTGACCACCGGAAACCTGTCCCGCCCAGTGATCTGCCAGATGTTCAATCGTCAGAAATTCAAGAACCTCGTCTGCCTTGGCGCGTAAAGCGCGTTCTTCGTTGGCGATGCGTTTGCGTCCAAACCACGTGTTCCACAGTTTTTCACCAGTTTGATCACCCGGAACCATCATTAGGTTTTCACGGCAAGACATGGTTCCAAACTCATGGGCAATTTGAAACGTTCGCAACAAACCTTTGTGAAATAACGTATGTGGCGGCAATCCAGTAATGTCTTCACCTGCCATGGTGACCCGTCCAGAAGTTGGTGGAAGAACACCTGCTATCACATTGAACAGAGTTGTTTTTCCAGCTCCATTCGGGCCAATAAGACCGGTGATTGACCCCTCAGATATACTCAGAGAGGCGCCGTCGACAGCATGAAAACCGCCAAAGTGTTTGTGTAGATTTTCGACTACAATCATTGATTTCCCCGTCACATCCAGATGTTTTCATCCGTGATGCTGATAAAAATTGCAGCCCGAATTACGGTTCGGGCTGCAATCTGTTTTAAATCAAGATTTAGCGGAACTTCGCTGTTTTGATCTTGCCGCCGTCCATGATGATTTGACGGTAGTTGCCAGCAGACTCACCAGCGCCAATCAGTTCAACAGCAGAGGCGCCAACATAGTCGATGTCTGTGCCTGCAGCGATCAGCTCTAGACCTTTCGCAAGCTCACCTGGGTAAATTACCTCACCCGGTGCATTGGCGACTTCCATCAGTTTTTCTTTGAATGCAGAAGAATCTGATGTTCCTGCAGCCTGCATGGCCAGCATGATCAGAGCGGCCGCGTCATAACTCTCCGGGGAGAACGCGCCAGTGTGATCAAATGCTCCGTCCACCAGTTCTGCATATTTTGCAGCGCCCGGGCTATCTGTTCCGGGGAACTGACCGGTGGAGCCATCAATATCGCTACCAAAGTTTTCTTCGAGTTTTGCACCAACCATCCCATCAGGGAAGTGGAACGTATCAAAAGCACCGGTATCCAAGGCTGCACGCACAACGCCAGAACCGCCGCCATCAACGTAGCCCGCAACAACCAATCGGTCCCCACCGGCAGAAGCCAATGCGCCAACTTCAGCAGAATAATCCGCTTTTTGGTCTTCGTGTGCGGCATTAATTGTGATTATGCCACCGGCTTCGGTGTAAGCCGCAGCAAATGCGTCTGCCAGTCCTTTGCCGTAGTCATTGTTTACGTAGGACACGGCGACTTCTTTGATGCCTTCTTCCATCAGGATTTCAGTCATCACGACCCCCTGACGGGCATCTGATGGCGCTGTTCGGAAGAACAAGCCGTTGTCTTCAGCTGTTGATAGGCCAGGTGAGGTCGCAGAAGGGGATACCATTACGACGCCGTTTGGAAGTGCTACGTTAGACAGAATTGCGCCCGTCACACCTGAACAGTCAGCGCCCATGATTGCCGCCACGCCGTCAGACGTCACAAGGCGTTCAGCCGCTGCCGTCGCCGCACCGGCATCGATACAGGTCGAGTCTGCACGAATTGCTGATACCGTGGATCCATCGAGCAGCTTACCGGAGTCGCTTACTTCTTTGATCGCGAGTTCAGCACCATCACCCATAGCAGGCGTGATAGATTCCAGTGGGCCAGTAAAACCAAGGATGATGCCAATTTTGATGTCTTCGGCGTGAGCCGCGCCAACGCTCATCAATGCGGCGGCTGATGTAGCCATTAATAGTTTCTTCATTCTGATCTCCCGATTGTGTGGAGGCTTTTGCCCCTTATTTATGCAAACAGACTAGGCATGTGATTTCAGAAAGAAAAGAAAGATTTGGGGTAAGCTTATAATTTGGCAAATTTTCTGAATTATTTCCACAAGACGTTGTTTTCTTGTGGATAAATTCATCGAAGGGACCAGAGAATGCAATTTATGCGAACTGATTTTAATATTTCCCCACGGTAACTTTGATTTCAATCCCCACCAACCGGAAGGATCATGTGGTGAAACATTGAACCAAAATATGCAAAACTAGGTTTTCGTGCTGTACAAAAAACGTTCGAAAATCGAACGTCATGTCAAGCGAGCTGCTTTTTGGTATCAGGTAGATGTGCATGCTCTACCTGAATATCGATCTAGATTGATAGCCGCGTTGCCTGCGTTCCACGTTCCCGATAGGGCGTCGTGTTGTAATGCGATCGGTAGCATTTTGAAAAATGCGACGGTGACGTAAAACCACAGGCAAGGGCCACATTGATGACGCTCATATCTGTTTGCATCAATAGATTTCGCGCTTTCTGCAGCCGCAACTCCATATAGTACCGTTTTGGTGATCGATTAAGATACCGTCGAAACAACCGTTCGAGTTGGCGGGTCGACATGCCAACATCGCTGGCTAGAACCGAGGGGCTGATTGGTTCCTCTAGGTTTTGCTCCATCATCTGAATAACTTGAGATAGTTTTGGATGACGTACGCCAATGCGAGACGGAATGGAGAGGCGCTGTGTGTCCTGATCTGTACGAATAGAGGAATAGATCAATTGATCCGCGACCACGCTTGCCAATTCTTCCCCGTGATCATCGGCAAGAATCTTCAACAAGAGATCAATGGAGGAAGTGCCACCAGCCGTCGTGTACCGATTCCCTTCCATAACAAATACAGACTTGGTCAGATCTACGCGTTCGAATTCTTCATTAAAACTGTCGGAATTTTCCCAGTGAATTGTTGCCTTTTTTCCATCCAGCAAACCGGCTTTGGCCATTGTAAAGGCTGCTGTGCATAAACCACCAATGATAACGCCGCGCCGCGATTCCCGGCGAAGCCAGTTCAAGATCGGTTTGGTGGTTGATTCTGCAACATCCACGCCACCGCAGATCAACGCGACATCATCCCGGTGTAATTCTTCTAAGCCAATCTGAAGCTTAAACCCCGCACCGTTTGAACAATAGGCGATATCACCACCTTCTCCGGCCAGAACCCATTTATAAAGTTCCTGACCTGAAACCTGATTTGCAATACGCAACGGCTCAACCGCACCAGCGAAGGATAACAGAGTGAATTTATCAAGGAGAACAAAGACAAAGCGCCGTGGCTTCTCAACTGTTTTACCGAGATCAATTAGTTTACGGCTGGCGTCCATAGCGGGCCTTTCTCGAGGAGTTATAGAGTACCGAAACAGAAAAATCGGACCTCATCAAGTTCCCCAATCAACATATTTTGCCTTTGGGTCAATTCCCTGTCTAAAAAATTATGTCCCAAAGCTTGGCAATCCTGAAATGATCCGCCTATAAACCTTCCTTGTTGAGACGCTAACATAACTGGAGCAAAGACGATGAATGATTGGGTAAAATCTGGCTGGCGGAACAAACCGCGGATCCAGATGCCTGAGTATACGGATCAGGCCGCGCTGAATGCTGTTGAAGCACAGCTTGCCAAATATCCGCCGCTCGTCTTTGCGGGTGAGACACGCAAGCTAAAAAGCGCTCTGGCTGATGTTTCCCGCGGAGACGCGTTCCTGTTGCAGGGTGGTGATTGTGCGGAAAGCTTCTCACAGTTTTCTGCCGATAACATCCGCGACACTTTTAAGGTCATGCTGCAAATGGCGATGGTCCTGACCTACGGTGCTAAAGTGCCTGTGGTCAAAGTGGGCCGTATGGCAGGGCAGTTCGCCAAGCCTCGGTCTGCAAACACCGAAGTCAAAAATGGTGTGGAACTGCCAAGCTATCGCGGTGACATTATCAACGATTTGGATTTTACATCAGAATCCCGTATCCCGAATCCACAAAAAATGTTGCAGGCCTATACGCAATCCGCCGCAACTTTGAATCTGCTGCGCGCATTTTCATCTGGTGGTTATGCCGATGTCCACCAGGTGCACGCATGGACACTTGGGTTTACAGATCGTGTCGAGATTGAACGCTATAGCGATTTGGCGAACCGGATTTCTGATACGCTTGACTTTATGAAAGCCGCTGGCGTTGACAGCGACAGAGCCCACACCCTGCAAACCGTTGATTTCTATACCAGCCACGAATCTTTGTTGTTGGAATACGAAGAGGCGCTGTGTCGCGTGGATTCTACTTCTGGCGTTCCGGTTGCGGGCTCTGGTCACATGATCTGGATCGGTGATCGAACTCGTCAACCAGATGGTGCGCACGTTGAATTTGCGTCAGGTGTTCAAAATCCAATTGGTCTGAAATGTGGTCCAACCACAACCGCTGACGATCTGAAGATTCTGATGAATAAGCTGAACCCAGAGAATGAAGCGGGGCGTTTGACTTTGATTGCGCGCTTTGGTGCTGGATCCGTTGCTGATCATTTGCCGCTTTTGGTTAAAGCTGTTCAGGAAGAAGGGGCAAATGTTGTTTGGTCCTGTGATCCTATGCATGGCAATACAATTAAGTCGTCTTCGGGTTACAAAACACGTCCGTTCGACAGCGTCTTGCGCGAAGTCCAGGAATTCTTTGGCATCCATCGCGCCGAAGGTACAGTTCCGGGTGGCGTTCACTTTGAGATGACCGGACAGGACGTCACGGAGTGTACGGGTGGTGTTCGTGCAGTCACCGATGAGGATCTTTCAGACCGTTATCACACGGCCTGCGATCCACGACTGAATGCAAGTCAATCACTAGAGTTGGCCTTCCTCGTCGCAGAGGAGCTGTCTGGTACAGCAAATGCTAAGGCCGCGGTCGCAAGTTAATTTGCTGACTTAACCAGTTTTAAAACCGGGCGCAGTGCGTCCGGTTTTTTCAATTGCCCCCCATTTAGGGCGAACTCCGGACATTTCGTCAGTGCGGGCATGGTCGTATATTGGAGTGTCTTTTTGGCCAATCGATCATGGCGAAGGGTACTATCAAGGATAGACAGCCGACCAGCTGCTGACACAGATGAACCGATAACCTCAAAACCACCCAACGCCATTTTACGACCATTTTGATCCTTGAGAGGAAACAGTCGAAGCAACCCTTTTGTAGGTGTGTTTTGCACTCTAAATGTGATTTCCAATATCGCACGATCATTGAAAACAGCGGCAGCCAAAGCGCGTGCAACAGGCCGGCTTGCCCCTTCGAACAACCCCGTAAACGGCATTGCGATTAGGTCAATACCAGCACATTCAATGACTTTCTCACCGACGAGCCGGAAACGGCTGGCCCCTTGGGTGGGTTGCTCAAGAATGAAACCATAGGGAAGCGCATCACCAAGAAGCGGTGCAGAAATTGCACTTCGTTTTGGTGGTTCTTTGTCTTCACAAAGGGAATCCCAGATTGTTTCTATTCGGGCGACAGATCGGCTTGTCATGGGACTGCAACCTCCAAAAGATCGAAGATGAACGATGTTGTTATCTTGGTGCGCTATGGTCATTATGCTGCCTAGAACGGTACGAGTTAAAGATACGGCAACCTTTTGTTAACTATAGTTCAATCAAGGTTACCAGTTTCTTAATAGATCGAATGTTATGTAATTTGGGGTTAAAAATACAGCTATGGTTAATTCGATGACGGGATATGCCTCTGGTACAGGGAGTTCGGATGGCTTTAGCTGGACTTGGGATTTGCGGAGCGTCAATGCGCGGGGTCTGGATATTCGTCTTAGGACGCCGGATTGGGTTGTCGGTTTAGACCAGACATTACGAGGGCGACTGTCAAAAGCATTGGGGCGCGGCAGTGTCAGCATTGGATTAAAACTTGTTCGAGAAGACGTCGGTCAAAATTTAACGATAAATATCAGTCAATTGGGTCACATACTTACAGCACTCGACCAAATTGAAAGCACAGCCGCTGATCTAAACTACGGGCTACGCGCACCAACCGCTGCCGATATACTATCCATGCGTGGCGTCACCGAGACAACTGCTCAAGATGTTGACCCCGGACCAATAAAAAAGACTTTGGAGGAAGATTTTGAATCCGTTTTGGCCACGTTCCTTGAATCCCGCGCAAGTGAGGGGCAATCACTTGACGCTGTGTTGACGAAACAGGTGGATGATATAGAGCAGCTGACGAAAGCTGCAGAGGCTACACTTGAGTCTCGCGCGAAGGACATGGCCCAATCTCTAAATAATAACCTAAAGAAAGTTTTGGAAGCATCTGAAGGTATTGATGAAAATCGCGTCGCACAAGAATTGGCTCTGATCTCTGTGAAAACGGATGTCACCGAGGAACTGGATCGCCTCAAGGCGCATGTTTCGGCGGCGCGCACTTTGATCGATAGCCGTGGTCCAGTCGGGCGTAAACTTGATTTCTTAACGCAAGAATTCAATCGTGAGGCAAATACACTCTGCTCCAAGGCGCAATTTAACGAACTCACAACCATTGGACTTGACCTTAAGGCGGTCATTGATCAGATGCGTGAGCAAGTTCAAAACGTGGAGTAGACATGCAGGATCGTCGTGGCCTTTTAATCATTTTATCCTCACCGTCTGGGGCAGGGAAATCCACGCTCGCGCGCCGCATGATGGCATGGGATCCCGATTTAAATTTTTCGGTTTCAGCGACTACCCGCGCCCCACGTGCGGGTGAAGAGCATGGTCGAGAGTATTATTTTCTTTCAGAAAAAGAGTTCAAAGATATGGTCACCGATGGTGAGATGCTAGAACATGCCCATGTTTTTGGAAACTTCTACGGAAGCCCATCTGGCCCTGTTAAAAAGACCATCAATTCAGGATGTGATGTGCTGTTCGATGTTGACTGGCAAGGTGAAATCCAAATCCGTAATTCTGATTTGGGAAAACATGCATTATCGATCTTTATCCTACCTCCTTCGATAACAGAATTACGCCGCCGGCTGGAAAGTCGCGGGCAGGATGATGTGGATGTCATCGACAAACGCATGCTGAAAAGCTGGGACGAAATCAGTCATTGGGGCGCATATGATTACGTTTTGGTAAACGATGATCTTGATACAACAGAAGCGCAGCTTAAGACTATAATCGCGGCAGAGCGATTGCGTCGAGAACAACAACCCGCCCTACAATCACATGTACGTTTACTTCAGTCCGAATTTGAGAATGGTCAATGACGCTATACGCATTAGGCGATCTACGCCCTAAAACTCCTGAAGATGGTGATTTCTGGATTGCACCCGACGCCAATGTCATTGGGAAAGTAGATGTAAAAACTGCCGTATCCATCTGGTTCGGTTCGACTTTGCGTGGTGACAATGAATGGATCACGCTTGGTGTTGGCAGCAACGTACAGGAAAACTGTGTGTTGCACACAGATATGGGGTTTCCGCTAACTATTGGTGAAAACTGCACCATCGGTCACAAAGCAATACTGCATGGCTGTACGATCGGCAACAACAGCTTAGTTGGTATGGGGGCGACCATTTTAAATGGCGCCAAAATTGGCAGTAATTGTTTGATTGGTGCGGGTTCATTGATACCAGAGGGCAAAGTCATTCCGGATAATTCGCTGGTCGTGGGAATTCCGGGAAAAATAATCCGCGAAATAGATGAAAAGGCGGCTAAACGTCTGACACTAAGCGCGATGCAATATCAAATGAACATGAGACGTTTTCGTGATAGCCTTGGAAAGATTGATTAAATGAGCACCAATGAAAAACCCATCCGCCGATCCCCATGGCCTGGTAGTGTAACACACCCTTTGGGTAATCCGATCCAACCGTCTGTCGTTTACACAGCCCAAACGCCATCCGCATTGGATGATTTGTATGAAGGGCGTGTGGCTGGATACTCCTACGCGCGTGAAGGTCACCCAAATGCGAGCGTTTTGGCCCAAAAGATTGATCAGATGGAGGGGATTAGCGGTGGAATAATTACCTCTTCGGGCATGGGGGCCGTGGGGGCTTGTCTGCTTGGTCTTCTCAAAGCGGGGGATCATGTTGTTGCAGGCGATCAACTTTATGGTCGCTCTTATCGAATGCTTAAAACAGATCTCAAAAAGTTTGGCGTTGAGACAACGTTTGCGGATCCGACCAACGCAAAAGACATTCGAGCCGCATTAACACCTTCAACACGTATGATCCTCGTTGAAGTGATTTCTAACCCGACAATTCGTGTGGCTGATATGGAGGGAATTGCCAAAATTGCCCAAGATACGGGTGCTCTTTTGGTGGTTGACAATACCTTTACCACACCACGTGCTTATCGTCCGTTTGAACATGGTGCAGATGTCGTTATTCACTCTGTTACCAAGCTTTTGGCAGGGCATTCTGATGTGACGCTGGGGTATGTTGGGGCGAAAGATGACAGCCACCGCCAAGCGATTAATGATGCTGCGGTAACATTTGGATTTACGGGCAGCCCGTTTGACTGCTGGCTGGCTGAACGCGGCTTATATTCTTTTGAGCTTCGATATGAACGTGCGCAACAAAACGCAGTGGCGTTGGCCGATGCAATTGCGGAATTGCCAGAAGTGAAACGTGTTCTTTACCCAACACGTCGGGATCATCCAGACCATAACCGGGCTGCAAGGGTTTTACCGGATGGTGGGGCAAATATGGTATCATTTGAAATTCATGGCGGGCGAAAAGCGGCGGACGCATTGTGTGCTGCGGCAGATAACATCGCATTTGCGCCAACACTTGGAGATGTCAGCACGATACTTTCCCATCCATTGTCCTCTTCTCACAGGGCCCTCACAAAAGAAGAGCAGGGGCATCTCGGACTGTCAGAGGGGTTCTTTCGGGTGTCCGTCGGAGTTGAACCAATTGACGTGTTGATCGAGGAATTTACTGCCGCGATCAAAGCGTCGCATTCAAACTAGAATTCCTATTTTCTGACGTTAAGAAACGAATGAGTGAGCGATCATGATCCTTAAGGATGTGCCCAATATTTTGTCCGCAGTACCGATGCCTTTGGTGTTGATTGGGTCAAATGAACACATCCTGATGATCAATCAGGCTGCAGAGGAAATTTTTGGAAACCGCCTATTGGGCCAACCGTACTTTGCGCTGTTGCGGCAGCCTGAGGTTCTTGCAGGTGTCGAAAAGGCAATGCAGCTGCAAGAGGTTCAAACCGTACGGTATTTTGCGACCGCAGGCTCCAAAGAAACCACTTACCGGGTAATGGCACGGCCCGTTAATTTGGAGTCCGGCGCGGCCGTCATGCTATCGTTTGAGGATATCACCCACGTCGAAGAAGCAGGCGCAATGCGGCGCGATTTTGTTGCAAATGTTAGCCATGAATTGCGTACGCCTTTGACCGCGCTCATTGGTTTTATTGATACTTTACGCGGACCTGCGCGCAATGATGAAGGTGCGCGGGACCGCTTCCTTGGGATTATGGAAAAAGAGGCGCAACGAATGACCCGTCTGGTTCGAGATCTTTTGTCGCTATCGCGCGTCGAAAGCGAAGAACGGATGCGTCCTGCAACAGAGATTGACCTGCAAGGCTGTTTGGGGTCCGCCATTCAGGCCCTCCGGTTTGTCGCAATGGAAAACGATGTCATTCTTAACCATATTCAGTCTCAATCTCCTATATATGTGCAGGGGGATAGTGATCAGTTACAACAGCTGTTTACTAATTTGATAGAAAATGCGGTGAAATATGGTGGCCGCAATAAGACCGTGACGATATCAAGTAAAATGCACAGCCATGACCCAGTTCTTCGGGGGCCGGCGGTAACGATTTCAATCAAAGACGAAGGTCCTGGAATTGATCCGATTCATACGCCACGTTTAACCGAACGATTTTATAGAATCGACAATCACCGAAGTCGTGAAATGGGCGGGACAGGCCTCGGCTTGGCAATTGTAAAACACATCGTTGGTCGCCATCGTGGGCGTTTAAAAATCCATAGCACTTTGGGGCAGGGCTCTGTTTTTTCTGTTCTTTTACCGATCGAAAGCAAATAGAATTTTCGTCCAAATTTGGTGTATCCAAAAATAAAATCAAAAAATATCCGAGTGTCATCTAATCGTTACAAAACTGTCGCAAAAGGCTTAACAAACCCGCCTATTTCGGTTTTCGAGATCACGATGATCCGTATTAGGACACTTAGGAGCTATTCATGTCTTTTGCGAAATTGACCGCCTCAACTTTGGCGATTGCAGTTGTTTCTGCGACCACAGCTGCCGCCCGTGACAACGTTCAGGTTGCCGGGTCTTCTACCGTTTTGCCCTATGCCTCCATTGTTGCCGAGGCTTTTGGAGAGAACACAGATTTTCCGACGCCCGTTGTTGAATCTGGAGGATCCTCAGCTGGTTTAAAGCGGTTTTGTGAAGGTGTTGGCGAAAACACAATCGATATTGCAAATGCTTCTCGTAAAATTCGAGAAAAAGAGATCAAAGCTTGTGCCGAAAATGGTGTGACAGACATCATAGAAGTCCGAATCGGCTATGATGGCATCGTGTTTGCGTCACAGACAAACGGCCCTGCTTTTACAGCCTTTACGCCATCTGACGTCTTTAATGCACTGGCGCCAAACGTAATGGTCGATGGCGCGCTCGTCGCCAACCCGTTTTCGAAATGGTCAGACTTTAACGCCGAGTTGCCAGAAGCTGAAATCCTGGCCTTTATCCCCGGTACAAAGCATGGCACACGCGAAGTGTTTGAAGAAAAAGTTGTGGCAGCCGGCTGTGAAGCCACCGGTGCTATGGCAGCCATGATCGAAGGTGGCATGTCAGAAAATGACGCTGAGGATGCGTGCTTAAAAGTGCGTACTGACGGTGTGTCTGTCGACATCGACGGAGATTACACCGAAACTTTGGCCTCTATCGATACCAATGCAAACGCCATCGGCGTATTTGGTTTGGCTTTCTATGAGAACAATCTGGACAGTCTGAAAGTTGCGACAATGTCTGGCGTGGTTCCATCCACGGACTCCATCGCATCTGGCGAATATCCTGTCTCTCGTCCGCTGTTCTTTTACGTTAAAAAGGCGCACCTCGGCGTGATACCGGGCCTTAAGGAATTCACACAATTCTTTGTTGCTGATGAACTTTCCGGACCTGATGGGCCACTGGCTCAATACGGTTTGGTGTCTGACCCTGAACTGGCCGCGACACAAATCGCAGTCTCGGCCGAAGACGTCATGAACTAGGCAAGCTTCGGCGATTAAACAGGGGCGACGACACCGTCGTCCCAATTTTTATTCCTATACACCCATTCTTTGCGGAGTGCTTATGCCTATTCTTTGGCTCATTTTGATTGTCTTTGCGATCGCCGGTGCTGGCTTCGTTCTCGCAAGGGCGCGGGCATTGGCATGTACTGGTGGAGAAATCCGCGGATTACACTCTTTGCCGTCGTATTACGGTTGGAATGCTGTAATGAAATCACTTGTTCCCGCATGTGGTTTGCTGATCGTATATTTGATGGTTCAGCCGTTTTATGTGAATGGCATCGTTTCCTCGATGATCCCAGACAGTGAGATCGCCGATGGCTCCTCGCGTAATTTGATGACGTCTGAAGTGCGACGCGTCGCTGAGGGGATCGATTTGGCTGTCACAGCACAGTATTTGTCGGATGATCACCTTAACACCGTGGAACCCGATATCCTTGCTATAACAGAGCAACTGAAAGGGGCAGGTGCCATCATCACGGGTACAATCACCCCAACGATATTGACGGCCGCACAAGAATACCGAGCAGTAACCGCAACTGGTTTAGTCTACATCACCATCCTTGTTATAGGGATGGCGCTTTCTGGCGTCTATTGGGCGATACGCCAAATTTCCCCAGCGTTTCGTGCCCGCAACGTCGTAGAACGGGGCATCAAGGCCCTATTGATCGCAGCGGCCTCTATCGCGGTATTTACCACCGTCGGTATCGTCTTTTCCCTGTTTTTTAACACTGTGGAGTTCTTTCGGATCTATCCCTTTACAGATTTCTTTTTCGGCACCAATTGGTCGCCCAGTTTTTCTGGGCGTGGGGGATCATCCGAACTGGGTGTGCTCCCTCTGCTTTGGGGAACGTTGTTTATTTCGATTGTAGCGTTGGCCGTTGCTGTACCTATTGGACTTTATGCGGCGATTTACCTATCGGAATATGCCTCTTCGCGTATACGCGGGATCGCCAAACCAATGCTTGAAGTGCTCGCCGGAATTCCAACCATTGTTTACGGTTTGTTTGCCTTGCTTACTGTTGGCCCCTTGTTAATCAGCGTCTTCGGTGAAGGCGGAGTATTGGGTGTTTCATGGCAAGGGGGCGGACGAGCTGTACTGACAGCAGGTATCGTGATGGGGATCATGTTGATCCCATTTGTATCTTCTTTGTCTGATGACATTATCAATGCAGTCCCTCAGTCCATGCGCGATGGTTCCTATGGGCTAGGGGCGACTAAGTCTGAGACCATCCGCCAGGTCATCATCCCAGCGGCATTGCCCGGCATTGTTGGCGCAATCCTGTTGGCTGCATCCCGTGCCATAGGAGAAACCATGATTGTGGTTCTTGGGGCAGGGGCCGCCGCCCGATTGAGCCTCAATCCATTTGAAGCCATGACCACTGTAACCGCCAAAATTGTCTCACAGCTGACGGGAGATTCTGACTTTGCCTCCCCCGAGGCACTGGTGGCGTTTGCCCTTGGCATGACCCTCTTTGTGATCACTTTGGGGCTGAATGTCTTTGCCTTATACATCGTACGCAAATACCAGGAGCAGTACGACTAATGACCGACCTAAATACAGTTTTCGCACATGAACCCCGTGTCAAAACATCCTTATTGACTCAGGATGAACACACCAAAAAACGCAATGCTGCAGAGAGACGGTTCAAAAGCTACGGCATCGCAGCTGTGCTGATTGGCGTGTTTTTTCTTTTTGTTCTAGGGTTTTCAATCATCCGATCTGGTTTGCCCGCGTTTTCAAATGTGGTGATTGGTGTTGAGTTAACATTAAGCCAAGAAGAATTCGACGCATCAGAAAAAGAACTATTTAAAACCAAGGCGTACCAGTCTTTGTTTAATGCTGCCGTAGAAAAAACGGTTGTCGAAAAAGGCATCAGCGTCGAATTTGATAATGCCGCAATTGAACGCATAATGGGGAAAACAGGTGGGACAATCCGGTCTCATTATCGTGACACTCAAAGCGATTTAGGTAAAAGTGTTACCTTTGAATTGCCAGTGGCCTCGCGGGTCGATGGGTATATGAATGGCCGCGTGACGCGGGACACGTTGCAGGACAGTCGTTTCCTAAAACTCAGCGATTTGGATCTTGTTGACGGATTGGTCGAGGCCGGCGTGATCAGAAACGCCTTTAACTGGAATTTCCTCACCGGTGCTGACACTGGCGTAGATAACCCCGGTGGCGCCGGTTTTGGTGCTTCGGTTGTGGGATCCGCCTTTATGATGCTGGTTGTTTTGTGCCTCTCGTTACCAATTGGGGTGGCCGCGTCGATCTATCTTGAGGAATTCGCACCGCGCAATAAATACACAGATTTGATTGAAGTGAACATCTCCAACTTGGCTGCCGTGCCATCAATCGTCTTCGGCATTTTAGGTTTGGCTGTATTCATCCAATTTATGCACCTTCCGCAGTCTGCTCCTCTGGTTGGTGGTCTGGTTCTGACATTGATGACGCTGCCGACGATCATTATCTCGACCCGTGCATCGCTAAAGGCCGTGCCACCGTCCATTCGAGATGCTGCTTTGGGGGTAGGGGCATCAAAGATGCAAGCGGTGTTTCATCATGTTTTGCCGCTGGCCATGCCCGGCATTCTAACGGGAACAATCCTTGGCCTGGCCCAAGCCCTCGGAGAAACCGCGCCTTTGCTTCTGATAGGTATGGTTGGTTTTGTTGCCCGTGGCTATCCTGATGGTTTTATTGCAGGGTTTACCGAAGCGAATTCAGCTATGCCAGCGCAGATATATACTTGGGCAGCGCGTGCAGATGCGAGCTTTTACGAAAAAGCATGGGGAGGCATCATCATACTTTTGATTTTTCTTCTGACCATGAACATCATCGCCATCATCCTGCGCCGCAGGTTTGAGCGTCGCTGGTAAAAGGATTATACCCATGAACGACATGAGAACTGTGGAGCGTACGGTGGACGAACAATCTCTAAAAATTGCCGCCAAGAATGTTCAAGTACATTACGGGGATACCCACGCCATCAAAGATGTTAATCTTGATATCCCGGATAAAACAGTCACGGCCTTTATTGGTCCATCGGGGTGTGGGAAATCGACCTTTCTTCGGTGTCTTAACCGGATGAACGACACGATTGATATCTGCCGGGTTCAGGGGGAAATCCTCTTGGATGGTGAAAACATTTATGATCCAAAAGTTGATCCTGTCCAACTGCGGGCTAAAGTTGGCATGGTGTTTCAAAAACCAAATCCGTTTCCAAAATCAATTTATGATAATGTGGCCTACGGCCCACGCATTCATGGCCTTGCGAACAACAAAGCAGAACTGGATGAAATTGTTGAAAAATCCCTGCGTCGCGGTGCGATATGGAATGAGGTAAAGGATCGCTTAGATGCGCCGGGTACGGGGCTATCTGGTGGCCAACAACAGCGCTTGTGCATCGCTCGTGCTGTCGCAACAGAACCCGAAGTCCTTCTGATGGATGAGCCATGTTCGGCGCTTGATCCAATTGCTACGGCGCAAGTCGAAGAGTTAATTGATGAATTGCGCGCTCGATTTTCGGTTGTGATCGTTACGCATTCCATGCAGCAGGCCGCCCGGGTCAGTCAAAAAACGGCGTTTTTTCATCTGGGTCATATTGTTGAAGTTGGTGAAACCAATCAGATCTTTACGAATCCAGAAGATCCGCGCACTGAAAGCTACATCACCGGCCGCATTGGCTAAGGGGAATAAACATGCAAGATCAACATATTGTAAGCTCTTATGATCGTGAGCTCCAAAGCATTCAGGCGCTTATTATGAAAATGGGCGGGATGGTCGAGATCGCGATTTCTGACGCAGCTAAATCTCTTGCGTCCCGCGATTTGGAATTGGCCGAAAAAGTTCGGCAGAATGATAAACTCATTGATGCACTTGAGGACAAAATTAATACAGAGGTCGCGCAAATCATAGCGCTGCGTGCGCCGACAGCGGGTGATTTGCGAACCGTATTATCGGTGATGAAAATCGCAGGAAACCTCGAACGGATCGGCGATTATGGCAAAAACCTAGCCAAGCGGACATCCGTTCTCGCCCATATGACCACAATTGATGGGGCTTCTGGTGCGATCCGTCGCATGACAAAAGAAGTGGAAAGCATGCTTAAAGATGTGTTGGATGCCTACATTCAACGCGACGCCGTTTTGGCCGAAGATGTCCGTCAGCGCGACCAAGATGTGGATCAGATGTATAACGCATTATTCCGCGAATTCTTGACCTTTATGATGGAAGATCCCCGTAACATCACGGCCTGCATGCATCTGCATTTTATTGCGAAAAACATCGAACGTATGGGGGACCATACCACAGCGATTGCAGAGCAGGTTATCTATCTAGTATCCGGAGAATTGCCCGAAGATCAAAGACCTAAAGGTGACAATACTTCCTTTGAAATTGACGGAGGGCAGGTGGGATGAGCGCAGATCAGCCCTGCGTTCTATTGGTCGAAGATGAACCAGCGCAACGTGAGGTACTGGCCTATAATCTAGAGGCTGAAGGGTATCGAGTTACGCGCGCGCAAAACGGCGAAGAAGCTTTGCTGTTTGTTGAAGAGGAAACACCGGATCTGATTTTACTGGATTGGATGTTGCCAAATGTCTCAGGGATTGAGATTTGCCGTCGGCTAAAATCTCGTACACAAACCCGTTCAACTCCCATTATTATGCTTTCTGCGCGCTCAGAAGAAGTAGACCGTGTTCGGGGGCTTGAAACGGGAGCGGATGATTATGTGGTGAAACCGTATTCTGTCGTTGAGCTTATGGCACGTGTGCGCACACAGTTGCGGCGGACACGACCTTCGACCGTGGGCCAACGACTGCAGTACGATAACATCGTCTTGGACTCTGAAAGCCACAGAGTATTTCGAGATGACACGTTGATCAAACTTGGCCCGACAGAATTTAGGCTGCTCTCAACATTCATGGAAAAACCAGGACGTGTCTGGAGCCGTGATCAATTGTTAGACCGGGTTTGGGGGCGTGATATCTATGTCGACACCAGAACAGTTGATGTACATATCGGCCGATTACGCAAAGCCTTGGGGACCGTCGGCGGAAATGATCCTATTCGTACAGTCCGTGGAGCGGGATATGCTTTGGGTTAAATCTAAGCTTTTGCTGCAATTTATTGTAAGTTATGCGGTTATTTAGTTCATAACGATTATCTTATAATCAGTATTATGTTAAATAATAGCAATCAAGACGAATAGATAGTAATCTATTGTCATCTACACTTGCCTAGGCAGCACCGAAGGTTATTAATCCTATTAGCGAAATGCTAATGATCCACTTGGATCAAAACTATCGGCTTGTCAGATCAGAAAGCTCCGTTCATGCCTCGTATACTAATTCTAAACGGTCCGAATTTGAACTTGCTCGGAACGCGACAGCCCGAGGTTTACGGTGCAACGACGCTGGCTGATATCGAAGACATGTGTCGTGATAAGCATTCTCATTCTGATGTCTCTCTGACATTTTTACAGTCCAACCACGAAGGTGTACTCATCGACGCCATACATGGGGCATTGAAAGATGAAACCGATGGAATCATCATCAACGCTGGTGCGTATACTCATACTTCTGTTGCAATTATGGACGCTGTTGCATCCGTTCAGATTCCAACAATAGAACTACATCTCTCCAATATTCATGCCCGCGAAGCATTTCGGCACACATCTTATTTGGCAAAAGTTGCGATGGGTCAAATTTGCGGCTTTGGAGCTTATGGCTATATCGCTGCGATTGACGCGATGCTTCATCACGTTGAGGCTCAAATGGAATGATTGAGCAGCTCGAAGCCATTCTGGATGCGACGTCTATTCAGGACACCTGGATGCTCCATCAGGGGTTTATGGCTGACTATGGGTTTGATCGCCTCATTTATGGATATACACGCTTCAGGACAGCGCATTCCTTTGGCGACCCTCAGGATTTGCTGGTTTTGTCGAACCATAAACCCGAATACCTTGAGGAATTTGTTCATAATGGGATGTACTTCCATGCGCCCATGGTTCGGTGGGCAATGGAGAATAATGGTGCATGTTCATGGAGTTGGATGGAAAAGCTCGCGCGAAATAGCGGGTTAACAGACAATGAAATGCGCGTTGTTGCATTCAATCTTCAGATGGGTGTGACCGCTGGATACTCTATCAGCTTTCGTGCAGATTCTTCCCGGTCAAAAGGTGCAATTGCTTTGACGGCCAAACAAGGTGTGACCCAGACCGAGGTTGATGAACTTTGGAAAGAACATGGTCGCGATATTTCTGTTCTCAACAATGTTGTACATTTGAAACTCATTGCCCTGCCCCATACGGGGGATCGCCCTGCCCTCACAAAACGTCAGCGTGAGGTTCTTGAATGGGTTGGTGAAGGTAAGACAACACAAGAAATTGCGCAGATTATGGGGTTAACGGCCGCAACTGTTGAAAAGCATCTCCGACTCGCGCGCGAGGTCCTAGACGTGGAGACAACCGCCCAAGCTGTTCTAAAAGCGTCATTTAATAATCAAATATTTATAATAGAAGGTTGATAATTAAAGGTTTTCACAAAAGGTATGGAATTCCTGACTTTCTGATTATCAAGTTTTCTGTCAATTTAATCATGTTCCGTGAGTGGTGGCCTTAGGGCCAAGGAGCATACGCTGTTCAAAGTTTCTTTTCACTGGGCTTTGAGCACGTGTTTCCCGGGAGACCGGAGTCGAGAACTGGGATTTAGTCCGCCCTTTTTTTGGCAGCCAGATGGGCCTCTTTTCACCCCCAACTGAGGGGGGCACATTGATTTAGCGGCGTGGCCCTGCACAGGCCACGCCGTTTATTTTTTCACGCCCCAATTTAATCAAAGCACCTCACCCGACAATTTGGACAATAAAAAAGGCACCCGAAGGTGCCTCTTTCAATTTATATGAAGCAGAGCTTAGCCCTGAGCAACTTTTGCAACTTCGGCTGCAAAGTCTTCTTCTTTTTTCTCAATGCCTTCGCCAACTTCGAGACGTACAAAACCGACAACCTCAGCACCTGCTTCTTTTGCAGCAGCTTCAACGGTCAGGTCCGGATTGATGACGAATTGCTGGTTCAGCAATGTGGATTCAGCGATGAATTTCTTCATACGACCCACGATCATTTTTTCGATCACGGCTTCCGGCTTACCAGACTCGCGTGCGATATCCATCTGAACTTGCTTTTCTTTTTCAACGACTGCAGCGTCAAGATCAGCTTCGGACAGAGCCGCAGGGTTCACAGCAGCAATGTGCATTGCAACCTGTTTACCAAATGCCTCGTCGCCACCTTTTAGGGCAACCAGAACACCGATTTTGCCCATACCGCCAGTGGCAGCATTGTGGACGTAGGACACAACAGTATCGCCAGTAATCGCAGACATGCGACGCAGAGACATGTTCTCTCCGATTGTTGCGATTTTATCTGTGATCATTGCATCAACAGATTTTCCACCTGCGTCTGCCGCTTTCAGCGCTTCAACGTCATCAACACCAAGCGCTACAGTCGCAATTTTGCCGACCATTTCTTGGAATTCAGCGTTTTTACCAACGAAGTCAGTTTCAGAATTTACCTCAACCGCAACGCCTTTGCCGCCGTCAACCACAACTGCAACAAGACCCTCAGCCGCGGTACGGCCGGATTTTTTAGCAGCTTTGGCAAGGCCCTTGGTCCGCAGCCAATCGATGGCCTCGTCCATGTTGCCACCAGTTTCGGTCAGCGCCTTTTTAGCGTCCATCATGCCTGCGCCGGAAAGGTCGCGCAGTTCTTTCACCATAGCAGCAGTAATAGCCATGTGAGATCTCCTAGAGAAAGGGAAAGGTTCGGGCAGGGAATTCCCCTGCCCTACGTCAATTTGGTAAAGCTTTAGCTTATGCTGTCGCTTCTTCAGCCAGGGCAACTTCTTCCATGGCTTGTTCCATTTCGCCCAGATCAACGCCAGCGGCGCCAAGCTGTGCAGTCATGCCGTCAAGAGCAGCACGTGCAACAAGGTCAGTGTACAAAGAGATCGCACGAGATGCGTCATCGTTACCTGGGATGATGTAATCAACACCATCAGGGGAGCAGTTGGAGTCAACCACAGCCACAACAGGGATACCCAGCTTGTTGGCTTCGGCGATTGCCAGAGCTTCTTTTTTTACGTCGATGACGAAAATCAGGTCAGGAACACCACCCATATCGCGGATCCCACCAAGGGAAGCCTGCAATTTGGTTTGGTCACGTTCCATGCCAAGACGTTCTTTTTTGGTCAGACCTTCAAAGCCTGTTTCCATTTTCTCATCGATAGTTTTCAGACGGCTGATCGAATTGGAAACAGTTTTCCAATTCGTCAATGTGCCACCCAACCAACGGTGATTCATGTAATACTGAGCGGAATTTTCAGCCGCAGCAGCGATTGGGCCAGCAGCTTGACGCTTTGTACCAACAAACAGGATACGACCGCCTTTGGCCACTGTATCACGAACAGCAGTCAGAGCCAGGTCCAGCATTGGAACTGTTTGTGTCAGGTCGAAAATGTGGATGCCGTTGCGTGATCCGTAGATAAACGGACCCATGCGTGGGTTCCAGCGTTGTGTTTGGTGACCATAGTGAACGCCAGCTTCGAGCAGCTGACGCATTGTGAATTCGGGGAGCGCCATGTCCATATTCCTTTTTCCGGTTTGCGCCTTGGTGAGACCATTGAGGGCATATGCCCAACCGGCGGACGTCAGAGGATTTCTCCCTCATCGGCCCAAGCCTCACCTGTGAAGTGTGGCGGCAGTACAATAGGCCAGACAAGAGTGCAACCCCCGTGGGCAAATACATCCAAATACTATGCGAGTGCGCTCAATAGAGGATGCAAAAGAAATCATACCACCACTGGCGTTTGCTCTGCATTTGGATCAGCTAACATTATTAGAATATAGTCGATCAAGGTGATTTAATTAATCACTCTATAGAATGACTGAAAGTTCGGCAGCCAATTGCAATGGCCCTCTTGCACGCCTCCCCCAATCCAGCCACAAGAACAATATGACAAACAGACCTGATATACTCTGCATCGGAAGCGTCCTGTGGGACATTATTGGACGTTCGGCCAGCCATATGCGCGTCGGGTCGGACCTACCTGGTCGGATCAGCCGTCTACCTGGTGGTGTCGCCATGAATATTGCCATGACCCTGCGTCGATTTGGATTACAACCCGCCATTCTGACTGCGATTGGCAAAGACGAAGAAGGCCAAGAGCTTTTACGCGCGTGCCAAAAGATGGGCATGATCACCGATTTTGCCTATATTTCCGAAGATTTACCAACTGATCGTTATATGGCGGTAGAGGGTGCAAACGGTTTGATTGCAGCCATTGCAGATGCGCACTCTCTTGAGGCTGCCGGTGAAAAGATCTTGTCGGCCCTGAAGAATGGGCGGCTTGGATCTGAAGAGATCCCTTTTTCCGGTTCCGTTGCGCTCGATGGCAATTTAACGACACGTTTACTGGAAGATATTGCAACTAGTCCTCTGTTTTCAAAAGCGGATCTTAGAATTGCGCCGGCTTCGCCGGGCAAAGCTGAGAGATTGTTGCCTTTCCTGAACGAGGGCCGTGGCACCCTTTATGTCAATCTTGAGGAAGCTGGATATCTGTGTCAAAAGAATTTTGACAACAGTGAAAACGCCGCGATGGCCCTTGTAAAACGGGGCACACAGCGTGCTCTTGTGACTGATGGAGGTAAGTCAGCCTCTGATGCAACGTCTGAAAATGTTATCACGCAATCTCCTCCCGAAGTTTTGGTGACTCGCGTTACAGGCGCGGGAGATACCTTTATGGCAGCCCACATCGTTGCCGAGTTTAGACATAAATCCCGCGAGGACGCGCTGCATGACGCTTTGCAAGCCGCCGCAACATACGTTTCTGGAGAAACATCTTTATGAACCTTCCCATGGTCTTATCTGACGAAGTTCAATTGGCAAAATCCAATGGAACGCCGCTTGTGGCGTTGGAATCAACAATAATCACACACGGGATGCCCTACCCTCAGAATGTAGAAACAGCGCGTAAAGTTGAAAACGAAGTGCGTTCTAATGGGGCAATCCCAGCCACAATTGCGGTTTTGGACGGTACTCTGCACATCGGTTTGAGCGACGCAGAGCTTGAATCTCTGGGTCAGGCAAAACACGTTGCGAAGTTGTCCCGCGCAGATTTCGCGGCTTGTCTTGCAAAACGTGGCACAGGCGCGACAACCGTGGCTGCGACAATGATCGCCGCTCATCTGGCTGGGATCAAAGTCTTTGCAACCGGGGGCATCGGGGGTGTACACAAAGGAGCGGAGCAGAGTTTTGATATCTCTGCTGATTTGTTAGAACTTGCCCAAACGCCAGTAACTGTTGTTGCGGCTGGGGCAAAGGCAATTCTGGACATTGATAAAACCCTAGAAGTGCTTGAAACGAATGGTGTTCCTGTCATAACTGTCGGTCAAGATACTTTCCCAGCGTTTTGGTCTCAGGACTCTGGTCTGCAATCCCCGCTTCGCATGGATAATCCAGAAGAAATTGCAAAATCACAAATTATTCGTAGACAGATGGGGCTAAAAGGCGGCCAACTTGTGGCCAATCCAATCCCCAAAGAAGCTGAAATCGCTCGAGAAATTCTAGAACCGATCATTCAACGTGCAATTCACGATGCAAATACTCATGGGATCGCGGCGAAGTCAGTCACCCCCTATCTATTACAGCGGATTTACGAATTGACGGACGGTGACAGCTTAACGGCCAACATTGCACTGGTTTTAAACAACGCACGTCTCGCCAGCAAAATAGCCAAGCATTTCGTGGATTAATCTCTGAGACGTGTCCATTTCGTTATTGTTTTTATTGTTGTCACCGCTGAGACGTCTTACATAGAAAATACACCTTCTTGGATCGGACCCATGACAAATAACGCGCCAGAGCACGACCCTAAAGACCGACCAAGACCGCATTATTTTGCGGGGCTTCGCAATAATTTCCTGGCCGGAATTGTCGTGATCGCACCGATTGCAGTTACAATCTGGCTGATTTGGACCGTTATCGGGTGGATTGATAGTTGGGTTCTCCCCTTTATTCCGATGCAGTGGAGCCCCGAACAATACATCGGCATAAACTTACGGGGTGTCGGTGTTATAATTTTCCTGATGTTTACAGTCATCATTGGATGGTTGGCAAAAGGACTATTGGGACGATCTTTACTAAGCGCGGGCGAGCGGATGGTTGACCGGATGCCCGTCGTAAGGTCGGTCTATAATGGATTGAAACAAATAGCAGAAACGGTTTTCTCTCAGCGAGATAATAATTTTGATCGGGCTTGTTTAATTGAATATCCGCGCAAGGGGTTATGGGCGATTGCCTTTATTTCCACCGAAGCGAAGGGTGAAATAAACGAAAAAGTGCAAGCCAACGACAGCATTGTTTCTGTATTTCTTCCAACAACGCCAAACCCCACGTCGGGTTTTCTGCTGTTTGTCCCGAAACACGATGTCGTTGAATTGGACATGAGTGTTGAAGATGCCGCGAAATTGGTTATTTCTGCCGGTCTCGTCTATCCCAACGGCAAGGATGCCGCAGACGCTGTAACAGAAATATCAAATAAACACGTGGCTTAGAGAAAACTATTCATCTTGGAACATATCAGGTAGATCGACTGTGTTCGCCTTGCCAATTTGGTCAAAATGGGCATCAATGAACTGCTCTGCCGCCACAATTCCAGCTTGTTTCAATTTGTTAAGTGTTGCCGGATTTGGGATCATTTTGCTAACAACAGAGAGTTCATTCATGAGATCGTTGTCCGCGATCATATGAATATACAAATCCTTCATGCTCCCGGGTTTCAATTTTCCTTGTTCTACTAGTTTTTGCGTGAATGATAAGGAACGCAATTCGCGCAACAGCGACGAATTAAAGCTTATCTCATTGATCCTATTTTGAATTTCAGAAGCCGTACGAGGGACCTCATCCCGGTAGAGAGGGTTGATATTCACGATTACAATGTCACCAGGCAATGTGTCGTCCAACAAGGGATAAAGCGCTGGATTGCCGATATATCCACCGTCCCAAAATGATTCAATTTCGCCGGTGGTTGGGTTTTTAAGTTCGACCGCCTGAAACAAGGTTGGCAAACAGGTGGACGCCAATATTGCATCGGCGTTGATGCTGTCTTTTTGGAACACACGTAACTTACCGGTTTTTACGTTGGTCGCGGAGACAAACAATGCCGGTTCGCATTCACGACAAACCAAATCATAATGAAAACGTTCAACAATTCGCGTGAGTGGATTAAAATATGCCGGCCCATAATCATACGGACTAATAAAATTGGTTGCTGCCTCTGCCATTGAAAACGGAAATGCTGCCTCCATGAATGAAGACATCATCGAGGGGAATGGCGAAAATTCTGTCATCCAATTGCTAAACCGATTGTCATCGATAGCCCCCATCTGGGCCCATAACCAATCTAGATTTTCGCGAGCCGCCTCAGGGCCCCCCGTAAGCAAGCCTGCCTTTAAGGCTGCGCCATTTAATGCGCCAGCAGAAGTCCCTGATATGCCAGCAATTTCCAATCGATCATCCGATAACAAATGATCCAACACGCCCCAAGTAAAGGCGCCATGTGCGCCTCCACCTTGTAAGGCCAAATTGATGCGTTTTTTGCTCATTTATAACGCAGTCCAACCACCATCTACACTAATGGTTGTCCCCGTAATCTGGGTCGCGGCGTCTGAACACAAAAATGCAATCGTCCCGCCCAACTGTTCTGTTGTCGCAAATTCCCGTGACGGCTGGCGTTCTAACATGACCTCTTTGATAACCGTTTCACGGTCCATGTTATGCGCTGCCATCTGATCGGGTATCTGTGCCTCCACCAATGGTGTTAAGACGTAGCCTGGGCAAACCGCATTACAGGTAATCGGCTCCTGAGCCGTTTCCAGCGCTGTGGTCTTTGATAGCCCTACAACCCCATGCTTGGCAGCGACGTAAGCTGATTTGTAAGGGGACGCGGTCAAACCATGAGCCGACGCGATGTTCACCACCCGCCCCCAACCGGCTTTGCGCATCATGGGAAGTGCTGCTGCCGTTGTGTGAAACGCCGAAGACAGGTTTATCGCAATGATTGCATCCCATTTCCCGCTGGGGAATTCATCAATCGGTGCGACATGCTGAATGCCTGCGTTATTGATTAGGACATCACATTGTCCGGCTTTTTCGATGAGCGCCCGGCATTGTTCTCCGTCGGACATATCCGCCTGAATGTAACGTGCATTCACGCCATGGTCCGCGCTGATTTTAGCCGCCAATGCGTGGTCTTCTTCGTTGTTTGAGAAGGAATTCAACACCACATCTGCACCACTTTTGGCGAGTTCAATGGCGATTCCTAACCCGATTCCCGAGTTTGATCCGGTAATAACAGCGGTTTTTCCCTTAAGCGACATAGTACTCTCCAGTAATAATTTGAAGGAATCGTAAATGCTGCGGATGCAAAATGCATTATAAAATTAAGCGTTTTGAGATCGAAGTGCCAAAAAAAAACGCCCGCACGAAGCGGGCGCTAAGTTATTGAGGCAGGTTTCATACAGGCAAGAAACCTATCGAGCAGTAAGTCTTTTATACGCATACTCCTGCCATGCGCCAAGCTAAAAGTTTGAAAAGGAAGGAAAGCACAGGTAGGTTTTGCACAAATCAATAAAGAGAGCAGAAGGATTGTTGCCAAAATGAGACCCCTATTTTCGCCAAAACCGGGATTCCGGAGCCTTTTAGTCTCAATTCTCTTATGTGGGGGAATCGCTCATGCTGAACCGCAGCATGGCATAGCTATGTATGGTGACCCTGCATTACCACCGGATTTTGTGTCTCTACCCTATGCAAACCCAGATGCCCCCAAAGGAGGACGGATCGTTTTGGGGGAAGGCGGAAGTTTTGATTCCCTAAATCCACACATTCGAAAAGGGCGTGTACCGTGGATGTTAAGGTTTTATGCCCACGAAAGCTTGATGGCGCGTAGTTATGACGAACCTTTTACACTTTATGGGCTTTTAGCCGAATCGGTTGAGACAAATCCTGAACGTACCTGGGTTGAATACACCCTTCGAGAAGAGGCACGTTTCTCAGATGGAAGCCCTGTGACCGTCGAAGACGTGTTGTGGTCTTATGAAACACTCGGAACAGTTGGTCATCCGCGATATTTGAGTGCTTGGACTAAAGTCGAACAGGCTAAGATCACGGGTCCACGTTCGATCCGGTTTACCTTTAATGCTGAGGACCGGGAGTTGCCTTTGATCCTTGGAATGCGTCCCATTCTGAAGAAAGCGCAGTGGGAGGGCAAAGATTTTACGGATAGCGGGCTTGATGATCTTCCAATTTCGTCTGCTCCCTATGTGATAGATGGGTTCGAGGCGGGTCGTTATGTATCGCTAAAACGAAATCCAGATTATTGGGGCAAAGATCTCCCGGTAAATAAGGGGCGCGCCAACCTTGATGAAATTCGTATGGAGTTCTTTACCGACGCCACCGCGATGTTTGAGGCCTTTAAGGGAGGATTGTTAACGTCCAACCGCGAAACCGACGCCGCGAAATGGGATTCTCAATATGATTTCCCGGCCATCACCGACGGCGAGGTCGTTAAAACCCTAATCCCGCACCAACGACCAACCGGGATCGAAGGGTTTGTCATGAACACTCGGTTACCACAATTTAAAGACTGGCGCGTTCGTCAGGCGATGATCGAACTATTTAATTTTGAATTCATCAACGACACACTTAACGGTGGTGCCTTGCCCCGCATTCCATCCTACTTCGCAAACTCCGTCCTTGGCATGTCACAGGGTCCAGCACAGGGCAAAGTGCTTGAATTGCTTCAACCGTTTGCAGACGATCTGACGCCCGGAACAATAGAAGGTTATAGCCTGCCGTCGTCAGATGGTACGGTTCGCAATCGAAAGAATACCCGTAATGCTCTGATGTTATTCGCAGAAGCGGGTTGGACAGTACAGGATGGCGTGATGCGAAATGAAACGGGTCAAGCATTTACCTTTGAAATTTTACTATCTCAAGGCAGCAGTCAGCATCAGGCCATAATTGATATGTACACATCAGCTCTTGGTCGTGTTGGCATAACGCCAAAAATCACAACGGTTGAAAGCGCCCAATATAAGGAACGGACAACGGGATATGATTTTGGAATGGCCTATTATCAACGCGGCCTGTCTCTTTCTCCTGGGAATGAACAAACGAATTACTGGGGGTCCGACGGTGTCACCGAACCAGGGTCTCGCAACTGGATGGGTATGACTTCACCGGCAGCCGAAACCATGATTGACACGATGTTGGCGGCAACCAACCAAGAGGAATTCCGTTCTGCTGTCAAAGCATTGGACCGCGTTCTTACAGCAGGTCGTTACGTTATTCCGATTTGGTATTCAAACACAAGCCGTTTGGCCCATGACGTTAACTTGCACCATCCAGATCATCTCCCGATGTATGGCGATTGGATCAAATTCCAACCAGATGTCTGGTGGTATGAAGAATAAATCGTCGGAGACGGTCATCTAAACAAAACAACAGGGCTGTCGACAAATAGTGGCGGCCTTTTTTATATCAGGTGAGCGAAGTGACCCACAAAATTGTAGCGTCATCCTCTGAGAGAGACACCACGTTGTGACCCATCGTTGCATCATAATAAGCGCTGTCACCGCGTTTCAGTTCAATCGGTTCATAAAACTCGGTAAAAAGTTTAACGATTCCCGTTAAAACATAGAGGAATTCTTCTCCATCATGGCGTACCCAACCATCGAAATCCTCAAAGTGGCGTGCTCTAATGCGGGCGCGATAGGGTAACATGTGTTTTTTGGTCAATTGAGTGGCCAGCAACTCATGTTCGTATGTGGTGGTGACATGCGCTGTCCCACTGCTCATTTGTGTAACGACCATCCGACCGTTGACTTGGGTCCGTGATGGTTGGGTAAACAGCTGCGGCACTGATATTTCAAGTCCGTCAGCAAGCTTCTTGAGGGCCTCATATGTCGGAGACATTTGTCCATTTTCAATTTTGGATAATGTTGACCGAGCTAAACCAGCCTGATTTGCCGCTTGTTCAAGTGTCCATTTACGATCTTTTCGCAATTGTCGAACCCGCTCCCCCAGGTTCAGTGGTTCGGCGTGGGAGGTATCGCCATTTTCGCGAGCAATACGGATAATTTTTGTTTGTTCATCATCAGTCATATGCGCGTTATAGGTGAAAGCCCGAACATCTTGCAACGATGCAAAATTAGCTCAAAGTTATCAATATGTATTCTCTGTTTGACCAAGGCACCTGCGATCCCTGCCCCGCATCCTTTAATATGACGGCATATGTTCTTGCTCAGGCTGGCGTGTATACCGACAAAGAAGCCCTACTTATCGTTTCAAAAAATGGTGTTGAAACTTACACCTATCAGGCGTTGGAACGGTCAGTCCTTGGCATCGCAACTGGATTTCAATCTATGGGTCTGCGGTCGGGCCAGCGCGTTCTTTTGCGTCTTGGCAATACCGTAGATTTTCCACTGGCATTCCTTGCCGCGTTGGCAGTCGATTTGGTTCCGATCCCAACGTCTTCATTATTGACGTCAATAGAATGCGATAAGATAGTGGCTGAAATCAAACCATCTATCATCATCGCAGCAGACGGTATTGCCTGTCCAACGGACCGCGCTATTCCTAGAATTGACGTGTCCGCCCTACGGGCTATGCGCCGCAATCCTGTTGCAAAATACGTTTATGGCGACCCCAACCGTCTTGGATATATAATTTATACATCAGGCACATCTGGGGTCCCGAGGGCTGTTTGCCACGCACACCGTGCAATTTGGGCTCGTAGAATGATGTGGCGCGGCTGGTACGGACTCTCATCTGAGGATCGATTGCTTCATGCGGGAGCGTTTAACTGGACCTATACGTTAGGGACAGGGTTAATGGATCCTTGGACAGTTGGGGCAACCGCAATTATCCCAGGTCTTGATCATACACCTGCAGAGCTTCCGCAGTTAATGTCTGACCACAAAGTTAGTCTTTTTGCTGCAGCTCCAGGGGTTTACAGACAGATCCTCAAACATAAAAATTTGCAAAAGGTGCCCACTTTGCGACATGGATTGTCTGCTGGGGAGAAACTCCCCGATAGAACGCGGGCCTCCTGGAAAGAAACCATGGGTACAGAAATTTACGAAGCATTCGGAATGTCGGAATGTTCTACTTTTCTGTCAGGCTCACCCGATAAGAAACCTCCGCCGGGTACCTCTGGTTTTCCGCAGGTGGGGCGTCGCGTGGCCATTGTGAATTCGAACGGCGATCCCGTGCCCTATGATCAAACAGGCATTTTGGCCATTAGCCGCGCTGACCCGGGATTAATGCTCGGATATTACAACGCGGAAAAAGCAACCGAGGATAAATTTGTTGGGGAATGGTTTCTGACAGGCGATATGGCCAGCATGGATCAAAACGGAGCCGTGCAATACAAGGGGCGCAACGATGACATGATGAACGCAGGTGGATTTCGGGTAAGCCCACTGGAAGTCGAACATGCCATTAACGCTTTCCCCGGAATACAAGAATCAGCGGCCGTTGAGGTTGAAGTCAAGCCTGACACAACCGTCATCGCCGCCTTCTTTACGTCTGATACATCTATTTCTGAAACATCACTTCACAGTTTTGTAATCGAACGATTAGCGGGTTACAAATCCCCACGGATGTATAAACATGTTCCAGAACTGCCCAAAGGGGCAAACGGAAAAATCCTACGTCAAAAAATACGCGAACTTTATGAGGCAAGCCATGGAAAAACTTGATATTATTTCTGATCCGATTTGCCCTTGGTGCTATATCGGCAAAACCCGTCTTGAAAAAGCTTTGGCAGAATATGAAGGTCATCCATTTGCAATTGAATGGCATCCTTTTCAGCTGAACCCAGATATGCCGGCGGAGGGCATGGATCGCCGCGCATATCTTGAAGCAAAATTTGGCGGCAAAGAGGGGGCTGTCCGGGTTTACGGAGGGATTGCCAAAGAAGCTGAGGCCTCCGGGTTGGCTATCAATTTCGAAGGTATTCAAAGAACTCCGAACACCATTGATGCGCACCGGCTTATTCATTGGGCTGGTTTAGAAGCCTTGCAAAACGATATGGTGGATGCCCTTTTCAAGGCCTATTTTGAAGACGGAAAAGATATCGGTGACCGCGCGGTTCTTGCTGATTTGGCTCAGTCCGTTGGATTGGATCGTAAAGTGATTGCCCGCGCTTTGGAAACTGATGCTGATATAGAAATGATCAGAGACCGCGATGCACACTCCCGAAAAATGGGTGTGACTGGGGTGCCTACATTTGTTGTGGCGCAGCAACATGTTTTATCCGGCGCACAACCTGCAGACCTATGGGTGAAAGTTATCGAAGAAATTTCTGTAGAAGATACTGAATAATGATCCGTAAACCATTGAGGGAAAAAGAGTTTATCGCTCTTTGTGCGCTCATGATGGCGATGATTGCGATTGCCATCGATGCGATGCTACCTGCTTTATCAGAAATCGGACATACACTGTCCCCTGACACCCCAGAGCGCGCCCCATTGGTGATCGCATTTTATGTCTTTGGCATGGGGGTGGGTACGCTTTTTGTTGGGCCAATGTCTGACACGCTTGGTCGGCGCCCGGTATTGCTATTTGGAACAGGTTTGTACTGCGTCGCCGCAATTATTTGTTGGCGTACGGATTCATTTGAAATGCTGCTGTTGGCCCGCATCCTACAGGGGGTCGGCGTTGCAGGTCCCCGTGTGGTGACACAGGCTATCATTCGTGATCTGTACCACGGTGAGAAAATGGCAAAGGTCGTCTCCTTCATGATGATGATTTTTGTGCTTGTTCCCGCTGTCGCACCTGCGATGGGGCAGTTGGTTATGATCAATTTTGGCTGGCGCGCTATCTTTTTGACCTTCGTGCTGTTTGCTCTCATCCTTGGTACGTGGTTTTTTATTCGTCAGCCCGAAACCCTGGCTGTTGATCAACGACGTCCTTTTACCTTTACGTCTTTTATCAGCGCGAGCCGCGAAATGATGTCCATCCACATGGTCCGCGTATCAATTATTGTGCAAACACTGACACTTGGCATGCTTTTCTCAATGATTTCACTTGTTCAACCCATGTTCGAGTTTACCTACGGACGGGGTGATGATTTCGCGATGTGGTTTGCTGGTCTCGCCTTGATTGCTGGGACTGCAAACCTTGTAAACGCGCGTTTGGTTGAACGTTTAGGGATGCGGCCGCTGGCGACTTTTGGGTATTTAATCCAATGCGTATTTGCAGCGTTAGCGCTCATCCTTGCCGTAACAGGCCAGCTACATTTCTTGTTGTTTGTCGTTTGGATCCTGTCCCTCTTTTATATGGTTGGATTTACGCTGGGGAATCTTAACGCCTTGGCGATGGAACCCTTAGGGCACATCGCGGGGATCGCATCATCAGTGATTGGGGCTGTTTCCACAATCGGTGGTGCGATCGTCTCAGCCGTTGTCGGAATTACTTTTACCGGGACCGTCACTCCATTGGCAGTCACCTGTCTTTTGTGTTCCGTGTCAGCTGTTGTCTTGATGCGAAGCATTGCCAATGAAGAACGCGTTAAACTCACATAAGTATCGTTTGAATCCGATGGATGGGCGAGTGTTACGATTGTGGAATATCGATATATTCACGCAATAGTTGTAATTCATCGATAATCTCACATAGTAATATTATTATGTTTTGAAGTGCTGTATACGGCCTCCACACCTCATGGCAGAGGACGCTATCGCTCACACGACACTATGTCCTTTGTCAAAGTCCCGCTCATATTGGGGATATATGAGCGGGAATTTAATTAGACTTTTGTTGCTTTTTCTTTTTCTCAGCGACAACTTTTTCGGCTAAATCTCGCGCGATTGCGAAGGCACCTTTAATTTTATCTGCGTCACTATTCCAATCGCGTCGTACGACGATCTTATTGTCACGAACTTTTGCGAGTCCGTTCTGAGCATTGATAAACTCAACCAACCCTGCTGGAGATGCAAACTTATCGTTGTGGAACTGAATGGTTGCACCTTTTGGTCCACCATCCAATTTGGCAATTCCAGCCCGTTTGCACATCGCCTTGATGCGCACCACCAACATCAAGGTGTTCACTTCTTTTGGCAGTTTGCCGAAGCGGTCAATCAGCTCCGCTGCAAAGCCTTCGAGTTCCACTTTTGTCGTTAAACCAGATAATCTGCGATACAAACCAAGTCGCACATCCAGATCTGGAACAAAGGCCTCTGGGATTAGGACCGGAACACCCAGATTGATCTGCGGGGCCCATTGATCATTCTCTTCCGACAAGCCCTCCATCTGACCAGACTTAATCTTGGCCACGGCTTCTTCGAGCATAGATTGATACAGCTCAAATCCGACATCCCGCATTTGACCGGATTGCTCTTCGCCCAACAGGTTACCCGCACCACGAATATCCAGATCTTGACTGGCTAGAGTAAAGCCAGCGCCAAGTGTATCAAGGCTGCCCAACACACGAAGGCGCTTCTCAGCGCTTTGCGTCAGTGGCTTACGTGGCTTCGTCGTAAGATAGGCATAAGCGCGGGTTTTAGAACGGCCCACCCGTCCACGAATTTGATACAGCTGAGACAGACCGAACATATCTGCCCGATGCACAATCATGGTATTGGCGGTTGGAATATCTAAACCGCTTTCAACAATCGTGGTCGCCAGGAGAACGTCATATTTGCCGTCATAAAACGCATTCATTCGATCATCGAGTTCACCGGCAGCCAACTGGCCATGACCGACGACAAAACTGACTTCGGGAACTTGTTCCCGTAAAAACGCCTCCATATCCGGGAGGTCCTTAACGCGTGGCACCACAAAAAAGCTTTGCCCACCGCGATAATGTTCACGCAATAAGGCTTCTCTCAAGGTGACGGTATCAAATTCACTTACATAGGTTCGAATGGCGAGGCGATCGACCGGTGGCGTGCCAATGATCGATAAATCGCGAACGCCGGACAAAGACATCTGAAGGGTTCGCGGAATAGGAGTCGCCGTCAACGTCAGGACATGCACGTCGGAACGCATGTTTTTAAGCCGCTCTTTATGACCAACTCCAAAGTGTTGTTCCTCGTCGATAATCAGCATGCCAAGGTTTTTGAACCGAATGGCTTTCGCCAAAAGTGCGTGAGTGCCGATGACGATGTCAACTGTGCCTCGCGACATGCCATCTCGGGTCTGGGCCGCGTCCTTTGCGCTAACAAATCTGGATAGCTGTCTGACTTCTAGTGGAAAACCACGAAACCGCTCCGCAAAACTTTTGTAATGTTGACGGGCCAGCAAAGTTGTTGGTGCAATGATCGCAACCTGAACACCTGACATCGCCGCAACAAAAGCAGCCCGCATTGCAACTTCGGTTTTACCAAAGCCAACGTCTCCGCAGACAAGACGATCCATTGGACGACCCTGCCCCAGATCCTCAAGGACATCCCCAATTGCATTCAGTTGATCCTCTGTTTCTTGATATGGGAAACGCGCGCAAAAGGAATCCCACATGCCGTCTGGTGGTTCCATAATTTGCGCCGAACGAAGCTCCCGCTCAGCCGCAATCCGAATAAGTCGATCAGCGATTTCGCGGATGCGTTCTTTAAGCTTGGCCTTTTTAGCCTGCCACGCGCCACCGCCCAGTCGATCAAGCAACCCTTCATCATGGCCATACCGGCTAAGTAACTCGATATTCTCGACAGGTAAAAACAGCCGATCACCGCCATGATATTCAAGCGCAATACACTCGTGGGCCGCACCTGCCGCGGTGACAACTTCGAGCCCAATGTAACGCCCAATCCCGTGATCAACATGAACGATCAAATCACTAGGACTCAGGCTTTGGGTTTCCGTCAAAAAGTTTTCGGCACGTTTTTTACGTTTGCCAGATCGGATAAGCCGATCGCCTAGAACATCCTGCTCAGAAATGACGGTGATACCATCCCCTTCAAAACCATGCTCTAACGCCCAGACTGCTAGAAATATGCCACCCTTGCCTTCTGGCACATCGTTAAAATCGTGGACAAGCTGAGCGTCGCCTAAGCCTTCATCCTCAATCAATCCCATCAACCGTTCGCGGGCACCTTCGGAATAGCTGGCAATGACAACTTGTGAATTTCCGCGTTTTTCACGAATATGATCAGCCAACGCCCCAAAAAGGCTAACAGATTCCAATTGGCGCTCGGGGGAGAAGTTGCGTCCAATTCGACCCGCCATGTCCAAAACACTGGCACCTGTGGCCTGGGGCAACTGGCTTAATTGAAGAACCCGTTGATCCGTTACTTCTGCGACCCAGCCTTCATCATCCAGATATAACTCTTCCGGGGGACAGGGTTTATAGACAGAATCCAACTTTCCCTTTTGGTCCATCGCAAGTTTGCGCGTCTCGTATTGATCAATTATCCCTTCCCACCGCGACAGGCGTGCAGGGGTTAACTGATCATCGACAACGACGGATGCGGTCGGCAAATAGTCAAATAAGGTTTCAAGCTTTTCATGGAAAAACGGCAACCAGTGCTCAATACCTTGATGTTTTCGACCTGCACTAACGGCCTCATACAACGGATCATCCGTTCCTGCCGCCCCAAAAGCGATCCGGTAATTCTGCCGAAATCGCGTTATCGCAGCGTCATCAAGAATTACCTCAGAAACGGGTGCCAATTCGATCACAGACAACTTTTCGGTGGTTCGCTGAGTGACAGGATCAAAACGCCGCGCCCCGTCCAGAACATCCCCAAACAGATCCAGACGTACGGGTCCGCTCTGTCCGGGTGGGTATATATCAATGATTCCGCCCCGTACGGCATAATCGCCCGGTTCAACCACTGTTGGCGATTGTACAAAGCCCATGCGTGTTAAAAAGGAACGCAGCGCTTTTTCGTCAATCCGCTGGTCAACTTCCGCAGTAAACGCCGCCCCTTTTAACACAGAACGTGCGGGAATCCGTTGGGTCGCGGCGTTCAATGTGGTCAACAGGATAAAGCGTTTGGGCATCCCGTGGGCCAGCCCCGCCAATGTCGCCATCCGCGTCGCGGAGACATCTGCATTTGGGGACACACGATCAAAGGGCAAGCAATCCCAAGCTGGAAAGGTTATGACCGGTATTGATGGTGAAAAGAAGCGCAAAGCAGCCTGCATTGCGGCCATTCTTTTGTCATCGCGCGCAATATGGATCACAGGCCCGTCGGCCTTTGTCATTTCAGACAACAATAATTTGGCGTCATACCCTTCGGGTGCACCGCCAAGCGTCATATGCAGGGAATTTATCATGCCCGTCGAGGTAACGTCCTCGCCAAAAATGTCAACCACGCACACCAATCACGAGGTTCTGAAACATGCCAAAAATCGAAGTGGTAAAGATGGCCGCCATCCCGAGACATTGTATGTAAAACCGGAGCCGCTTGAGTTGTTTTCGCAAATCTTCTCCGGAGAGGGATTGTTCATCTATCCGTCTCGCCGTTAAGGCAGACATGATCGCGACAATGCAAAGTGGAAAGGCCAGAAAACCAACGGCCTGAGAAAATTCAAAATGATATATAAATCCGGTAATTGCCAACAGAGTCAGGACGAAAAAGGCTAAGGCCCATAACAATATCCCTGCCCGATCATCGATATAAAGAAGACGTCTGATATTGATACCAACCAGCGTTTCCAAATCGGATTCAGCTTGAGGGTTTTGCGCAGCACGCTGCACCAGATCAAACGGTACGCCAAGCACCCAATGACTAACAGTAGACCAAAGGACTGCGAGAACGATCCAATACCAGAGGTTTGAAAATGAGCGCATGTCTATCAGCTCAAATACGAGAGCATACCAATCCAAACTGGGGTCCTTTTGTGTTAACATCTTTTAGCGATAAGTACCTGCAGCGGAGATACAACTCTGCTGCGGCTTTTCCTACCCTTGAGACATGATTAAATTCATGTCAGGCAAAAGGAAACACTCAGGAGCCATATTATGCATCCGAAACAAGCCCCCTTTCCGGCCAACAGGCTCCGTCGTCTTCGGGCCACAGCCCCTTTGCGGTCTTTGGTTCAAGAGAACACTCTGACGGTTAATGATCTTATCTGGCCTGTCTTTGTTGTCGAAGGCGAACGTCAAAGACAGACCATTGCCTCCCTTCCAGGGGTGGAGCGGTTGTCTATTGATTATCTTGTGGATGCCGCAGCAGAGGCGTCTGCCCTTGGTATTCCGGTGATTTGCATTTTTCCCTACACCGATCCTGCCTTAAAAACACAAGATTGTCGCGAAGCTTGGAACCCCGATAATTTATCAAACCGAGCCGTGCGTGCGATCAAATCATCTGTTCCCGATATTGCAGTAATGACCGACATTGCATTGGATCCTTATAATATTAATGGCCATGACGGGATCGTCGAAGACGGAGAAATCCTAAACGATCCAACCGTCGAAGCTCTGGTTAAAATGGCGATGGCTCAGGCGGATGCAGGGGCTGATATCCTTGGTCCCTCTGATATGATGGACGGCCGAATTGGAGCCATCCGAAGCGCACTCGAGGATGCGGGCCATCAAGGCGTAACGATAATGTCCTATGCTGCGAAATATGCGTCCTGTTTTTATGGACCATTTCGGGATGCAGTTGGGGCATCGGGTGCATTGATAGGCGACAAAAAAACCTATCAAATGAACCCAGCCAATACCGACGAAGCCTTGCGCCTTGTTGCACGGGATTTATCCGAAGGGGCTGATATGGTTATGGTTAAACCCGGGATGCCATATTTGGATGTGTGTCGTCGTGTCAAAGATCAATTTAACACCCCCACATTTGCGTATCAAGTATCAGGCGAATACGCGATGATTGAGGCGGCTGCAGGAAATGGATGGATCGACGGAGAATCAGCAATGCTCGAAAGCCTGCTTGCCTTTAAGCGTGCTGGATGTGACGGCATTCTCACCTATTTCGCCTTGAGGGTTGCAAAGCTCCTGTAAGGTCATCGGCAATATTTTGACTAAATGTTGCCCTAAATCGTCAGTCGCGCGTGACACGTGGCAAGCAGACCTATAAGGTTCCCGCCATAACGGCTGATAAAAGCCGATCAGAGTCAGGCAAAGAACAAAAGGGCAGTTCAATGACACGTTTTACCCGTCGCGGCTTCGTCATCGGAGCAAGCGCGATTACAGCACTCACAGCAGGCTGTGGCAATGGCGTAGGTAGTACCGGTTCCCAAGAAATAGATGCGCGCGTTAACGCGACGATGAACTATCTCTTTACTACATATCCGGATACGCAAGATCTTGCCGCCAAAGCGACAGGTATTTTGGTCATGCCGCTGATTACCGAGGCGGGCCTTTGGGTCGGCGGTTCCTACGGTCAAGGTGCTTTGCAAATCGATGGTGTGACCGTTGATTATTATTCTGCAACACAGGCGTCTGTTGGGTTCCAAATCGGTGCACAGCAATATGCGCATGTCCTGTTTTTCATGACCGACGAAGCGCTCAGCAATTTCCGCCGTTCCCCCGGTTGGGCCGCCGGAGCAGACATCCAATACGCCGCTCTTGAAAATGCAGGAAATCTTTCTGCAAACACCACAACAGTGTCAAAACCTGTTGTGGCGCTGATCTTTGGTCAGGCTGGTCTTATTGCGGGTGCGTCGTTGAAGGGCACAAAATACAACCGTATTATTCCATAAGAACAATGCCTTGGGGGCAGGTTTTCACCCTGCCCCATTGATGTTGTCAATTTCCTTGAGACGTTTAAACAATGCGGATGTGTCCCAACGACCACCCCCCATTTTTTGAACATCCTTGTAAAACTGATCAACCAATGCGGTCAAAGGCACACTTGCCCCAATTTCGTCCGCGGCATCCAGACAGATCCCCAAATCTTTACGCATCCAGTCCACAGCAAAGCCATGATTGAATTTGCCATCCAGCATCGTTTCGTGACGGTTGGACATTTGCCAGCTTCCGGCGGCGCCTTGGCTTATGACTTCGACAACGGAACGACCGTCCAAGCCAGCCTTTTCTGCGAACTGCAATGCTTCGCTGAGCCCCTGTAATACCCCGGCAATTGCAATCTGATTGCTCATTTTGGTTAATTGCCCGGCTCCACTATCACCAAGACGGCGACAAATCCTAGAATAGGCCGCCATAATAGGTTCAGCCCTTTGATAAGCGCCTACATCTCCGCCACACATCACCGAAAGAACCCCGTTTTCAGCGCCAGCTTGACCTCCAGACACTGGAGCATCGACAAAACTGATCTGAAAAGAATCAGCCGCACTATACAGTTCACGAGTCACCTCGGCAGATACCGTTGTATGGTCCACAAAAACCGTCCCTGCCGCCATGCCAGCAAATGCACCATCCTCGCCCAGACTAATTGATCTTAGATCATCGTCATTTCCGACGCATGAAAATACGAAATCTGACCCTGTTGCCGCCTCTCGCGGGGTTTTAGCGGCTGCCCCCCCATGGGTCTCAACCCAATTCAGCGCTTTTTGGTAGGTTCGGTTATATACGGTCACGTCATGCCCTTTGGCCTGTAAATGACCTGCCATCGGAGCCCCCATGACCCCCAGTCCCAAAAATGTTACTTTCGCCATGAAATTACCCTTCGATTGTGTCGCCGTTGAAACCGGATTATCAGTGGCAAACTAATGGCTTTCCCAGAGTCGTCAACCAAGAGGATTATCATGGCATCCGTCTTTCGATGGCTTTTACGGATTGTGTCCGGATTGTTGTTTTTGACATTGGCTACTATTTTGGTGGTCTATTACCTTGGATCTCGGTCCCTTGTCGATTATGACGCAAATTACCGGTTGCAAGGCATTGATAATAAAATTGAAATTGTCCGGGATACATCGTCGGTACCACATGTATTTGGCGCAACCGATAAAGATGTCTTTTTTGGTCTTGGCTTTGCCCATGCCCAGGATCGCCTGTGGCAAATGACAATGTTACGACGCACAGCACAGGGTCGCCTATCAGAGCTATTTGGCCCACGTACGGTGAATATAGACTCGTTGATGAGACGACTTGATATTTACCCGCTTTCTGTAAAATCTGTCGATGCTCAAGATCCCGAAACTCTGGCGGCACTTGATGCTTATTCTGCGGGGGTAAACGCTTGGTTGAATACTGTTAATCAAGAGGCCCTTGGACGTGGTGCACCGGAACTGTTCTTGTTTTCCAATGAAATCGCCCCATGGCAGCCTGCGGATTCGATTGCAGTGATGAAACTCATGTCTTTACAACTCTCTGGGCACCTAGAAGAGGAGATCATCCGCGCGCGCGCCTCTTTGGCCTTACAAGATGATCGGGTGAACGACATATTACCAGATGCACCCGGCGTCGGGACAGCAGAACTCCCTGATTTTGCAAGTCTATTTCCTAAAGCTCCTCGCTATGCCAAGTCGACAACTGAACATGACCCTCTATCCCCTGCCAAACCACGAGGATTGGCCGGCGCTAGCAATGCTTGGGCGGCAGCACCCAAACGCTCCGCAGCCGGTGGGGCGTTGCTTGCCAATGATCCGCACCTTGGATTCAGCGCGCCCGCAATTTGGTATTTGGCGCGTATTGAACTCAGTTCAGGGGGTGTCATAGGCGGAACAATTCCCGGGATACCAACAGTATTGGTCGGGCGTAGTGACAAACTCGGTTGGGGTTTAACATCCTCCTATATGGATGATCAGGATGTTTATATTGAACGTCTAAATCCGAATAACCCGAACGAATATGAAACACCCGATGGCTTTACCCCCTTTGAGACCCGCAGCTCAATCATCCAGATTAGGGACCAAACACCGGAAACCCTGACGTTGCGCTGGACCGACAATGGCCCCGTCTTGCCAGGTCATCATTTTAATCTTGGAACAATTACACCTAAGAACCATGTCACGAGCATCGCCTGGACCGCCCTGAGTGGTCAGGACACCTCAATGAGTGCAGCCATCGCAATCATGAAATCCACCTCGATAGAGGAGGCAATCAAGGCCGGAGAAAACTTCATCGCCCCAAGTCAAAACCTGACCTTGGCTGAACCAGGGCGGGTCGCGATGAAAACCATCGGGGCGATGCCTTTGCGCTCAGTTCGTCATCAGACCAAGGGCAGAATGCCGTCACCGGGTTGGATTGCCGCAAACCGCTGGCAAGGACGTGCAAATTATTCGGCAAATCCCGAATTCATTGACCCCATCGGTGGTATTCTTGGAAACACGAATAACAAGACAGTGGATAAACCATTTCCGTTTCATGTCTCCTATTCTTGGGGTGATACCCAACGGGTACAACGTTGGCGTCGCCTGATGCAAAACAGAGAGGTCCATACCCGCGAAAGCTTTATCGAGGCACAGCTAGACACTGTTAGCTTCACGGCACGCGCTTTGTTACCGCTTATTGCCAAAGATCTCTGGTTTACCGGGGAAGCTGCCCCAGATGGCAGTGCAGAACAGCGGCAGAAACAGGCATTGGATATGCTTGCGGAATGGAACGGTGAAATGAACGAACATTTGCCTGAGCCACTCATTTATGCCACTTGGTTACGGCAGCTCCAAAACCGGTTGATCCGGGATGACCTTGGACCATTGGCATCTGAATTTTCTCATGTAGATCCTGTCTTTATCGAGCGTGTCTTTCGTAATACCGAAGGTGCCGCAGTGTGGTGTAATGTTGTGCAATCCACCAAAACCGAGACTTGTACGGAAATGGCCCGGCTTGCTCTGGATGATGCGTTGATTTGGTTGCAGGAACGATATGGTCCCGCACTCGAAAGCTTACGCTGGGGGGATGCTCATCAGGCGACCCATGATCATCAGGTATTGGGCAGCATTCCAGTGCTGTCTGCCTTTGTTAACATTCGGCAGTCCACATCCGGCGGTGACAACACTTTGTTGCGTGGCCGTACAGGTGGAAAGGATCCTGATCCCTATCTTAATGTCCATGGGGCGGGTTATCGTGGCGTCTATGATTTCGCAGATCCGGACAGCTCTGTTTTTATCATTTCGACTGGGCAATCAGGTCACCCGCTTTCGCGGCACTATGATGATCTAGGAGAATTATGGCGTCGCGGGGAATATGTGCCCATGTCCCTAGATCCAGATCTTGCACGCGCAGCCGCTGAGGGAATCACACGGTTAATCCCGGCCAATTAGGCCGGGATTTCATTACATCTGACGGAAGTTCTTTTCTTGGCGTGCAGTCCAATAAACCGTGACCTCAAACCCATTTTCCGTTTGATCTTCATTGGTTATGATGCCTTGTTCAAATAACCACGCACGTTTACGACCGTCCGAATACGGAATTGTCAGTACCCGTTCCGTGCGCGGGTCAGTCAAAGTTGTAGACACAGTGTCCAGCAACGCATCCAGACCTTCACCCGTGATTGCAGAAACAGCAAACACGTCCTCACGCCGTTCTGCCTGGGCTGTAAAACCTGCATGGGCGTCAGGTGTTAACTTATCGATTTTATTCCAAACCTCTAGTTGAGGGATGTCCTTATTAACGCCAAGGTCGGCCATGATCACCTGAACATCTCGGGCCTGTTCTTCTGTTTCCTCATGAGAAATATCACGCACATGGAGGATCAGATCAGCGTCTAAGACTTCCTCTAATGTTGCGCGAAACGCGGCCACCAATTGCGTCGGAAGATCAGAGATAAATCCAACGGTATCAGACATGATGATTTCTTTGCCGCTTGGTAATTCAACCGAACGCATGGTTGGGTCCAATGTCGCAAACAACATATCCTTGGCCATGACATTTGCGCCAGTCAACCGATTGAAAAGAGTAGATTTCCCAGCGTTAGTATATCCAACGAGCGCAACAATCGGAAACGGTACCTTTTTGCGTGCCGAACGATGCAGTTCGCGGGTTTTTACCACTTTGGAAAGCTGCCTGCGTAACCGAGTAAGGGCGTCATCAATGGCTCTGCGGTCAGCCTCAATCTGCGTTTCACCCGGACCACCAACAAAACCAAGACCACCTCTTTGACGTTCAAGGTGTGTCCAAGCACGAACAAGGCGGGTTCTTTGATAAGACAATGCCGCCATTTCGACTTGCAGCACACCTTCTCGGGTGCGCGCCCGGTCTGAGAAAATCTCAAGGATCAGACCCGTGCGGTCTAGGATTTTAACGCCCCAGTCTTTTTCCAAATTGCGCTGTTGGACAGGGGTGACCGGCCCATCAATAAGCACAAGGTCAACTTCAGCGGCTTTGAAAGCAGCTCCAAGCTCTTGTATTTTACCAGAGCCAAACAGATATCCCGCCCGTGTCTTAGGCAAAGGCACCACATTTGATCCCACAACTTCAAGTTCAGGCAACGCAAGCGCAAGAGACACCGCCTCCTCCAAGGCAGCGGCTCCATCGCGTCTGTTGCGGTTCGAAGTAATATCGGGATGCAGGACCCAGGCGCGGGTCACCGCGACCTCGTCATGCGTTTCCATTACCCTTCTTCGCCGTCGTACAGGCTAATAGGTTGAGCCGGCATAATCGTAGAAATAGCGTGTTTATACACCAGTTGGGATTGTCCATCACGGCGGAGTAATACACAAAAATTATCGAACCAAGTGATAACACCCTGTAGTTTTACACCGTTGATCAAAAAAATAGTGACCGGGACTTTCGTCTTGCGGACGTGATTTAAAAATGCGTCCTGCAAATTCTGTTTATCTGCAGCCATCAAATTAGCCTTTATTCTTTTCTTCCAGCCCCTCGCTGGCAGTTCTTTATCGTCAACGTTAACTATGGAGCGCGACTTACAGAGTTTCCAGCCCAAAAATGCGCAAACCACTCATTCCTATGTGTAACTTTGTTAACGCCGCCACAGTTGCGGGTTAAACAATGCGACAAAGGCCAGTGTTTCAAGGCGCCCAAGGATCATAGAGAAAATCAATATGCCTCGGGAAATATTATCCAAAAAGTCATATCGAACAGCAAATTCACCGCCAATACTGGCCAGCGGCCCAGTCGTCGACAAAGAAGCAACCGTTAACACCATAGAGCTTTCGAATGACAACCCATTCAAGGCAAAAGCCGACATAACTGCGGCGACAGATAGAACAAACAACATAAAAAAGATCCAAGAGACATAGGCCCCTTGTCGTCGGATGTGCCGGGCTTGTGTTCCAAGATTACCCACAGATGAAGGATGAACCAAAAGCGCCATCTCTCGGCGGCTATGGACATAAAGGGCATAAAACCGCAAAAGCTTTACACCGCCAGCCGTGGTGGCCACCCCGCCCCCAATTAAACACAATCCAATTAAGATAAGTCCAGGTGTTGTTAAGCCTGACCAAGAGGCGGATTGTGCCCAAGAATCTGATTGGAAACCTGTAGTTGTCAAAAATGACATGACCGTAAATAGGCTTCCCCAGAGTGAATTTAAAGCGGTCTTAACGCCGCTGGTCGTCATTTTCTCTGCCCCGTCCACAACATCCAAGGCACCGGTCCAATGGCGTAGAAACAAAAGCAAAGGGATACCGATCAAGATAACCAACCCAATCCGTATTTCGGGATCCTGAATTAGTGCTCCTACTTTGTTACGGCCAGTATCCGTCGAAAACGTATGGTGAGAGATTGCAAACATCAGAAACAGAAAAACCAATATCTCCCCGCCAATACCTGACTGTCCCCCTTGCAGCCCACCCACAGGAGAGATCCCGCTGGTGGAAAGTGTGGACATAGCATGACATATCGCGACAAACGCTTCCTCTCCGGAGACGGTCAGCGCAATCCAAAGCAGGATGGTTAAGCCAGTATAGATTGGAAACAATCGCCCCGCATATTTGATCAGACGATCCCCGGGCCGTGCCGCGCGTATAAAGTTCGATTGGGCACTTTCATTCTGGCCCGCTTCGTAGGTTGAGTTTACCTCAAATCCACCAAGATTTAACGGTGCCAAGATCGCAAATGCTGCGACCCACATTAAAAAGCCACCGATCCAGCCCACCAATGCACGCCAATAATGCACAGATCGAGCCAATTCTGTTGGATCATCATACAGCGTAGCCCCCATAGTCGTCAGAGAAGACACCATCTCAAACAGACCGTCACCAAAACTCGCGCCAGATACGGCCTCCATAAATGGAACCGCCAGCATCATCGGCAAAATCGTAAATGCTGAAACCAAGGCCACCAAATGACTTACAGCCGTAGATGCGGGCCTATAGTTCGACGTTGCAATTGCGACCATCAGAGTGATGATCAAAAAGACAATCCCGCACCAGAAAAATACGCCGGCTGTGAAAAAATCCTGTTCGATATAGGCATGAAGCGCAGGCAAAAACATTGCGAAAGCGCCAATTCCCATCAAGATTACAAACAGCGGAAGAGATAATAACCGGGAGATCATGGATCAAAAGAAATCTATCGAAACCTGCAACAGTTGTTCTACCGCGGGAACATCTGCAGCAAGAGAAAACAGAACGATCACATCGCCATCATCAACCCGTAAAGATCCGACAGGACGCGCGACTTTTTCACCCTTTAGCACGGCACCAACCAATACACCCTCTGGAAAATCTATATCTCTTAGTGCCTTACCGGATATAGGTGATGTTGATAAGACTTGCGCTTCGATGACTTCGGCCTCAGCGTCACCAAGGGAATAGACATCCCGCACCCGGCCATGCCGGATATGACGCAAAATCGAGGATACTGTGGTTGAGCGAGGGTTAATATAGGCGTCGATATCCAACGGATCCATCAAGGGTACCATCGTAGGATCATTGACCAGACAAATCGCCATTTGGCTGCCCATTGATTTCGCGCGGACTGACGCCAAAATATTTGTCTTATCATCATCGGTCAGCGCTAAAATCGCGTCAGCTTTGCTGATATTTGCCTCATTCAAAAGGTCAGAAGACAAGCCATCCCCGTGCAGTACAATGGTGCGTTCCAATTGATCGGCGGCAAATTCAGCCCGCGGTCGGCTGCGTTCAATGACTTTACAACGTACACGTTGACTTCGTTCTTCCAATGCGCGTGCCACTGAAAGACCGACATTCCCGCCGCCCATAATGACGATCCGTTCCTGTTTTTTACTAACTTTCCCAAACACCTCAAGCGTGCGAGGCACATCTTCTGTATTGGTTACCACATAGACTTGGTCGCTTATGAACAGCTGATCATCGGCGTCCGGCGCAAACAAAGCACCCTCACGACGGATTCCAACCACGATTGCCGACAGCGTCGAAAACAAATCGGTTAGTTGTCGCAAAGGCGTGTTGACGACTGGACAATCATCATCCAATGACAGGCCCAAAAGTTGACTTTTGCCGTTTAGAAAACTTTCTGTGTCAAAAGCTGCGGGGGCAGACAGGCGTTGCAGCGCCGCCTCGGCCACCTCTTTTTCGGGACTAATCACAACATCGATGGGCATGTGGTCACGTCGATACAGATCCGAATAGATCGCATCCAAATAGCTTTGGCTTCGTAAACGGGCAATCTTTTGTGGAATGGCAAACACCGAATGCGCCACCTGACAGGTCACCATGTTGACCTCATCAGAATGAGTGGCTGCGATGATCATATCCGCATCCCGTGCCCCCGCTCGTTCGAGTATATCAGGATAGGACGCAAATCCTGCGATCCCTTGCACATCCAAGGAATCTGTGGCCCGGTTCACCAACTCGGGATTGTTGTCGACAACGGTAACGTCATTTCGTTCCCCTGACAGATGGCGCGCAATTTGCCACCCAACCTGCCCTGCGCCGCAGATGATCACTTTCATTGCCAATGCCCTTTGTGTCGGTCCGGACCCCTTCCTTCGCAGAAGCAGCCCGGTAGGTCAATTATGCCTCTTCGACAGGTTCATCCATGATTTCAGCGACACGTGCACCAGATTTGTTTGATGTCACAACACCAAGCGATTTTAGCTTTCGGTGCAACGCCGAACGCTCCATACCGACAAACGTCGCCGTGCGCGAAATATTGCCACCAAACCGGTTAATCTGAGTCATCAGATACTCTCGCTCAAACAGTTCTCTCGCTTCACGCAGCGGTAATGTCGCAAGCGCACCTGACAAAACAACACGCCCCTCATCTTCTTCAACGGCTTCCTGATTTGGGAGTTCTTTGACATCTATTGGACCATCATCCGCGCCCAAAATTAGGACCCGTTCAATCACGTTACGCAGCTGACGAACGTTTCCCGGCCATTGCATGGTTTGCAATAAGGCTTCTGCTTCATCGCTTAGAATGCGCGCAGGTAGACCTTGGGTTTTATTGAACTGCTCAACAAAATGCACAACCAATTCAGGTACATCCTCGCGACGATCCTCAAGCGAAGGAACAGCAATCGGAACCACATTTAGGCGATGATACAACTCACGTCGAAATCGGTCGGCCGTAATTTCAGCCTCTAAGTCACGAGAGGTCGAAGAGATAACCCGGATATCAACTTTGACATTGCTTGCCCCGCCGACGCGTTGGAACTGTTGATCAACCAATACGCGCAGTATTTTGGATTGTGTCCCCAATGGCATATCGGAAATCTCATCAAAGAATAAGATACCACCGTTGGCTTGCTCCAAAAGACCTGGTTCAACGCCACGTTCAGCAGATTCACGACCAAAGAGCACCTCTTCCATGTGCTCTGGTTCAATTGAGGCTGAGCTCACCGAAACAAAGGCTCCGTTGGCCCGATTGGAATTTGCATGAATGTATCGTGCAGCCGTTTCCTTTCCGGATCCGGCAGGGCCGGTCAACATCACGCGCCCATTAGACTTTGTTACTTTTTCAATGTTGGATTTCAGCGTTTTAAAATTGGCCGATGATCCGATCATTTCGCTGACGCCACCATCCTGCCGTTTAAGCTGCAAATTCTCGTTGCGAAGACGTGACGTTTCCATCGCTCGGCTAATCACAACCATTAGCTGGTCGATGTTAAAGGGCTTCTCGATAAAATCGTAAGCCCCCTGTTTAATCGCTGCCACGGCAATCTCTATGTTGCCATGTCCAGAAATGATCACGATCGGAATTTCCGGATTATCCCGTTTGACCTTCTTAAGGATGTCGATCCCATCCATATTGCTGTCTTTTAACCAGATATCCAGAATCATCATGGATGGAAGATCAGCTTCAAGTTGGGCCATGCATTCATCTGAATTGGCAGCCAACCGGGTGGAGTACCCGTCGTCGTTTAGAATATCTGCGATCAGTTCGCGAATGTCCCGCTCGTCATCGACAATTAGAATGTCACCCATTGCTCACCTCATAGATTAATGATTTTTCAGTCTCATTTAATTGATCCACCGGCCCCGGCAACCAGATAGTTGCGCGCGCGCCTCGATGGGTGTTCCCATCGAATACATTAGCATCTGTTAATGTCAGTTTGCCGCCGTGTTCTTCGATGATTTTTTTAACAATCGGTAGCCCAAGCCCAGTCCCCTTTTCACGCGTGGTGACATAGGGCTCAAACAGTTTAGCTCGATCCGCAGGGAGACCGATACCATTGTCGGAAATATCAATTTCAACCTCATCCTCAGTGGATGACATCAAAACCCGGACCTCACCAGTATATCCATCTGGGGCACCAACTTCTTTATAGCTTTCGGTTGCTTCCGCTGCATTTTTGATCAAATTGGTCAACGCCTGCGATATCATTGTGCCATCAATTTGCAAAAAGGCTGGTGAAGCAGCGCCCTGTAACGATACTCTACACCCATCTATTGCCTCATTCTGAAGCAAAACCGCCCCCTGAACCAACTCCGATATATCTGCATGACGTCGTTCAGGTTCAGGCATTCGAGCGAACTTAGAAAATTCGTCAACAATTCGCCGTAAATCATTGGTTTGGCGCACAATAACCTCTGTCATACGTTCCAATTGTTCACGGTCTTCTCCTACTTTTGAGGAAAACTTCCGTTTAATCCTTTCGGCCGATAATTGAATGGGGGTCAGAGGATTTTTGATCTCATGGGCAATGCGGCGGGCCACGTCGCCCCATGCCGCCATGCGCTGCGCCGCAACCAAATCCGTTACATCATCAAATGTCACAACATAACCTTCGGGCTCACCGGCTTCATTGCGACGCGTTGCAAACCGCACCAGCAAATTTTCTTGTTTGCCATCCCGAAGGATTTTGATCTCTTCCTGTGCCACATCTTTTTTTCCACCCTTTAGGGTTTCAAAAAGATCTGAGAATTCAGGTATTAACAGCGCAAGGTTAACGTGACTATCGTCATCGGAAAACTGAATTAGACGTTCCGCTGATCGGTTGGCAAAAGCGACCTTCCCCGTTTCGTCAAGTCCAACCACACCCGGTGTAACAGACGCAAGGACAGAATCAAACAGTCGACGACGGCGTTCGATTTGATGATTGGTTTTCATCAGATTATCGCGCTGCCCTTTCAATTGCCGCGTCATCTGGTTGAAATAACGACCCAACATTGCAATTTCATCATCACCGCTTTCTTCAACCACGCGAACGTCCAAATCTCCAGCCCCCACACGTTGTGCGGCACCTGTGAGGCGGCCCACTGGACGGGCCAAACGTTCCGCGAACCATAGGCCAAGCCAGACAGCTGCAAGGATAAGTATGACCGCAAATCCGAGATACAACAGACCAAAATCAAACAGTATTTTACCACGTTCGGCTTCTTGTTGTTGATAAAGGACAACTGTTTCCTGGGTTTCATCCAACAGGCTCAGAATTTCCCCGTCCACAAGTCTGGACACATATAAATAGTGATTTACAAACCCTGACAGCGGGACCAAAGCTCTAAATTCGTTATTTTCCCAATCTTGAATAAGGACCGCTTCTCCTGCGGCGGCTCTGGCGAGCTCTTCTGCACTTGGTTGGTCATAATCAAATAGATAGGACCTTTCACCACGAGCCCGAATTTCTGCCATACCATCAATAAGATAAGCTTCCTCCAACCCGCGTTGAACAAGAGCCTGCCCTTTGGTCAGGACTTCACGTAATTCGCCATCTGTGACGGCCAAATTAGCTTGGCGCGCAATTTCCAGATATCCCGCCAGAGACCGCGCATCTTGCAACAAATCCTGCCGATGCTCATTTTCATAGGCCTGAGCCGCCGATAAGGAATTGCCAACAACGTTGCGGACTCGATCAGAAAACCACCCTTCAAGGCCAACATTCACAGTCAATACGGCAAATACCGCCACAAGAACGGTTGGGATTAGCGCAAGCAATGCAAAAACCCCGGTCAACCTTAAGTGGAGGCGAGACCCCGCCGATTTCGCACGCCTGGCGGCAATCATTTGACCCAGACGTTGAATGACCAAAGCGGCCACGACCAAAACATAGACCAAATCCGTCAACAGAATCAGCCTAAGGGAAGTTGACGATCCCCCTTGATCCAGAGGGCCAAGAATCAGAAATGTGGCGATGGCTAGGACGGGACCTAGAACCACCACACTAAAGGTCGCAATCGTTTTAACACGCCGCTGCATACGCAAACGGCTGAGTTTATTCCAAGAAATTCTACGCCCGAGGCCTGGCACGTGCCGTCCTCATCCTGTTGCGCCGACAAATCGACAAACCACAATATATCGTGACCCAACTCTTATATTGGATTTTGTTGGATCACACTCTGTTGCGGTTTTACATCAATTTACGACGCCGTGTCACGTTAATATCGAGCTCCGTGATCTTCTTTCTGAGAGTATTTCGATTGATCCCCATTAAATCAGCGCATTTCGCCTGATTTCCGCCCGTCGCATCCAATGCAATCTCAATCATTGGCAGTTCAACTTCGCGAAGAATCCTTTGATAAAGGCCGGGCGGCGGCAAAACGCCCCCATGTAAATCAAAGTAACGTCGCAGATGTTTTGAAACTGAGGCTGATAGTTTATCCCCTTCGCCACCAGCTGTGGGCTCCATCGCAGGCTGACTTCCAAGAATCATCTCAACCTCAGGAAGAGATATTTCCTCCTCAGGACTTGTCACAACAAGTCTGCGGATTGTGTTTTCCAACTGACGTACATTGCCGGGCCAACTGTAGGACCGAACCATGTCCATGGCCTCCTCACTTAAACGACGCAGGGGAGACCCGCTACGTTCCATCTTGGCTAGGAAGTGGTCGACTAAAAGTGGTATATCATCTACGCGTTCCCTCAATGAAGGCACGGAAATCGAAACACCTGTCATACGATAATAGAGATCCTGCCGGAAATCGCCATTCTCCATACGAACAGCGAGATCCGCCTGACTTGCGGCCAGGATACGAGGTGCATTTTCAGTAAAGCTATCCAGCATACGAACAATACGCCCCTGGGCTTCCTCGCTCAGATCACCCACCTCATCAAAGAGGATCGAACCGCCTCGGGCCCGCGAAATTACAGTTGCTGGCCCATCCATTCCCGAAAGATCTGCAGCGCTTGCCACTACAAAAGGTAGGGTTCTGCGGTCACTTAGATCGTGAATAGCACGAGCAATCAATGACTTACCGGTTCCACTTTCACCACTGATCATGACAGGAAGATCGGTATTCATCACCCGCGCGACCAGGCGGTAAAGCGCTTGCATTTGCAGGGTACGGCCGACCAAGGGCAGATCATCCGTCGGGCGTTCTTCTGAAGGTCGAGAGGTTGACGGTGCACGACGTTTTACCTCAAGAGCACGCGCAACGCGTTTCATCAGATCAGGTAGATCAAACGGTTTGGGTAAATAATCGTAGGCCTCGGCCTCTGCCGCTTGAATGGCAGTCATAATGGTGTTTTGCGCAGAGATAATTATGACCGGAAGACCGGGGCGCTCCTGAGAGATTTTAGGGAGCATCTCCAGACCATTTCCGTCCGGCATCATAACATCGGAGATCACCAGATCGCCTTTACCTTCTTCAACCCAGCGCATCAGCGTCGTCAAAGAGGACGTCGCATGAACCTTACAGCCGGCGCGTGTCAACGCCTGTGTCAAAACCGTCCGAATTGTGCGGTCGTCATCTGCGACAAGGACTGTCCCATCCATTAGTGGAGCTCCATTTCTTCTTTTGGTGCAACAGGCAGAGAGACGCGAAAGACCGTGCGTCCTGGCACGGAATCTACAGCTATCCACCCTTGATGTTCAGATATAATTTTTGAAACCAACGCAAGCCCAAGTCCAGTTCCGTTTTCGCGACCAGACACAAATGGCTCAAATATGTCAGTGGCAATTTCCGGGGGCAGTCCTGGTCCATCGTCAATTATTTCGACTTGGATCGGAACCCGAGCAGCGCCATCCGTGCGCCGCAGTCGAAGGGAAGTGTCATAGTAAGTATGAATTCTAATTGTGCCACCAATACCTGCCTTTTCAGCAGCTTGTGCGGCGTTCTTAAACAAATTCAGAAAGATTTGTTGAAGTTGATCAGTGTCCGCCGCAGTTGGTGGTAAGGAGGGATCGTAATCCTCGATGAAATTCATATTAGCCGCAAATCCAACCATCGCAGTGCGGCGGGCTTTATCCAGAGCGTCGTGAATGTTAACGGATTTACGCACCGGAGGACGTACATTGCCAAACTGTTCAACTTGCTCCAATAGCTTTAGAACCCGACGCGTTTCCTCGACGATTAAGTCGGTCAATTCTTGGTCCTCAGGCGACAGGTTCATCGATAAAAGCTGCGCGGCCCCTGTGATGCCCGCCAATGGGTTTTTGATTTCGTGAGCGAGCATTTCTGCCATACCAATTGCCGATTTTGCAGCCGTATGAACCGAGTGTGAGCGCCCCAATCGCCCTGCCAATTCGCGAGGGGCCATCAGCAATAGAACTTCATCGGCCAGATCCACCATTGGCGCCATCTGAATGTTGCATTGGATGGGTTTACGTTCTCCGCTGCTGACATCTACATCATTGATCATCAGGACCGATTGATCCCGGCGCACCCGATCGAACGATTCCTCAAGCGGCGCATCAATCATAACTTTGTCAAACACCGGAGAGCCAATCAGTGACTTCCCCGAAGTGTTTAAAAACCCTTCAGCGGCGGGGTTGGCCGCCTTAATGTGATCTTCTTTGTCCAATAATAAAGCTGGAATCGGTAAGGATACCCACAGATTTCCATTCATGTCCTTCATGCCGCAACCTCTTGATTTGCTGACAATGCTTCGGGAAGCAATCTGATGACTTTCGCTGGATCCTGTTCAACAAGGACAGCTTTGCGCAGCGATGCTGGCGACTTTGCATCATCCAAATACCAACCAAGATGTTTGCGCGCGACGCGGTTCCCCAAGAGAGGGCCATAAAAGCTTAACATTGCCTCATAATGCGCAATCACCATGTCAGATAGATCATCGTCGGTTGGAATTGTCGGCGTGGGAAGCCCATACAACTCTGCCGCGATTGAGGCCAACATCCATGGCCGACCCTGTGCACCGCGTCCAATCATGATGCCGTCTGCACCAGACTCCTGTAGCGCCTTTAGAGCGGTTGTTGAATCCACGATGTCACCATTCGCAATCACTGGAATTGAAACGCATTCTTTTACGGTTGCGATGGCCTCCCAATCTGCACGCCCTTTGTAAAACTGACATCGGGTACGGCCATGAATGGTAATCATTTTTATCCCGGCCTCCTCTGCGCGCTTGGCTAAAATTGGGGCGTTTAACAAATCATCGTCCCACCCTAGTCGAGTCTTTAGTGTCACGGGTAAATCGACAGCTGCCACCACGGCTTCTATCAAAGCCAGCGCGTGATCGAGATCTTTCATCAATGCCGATCCGGAGTATCCGTTTGTCACCTTTTTGGCGGGACATCCCATATTTATATCAATGATTTTGGCACCATTGGCTTGCACCATACGAGCGGCTTCCCCCATCCAGTAGGCATCCTTACCCGCAATTTGCACCGAGGTATTGGCGACATCAAAGCCAAGTTCAGCCCGTTCTCGAACGCCAGGCTTGGATTGAACCATCTCCTGGCTGGCCACCATTTCACTCACCACGAGCCCCGCACCAAAGCGAGACACCAGGTTGCGAAAAGGCAAATCTGTAATTCCTGCCAAAGGAGCCAGAAATACCGGAGGGAACAGGCTTTTATTCGCCAAATCTATAGTCAAATGCTTAATCCTTGTGCACCTACCAATTAGCTAGTTAGCGTTTTCAGAAATGGCAAACCCCGACGGCCAATATTAGCCACCAAAACAACCGCTGCACATTTTTTAGGCATTTATGGCTGTATTTGGTACGATCCGTTGTCACTTTGGTTTTCAAAACTTAAAGATGGGAAAACAACGGAGCCTACATGTTTATCTCAGCAATTATTGTGGCCGCAGGTCGCGGAACCCGTATGGGGGCCGAAACTCCTAAACAATTTTTGGATTTTCTGGGAAAACCGGTCATTCGCCATACCTATGAGGCTTTCAAAAAACACCCCCAAGTTGATTCGATTGTTGTCGTCCATCATATTGATGATGTTGACCAATTGCGGAGCTGCCTCGGGTCGAACAGTCTAGCAACCTTGACTCCCGGCGGGGCGAGCCGGGATGCTTCGGTTAAATGTGGATTAAATGCCGTTGACCCTCGAACGACCCATGTGTTGATCCACGACGCGGCACGCCCGTTGACTTCAGCGTCTTTGATCCAACGAATAGTCGATGCCTTAACAGAGTACGACGGTGCGGCCCCCGCCCTTGCGGTAACGGACGCTCTATGGCGAGGTCAGGATCAAATGGTGAGCGGATCAACCTCTAGAGAAGGCTTGTTCAGAGCACAAACCCCGCAAGGCTTCGCCCTGCCCGCCATTCGTGCGGCTCATGAAGCACTCATCGGTAGAGCGGCGGATGATGTTGAAGTTGCACGCGCCCATGGGCTTGACGTTGCCATCATCGAGGGTGAAGAACGCAACCTGAAACTCACCTTCCCGCAGGATTTTGTCCGCGCCGCCCAATTCATGGAGTCCAAAATGGATATACGCCTTGGTAATGGATATGACGTACATGCGTTTACACAGGGTGACGCTGTAACCCTGTGTGGTGTCAGTATCCCCCATGATAAAGCCCTCTTGGGGCACTCTGACGCCGATGTGGGTATGCATGCGGTGACAGATGCAATTTACGGCGCATTGGCCGAGGGTGACATCGGTCGCCACTTTCCACCTTCCGAAGCACAATGGAAAGCTGCGGACAGCGCCATATTCCTGCGCCATGCAGTCGAACTTGCCGCGGAGCGTGGCTATAAAATCAACAATGTTGATTGTACGCTTGTTTGTGAACGCCCAAAAGTTGGGCCCCATGCTGACGCCATGCAGGCCAGAATGGCGGACATCATGGGACTTGAAGCCAATCGTATTAGTATAAAGGCGACAACCTCCGAACGGCTGGGCTTTACTGGGCGCGAAGAGGGCATTGCCTCCATTGCCACAGCCACTTTGGTGACAAAATGAATAAGATAATCGCGACATGGTTCTATACGGGCTATCTAAAACCGGCTCCAGGCACATGGGGATCAGCTGCGGCCATCCCGTTTGCGTGGGTCTTGCACGGCATTGGTGGGTTTACCTTACTTTTTGCCGCCACAGTTGTGGTCTTTTTTGTGGGATGGTGGGCGACGGCAGAAATGACGCGGGGTGAAGCCAATCATGACCCTTCGGAAATCGTGGTGGACGAAGTCATCGGAATGTGGATTGCGCTTTTGCCTCTGTCCGCTGGATTGACGCACGCAGGTGTTGATCCGTGGGTATTTCCTTATCCGGGTTGGATTGGGGCGTTTCTTGCCTTTCGCTTATTTGATATTTGGAAGCCAGGTCCAGTCGGATATTTCGACCGAAAATCAACGCCTTTTGGGGTGATATTCGATGATGTTGTTGCCGGTGTTCTTGCTGCAATATGCGTCTCAGTTGCAGCTTACGTTTCGCACGGGATATTGGGACAATGACTCTACGCGCAGCTGAACTTTTCAAAATGGCCGTGGCAAACAAATGTGTTATTGCCACCGCCGAAAGCTGTACGGGTGGCGGAATTTCTGCAGCAATCACAGATATCGCGGGTTCCTCTGCCATCTTTGATCGCGCGTTTATTACCTATTCTAATGAAGCCAAGCAGCAGATGCTGGGCGTTCAGACACATACCCTATTGCAGGATGGGGCCGTCGCCGAAAGCGTTGCCGCCGAAATGGCCGAAGGCGCTCTGTCGCGGTCAGACGCCAATCTAACAGTATCGGTCACTGGAATTGCAGGCCCCGGCGGCAGTGAGCACAAACCTGAGGGGCGAGTTTGCTTTGGCGTGGCGCATACCGGTCACACCACATTTACCGAAACAGTAGAGTTCGGGGCACTTGGGCGGGAGATGGTACGATCAGCGACTGTGGATCATGCGTTAAAACTGTTGCTGCAAAGCTGCGTTCAAACTAAGTCTGATAATTAGGCTCAACGCCAATATACTGCTCAAATATTAGACAAATGTCATATTGATGCTTTATTAAGCACCTCAGATCACCCCTGCCCGTTTATTTTGCGACCAGAAACCGATTGAAGCCCCCAAACGATTAAAATCGGAGGGGACTATGAACGGCGCAGATACCGCGTGGATTATTGTAGCAACAGCCCTAGTGCTGTTTATGACCTTGCCAGGGCTTGCTCTGTTTTATGGCGGTCTTGTTCGGGCACGAAATGTGCTCAGTGTATTTATGCAATGCTATGCCATTGCCTGTTTGATGAGCGTGTTGTGGCTGGCTTTTGGTTATTCAATTGCGTTTGGCCCGGGCGAAAGCGGCTATTGGGGCGGATTGGACAAAATGTTCCTGTCTGGCGTTACAGCAGATAGCCTGTCGGGCACCCTGCCCGAAGTTCTGTTCTTTGCCTTCCAGATGACATTTGCCATCATTACACCAGCCTTGATCGTCGGTGCATATGTCGAACGCATCAACTTTGGGTTTGTCCTGTTATTCTCAGGCCTCTGGATGTTGATTTGTTACGCACCTGTGGTTCACTGGATCTGGGGCGGAGGTTTTCTGGCCGATGGCGGTATCTTTGGTGAAACCGGTGTAAAAGATTTTGCCGGTGGCATCGTGGTGCACGAGACAGCCGGTCTGGCAGCACTGTTGATCGCTGTATTCCTAGGGGCGCGCAAAGATCGCACTACACCGCCGCACTCGCCTGGTTATGTCATGATCGGCGCTGCAATGCTTTGGGTTGGCTGGTTTGGCTTTAACGGCGGATCACAATTGGCAGCCGATGGCGGCGCAGCCATGGCGCTAACCGTGACACATATTTCTGCTGCAACAGCCAGTTTGACGTGGGCGTTGTGGGAAAAAATCAAATTTGGCAAAGCCTCTCTCGTTGGTATTGTCACCGGTACAATTGCAGGTTTGGCTTCAATCACACCCGCATCCGGGTTCGTTGGCCCAGTCGAAGCGCTTATCATCGGTGCAATTGCGGGTATCCTCTGTCAGGAAGCCGTCAACTTGATCCGCAACAAAGTAAACATCGACGACACACTGGACGTTTTTGCCGTCCACGGCGTTGGCGGGATCTTTGGCACAATCATGATTGCCGTATTTGGTGCGGGAACATGGGCTGCGCAGCTTGGCGGATTGGCCATCGTTGGAGTCTATACCGTGGTTGTGACGCTCATCCTGATCAAAGTGGTTGGTATGATCACCCCGCTGCGTGTCGATCCAGAAGTTGAACACAACGGGCTAGATCTCGCGGTGCATGGCGAAAAAGCCTATCACCTCAGCTGATCAAGCCAAAAATCAGAACACCATAACGGGCCCTCATGGGGCCCGTTTTCGTTTGGGACAATCACATGTTTGATCAGGGTCTATTGGGCTTAGCCGTGCAATGCCTGCGCTCTGTTTTCAAACGCCCGGACGATCCGGTGCATTGCTTCGTTGAACACCACGCCGATGACCTTTTGCAAAATCGCGTTCTTGAACTCAAAATCAACGAAAAAGTCAATTTCACACCCGCCGGTCTCAAGATCCGTAAACCGCCAAGTGGATTTCAAGTACTTAAAGGGCCCATCAAGATATTCCGTGTCGATATATTGCGCCTCTGGGTGCAACGTCACCCGAGAGCCAAACCGTTCACGAAACACTTTGAACGAAATAACCAAATCAGCGTGCATGACCTCCCCTTCGGGGCCGCCGGTGCGTGACCGTATACGCGCAGCTGCACACCAAGGTAGAAATTTGGGATAGTTCGCAACATCTGCCACCAGCTCATACATTTGAGCTGCGGTAAAGGGCAGCTGACGTTTTTCGCTATGCGTAGTCATAACAGGGCGTTTTCCTATATACAGTGGCGCGTCATTTCGTAGACTATGGACGAAAAATCAAGGGGGTTTAGATGCCAACGCGGCCATATGTCATCGATGAAATGATTTCTGCCAAGTCCATTGCAGCACGTATTGAGGATCTTGCCCGAGAAATTAAGGATAATTACAGCGACACCGATAAATTGGTTGTGATCGGCCTATTGCGCGGTAGTTTTGTATTTATCGCCGATTTGGTCCGAGAGTTGGATTTACCGGTTGAGGTCGATTTCCTTGAGGCTTCGTCTTATGGCGACGCGATGGAATCCAGCCGAGAGGTGCGAATTCTCAAAGATCTGCGCGGTGAAATCAACGGCCGTGATGTTTTGCTGGTTGAGGACATCGTCGATACTGGCTTTACCCTGCATCATGTGGTGAACCTGTTGAAAACGCGCGAACCCAATCGCCTGCGTACGATTGCCTTGTTGGATAAACCCTCCCGGCGGGAAGTTCCAGTAAAGGCGGATTGGACAGGGTTTGAAATCCCCGATGAATTTGTGGTGGGCTATGGGATCGATTTCGCGCAGCGCAACCGCAACCTGCCCTATATCGGCAAAGTGCGCTTTACCGAGGGCGACGAATAGATGCTCACCCCCCGATGGTTTATGAAGATGTCGCTTTGGGCGCGAAAACCACCAAGCGCAAAAAAGGTAATGTTCGTCTTTGCGATTATCGCTATTTGCCTTGCGTTATTCGCGGTTGAACGCCTGATCGGATGGCCAGACTGGGCGACGCCAAACCGCATGGGACGACGTGCTTTTTGAACGGTGGTTGTCACACAGCTGCTTTGGGCGCAAACTAAGATCCATACTGTAGTCTTTTAAAAAAAAATTGGATGGGCGATGCGGGTATTGCGGCTTTTGGTTTTACTAGCAATTTTGGGTGTCTTCGCAGCAGTCGGATTGTGGATCACGCGACCCATGACCGAAGACCCTGATCAGGTTTCTGCCTTGACCCCAGATGTCGAGAACGGAAAGGTGGTATTTTTTGCAGGGGGGTGTGCGTCGTGCCACGCCGCAGAAGGCAGCAGTGAAGACGCCAAACAAACACTCGCAGGCGGTCAGGCCTTCCCATCACAGTTTGGGACATTCTACGCCCCTAATATCTCGAGCGATCCAACCTATGGGATCGGTGATTGGTCCGCACTGGATTTGATCAATGCGATGAAACACGGCACCTCCCCTGCAGGCACCCACTATTACCCTGCTTTTCCATACGCATCCTACGCAAAAGCCGACGTCCAGGACATTGTCGATTTACGTGCTTATTTGGCCACGTTGCCCGCAGATGAGACGACGAATACCGCCCATGCAGTCGGGTTTCCCTACAATATCCGCGCCTTACTTGGTGGCTGGAAAATGCTGTTTCTGAACGATGACTGGGTTCAAACTTCAGTCGATACACCAGAGCTAGAGCGCGGGCGCTACTTGGTCGAAGCATTGGGACATTGCGCAGAATGCCACACTCCACGCAACATCCTGGGGGGAATGAAAACCAATGAATGGTTGATCGGAGCCCCTAACCCATCAGGCAAGGGACGTGCACCTGGTATTTCACCGGATACACTGGACTGGGGTGCAGATGATATCGCCGAATACCTAAATTCAGGCTTTACCCCTGACTTTGATAGCGTTGGAGGCCATATGGCGGCTGTCGTTGAAAACACCGCCAACCTAAGCGACAGTGATCGTGCTGCGATTGGGGCCTATCTCAAGGCGCTACCATAAGATGCCCATATGAGGTCGTGTTTGGCTTATTGACGGTGAAAATGGATAAAAAAGCCGGGAAGGAACTTATTTCATGATCGCATATGTCACTGTTGGTGCAGATGATATCACCCGCGCGGAACGGTTTTATTCTGCCTTCCTACCAGCGCTGGGATATGAGCTAGAGAAATACCACGGAGATCTAAGTTACATTTTGCCCGCGAAACCGGGACACTCCCCCACCTCCCCAGACTTTTACGTTAAATCCCCCTTTAATGGAGGTTCTGCCTCTGCTGGGAATGGTTCTATGGTTGCATTCGAAGTGCGTCGGCAAAGTTTGGTCTGCGATCTTCACGAAGCGGCCCTTTCGGCGGGTGGAATTGATGAAGGCCCACCGGGCTTTCGCCCGTTTTACGGACCCCACTTTTTTGTTGGGTACCTTCGCGATCCACATAACAATAAAATCGCTTTGTTTTGTAACTCCCCAGACGAACCACACCGAAACGAACAGATTGAATGATTTTTTCTTATCACCGTTCTAAACCTAGGAATACACCAGCATATAATGAGCAACAGCGGTTGAACATCGTGCTGTTCAAAAGGACTAACCAAGCGGATTTTGAATAAAGTAAATTTGTTCAGTTGTCTTAAGGATTTTACAGTCTATCTCGTCATTCGTCGCCCCAGAGCCCGAAGGTTGACCATGCGCCAAATAATTGCAGGCTGCATCTCTGAATGGAACCCAGGCGCGCTGCATGTTGCGCAACAGATCCTCATAGTAACCGTCACTGCGATCAACATCATATGTTTTTTGAAGTGCTATTTTCTCTTTGTACACTTCATTTAACTTGGCGTCCCACCACGTGAGAATCTCATTTTGGCACTTCACCCATTCTAACGGTGCGCCTCCAGCGTCAATGCTATCACCACAAAACGAAAGTACCTCAGAGGTTTCACAAGATTTATCCCGCCAACAAGCCTCTAGCATCGTGTTCATCTGAGCAGCAATCTTTGGGGGAATAATTTCAGAATCTGCTAATGAAACCGACGGTACAAACAACATTAAAATAAGGTAGAACTTCATTCTCAAATTCTCTTTCCTTGTCAGTTTTTTAGCGCGACATAAAAAAAGGGGCGCAATTGCCCCCCTTTATCGTCCAAAAGCAGCCAAAACCTCAGCTCATGCCGAGTTTTTTAAGTCGGTTATCACGCAGTTTCGCAAAATCATCCCCGGCGTGGTAGCTGGATCGGGTGAGAGGTGTCGCAGAAACCATCAAGAACCCTTTGCCATATGCGGCTTTCTCATACGAAGCGAACTCTTCAGGGGTGACGAAGCGATCTAGCGCATGGTGTTTAGGGGTTGGCTGCAAATACTGACCGATGGTTAGGAAATCAATGTCAGCGGCGCGCATGTCCTCCATCACCTGCACAACGGATTGACGGTCCTCTCCTAGCCCCACCATGATCCCAGACTTCGTGAACATGGATGGGTCAAGCTCTTTGACCCGTTGCAGGAGGCGCAGTGAGTGGAAATACCGCGCACCCGGACGAACTTCGGGGTACAGCCCCGGTACGGTCTCTAGGTTGTGGTTAAAGACATCTGGCTTTGCCTCAACGACGATCTCAAGGGCTGATGCATCACAGCGGATAAAGTCCGGTGTCAGAATTTCAATCGTCGTGTTGGGAGATTGCCGCCGCACAGCCCGAATTGTTTGGGCAAAATGTTCTGCCCCGCCATCCTCGACGTCATCCCGGTCCACAGATGTGATCACAACGTGGTTCAAGCCAAGTTTCTTAACGGCATCGGCCACCCGTCCCGGTTCAAATACGTCTAGCGCCTCTGGCGGTTTGCCTGTCGCAATGTTGCAGAAGGTACAGGCACGCGTGCAGACCTCCCCCATGATCATCATGGTGGCGTGGCCTTGGCTCCAACATTCGCCAACATTTGGGCAGCCCGCCTCTTCACAGACCGTGACCAGTTTGTTTTCACGCATGATATCGCGAGTTTGTTTATATCCAGCAGACGTCGGAGCCTTAACCCGGATCCAGTCCGGTTTGCGCGGCTGCACATTGTCGGGCCGCTTGGCCTTTTCAGGGTGACGTTGCGAGGGTATTTTTAGATCGCGCATATGTGTGTCCTTCTCCTGATTGGTGATCATAAGGAATTATTACGGGTAAACCAGCAAAGAAATTCCCCGCATAACAGCTATGCAATTGCATTTTGAGAATTCAAATAACCGTGTAAGCTGTGGCCATAAATACAAAAACTATCAGGGAAGTAAAAACATGAAGAAAAATATAGCAGAAGTCATCGGGACATTCATTCTCGTCTTCTTTGGTTGTGGATCAGCGGTTTTTATGGGCGACGCTATTGGTTGGTTGGGAATATCTTTTGCCTTTGGCCTCTCTATTGTCGCAGCAGCCTATTCCATTGGGGCAATTTCCGGGGCGCATTTGAACCCTGCCGTCTCCTTGGGGATGGTAACAGCGGGTCGGATGAGCGTTGGAGAGTTCGTTTCCTACGCAATCTCACAAACTATTGGTGCCATCCTTGCGGCAGCCGTGATCTTGGTAATTGCATCGGGCAAAGCTGATTATTCTGTTGCGGTAAACGGCCTCGGGGCCAACGGCTATGGTGCCGGCTACAACAATGAATACAACGTGATGTCCGCTCTGATGTTCGAATTCGTGGCGACATTCCTGTTTGTTACGGTCATCCTTGGCGCTACCCAATCTGCGTCACCTGCGGCAATGGCAGGTTTGGCCATTGGGCTGACGTTGGCAGCCATTCACATGGTTGGCATCGCGATCACGGGTGTATCAGTTAACCCTGCCCGCTCCATCGGACCAGCACTGTTTTCAGGTGGGGCTGCCATGAGCCAGCTTTGGGTCTTTATCGCAGCACCTCTTGCCGGGGGTGCAGTCGCTGGCGCTGTTTTTGCATCAGGAGCAACGGCCGCAGACGAAGCCTAATACAGCTTAAACAGAACGCGCCTATTTTTGGCGCGTTCATTAACTTTTTGGGCAAGTTTTTGGTCATATGAGCCGATTTATGCAGGTGCGGCATTTCGGGAATTGAAGCCTCTTTAGAATCATTATAAATCATAGCCTGTGCCGACAAAGAGTCGGTATAATCTAGATAAAACAAAAGAGTATAGATCATGAAAGCTGGACTCCGCCTGCCCAACGTTACTTTCCACACGCGCGTTCGTGACGAGTCGATCGAAGGTCCAAATCCATTTCGCTGGGAAGATAAATCCACTGGTGATTTCTTTGCTGGCAAACGGGTTGTGCTGTTTTCACTGCCTGGCGCGTTTACCCCCACATGTTCCACTTACCAATTGCCTGGATATGAAAACGGTTTCGCCGATTTCCAATCTGAAGGCATCGACGCTATCTATTGCCTTTCTGTCAATGACAGCTTTGTTATGAACAAATGGGCACAGTCCCAAGAGCTAAAACACGTTGGTGTTATTCCTGACGGTTCTGGCGAGTTTACTCGTAAAATGGGTATGCTGGTTGCAAAAGACAACCTAGGCTTTGGAGCACGCTCCTGGCGTTATGCCGCCGTAGTTAACGACGGCGTAATCGAAGCTTGGTTCGAAGAGCCCGGCCTATCTGACAACTTTGGCGACGACCCCTACGGCGTGTCCTCCCCAGAGACCGTTTTGGGTTGGCTCAAAGACGCTAACCAATCCAAAGCAGCATAAACTGCGCTTAAATCAAAAGGCCCGCAGTTTTGTGGGCCTTTTCAATTATCCAATCAAAGGTCCGTGTGGACCCACCATATCGTCATAATGGGTCCGAAGGCGTTGCAACGCAATGCGAAGGACGATTTTTCCGCTACGGGCAGACCATCCCATGCGTTTCTCTGCAGCTTCCATCCCTTCTAAGTAACAGCAGCAACGCAAGACCACATCCCCCAGACCAGGACCAAGATCCCGCAACGCGGACTGAACCCGCGCTCTGGCCGCCATAGGTCCCGTACCTGCTAAATTTGTTCCTCGTTGAGAAGTCCCATCATGGCCGGTTAAAAATCGATCCCAATCTTGCGTCACCCGCGGTCCCAATTGGGACAGCTCAAAATCTTCGCGCAGTTGTTCCCCCGCAGCCACAAGATCACCAGATAAAAACGGAGCACCCGTTTTATCTTTGCGACGCGCTAGAACGGCCAACGGGGACTCCGCAATTGCCCCACGCAAGGGTCGAACAGGGTCTACATTATCAAAGGGGGTTGCTGCCTCAGCGAAACCGAGCCCGGACACGTTGGACTCATCTTGCTCTTGCAACCAGCTTCGACCCGCTTGAGTGATCCCATATTGACGGACTCTGCCATCCTGATCGCAATGTATCCACTCTCTTAAGGCCAGTGTCTGTGCAATATCCCGATCCAAAACAGCCGTTCTGGTGGTTTCCCCCCCCGGTAAGCTTCGAAGAACAATGGCATTATCCAAATCCGGGGCGACCACCAATCGAGAACCAGTTTCACACAACCGTCGCAATACACGCATAGCCTCTTGCGTAAATCGTCCGGTTTCACAATTTTTGGCGACGATACGAACCTGTTTTGTCATGGATTGCTTCTCCTGTATGGATAATCGTTGGGAGGACGTAGGGTAATGTCTGTGGCCGATGCGCTGCAGGGCTTCGTCTACGAGCGGATCTTCTCTTCTGGCTTCGTATTTTCGGATCTGGCGTAATACCGTTGATGCATGGCACCCAGCCCCTCGGGCCAATGATCGGATAGATTTTCCAGATGCCGTATGAGCGAGATAGTGATGCACATCGATCGGCAACCAATCTGGTAGGGATGTAAGTTTTTTACCTGAGGGAGCGCGACGCATAAATTACCTCCATTTCGCCTTGTAAGTCATTTATTTAAAAACAATTTAGGCGAGAACTGTCGAAAGGCACCGGTTACGTAAGTATTAAAATTCGCCAATGATTTAATAATTGTTGCTGAAACATAAACAATTCCGGTTCGCACCGAGCGGTGGTTTTATAGGTCGCGCAACACGTCTCTGAGTTGTGCAACGATGGCGGCACCTAATCTGCCAAAGGAAAAATTATGACCAATGCACACTCCACAACGAACGCACTTCGCCGCCCCCGCATTTTGGTTTCTGCTGCACGTCATGGGTGCAATACTTATAATAGGGCACGCGATTTGCCCCGACTGATCGGTTTCGCTCTTGGCGGGAATGTTCAAACAAATGTGAAAACCTTGACCGATCAGGAACATCAGATGGAAGAAAAACGCAAAACGGGCGACGCTGCGTACAGCATCACCCGTCATATAGAATTGCTTGTCGCGTTACTTAGCGAAATGAAGCTTCAAAAGATCACGACCTAAGTTAGATAAAGGCGTCTTCCATGCTCGCTTTCTTTTCATCCACATAAGCATTGAGCGCCATTAGTATCTGCGGATCTAATGGCGGCTGCTGATAGCTGTTTAACAGCTTGTCAACACGCACACTGGCCAGAGTAGCACTGTCTCTGGCACCCTCTTCGTCCCAAGTCTCAAACGGTTTGTAATCAAGGACTTCGCTGCGCCAAAAGGCTTCCTTATAATTGTTTTGAGTGTGCTCGCAGCCCAGAAAGTGGCCGCCGGGGCCGACTTCTCGTAAGGCATCCATCGCCTGCGCATTTTCGTCAGAAGACACACCTTTGGCCAAATTGTGCAACACACCCAATTGATCCGCATCCAGCACGAATTTTTCAAATGAAGCGACCAAACCACCTTCGAGCCAACCACAGGCATGCAACATAAAATTGACACCACCAAGAAGTGCAGCATTCAACGTGTTTGCTGTTTCATAACCGGCCTGAGCATCTGGCAATTTAGAGCCACAGAGGCCACCACCCGACCGGAATGGCAGATTCATCCGACGGGCCAATTGTCCTGCGCCGTTCAAAATTTGCGTGGCCTCGGGTGTCCCAAAGGTCGGAGCACCAGAGTTCATGTCAATCGATGTGACAAAGGCACCAAAGATGACGGGCGCACCTGGTCGGATTAGCTGACTGTAAGCAATTCCAGCAAGCGCTTCGGCCAATACCTGCGTCAGCGTACCGACAACAGATACAGGCGCCATTGCCCCGCCCACAATAAACGGTGACACAATGCATGCTTGATTGTTTTTCGCATAGACCTCAAGCGCGCCCATCATGACTTCATCGAAAGTCAAAGGAGAGTTCACGTTGATCAGTGAAGTCATCACCGTGTTTTCCTGAACAAATTCTTTGCCGAACAGGATTTCGCACATTTCAACTGAATCTTGGGCCCGACTTGGCTCTGTTACCGATCCCATAAAGGGCTTATCGGTTAGGGTCATATGCGCCAAAAGCATATCCAGGTGACGTTTATTGACCGGCACATCTGTAGGCTCACAAACAGTGCCACCGGAATGATGCAGCCACTTAGACATATATCCAAGTTTTACGAATTTCCGGAAATCTTCCATTGTCGCATAACGCCGTCCTTCGCCATCGCGTACAAACGGAGGGCCGTATACTGGCGCAAGCACGAGGTTATCACCGCCGATAACAACGTTTTTCTCTGGATTACGCGCATGTTGAGTGAATTTGGAGGGTGCCGTTTTGCACAATTCACGTGCCAAACCGCGCGGAATGCGGACACGTTCACCTTCAATATGTGCGCCTGCCGCTTTCCAACGTTCAAGAGCACCGGGATTATCCGGAAAATTTACACCAATTTCCTCGAGAACCGTTTCAGCGTTGGCCTCAATAATTTGTAGCGTTTCCTCACTCAAAATCTCAAGATTTGGAATTTTACGCTCAATATATTTCGCGGTCTCGATATTGACGGCGGTGCGCTCTGCGCGGCGCGCGGCGCCTCCGCCCCCACGACCTCGACGACGGGTTGCTGCTTCTGCCATCTTCAAACCTCCTAAACATGGGTTTTGCATTCTTTAAATAGTGTCTTACCCCTGCAAATGGTTCGTCCAATGTGGGAATGCGGCCTCTTGGATATGTAAGCGACATTTAAGAGTAAAACCCGCGTTCCATTGGGCGAAGCTGACAACAATCGGAAATTTGTGGACAGGATGGATAAGAACCTTGCGAAACAATGGTAATCAATTTATTGCGCGCTCATGAGCAGCATATCCCACGACCGCCTTTTGATCATCGACTTTGGTTCTCAGGTGACGCAGCTAATTGCGCGTCGTCTGCGGGAACTCAATGTCTATTGCGAAATCCACCCCTACCAGAACGTCACAATGGACTTTGTGCGCGAAATGGCCCCCAAGGCCGTTATTTTTTCTGGTGGCCCGGACAGCGTGACCCGCGAGGGAAGCCCCCGCGTCCCACAAGAGATTTTTGACTATGGCATCCCTATCCTAGGGATTTGCTATGGCCAGCAAACGATGATGACCCAATTGGGCGGCAAAGTCGAAAGCGGCCACGGGACAGCCGAATTTGGACGGGCCTATGTAACCCCAAAAGAACCACTTGATATTCTTGATGGATGGTTCTCGGACGGTGACGAACAAGTTTGGATGTCTCATGGGGATCATGTGAGCGAAATCGCTCCGGGTTTTGAAGTCTACGGAACCTCTCCCAATGCGCCATTGGCAATTACGGCTGATGTCAGCCGCCATTTTTATGCCGTGCAATTTCACCCCGAAGTTCACCACACCCCCAATGGGGCAAAGCTCTATGAGAACTTTGTTAAATTGGCAGGGTTTAACGGTGATTGGACCATGGGCGCTTACCGTGAACAAGCCATTGCACAGATCCGCGCCCAAGTGGGTGACAAGCAGGTTATTTGCGGCCTATCCGGTGGCGTTGACAGCTCGGTTGCGGCAATCCTTATCCATGAGGCAATTGGCGATCAATTGACCTGTGTGTTTGTTGACCACGGGTTGTTGCGCAAAAATGAGGCCGATGAAGTCGTCGCCATGTTCCGCGACAATTATAACATCCGTCTGATCCATGCAGATGAGAGCGATTTGTTCCTTGGGGAATTGGACGGCCAATCTGATCCAGAGACCAAGCGAAAGATTATTGGTAAGCTGTTCATTGATGTGTTCCAGAAACACGCTGACACCATTGATGGCGCAGAATTCCTTGCACAGGGTACGTTGTATCCAGATGTGATTGAATCCGTATCCTTTAGCGGCGGACCATCTGTAACCATCAAATCTCATCATAATGTTGGTGGGCTGCCTGAAAAAATGGGCTTAAAATTGGTGGAGCCGTTGCGCGAGCTGTTCAAAGACGAGGTGCGTGCGCTGGGCCGTGAACTCGGCCTGCCCCAAAGCTTTATTGGTCGGCACCCGTTCCCCGGCCCCGGTTTGGCCATTCGTTGCCCCGGAGAGATCACCCGCGAAAAACTAGATATTCTGCGTGAAGCGGATGCCGTTTACATCGATCAGATCCGCAAACACGGTTTGTATGATGAAATTTGGCAAGCCTTTGTCGCAATTTTACCGGTGCGTACCGTTGGTGTTATGGGCGATGGTCGGACCTATGATTTCGCTTGTGCGTTGCGTGCGGTTACCTCTGTTGACGGGATGACAGCGGATTATTACCCGTATAGTCATGAATTCCTTGGTGAAACGGCCACACGTATCATCAACGAAGTCAAGGGCATCAACCGGGTAACCTATGACATCACATCCAAACCCCCCGGTACGATTGAGTGGGAATAACCCCCTCTTAGCTGACCAATGATACGGGGTATCCCTTGCGTAAACTGATTATTTTCATGACGTTTTGGGCCGCCCCGTTTTCCCTTTCTGCGCAGGCAATGCCTGCACTTGACTGCGAAAGTGTCAACGGAAACTGGTTTCTTGGCTTGTACGGTCCCGTTGCAAGGCTACGTTCACCTGAGGTGAAAGTGTTTTCTGCTACACCTCCTTTACGCCCCCAAGGGTCTGATTGGCCGGTGTATATTCTTTTGTCTCATACCGATCAGAAATTAACTGTTCGATTGGAAGAGTATTCCTGTTCCTCGTCTGGTGATCTCTTCCCCATTCAGGCCGAAATTCTTGATCCATCAACAAACACCATCAACTTAGCATGCTGCACGGTCGTAGAATGATATCATCCCCCGTCGTACAAGCCGCAATATGGATGGTTGGCGCAATTGTCGGCTTTACGTCCATGGCCTTGGCTGGAAGGATCATTGCGGTCGAACTGGACACGTTTGAATTGATGCTGTTTCGCAGTCTCTTTGGGCTTTTGATCGTTTTTAGTGTCGGATTTTTTGCGGGTACGCTGCATCAAGTTTCAAGACGGCACATGCACATTCAGATTATTCGAAATCTGTGTCATTTTACCGGCCAAAACCTTTGGTTCTTTGCGATAGCGGTTGCACCACTGGCGCAAGTTGTGGCGTTGGAATTTACATCCCCCTTATGGGTGTTGTTCTTGGCCCCATTTGTATTGGGTGAGAAACTGACCAGGTCTCGTATTCTGACAGCTTGCATTGGTTTCGCCGGCGTGTTGATTGTGGCACGTCCGGGGATCAATGATGTTGGAATTGGCGTGCTCTGCGCTGGGCTTGCAGCCATAGGTTTTGCGGCCACGGCTTTGTTCACCAAGATCCTGACCCGCACCGAGAGCATTACCTGCATCCTTGTCTACCTGACCCTAACCCAGTCTATATTTGGGCTCATCTGCGCCGGATATGATGGGGACATAGCAGTACCGTCGTGGCCGTTGCTCCCTTGGGTGTTGCTTGTTGGTGTAGCCGGGTTACTGGCCCATTTCTGTTTGACCAAAGCTTTGACGATTGCCCCTGCAGCCATCGTTATGCCGATGGATTTTGCACGGCTCCCGACCGTTGCCATTCTTGCGATGTTAATATTCAACGAAACACTCGACATCTGGATCTTCATCGGAGCCATAGTGATATTTGCATCTAATTACTTGAATATCTTAAGGGAAAAACGGGGCTGAAACAGCATTTGTGTCATTCCTGATACGCGACGTTACGGAATTTTATAATTCCAGTCACTGACGCGGCGTAACAAATTGACCCAAATTCCCATCATTGCCTAATGTTAAATCAACGAGGACACCGCACACGGTAGGGGAGAAAATATCATGAGACGTGTATCACTCACGGCGGCCGCATTGTTGGCCACCACATCACTCGCAAACGCAGGCGGTATTGATCGTTCTGGCCAAGGCGTGAACATTCTATTCGAAGAGGGTAACCACGCTCAGCTTACCTTTAGCCGCGCAATGCCTGACGTAACATCAAGCCCAATTGGCCCATTTCCAGCCGGAAGCGACGGAGCTCGTGATTTTAACCAAGCGAGTTTTGGTTATAAACATAAACTGAATGATAAATTCGATTTGGCGATTATCGTTGATCAACCATATGGCGCGCACATCAGCTACAGCGACGGCCCTTTTGCTGGTGGTTTTGCAGATATTGACAGCACCGCAATAACAGGTTTGGTGCAATACCACATAGACGACAATTTCAGCGTACATGGCGGTATTCGCGCGCTTACCGTTGAGGGTGAGCTACAAACAGGTCTTGGCCTATTGCAGGCGGACAGCGATTATGATTTTGGTGGTGTTGTAGGTGTCGCCTATGAACGCAAAGACATCGCGCTTCGTGTTGCCTTGACTTATTCATCTGCCATAACTTCAGATTTATCTGGAACCAATGCATTTTTTCCAGACGGCTTTGACGGACGAAATTTCGACGTTGAATTCCCCGAAAGCGTAAACCTTGATTTTCAAACCGGTATAGCCGCAGACACTCTGTTGTTTGGTAGCATTCGCTGGGTTGGCTGGGATGGCTTTAATTTGACCACAGACGAAGATGGCGAATGGGTCAGCTTTGACGAAGACACCGTGACTTATACACTTGGAATCGGCCGCCAAATTACCGATCAACTCTCTTTGGCGGTTACAATTGGCCATGAACCTGATGGTAGGCGCCCCGGTACAACAGCACTTGCGCCGACCAATGGTTATACCAGTGTTGGATTTGGCGGCACCTATCAAGCCACTGATCAGGTGAGCATCTCAGGTGGGGTGTCTTATTCGAAACTGGGATCGCAAACGATTAGCGGGGTCACTTTTGAAGACAACGACGCTTGGGGCGCGGGTATCCGCCTTGGATATAGCTTCTAAACCATTCACGGTTTCCCTCAAAAAACCCCGGCTTTGAGTCGGGGTTTTTCTTTTGTTGATTGTTCTACTGAAACAAATTGACCTTACCTGTTGCTCTGGCTAGGGATTTGGACAACTCACAAAGAGGTTGGAAATGATTTATTCGTCAGCGTCAGATTGGCTGAATGCGCCGCGCAAGCGGGTGTTGTTGTTTGGGATGTCGGGCCTTGGAAAAACCCATATTTCCAACCTCTTGCGCGATTCCGGCGATTGGTTCCATTATTCCGTCGATTATAGGATTGGTACCCGTTACATGGGGGAACACATCGTTGATAATTTCAAAGCCGAGGCCATGCGTAATCCGTTTTTGGCGCAGCTTTTACGTACTGACAGTATATATATCGCCAGCAATATCACCTTTGAAAACCTTGCGCCGTTGTCAACCTATCTTGGAAAACCGGGAAACGCTGAACTCGGCGGGTTAACTCTGGAAGAATATCAAAGAAGACAGGGGCTTCATAATAGCGCCGAAATCAACAGCCTTCTGGATACTCCCCATTTCATAGACCGCGCAAAATCGCTTTATGGTTACGATAACTTTGTCTGCGATACAGGTGGTTCAATCTGCGAAGTGGTCGATCCCGAAGATGTGAACGATCCAGTGTTAACCGCTTTGTCTCAGAATACATTGATGGTGTGGATCAAAGGCACTGATAAACACACCGACGCATTAATCGAACGTTTCGACCGAGCCCCAAAGCCGATGTATTACCAGAAAGAATTTTTGGTCGATACATGGTCAAAATACTTAATTGAATTCAATGTGAAAGAGCAAGAAGTTGATCCAGATGCTTTTGTCCGTTTTGCCTTTTCTAAAGCCATGGCACACCGCCAACCGCTGTATCAATCCATGGCCGACAATTGGGGCGTGACTATCGCAGCAGAGGACATCGGCAAAGTAACAATACCCGAGGATTTCAATTCCTTGATCGCTGCGATCCTTGAGGATCGTTGAAAACAAGATTATCTGACTTTTTCATTCAATGCCGGAGCCAACCCCATGCCCATAAAAATCCCATCCTCCCTGCCCGCCTACGAGGTTCTCTCGCAGGAAGGCGTGATGGTTATGGGCGAAGGTCGCGCGGCCAAACAGGATATACGACCCATTCAAATCGGGTTGTTGAACCTAATGCCCAAAAAAATTCAGACTGAAACGCAGTTTGCACGCCTAATCGGGGCCACGCCACTGCAGATTGAGCTGACCCTCATTCGGATGTCTGAGCACGAGACCAAGAACACCGCAGCAGAACATATGGCAGAATTCTACCATCCGTTCTCAGATGTCAAAGATCGCAAATTTGATGGGTTGATCATCACCGGTGCCCCGATCGAACATCTGAACTTTGAGGACGTCACCTATTGGGATGAACTCTGTGAAGTCATGGATTGGACGCAAACCAACGTACATTCCACATTGGGTGTGTGCTGGGGCGGCATGGCGATGATCAACCACTTTCACAATGTCCCAAAACATCTTTTGGATGGGAAATTGTTTGGTTGTTTTCGACACAGCAACCTGTTGCCCAACTCCCCCTATTTGCGTGGGTTTTCAGACGAATGCGTAATTCCAGTGTCCCGCTGGACTGAAATGAAGCAATCTGAGATTGAAGCAGCCGGTGGGCTGACGACCTTGCTTGGCAGTTCAGAAACTGGCCCCTGTTTGGTAGAGGACCCCAAACATCGGGCTCTCTATATATTCAATCACTTTGAGTATGACACAGATACACTCAAGCAAGAATATGATCGGGACATAGACAACGGGACTCCGATCAATGTACCACAAAATTATTATGTTGAGAATGATCCAGCCAACGCACCGATGAACCGCTGGAGATCCCACGCGCACCTTTTATATGGTAACTGGATCAATGAAATTTACCAGACGACGCAATATGACATGTCTAAAATCGGGACTTAAAATACTTCTTTTGCTCGGAATATTCCTTGCTGGAAGCAGGTTTTATATCGACCAAAAGGCGGCCTCTAATGCGTCGGCAGCAGAGGCAAGTCACCCGCCATTGGGACAAATTCTGATGGTAGACGGCATTCCGGTGCACGCAGTGGTTCGGGGCCAAGGACCAGATGTCATCCTCATTCATGGTGCCAGCGGCAATGCCAGAGATTTCACATTCGATCTTGTGGATCGACTAGACGACCACTACCGTGTGATTGCATTTGATCGCCCGGGTCTAGGCTACACCGGGCGCGTCACCCAGGCTGTTAATGATCCAAATGGTCCGCGACCGGAGACACCTTCAGAACAGGCCATTTTGTTGGAGGCCGCCGCACGGCAATTGAATGTTGATAAAGCTGTTGTTCTTGGTCAGAGCTATGGCGGCGCTGTCGCCCTTGGTTGGGCTATTGAACGGCCGGACACTGTCAGCGCGTTGGTCTTGGTCTCGGCTGTGACAACCCCATGGAACACGGATTTGGAGGGATGGTACGCTCTGATGGAACACAACATCGGTCCTAGTTTCGTCGCCCCCATGGTCAGTGCGTTTGCAACCCCAGAGCGTGCAGATTCAGTCTTAAACGATATTTTCTCCCCCCAACACCCACCACAAGGTTATCGAAACTATGTCGGTGTGGGGTTAACAACTCGTTTGAATTCATTGATATCTAATGCTAATCAAGTAAATGCACTCCACGACTATATCACCGACATTCAAAGTCGACTTCCAGAGATATCCATTCCTGTTGAGGCAATCCATGGCACGGCTGACAAAATTGTACCCTCCATTGTGCATGCCGACCATCTAGAGGACCGATTGCATATGTTAAACATGACACTGCTGGAAGGCGTTGGCCACATGCCGCATCACACCAACCCAGACGCGGTCCTCGATGCGATTTCACGTGCGGTTGATCGTAGTCGATTGCGTTAAGGCGCGCGTACAGGCATAATTATTGTAACAATAAATGCGGAGATCGAGCATGACCCTTCCGTTCAATGGCGCAATTTCGGATTTCTATAAAAATAACGCCCCAGCTGGTATTCGCAAGGCAATCAACATTGCCGATAAAAAGACGATCCTATCCGAAACTTTTCCCTATACCGAAAAACTGGGCAGAAAATCCTATGACAAACAGATGGATAAGCTTCAGCTGGAACTGGTGAAACTCCAAACGGATGTTAGAAACACCGGCAAACGCATTATCGTTTTGTTTGAGGGGCGCGATGCAGCAGGTAAAGGTGGAACCATCGGCCGGTTTAGGGAAAACTTGAACCCACGTCATGCGCGCGTTGTCGCCTTGCCAAAGCCGACAGATCGCGAACAGGGTCAATGGTATTTTCAACGTTATATCAATCATTTACCGACAGAAGGTGAGATCGTTTTTTTTGACCGAAGCTGGTATAATCGCGCAATTGTAGAGCATGTATTCGGGTTTTGCACACCAAAACAACGGCAGCATTTCTTTTCGCAACTCTCAGGATTTGAGGATGCCTTGGTGGCGGATGGCATTCACTTTCACAAAATATGGCTCAACGTTGGGCAGGCAGAACAACTCAATCGCTTTCTTGATCGTGAACGTGACCCTTTGAAACAATGGAAACTGTCCCAAATTGATGTGGATGGCTTGAAAAAATGGGATGCCTATAGCGCCGCTATAAAGGAAACATTTGAACGCAGCCACAGCCCAACAGCCCCCTGGACGATCATCCGCTCCGATGACAAAAAGAGAGCCCGCATCGCTGCCATTCAAAGCGTTTTACAAAGCATTGATTATGCACATAAAGACATGAAAACTCTCCAAGAAAATGACGCCCAAATTTGCGGCGGACCGGATCTCTGGGATGCCTAAACGCGGCTATCATCACGGTAATTTAAGGGCAGCTCTTATGGATGCTGCACTGGTTCTGATTGAGGAAAAAGGCCCCAATGGCTTTACTCTGTCTGAGGCCGCTAAGAATGCAGGTGTAACCCCTGCAGCGGTTTATCGCCATTTCCAAGGACGCGAAGACCTCATCGCTGAGGCTGCATTACAAGGGTATGAAATGTTCGCGGATCTATTGGAGTATGCCTATAAAACGGGGCAACCCTCTGATCTTGCTTCGTTTGAGGCCACAGGACGCGCGTATCTTGCATTTGCCCGTCGAAACCCTGGCCACTATGTGGCGATGTTTGAATCCGGTATTTCCATCAATCGTACACCTGAGCTCGCTGCAGCATCCAAACGTGCGCTTGGGGTTCTTGAACGTGCCGCTGAAAATCTGACGGCCCATATCCCGGCCCATAAACGTCCCCCTGCAACGATGGTCGCAGCCCATATCTGGGCGATGAGCCATGGTGTTGTAGAATTGTTTGCACGTGGTGCCCCCGGAACAAAATCACCTTATCCTCCAGAGGATCTCCTGGAGGGCGGCATTGGAATATATCTACGTGGATTGGGCTTAGTCCCTCAGGACAGCTAACCCTACCGATTTCAGTTTAGAATCAACAGCTCAGCCAGATGCCCAAAAGCAAAAGGCCCACCAAATTGGCGGGCCTTTCGAAACATGTACCAAACAAACTTAACGTTTGGAGAACTGGAAGGAACGACGCGCTTTACGCTTACCGAACTTCTTACGTTCAACAACACGGCTATCGCGTGTCAGGAAGCCAGCGGCTTTCAATGCACCACGCAATGAGGGTTCGTACAACTGCAGAGCTTTAGAGATGCCGTGACGTACCGCACCAGCTTGGCCGGATAAACCGCCGCCTTTAACTGTTGCCACAACGTCAAATTCACCTTCTACGCCGGCAACCTGAAAAGGCTGACGCAGGATCATTTGCAAAACGGGGCGTGCAAAATAAACAGGCATGTCTTTGCCGTTTACGGACACTTTGCCAGAACCTGGTTTGATCCAGACGCGTGCAACTGCATCTTTCCGTTTACCAGTCGCATAAGAACGACCAAACTCGTCACGCACAGGCTCACGCGGTGCGGCTACTTCAACAGCGGCTTCGGAGACAGCAGCGTTGAGATCTTCAAGTGTATTGATGTCATCAACCATGGATTAGCTCCGGGTGTTTTTCTTGTTCATGGACGCGACGTCCAGAACTTCAGGGGACTGAGCTTCGTGCGGGTGATCTGTACCAGCATAAACACGCAGATTTGTCATCAGCTGGCGGGACAGGCGGTTACCTGGCAGCATGCGCTGAACGGCTTTGGTCACGACGCGCTCAGGGTAAGCACCCTCAAGGATTTGACCTGCTGTACGCTCTTTCAAGCCACCGGGATGGCCTGTGTGGCGATAGTAGATTTTGTCAGAGCGTTTTTTGCCGGACAGTTGGATTTTGTCAGCGTTGATGACAATCACGTTGTCGCCCATATCCATGTGAGGAGTGAAGGACGCTTTATGCTTGCCGCGCAGACGCATGGCGATAATCGAAGCAAGACGGCCCAGAACGATGCCTTCGGCGTCGATCAGGATCCACTGCTTTTCGATATCCGCCGGAGTAGCGGTAAAAGTTTTCATGGTATTAACCCTAGGTTTTGGGTGTCACAACAGGCCCATGCCTGCATGCGATATCTGATGGCCGGTTTCTAAAGGTTTTACCCGCACAGTCAAGCGCATCACGTCAGTATTAATTGTTTAAAAACAATGACTTAAAAATAAGGTATTATAATACCCCATAAAATCAAACTTCAATCGCATCTGCAGGGTTAGATAGGAGCCGTACGAGAACCTGGAGGCCTTTTTCAAACTGTTCCGGTGAAATTCTACCATTTATCGCAATGCGGATCGCATGGGGGGCTTTACCATCAATCAGAACAAAGTCATCGGCGGAGCGGACGTAAACACCCTCACGCTCTGCGGCGCGACAAAATGCACTGGCCCGCCATCCGCGCGGCAGACGTAACCATAACAACGGCACCCCATTGCGCCATGACAAATCAAAGCCACCCAAAACATTCACCGCGATGCGAACATAATCATCCACACGCTCTTGAACGGCCTTTGCAACACCGACAGATCTAGGATCGTTCAACACACGCTCCGCCATTTGGGCAACAGGTACCGCAAGCCCAAAAGAAGAATGTTGACGTGTCCTGCGCAAATCATTGGCAAGACCTTTGGGAGCGACAGCATAACCAACCCGTAAAGAGGGGGTCAATTCTTTGGATAACGACGATATATACCAAGCAGATTCCGGAATAAGGGCACGATACCCCGGCAGGCGGTCACGCCCCATACGGTAACAATCGTCTTCTATGACATGTAGTTTATGCCGCGAAATAACCTCAGCAAGTTCTTGACGGCGTCGCATGGTAGTCTGCTCCACGGTCGGATTGTGATTTTCCGGAGATGTACATAGGATTTGGCCGCCATAGGTATGGATCGCCTCGTGCAACAGGTCTGGCCTTAACCCTTCATCATCACTCGGTATGCTGACAATTTTTGCCCGAGACAATCGCGCGGCATGGCGAAACCCGGTATAAGATAATTCTTCGGTGAACACGACCGGGTCTGAGCCCCGAAGGACTGTCTGAAAAATCAACGTGATGGCGTTTTGACCACCGTGTGTCAATACAATGTCATCCGGTTCAAACGGACCAAGGTCTTGTGTATCAAGCCAATTGTATACGGCTTCTCTTGCCGGACGGTCAGAATGGTCGTTTGGATAATTATGATACATAGAATCCAGAGGGCCGCTGGCCATATCAACCAAGGCGTCCTTAAGCAAAATTCCCTGCCCTAGCTCCGGCAATCCAGGGCTGCGTAGGTCAACATGTTCAACCCATGGCAATGTTTTAGGATTGAACTGCAACAAAAGATCTTCTAACAAATTTTGCTCTGCAACAAAAGTTCCACGACCCACTTCGGCCTTAAGAACACCTTCATCCACAAGGATTTTATATGCTCGTGCAACGGTACCTGGCGTGATTTTCAAAGCCCAGGCCAACTCTCTCACGGGGGGGAGCTTTTCAGTCGGCTTCAAATGAGATTCTAGAACGGCCTGACGGATGGACTCCGTCAAGACTTGATATTTGGGACCATCGATATCGGTCAGATCAGGAAACCAAATTGTATTCATTACAATCTTTCATTGGACTACATTGTACGCCATGTGTATCAAAATACTTGTAGCACAATGTTAACATTGTACCAACCCAATTTTCAAAAGGAGAGTCCCAATGGCACGCCCATTGTCCCAGCATAACCGGAACATCCAGTTCCTTGAAGCAAACCACCCACTGCCCGCCATGGGCGCGATGGCTGTCGGATTTGCTGTGCTGTTGACGAAATGGCGCATGCGATATCACACGCGACTTGCCCTTAAGACACTTACAGAATCCGAGTTGCGAGACGTCGGACTGTCACGCCGGCAGGCTTATACGGAGGCCCGCCGACCGTTCTGGAGCATCTGATCCCTGTCAGTGCAACAGAAAACGACTGGGCCGGTGGATTACCTCCCACCGGTCCTTTTATTTTGGGGGAATGGAAAAGGTCATAGCCGCACGTGCGACAGGGTCATCGGATCCATCTGACCTGATCAATACATCCCCTATAGCCAAGACCCGGCCAATTTTTAGCAACCGACAGGTTGCAATTAAATCTACACCAGCCTTTGGTTTTCGAAGAAAATCCAATGACGCGCTTGTGGTCACACTAAGTGCTTTTGGCCCAATCCGAGACAGGATGGCCAAATAAACCGCCACATCCGCCAATCCAAACATTGATGGACCCGACACAGTTCCACCCGGACGCAAATGGTGATCGGCCACACAAAGACGTAGGATTATTCCCTCATCCGTCACTGCATCGACACGAAATTCATCGGCGACCTGAGCAAAATCAGCATTCAAAAACGCCGTCAAAGCCGCCCTATCCATGATATATTCAGAAAGGCCTGACATGTTTTATACCTCGTATAAGGCGCTAAACTTATCGTCTAAATAGTCCAACAATGGGCCTTCATTTGGCTCAAACCCGCAGGCATTGGCAATCGTATCCTTTGGGGAACGCAATCCACCATGTTGTTGTAAGTTCTCTTCCAACCAACCCGTGGCCGCAGACGTATCCCCGTGGGCCAGTTGGGCATCCAGATCCGGCAGGGCCTCGCGCATCGCCTTGAAGAGACATCCGGCATAGACATTGCCCAGCGTATAGGTGGGGAAATATCCAAACAATCCGACAGACCAATGCACATCCTGAAGCACGCCATTGGAGGGCTTATCCACGGCAACGCCGAAATCAGCCTCAAATCTTTCGTTCCACGCAGACGAAAGGTCTGCCACCGTTAGATCGCCAGAGATGATTTGACGCTCCAAATCAAATCGCAATAAAACATGGAGATTGTAGTGAACTTCATCAGCCTCGGTGCGAATATAGCCTGCCCCCACACGATTGACCGTCCGGTAAAAATCATGGGCATTGGCGACACCGAAATCTCCGAATTTCGTCTTCATCGCATCATAAAGCCAACCGGTGAAGGCCTCACCCCGCCCCAGCTGGTTTTCATAAATTCGACTTTGACTTTCATGAACCCCCATCGACACACCCCGACCAAGGGGTGTGAGGTGATAGTCATCTGAAATGCCCTGTTCATAACAGGCGTGCCCGACTTCATGGATGGTCGAATAAAAACAGTTGAACGGATCCTTTAGGGCTGTCCGCGTGGTAATCCGAACGTCCTTTCCGGATCCGGAAGAAAACGGATGCACCGCCTTATCAATCCGCCCGGTGTTAAAATCATATCCAAATCGGCGTGCCAACTCCGTGCTCAGCTCCATTTGCTGTGCATCCGGGTACTCACCAGTTAGGGCCGCTGGGGGATTATCCGCCCCCAATACCTTTTCGCGTAGCGCCACGAGACGTGGGCGCAACGCACCAAACATTGTCTCAAGCTCTGCCCCTGTTGCCTCCGGTTCATAATCATTCAGCAGAGCATCATATAGATCGCCGCCATCAGCCAAAGCAGCGGCTTCCTCACGTCGAAGATCAACGACTTTGGAGAGCGTGGGGGCAAACGCATCGAAATCTTCGTTGCCTCGCGCCTCGGCCCATAGTCCCTGTGCAACTGAAGTTTCACGCGCCAGGGCAGAGGCCAGATCGGCGGGTACTTTGGTGTTGCGATCATAGGATTTCTGGACATGCCGCACATAGGATTGATCCACCACAGACAGGGTCGCAGGATCAATTTCCGACAACCACTCGCCCAATCGAGGATCAGTCCGACGGCCATGCAACACGTTTTCCAGTGCTGCCATTTCATCACCGCGCTGACCCGCAGCCCCACGTGGCATCATCGTTTCTTGATCCCAACCCAAACGACCTGAGATCTCTCCCAAAGCTGAGGTGTCCCTTTGAAAGGATTTTAGCGCATCGAGTGCAGACATTAGGCTCTCCGGATTTTTTGAATAACAGGATATTGGGCGGCAAAGCGGGCACGAATGATCATAACCCAGAGAATAATCGCACCGGCCTGATGCAGAATTGCAATGTTCCAGGGTGAGGCGTGCATCACCGTAACAATGCCCAAAACAATCTGGCCGAATAACATCACGGCCATCCAATCAAATGCACGCTTGGTAGAGGTGTTGCCGCTTTGACGGGAGCGTCGCCACACGATGAGTCCAAAGAAAAACAGCAGATAGCCAACCATACGGTGAATAAATTGAACCAAACCCGCGTTTTCAAAGAAGTTTGTCCACAACGGAGTCAATTCAAAGAGATCTTCAGGAACAAAAGACCCAGCCATCAATGGCCAGTCGATATATCCTCGGCCCGCATCGATCCCTGCGACCAATGCTCCAATTAGAATTTGCAAAGCCGCAAAATGCATGAGCCCGGTGGACATTGAGAACAACTTGCCCTCACGACCGCGCCGCGCCTGTAGCAAATCAGCCTCAGAGCGGCTGAGTTTCAGCATGAACCACGTGATCAGACCCAGAATCAAAAATGCCAAACCCAAGTGCGTGGCCAGTCGATAAGACGCAACCGACACCATGCGACCCGTCAAGCCAGAGGACACCATCCACCAGCCAATGGCCCCCTGTACACCACCCAAGGCACCCAACAATAATAATCGGTTCGACCAACCCGTGGGCATTTTGCGAAAGATCAACAAGCCAAAGAATCCAAGCGCCCAGATCAAACCTACAAACCGCCCCAACTGGCGATGGCCCCACTCCCACCAATAGATGGATTTAAAGGCCTCTATCGTCATGCCTTCGTTCAGCAGTTCATATTGAGGTATTTGTTTATATTTCTCAAATTCGGTCTGCCAGTCGGCCTCATTTAAGGGTGGCACGGCCCCCTTAATGACGTTCCATTCCGTGATCGACAAACCAGAGTCCGTCAGCCGTGTCATACCACCGATTAGGATCATCGCCGCGACCAAAGTAAACAGCATGGCAAGCCAGATTTGCACGGCCCGCCTGCTGCCCGTTTTAGCCCGATCAATCAACCCCGGTTGCGGGGTTGCTACGGCTGTTCTCTCATCGCTGGAGACATCTTCGAATATGGAACGTTTCTGACTCATATGGCCCTCTTTGGTATTGCGCCAAACCTAGGTCGGTCAGGCCATGGGGGCAAGGGCTGAGGCGTCCCTAAACCATGCGCGAAAACACTACACTTAGGGCGAATCCTATAACGATGGCGTTCATCAGGGCAAAGCCAGCTTCGAGAGCTATGAATAGCGGAATCTCAACGATCCGAAACTTGGCCGCCGTTGCGATTGAATTGACCAGATTGGGCACCCAAAGCAGACCAACAAATAAGATACCCTTGATCGGATCAAAAACGCCTACAGGATAAATCCAACCAAACACACAAAGGATCGCGATCAAATTCAACATAATCGCAAGAAACCCAATTGGAAAAATTGGAGTATCGCGCAACACCCCCAAAGTGGCGGCGTTGTATTTGTCTTTAAACAGCACCAAATTCCACAACACTCCATTCACCAATGACAGAATAAATCCGGCCACGAAGGCTACAATATATAGCATAGAGACTCCTAACTTGTATTTTGCAAGTAACTATGCGATGCATTATTAACTTGCAGAATGCAAGTATTAATGAGGATTCAAATGATTTGGACGCAGACGGCCCTATCGCGTTTGGACAACTGGATTTGCGTCACGCGTATCTTCTGCCTATATCGCCATTATGACTATGAAACCGCCACGCCGATCAGATTGCCCGACAAATTTTGCCGTCGAACATTTCGGCGATCGCTGGACGCTTTTGCTGATCCGAGATTTGTTGTTTCATGGAAAATCATATTACCAAGAATTCCTCAGCGACGAAGAAGGGATTTCTACCAATATCCTGGCTGCACGTCTAAAAAAGATGGAAGCGGATGGATTGATTCTGCGCCAAAAGGCCCGCGATGGGCGTCGGATACGCTATGTTCTGACGGACAAAGGCATCGATCTGGCGCGGATTATGGTCGAGATCAATCGTTGGTCCGCCAAATACGATCCGGACACTGGCGTCCCTGCGGACCACTCTCAAAAAATCAAAGACGATTTCGAAGGGCTGATCACCGATTATCAACGCAATGCCGTCGCGCGGCGGGCTGCTTCGGCAGATTAGTCTCCGCGTTCTTTCCAACGCACTATCTGACGCATCACACCGTGCAGAGTTTGAACATCAGCCTTGGTCAAAGCCATACGCGACCACATGTTGCGCAGGTTCAGCTTCATGCTTTCGGCTTTGTGGTCCGGAAAGAAAAAACCAGCTTGATCGAGGCGTTCCTCAAAATGATCGCCCAGTTTCGTGACCTCGATACCTTCGGCAAATTCCGTTTTGGCCATTTCCATACGTTCTGCAACGACTTCGCTGGTTTGGCGCTGCCATTCATAGGATGTCAACAACACACATTGAGCAAGGTTCAAAGAGGCGAATTCTGGATTGACAGGCACAGAAATAATCGCGTTGGCCCGTGCCACATCATCATTTTCCAGCCCGGCGCGTTCCGGTCCGAACAAAACACCCACCTTTTGACCTTCAGCGATCAAATCACGCGCCTTTTTCATAGCGTGCTCGGGGCTAAGGACCGGTTTGGTCAGGCCGCGATGGCGTGCGGTGGTGGCAAAAACATAGTTACAATCGGCAATGGCGCTGTCCAAATCGCCGTGCAGTTGGGCCTCATCCAGCAAACGCCCTGCCCCGGACGCCATCGCAACGGCCTTTTGATTAGGCCAGCCGTCCCGCGGTGCGACGACCCGCATCCGGTCCAGCCCAAAATTCCACATCGCACGGGCAGCGCCGCCGATGTTTTCCCCCATCTGAGGGCGGACAAGGATCATCGCGGGCTGGTCGGTCGGGGACATGTTGAAACCTCAGGTTACAAATTCAAGCTGCGGCGTGATACGCTGCGCACATCATAGGTGCAAGGAGAGTTCCATGGCATATGACGAAGGTCACGCGCAAATCATGCGGGATTCGATGACAGACATCGATGGAATCAGCGAAAAGAAAATGTTCGGAGGTCTATGCTTCCTGCTCTATGGGAATATGGTCTGTGGGGTACATAAAGGTGGTGGCATGTTCCGGGTTGGCAAATCCCGTGAGGCCGAGGCCTTGGCGATTGAAGGTGCAGCGCCATTAACATTTACAGGGCGCCCCATGGGCGGCATGATAGAGGTCGATGAGGCTAATTTTGCAGATGATGAAAATCTGGCCAAATGGATACAGCTTTCTCTGACCAATGCGATGTCCTTACCTCCAAAGTAGCCAATCCGAATAAACCGCGCTATAGGATGCGAAATTCAAAGAACAGGAGCCGGTCCAATGGCTGACATTGAGCGCCCACAGATTTATCTCATCACGCCACCGGACATTGAATTATCGTCATTTCCGGCAGACTTGGACCGTGTCCTTGCCGCAGAAGACATTGCATGTGTCCGTCTGGCACTTGCCACCAAAGATGAGGACCGTCTGGCCCGTGCTGCGGACGCAATTCGCGAAGTGTGCCACGTCCATGATGTGGCGCTGGTCATCGACAATCATGTGATGATGGTGGAACGCCTTGGTCTTGATGGGGTGCATTTGTTGGATGGATCACGATCCGTTCGCAAAACCCGTAAGGAACTGGGCCCTGATGCCATCGTCGGCGCGTTTTGTCATGCGTCCAGCCATGACGGATTAGTTGCTGGCGAAGCCGGTGCTGATTACGTGGCCTTTGGCCCGGTTGGTACAACGCCTTTGGGCGATGGCACCACAGCCCCTACAGATCTGTTCCAATGGTGGAGCGAAGTTGTTGAAGTCCCTGTTGTGGCCGAAGGCGCTTTGACAGCGGAAACCATTCGCACACTTTCGCCTGTGACTGACTTTTTCGGAATCGGAGAAGAAATTTGGAAAAGTGATGATCCGGTGGCCGCCTTGCGCAGCCTGATTGCAGAAATGGAATAATAAGCTAGGACATATAGTCCTGATGCCCCTGCCTTACGGTCGTTTCGCAATAGGCCGATAGGGTTTTGCGATTGGTAAAAGAGGATACCTTGACTGGTGTGTGATAGATCACTTCGACCGATCCTTGCTCTTTAGCCGCTAATGTTTGCAATAAATGGGTGGCAAAATCCATGTCTCCCCACCAGCCATAAAACCGTGCATCCGCCCCCTTAGGGGCGTGATAAATCACGGTCACCGGCTGCACCCACAAACGCTCTTTTAAGGCAGGGGCAAAAAATGCCTGAAACAATGTTGGCTTGAAGTTCAACACCTGTCGACCATCCGTTGAAGTGCCTTCTGGGAAAAACAGTAGCTTATGCCCCGCAATCAGCCTCTCTTCGAAAATCTTCTGCTGCCCACGAGCCTCTTTAGGATCGCGTTTGATAAACACCGTACCCGTAGCGCGGGCCAACCACCCAATGCCAGGCCAGTTCTCAACTTCGGCTTTTGAAACAAAATACACCCGCTTTTTGGCATTCAAGCTGAAAATATCAAGCCAAGAGGAATGATTGGCAACCACCGCCCCCTTGTGGCGCATTTGCTGACCAACCGATTGATATTCCATACCCAAAATACGAAATGCATTTCGACAAACAAATTGGGTTATGTGTGGCGTCCATGGGCGATGCACCTCATAGATTGGTTTTTCGATCAATCGCACGATCAGCAAAAGCAGCAAGCATCCAAAGGTCAATACCCCAAGTGCAGTCCCACGCAGGATAACCCGTCCCCAATCCTCCCACATAAGCGGCGGATGGCTGGGTGTCTCTTCGGATTGCCAGGTCGTGCTCATGTTTTGCTTTCTCGCATGTAGCGATCCTTGTGGCGTTGAGTCATCTTATCTGTATCCATCACTAAAAACACGTCTGTCGTGTTAAATGTGTGATCCACAAAGGCACCATCCCCCACAAAGCCACCTAGGCGAAGATATGCTTTGATCAACGCAGGCGTATCCAACATAGCTGCTTTGCGATCGATCTCATCCGTGGGCAGCAGATCCATTGAGCTATAATGCGCCGTGACCCCCCGTGCCCTCAGCTCTTTTGGTGCTAAGTAACGATGGCGTAAATACGAAAGCGGTTGTGCCAGTGCCGAGAGGTCCGTCCCATGAAAACTAGCAACACCAAAAAGCACCTCAATCTGATGCTCTGCCACATATTCCCCAAGTGCATTCCACAGATGCATCATCGCGGGACCACCCCGATAATCAGCATGCAAACAGGATCGTCCTAACTCCAACAATCGTCGACCAGAAGATTTGAGCGCCGTCAAATCATATTCAGCCTCACTGTAAAACTGCCCAGGGCCGTCCAAACAATCCCCCCGCAACAAGCGATAAACACCAACAACTCCGGCATCATTTTCAGTGGCGCGTTTCCGATCAACCAACAACAAATGGTCATAAAAAGGATCAAACGCGTCCCGTTCGATCCCCAACCCGTGATCGACAAGATCGCCGTCCCCACCCAGCTCTTTGACAAAGACGTCATACCGTAGCTTTTGAGCCGCAACCAAGTCAGATTCAGTTTTCGCAATACGTGTTTCGAAGTCTTCGGAAGCAAAAATCATAAAGTGCGGCGATATCCGTTGCGTTTTTTGTGGTTCTAGAGAGATGAGGTAAAAAATGCAAACATCGAAATCTTTTGCAAAATTTATTAGTTATTTTCACCACTTATGGTTGAAGCTGAGCAAAATTCAATTATTAAGAGATGTAGGTATTAACCAGTTAAGTTTATTATAAATAGTTTTCTATTACAGGAACCAAATCCACATTCCGGCCATCTAGGACCACTTTGCCGGCCTCCCGAAAATTTACTGTAATTCGATTTCCTATGTTTGACTGCACTTGCCCAACCCCCCAATCTGGCTGATCAGCGTGCCGAACAAGCATACCCGGTTCCAAAATCGAATTCATGTCATTTCTATCATTCAATTTGAAAGGTTCCATCTATGTCATCGTCACGTTCAGAAATACTTGCTCAGAGCGTCGGCGCACGTATCTGCCATGACCTCATAAACCCATTGGGTGCTGTTGGAAATGGGGTAGAGCTTCTTGGTCTATCCACTTCTGAAAATAGCGTGGAGTTGGAGTTGTTACAATCCTCTGTCAATGCCGCGCAAGCAAGGTTGCAGATGTTGCGCATTGCCTTTGGTCCAACGACGGACGAGGCTATCGTCGAAGGGCATATTCTACGAACATTGATGACGCAGCTATCAAATGGACAACGGCATAAAATCGAATGGTTGCCCAGTAGCGGGACTCCGCGCAACGTTGCGCAACTTGGGACTCTAATGGTTCTTTGTGTGGTGTCTGCTATGCCGACAGGCGGACATATTCGCGTTGTAAAAATCGGGGACTACAGTGTGGTCGAGGTGACCGCCACCAGGATTGATCTGGATCCAATATTCTGGGATCACATTGCCGAACCAGCCGGCCTGCCCGCTCCTTCGGCCCGAACCGTCCATTTTAATCTGTTGGCAGACCAAATTAAACAGACAGGTCGGGTTCCGCAGATCGAACTCATGGATAACGGCTTTGTCTTTTCAGTGCGCCCAACTTAAGGGCGCACAGCCCCGTCCCCTATGACGATGTACTTAAAGCTTGTCAGCTGTTGCGCGCCCACTGGGCCACGGGCGTGCATTTTGCCTGTTGCTATCCCGATTTCAGCACCCATCCCAAACTCTCCACCATCGGCAAATTGCGTTGAAGCGTTGCGCATCAAAATTGCACTATCCAAACGGGTAAAGAAGCGATCAGCAACAGCGTCATCCTCTGTTAGAACGCAATCTGTATGATTAGACCCATATTGACGTATGTGCGCGATTGCAGCGTCTGTATCTTCTACAACTGTGGCGGCAATGATCATATCAAGAAATTCTTTACCAAAATCTTCTTGCGTGACAGGGACCGAGCCATTCAATGATACATCTGCTCTGACTTCAACACCGGCGTCTTTTAGCATCGCAACCAATTCGACGCCAAGTGTGTTTGCGATATCTTTATGAATCAACAAACATTCAGCCGAACCGCAAATACCTGTTCGACGGGTTTTGGAATTTAGTACAACTGCCTTAGCTTTTTCTGGATCAGCCGAAGCATCCACATAGATGTGGCAGATGCCTTCGAGGTGCGCAAACACAGGCACGCGCGCTTCGCGCTGCACAAGCCCCACAAGGCCCTTGCCGCCACGAGGCACGATGACATCAATAAAGTCTGTCATCTTGAGCATCGCCGCGACGGCTGCCCGATCCCTCGTAGGAACCAGTTGAATGGCATCCTCAGGAAGACCCGCAGAGCGCAATCCGTCCTGCAAACAGGCATGGATCAAACCGGCGGAATGAAAGCTCTCAGACCCACCGCGCAGAATAACCGCATTCCCAGCCTTCAGGCACAACGCACCGGCGTCGGCTGTCACGTTGGGACGGCTTTCATAGATCACCCCAATCACACCCAAAGGCGTCCGGATTCGTTTGATATTCAAACCGGATTCCATATCCCATTCGGTGATGGTCTCCCCAATGGGATCATCCTGACCGGCCACAGCGCGTAAACCAGCAACAATTCCCTCAATGCGGGGTTCATCCAGCATCAACCGGTCCATCATCGCAGGGCTCAAACCCTTGGCCTGACCAAATTCCATGTCTTTTACATTGGCTGCGATAATTTCTACTCGCCGAGCCCAGACCGCCTCAGCCGCGGCCATTAAAGCGGTTTCTTTTTGCTCCGCTGCTGCAAATGCAAGCTCAGCCGAAGCCGCTTTGGCGCGTGTACCTATTTCAGCCATCAGCGCGTCAATTGTATCGATGTCTTTCATCGTCGTCGTTCCTGTCGTTTCGGTGCACTTTGACAATTGATCTATTCCATCAATATTGGGCGAAGGTCAAAGCACCATGTCATCTCTGTGGATAAGGGCCGCGCGGCCTGTGTAGCCGAGAATGCCCTCAATGTCACCGGAGCGCCTGCCCCGAATGGCTTTAGCCTCAGCGCCCGTATAGCGACTAAGACCTTTGCCAAGCGTTTGCCCACCCGGACCAAGGATGGAGACAGGGTCACCACGACCGAAATCTCCTATGACCTCCGTAACCCCTGCTGGCAGCAGGGACTTTCCAAGTGTCAACGCATTGGCCGCCCCGGAATCCACACAGATTTCACCTTGAGGCTTCATTGCGGCAATCCAACGTTTGCGGGCCGTCTGCGGATCATCGTGGGGTAAGAACCACGTACAGGCCGCGCCATCCTCAAGTGCGGACAACGGATTAAGCGTACTGCCCTCAGTGATAACCATCGCACAGCCTGCACCAATCGCGGTTTTCGCCGCAAGCAATTTGGTCTTCATTCCACCTTTGGACAGGCCCGACAAAGCATCCCCAGCCATTGCTTCAATCTCAGGTGTGATATCTTTAATCACATCGTAACGCGTGGCGCTGGGGTCTTCGGCAGGGTTTGCGGTGTAAAACCCATCGACATCAGACAACAACACCAGTTGATCCGCACCAATTGTCACCGCAATCTGTGCGGCCAATCGATCATTGTCACCAAAGCGGATTTCATCCGTAGCGATGGTATCATTTTCATTGACGATTGGCACAACGCCAAGGCTCAAAAGCTGAGATAACGTTGCGCGTGAATTCAGATAACGCCGCCGGTTTGCACTGTCTTCGAGCGTCAGTAGAACCTGAGCCGTGGTAATTCCATGTGGCGTCAGCGCCTCTTCATAGGCGCGGGCCAGTCGAATTTGACCAACGGCAGCTGCTGCCTGAGATTGTTCAAGCGGCAGATCGCCCGCAGGCAATCCCAACACCCCACGCCCAAGAGCGATAGAGCCAGATGAAACCAGCACAACATTGGTGCCGCGTGCAGAGATCTTTGCGACGTCCGCGGCCAGCGAAACGAGCCAGTCCTTTCGAAATGCACCCGTGTGACGATCCACCAATAACGCTGATCCGATCTTAACGACCAACCGTTTGGCGGAGTTTAGGGACGCCATACTTCAGGCTCCTCTCCGTCGATTTTATGACGGAGCCGGTCCTCATCGATTTGGCTGCGCAAGGCCCGCAACACGTCCACGACACCCTCACGAGACACCCCAGACATCAACATCACAGGCCCCCCCGTGACGGCCTCCATCTCTTCTTTGAGGAACGTCCGTTCCTCATCATCCAACGTGTCGATCTTGTTCAAAACCGTCACTCTTGGTTTTTCGGCCAGAGGGCCTTCGTAATTCTCAATCTCTCCGATGATGGTTTTATAATCCTCCATCGGGTTGCCTGTAGACCCATCAACCAGATGTAAGAGCACCGCACAGCGTTCGACATGGCCAAGGAACAAATCACCAAGGCCACGTCCCTCAGAAGCGCCTTCGATCAGGCCAGGAATATCAGCAACCACAAATTCAACGCCATCGACACCAACGACCCCCAAGTTAGGGTGCAAAGTGGTAAACGGGTAATCCGCGACCTTGGGCCGAGCATTTGATGTAGCGGCTAAAAAGGTGGATTTGCCAGCATTTGGCAGACCCAAAAGGCCGACATCCGCAATCAATTTTAGACGCAGCCACAGGCTACGCTCAACACCAGCCAAGCCGGGATTTGCACGACGAGGTGCTTGGTTTGTGGATGATTTAAAATGCAAGTTGCCAAACCCACCATTGCCGCCTTTGGCAAGCAGAACCCGCTGGCCAACTTCGGTGATATCGGCAATCAACGTTTCCTCATCTTCATCCAGAATCTCTGTGCCAACAGGGACGCGCAGGATAATATCATCCCCGTCTTTACCTGTTCGCTGCGCTCCCATTCCAGGTTGCCCATTTTTGGCGAAAAAATGCTGCTGATAGCGGAAATCGATCAGCGTATTCAGCCCATCCACGGCTTCAGCCCAGACGTCACCACCGCGACCACCATCGCCCCCATTTGGACCACCGTATTCAATGTATTTTTCTTTGCGGAAGGACACACAGCCACCGCCTCCACCACCGGAGCGGATGTGAACTTTGGCGAGATCTAGAAATTTCACAGTAGTGTCCTTGCACAAATAGGTCGTATCGTTGCAGTATTCCCCACAAAAGCGGACGTCAACCTTCGGTACGGCATCTATCTATAAGCAAATGCGGAGTATGCATTGAATACCACGGCACAATCGGATGTTCTACAAACAGCACAGGTTCATTTTACGCCAACGGGACATGCCCTTCGGGTGTTTGGCATGCGACGGTCTGGAAACCACGGAATAATAAATTGGGTCCAGCGAAATATCGACACCGGAGAAACAGTGTTTTTGAACAACTGTCGGTTTGGTGACCCGTTGATAATGTTCCAATCTGTCACCCATGCAAAAGGGACATCAGAGCGGCGCATTTTGAATGTTGATAACCACCCCAAAATGCGCACCGCAATTGCACAGTGGAATACCGCTGAACACCATATTGTTTCCTACGAAAATTTAACTCTGACCGAAGTCCTTACTGACCCAACGACGCCGTCTGGGCGATATTCTGAGGATGTCATCTGGCAAAACATTCTCATTTACAGGCGTTTTCTCAATTGGTTAGCCTCGTATCTTAAACTAATGCAAAAGAAAAAGAGCCACCCCTATCGACATATTCTTCGCGACGCTTTGTGGCGCTACAAAGCCGCATTAAAGGAAATTGATATGGCATCGGACGCCCATATCATACCAATCCTTTATGACAATTGGGCGACCGATGCATCTTATCGTATGGATTGTCTCAACAGGATAAATTTACCATGTGTTGATAATAGTCTGGGAGAGATTGCGCGATTTGGAGGGGGATCCTCTTTTTCATCAGAAGGTCAAAACAGCGAAGAGGTTGTGCACGCCGAACGTTGGGCTGAATTCGTGGAAAATGGTAGGTTTCATAAAATTCTGAATACCGTTCTTGAAGACAAAGAATTTTACACTCTGATTGAGAAACATTTTCCCGATGACATCACCATTGCCAGAGAGATTGTTACTTAGGCGATTTGTTCTTTGACCGTTGGAGGTGAATATCCACGGATTTCACTCTGTGGCTTCAAACATCTCTTTCGTAAGAAGATAATTTAAACTGGGCGCAGGTGCTGATCTGGCCAAGCTTTCCCCAGTGCCGGTGTGGCTGAATTCAAATCCAAGTCGAGTTAAGATAACGCCGGACACCGGATTATCGACGAAATGATCCGCAACAACCTCTTGCAAGTTCAGGTTTTCAAAACAGAATGCCAAGAGACCGCTCATCGCTTCAACGGTATATCCACGGCCCTGATGGACCGGATTGATGGCATAGGCACAAGAGACAGGAACGCCGCCGATACCCAAAAAACCAATCATTTGATCATCGGGCAAACAGATCGCCGCCCGAAACCCAAGAGCATTCTGAAACCCTGCCCCCATCCACGTCTTAACAGCGTCAACAGACCACGGCACGGTCAAGCTTGCCATCATAGGTGCAACCTCTTGTGTACCGGCCCATTGCGCTAAATCAGATGCTTCCTCTAACCGAAAATCGCGAACCTTTAGGCGCTCTGTCTGAAAAATCGTCATGAAAACACCCCCGGTTTTGCAAAGGAAAATAGGAATGGGATCGCGCCATTCGGGTTACAAGGTTTTTGAAAAAACGACCCTGAGAGAAAAGTTAATCTATCCAAGTCGCCTAAGATAAGTCCAAGTGGCGACATTGGCGTCACGCGCAACTGAATGGCTTTCTGCGTCCCCGATGTATTCAAACCCGGCATTGGTCAGCACACGCGCACTGGCGGGGTTATCCTGAAAGACTGCGGCAAAAATGGTTTTGCTTTTATGCGGGTTTTCCGCAAGCAACGCCGGTACTGCGATACTCGCAATCCCGGTATTCCAATAGATCGGCGCAACCCAATAGCCGATTTCAGACTGGTCTCGGCCCAGACGTTTTAGGCTAATTACGCCTTTGACTTCGCTGTTGCCATGGGCTGAACCATCAATGATCCAAACATCCTCTTTGCGGTCCTCTACCGACACCCGTGCGATGAAATTCTCAACCGCACCCGGAGGCAACGGATGCGGAATAGAACTGGTGGCTTGCGCCACGCGAATGTCACCCGCATACATGTTCAATAAGCCTGCATCAGAACGCCGGACTGGACGCAGAGTAAACCGGTCCGTTTCAATAACAGGTTGATTAATAATCTGCTCTAGTTTCATGCTCTTCCTCCTCCGAATAGCACAAAGAAAACCGAGGCCACGGTCAACGCGGCCAAAGTTCCCATCAAATATTTCTCTGCCGGTGTGCCTACGACACGCCGAGCGATACGTTCCCCGCCCCACGTCCAGATCGGATGTAGTACGATCTGACAGGCTGCCAAACAAATGGCGATTGTCACCGTCGCTTGCAAGGTCGGGGTGCCGGGTGCCACGAAAGCAGTAAATCCAGCAGTAATCATGGCCCACGCTTTTGGGTTCAGTGGATGCACGAACAACCCAGCCCAAAAACCCGGCACCGGCGCGGCATCCTCTGTTGTATTCAGGCGCAGATTGGCCAAACGCCATGCAAGCCAGCAGATATATGCGGCTGATGCCCATTTCAGCGTCTCAAACACCCATGGCAAGCTTTCTGACAACTGCATCAGCCCAAAACCGACTGGCCAGATAATGAACTGCTTGCCCAAAACCACCCCAGCCACAAATGGCAGAGCCGCCTTAAATCCATAGCGCGCACCCGTGGCCAACAAGGCCATATTGGCCGGCCCCGGCGTGCCGATCTGTGACGCGGCAAATAACAAAAAAGATCCAGCAGCAACTGACATGGATGACAAAATTCCAAAACGAAAAAGGGACCGGCGGTATCGCCGATCCCCTAATTTTCAAACCTAAGGTTTCGGTTTATTCAGCGGCCTCCGCCACTGGGAGAACCGAAATAAAGGTACGGCCTTTAAGGCCTTTGTGGAAAGTCACATTGCCTTCAACTTTAGCGAAGATTGTGTGATCTTTGCCCATGCCAACACCGGCGCCTGGGTACATTTTAGTACCGCGCTGACGCATGATGATGTTGCCTGGGATCACGGCTTCGCCGCCGAATTTTTTCACACCAAGACGGCGACCTGCGGAGTCGCGGCCGTTACGGGATGAACCACCTGCTTTTTTATGTGCCATGTGTTCTCTCCTTAGCCTTTAGCCAGTTCTTTGGCCTGTTCGATCCAGCCTTCACGCTCGATCCGACCTTTGAACGACAGTTTCTCGTCAAATTCAGCAACGTCAGCTTCGCCCCACGCAGCGATCTGCGCGAAAGAAGTAACACCACCGGCCAGCAGTTTTTTCTCAAGTGCCGGGCCAACGCCAGACAGTTTCTTAAGATCATCTGCTCCAGCTTCTACAGCAGGAGCTGCGTCAGCTTTTTTGGCGGCTTTCTTTGGTGCCGGAGCGGCAGCAGCAACAGCTGCACCGGAAACCGAACCAGACCCGATCGCAGCTTTGATACCGGATTTGTCAGCGCCTGCTTCCAAAATGTCGGTAACGCGAACCAAAGTCAGTTGCTGACGGTGACCCTTTGTGCGCTTAGAGCCGTGCTTACGGCGGCGTTTGACGAAGTGAATGACCTTTTCGCCTTTGATCTGGTCAATGACTTCAGCTTGTACAGCCGCGCCGTCAACAGTTGGTGTACCAACAGTGGCCCCAACCATCAGAATTTCGTTAAATTGTACTGTTTCGCCAGCATCTGCAGCCAGTTTTTCAACGCGCAGAACGTCGCCGCTCTGAACTTTGTACTGCTTGCCACCGGTTTTAAGAACCGCAAACATTTGCATTTCCTTTGTTCCCGCGTTCTTTGGCCCCGGTAAACCGGCGTTTATGTGCCTCGAACAGCGCGCCCCATTGGGCGTGATTCATCATAGCCCAGAGACACCTGTCCCTAGGAATTCGCGCTTATCGGAGGGAACGGGATATAAGTCAAGCCTTATCAACCGGATCAGGCAGCATTTTCGCGATGGCCTGCCACGTGTCCTCTAAGACTTGCTGCTGGGCCATAACAACCCCAGCCGCAGCACCAGTCAACCGGTTGTTTTCACTTGGTTCTAACGCGGCAATCAACGCATTGGACAGGGATTGTGGTGTCTGAACCTCTATCGCCGCATGCGCATTGCTCAATTTTTGATATGTTTCCGCAAAATCTTCAACCCGAGGGCCATGCAGAATCGCAGATTTTAATGCCGCCGCCTCAAAAGGGTTCTTGCCCTTTAAATGTTCCGTCTTAAGCGCCAGAGAATGCCCGACAAAGGACACATGAGCAAGGCGATACCACAGACCCATTTCACCGATTGTATCGGCGATATAGACCTTTGTCTTAACGTCTGGCCCCTGCCCCGCACCACGCCTTGCCACATGTTGAAAACACTCAACGGCTATGTTTTCAATTTCTGAGCCATCCACGGTGTTACGGGGGGCGACGATCATCAGGGCATCAGGGAACTGCTGTGAAAACACCTCGTGCGCTTTTATCATCGCGACGTGTTCGGCCGCATGGGTCGCGGCAGCTAACCAAATCGGACGATCTCCGATATCCGCCCTAAGCGTTTCCAATGCCGCGTCATCGCAGGCCAATGGCACTGCTGCGCCTTTTAAAGCACCCGTTACTTGAATTTTGCTGCGTTCAACACCAAAACCTCCAAAATGCATGGCCGATCCGTTGTCTTGGACCAAACAGATCTGAAACAAACCCAAAAGATCTTGGTAGAGACCTTTCAGTTTTCCTCTGGACTGCACGCTCCCCTCATAGAAACGGCTGTTGATCAATGCCAAAGGGATGCCTCGCCGATCTGCAGCCACCATGATGGCCGGCCAAAAGTCCATTTCGGTAAAGATCCCCGCGATTGGACGCCAATGATCCAAAAATTGGTTCACCGCCTTATGTGTATCCACAGGAAGGTATTGATGCACACAGCGTGGCGGCAAACCGACCTTATCCAAAGCCTGCGCCGAGGTGATGGTGGTAGTGGTCAATACGAAACTTAGGTCTGGACGCTGAATACCAACCAATCGGATCAACGGCAGCAAAGCAAGACTTTCACCGACACTCAACGCATGGAGCCACAACACACTGCCTTTTGGCCGATCCGATAGACCTTGTGCGAAACGCTCTTGGATGCGGTTTGGATCCATTTTGCCGCGCGCGGCGCGTTTCGTCATCGCCCGGCGCCACAAAGGATCCGCAATTCTGGAAAACCCCAAATATACTGAAAGCAACGCACCCAAACCCTAGGCCGCTCCGATCCGGAGCAATTGCAATACAGTCACCAAACCAAGAGGTTGGTCGTCTTCCACGACAAACGCTGCGGAAATCTTACGGTCCTGCATCATATGCAAGGCGCGCGCGGAGAGACGGTCAGGTTCAATCGCCACGGGATCTTTGGTCATGATGCTATGTGCAAACACTTCACGCATGGCTGTGTCCATTGGTGTTTTGGACTGTCGCTCAAGATAGCGACGAATGTCACCATCGGTTACGACACCTTGCAAAGCGCCGTTCGCTTCAACCACTCCCACAATGCCAAACCCTTTTGCCGACAGCATAGCAACAACATCAATCACGGGCTGATCGGGGGTAACAAGCGGAAGGTCGTCCCCCTTATACATGATTTCCGAAATCCGCGTCAGAGACGCACCCAATTTGCCTCCAGGATGAAACCCAAAGAAACTATCCTCGCTGAACCCCTTTTTTTGCAACAAAGCCACGGCAATCGCATCGCCCATGGCCAGCTGCATCAAAGTAGATGTCGTCGGCGCAAGATTATGGGGGCAAGCCTCACGCAATTTGGGCAGGCCGAGCACCACATCGCTGGCCTTGGCCAAAGAACTGTCCCCATTGCCGGTTATAATAATCTGAGGCACGCCAAAGCGACGCGAATAGGCCGCAATATCAGACAACTCTTTGGTTTCACCACTCCAGGTGAGCATCAGAATAACGTCTTCTGACCGGATCATGCCAAGATCACCGTGACTGGCCTCTGACGGGTGAACAAAAAATGCTGGCGTTCCGGTTGATGCAAACGTTGCGGCGAGCTTGCAACCAATGTGACCACTCTTGCCAAGCCCCGTTACGATCAGACGACCTGTCATCTGATTGATATGATCCACCGCACCCTGCACCGCATCACGCAGGTTTGGGTCATCCATCGCTGATATTAGGCCATTCAACCCGTCCCGCTCTGTCGTCAATGCCGTTATTACAGCTTGGCTATCTTGCGTCATAGGACCCTTCGTATCGTTTATGCGTTATATTGGGCATAAGATCTTTTGAGGCGGAAAACAACACAAGAGCCGAGCCGGTATCTCCTTGCACCTCTCACAAAGCTACGCCCAGACAAGGCATGGATCAGGACACTATTAAAATCAAAGTCCTGGGTGAACGCGCGACTGGTATCAATTTTCTTTCAGGCCTGTTGCAAGACGATTTTTCCGTCACGCTTTACCCCAATATTTCTGACCCATCAAAAATTCAAAAAGAGCTATTGCCGGGGCGAATTTCTATTGGATGGAGCAGTCGTCGCGCGAGGCGTATTCTGGATGAAAATCACGCGACCAGCTTTGCGACAAATGGTGGCTGGAAACACGCCGCCATCGGCCCAGACTTTATTCAACAGTTTATTGAAACTCAGCCCCTTGTTGTTGTTTGTATGGTACGCCGCCCGGTCAGTTGGGCGACGTCTACGCATAAAAAACCAATTCATGGTATCGGACGGGTTCCGCGTCGGTTTGAAGATTTTCTGAGCGCACCTCGGGTCTGTGCCGCACGAGATGTGCTTCCCAGCCGTATCGCTGGTTCCCCGATTGCAATGTACCCGAACAAGGTGGAAAACTATGCCAGTCTAAAAAAAGTCACAGCGCATCAATATTCTTAGGTACCAAGACTATCTGTTTTCACCTGAAGAAACCCTTAAAATCCCTAGTTTTTAAGCGCATAAATCCCGAAAAAAAGCTCAGCGTTCCGACACAATCAGCGCGCCCTTTTGAACCTAAAAGTGGTGACTTGCAAAATTACAAGGCCATAGCAAAATCCGCTTATTACGGGGTGCTTTCAGACGCAGATCGTCAATTTATCATGGAGTCTCTGAAAAGATCCACCTTAGGAAGGACCTACCCCGCGGATTAGGATTTCATCAATTGATCCAAGGCTTTCAAACGTGTCAGTAATGCCTTCATATCGGCCAGCGCAACCATGTTTGGACCATCACTTGGAGAGCGTGCGGGTTCCTCATGAGTTTCAATGAAAACACCCCCTACACCAACGGCCACAGCTGCCCGTGCCAATGGGGGCACAAATTCAGCCTGCCCGCCGGTGGAACTGCCCAAACCGCCCGGAAGCTGTACCGAATGGGTTGCATCAAAGACAACCGGACAGCCGGTTTGCGCCATAATTGGAAGGCTTCGCATGTCGCTGACCAACATGTTGTAGCCAAAACTGGCGCCACGTTCTGTCAGAATGACTTTGTCGTTCCCCGTCGACTTTACCTTATCAACGATGTTCTGGACGTCCCATGGCGCTAAGAACTGACCTTTTTTGACGTTGATAACAGCATCCGTTTCACCGGCCGCGATTAACAAGTCGGTCTGACGACACAGGAATGCCGGGATTTGTAATATATCAACGTGTTGCGCAGCAAGGCTACACTGCTCTGCCCCATGCACGTCGGTCACAACCGGACATCCAAATTCTGCCCGAATAGCCGCAAGGATCTCTAGGCCCTGCTCCATCCCAACCCCACGCTTACCCGATAGACTGGAACGATTGGCTTTATCAAAGCTCGCCTTAAACACATAAGGGATGTTCAACTCATCGCACATTTCAACCAAAGTTCCGGCCAACATGCGCGCATGTTCCAGTGTTTCTAACTGACAAGGACCTGATATAAGAGCAAAGGGCATCTTATTGGAAAAATTGACATTCCCTGCTGTTACGGTGTTCTTTGGGGTGCTCATTCCAAACCCTCCCGGCGCATGATAGTTTCTATAGTATCAATATCGCTTGGATTGTTTAATTCCCAAAAATCGCGACCCTTGGCCTCAACCTCAACGCAACGCACAGCAATATTGTTCTCAAGGAAGCGCAACTGTTCCAACCCCTCAAGCTCCTCCGCTTGCCCCGCATCCATCGCCGCATATTGCCGCAAAGCTGCTGGGGTATAGCCGTAGACGCCCACATGGTGAAACACCGGTGTTTCCGCTTCATCGGCGTAATCTTCGGTAACGAATGGCAAAACCTCTTTGGAAAAATACAGTGCATTGCCACCACGGGCAAACACAGCAGTGGTGCCACCAACTCGGTCTTGCTTTCGGTCCTCTTTTAGCCGTCTCAAATGCGCCCCGTGGCTGCGCAACACAGGCGTTGCACAGGCAATATTCTCATCAGCTTGCATCGCGTCTATCAAAGCTTCAACAAACCACGCTGGTGTCAAAGGTGCATCCCCCTGAAGGTTGACCACGATTTCAGGTTTTCCGGGCAATTGGGCCACGGCTTCAGCGCATCTTTCGGTGCCATTTTGGCAATTGGACGATGTCATCAAAATCTGTGCACCAAATCCTTCAGCCTCTGCCCGGATCCGATCATCATCCGTCACCACATACACCGCGTCTGCTCCGGATACGCCACAAGCACAATCCCAGCTGCGCCGGATCAGTGATTTTGCCTCACCTGTTGATCCCTTTAAAAGGGCAAGCGGCTTACCGGGATATCGAGTAGACGCAAACCGCGCCGGGATCAGGATCACTGTTTTCACGTGGCAAAGACCTTTGTTAATTCACCTTAGGCTCATAACCCGATCCGCACCGGCTGAAAACAGAATTCTCAGATGTCTTGACCGCTCATGTATTTTCCCGACACAAGCCCAAGAGCGCGCGAAATCTCAACCAACATGACGTCGAAACTGTCAAACAATGCGCGGTTCAAAGATGAGCCAGCCTCGGTTTGTGAAAAATCGATATAGGCCTGAACATCCGCGTCCTCCAATGGTTGATACGCCAGCGCCAGATAAGAGAATAGCCACTCTTCCGTGTCAGAGCGAATCTCTGGTTCCTGCTGCCAAACATCGGCTAAAATTTGATCTTCAGTCACCTCAAACCCAAATGCACCTGCATCAATCAACCCTGTATAGAACGCATAATTCGCATTCAAAGAACCGACGACGTTGGCTTCAACCAATTGGTTTACGTCAGAAAATTCTTTAAGAAGATCAAGACGCGGATCGTCGGCGTTTATCATCTCTTGCAGGGTCTCTTTGCTTGCTTCCTCAATGGTTTCGTCCATCTGAGCAATCCGCGCGGAGATCTCAAGAGAGGTAATTTTCTGGCCCGTCGCACTGGTAAAAAAATCTTCGGATTCTACGAGGTAATGCGATGGCATTTGGGTGCTAAACGTCGTTGAAAATGACTCCATCATGCGATCAATATCATAAATCTCTTCGACATCCTCAGCCCATGCCACCCCTCCACGACCCGGGAACAATTCGGACTGCAAATCCTTCGAATAGAGGAAACCTTCGTCGCGCATGACTTCCAATATGTCCTGAATTTGGAGCGCCTCAAGGACGCGTTCCGGTGTTTCAGCCGCCAGATATGTGGGCAAAACAAGCGCCGAACAAAACGCTGAAATCATAAATGGCATATGTGTCATAGGGCCTCCTCAGGCTGATTATACAAAAGCTTAGTGCCCCTGCGCCTCGTTTCCAAGCGAGCAACAAGGCAATTCCGCGTGATGAGCGTGAATTTTCAACATATTATGTATCGAAAACGGGTTGCGGTGCAGCACACATCAGATTACATCGCAGCAACCACTTCGCGGAGAGGTGCCGGAGTGGTCGAACGGGGCGGTCTCGAAAACCGTTGTGCCTTTACGGGCACCCAGGGTTCGAATCCCTGTCTCTCCGCCATAATCTTTTAAGAATATCTTTATATTATAGAACGCTATGGGCCAGTTGGTCCGGTCGCTTGAAGTTCTGCCCACTCCCTGCACACAGCGCGACCCCAGGTTTTGACGGGCAAACAGCCCTTCTTTCGATCACGAAAACGTGAGAAAGTGTCGCACAGGGTTCTATCTGTGGGCTGCGTTTGTTCCCCGAATGCGGTAAGCCTACGACATGAGAACAGGCAAAATTCCATTTCGCTTCGACATGACGGAACTTTTGGGCCGTGCCCGCCAACGCTACACCAAGCATGTTGGCGACGTGACTTTGAACCTTCCCTTCGTCAGTATCGCGGTGAACCCAAAGGACAAAGAACGGCAGGTTGCACGGGAACTTGTCATTCGGCTTGCTGACAGGCGGGTGCTTTCTGCGTGGGAATGCTGCGACGGTTGCATTGATAACGCACTGACTTCGCTGCGTGAGATACGCGGCACTCTGGTAGATAAGCAGGTTGAACTTGCCGACCTACAGGACGGTTCGCTTTGCCTGCTTGTTGACGCCATGGCACTAGGCATTCGACAATTTCTTACCTACGAAGAACTACTTAACAGGTCTGACGATGCCCCGTCGCACCCTCGTTTCAGCGAGTTCTATCGCCCGCCCGACATTCGGGAAGCCTACTTTGACGCGCTGGAAGTTCTGCGTGGGCACCTTAGCAGGTGCTTGGGTCAAGTTGCTGTAATTGGCGGCATGGACCTTCCGCAAGACGGCTTGGTGAAAAACTACCAAGGCGGTTGGCAAATCGAAGCCTACGAAGCCTTGCCAATCGAACAAGACAAGCCGTCGTAAAAAGAACCCCGGCTGCGTCGGTGCACGCAAACCAAGGCAAATAATCCCATGGCACGTAGGGACGGTCAAGCCACTGTGGCGTGAGTCCTGCGACAAACTTCTAGGGTGTGGGCGCGGTCCTTCGCGGTCACTGCGTAAAGCGGAACGGCGATTAGGGCAGTTTCGGTCAGGTCCATTGACAGCCATTCGGCCACTAAGGCTGCGTTGACCGTGGTGGTCGGGTAAGCGATACCCACAGCTAGGTAGGGCGGCACGTCCCATCAGCTTTTCGGCACATGGTGCAGTACGTGGTGCAACCGGTTAGTGACGCTTGGCAGAGCTTCGCACGACCAGCCTAGCACCCAGTCAAAAGCCCATGTGCGGAACGTGCTGCGCAGGCCATGAGGGACCGCAGGGCACTTGCTGTGGGCATCCTGCCAACCCTTCTGGCCGCCTTCAATTCGGCATCGTGCATCCGTCGCATGTCTGCCATGAGGAATGTCAGGACGCGGAACACATTTTCGTCCTTCAGCGTCATCAGATGCGCCAGCATCTGGTCCATATCAGGACGGATAACATGCCACTCACTAAGCATTGGAAACGAAATGTCTAACAAGACGCCCACACCTTAGTGGCCGCTAAATCTGCCACATCACCTTGCGCATTCAATGCCTTTTCCAAGGCAAAGATCACTTTTGGATCACTCACCTGCGGCATAGATCTCCGACATAGTTTCAAAAGCAGCCAAGCCTCTTGAAGACCCCGGATCGCATTCGGCGACCCTGCCCCAACAGAAACAATCGTGACAAAACATCAAAAGCTAAAGAACTCTCAATTAGGCAGGGTTCGGTTGTGTGGTCTCAAAAAACCGCAAAATGGTATTAGCAGTTTGTGTTGGGTCAATCAGAGTGATGCCAGCCTCCGACACACGGCATTCAACATCAGAGGTGTCGATAAGTGCTTTCAAAACCCGCAGATCTTTTGTGGTGAAATCCATACAAGCAACTGTCGGCGTATCTTCGAGACGGATGTCCATTGGCAGGATGCCAATGTCGCGCTCAAATTCATCCGCTGTCAAAATCCGAATAATTCCATTGGCTGTCTGGACCTGAAAGCCGCCCTTCAGCGGTAAAAATTCTCTGTATAATCCCTTAAACTGCGTTGTCAGCATGGGGTGGTGCTTGGCGTTGGCAACAATCGTGACGCCACAAATACCATACACGGTGTTGGGATGCTCCAACCACTCCGGTACATAGATCAGGTCCGGGCGATGTTGCTGGCACATGAAAAAGGACAACCGAGGAAACTCTGCATCTGGCAATAGCGCCAACGTGGTCTTTGTCTGTTCAATTGTCCCGTCAGGAAGGCATACCTCACGCCCAAATTCCAAATGTCCTGCAACGTTGAAACCCGCCGCCTCTGCATACTCTGCGTCTTTTATTGAATTGGAGCTATGTAAGGCAGACAAAGCCACCCCCTCGCGGACCTTCAGATGATCAAAGATATGCCGACCAAACCGAAAATCACCGGCGGGTACTTCATCCAGCAAGGTTTCATCATAAATGCCCATGATTTCCAATAAACATCCATCAAACATGGCAAGACTGGTACTTGTGCCCCAAGGATGTTTGCCGATGGCCGTCATATTAAACCCAAGTGAAATCAATCTGGCGCGCAGGCCCTTAATGTCGCTGGTGGCCAAAAGAGGATGATCTATGCCGAATGATGCATTCAATTCGAAGAACCTTTTTTCGGTGCAAAACTAACACGAGAAGGCCCGCGGAGCGTTGCCTTTGCTCCAACGATGCTGAGCCCTTCTGGAACGTCATTGACGACGATAGAGCCGGCGGCCACATTGACGTTGGCTCCAATTTTGATATTGCCCAGTAGAATAGACCCAGCCCCTAAAACAGCCCCTCTGCCAATATGTGGATGTCTATGGGCACCGCTATCATTCAGCGTACTGCCAAGGGTAACGTTGTGCCAAATAGATACGTCTTCTTCGATGACGGATGTCTCGCCTACAACAAATCCCAACCCGTGATCTAGCCATATACCCGCACCGATCTGGGCGGCCGGATGGATGTCAGTCGTAAACACCTGACCACAACCGCACTTGATTGCCTGCGATAGGTTTATATTTCCATCGACCCACAATTTATGCGCAACCCGGTGGGCCATGATTGCCTGCACCCCTCTGGAAAACAACAAGCTAGCCGCTGCACCACCGGGTTCAAAGTTCCGGCGCGCAGTTTCGGCGACATCATAAAGTGTCGTCTCGACCAACTTATCGTCGTTGGCGTAAACATTTTGAACAGTGTTTCCAAGGGACTCGTTTTTACACAGATACGCAAACAATGCCCCCGACAGCTGCGCGAAAGTGTCAAAAGGACGTAAGTTCATAATGTCTGCAAGCTGTGGTGTCTCACTCAACAGGGAGCTTACATCCTTAACAAGGTTCACTTTTGTCTCCTTAAGATACGTAACCAAAGGCAATTTTGGGTATCACGCCACTGTCCAACCAAATGCTTTTCGGGCTCGTATATTCCATCAATGCATCCGTACCGCTAGAACGTCCAAAGCCAGAGTTAAGCGACCCTCCAAATGGTGAGGACACATGAATTGCCTTATAACTGTTGATCCAAAACGTCCCAGCACGGATCGTCTCAGACATACGATGCGCGCGCCCAATATCCTTTGTCCAAACGGCTCCGGCAAGGCCAAATTCAGTATCATTCGCAATAGCAATCGCCTCCTCTTCGTTTGCAAAAGGGATTGCTGTCACGACGGGGCCAAAAATTTCCGTCTGGGCCGCTTTGGACGCATTCGTAAGGCCCGAAAGCACCGTTGGGGGAACGAAATACCCATTCTGCGGGATATCAGGTCTTGTTCGAACGGCCGCGCCTTGGGTCTTGGCCCCAATGATCATTTCGCTGACATGGCCAAATTGTCTAGCGTTGCTGATCGGACCAATCTCAGTTGTATCATCAAGCGGATCTCCGAGCTGAATGGCATTCATTCCATCGGTAATCATATCGATGAGTTCTGCATGAACAGATTCATGGACCAACAAACGTGACCCCGCAACACAGCTTTGCCCCGCACCTGAAAAAATCGCGGCTTGAGCCCCAAGGCAAGCCTGTTTTAAGTCTGCATCATCAAACACGATATTGGCCGATTTTCCGCCAAGCTCCAGCACAACCGGTTTAAGGGATTGGGCTGCAGCGACCGCAACGCGTCGCCCTGTTTCAGGTGAGCCAACGAAAATTACTTTGCGCGTGGCATCGTGTTCAATTGCGGCCTGCCCTGTTGTTGGTCCCAAACCGCAAAGCACATTAACCAAGCCTTTCGGCAGGCCCGCAGTTTCGGCAATTTTGACCAATGCTACGGTCGTGACAGGCGTAAGCTCGCTCGGTTTGATGACGACTCCATTCCCCGTTGCGATGGCAGGGGCAATTTGCCAGCCGGCCGTAAAAATTGGCGCGTTCCACGGCGTGATCTGAAACACGACGCCCAATGGTTCGCGCAGAGTATAATTCAGATGGCCACTTGGCACAGGTATCACTTCGCCATGCAGCTTGTCCGCCCAACCGGCGTAATAGCGAAACATTTCGACCACTTTGGCTACTTCAATTCGGCAATCTCGGATCGGTTTACCCGCGACAAGTGCTTCTAGACGTGCCAAAATTTCCGTATGCGCGAGGACCGCCCGAGCAACGTCTTGCATGACCTCACCACGTTTTGCCGCAGAAAACGAGGTGCTCCAAATTACTTGGGCATTGCGTGCGGCCTCACAGGCCTCTCTGGCCAAATCTGATCCGCAATCCAGATAAGTCGTCAAGTTTGTCTGTGCGTACGGATCTTCTAACGAAATCGGTGCCCCGGTTCCATCGTGCAGATCGCCTCCAATAAGACTCTGTACAGTGGATCCAAGGCCAAGATCGCCCATGAGAGCGGTAAACAACGCGGCACGTTCAGACATCGTCAGATGCTCCAAATTTGTAAATTTCATTAAAGTCAGCGCTATCGGCAAGCAGCGAGCTGCTGTCTTCCCAAATCTTTGCAATCGCACGGGTTGCAGGTAAATCAAGCCCAGCAGCGTCAGCCAACTTGGTCGCAAGTCCAACGTCTTTGCGCATTAAGCCCATGGTAAACCCAGAATCGTAGCTCTGACTTACGACCCATTTCGGGAAATTCACTTCGCTAACACCGCTCCGACCCGAACCAGCATTGACCCCCTCCAACAGGCTTTCCAACGAAACGCCTACGTTTTCGGCAAGGCGCCCCATTTCACTGACCAAAACAAGGTTTGCTGCACAAAGTAGATTGTTGGCGATCTTAGCGGCATGGCCAGACCCAGAAGGGCCAACGTGCACGATCTTGGCGGTCAGATCAGTCAGAACAGGGAGAATTTTATCAATCGCGTCTTTCCCCCCCCCTAGAACCATCGTCATAGTGCCGCTTCTTGCTCCAAGTGGCCCGCCGCTAACTGGGCCATCCAGAAACGTATAATGCGCAGCCTCAGCGGTTTGGGCCAGCATTTTTGTGGTCTCGGGCTCAGAGGTTGAAGTATCCAATACGATCGTAGAGGGATTGATGTGAGGGCCTAATTCAGACATAACTTGCGCAACGATTTCGGCACGCGGCAACGACAAAATGATGATGTCGCAGTTTTGCGCCAGGCCAAGCAAACTGTCTTTGACAGCGCCACCAGCTGCCTTCGCCCTGAGGCGCGCTTCGGGCAGCGCATCATAGCATTGAACTGCGTATCCTTGCTCAACAAGGCGCGCAATCATGGCACCACCCATAGCACCACAGCCTACCAATCCTATCATTTTGCATCCTTTAATTTATCTGTTCACTTGTGTTTCTGGCCCCGACCCTTGGGGCCGTATCCAACAACATTTGTGTGTAATTACTGCCAGGGGCGTTATATAACGCCTCCGCATCTTGGCATTCCACGATCTGCCCCGCCTTCATGACGGCCACCCGGTCTGATACCTGACGCACGACGGCCAAATCGTGGCTCACAAATAACATCGTGAGCCCCAGCGACCGGCGGAGTTCCATTAATAGGGCCAACATGTCGGCCTGAATAGAGACATCCAGCGCCGAAGTGGGTTCATCGCATAAAAGAAACCTAGGTCGAACTGATAGGGCACGCGCAATGCAGATACGTTGCCGTTGACCCCCGGAAAATTGGTGCGGGAATTTGCGTCCAGAATCTGCTGGCAAACCCACTCGTTCAAGTAATGCGCCAACCAAATGCCCCATCTCTGCCTTACCGGCCAAACCATGAAATTGAATAGGTTCTGCCAATATTTGATCGATGCGCATCCGACTGTTCAGCGATGAATATGGATCTTGAAAAACAACCTGAACATCGCGGCGGAGCGCCTTTCTCGCGCGGGCAGACTTGATGTCAGCCAACGCGCCATGATCGCCAAAAGAAACAGAACCAGTGCTCGGTTTAATCAAACCGGTCAAAATCCGCCCCAGTGTGGATTTCCCAGAGCCGCTTTCCCCGACGAGGCCCAGCACCTCTCCGCGTTTGATCGTCAGCGCCTCAACATTGACCGCCCGAAAACTGCTAGATTTCCCCCAAAAAGAGGTTTTACGGATTGAAAAATCTTTCGTGAGGGCACTTGTCGTCAGGTAGTCGCCGTCATTATGCGCAGGCCCCCCTTTCAAAAGCCATTGGTCGATTTCCCCGGTTTTCTTAGGAGGATTTACAAAGCGGTCTTCCCGTCTGTCGATACTTGGAATCGCGGCGATCAAATCTTTGGTGTATTGCTCTGATGGGGCCTCAATCACTTGCTCAGTTGGACCTGTTTCAACCAATTTGCCGTGACGCATTACGTAAATGCGGTCAGCTGTTTCCGAGATGACACCCATATCGTGCGTCACCAACACAACGCCGAGTGAACCTTTGACACAGATCTGACGAATAAGATCGAGCACTTGTTTCTGCACAGAGACATCAAGCGCGGTTGTCGGTTCATCGGCGATCAAAAGGTCAGGATCACCAGCCATTGCCAAAGCAATAACAACACGTTGACGCATGCCGCCGGAAAACTCGTGGGGGTATTGGTCCATACGCTTTTCGGCGTCAGGGATACCCACACCGTCCAATCGATCAACCGCCATTGCCCACGCTTTGGGCAATGCGATATCCTGTAATAATGCAATGGATTCACTGAGCTGTTCCCCCACGGTCATCAGTGGGTTGAGGGATGTCATTGGATCTTGGAAGATCATTCCTATGCGGCGGCCTCGCAACTGCGCCATTTGTGCGTCCGACGTCCCGATAAGATTTTCGCCGTCCAAATAGATGTTGCCAGACGTGATCTTTCCCGGATGGGACAATAACCCCATGATTGCGTTGCCGATTGTCGATTTTCCAGCCCCGCTTTCACCGATCAGCCCGACAATTTCACCACGTCGCACTTCCATATCAAAGCCCTGCACGGCAACAAAATCGCCAAGCCTATGGGGGAATGTGATTTGAAGGTTTTCCGTTTTACAGAGTAGGTCAGTCATCGCAGCCTCGGATTAAGATAGTCGCGAACCCAGTCCGCCACGAGATTGAACGCGACAACCATCACCAACAACATGGTGCCGGGAAAAATGACGACCCACCAAACACCCGAGAACAAGTATTGGCTTCCGATTTGGATTAACGCGCCAAGAGATGGCTCTGTAAGGGGCGTACCCAGACCAAGAAACGATAGGGTCGCCTCTGTCACGATGGCCACAGCAATTTGCAACATGGCAAGAACCAGTACAGGGCCAAGAATATTCGGCGTGATATGCCGTAGAATGATCGAGAATGTCGGAAGGCCGATTGCTTGGCATGCTGTCACATAATCTTGTCCACGTTGTACCAAGACAGAAGCCCGTACAATCCGCGCAAACTGAACCCACCCTGCCAGACCAATCGCCAAGATCATAATCGGCACTGCGGCTTGGGAAAAAATATCTGCCGGGAGCGTTGCCTTTAGAATTCCGTTAAACAACAATGCGATCAAGATCGGGGGAAAGGCGAATTGTATTTCGGCGATGCGCATCAAAACAGCATCTGTCATGCCGCCGAAATAGCCCGCAAAGAGGCCAACAGCCATTCCGATAACAACGGACAAAGCAACCGCTCCGAGGCCGACCAACAAGGAAATCCGCCCCCCATACAGCATCGCTGACAACACATCTCGCCCCTGCAAATCAGTTCCCAATAGAAAACGAGGGTCCGAACCAGCCTCCCAAACAGGAGGTAAATTATTGTCCATGATCGAAATTGTTGCCGGGTCAAATGGCGTGTGTGGGGCGAAAATAGGGGCAGCCGTACAGCCGATTACCATCATCAATATTATGAACGATGATACGACTGTGACCGGTGAATTCAGCAATTCATACCAGAAATCTGATCGTATTTTTTCAAACATATCAGCGCACTCCGTGACGAATGCGGGGGTCGATCAAAACATAGATGGCATCGACTACCAAATTTGAAATGGTAAAAACCAACCCCACAAAGATCAAATATGCGGCAAGTAGGGGTATGTCACTTTGCCCAATAGCATGCAGAAGCAACGATCCCATGCCGGGCCATTGAAATACCCGTTCGGTTATTATGGAAAACGCAAACAACGAGCTCAGTTGTAGGCCAATGGCAGTCACAACCGGTACAAGCGTATTCTTAAGCGCATGGCGTAGGTAAACACGTTTGCCCGGAAGACCTCGCGCCCAGGCGAAGCGGATGTAATCTGTACGTAAAACCTCCAGCATTTCCGCACGGATCAAACGCAGGATGACACCAAGTTGAAACAAGCACAGGACGGCTGCGGGCATCAACGCATGTCTCAGTCCATCCCAAGTGAACAAGCTTGAGTCAAAGACCAATACCGTGGCGGTATCGCCACGTCCAAAGGAGGGCAGCCAGTTCAACCAAACAGAAAAGACAAGGATCAAAAGTATGCCGAGTAAAAAAGAAGGGACAGAGACGCCGATCACTGACAAGGCCATAATTGTTTGCGCAAGGCCACCCTTGCGGCGGATACCCGTGTAAATGCCCGCAGGAATAGCCAACATAAGAGAAAGCACACCAGAAAGCAGAACAAGCTCTATCGTCGCAGGTAAACGGTCGGCGATCATTTCGCTCACGTCGCGGTTAAAGCTATATGAAATGCCAAAATCCCCTTGGACCGCGTTCGTAACATATCGGAAATACTGAACAAAAATGGGATCATTCAAGCCAAGGCTCTCGCGCAAGGCATCACGGTCTTCCACTGATGTCTCTTGGCCAACAAGCGATAGAACCGGGTCACCGACAAACTGAAATACCAGAAACCCGACGAGTGCAACGCAAAGCATAACAATCGTGGCTTGGAGTAATCTGGTGATTAGAAAATACATGTAGGAGATCCTGACAAGTGGTGAAGGAATTGAACGACCCAAACTAGATTAGGTCGTTCAATTGGCTTAGTTCACGTTGTAGTATTCCAACGGAAACTCAAACGTTGGGTGCTGCACGACATCGATATTGTCAGCCGCCCCCCAAACAAGCTGCTGAACATGAAGCGGCACAAGGCAGACGTTTTCAACCATCAACGCCATTGCGTCTTGCAACATCTTTTCACGAATTTTCGGATCCATTGTGTTGGCGGCTTCGGCGGCTAAGGCATCCGCTTCTGGGATTGAGCATCCAGAGATATTCCATGCACCCGTTCCGGCTTCTAAATCACGCGTGCCAAGCACGTTTTGGAAAACGTTCAGACTATCCATGGTGGAGGGGGTCCAGCTTAGCAAAAAGAAGGATGTGCCAAAGTCAGGCGCAACAACTTTCGGGAAAAACTGAGCCTTGGGTTGCGCGATCAAATTCACAGTAATTCCAACACGCGCCAGCAGACTAACCGCTGCCTGACAGATTTGCCCGTCATTGACATAACGATCTGTCGAGCAATCCATAGTCAGTTCAAACCCGTCCGGATAACCTGCCTCTGCCAAAAGGGACTTTGCTGTTTCGACGTTGTATTCCAGACGCGTCAGATCAGGGTTATACCCATTCACCTTGTCCATGACGTATTGCGTTGCCAGTGTCGCCTGCCCTTGCATCACACGATCAATGATCGCTTGCGCATCAATTGCGTGGGCAAACGCTTTTCGAACGCGTAGATCCAAGAATGGATTTCCCTCTACCGGGCTTTCGATGATTTGGTCCCGCCACTGATCCATACCAATGTACATGGTGCGAGCCTCTGCGCTGGACACCACTTTGACACCTTCAGCAGCCTCAACACGAGGTATATCCTGCAACGGCAAGGGCATGACCATGTCAACTTCACCCGACAGTAGCGCTGACACCAATGTGGCAGCGTTGTTGATTGGAGTGAACACCACCTCTGTCACATTACCAACTTCGCCCCAATAAGAGGTATTGACTGCAAGCGTCGTTTTCTCACCTTGAGCACGAGAAACCACAGTAAAGGGACCAGTGCCGTTTGCATTCGTCGCGCTAAACGCTTTTTCCTCGGCCTGAAGGTTAATAGGCTCTTGTGAGCCATTTGCGTCTGCCCATTGTTTATCAAGGATCATCAGATCCAATAGGTCATTTAACAGGATTGGGTTTGCCGCCTTGGTCTTAATCTCAATCGTCATCTCGTCAATTGCCGAAAAACTTTCAACTGACGCAAGAACGTGTTTGAAATTGGAGGGTTCAGACAGTGCACGCTCCATACTGAAAATGACATCATCAGCGGCAAAACTTGACCCATCATGAAAAGTCACATCCGGGCGCAATTTAAACTGCCAAGTGGTGGCATCGATCTGCTCCCAGCTTTCCGCGAGTTGGCCAGTGATCTCAAAGTTTCGATCCCGCGCGACAAGCCCTTCATACACATTGGCTAAAAAGTAGTTGGTAAAACTCTCATTATGGGAGTGAGGATCAAGGCTCGTGGCGTCTCCTTGTGAAGCAATGCGTATCGTTTCAGCCTGCGCGGATCCGGCCAAAGCCGTAGAAAGAGCCAAAACGGTTGCGATGGACGTCAGTGTCTTTTTGGACATTTGTGTTCCCCTGTTGCGTTCATTCCTGAAGACCACAAGATACAGACATTTTGATTGGGCGGAATTGCGCGGCAGAATCTTTAACGTTGCATCTGACGCAACACTAAATTGTCTGCCTAAACGCGGCCATTGAGCGAATGACGTGATCCACTAACCGAGTTGCCCCTTCCGGCAAGCGCCGACCTGCCCGCGTGAAAACGGAAGCCTCTCCCTTGCTCAACTCAGGGATATTAAGCGATTTGGTGATGATTGTCTTATCTGCGATCTCTCTTGTGACAACAAAGGCAGGTAAAATTGTTGCCCCCAACCCCTCACGGACAAAGTTACGCAAAACAGCAAGGGAATTCGAATGAACGACTGCAGAAAGCCGCGCACCGTGAACGCCTTCTGCCGCACGGATCATGTCACCGACGCCAAATCCACTTTTTAAAAGCGCACAAGGCAGCTTCTCCAACTGCTCCATGGTGATTGGCTGAGGCATTTCTGCCCATTGCGACGTTGGGCTAACCAACACTTCAAGGGGTTGTTTTACTTGGGCTGCCGTTCGTATGATGCGCTCTGGTCGCGCATTATAGGCAAGTCCAATATGTGCGCGATCAGTTCTCACGGCATGAAGCACCTGATCGGTTGAACCACTCAACAAATCATAGGTAAATCCCGGAAAGGCCGCCTTGTAGGACGTCAACGCATTCCCGATGAAATCACTGATAAACCCATCCCCGACGGCGATGATCAACTCTCCCCTGCGCATCCCTGCAAGTTCATCAAACTCCGACAGCAACGTTTCCTGATCGCTTTGCTGACGCTTCAAATAAGTTTGTAATAAGCGCCCAGCCTCAGTGGGGTGCACGCCCCTTCTGCCCCGTTCGACTAGAACAATATTTAAGGAATGTTCTAACGCTTTAATATGGCGGCTGATTGTGGAAGGCTCCAGCCCTAGCCTTTCCGCGCCAGAGCGAATGGACCCCTCCTCGCAGACGACTAAAAAAGAAGTAGCTTGAGCGGTCTCAATCTTAAACACTTTTGCAGGTAACCCTCTATCGATCAATTTTGCATTCACTCACCTACTCTCGGATCAGCCCATCACCCCGTCCCATGGATAAAACTGTGAATGTTACGTTCTGAGTAAACATCAAAACCCGATACGTCTGCTGGAAATGCGACGCAAATTTAAAGGCAATGTCGTACGTTAGAACCGCGGCTCGTAGATCTGTGGAGTATTAATGACACGACACAAAGGAACAATAAAAATCAGTCCAATCATGCCCAAAAGTCTAAACGGAAAACATGGCAGGAAGAAATCCATCGTCAACCTGATCGTTAGCGTGCCCTTAACCAATGATCGAAAACCAGGAAATAGAGTTCCGCGATTATCTGAAATCTATACGGCATTAAAATTGTAAAATGGTGCACCCAGAAGGATTCGAACCTTCGACCTTCGCCTTCGGAGGGCGACACTCTATCCAGCTGAGCTATGGGTGCATCCTGACCTGTCTATAGGCCGTTCCTAAATTATCCGCAATTGTAAATCGACTTCGAATTCACAAGAAACTGAATACCGACAAAGGTCTTATTAAAGGGAAAGGCCCGACATACTCCGAGCCTCTTTCCATATTATTATGGATGGGTCCTGCGCATCCTAATTAAAAAACTGAAACAGTCAGCTTAGGCAAATAATTCGTGGCATAGCTCTAGCGCATCAACCAGTGCATCAACTTCGGACTCTTTATTGTACAATCCAAAAGACGCACGGGCCGTAGCCGAAACCCCCAAGAATTCCATTAGTGGCTGCGCACAATGGTGACCAGCCCGGATGGCAACACCGCGTTTATCCAAAACCGTTGATAGGTCATGGGCATGGGCTGCCCCATCAAGCGTAAAAGAAAAAATCGCACCTTTGGTTTCCGACGTTCCTTGAACGGTCAACCAATTCAAACCATCCAACCGTTTCCGTGCGTAATTTCGCAGATTTCTCTCGTGCGCGGCGATATTATCCATGCCCAGTGACATCATATAATCAAGCGCAACACCCATGCCGATGGTCTGAACGATACCGGGTGTACCCGCCTCAAACATCATAGGCGGATCATTATAGCTAACGGTATCACGACCAACTTCACGGATCATGTCGCCACCGCCCATAAAGGGACGCATTTCTTTCATACGTTCGGATTTAATATGGATCGCACCAGATCCAGAGGGACCATATAATTTGTGCCCGGTAATCGCATAAAAATCAGCGCCGATATCCTGAACATCAACGGACATATGCACCGTCGCCTGTGATCCATCGACCAAGACGGCAACCCCTTTGTCATGAGCAGCGGCCGCAATTGATTTCACATCAACTACGGTACCTAACACATTGGACATATGAGTAATTGCGACAAGTTTTGTTTTAGGGCCGATCGCATCAATGACTTTTTGCGGATCAAGATCCCCTCGGGAATCCACATCTACCCATTTCAGAACGATGCCCATGCGTTCGCGCAAAAAATGCCACGGGATAATATTGGCATGATGCTCCATGACGCTTAGCACAATTTCATCACCGGATTGCAAATTGTTCATCGCCCACCCGTAGGCAACAAGGTTGATACCCTCCGTCGTTCCCGAGGTGAATACGATCTCATCCTCATGGGGGGCATTCAAAAATTCTGCGACTGTTCCGCGAACGGATTCATATTTATCCGTCGCTAGGTTCGAAAGAAAATGCAGCCCTCTATGAACATTTGAATATTCTTCTGCATAGCCACGCGTAATGGCATCAATTACCACCTGAGGTTTTTGAGCGGAAGCACCATTATCTAGATAAATCAAAGGCTTACCATTCACCTCTCGGGACAATATCGGAAAATCTGTGCGGATTTTGTTTACATCATACATCTCAAAAACCTCCGCTCAATCCAATGAGCGTCAAGAGAATAGTCAGACCAAAGACAATGCCAAACATTGAGGCAATGACCATGAAAAAGACTTTTAAGGGGGACTGAAACCCATGCACCTCGGTGATAAAATTGGTCAGCAACCAAAACATCACCGCAAACGCAACCAAACCAAGCATATCGGCCAGAGGGGGAAGCAGAATGGTCGCAATAATCTGAACCACCTGAAGCAACATCATGATCGCTTGCAACCAAATGACGGTTAAAAGCACTTCATCCATGGTGCCCTTCCCATCAAAGGCCCGCCCGATCCAATAGATGCCCATGATCATTATGAACATCGAACCGGAAAGGATCATTGCGAGGGAAAACGGCGTTGGAAACACGCTCATCGCGGCATCAATTTCGACCGGTGCGGCCCACAACGTCAAAAAGGCCAGCAAAACACTCAGAACAATGACCAATACGATCATAGGTATGAGCGTGGCCCTCGGAACATTTATGTCCAAAACTCTACGCAACCCCTCTTTGGGGTTTCGCAAACTTAAAACAGCCATTTCGATCAAAGGTACTAGGGTCATTCAAACAGCTCTTTAAGCGGGGGTTTCCAGTGGCGGGGCCATGGGGCCTTTTTCCGCTTCTATCAGCCCAAGGATCCAGACAATCAAGAACATAATACCAACCAGCGCGGCGACCAGCGATTCCGCTTGCCCTGCCCCGATAAACCCGGCGACCAATCCGCGCAGCAGAACCAATGGTGACACAACCAGAAGCGCCCAAAACAACGCAATCCGCGCCCGAAGCCAGGTACCACGTCCGCCAAATAGTTTAGACACAAGCCGGCTAATCGCCGCCAGTGCATAAAAGAACAACGGCGCAAAAAAGACCCCCCCCACAAACGCGCCAACGGCACGCGTGGTGAATTCAGGTCCGTCCGGCATAAGGTAAACAGCCCGCGACAAAGCCGGTAACTGTGCAATAAAGAACAGAAAACAGGCAATCATCACATAGGCCAACGCCTGTTCTTCTCCTACACCCGCCCTAAATTGACGCCGCAACACTTTGCGCGGCGCCACATAACTGCGGACGATATCGGACGATACCGGCATTTTTAGCCTCGCCGCCGGCTGAGCCAGCCTTCAAGCCGCGTCAAAATGCACCCACCGACTTCTTCGCTTTCGATCTCTTCGATGGCTTCGGCAAGAAACGCGAGAACCAACAAATCCTGCGCATCTGACTCCGGCACCCCACGAGAGCGCAAATAGAACAACGCTTCGTCATCGATGGCACCCGTCGTGGAGCCGTGGGAACAGGCAACATCATCTGCATAGATCTCTAGCTCAGGCTTTGCATAGAATTGGCTGTCGCCATCCAACAATAGCGCCTGACTGATCTGATACCCATCGGTTTTCTGAGCATCTGGCTGCACCAGAATTTTGCCCTGAAACACGCCTGTAGCACCATTTCGCAATACTTTTTTAAAGACCTGACGACTTTCACAGTTTACCGCATCATGGGTAATGAAAACTGTGTCATCATGATGAAAATCCCCATCACCAACAGCCGCTCCGGCGACGTGTGCTTTGGTCTCATCGCCCTGAATGTCGAGAATAACTTCATTCCGGGTCAGGACTCCGTTTGCGGTCAGGGTGAAGCTTTTGAACGTGCTCTCAGCTGCTAAGCGCGCGAACATATGCGTAACGGCCTGACGTTCATGGTCACGCCCCTGCGCCCGTACATGGTGAAAACGGGCGCCTTCAGCGACGTCTATTTCCATAACTTTATTGAATCGCGCCGCGGCTGGACCATTTTCAAGCACCGTGATCTCTGCACCCGCTTCGACCTTGATGACATGATGCAGGATCGCATCAGACGTTTCATCACAATGAAGATACATCAAAGACACTGGTTTGCTGACTTTACCCGTCACTCGCAGTAAAACACCATCCGTCGCGAACGCCGTATTTAGGGCCGCAAGGGGACGTTCCACCGGGGATTGGCCATCTGTTTCCAAAACGCCATATAAATCTTTGGCCCAATGGATATCCGTGTTTGCTGCCAAAGAAAGGCGATCAATTTCCACCCCTTCGAGGGACAAATCATCAGACGCTTCAGCATCAAAAACACCATCAACGAACACGATTTTCAATCGGTCGATTTCGTCAAAAATCGGAGTTTCACCGTGTTCAAAAACGATTGCCGACTTCGCCATTGGAGCCGTCAACAAATCCGGACGGGTGTATTTCCAATACTCATCCCGACGTACAGGAACGCCCATCGCATTAAGCCGCGAGAGGCCATTCTGACGGGCCTCATCAGTCCAACCGGACGCACCCGGCAACGACAGACCGGCAATCCGGGCCGCTGTTGCGTCCTGTTTTGCGTTTGCCAGAGCCATTACACGACCTCCGCCAGAATATCGGCATACCCATTGTTTTCAACTTCGAGTGCCAGATCAGGACCGCCTGTTTTCACAATACGCCCATTGGCCATGATGTGAACGACGTCAGGTTTAATATGGTCCAGAAGTCGTTGATAATGCGTAATAACAAGGAAAGACCGCCCCTCATCGCGCAGCGCATTCACACCTTCGGCAACCAATTTCATCGCATCCACATCCAGACCGGAATCTGTTTCATCAAGGATGCACATTTTTGGTTCAAGCATGGCCATCTGTAAAATTTCGTTCCGTTTCTTTTCACCACCAGAAAAACCGACATTGACTGGACGCTTTAGCATGTCGGCGTTGATTTTCAGGCTCTTGGCTTTTTCACGGACGACTTTAAGAAAATCGCCTGCAGACAGTTCGTCCTCTCCACGGGCTTTACGCTGGGAATTCACAGCCGTCCGAAGAAATGTCATGTTACCCACACCTGGGATCTCAACCGGATACTGGAACGCAAGAAACAGGCCTGCTGCGGCACGTTCTTCTGGATCCAACTCTAGGATTTCTTCACCCTCAAGTGTTGCGGACCCTTCTGACACCTTATAGCCGTCACGACCCGATAGAACATATGATAGTGTGGATTTACCGGACCCGTTTGGTCCCATAATCGCATGGACCTTACCGGCTTCTATAGAGAGATTAACCCCTTTCAGGATTTGTTTCTCTTCTTCTTCAAGTTTGACATGCAGGTTGTTGATTTCCAACATTTATATGTTCCTCTTATCAGGCGATACATTGACCACCGACATTTCTATCTGTGACCCATATTCGGGTCGTTATTCTGTGGTTCTAGGACAGCGTAACCGCCGTCCCCGAAGCCGAAACCATCAGCATTGAATCGCCAACGACCTCATAATCCAAATCCACACCAACCACCGCGTTCGCCCCTATGGCTACTGCGCGTTCTTCTAGCTCTGCCAAGGCTGTTTCGCGGGCGTCTTGTAGCTTGCTTTCATACGCACCGGACCGCCCGCCCACGATATCTGTAACAGATGCAAAAAAATCCCGTACCACATTGGCTCCCATAATCGCTTCTCCGACGACGATGCCGTGATACGAGGTTATGCGGTGTCCTTCGATGCTTTGTGTCGTTGTGACGATCATGCTTTTAAGGCCCTTGTCTTTATCCAAAGTTCTAACGATTCCGCGTTACGATCTGCGCAAACAGGCTCCCCAGAAACCCCGATGTTCCCGCACCAGCCAACAAGAATACGACACTCATTGTTGGCAGCACGATGTTCAAAAAAATTGCAAACACGGCACAAAACGAACCTGTAAGCACCGCTGAAAGCAGAGATATTTTATTCTGACGGGACATCTTCGACTTCTCCTGTGAACTGACAAAACACGAAGTTTCGAGGCTGGTTTAGCCCACGGACCCCTCAAGTGAGATTGCCACAAGCTGTTGTGCTTCCATGGCAAATTCCATCGGCAAAGCCTGCAGAACATCCTTACAAAACCCATTCACAACCAAAGCGACGGCTTCCTCTTCGTCCATGCCGCGTTGACGGCAATAGAACAGTTGATCGTCATCCACTTTGGAGGTTGTTGCTTCATGCTCCACCCGAGATGAATTGTTTTTCACCTCAATATAGGGAACCGTATGCGCCCCGCATTTGTCCCCAATCAGCAAAGAGTCACACTGCGTGTAGTTTCGGCTGTCTTTGGCTTTGGGGTGCATGGACACCAAGCCGCGGTAGGTGTTCTGGGCTTTACCAGCGCTGATCCCTTTGGAAACGATCCGCGATTTGGTGTTTTTACCCAAATGCACCATCTTGGTACCTGTGTCGGCCTGTTGCATGTTGTTTGCAATGGCGATCGAGTAGAATTCGCCTTGGCTATCAGCGCCACGTAGAATGCAGGAGGGGTATTTCCATGTCACAGCAGAGCCGGTTTCAACCTGGGTCCACATGACTTTAGACCGATCCCCCCGGCAATCAGCGCGTTTGGTCACAAAGTTATAAATGCCACCTTTGCCATTCTCATCGCCCGGATACCAGTTCTGGACGGTCGAATATTTCACTTCGGCGTCTTCTTCGATGATGATCTCAACCACCGCAGCGTGCAACTGAGCCACATCGCGTTGTGGCGCGGTGCAGCCCTCTAGGTAGCTGACATAGCTGCCTTTATCGGCAATGATCAACGTGCGTTCAAACTGGCCCGTGTTTTCAGCGTTGATGCGGAAATAGGTCGACAGTTCCATCGGGCAACGAACACCCGGAGGGACGTAAACAAATGAACCGTCAGAGAACACAGCAGAGTTCAGCGTTGCATAGAAATTGTCTGACACTGGAACGACCGTGCCCAGATATTTTTTAACAAGCTCAGGATGTTCCCGAATGGCCTCAGAAATTGAGCAAAAAATAACGCCCGCTTTTTTCAATTCAGCCTGAAATGTCGTCCCTACAGATACGGAGTCAAATACCGCATCCACGGCCACTTTCCGGCCCTCAGAAGGCGCGTTTTCTGCCCCCTCGACCCCAGCAAGGATCATTTGCTCTTTTAAAGGGATCCCCAGTTTTTCATAAGTGGCGAGCAAAGTCGGATCGACCTCATCCAATGACTTTGGTTTGACTTCCATGCTTTTGGGGCGGGCATAATAATAAATGTCCTGAAAGTCGATTTTGGGGTAATTGACCATAGCCCAAGTCGGCTCTTCTTTTTGCTCCCACCGTTCAAAAGCCGCAAGACGCCACTCGGTCATCCATTCAGGCTCTTCGTTTTTCTCTGAAATCAGGCGAACGATATCCGGACCAACACCTTTTGGTGCATATTCCATTTCGATCTCGGTTTCCCAGCCATGCTTATAGGCCCCCGCGAGGGACTTCACCGCTTCGACTGTTTCTTCCTCAACCCCGTCTTTGACGGTGACTTGATCCATAGCAGACATGTCATCTTCCCTTCTCTCAACCCTGGTGCCCCAGGGCATTTTAACTATGCGGCGCGCGCCTTGTGACGCTGATAAGCCTTGATATAGGCCGCCGCGAAATCTCGTATCTCGCTCTCTTGCGTGGTTGGCCCCAATGACACACGCATAGCACAAGCCGCGACGTCATCTTTGAACCCCATTGCGCGCAACACACGGCTGGATTTCACCTTACCGCTAGAACACGCAGACCCCGCCGAAACGGCAAAGCCGGCTAAGTCCATTTGCATCACTTGCGTCTCACCCTTCCATCCGGGAACCGCAAAGCATGATGTATTGGGCAGCCGATCTGCGTCCTTCCCGACAAAATTAATCTCTTTTAAAGATTCTTCCAGCAGGTTTTCTAGAATGTTTCTAAGTTTTTCAACTTGACGCCAAACACCAGCATCCAAATCCAACTGTGCCGCCTGCGCCGCAGCACCAAAACCCGCAATACCAATGACATTTTCTGTTCCGGACCGGCGGCCCATTTCTTGCCCGCCACCGCGAATTTGTGCAGTAACATCGAGGCCTTGCTTCAAAACCAAAGCACCGATGCCTTTTGGCCCGCCAAGCTTGTGCGCAGAAATAATCGCCATATCGGCACCGCACCAATTAAACGCAAAGGGCATTTTTCCAAAACTCTGCGTCGCGTCCGTTAGAAATAAACCCTCTGGTAATGCTTGAAGTACACCGGTTTCACTGTTGGCCGTTTGCAAAACTGATTGCGACGGCGTTCCGACTTTTACCACACCATTGTGATCAGCCCCCAATGAGCCGTCACACCAAGAGGACACAGCCTCATGCTCAACATCTGAGCAATGCAATTCACGCCCAGTAAGAGCCAAAGCTGCGGCCTCTGTCGCACTGGACGTAAAAACAACGTCCGCGTTATCCGCCCCAAATGCAGACGCAATTTGACCCCGCGCCTTTTCGATCAACGACTTCGCGGCACGCCCTTCTCCATGGACAGACGAAGGATTACCAACCAGATCCATTGCAGAAATCATTGCCGCTCGCGCCTCTGGACGCACCGGCGTTGTCGCGTTCCAATCGAGATAGATCCGTTTCATTTTAGCAAGCCATTTTTCTTTGCTTCACGTTCAAATCTCTTCAACAGATCCGATGCTACGTCCCTGCGTAAAAGATAATCCTCCGAAAAGTCGACGCATTTTTTATTGGGGTCTTCGAGATACCGATAAGCGCCCCCAAGAACTGCGCCCGAAAGCTCGACGTAGTCAGCAATACAGCCGCTAAATTTATTGTACATTCGACCTAGCCAAAACCGGCTCCGCTTTGCTGCGTCCTCGGTCGCTCGTGACTTGCTCATAAAATTAATGAGGCATAAGTCTTCAGACATAAACAATTTGTCTGCCATACTTCCAAAATTCGAAGCTAAGCGTATGGCAGCATTAGATTTAGCAATATTTATCCCTAATTCAGAAAAGGAATTGAGAGCCCTAGTCTGCCCTTTGATCAAAATACGAGGCAAATCAACACTTGAACTATCAAGGCTCATCCCTCGTCCACCACTTCGAATATCGAGGGAACGGCCGGACAAGGTGTCAGTTCATTCTGAATTACATCTGAAAGTCGGGTTTGATGCAGGAATACATACACATGTGCTGAAAGACCTTCCCACAGACGGTTCGTTAGCGATTGCGCGCGACTGCCACTCAGCGCCCCAGATGCCCCGGCCCCCTTGTGCATCGCCGATACGGTCTCATCGACGGCTCCCAAAATATCAGAAACTCGAATATCAGAAGGCGATTTCGCCAAACGATATCCCCCTCCTGGCCCGCGTACGGACACGACCAGATCAGCCCGGCGTAATTTCACGAAAAGTTGTTCAAGATATGGAAGCGAGATATCCTGGCGCTTAGATATTTCAGACAGTGAAACCAGCTCTTCGGTCGGCTGTAGCGCCAAATCCGCGAGTGCGACCATCGCATATCTGCCTTTTGTGCTCAGTTTCATCGGATTGCTCCTTGCAATATCATTGACGCCAGCGTCCACAAACCTTACTTCGGGTTGAAACGCTCTGAGCCGTTCAGGGTTTAGAATAATTCTAAAGTGTCCGACTCAATTCGTCAAGAATTATGAGCGCGACCATAACAACACAGGGACACTATGCCCGAAGTCATTTTCCCAGGGCCCGAAGGCCGGCTTGAAGGACGTTATCATCCACAAAAAACGAGGGATGCACCTATCGCGATTGTGCTGCACCCCCACCCGCAGTTTGGCGGGACGATGAATAATCGTGTGGTCTATAATCTGCACTATGCTTTCTATAAAATGGGCTTTACTGTTTTGCGGTTTAACTTCCGTGGAGTGGGCCGTTCACAAGGTGAATACGATCAAGGCGTCGGGGAGCTGTCAGATGCAGCCTCAGCCTTGGATTATTTGCAGTCCATGAACAACAATGCAAAGCACTGTTGGGTTGCTGGGTTTTCCTTTGGTGCATGGATCGGAATGCAGCTTTTGATGCGCCGGCCAGAAATCACTGGGTTCATATCTGTGGCCCCTCCGGCCAATATGTATGATTTTAGCTTTCTTGCGCCCTGCCCATCCTCTGGTTTAATTATCAACGGAACGGCTGACCGCGTTGCGCCTCCAAAAGATACTGTTGGACTGGTCGATAAGCTACACGAACAAAAAGGCATTACAATTACCCATCAGGAAATCGAAGGAGCAGGCCATTTCTTTGAAGATCCTCACATGGATACGATGATTGGTAATGTTGACGACTATGTGCGCCGTCGCTTGACCGAAACCACACGTTAAGGGTCGACTTTGGATCACAATGACGCAATCGCTGACGAACTGGCCCGCCAAACGTTAGCAATTATCGAAAAAACCGGCGAAATCGCTCTGTCTGACGAAATCGCCGGTATTATCGGTGCGAGTTCCTCCACCCTCGAAGAATCCTACCTCACGGCCGTTCGGGTGCGGCGCGCCGAAAAGCGCGCACGCGACCGGTTAAAACAGGCCGCACTGGCCGCTGGACTTGGAAAACCATGACGCAATGCTCAGACCGCCTGAGGCAACAGTTTGACTTTTTAAACCAATCTGATGCGCTAAAGGGGGTCGAGAGATCAAACGTCCTACTAGACTTAAGTCGACCTGAAAATTCAGCTGAACACAGCTGGCATGCGGCTTTGTTTGCATTAATCTTGGCACCTCATCAGACATCAGAATTCCAACTGGATCGTGTCCTGCAAATGTTGTTGATCCACGATCTGGTCGAAGTCGATGTGGGTGACCACCCAATCCACTTGCCGTCAGATCATGAAAAAGTCGCAGTTCTTGAATCCAACGCGGCGCGCCGTTTGTTTGGATTGTTGCCCGATGACCAAGGTCTTTATCTCTTAAATCTCTGGTCAGAATTCGAAGCAAAAGAGAGTGCGGATTCAAAATTCGCAAAACAAATCGATTTTTCACAGCCAATGTTTCAGGTCCTTAAATCGCCTGAACCGTTACCCGATCATCTGGAAATTGTCCGAGATAATATGACCTCAGGCCGCTTTGCGCCCCTCGCGCACAGCTGGCCCGAAATATATGAACATGCCCAAGTCCTCTTTGCTGGTGACGCACCTCAGTCAGACCTGTCGCGACGCCTCGATTTTTTGGCAGAAGCAGATCGGTTAAAATCAATCTACCGCGCGACACACTCTTTAAAGGGGGCTCGGTTTGAAAACTCTGGTGAACACAGTTGGCACATCGCGCTCTATGCGCTGATCTTAGCAGAACATGCCGCGTCCAAAATTAATCTGCACCGCGTCATTCAGATGCTTTTGCTCCACGATATTGTGGAAATCGACGCAGGTGATGCGCCCATTCACGGTGATTTCGATGTTGCAGAACAGGAATCCAAAGAACGCGCTGCTGCTGAACGCCTATTCGGATTGCTACCTGCCACGCAAGGCGCAGAGCTTCATAGCATTTGGACCGAATTTGAAGCAGCACAAAGCGATGACGCCAAATTTGCCAAGGCCGTGGATCGAGTTCAACCTTTGCTGCAGAATATAGAAGCCAATGGTGGTAGCTGGCTAAATTATGATGTCTCTATGGACAAAATGGATAGCAGAATTGGCAGAAAGGTTGCCTCTGGCACGCCTAACGTATGGGCATTTATTCGACCGCAGGTTCAAGACTTTTTTTCAAAGCACAATTTGGATTGATGTTCGGTATACATTTGTATACTGATGAGTTAGGCACCCAGTATGAAGGCTGTGCTCTAAAACCCTAACCAGTCAATCAAGAGGTCCCGCATGAAAAAGATCAAAGTTGATAATCCCATTGTTGAAATGGACGGCGACGAAATGACCCGTATCATCTGGCAGTTTATCAAGGACAAATTAATCCTGCCCTATCTGGACCTTGATCTTCTGTATTATGATCTGGGCATGGAAAATCGGGACGCTACGAACGATCAAGTCACAATTGACGCCGCCGAGAAAACCAAAGAAGTCGGCGTCGCTGTAAAGTGCGCAACCATCACACCAGACGAAGCACGGGTCGAGGAATTTGGCCTTAAAAAAATGTGGCGCTCCCCGAATGGAACAATCCGTAATATTCTGGGTGGGGTGATTTTTCGTCAGCCTATCATCTGTAAAAATGTTCCCCGTTTGGTACCAGGTTGGACGAAGCCGATTGTTGTTGGTCGGCACGCCTATGGCGATCAATATCGTGCGACTGATTTCCGCTTTCCAGGTGCAGGTAAAATTACGCTGAAATTCGAAGGGGAAGACGGTAAAGTCATCGAACGAGAAGTATTTGACGCCCCGTCCTCCGGCGTTACACAAGCTATGTTTAACCTAGATGAATCGATCTACGATTTTGCGCGGGCTTCTCTCAACTATGGTTTAAACCTAGGCTGGCCAGTGTATCTGTCCACCAAAAACACAATTCTCAAGGCCTACGACGGTCGTTTCAAGGATATCTTTCAAGAGGTTTTTGACGCCGAATTCAAAGATCAATTTGAAGAAAAAGGCATCTGGTACGAACATCGTCTGATTGACGATATGGTTGCCTCTTCTTTGAAATGGTCTGGCGGCTACGTCTGGGCTTGCAAAAACTATGATGGCGACGTGCAGTCTGACACTGTTGCGCAGGGCTTTGGGTCACTTGGGTTGATGACATCCATTCTGATGACCCCGGATGGAAAAATTGTGGAATCAGAGGCCGCGCACGGCACTGTGACCCGCCATTATCGGCAACACCAAGATGGTCAGCAAACCTCGACCAATTCTATTGCCTCCATTTTTGCGTGGACAGGAGGCCTAAAGCACCGTGCGAAACTAGACAACAATGCAGCCCTGCAGAGCTTTGCGGAGACCCTAGAAAAGGTCATCGTGGATACCGTTGAAAGCGGATTTATGACAAAGGATCTGGCGTTATTGGTCGGACCTGATCAAGGATGGCTTACCACAATGGGATTCCTTGAAAAAATCGATGAAAACTTGAACAAAGCACTTACCTAATTGCACATTGGTCGGCCTTTCTGGCCGGCCAAAATCAGCTCTGGACAATCCCGTTATACCAAGGCACCCATAGCTCATGTTCTGGCGTGCTGTTTTATTATTGATCATGGTTGCAGGGGCCTCCATTGCCCTTACGTTTGCCTTTGGGGCCAAAGTTTTATTGGCCTTTGGCTTAATCCTGACTCAACTTAAAATCATTGGGCAAAAATTCATGGGGATCGAGCTCCCCGCCATATTTATTTGGCTTAAAACCCAAGCCACATCATTTTTTCGCATTGAGCTGATCAAAAAATGGGTCATGACATCCATCATTCCCCTTGTGATGGGCCCAGTAATAAGACGTCGGTTGGAACGGTTTATCTCTGGATATAAATCACGACTTGTTAAACACTATGATGCGCTCATGTCGTGGTATGGTCGTCTGGAATGGTACGAAAAAGGTGTTGCCGCCCTTATTGTCGCCTTTGGTGTTTTGGGATTATCTGTTAGTTCGCTTGGTCTTTGGCTGGTATTATTTTCAGTTAAACTGCCGTTTTGGTTTATTGCCGCCGTAACGGCCCTTGGGAAATCCATTTGGAGCAGCACGAGTAAAACGCTCTTTAAGACGCTTGCATTTCTGCAGCTTGGTTGGGTGTGGAAACTCATAAAACGTTGGCTGCCACAGGACTATATCGAACGCAAACGCAAATGGGATTTCCGGGTGGCCCGCGCCGTTGTGCGCCAGCGACGCTTAACTGTGCGCCAACTGCACGACAGTAAAGACTCTCTATCTATGCGATGGGCATTAACCAAAGCATATTTCCGCACCAAACGCCCCGAGATAAACGAACCAGGCGAGGCAACGAACACTGCAAGAGACTTATCCGATCAAAATCACCTGCACTAATGCTGGCGTCACTTTGTCACTCTAGATTGACGTATGATCGAAAATAGTATCTGAAAGAGGCATGATCTGTCGAAAGCATCAGATCAATTACCCCACCAGTATTATCGCGAGGTCTGTCATGCCAATTCATTATGTGTACCTGTTTTGCGCAATATTAGCCGAAACCATAGGTACAACGGCCCTTCAGTCCAGCCAGCAGTTTACCAAACTGGTGCCCTCTCTTGTGGTCGTAGTTGCCTATGCCTTGTCCTTTTACCTTTTGTCTCAAACTCTTAAAGTCATGCCTGTTGGGATTGTCTATGCCATTTGGTCTGGGTTGGGCATTGTCTTTATAGCCTTCATCGGGCTTTTAGTATTTGGACAGAAATTAGACCTCCCCGCCATTATTGGTCTGTCTATGGTCGTAGGCGGCATTCTGGTGATCAATCTGTTTTCACAAACAACCAGCCATTAAGCCATACCAATTAAGAGACAACAGCTATGACGCAGAAGGATTAAGTCAATTAGCACTGGCCTTTTTGCCCCATCCACGTTACGGCGCGCGGGAACACTTATGAGGCGGCCCCCATGGACCTACGAAATATTGCTATCATCGCGCACGTTGACCACGGCAAAACCACTCTTGTGGATGAGCTGCTGAAACAGTCCGGCGCATTTCGCGAAAATCAGGCTGTGGCAGAACGTGCCATGGACTCCAACGACCTAGAACGTGAACGCGGGATTACCATCCTTGCCAAAGCGACCTCTGTGGAGTGGAAAGACACGCGGATTAACATCGTTGACACTCCGGGCCACGCCGATTTCGGGGGCGAAGTTGAACGTATTCTATCCATGGTGGATGGTGTTGTATTGCTTGTGGATGCGGCTGAAGGCCCAATGCCTCAGACAAAATTCGTAACCTCCAAAGCACTGGCGCTGGGTTTGCGCCCAATCGTTGTCGTGAACAAAGTCGACAAACCCGATGGCGAACCGGATCGTGCGCTTGACGAATGTTTTGACCTGTTCGCCTCTTTAGATGCCGATGATGATCAACTTGATTTCCCGGTTATGTACGCTTCTGGTCGCTCTGGATGGGCCGACATGGAACTCGACGGTCCACGCAAAGATTTAGCTGCGTTGTTCGACTTGATCGTAGAGCACGTGCCCGCGCCCAAAGTGATTGAAAACAAAGACAAACCATTCAGCATGTTGGCGACGACCCTTGGTTCAGACCCATTCATCGGCCGTATTTTGACAGGTCGTGTTGAAAGCGGCACTTTAAGAGCTGGCGAAACAGTTAAAGCGCTCAGCCGTGATGGCTCCAAGATCGAACAGTTCCGCTGCACCAAGATCCTTGCGTTCCGTGGCTTGGCCCAGGCCCCAATCGACGTTGCTGAGGCCGGGGACATCGTATCCCTTGCAGGTATGGCGACGGCAACGGTTGCAGACACCATCTGTGCCGTCGAAATCGACACTGCCCTACCCGCACAGCCGATTGATCCACCTACCATCACAGTAACCTTTGGCATCAACGACAGCCCCCTTGCTGGTCGTGACGGCAAAAAAGTTCAGTCCCGCGTTATCCGCGAGCGTTTGATGAAAGAAGCTGAATCCAATGTAGCGATCAAAATCAGCGACACCCCCGGTGGTGAAGCCTTTGAAGTTGCCGGTCGTGGTGAGCTTCAGATGGGCGTTCTGATTGAGAACATGCGCCGTGAAGGCTTTGAATTGTCCGTGTCTCGTCCGCAGGTTCTGTTTCAGGATGTTGATGGTCAGAAACTTGAACCCGTCGAAGAAGTTACCGTTGACGTGGATGACGAATACTCTGGCGCTGTGATCGAAAAACTGACCGGCCCGCGCAAAGGTGAATTGACCGAGATGCGCCAGAACGGTGGTAAAACTCGGATCATCGCTCTTGTACCTTCTCGTGGCTTGATTGGGTATCATGGTGAATTCCTAACAGACACCCGTGGTACTGGCGTGTTGAACCGCGTGTTCCACGACTGGACTCCACACAAAGGATCCATCCCTGGTCGTCGTGCTGGTGTTCTGATCTCCATGGAAAACGGTACATCTGTTGCCTACGCTTTGTGGAACCTCGAAGATCGCGGTAGAATGTTCATCGGCGCGCAAGAAGCCGTCTATGAAGGTATGGTCATCGGCGAGCACAGCCGTGAAAACGATCTGGAAGTGAACCCGCTTAAAGGTAAAAAGCTGACCAACGTTCGGGCCTCTGGAACAGACGAAGCTGTTCGCCTGACGACACCAATTCGCAAATCTCTCGAAGAGGCCATTGCGTATATCGACAATGACGAGCTGGTCGAAGTCACACCGAATTCTATCCGAATTCGCAAACGCTTTTTGGACCCACATGAGCGAAAACGCCAAGCGCGTTCCGCAGCCTAAACGAATAAAGCCCGGTGAACTTCACCGGGCTTTTTATATACTATCAAAAAATTAGTGCGATTTGTTAATCGTCTGTTGTTTCGACAATCATTAATTCTCGCTCAGAAGCGTTGCGCGCATGGCTTAATGCTTCTTGGTATTCCGGGCTGTAATAACACGCTTCCGCAGCCTCAAGGCTTGGGAATTTCGCAACAACATTGCGTGCGCGATCCTTTCCTTCCAGCTGAACATAACGCCCACCCCGGACAAGAAACTCACCACCATTGCTTGCAATCGCCGGCCCAGCAAGGGCGGCGTATTTTGCATAAGACTCTTTATCCCTTACCGTGACATGTGCAATCCAAAGTGCGCCCATCGTTATGCTCCTTCTATAACTTTACGTGCCGCAGCGATCGCAGCATCCGCGTTCGCCGCATCTTTACCACCGCCTTGGGCCATATCAGGTCGACCACCTCCGCCTTTGCCGCCAAGTTCGGCAACCGCAGCACGTACCAAATCAACAGCTGACACACGATCCGTCATGTCATTGGTAACCCCAGCAGCAACAGCGGCTTTTCCACCTGCATCCGCAATCAAAAGAACCGCGCCAGATTCAAGTCGCGTTTTATGTTCATCAATCAGCGCAGGCAAATCCTTACCACTCACCCCCGACAAAGCCTGCGCATGGAACCGAATTCCGTTCACCTCAACGGCATCAGCCACACCGCCAGCCTGTGCTCCTCCGGCCATAGCCAGATCACGGCGAAGCTGTGCAACCTCATTCTGAAGAGATTTCCGTTCATCCAACAGAGATTTCACCCGGTCTTCGACGTCACCAGCCTGCGCCTTTAATACCGAAGCAACCTTCGTCAGTCGTTGATCCTGTGTCGAAAGATGAGACAAAGCCGCCGCACCCGTCAATGCTTCGATCCGACGTACGCCTGCAGATGACGCACTATCGCCCAATAACGTAAACAGACCTATATCCCCTGTTTGCGTCACATGTGTACCGCCGCAAAGTTCAAGAGAGTAAGTGTTGCCATCAGTTCCTTTACCGGAGCCCGTTTCAGTCCCCATTGAGACCACTCGCACTTCATCGCCGTATTTCTCGCCGAACAGAGCTTGTGCCCCCAAAGAACGCGCATCGTCCGGGGTCATGATACGGGTTTCAACCCGGCTATTTTGACGGATATAGGCGTTCACCTCGGTTTCAACTTGCGCCAGTTCTTTATTCGAAAGCGCTGCGGAATGACTAAAATCGAAACGCAGGCGATCCGCTGCATTCAATGATCCACGTTGAGCCACATGATCACCTAAGGCATTGCGCAAAGCTTCATGCAAAAGGTGTGTCGCAGAATGGTTCGCACGAATAGCGCCCCTGCGGGAGTGGTCCACACGCAATTCCAACGCATCCCCCACGGATAGACTGCCCTTTTCAGCCGTCATTTTGTGCGCGAAGACACCACCGGCCATTTTCAGTGTATCTTCGATTACACCATTTCCATCTGGTTTCAGATAGGTCCCATTATCCCCAACTTGCCCGCCGGATTCAGCATAAAATGGTGTCTGGTTCAAAACAACGAAACCAATTTCGCCGTCTTTCAACGTCTCCAGAGCTTTGCCGTCCTTTACGATGGCCAGCACCTGTCCTTCGGCTATTTCCGTGTCGTATCCCAGAAACTCCGTTGCGCCGTTTTTATCTGCAAGATCGAACCAAATAGCAGCATCAGCGGTTTCCCCCGACCCCGACCATGCCGCCCGCGCTTTGGCTTTTTGTTCTTCCATGGCGACGCTAAAGCCATCGGTATCAACCGACATGCCCTTTTCACGTAAGGCGTCTTGCGTCAAATCCAGAGGGAATCCAAATGTATCATAAAGTTTAAACGCAGAGGCACCCGATAAGGTTCCGCCTTCGTCCAAGCCAGACACTTCATCATCTAGCAACCGCAGACCACGATCAAGAGTTTGACGAAAACGCGTTTCCTCAAGGCGGAGTGTCTCTTCGATCATGGCTTGTGCTTGACCAAGTTCTGTAAAGTGCCCCCCCATTTGTTGAACAAGGGCTGGAACCAAACGATGCATCACAGGGTCCTTGGCGCCCAACAGATGCGCATGACGCATCGCACGACGCATGATCCTGCGCAAAACATAGCCGCGTCCCTCATTGCTTGGCATCACACCATCCGCAATCAAAAATGATGTCGACCGAAGGTGGTCCGCAATGACGCGGTGATGAACATTTCCTGGCCCATCGGGGTCTTGGCTTGTTGCATGGGCTGAGGCTTCGATCAGGGCACGCATCAGGTCAGTGTCATAATTGTCGTGTTTGCCCTGCAGCAAGGCGCCAATGCGCTCCAGCCCCATTCCGGTATCAATGGATGGTTTTGGCAGATTTTCCTGACGACCGTCTTCATGACGTTCGAACTGCATAAAAACCAAATTCCAGATTTCGATGAACCGGTCGCCATCTTCTTCTGGGCTACCTGGAGGCCCCCCCCAAATGTGATCGCCATGATCATAAAAAATTTCAGTACAAGGTCCACAAGGACCAGTGGCGCCCATGCTCCAGAAATTGTCATCGGTTGCGATCCGAATGATACGATCGTCAGACAAACCAGCGTATTTTTTCCAGATGTTCGCTGCTTCGTCATCCGTATGGTAAACGGTGACAAGCAGTTTGTCTTTGTTGATGCCAAACTCTTTGGTTAGCAAATCCCACGCGAATGGAATGGCCTCTTCCTTGAAGTAATCGCCAAAAGAAAAGTTACCAAGCATTTCAAAAAAAGTATGATGTCGCGCGGTATACCCAACGTTATCCAAATCATTGTGTTTGCCGCCGGCACGCACACATTTTTGACTTGTCGAGGCGCGCGTATAGTCCCGTTGCTCCACACCAGTGAAGACATTTTTGAACTGAACCATACCTGCGTTGGTAAACATCAATGTCGGATCATTGCGCGGCACCAAAGGTGAGGAATCGACTATCGCGTGATCATTTTGACCAAAGTAATTTAGGTATGTGGAACGGATCTCATTCAAACTCGGCATAGGGTCATTTCCGCGAAATTATATGTGGTTCAGACCCGTTTATAACTGTGCCCCCGCCCTGTCTACTGCCAACAAAAAAAGCCGTCCGAATTCGGACGGCTTATTGAAACAAACTGTTCCCTACTAACCCTCTAAGACATCCTCAGATGATCCTTTAGGCATATCAAAATCCAACCCGTGGGCGGCACGAATTTTATCTTCGATTTCAAGAGCAATGCCATTATTTTCTTTCAAAAATGTTTTTGCATTTTCACGCCCCTGGCCAATTCGCTGATCACCATAAGAGAACCACGAACCCGCTTTATCAACAATTCCGGCTTTAACACCCAGATCCAACAATTCCCCCATTTTGGAGATGCCTTCACCATATACGATGTCAAATTCGACCTGTTTAAAAGGTGCCGCAACTTTGTTTTTCACCACTTTTACACGCGTGGCATTCCCAACCACCTCATCTTTGTCTTTCAAAGACCCGATACGACGAATATCCAGACGAACCGATGAATAGAATTTCAACGCATTCCCGCCTGTTGTGGTTTCCGGGCTGCCAAACATAACCCCAATCTTCATCCGAATTTGGTTAATGAATATAACCATACAATTTGAACGCGAAATAGAACCTGTCAATTTCCGCATGGCTTGGCTCATCAATCGTGCTTGAACGCCAACGCTACTGTCCCCCATGTCCCCCTCAAGCTCTGACTTAGGCGTCAACGCAGCGACGGAGTCGACAACAACCATGTTTACAGCACCTGAACGCACCAAAGTGTCAGTGATTTCCAAAGCTTGCTCACCCGTATCAGGTTGCGAAATAAGCAACTCATCAAGGTCAACACCAAGCTTTTTTGCATATTGAGGGTCCAGCGCATGTTCGGCATCCACAAAGGCACAAACACCACCGGTTTTTTGCTCTTCTGCCACACAGTGCAGAGTCAGTGTTGTTTTGCCCGAAGACTCTGGACCATAAATTTCAATAATCCGACCCTTAGGAAGCCCACCTATGCCTAAGGCAATATCAAGCCCAAGTGATCCAGTAGAAGTCGCAGCGATTTCTTGTACTGCCCCCTCTTGCCCCAATTTCATAATTGAGCCTTTACCAAATTGCCGCTCAATTTGTGCCAGAGCTGAATCCAAGGCCTTTTGTTTGTCTGCTTTACGTTTATCTGTCATGTTCAAAAGATCTGCCATCGCCATTGTTTAAACCCTTATTTCATACCCTGATCAGGGCGGCAATCACTGCCTACGTTCACTACTTGTTCTCTCCCTTATGGGGTCAAAAGGTGAACATTTCAATAAAAATGTTTCTTTGCAATTCTGGCGTGCAAAATACTAATTACTCGTTTAAATTTCATCACAGACATAAATTAAGACAATTGTTCAAAGAATGTTGATTTTTCATAAACAAAAACTTGTCCTCCTGTCCGTTCCTAAAACGGGAACGACATCTTTACAGACCGCGTTAGAATCAAAGGCCGATATTGTTGTAAAGGACCCTCCAGGTCTAAAACATCTATCATTCCGTGGATATCAACGCTTGTTTGAACCGATGCTAAAAAAACATTGCGAAGGTCCATTTGAAACCGTGGCTGTTATACGCGAGCCTATAGATTGGATGGCCAGCTGGTATAAATATCGTAGCCGACCCTTTCTCAATAATTCACCTAACAGTACCAAGTCGATTGATTTTGACACATTTATTCGGGCTTACCTATCAGATGACGTGCCAGCATACGCAAAGATCGGTTCCCAATCTAATTTTGCGGCTGCAAAGGATGGATCTCCTGGGGTAACCCACAGATTTCGATATGAGTCTATGGATGAAATCTGTGCGTTCTTACGTGCAAGATTATCATTGGATTTTGAGCTTCCAGTTCTAAACAAATCGCCCGCCCGAGAATTATCTCTTTCATCAGATGTTGAAACACTTTTCAGAGAAACCAATTCAAAAGACTTTGACCTTTGGGAGAATGCAAAAACAAAGTCAGTGTAATTGACGGTGCACTGTTGAAGTTAAGTCATTCAGAGAAAATGGTTTCGGCAAAAATACTGAATTTGGAACCATTTCTCCTTCTTTTGATAACTCTTCCTCGGTGTAACCAGACACAAATATTACTTTGACATTTGGCCGTTTTGCCAATGCTTCGCGCACCCAAGTTGGACCATTTGCACCTGGCATAATTACATCCGAAACAAAGACATCGACAGAAAGGCTATCGTCGTCCAGAATTGCCTTTGCGCGCTCAGCATCCTCTGCCTCAAGTACTGTATACCCGCGAAGCCTCAATGCGCGCGATGCGAAGGCCCGAACCGAGTCTTCGTCTTCCACCAAAAGAACCACTCCCTCATCCGCTGGGCTCGGCTTTTCTAAAGCTTTTGGCTGGACTGTGAACCTATCCACGGTTTCCTCAGATGCAACGGGAAGATAGAGCGTAAAACAGGTTCCTTGCCCAACGGCGCTATCGATCAAAATGTATCCACCTGTTTGTTTTACAATTCCGTACACAGTCGCCAATCCTAGGCCCGTTCCCTCCCCAATTGGTTTATCTGTGAAAAATGGATCAAAGACTTTATCGATGTTATCTGTCGGAATTCCGACTCCATTATCGGTAACTTTGATGACGCAATAATCAGCCGGTGGAATAGTAACACGTCCTTTGCGCATCCCATTCCGTAATGTTGCACCCGTGGTTTCTATTGAAATTTCCCCACCATCAGGCATGGCCTCTTTGGCATTTACAACTAAATTCATCATGACTTGTTCTAATTGCCGCTTGTCGGCGAATACTGGCTTTATTTCAGGATCATAACCAAATCGTAACGACACTTTTTCCCCGACCAGACGATTTAACAAATGGGTCAAATCTGAAAACACGTCCTTTAGATCCATTGGCTGCATTTGCATTGTCTGTTTTCTCGAGAAGGCTAGCAACTGTCCAACAAGACTGGCCGCCCGGTTGGCATTCTGACTAATCTGCTCCAGATCCGCATAGCTTGGATCGTTGTGGTCGTGACGCAATAATAACAGATCGCAATGACCCGAGATGGCCGTCAAAAGATTATTGAAGTCATGCGCAATCCCACCGGCAAGCTGCCCGATGGCCTGCATTTTTTGACTTTGGACAAATTGCGCCTCTAGGGTTTTTAATTCTGTAACATCGTTTAGGACCATCATAAGATCAGCCCCTTTTTGCAGCACCGTTGCGTGAACAAAAATCTCTTGATCAGATGCGCGCATTTTAAGGAGTTCATCTCTTGGCTCCCGAAAAGTAGCCCCCCCCTGAAACAACCAATCCTCGAGAGGTCGGTTTATCCCTTCTAAAAAGCCCGCCGCCTCTATCCCAACCAATGAGGATTCAGTTTTTAATAATTTTCTGGCGCTGGAATTTGCAAATTTTACAGAAAAGCTTTTATCCAACAACAAGATCGAAACTGGCAAATCATCCAGGTGGTCGTATTTATCGGCCGAAAAATCGGATTCCCGTGGCGGGACAAAGTAGACTTCTTGCCGCCCCCCTAACCCCTTGATGACCACTAGCTCACAGTTCAGCGCGCCAGATTGGGTCTGAAGCTCGATTAACCCGCCTTCCTCCAATTGTTCTTCAGTGGCGATCGTATGTATTGATTTTACACGCTCACCTAAAAGCCTCCGAAGCGCCTCATTCGAGAATAAGACCGCACCATTCGCATTACAAATTACCATCGGTAGTGATAATCCGTCTGACCCCTTAGATGCCTTATGAGGTTCCCAAATATCCTCAAACCGCCAAAGGAATCCATTTCCTCCCAATCGATGGACAGCCAAACGCATATGGCCTTTGCGTGTAACGACATCCTCACGTGCCGCCCCCTTTCGGAGGGCACGTATTTGCAGCCCATGCATCACATTCGATGGGTTTGCAAAAACCTCATTGAATGCATGGGACAGAGGTTGGCCTATTTTTGCCGGAAAAGTGCGTTTACCGGCATAATTTAGGTACCGCACAGTCCCATCTTCGTCCGAAACAAAACTGGCGGTCGCATCATGCTCTACAAATTTAGAGATTTCACTGAGCTTAATCCGTTGATGCCAAGATGAGGATAGAAAAGTAAGCCAAACCGTAATTGCAGAAATTAGCAAAGCAGCGGCAGTTACGGCAAAAATAATTCTTAATGTTTCATCCGGCGTTATCCAAGCGGCAGCAAACAACAACCCACCGGCCAAAAAGGCGCCGATCATCCGAGACGAAATGACAGCCGGTTGACGGGTCATTGGGTGAGGTAGTATTGAAAAATGGGCCATTCGCCCCCCGTCTGAGTGCTAGAGTTGCACCCATAACAAGAGAAAAGGATTAACCACGCCTTAAGGACAAATGATTTTTAGCGACGTTTCAACAACGATAGATAAAAACCATCTCCACCATTCAGGGGTGTAATCTGTTGAGACCCAATCATAATCCAATCTGGGTTTTCAGAAAGAAACCAGTTTGTTTGGTCTACATTTTCAGCATCAAAAAGTGAGCATGTTGCGTAGGCCAATACCCCGCTTTCAACCACCAACATTTTGGCCGATGACAAGATGTCTCTTTGTACTTTAACAATACCGTCTAAGTCGCTGTCTTTAAATCGCCATTTTGCATCAGGTGACCGTCTCCACGCACCTGATCCACTACAAGGTGCATCACAGAGCACAAGGTCAAATAACTCGATCTCTGAGAGCTCTTCCTGAGACCTCGTTTCAATAGTCACCCCTGCACGATTTGCACGCTCAGAAATATCGGTCATCCGACGTTCCGATATATCAGACGCAACAAATGTACCTTCGAATTTCGCAGCCAGGGCAAGCGACTTTCCGCCGCCACCGGCGCAATAATCCAAGCTACGCATCCCATCAAACCCGGGTAGATTATCAGCCAGATATTGTGAACCTGCGTCCTGAATTTCGATCAACCCCGATTTGTAGGCGTCTGACAAATGAAGCCGTCGCGGGTTGGTTAATACCCTTAAAGCGGTGTCAGACAAAGGATGAGGTTCGGTCTCAATCGTTTCTTTGGCCAATTGTGACGCGGCGTCCTTTACGGTCGTTTTCCGAAGATTAACGCGCACGAATACAGGGGCGCGATGCCGCAGTGCCTCTGCAATGGGTGCCGCTTTGTCACCATGAGCTTCCGTCAGCGCGCTGAACGCCCATTCTGGAAAATCCCGTTCCTTCTCATCAGGAATCTGATCCACTTCGGGAAAATCTGCAATTTCCTCTGGTGTCAAAGGCAATGGGGCATGCCCAATCCCCGAAAAGACATCGGCCAAGTCCATCTCATTGGCACGACACGCCCCCGCCATCAGTCCTCGCCCTGTTTCAAGGCCGCCAAGCCAAGCATAGGATTGCCTGTGCCGCAGGGCATCAAACACCAGATCCCGGATCGCTGCGCGGTCTTTGGAGCCCGCAAAGCGACTGTGTCTGGCCCATGAGGTCAGCGCTTTTTCTGCAGCGACGCCTTCTAAAACGTCATCCAGAATTTCAATGGCAGCGGCCACGCGTGCAGCGGGCGTCACAGAACAGCACTCATATTAAAACAGCCAATCAATTTCTGGATAACATTTTGCATTACATAAGCCTGTAGTTTGGGCTTTCGCGGGTGATTTGAACATCATGAACGTGGCTTTCCTTTAGCCCCGCACCGGTAATGCGAACAAATTCCGACTTCGTGCGCATTTCCTCTACTGTTGCGTTCCCAGTATAGCCCATTGCAGCGCGCAATCCCCCAACCAATTGATGAACAACCGCATTGGCAGAACCTTTGTAAGGAACTTGTCCTTCTATACCTTCAGGTACCAATTTATCACTGGCAGCATCTTTTTGGAAATACCGATCAGCCGAACCACGCGCCATAGCACCCAAAGAGCCCATCCCACGATAAGACTTAAAGCTACGCCCTTGATAAAGAATAACTTCACCGGGGCTTTCGTCGGTTCCTGCGATCATTGACCCGACCATTGCGCAGGACGCTCCTGCCGCGATGGCCTTGGCGAAATCACCAGAGAATTTAATCCCCCCGTCGGCGATTACGGGTGTTCCAGTTTCAGAGGCTCCGCGCGCTGAATCGATAATGGCAGTTAACTGAGGAACCCCCACACCTGCGACCATACGGGTCGTACAGATGGACCCAGGTCCGATCCCAACTTTGACAGCGTCCGCACCGGCACCGATCAAGGCACGAGTTGCCTCTGCGGTTGCCACATTACCCGCGACGATCTGAACCGTGTTAGAAAGTGCCTTGGCACGTGCAACCGCATGGGCAACACCCTCGGAGTGACCATGCGCTGTATCAATTACAACCATGTCGGCACCCGCCTCGATCAAGGCTTGTGTACGTTCAAAACCAGCATCCCCAACGGTTGACGCGGCAGCCACACGTAGGCGCCCCAATTCATCCTTACAGGCATGCGGGTTCAAGACAGCTTGCTCAGTATCTTTTAGTGTCAGCAAGCCCGTAAGTTTTCCAGCGCCATCAGTAACGAGTAATTTTTCAATGCGACGGGCCCGCATAAGGCTTTTGGCCTCTTCCAATTCGGCCGGCTCTTGAAGGATCGCCAAATCGCTCGATGTCATCATGACACTAACGGGTGTTTTATCATCAGACGCAAAGCGCATATCGCGATTGGTCACGATCCCGACAACTCGGTTAGAACTGTCAACAACGGGAAAACCTGTGACACGATAACGTTCTTGCAGCGCTTTAGCATCAGCAAGGGTTTGATCAGCAGTCAAGGTGATTGGATTATAAACAATCCCGCTTTCAAAGCGCTTGACCCGGCGAACCTGACGAGCTTGCTCTTCCAAATCAAGATTTCGGTGAATAACGCCCATACCGCCGGATTGCGCCATGGCAATTGCCATTTTGGCTTCAGTTACCGTGTCCATTGCAGAACTGAGCAAAGGTATGTTCAGTCGAATAGATTTGGTTACAAAAGTGGACGTATCTGCGGTGTTGGGCAACACATTAGATGCGGCTGGGACTAATAGGACGTCGTCGAAGGTAAGTGCCTCGCGAATCTCCATCGGGGTGCTCCTTGGATGCTTCGTTTGACGCGTCCCTATTGCATGAACCCCTATAAAGGGAAACCCCAATTCGTGTCTATTGACCTGAAATGAAGGTTAATCAAACCAATTGCGAACAGGTTGACGGAGATCAGTCACACGGTCGCCAAAAAGTCATGCAACGGACCATCTCTGTTAACCTACAATCTTTCGATCCATTCAACCAAGGCTATGCGATCCACCCTAAGATCACCGGCGGGATCAACACTAACAACTCCGGCAGTTTTGAGACCGCTAATCTCTCGATTTACGGTTTGCCGCGAACATCCAACTAAATTTGCGAGATAAGACTGATTTTGACCAACTTTACCGCTAAACCGCGACAAATGCCCGATATAGTGACCAACCCTTTGTGAAACAGAACGGAACTGGTCAATCTCTTTAAATCGAATCCCTCTCATAAGGCGTTCAGCCTGTATACGGGTCAGGTTTCGAAGGGCTGTTGGATGTTTGGCAAACTCGAAAAAGCGATCTTTTGGACAATGAAGAGTCACCGTGTTGGGTTGCGCGATACACGTACAGATCACAGGCAATTCACCAAGCACTTCTACGTCTCCGAGCACATCTCCTGGACCAGCATGGTTGGCCACCACTTTTTCACCCTGACGGGTCAAATTACTGACTTCGACAACTCCATGTGCAACCAACACAACATTGTCAGCCTCACCGCCTTCATTCAGTAATGCTGTGGTCTTTACGGAAACGACTTCCCGACAATCATCCAAATACTGGTTTGCCAGCGGAGCGGGGATACCGTTCAACAGCAAAGTCGGGCGAAGATATTGGTATTTATTACTCAGCTTCATCTTTTTATTGATGATCGACAGTTACAACTGCAAGTCAATCCCCGAAACCATTTATTAACCTAGGAAACAGGTCAAATTTACTAAATTTTCGTAAAAATGGCTGGAGAAAACAATATTTCTCCAGCCCTTTTCACTGTACTCGTTAATCTGCACATCCGATGAAAATCATCTGGAAATCAGGGGTCTCTGGCACTCACTCCAGTTTCCCAGTCTCCGTTTACGACAGAATGAATAACGCACGTTGTCGCGTATGCGACAACGGGCGCGGCTTTTGTTGCATGACGTAGGGGAAGCTGTATAAATTATTAACCACGCAGTGCAAAAGCATCATCCAAAACGGATGCAACCACAGATGTATCAATGTCATCAGCCACAAAAGCGGATCCGATTCCATTTGCCAAAATGAACCTTAAATTGCCATCCACCACTTTCTTATCTTGCGACATAAGCTGCAATAATTCGGATGTGCCTGGCAAATCACCTTGGATGTCTGTTAGATCCTTTTTTGCACCCATTTGAAACAAATGTTCCCGGACACGACTAGGCGTTTCCTGAGAAGTCAGACCCAGCCTAGAAGATAATTCAAACGCAAGATTGCAGCCTATCGCGACACCTTCGCCATGGAGCAATCGATCAGAAAACCCTGTCGCTGCCTCAAGCGCATGACAGAATGTATGCCCAAGATTCAAAAGCGCCCGATCACCTTGTTCGGTCTCATCGCGCGCAACAATTTCTGCTTTCATTTCACAAGATCGTTTCACGGCATGGATACGTTTTTCCACATCTCCTGCCGCCATGGCTGGGCCATTTTCCTCGAGCCACTCAAAAAAAGCCGAATCCCCAAGCAATCCGTATTTTACAACTTCTCCATAGCCAGCGATGAAATCACGGCTGGTCATGGTTTCGAGAATGGAAACATCAGCCAGAACCATGGACGGTTGATGAAAAATGCCAATTAGGTTCTTGCCGGCAGCTGCGGAGTTTATGGCCGTTTTACCCCCGACCGAACTGTCTACCTGCGCCAAAAGACTGGTGGGAATCTGAACAAACCGAACACCGCGCCGCAAAACGGCGGCCGCAAACCCCGCCAGGTCCCCGATCACACCGCCACCAAAGGCGATTACCACATCATTTCGTTCGATTTTTTGGGCCAGCAACCACTCAACCGATTGTTCGAAGAATGGCCAGCTTTTGGTTGCCTCACCGGCAGGCAATGCAAGCGCTGTCGATTCAATCCCAGCCGATTTTAATCCATCTTGAAGCGCTTTGAGATGCAGGCCTGCTACCGTCTTATCGGTCAGAATTGCAACTTTGGGTCGCCGTAGCATCGGTGCGATTAAATCGCCGGATTGCGCCAATAGACCCTCTCCGATCAGAATATCATATGCGCGCTCTTCAAGCTCAACTCGAACTGTCTCTGTCATTTAATCTCTTCCAAAACGTCTGCGCGGGTCAATAAAGCCTGCACCACCCTATGGGCCATTTCATCGATCGTATATTCAGGGTCTGCGTCCACACAAAGCGCGGCTTTGGCGTATACTGGCGCACGATCGCGATAAATCTTGGTCAGAGTTGCCCGCGGGTTTGTGGTTTTCAGCAAGGGTCGGGTCCCCTTGTGGCGAACCCGGTTCCACAACAGGTCCAAATCGGCCCGCAGACACACCGCAATCCCTTTGTCATCAATAAGGGAACGGTTTCGGTCTGACATAAAAGCGCCGCCCCCCGTTGAAAGAATGCACTTTTCATCCTCAAGTAACCGACTGATGATTTGTGTTTCTTTTGTTCGAAAGAAAGTTTCACCGTCGCGCTCAAATATCTCAGCAATGCTGCGATCCGCTGCGCGCACGATTTCCTCATCAGAGTCCCGAAAGGAAGAACCCAATTGCCGCGCTAGCGCTTTGCCAACCGCAGTTTTTCCTGCCCCCATCATTCCGACAAGGACCACTGTTTTTTTTAATCTGTAGGCCAAAACGGCAGCTACCCGCTCAATTCTGTGTTTCAACCCCCTGAATGGCGTGATCTTGAACAAAAGACCATATATAATATGCCCAAGGTCTAAAAAGAGACTACATATTAAAGGGCAGATTTTAATGGGTCGACTACTCAAGATATTGATATTTTTATTTCTATTGGCTTTTCTGGCGTTGGTGGGCTTTGCATATCTAGGGGATTTATCTCCCGATCAAGCAGATATAGCGCTTCCGGTGACATTGGATGTTAATTAACCGACTGGCTGGGTTAACCGGACTGATCGGCGTTTTGGCCACGACATCAGTCGCGCAATCGCCTTTGTCGGCAATTGATTGGTTGTCCGATTCGATCCAAGCACCCATCGTTTTGCCCAAAATGCAGCCCGAAGATGTCTCTCAGAGCGCGGCCGTTGGTGACATTATCGTGACACCACTTGATGCGCCTGGATTGGATGCTGTTGGTCTGTTACCGACGTCTGTTACCGGGTTTCCTCGGGATCTATGGGGTAATAGCGATCCGGCTGAACTTACCCGGCTATTATCACGCATTGATGCAACCCCCACACCTGCGCTTCAGGATTTGCTCTATACGGTCCTGTTGGCAGAACTGGATCCACCCCGTGAAGGGGACCCTGACGATGCACTGTTTTTGGCGCGCGTTGATAAATTATTGTCGATGGGCGCATTGGAACAGGCAAAGGCCTTACTTGAACGCGCAGGACCAGAAAATTCTGCACTTTTCAGACGCTGGTTTGATGTCGGATTGTTGACGGGAACCGAAAACGCAGCCTGTCAAACCTTAAAGCAGAAGGCTGACATTGCCCCAACGTTTCAAACCCGTATATTTTGCCTGGCACGAAATGGCGATTGGAACGCCGCCGCGTTGACATTGGAAACAGCCAAAGCCCTTGGCTATCTTAGCAATTCGGAGGATGCGCTGCTTGCACGTTTCCTTGATCCACTCCTGTTTGAGGGCCTCCCGCCCCTCCCTTTGCCACAACATCCAACGCCGTTGATATTCCAAATGCACAATGCCATCGGAGAACCTATCGCAACATCATCCCTGCCCCTGGCTTTTGCCCATTCCGATTTGCTCCCGGTGTCCGGTTGGAAGGCCCAGATAGAAGCTGCCGAACGGCTGGCGCGCAGTGGTGCAATCGATGAAAATCTATTGCTCGGTATATATTCAGAGCGTTTGCCTGCCGCGTCTGGTGGACTTTGGGATCGGGTTGATGCGATCCAACGGTTCGACATAGCATTGCGGTCCAAAAACCCGAATGCAATTGCTAAAACTTTGCCGCCGGCATGGTCACAAATGCAAAAAATCGGCCTTGAGACAGCTTTTGCACGGCTGATAGACGATGACTTGACCGGCCTGCCCTTAAACGCCAATGCGGCGTCTTTGGCTTATCGCATTGGCTTGTTGTCGCCACATTACGAAGAAATCGCCAGTAGTTATACGCCGCAATCTCAGGATGAGGCCTTCCTAGCCTCAGTCGCGAAAGGGCAACCTGACCAAAATAGTGTCATAAATGAACGTGCGCAGGCAGTTTTGGACGGGTTCACAATGGAAGGCCCTCCCGATGAGTTTTCCCCTATCCTGATAGAAGGACGCGTCGGAGAAGCGATTCTAAGAGCAACCCAGCTGTTCATTTCGGGCCATACCGGCGATCCAAACGATATCGCCATGGCGATTGGTCTGTTCCGATTTGTGGGCCTAGAAGACAGCGCACGCAGGGCAGCACTTGAATATCTTTTGCTCCCGGAACGGGTTTAGCAATGAAACAGCAGATAGAGGCCTTTATCGAAGCGCAAGCCGCCGAATTGGATGCGGCGCACAACACGCAGATGGCCTATGCGCGCGATTTGACGATATTTTCCGATTGGCTGACACAAAAGAAATACGACTATAAAACCGTTACACGACAGGACATCGAGGATTTCCTCATTCGATGTGATGCAGAGGGCTTATCACGGGCAACGCGTGCTCGGAGACTGTCTTCGATCAAACAATTCTATCGGTTTTCCTATGAGGAAAACTGGCGTCCAGACAATCCGGCGATTCAAATCACTGGCCCTGGCAAAGACAAACGCCTGCCAAAGACCCTTAGCGAAGAGGAAGTAGATCGTCTGCTGATGGCGGCGCGGCAGGCCGGTCGTTCTCAAGACGACAAAGCCCGCAACACCTGTTTGATGGAACTCTTATATGCCACGGGCATGCGAGTCAGCGAACTGGTCGCCCTTCCAGTCATGTCCGTACGCGGTAATCCGCAACTCTTGTTGGTCCTTGGGAAAGGCGGCAAAGAGCGAATGATACCACTGACACAAGGCGCGCGCGATGTGACCTCTGAGTGGCTCAAACTCAGAGATGCAAATGAAGAGATAAATGAACGCAAGGGCGTAACCCCATCTAAGTTTCTCTTTCCCTCTCGTGGAAAGGATGGTCACCTAACCCGGCACCGGTTCTATTTGTTGATCAAAGAGATTGCTGTACTTGCGGGGGTCTCTCCCGACAAAGTCACGCCGCACACTTTGCGCCACGCCTTTGCAACGCACCTGCTGGCCCATGGTGCAGACCTTCGGGCCATCCAAACACTGCTTGGACACGCAGATGTCGCGACGACCGAGATTTATACCCATGTTTTAGAGGAACGCCTGCGGGAATTAGTGTTAGAACACCATCCTTTAGCCAAAGGCTAACCGCGCTTTAGATAGGCTGGTAGGATGTCTTCGCTGGGCCAAATTCCACTTTCCAACGCAAGTTGATACCCCTGCGTTAACCCTGCACGTTCCATTGATAATTTGGCGCTATCATAATCATAGCTCAGCCGCTCAATGTAAAACTGCCCGTCGCGTAAAACCGCATAACGCGTATCTGGACACCCATCATGCGCTGGCATCCCAATCACACCTGCATTCACCCACGACACACCATCAATGAGGCGTTCAAACGCTAAACCACAATGCCCAGAAATGACTCCGGAAATCTTGCCGACTTTGGTTTGAAGGATCGCGATCTCTTGTTGGAAGACAGAGATGTTGTCCCCCGGCCAAATGAACTTGTTCGCCATGTCCACCCCACCGTGAATAACCGCATATTGCGTACCTTTCTGTTGAAAAACAATGAGGTCAGGCAACACCGCCATCCAATCCCGCATGTCAGATGTGATCCGAGCATTCGCATAGGGATACCAACCACGCGATGCCAAATCACAGGCGCTGCCATCGTCAAAACCACACCCGCAATCCGCCGCATTGATGGCAAGTTGCGCTTCGCAGTTTCCAGCCACAACCGGTCCCCCAAAGGAGCGGATAGCCTTAACCGTCGCCGCAGGATCGGCCCCATAGGCCACGACATCCCCTGTACAAATAGCATTCGAAGCGGGCACCGCCATACGCTGTGCCTCATCGATCAGAGCCTCTGTCGCGTGAATATTAGAATAAGGGCCGCCAAATAGCAGGACATCCCCCGTTAATTCGCCCAAGTCCTTGATCTTCATGGTTCCGTCTCTTGATTGGGTCAACGTCAGGCCTCATAAGAAAGATAGTTTAATAGATTGCAAGGCCAATGGACGACACATCAACGCTTCTTGATACTGCTTTTTGGATATCATCCGGAACAATCCTCTTCCTTCTTGTTTTATCCGGATTCTTTTCCGGATCAGAAACAGCACTGACCGCTGCCTCTCGCGGGAAATTGCGAACCTTGGCTGACAAAGGCAGCAATGGCGCAGGCCGGGCTTTGCATATTACCGAGGATAGCGAAAAGCTGATCGGATCAGTTCTTCTTGGCAATAATCTCGTAAATATTCTCGCAACCTCCCTCGCTACGGCCTTGTTTACGCGGCTGTTTGGCGAAAGCGGCGTGGCTATGGCGACGCTCGTCATGACCCTTTTGGTACTAATATTTGCCGAAGTCCTGCCTAAAACATACGCGATCACCAACTCAGAGGCCGCGGCGTCTGCGGTTTCGCGACCTATTAGCATTGTTATCTTTCTTTTTGCGCCCATCGTGGGTGCAGTGCGTTTACTGGTTCGCGGTATTTTGCGCCTATTCGGCGTTCAAACCGATCCCGATAGCCAAATCCTAGCCGTGCGGGAGGAAATTGCCGGGGCGCTGTCCTTGGGCCATTCCGAAGGGGTCGTTGAAAAAGAAGACCGCGACCGAATCTTAGGCGCATTGGATTTAGGCGATCGCGCGGTAGAAGAGATCATGCTGCACCGTTCGAACATTGAAATGATTGATGTATCCGATACAGCTGATGATATCCTAAATCAGGCGCTAAACTCACGTCACACACGGCTGCCGGTGTTCAAAGAAGACCGCGAAAACGTCGTGGGTGTCGTTCATGCCAAGGACCTTTTGCGTGAAGTTAATCGCTTGATCCGCAAGGCAAACGGCTCGGCGGACCCGCTCAAAGACTTCGACGTCATGGAGGTGGTGATGGAACCCTATTTTGTACCAGAAACAACCACGCTTGATGACCAAATGCGTCAGTTTTTACGCCGCAAGGCACATTTTGCATTGGTTGTAGACGAATACGGCACCATCGAAGGCCTGATCACACTAGAAGATATCCTTGAAGAAATCGTCGGAGAGATTACCGATGAATTCGACATCGAGGAAAAAGATCCGTATCGCAAAACCGAGGACGGGCATTATATCGTCGATGGGTCAGTGACCATACGCGACCTGAACCGGGCAACGGACTGGAGCCTGCCCGATGATGAAGCAAACACAGTTGCTGGTTTGGTGATCCATGAGGCGCAAATCATCCCCAATCAGGGACAATTGTTTAGCTTTCATGGCTTCCGGTTTGAAGTTTTGGAACGCAAAGATAACCGCCTAATCAAGTTAAAAATCAAACCGTTGTTTCAATAAAAACGGTCCTAGCGTCCTTTGAACAACCCTCCCAAAATACCGCGGACCATGCGTTTGCCTGTGGTCCCAGTTAACTCTTTCATTACCATCTCCCCCATTGCCTCGCCAAAGCTTTTGGAACGCGATCGGGGTGACACACGTGACGAGGACCGGCTGACGCGGCTGCCTGAATATCGCCGTGCAGTTTGATATTCACGTACGGCGGCAGTGGCTGTCTCTTCCTTGGTTTCTGCGGCTTCGGCCGCTGCGGCAGCATCGTCCGCACGTTTTGCCAGCATTTCAGCCGCAGAATTCCGGTCCAAACGCTGATTGTATTTCTGCCCCATAGGGCCGCGTTCCATGATCTCTTGTCGCTCTTTTTCTGTAAGCGGCCCCATGCGTGAGGACGGAGGACGAATTAGGGTGCGTTCAACAACGCCTGGAACGCCCTTTTTCTGAAGGAATGAGGTCACCGCCTCCCCTACACCCACATCCCGGATGGCATCTACGGTTTCAAACCGAGGATTGTCCCGGTATGTCTCTGCCGCAAGTTTCAGGTTTTTCCGGTCTTTCGCTGTATAGGCCCGCAAAGCATGTTGCACCCGGTTGCCCAACTGTCCCAGTATATCTTCAGGAATATCTGCAGGGCTTTGGGACACAAAATAGATCCCAACCCCTTTGGAACGGATCAGCCGCGCCACTTGCTCTACCTTATCAATTAACGCCTTGGGGGCGTCATCAAACAATAAATGCGCTTCATCAAAGAAAAAAACCAGTTTTGGTTTTTCCGGGTCACCAACCTCTGGCAAAGTTTCGAACAGTTCAGAAAGCAACCACAATAGGAACGTCGCATAGAGACGTGGCGAGGACATCAATTGATCTGCCGCCAAAATATTGATTTGCCCACGCCCATCTTCGGCAATTTTCATGAAATCTGAAAGCTCTAGCGCTGGCTCCCCAAACATATCTCGGACGCCTTGGTTTTCTAGCGTTAGCAATGCCCTTTGGATCGCCCCAACCGAAGCAGTAGAGACATTACCATACTGTAATGACAATTCCGCCCGGTTTTGACCAACCCACACCAACAAAGCCTGAAGATCCTCAAGATCTAGTAAAGGCAATCCTTGCTCATCAGACACTCGAAATGCAATATTCAGAACCCCCTCTTGCGCAGCGGTTAACTCCAAGAGTTGAGACAACAAAAGAGGTCCCATATCAGCGATGGTCGTACGCACCGGATGACCGGATCTACCAAAGATGTCCCAAAAGACCGTCGGATAGGACTGATAGTCTACGCCCTCCAAACCAATGGTCTCTGCCCGTTCCAAAAAGCTCTCATGAGGGCCACTTGTTTCAGAACCAGCAACAGCAAGACCAGACAGGTCACCTTTTACATCAGACAGAAACACCGGAACCCCTTGGCGTGAAAATCCCTCGGCCAAAATCTGTAAGGTTACAGTCTTACCAGTGCCCGTTGCGCCGGCAATCATCCCGTGACGGTTCGCATATTTCAGCGTCAAATCCTGCGGCGTTCCGTATCCTTCACCACCACCGCCAACAAAGATGTTTTTCGCCATGTTCAATGCCTTTTGTCCTGTGTTTGTGCTTTAAACTACAGTGTTACCCTGTCTTAGCCAGCCTCAATTTCAAGATACAATCAAATCCAGCCTTTGCTGCGGGCCACACATTTTTGCTGATAGTAGACAAATTTGTATTATCACATTCATTCCTATGACCATTTGATTTAAAAAGAAAAATCACGGTTGACGGCGCATCGCAGTATGGTAATCTTCGCCTCAATGATAAGTCGGCCAGTCCGACAGGGAGTGAGAAATCACGGGAAAAAGGGTCCAACGAGGCCCTTTTTCTTTTTTCTATACTTCATTGAATTTGAATTCGCATTGTCGATTGAATCCCGCGTTTAGTTCTTTATCTTTGCCAACAGATCAATGTGATAGGACGAATACATGAGTGGATTGCTAGCATTATTGGATGACATCGCGGCCATCGCAAAAACTGCTGCTGTTCAAGTGGATGATATCACCACTCAGGCCACACAAGTGGGGGCAAAAACAGCGGGTATTTTGATTGATGACACTGCGGTAACCCCCAAATACGTGACGGGATTACCAGCGGCCCGCGAACTGCCAATCGTGTGGAAAATTGCGCGTGGATCGTTGTTCAACAAATTGGTCATTCTGCTTCCAATCGCGATGCTGCTGAATGCGTTCATTCCCTTTGCCTTTGTGCCATTGCTGATGATTGGTGGTTTCTATTTGTGTTTTGAGGGGGCCGAAAAAATCGCCCACTCTTTCGGTAACCATAAAAGCCATGCAAAGGATGAAACGGCGCAGAACCCTGAACATCTTGAAAAGCAACGCGTGGCGGGGGCCATTAAAACAGATTTCATTCTTTCAGCTGAAATTATGACTATCGCCCAGTCCGAAATTAGCTCGACCGGTTTCTGGTATGAAGGCGCAATTCTGGCCACCGTTGCAGTGATGATTACCTTTCTCGTCTACGGATCAGTGGCATTTTTAGTTAAGATTGACGATATTGGCGTTAAACTATGTCAGGACGGCCACTTTCAACTGACAAGACGATTTGGTCGCAGCCTCGTTAAAGCCATGCCAGTCATCCTGAATACAATTGCAATCATCGGTACGATGGCAATGCTTTGGGTCGGTGGATCTATTATCGTTCACAGCCTCGAAGGGTTTGGCATTCACATTGTCGCCGATGTCATACATCACGTCGCCGACTTTGTTGGACATCAGGTCTCTGTGGCCACAGGTTTTCTCGAATGGTTGGTCACAGCTGCGCTCGATGGTATTTTGGGATTGGCAATTGGTCTCTTGTTGATCCCGCTGGTTTCTGGGATCATCATCCCCATTGGTAAAATGATTGGCCTAGGTGCCAAAGCACAGAGCGGCACCAAACAAAAATAAGCAACTTTTAGCCGGACCAAATTGTCCGGTTTCCATAAGCCTGACAGCTGCAAAGCTCCGTGATAGGCAAAACAAAACGAATCTGAGGAACAGTTTAAATGGCAAAATTTCTAAAGGTCCTAGGTCTGGCCGCACTTTGCGCAGCTCCTACCGCGCTATTGGCACAAGAGACAACCGCGGCAGAAGACACTCAAGCCCCAGCAGCTCAGCCAGAAACCACAGATGGTGTCCCTACTGGCGCAAACCAACTGTCATTAGGCGAAGAAATCAACGCAGGTCCGAAAATTGGGGATACCTATATCCGTGAAAAATTTGGGGACTGGGAACTACGATGCGTGAAATCTGAGGGTGACCTTGATCCCTGCCAATTGTATCAACTTATGCTTGACCAAAACGGGAATTCCGTCGCTGAGGTCAATATGTTTGGGCTAACCGGGCAAGGTCAGGCTGCTGCTGGTGCCACGATTATTACCCCTCTTGAAACGCTACTTACACAGCAATTGACCCTGACTGTCGACAGTGGCGCGGCCAAACGCTACCCGTTTACATGGTGTGCACAGCTGGGCTGCGTGGCACGTGTTGGTTTCACGCAATCCGAGGTTGATGGATTCAAACGTGGCGCAGCGGCAAAAGTCGTCATTGTCCCTGTCGCGGCCCCGGATCAACAAGTCATCCTGACCCTATCGCTCAGCGGCTTTACCGCAGCGTTTGACGCGGTAAATGCAAGCAACCAAGCTGTTGCGGAAGCCGCTCGTGCTGCGGCCGAAGCAAGCGAATAAATAATCTGCCGTCCCGAAAAGGGGCGGCATTCTCTTTACGGTGCCCGCTTGAGGGCCAGAACCGCATTCAGACCACCAAATGCAAAAGCGTTGGATAAAACGACATCAACTTTTGCCTCCCGCGCTTCATTTGGCACAACATCCAAAGCACATTCTGGATCAGGTTCTTCGTATCCGATGGTCGGTGCAATCACCCCATCCTTAAGCGCCATAACGCAGGCCAACAGCTCTACCGCGCCGGTTCCACCAATCAAATGGCCGTGCATTGATTTGGTCGAAGACATCATTAAATTATTTGCGTGGTGACCAAAGACGTCGGCAACCGCAGCACATTCAGTTTTATCATTCGCAGCAGTTCCAGTGCCATGCGCATTGATATAACCCACATCATCGGCATTGATCTTTGCGTCTTTCATCGCACCTGATATGGCGCGCGCGGCCCCTTGCTTAGAGGGCATAACAATGTCAGCGGCGTCTGATGTCATTGCAAATCCAACCACTTCAGCCAAAATGTCGGCCCCACGGGCTTTGGCCATCTCATAGTTCTCAAATACGAATACCGCGGCGCCTTCTCCCTGAACCATCCCATTGCGATTGGCCGAAAACGGACGGCAAGCATCTCGCGACATTACCCGAAGCCCTTCCCAGGCTTTGATCCCCCCAAAACACAGCATGGACTCAGAACCGCCCGCGATCATGACTTTAGCCATGCCAGAACGGATCATGTTAAACGCCTGTCCCATCGCATGATTTGACGACGCACAGGCCGTGGCAACTGTAAAGCTCGGCCCTTTTAGGTTATACTCCATAGAAACATGGCTAGCGGCTGCATTGTTCATCAGCTTCGGTACAACAAATGGATGAACCCGGTTTTTACCGTCCTCATATACGGTGCGGTAGTTCTCATCCCATGTATTCACACCACCGCCAGCGGTTCCCAGAACCACGCCAGATAGTGTCGCCAACTCACCGGAAAAACTCAGACCCGATTGACGGATGGCCTCCCGCGCTGCCAGAAGCGTAAATTGCGTGAACCTATCATAGAGAGCGATCTGCTGGCGATTAAACTCCGCCTCCGGATCGTACCCCCTAACTTGCCCCCCGATTTTGATCGATAGTCGATCAACATCTCGCAGCTCAAGCGCACCGATCCCACAACGCCCTTCGCGCATGGCCTCAATCGTAGCTTCGGCAGAGTGTCCCAGTGCATTAATGGAGCCCTGCCCCGTTATCACGACCCGGTTCATGTGGATTGATCGGCAACCAGTTTTTCAACCGCCGCGATGATGGCTGCGACAGATGAAATATCGAATTCACTCTGATCCGGAGAATTCGCATTAAACGGCACCTGAATATCAAAGGCCTCTTCTATGGAAAATATACATTCCACAAGGCCCATGCTGTCGATCCCGACATCCTCTAAAGTTGACTGCAAAGTCACATCAGAAGGTTCCAGGACCGCCTGTTCGGCGATGATCTCTATAACGGTTTCTTTTATGCTTTTGCTCATTATCTTTCCCGCCCCCAATTGGGCAATTTTCTAATCCTTCTGCACGATTTTTGAAACAGATTTCTGAAGCTCAGCGAATTGCTTCATCATGCGTGGTAAACGTCGCAAAGATTTGTTGATTTCAATCTGCGTTTCCATTTTGACGGCAGGTGACCCCATCAAAACTCGTCCCGCCGGGGCATTGGTATAGATAGATGTTCCGCCAGCGGCTACAACATCATCGCCAACAAAAATATTATCGCTTACGCCAACCTGCCCGCCAAGAATAACACGGTTGCCAATCGTGGTGGAGCCCGCCATGCCAACTTGACCACACAGCAAAACATCTTCTCCGATCACGCAATTATGCGCAATTTGAACAAGGTTGTCGATTTTTGTTCGGCTTCCGATCCGCGTGGCTCGGATTGTACCTCGGTCGATAGAGGTGTTGCTCCCCACCTCCACGTCATCTCCGATCTCAACCCCACCCAGTGAATGAATACGGGTCCAACTTTGGCCTTCGACCACTTCTTGGGCATCAGCGCCCAGAGTCTCACGCGCCCGCTCGGCAGCGGATTTATCAGGCGTGACAAATGAAAAGCCATCTCCTCCGATCACTGCGGATGGCTGTGCGATGAAACGGTCCCCAATACGTATGTGATGGCACACGCGAACACCTGCACAAAGCAGCACGTCATCACCAATGACCGTCCCCTCATCCACTGAAACATGCGCAGCAATCCGTGCATTTGCTCCGATACTGGTGTTGCGGCCAATGACGGCGAACGGCCCAATAGCAGCATTTTGACCAACCTGAGCGGTTTCATGAACAAAGGCTGTTGGATGAATTCCGTCGTCTATCCCTGGACCAGCATCCATCAGGCGGGTCAAACCCGACATGGCATAACGTGGACGAGGTACAAACACTGCTGCCTCTAGCCCGTATTCCTCACGAGAGGCACCCTCATACAATATTGCCGCGCGGGCATTGCCTTGCTGTAAACCTTGGGCATACTCGCGAGACATCGCCATCGCGATATCTGCCGCGGTTGCCTCTGCCGGTTCGGCAGCCCCAGTTATGATCAACGCAGCATTCCCGTCTACGCGGGCATTAAGCGCAATCGCAATGTCAGCAATGGTGAAGGTCATAGTCTTCCCCCGAATGGGTGCCCCGAACAATTCGGGACACCTTATCAAAGGGATTTAGCCACGAACAGCGCGGAGTGTAACCCCAGCTTTGGACAAAGCATTGAAAAGTTTTGCGTCCCGTCCGTAAATATCATTGCGATACTGTGTTGGGCCTTTGGCTTGTGTGATGGCCGTACGATAGACGATATGCACCGGCACTGGTTCTTTCAGGTTGATCCTGGTTTCCACCCCTGAATCCAGCGCACGTTTAAATGTGCCTTCGGGATCAGACGATTGTTTTGCGAGCAATGCATAAGCAAAGTCAAAAGGATCGGCCAAACGAATACACCCATGGCTGAACGCACGCACTTGTTTGTTAAACAAGCTTTTGGATGGCGTGTCATGCAGATAGATGTTGTATTTGTTTGGGAACATAAACTTTACCAAACCCAGAGCATTCCCTCGGCTTGGCGGCTCCTTAAGTGCGTAAGGAAAGGTCTTTGCCGAATACTGGTTAAAGTTTACACCGCCACGGCTAACCGTCTTGCCGCTGGAATTTACCAATCGCAAATGGCTAACCGCATTCGGGTTCTTCTTAAGCATCGGCAGGTATTCCTTGGTCGCAATAGAACGCGGTACGTTCCAAGTCGGATTCACCATCATGAATTCCATCACATCCGAGAACTCGGGCGACCTGCGATCAGACGTGTTTTTGCCGATTACGGAACGGGTAGAAAAAGTCACCTTGCCGTTGTCTACAATTTTGGCTGTAAAATCGGTCAAATTGACCCAGACGTGACGTTTACCACGGTTGCGGTTCATCCAACGCTCACGCTCCATAGACACGATAACGGACTTCAGGTGTTCCTCAGCTGTTTTATTCACCATATTCAACGTTCCAGCCCCAGCAACACCGTCAGGACTTAACCCATGGTTTTGCTGAAAAATCTGAACGGCTTTCTGCAAGCTCGCATCATAGCTTTGTGATGCAGTCCGCTTCATATATCCCATCGCAATCAAACGATTGCGCAACGCCACAACCTGCGCCCCTGATTGTCCCGGCTTTAGCGAAGATGCGGTTACTTTTGATCCATAACCACCCTGCCCTACACGTTTCTCAAGAGCGAGTTTTTCTTTCATCAAACGCGTATATTCCGGCGCCTTCGGAGGAAGCGTCTTAATAAAACCACGGGGAGATGACTTTGAAAACGCGACAAGGGTTTGTGACCGTCCGCGTCTTGGCAAACTGCGCACAATTTCGCTATCAATACGGCTGGGCGTTAGAATGCCGGATTGAATGTCTTGTGCGTATTGAAGGAACATCTGGCTGAGTTCGACTTCGAGTATTCCACGGTCCCGTTGTGTTTTGGCCGCTTTCAATCCTGATTTGATCTTATTTGCATCATATCGAGATGCCGGGAGCCCATGGGCATCCGCGTCAGACACCGCAGCAAGAAACGCTTTGCGACGGGCCGAATCCTTGCTGCTTTTGCCTGTCCAAATTGGTTTGTAATTTCGACTTTTATAAAACGCTGCGATATCTTTATCTTGTGCTGCGGTCTCCGCCACAGCTTGAATAAAGGGAGTCACCTGTGCCTGCGAAGCGCCGGCGACTGTTAAAAACGTCGCGGCCAATATACCCAGCAGCCAGTTCAGGCGAAGACCTGCGGTTGCTTTTATCATCTCGAACCTCTGTACTTTCAAACGCGCCCTAAGTTGGACTGCATCAGCTTTTATCAATATCAACAGGCTGTCCACTCACATCTATGACAGCTTGCGAATTAAGAAGAGCCTGTGCACGGACCGCCACAATTGGCGCTTATCTGCTTTGCCAAAATCCAACAATGGCGGTTTTTCGCCAATTTCCCCTTGCAATCGCCTATCCGCAGAATCAGCCCTTGGTGAAAGATTCGTCCTGTGCCATAAAATGCGCATCTGGGGAATAAAATGGCAGGTTAAGCCGCAGCATAGCGGTATATCAGGTAAAGCGACAAAACGGGCGCACTCAAAATGACAACAGACGGAAACTCAGGCCTTTCAAGGCGTGCACTATTAGGGGCATTTGCCGCATCAGCAATTACAGCGGCACCTACTTTTTCAAATGCAGCAGGGTTCCTGCGGGGCGGCGGAGACATTCGACGCGTAAATATGTATTCTGGCCGAACCGGTGAAACGATCGACACGATCTACTGGATAGAAGGCAAATACATCAAAGAGGCCTTGAACGAAATTAACCACTTCATGCGTGACTGGCGGCAAAACGAAGCCAAAGCCATTGATACGCGAACGATTGACATCATGGCCGCGAGCCATAACCTTCTGGATGTGAGTGAGCCATTCATGCTCCTCTCCGGATATCGCACTACAAAAACCAATAACATGCTGCGGTCCCGCTCTTCTGGCGTTGCAAAGAAATCGTTGCACATGGAAGCGAAAGCGGCAGATTTACGTTTACGATCACGATCGGTATCCCAAATCGCACGTGCAGCCTCATCCTGCAAAAGCGGTGGCGTGGGCCGATATTCTGGATCCAATTTTGTACACATGGATTGCGGTGATGTCCGCACATGGGGACGTTAAGCGATTCAACCCTATTCGCAAAACTAATGAAAGACCCGCATTCGCGGGTCTTTATCGTTTAACAGGTTAATTTTAACCTCTAAAACCGGTGGCTACGACAAATTTTTCAGAACTATCAGACCGGCTCGCGCCGGGTTTAAAGTTTTGAACTTTAGTGAATTTCTGTTTCAACAGCTTTTGCAGGTCACCTTCGGCACCACCAGCCAAAACCTTGGCGACAAATGTACCGCCCTCTTCGAGGACATCAAACGCGAAATAGGCGGCGGCCTCACACAATGCGATAATTCGTAAGTGATCGGTTTGTTTGTGCCCGGATGATGCGGCAGCCATATCACTCATGACGACATCGGCTTTGCCATTCAGCCATTCTTTGACTTTCAGGTCTGCGTCATCTTCCATGAAATCCAAGACATAGGCGATGGAACCCGCGACTGGTTCCACTTCTTGTAAATCAACGCCCAAAACAGTACCGACGGATTTTCCCGATTTTTCACCCAACGCGTTCACGCGCTTGACAGCAACTTGAAGCCAACCTCCAGGTGCACAACCAAGATCAACAATGCGCGCGCCTGGAACAAGAAACCGGTACTTGTCATCAATTTCAGAGATTTTAAAGGCGGCGCGCCCGCGCATGCCTTCAAGCTTGGCCCGTTTGACATATGGGTCATTCAACTGACGCTGCAGCCAAAGTGTCGAGGAAAGCTTCCGCCCCCGCGCGGTTTTCACCTTAACACGCAGATCGCGTTGTCCGCGGCCACTATTATTTCCAGATTTATTTCCAGCCATTAAAACGGTCCGTCTTCCAATACGCCATCCACGCTCATTTGCGCATACAAAAGCCCCTCACGAAGGCCCCGATCCGCAACTGACAGTCGATCCGTTGGCCAAAGTCGAAGCAAGGCCTGCAGGATCGCGGCCCCAGACATGATCAAAGCGTGACGGTCTTTGCCAATCCGAGGATCATGGCGGCGCCCGTGCGGCCCTAAAGAAAGGTAATCGCGGATGACTGCATCTATCTGATCTGACGTCATACGCAACCCATCAACCTTATTGCGATCGTAACGTTTCAATCCCAAATGCGAAGCTGCAACAGTCGTCACCGTCCCCGAGGTACCGATAATCTGAAATCCATCCCGCTTTTGTTCTGAACTATAGGGGCTGAAATTGGCGAGCTGTTCCTCGAACCCGCAGCTCATTAATGCAAACCGCCCTGCGTCGCCTTCGACATCATCAAACTGATCCCGCAACGTCGCCACACCCAATGGGACTGAAATCCAATCGACAACCTTAGCATTTGGAAATGGTGTCTCGTTCGGGGCAAATCCACGGCGCATGCGCATGATGGCAAGGGGCCGTTCTTTTCGTGGGACATTGGACAGATCTATCCAGACCAGCTCTGTCGAGCCTCCACCGATATCAACAACCAACAACTGTTCGGTTTTGGTACTAACCAAAGGCGCACAAGAGATCACCGCAAGACGCGCCTCTTCTTCGGCTTCAATCACCTCAAGGGCCAAACCGGTTTCCCGTTTAACCATTCGGATAAAATCACGGCTGTTTTCTGCACGACGACAGGCCTCAGTTGCCACAAGGCGCATCCGTTTAACGTTGTGTTTCTGAAGCTTTTTACGACAAATTCGCAAGGCTTGTACCGTACGCCACATGGACGCCTTGGACAAACGTCCAGACGCCTCAAGGCCGGCACCCAATTGTACCGACTTTGAAAAACTGTCGATCACATGAAACTGACTACCCTTTGGCTGGGCAATCAACATGCGACAACTATTGGTACCGAGATCCAACGCAGCATAAAGCTGATCAGGATCCGGCTTGTTTGGCGCGGGGGTCTCTACCGCTATGGGATACGCGCCCGCACCGTTGGGACGCTTGGGCGCCATATTCACGCCCTCCATTTCAAGTTATCCCCAACCTAGGCGCAGGACTTCAATCACGCAAGAGAGCGTTTTGGCTCGCTATGGCCACATTTGGCGTGAGTCGATCAATCCAACACGTTTTGTCAGTGTTTTTGGGATTTTTCACCTCATATTAATCATGAGAATTTTTCAGATGCCTATGACTGGCCAAGCAAGACCGATATCTTTTACACGTTGCTGCATCTGCATTGGTCGCTCTCATGTCTCCGAAAGTCGAAAATCGGCACTGTGAACGGAATGGCGCAACGTAGAACCAAGGAAGTAGAGTTAGAGGAATCAGCAATGCCTGACGTAACAATCGTATATTGGCGGGACATCCCGGCCCAGGTCATCGTCGGCAAAGGCCGTCGCGGATCAAAGGTACAACTGCCAGAGCGGTTTGAGCAGGCAATTGACCGGGCTGCAATGAAAATCGGGGCTGATGGCACTGATGATTATTTGGCCGAATGGCGCAAATCCGCCCCCTATACGGTAGAGGGCAATCCAGATGACATCGCAGCCGCTGAGGCTGCCCGTTTGGATGCAGAGTTCGACCAAGACCGGATCAAAGCGCTGATTGCAAAAGACGGATGGGACTAACCCCAAAATCTTTGTTGGAGGCCACTATGGCACTGTTGCAGTTTAAGAAAAAATCAGAGACCACCCCCACGGCTGCTCCGCAGCAGGTGGTGGATTTTCTGCAAGGCTATTCCATAGAGGTCATGCCTCGGACCGCAGCCAAGATCGAAAGTTTCAATGATCTTCTCCCTGTTGGAACGCGGGTGTACGTTGCCCATATCGAGGGCACCCCGATTGAGGAAATGGTTGCAACAGCCAAGCGTCTGAATGACGAAGGCTATCCGGTCATGCCGCATTTCCCGGCCCGCATCATTCAGGATCAGACCACCCTCTCCGACTGGATCGCCCGTTATCAGGGCGAAGCCAACGTTGATCAAGCGCTATTGCTGGCCGGAGGTGTCACCACCCCCCATGGAGATTTTCATTCGTCAATGCAGCTTTTGGAAACCGGGTTATTCGACAAAGCTGGTTTTAAACGATTGCACGTAGCTGGACACCCAGAGGGCAACAAAGACATCGACCCGGATGGGTCTGATAAAAATGTACTGGCCGCGCTACGTTGGAAACAAAAGTTTAACGAAACCACCGACGCCGAAATGGCTTTGGCGACCCAATTCTGTTTTGAAGCTGCGCCGGTCATCGAATGGATTGATGCGCTTACAGATGCTGGCATTGATATTCCAGTCCACATTGGCGTCGCAGGGCCAGCAAAATTGCAGACGATGATTAAGTTTGCGATCGCCTGTGGTGTTGGTCCGTCCTTGAAAGTACTGCAAAAACGCGCGAAAGATGTAACCAAGCTGCTTTTACCGTTTGAGCCAACAGATTTTATCAGCGATCTGGCTTCCCACAAAGCTGCCAATCCAGCGTTTAATATTGAACGTGTCCATTTCTTCCCGCTGGGCGGGATCAAAACCAACGCCAATTGGGCCATCGAACATGGCGGATCCTCCGCAGTTGTGGCCTCTAAATCCCAAAAAGGTATGTAAATGACCCGCACTGTCGTCGAATCTAAAACCAAAACAGCCGTCCTCGGCTTTGACGAACCTTTCTGTGTGATCGGTGAGCGGATCAACCCAACCGGACGCAAAAAACTGGCAGCAGAGTTAGAAGCCGGGGATTTTTCCACGGTTGAAAAGGACGCCTTGGCGCAGGTTATGGCTGGCGCGGATATCCTCGATATCAATGCGGGTGTAGTTTACAACTCCAACCCGAACCCGAATGAAACTGAACCGCCCTTAATGACCAAAATCATCAAGATGGTTCAGGAACTTGTTGACGTTCCTTTGTGTATTGATTCATCAGTTCCAGGGGCCCTTGAAGCCGGCCTAGCCGCTGCAGAAGGTCGCCCATTGTTGAATTCTGTCACCGGCGAGGAAGATCGACTTGAACTGGTTTTGCCTCTGGTCAAGAAATACAACGTTCCTGTTGTTGCGATTTCCAACGACGACACCGGCATTTCCGAGGATCCAGACGTTCGGTTTGCCGTTGCCAAAAAGATTGTTGAACGTGCAGCAGATTTTGGCATACCGGCCCATGACATCGTTGTTGATCCTCTTGTTATGCCGATTGGGGCTATGGGAACTGCCGGGCAACAAGTCTTTACTCTGGTTCGTCGCCTGCGTGAGGAGCTGGGTGTCAATACCACGTGTGGCGCATCCAACATCTCGTTTGGTCTGCCTAACCGTCACGGCATAAATAACGCGTTCCTACCTATGGCCATGGGGGCTGGCATGACCTCCGCCATTATGAACCCAGTGGCACTGCCTATTACGCAAACAAAAATCGCTGCGAAAAAGGCCGAAGTATTGGCCGCGGGCATTATGATCCCGGACGGTATGGACGATGAAACTTTCGTGACTTTGTTTGGAATGGGGTCAACCAATGCCAAACCTGGTTCAGAAATGACCGCAATACGTGCCGCAAACTTCCTGACAAATAATGATCCACACGGTGGAAAATGGATTGCTTCAAACAAAGCACCCGGTCAGGAAAACGCAGGTGGCCGTGGTGGTCGCCGCCGTCGTCGCGCCTCCTAATCATTTGAAATTAAAAGAAGAATTGACGGGCAATTCGCCCGTCATTCGCATGTCTTAGGACAAAAAAAACGGGCAGCGCTCCCCAGCGCTACCCATTTATCGCAACGACAGACTCTCACCGAAATCGGAGTTTGCATGTCATCAATCGCATATAGTCAGATTATGTGATTCTGAGCAAAGTTTATTTACTGGACGTCATGGTCACACGGCCCGATACTCCTAACACACACAAATTCCCCGGAGCTCTTTTGCCCAATTCTTCCCCAGACCAGCAGTCCGACAGAAACGTTTTTGCGTTACCGAACCCAAAACGTTCTGTTCTGCGGATGATCCTGCGACTGAGTATTTTGATCCTAATTGTTTATTTGGTTCATCAGGCTGTCGATTGGACAATGGTCCAGTCAAAAGCGCTTGATGCGTCAGGTCGGAGCATGGTGTCCGTTGGCCTCATTTTGTCGCTTTTATTAATATACGCGGTTCTGATTGCAACGCCGTTTGTCCCCGGAATCGAAATCGGCCTGTCACTGTTACTGCTTCGAGGTGCGGATGTTGTTCTGGCGGTCTATTGCGCAACCGTTTTAGGATTATTCTTGGCGTTTATGCTCGGCAGATTATTATCTGTTGATGTATTAATCAGGTTTTTTTCGGATCTTCGCCTGCGAAAAATCTGTATATTTTTACATGAGTTCAAAGATCTATCCCCCAGAGAAATAATTGAAAAACTGGAAAAATCCTTGCAATCCAAGGTCGGCACAGTTTTTCTAAAGTCGCGCTACCTAGCCCTTGCCTTGGCTATCAATCTACCGGGAAACGCCATGATGGGCGGCGGTGGTGGTCTATGCCTTTTGGCGGGTATATCACGGTTGTTCTCTTGGCGATGGACGGCTCTGACCCTATGCTTGGCTGTGGCTCCAATCCCGCTTCTCGTCTGGCTCTATGGTGCCGAAGGTCTGGTATGATGAAATCTGCCGCGAAAAGACCAAGTTTCGGCGCTGCTGTTCATTTCCAGAGTGATCAGAACGCTATTATCCCCATTGAACTATTTTGACCTAGGTACCCCCCATGACCAAAGATCCCCTCGTCGTTTTTACACCTTCCGGTAAACGTGGCCATTTTCCAGTGGGCACACCCATTTTGACGGCTGCACGACAACTGGGCGTGGATCTGGATTCCGTTTGTGGAGGGCGCGGAATTTGTTCTAAATGTCAGATCACACCCTCCTATGGTGAATTCCCCAAGCATGGCGTAACTGTTGATACCGACGCCCTGACCGAATGGAATTCCGTTGAGGAACGATATAAATCGAAACGCGGTCTGATCGACGGACGCAGATTGGGTTGTCAGGCACAGGTGCAAGGCGACATTGTGATTGATGTGCCTCCTGAAAGCCAAGTCCACAAACAAGTTGTCCGTAAACGCGCCGAAGCGCGCGACATCACCCTAAACCCATCTGTCCATCTTCGATATGTAGATGTCGCAGAACCGGATATGCACGACCCGTCCGGCGATTTGGAACGTTTGCGCGATGCTTTACGCGCGCAATGGAATGTCGATGACTTTAAAATCGCGTTGCCTGTTTTATCCAAAATGCAGCCGGTTCTACGCAAAGGAAAGTGGCAGGTCACCTGTGCCATTCATTCCGCCCCCGGCATGCCCACGCGATTGCTGGATATCTATCCGGGCCTCTATGAAAAGCCCCTATTTGGTTTAGCCGTTGATTTAGGATCGACCACAATTGCCGCGCATCTATGTGATCTACACACCGGCGAAGTGGTTGCCTCATCGGGCCTGATGAATCCACAAATTCGGTTCGGTGAAGACCTGATGAGCCGGGTCAGCTATTCCATGATGAATGACGGTGGCGATAAGGAAATGACCAAAGCAGTACGCGATGGCATGAACCAACTGTTCAATGAAATCATTGAAATGGCCGAAGTAGAAACGACGCAAATTGTTGATGCCGTTTTTGTCTGCAATCCGGTCATGCATCATTTATTCCTAGGAATTGACCCATTTGAACTGGGCCAAGCCCCTTTTGCACTTGCCACATCAGACAGCTTAAGCATCACCGCGCAAGACCTTGATATTACAACCATACATCCAGAGGCGCAGATCTACCTGTTGCCGTGCATCGCAGGCCACGTCGGAGCGGACGCCGCTGCCGTCGCCCTGTCAGAGGCACCAGACAAGTCCAAAGACCTTGTGTTGGTTGTGGACGTTGGGACGAACGCCGAAATCCTACTGGGCAACACCGATAAAGTGCTCGCATGCTCCTCCCCGACGGGGCCAGCATTCGAGGGCGCGCAAATCAGCTCTGGCCAACGGGCAGCACCGGGTGCCATCGAACGGGTGGAAATTGATCCCATTACCAAAGAACCACGGTTCCGTGTCATTGGATCAGACCTTTGGTCAGATGAGGATGGTTTTGACGCCGCGATCGCCACCACGGGTATTACAGGGATCTGCGGTTCAGGGATCATCGAAATGGTTGCGGAAATGCGGATCGCTGGCATCGTTGACGGCCCAGGTCTGATCGGAAGCCCAGAACAGACCGGCACGGAACGTGTCTTTCTTGACGGGCGGACCCATTCCTATCGTGTTTGGGACGGCAGCGCCGATGGCGGGCCTGTGATCACAGTGACCAACCGGGATATTCGCGAAATTCAGATGGCCAAGGCTGCGCTTTATTCTGGTGCGCGACTTTTGATGGATAAATTTGAAGTTGATTCGGTTGATCGAGTGGTTCTCGCAGGGGCATTTGGGGCCCATATCAGTCCAAAACATGCTATGGTGTTAGGCATGATCCCGGATTGCGAACTTGATCAGGTCACCTCGGCAGGCAATGCAGCCGGTACCGGCGCGCGTATTGCTTTGCTAAACACTGAAGCGCGGTCAGAGATTGAGAACACTGTTCGAAACATCCATAAAATTGAAACCGCGATTGAGCCACGCTTTCAAGAGCACTTTGTAAATGCCTCGGCCATACCGAATTCAACAGAAAAGTTCCCTATTCTTGAACGTGTCGTGACCTTGCCGGATGTGAATTTCAATACCGGAGGGGACACTGGAGGGGGATCCTCTGGTGGACGTCGCCGTCGCCGCCGTGGATAAAACAAGTTACGGGGCTAAATAGCCCCGTTTTTATCTTTCCTGTCTGCTCATGCTTGACCCTATTCCTTTGGGGTCGTACATCGTCACCAGACGCGGGTATGGTGAAAAGGTATCACGGCAGCTTCCCAAGCTTTAGTTACGAGTTCGATTCTCGTTACCCGCTCCACAAATTCACAAAACAATTTGCACACAAATATCTGTTCTTAAACATAAAAACAGGCATTCACCACGTGAGTACCTACAGAGGCGATAAGCCTTGGTCGGGAAAAATAGGGAACATCTGGGGGGTCTGGGGAATAACTCCCCCAGACTTTCCCCCAGACTTATTTGAGGGTGTAACTGAGCACATTCAATCCACCCTACTCCCATCCAGCGCATTCACACCCTCACCAGACCAGTAAGCTTTGCGGTATTCGTGAATCGAATTTCTAAGGCAGCGAGTACACCGCAGCGCATTCAGAATCCGGCGGGCTGTTTCCGTGGTTAAATCTGGCAAGTCGACTGAGCCACAATGACCGCAAGTGCACCAGACGTGTAATTTGTAAGGCATGGGATTTACTAGAACATAAAGAGAACATGCGACAGCATAATTTACCCCAAACGGTCTTATTTTTCTTGCTTATGTAACACTATAGTGTTACACGTAATGTATAGAAAGAAAGGAGGTGGTAAATGTGAAAATAAACTGGGGAATTACTCTTCAAGTGGCGACGATACTGATCTTACTCATCAATATCATCCACCACTGGTAGAATAAGAAAGGGGTAGGTACCTAGCCTGCCCCACCCTACCAAAAAACCGAACACAACGTCAAGAAAGGTAGAAATATGGGTAAACGAATTTCATTTAGTCTAGCGGCGATCATCCTGCTTTTGGTTATTATCAGTATCTATACAGGTGCCCTGTGAGGGGAAGCCGTCTGAAAGAAATCCGCGATGAGCTGGGCCTAACACAGGCCCGGTTCGGGAAATTAGTTGGAAGCAGCCCACAGTTGATTTCAAACTATGAAAACGACGCGCGAAAGGGAATCCCCGTCAAATTTCGTCTGGTAGCTGAGTGCTTTCTAGAGATTCACCGAAACGGTGGGTCAATCGAGGCGGCGTCTAAACGCGCAGGGATAGAGGCTGAATAAGCCCCCTCCTTATTGTGTACCAAAACACGACATAGCGATCCTGTGACCGGTTCGCTAGAAATTCAATCCGGATATTACCCCCAAAGTTTGAAAGGGTGACGACCCGCCATTCGCTACACTTTGCATTAACGTCGGCAACGCGGGACTTTCCGGTCATTCGATTTTCAGGCTTTGCTGACGCAGCATGACTTTGCAGTCGCAGCGCTCTCTCTGTTGCGATTCATCACGTTCCGCCAAACCGGTCATTGATTTGTGCCAACTTAGTCTGAGCCGAGACCACACTTGCGCTGCTGGCGACTTAGACGTCAGGACACCGATAATGCCAACCGTGGTCTTTTGCGGCTTGCTAACGCGGCACTTGCTCGTGCTTATGCCGTCCTTTTTGTCGCGTCGCAACGCAAGTGTGGTCTCGGTTCAGACAGAGGGTTGGCAATCCCGGTTTTTCTACACATAATCGTCCTCGAACACGGGCGCACTATACCTCACATATTTATTTCGCGCACTAATTGGACGGAAAGAGAAATGGCACCATTTTTCGAGCTATTTGCAACCTCGGGCTGGGTGCTGGGACCAATTTTAGTATGGGCTTTTCTTTTCGGACTATCGCGCTTCGTAGTTGAGTCAGAAGACTTCAAAACCTTTCTATTTGAGCTGTCCTCACAAAAGGGTCCATATCAGAACTACAGAACTGCTCTTTCTGCGCTTCTGAAGTTTGTCGATAATTGCTTCTCAGGTGAAGAAAGAGAGAGCGGGTTTGCGTATTACCATCCACGTAGAAGCTGGAGCCGAGGTCTGTTTTCTTTCTCATGCGCTCTTGGTGTAGCTTACCCGATTATCACGGGGCTTTTGCATTGGTATGCAAATGGAACGTGGTGGGTCACATCAATTCCGATAATGTTAAAATCAATTTACTTGTATCAGAAGTTGATACTTACAGCGCTATTGGTGACAGCTTTTTTCCCTTGGAGTTTCTTGAGACTTCGGAGAGACGCCATTGAAAATTTCTTTTTTTTAACTGTTGTAGAGACTTTAGCTAGGGCAACAATTTTATACATTTACATAAACTTGACTTGGCTGAAGAGTTTTTCTGGTCTGACACTGAGCGAGCAAGGAGGTGTTTTTGAGACCGGAGTCATCTACCTATTAGATTCTCCGAAGTTGATCCTTGCAATACTTGTTGCGTACGCAATGCTTGCAGTGCGCTGGCCATTCTATACAGTTGCAACTGCATTTATCAGCGCTCCGCTTTTTTGCGATCTATACTTTTTCGGACAGCCAACGGCTATTTCTTCGATCACATACCTTGTGATTGTTGTTTTTTTAACTATCGCAGTAATACGAGCTTTTAAAGACTGGGAATTAAAAGTGCCCGAATGGTATTTTTTCCCCGCGTTCCTAGCTTCATCAGCCATGATTTACGTTGGAATGAATTCCACTTTTATTCAGGGTATTCCCCACCCAGGATCGACATACTGGTACGACTCCGGTCAGCGCGGCATTCTGTTGTATTTAGTCATCTATCCGGGATTGAACATTATTTTTGATTTTCTTTCAATTGGTGCGACAATTTTTTTTCTTAAGATGTCAATTAAGAAGAGCCTGTTCTACTCTCTGTGGGATTTTCTGGTTGGCTTAGCTCTGAGCTTTGGTTTGATCGCAACATTCACGGCATATATTTTCTTTTTAACTCCGTCGAATTTTACCATGATATCGCTTCCTTCGCTCTATCATCAGATCCATATTGAAAATCCTGAGTTTACTTGGTATTTCGCTATTTTTTTTCTCAGCACTTTAGTTCCAACGCTGCTGCATTTTCTTCTTTTTCTTGTAGCACTAGTGTTATCGGTTTCAAAAGGGATATTTTATCGCCTGGCTAATCTCTTCGCAAGTGAACCCATGGGAGTGGCATTCGCTTGGTGGGCTCTAACTGGGTGGGTCGTTGGCGTCTTTACATTGTTGGTTGCAGGGCTTCACAGTCTTACTCAAATCTCGCCGTTGATTGTTTCAGTGTTTGTGTGGGCCAGCACTTCTATTGCCATGGCAATCGGAGCCGTTGACGCTGACACCCTGCATTTTGGAGCCTACGCGGGACTCAGGCTTGATTTCATCGACAAAACGGTCAGATATGTGCCAATTACGGACCGGCCACCCTAACTCCTCAAACATAGGAATGTTTGGCCGACCGGAACTGAAGAGCAGTAAGCGATGCGGGGAACGACTCGTTTCATTCGCCAGCAGTACAACGGCGTTTGAGGCAAATCATATGGCTGTCAATGACCGGACCAGCGGCGTCTATCGCTTTGGCTCAGAAGTAAAACCTATCATATTTAAGGATTTAGCGATGTTCTTTAGCGTGAACGCAAAGTACGCTGCGACCGCAGAAATGTCAGACGACTGGGTAATGTTCGGTGCAAGCTGTTCGAATGGTCGCTTTTGCGCCACCGGGTGACGTCATAGATCGAGCATCTGCCGCGATCTTCGAACTATTTGCGCGCGCAGCGAGAAATGGCAATATCCAAGTCGGGCTCAATGCTGTTATTCGCCGCATCAACCAACAATGTCGGCTACGAGCCATTCGCGCGAAAGTAAAGTCTCCTAATTTGGCATGTGTAGTTAGCGTTTTTCCTGCGACACCCAATCACCCTGAAAAACATAATGATTTGTTTCACAAGTTGATCCATAAGAATTCGCTACCAAACGAAATCTATCATATTCTGGGCCATTGAAAGTGAAGTACGCGGTGCCTTCCAACTCAACCTCTGCGCCGTTAATATATGCCTGTGTTTTTATTCCCCCTAGCACCCTCCAACTTATTGAAAACTGTTTCTCAGCAGAACTTACAATACGTTCTGACCACATTTCACATAGTGGGCTTGCTTCCACACCATCCACTTCAAACCAACTTCTGGTAGATCCAAGCGATCGATCCTGCAGCTCTCCTGCAGCAGAACTGGATAAAGGTGGTGGGCTTTCAGGGTTCTGTAAAACAGAAATTGCCCAAGATCGGAGAGGATCTGTTTTCCCGTCCAGATCTTCTGGTACATCTTTCAAAACTGAAACAGCTATTTGCGTCATGCTCGCAGATACCTGACTCGCCGTTCGTTCTTGATTCCATAACAAAACAGAAACACCAAGAACAATTGGTATCAATACTGATCCAATGACCTTTCCAATGATTTCTAACTTATCCCAGCAATCCTTGGTTTCAGGCACCCTAGCCCCCCCTCCTACTTTTGTAATCCATTCCAGTGGTCCGGCTTATCCCGTGCACCTGATCCGACATACTTAATCACAAGATCCCTAACCCATGATGGCTTCATTGGATGATCATCAGGAAGCCCCAAGATTGCCTTTGCAAGACACACAATTTCAGCCGGTTTGCGTTTGGGCTTCTCATGCCAAAGGCGAATTATCGCCTCCGCCTGCTCTTCTGAATACGTCGCGACGGAACGCGGACGGCCAGTTAGCTGCACGGCCTCGGTCTCGATTCCTCTGGCCTTGAGCTTACGAAATTCGCCAAAGTGCTTTTGAGAACTGAGCGGGAACGGGTCGTGCCCAACCACTTGAAACATAAGCCCACCGGCGCAAGCCTCATACAGATCTTTGTAATCTGCAGCCTTTAGCAAAGAAGGCTGAACCATCAACAGGGTATCTTGCGGGCGTAGCGTGACCCCGGCCAGCTCAATGAGCGCAGCCAGATCCCTAGGATGCCTCAACACCCTTTCCGCCCCAGCTGTGCGAAGCGCGGCTTCTTGGCCAACAGTTCCGAATCCAATGATCACAAAGTCGTTTGTGTCGGGGTTTTCTACAGTTTTCAAGTTTTCTACACTTTTGGCTTGTTTGTGTAGAAAACTATTTGTAGATTGTAGAAAAGTAAAGTGTAGAAAACTAAGGGAAAGAAATCATGGCAAAAGCTGAACAAGAAATTGAAAACGAAATTCAGAGGAAGGGGTTAAACGCTAAACGCATCACACCCACGCAATTGGACGCGGAAATTGTGAGCTCACAATATCACGTCTTCGAAGGCTCTTGCTTAACCATTTGCTGCCTCACCCTTAAAAACGGGTTCACCGTCACAGGCGAAAGTGCGTGCGCGTCACCTGAGAACTTCAATGAGGAAATTGGTCGAAAAATCGCGCGATCAAACGCACGTGAAAAAATCTGGCCTTTGCTAGGCTTTCGCCTCCGGGACGAAATTACAGCTGCATGAAATTGATCGGGGGCAAACCGCCCCTGGCCACTACACGTAAAGGAACCCTAAGATCCCCCAACACCACGCCCGGACAACACCTCAACTTTATCGCCGCAGTCCAACAGCTCTTGCCGGTCACGCGCCCAAAGGGTTTCGACATCCCTGTCGGTCAACCAACGATCAGGTATTAAAACAGGTGCCGCGCATGGGTCAGCGCCTTCAACGTAGGCTGTTGAGCCGCCGCACCCGATCAGGGTTAAGACAACGCTGAACGATAATAGGATCCGCATGGGCTTGTTCCTCTAACATTCTGGCAAGTTCATCACGTGTTCTGGCAACATTGATCCGCTCCGCATCCAGCTTTTGCGCCGCCTCAATTCGCGCAAGCGTTTCGGCGTTATGCGCGGCCTCGCAGGCGGCGTGGCCCATTCGATAGCCCTGCCATCCCGCTCCCGCCACCATGCCCACCAGCGCGGTAGCAATGGCAGCATTCAGATAGGCCTTCACAACCATTCAGCCGTTTCCACCTTAAACCCCGGACAGGCTTTTGCGGCATAATCGTTGTGGCCAGACACTTTTATAAGATCTGTCAGTTTTCGAAGCTCCTTTAGGTAGCTCTTCAACGCAATCTTTTGAGCGACGGTAAAGTGATCTTCAAATTTTCCGACAGGTTCACCCGGACCTATTAGGCAGATCCCGACTGTACCCCGATTGCGCCCGCGCACATGGGCACCAATGTCCCAGAGGCTGCGCCCTACCCCAACGTCCCCATTGGGAGCAATGATGCGATGGTAGCCGATATCACGCCATCCGCGCTCTTTGTGCCACCCCCGAATATCACTCACCATCTGATCTATAGATTTACCATTGGCCCATGATTTAGGCGTAGCAGAACAGTGAATAATTGCCTCTCGCACTGCATATTTATTACGGCCCTGATAAATCATTCATCATCTCCTTTTTTGGGTAAAACGCGCGCCATAGCCCGATCTGCAATCTCTGCGGCTTTGTCTTCGATGCGGGTCATGAACCCGACATAAATATTCAGGGCGAAGCTGGACAGCAGCCCTCCGAGAACAAGCGCGATTGCTATCGGAAAATCTGGGTAATAGTGCCCCATAAGCATCGCAGCCAGAACCGAACACGTCAGGCCGCTCAGCAGAACCATCCAAAAATTGCCCCGCCTGCTTTCTTCGCGCTTACGAGAAGCAAGAAGCGACATCGACAAGGACACAACCATAGCAACAACGAACCCCACAGGCTCAATCGCCAGCCCCAGCGCCGATAAAATAACAGTGAACACCTGATAAGGTCCTTCATGGTCCTGATTGTTCATCACGAACCCTTCCTCCATAAAAAAAGACCGCCGAAGCGATCTGTTGCGGATAAATTTTTGAGTGTGCTGTTAGGTTATCGCGCCGGACACGAAGGAGCGCAGCGGCAGGCCATCACTGTCTCGGATAAAGTTACCCGTCGCGACATCGGCAACGAGGCCAGCTGGGAAAATCACCTTTGCGCCGGTCAAATCGCCGCCGGTCTGGAACGTATATTCTGCTTCGTCGGCTTTTTGGCAAAATACCGAATAACCGACCAGCGTGTCAGCCGCATCGGTGCCCGCCGCAATAAAGCCAACGCTGTGCGGATAGTCCGCGACCATTGTCTTGGCGTTGTGGTTCCCCAATGCTGCGTCAATATCCAGACCATCGGCAGAGACAACATTGACCACCGCACGTGTTGTATCACTGTGCAAAACAACATTTGCCGTTGGACCTAGATTGTTTGTCTGCGCGTGGTCGCGATTGGCATAATGTCGCGACCAACGCCTGCCCCACGCCCAGAACGAGGATTTCGTTAAATGAACCTCGCTTTCAGCGGTTTCGCGGAATAGGTCATAGGTTTCCGGTCCTTGATAGGCCCAGGTGTTGTCTTCGATTTCATCAAGAAGCGCTTGGCGAATCCCGCTTGCCCCTCGTGGGGTATCCGCAACCACACCACCGGGAACAGAGGCAATAATTCGAACATTGTCGCCGGTGCGCGTTTCGTCGCGGATTTCTGACCATATCCACTTATAGCCCGCCCGCGTTTTAGCTAGGTCCGTGTCGCCATTATCCACCGCCGCCATTGACGAAGTGCCCAATTGGAAAAAGCAAATATTTGGCTTTGGCTGTCCGTCTGTCGTAACGGCCTCATCAAGCGCAGCCCGCAATGTATCCATGCAGCTTCCATCGATCCAATCCAGCGGGTCATCGCTGGTATCGTCGTCAATCCAATATTCCTGACCGTCCGCAGCCTCGCTTTTGAATATCGTGCTGCCGCCGGTTGCGCCTTGAATAAATCGGATGCTTTCATCCACTGGCGATTCCAACCAGTCATCCTCGGAACGTAGCCCAGCGGTGAACCCGCCAACGCCGCCGTCAGCTGCAAAACGGCTCATAAACGACTGCCCCGCAAGCAAGATACTGGTTTCCGCCACGAATGTGGTCATGGCGCTTTGTGTGTAGTCAATGGACCCCTCTGCCGTTGCCGATAGAACGCCCTGATTGTTCCGAATGCTAACCACGCCGAAACGGGAATCCACCTTGATAGACCCACCGCCCCCGCCGTTGAAGTTATTGCGGTCATGACCGACGAATATCTCAACCCGATCAGCGGCATCCGCGCTATTCACCGCGTCTTGGATAAGCACCTCATGCCCTATTGGCAGGTGTGTCAGGGAGATTTTAGCGCCCGCCGTGGTTGATCGCAGCAAGCCGCCGGTGCCGTGCGGGGAATATTCCGTCCATTTGGTCGAGGATACGTTTTGGATGTCTGGACTATTTTTTTCCGCATTTGGCATTGCGCCACCGATAAGGCCAGAAACGCCAATCGGAATGATATTATTCCGCTGCGCCGCATCATCACGAATGATAACCGGCAAGCCAGTTTTGTCGCAATAGCTGCCTGCGCGGCTGCTGCCTAGAATGACAATACTGGTCGATAGTGTCGGCATGGTTTCTGCCGTTTCAATATCGCCGGTTGACAGATCCACCCAATAGAACCGCGTGGCCGTTCCGGCTGTCTCAAGCGCCACAGAAACAAAGCCGCCAGCAGGTGCGCCCGATGTATTCACCGCCGCCGCCCCGTCGCGCTCAATACGCATGCGCGGATAAAGCACTGCGTCAGATGTTACCCAAATGGCCTGTCCTGCATCGCGTGACTGATGTTGTGTTGTCGCCTGCAAATGCCCTGTCGCCAAATTGACCATTTCCGCATCGGTTGGAAAATTGGTGTCAGCCTCGGCTTTAATCGCAGCAATGATTTGTGTGACGGTCACGGCCCCGAACTCGCCAACAACCGACGAAACCTGTGACGTGCTGTCGATTTTTAGCCAATTGTCCTCGTAGGTATCTGTTGGCGCATCGTCCACCAAAGCAATTACTTGATCGCCGGGGTTAAACTCCACGCCATCAATAACCGCGCCGACGTTGCCGGGGATATTGTTGACTACCCAGCTTTCACCCGCTTGCGCCAACCCGGCTCCGGGGAATGCGCCACTAACAGGATTAAACGCCCCTTTCAGAATAACCGATGCGTCCAATTCAGTCACCCGCGCGTCGATTGCATCAAGGTCAACAGCCGACGTAACGGTTACATTTGAAAGTTTGCCGCGCTCTGCGGTGGTCAAAAGCAGTTGTGTGCTGCCCTCGGTTAAATCATCGGTATCGCCGCTTGTCGCAACAGCGGACAGTTGGCCTTTTCGGATTAATTGCGTGTTGGTCGTGGCGTCACCGCTAGATACTGGCGGGCTGGTGAATGTTTTCTCGCCCGCAATCGTCTGGTCACCTGTTTTCAGGACCGCATCGTCCTTAAGATCCGTCAGCGCTTCCCTGTCTGCCGATGCAAACCCGTCGCGCGACCAAACAGCCGCGCCTAGATCCAACTCCCCGGCATCGGAAAACACGCGGTAGAATACCGAGAATGCGGCTGCGCTGCCACTTATGACAATATCAGCCCCCGCCTGTCGGCCCACCGTGAAATCAACATAGACCGCGCTGTCTGCCACAGTTGGCGTCCCTGTGTATGCAATGGAAGCGGTTAAATGCGTTAGATCAGACGCCAAATCGCGCACATAAATCGCCACCGTCGAGTCAATCGGGTCCGCACTGTCCAGCGTGCGTTGCAGCCGCATTTTGAAAGTAATTTGCTCATCGCCGGATAGATGAAAGATTTGGCGCGGGCTTTGATCCAAATAGCCTGGGGACGCCGGAATATCGGCAGAAGCCAACCGCAGCGCAGGGCCAAACGCCGTATTGTTCACAATCGTGCCAACGGTCAACGGGTCACGGTCTGCAAGTGCGCCTGTGCTTGCCTCGGACCATGCGGCAAGCGTTGCTGGCGTGGCGGTATCAACAGGCTGCAATGCGGTGTCGGCCTTGCCCCCTTGCGCCGTTGTCGCTTTGCCGTCCAGCGCGGCTTGCAAGCCGGTCACGGTGTCGATCCCTTGCGTTCCAGTGTGACTGCCACGGGCCTTGAGATAGGCATCCGAAGCGTTGGCCGTCGCGCCTGGTGCGATCCCCGACAATTTCGTCCGCTCAGTCGCCGTCATAATTTTAGCAGATTCGGTTTCAGCAAGCGCCGAAACGTCAGCGCCAGACTGCAATGCCGTGTCGGCCTTGCTCCCTTGCGCCGCCGTGGCCTTGCCGTCAAGCGCACCCTGCAGGCCGGTCACGGTGTCGATCCCTTGCGTTCCAGTGTGGTAGCCGCGATCCTTGAGATTGGCATCCGTAGCGTTGGCCGTTGCACCTGGTGCGATCGCATCCACTTTTTCTTTGAGTGCCGTCGTGAAAGACTGCTGCGTCCCATCGAGAGCAGTCGTTCTCGCCTGAAACACTGTTCCAAAAGCGGCTGCCAGCCAGGTCTTCAGCGTCGACAAGTTCGTTTTTTTCAGGCCAAAATTGCCCTCGCTATCCAGAAGCGCCAATCGGTCATCCCACACCAGCGCGCCTTTAGTTTCCGCGTCCTTCATCACAACTTGTGTATTGTCCGCCCCCTCGGCGACACCCATGGCAGCGCGGACGACGGCAAGCGTTGCATTCGTTGGCTTACCGTCTTCGACTTCGGACGGATCGCGCCATTTCATAGTACCCGGTGACATATCCGCTAATTTTGCATTGCCTACAGCTTTCTCATCAATATCCGAACCTGCAATGGTGCTCTTTGTCGCCAAAGCGCCAAGCGATTGAGTTAGAACCTCCAAATCAATGATGGATGCTAACAACGACACGTCATTATCGCCTATCCGTTCCCAGCGCCCCCAGTCGCTGTTCCAAGAATATCGACCCGCGTTATCAACAGCACCGTCGTCGTATCCGTCAGCACTTGCTTGTTGGTGCGTACCAGAGTCTTCGGACAAAACCTCTCCGCCTTGCCCGTCATTACCTCCGTCAATGGCCTTTAAATCGGCCCATGTCCCTTTGACAATCTGGTTGGTTGTAATCGCATATTCGATTGCCCTGGCAGCCTCTGACAGAATTGGGTTATAGTCATCAGAAAACGGGCTGCCCCCCAAGGCATCCTTGATTGATTTTGTCATTTTCGATTTTCCTAGATGTTAACTGTTTGCGGGCCGCTGTTTGGCCCTTCGACGCCGCTGGCGTTGATCGGTACCGCCCAATAGGCGTAATGCCCCGTCGCCAGCGCGGGATCTGTGTAGGCATCGGTTGTTGATGAAATCCCGAATTCAGTGCGGATCAGGTTGGCACCGGCAATGTCATAAGCACCGGAATATCCA
>JBDWMA010000013.1:0-83217 GCA_039972875.1 Pseudoruegeria sp.
GCTGAGTTGCAGGTCGCTCCAAACTTGTCGAATAGCAGTGCATCGCCCCCATCCGCGTTCGCCACGTGGCAAGGTTCCAGGGCGAGCCGCTAAAGCGACTGTCTTGAAAACCTGCCTCAATTGAAAGACGTTAGGAGTGAGCAAATGCACCAAGATCAACGGGACATGGAAAGGCATCATGACGCGAAGGGCAAAGGTCTGCCTTTTTCAGATTGCTAAGTCATTGATTTTGAGCCATCGGTAAAATGCGCTGCACACCAGTCTTACCTTTTACGACAACCATTGCCTATCAAAACTGCGCGGCCAAGTGATCGATCAACGCACGGACCCGCGCGGTTAGATGACGGCTTGGGGGATAAACTGCATAGAGGGCAGTGACTTTGCTTTCCTGCGCCTCGAATAGAACGGTCAGTCGCGCCTCGATAAGAAAGGGCGTCGCTGTGTAAAGCGGCACCCGCCCGATCCCCAAGCCATCCGCCGCCATATTGGCGATCGCAAGCGGAGGTTTGCGCGGAAATTACCTGTGACAGGAATGCTAATCTGCCCGGTTTGATCCTTGAATTCCCAGTGGTCCGTGGTCGTGGACCTATTTTGGATTAAACAATTATGCGTCGCGAGTGCCGCTGGCTCTTTTGGTGTTCCATGCGTTTCAAGGTAGTCTGGCGAAGCACAACAGACGATCCGCATGTCCATCAGTTTGCGTGCCACAAGGCTGGAATCCTTTTGAACCCCAAACCGGATCGCCAGATCATATCCCTCATCTACAACGGACACAGTTTGATCAGACAGGTGCAAATCTATCGCAACCTTCGGATGTGCATGCTGGAAAGGCTGCAAGAGGTGTACCAATTGCGCGGAACCAAACCCGGTCGGGGCGGTGATGCGAATGCGGCCCGCCAATTCGGATTGCGTTGCCTGGACCAACCCTTCCAGCTCGTCAAATTGCTCTAACAGTGGCACGCAACGTTCAAGATAGACCGTGCCCGTTTCGGTCAGATTTACAGTGCGCGTTGTGCGATGGAACAATTGTGCATCCAACCGTTCCTCTAGCTGGCCGACATATTTGCTGGCGAGTTTTGCGCTGACCCCTGCGCGTTTCGCCCCGTCCGTAAAGGAACGATGCGTCGCAACCGCCGCAAAGACGCGCATGCCTGTGATCGTATCCATTACCCAAATTTCGTTCTTAAATATTGAACAAATAGGTATATTATCGCCATTTTGAAATCAAGTTATCCATCTCACATCACTGGAAATCACCTCCGCTGTCTTTCAAAAGGATACCTAAGATGACCAACGCTGTTCGCATTCATGGCTTCCCGCTTTCCGGCCACTCGCATCGGGTTGCACTGTTTGCAAGCCTCGCAGGCATTAATCACGAGCTTATCACCGTCGATCTTGGCAATGGCGCCCATAAGAAAGAGCCGTTTTTGAGCATGAACCCCGCAGGTCAGGTGCCCGTTATTGAAGATGGTGACACAGTGATCAGCGACAGCAACGCGATCCTCGTCTATCTCGCGCGCAAATACGCCCCTGCCTACATGCCAACAGATCCGGTTGGTGAGGCTGAGGTGCAAAAGTTTCTGTCTCTTGCCGCAGGAGAGCTCGCCTTTGGCCCCGCCGCTGCCCGCCTGATCAACGTATTCAAAGCACCGCTCGACAAGGGTTTTACCCATGCAACCGCAGCCAAAGTTCTGGGCAAGTTGGACGCCCATCTTGGGGGACGCACATGGCTGGTAGGTGAAAGCCCGACCATCGCGGATGTCGCGATCTACAGCTACACCGCACATGCGCCAGAAGGTGATGTCTCGCTTGAAGGCTACACAAACGTGCGCCGCCTTTTGACAAATATAGAAGGTCTGGATGGGTTTGTGCCGATGCAGTCCACTGCCGTTGGTTTGAAGACAAGCCAAACCGCTTAACCGAACGAGATCTATGATGAATGCCCACACACAAAAATCCATCTCGCCATTTCACGAGGGCGAACAAAAGGCCCAGACTCGCGCGGGAACACGAGAGCGGAGCGAGATGATCGGCCAGCGCGCCATTCGCACGTTCATGCCCGACCAGCACCGTGGTTTCTTTGGGCAGCTCCCTTTTGTCGTACTTGGCAGCGTCGATCCAGATGGATGGCCTTGGGCCTCCATCGTTTCCGGCCAGCCAGGGTTTGCAACCTCGCCCACACCTACATCCCTGGAAATAAACGCGCAGCCCGTTCAACATGACCCCCTTGGAACGTCTTTGATCACTGGTGCGCCCATCGGCGTGCTTGGGATCGAGCCTGCCACCCGCCGCCGCAATCGCATGAATGCCAAAATTGCTGGGGTTGCGTCAGACCGGATCGTGTTAGAGGTACAGCAATCCTTCGGCAATTGCCCGCAGTACATCCAAACCCACGACCTTCGTTTTGTGCGCGCGCCTAATACCCCCATCGAATTACGCAGCTATACCTTTGGTACCCTTGATGACGCTGCCCACACTTTGATCAGCATCGCAAACACGTTCTATGTGTCGAGCTATGTGACCGCAGAATCAGACACTGTAACCGAAGGCGTAGACGTCTCTCACCGCGGCGGCCAACCCGGTTTTGTGTCTGTCGCGGGGAATACCCTTACGATCCCAGACTATGCCGGAAACAATTTCTTTAATACCATCGGCAACTTCATCGCGAACCCGAAAGCGGGGCTGTTGTTTACCGATAATACGACCGGCGATGTGCTGATGCTGACAGGTCGTGTTGAACTTTTGTGGGGCGACCATCCCGAGGTTCAAGCCATTCCAAGTGCTGAACGTGCATGGCGGTTCACATTGGATCACGGTGTTCGCATCTACAATGCACTGCCATTTCGCGCTGAACTGACCGAGGGCTCGTCCTACAGCCACAAAATCGACGCCTAAACCAAAGTACAAACAAAAGGACCACTCAAATGGAAAATCGCCCCCCTCTCCCTCCGTTCACACACGAAACTGCCACTCAAAAAGTACGCCTCGCTGAGGATGGTTGGAATACCCGCGACGCCGCCAAAGTGGCTACGGCCTACACGCTGGATACAAAATGGCGCAACCGCGCGCATTTCGTCACCAATCGCGATGAGGCCGAGCAGTTCTTGTCCGGCAAGTGGATCCGCGAAAACGAGTATCGCCTGATCAAAGAGCTGTGGGCCTTCACCGAGAACCGTATCGCCGTACGATATGCCTATGAGTGGCGCGACGACAGCGGCAACTGGTTCCGATCCTACGGCAACGAAAACTGGGAGTTCGCCGAAGATGGCCTAATGCAAAACCGCTATGCCAGTATCAATGACCTACCGATCCGCGAAGAAGATCGCCTGTTCCATTGGCCCCAAGGCCGCCGCCCCGATGATCATCCGAGTTTGTCAGAACTCGGATTGTGACAATCGGCGCATCCTTTAGGGCAACTCTACGGATGCCTTGGCAGGATCTGGTGGGCCTCGTTACCCCTGCCTTTTCATGTTCCCTCGAAAACAAATTGGCCAAGGTTGCGCGATCTAAAGCGTACCGATCACGACGCATGGCGTTCGTTTGATCGGCACGATTGTTGGCAAGCCTACTGCCAGGCGAGAACCTATAATCACCGCAACGCCGAGTGGGAGGCACTGGTTTCCAACTTTGCCAAAATGGGTGGCAACCGCCAAGTCTTTGATCTGAACATCGACCTTATTCAAACATCTTGCAACACTTGCGTTCCAGAAATGGATTTCCGCAGGTCCCGTGGCGAAGGATATTTGGAACCCTACTATGACGGGTTAGGGCCAATTGGCATTCTTAAGGATTAAAGGGAATCTTCAATGCAGCCGTTGGTACTACGCGCAGCATTGGTGCATCTGGGCTCAAACCTGCCGTTCACCTCAATGTCCCAATGCTGCGGTCGAAACCCACGTAGCGGACCTTGATTGATGCCGCAGCATTGCAGGGTATCTAGATGGCCCATGTGCGAGGCATTTAAGGCATTCGCCGCACGCGCATAGATGTCTGGCATTCCCTCAGAGGCCGCACAAAAGGCTCGTGTTCCAGGAAGAACTAAGGTGTCGGCGCAAATTGCGGTCGACCGCTTCAACATGTACCAGTTGGTCATGTCGTGTTCTCCGTCGTGCGATACTGGCGTGGACGGCGACGGATGCAGGCGGAAATGATGATCATCATGGCGAACAGCACAAAGCCGCCCGCCGTAAATGGGGGGCTAGGGTTGGGTGATATCTACGCGCTTCATGATCATGGGAGCCTCATTGAGGCTTTAACGGCATCTGGCTATCCATGATCACAGATCCATATCTGAGGCCTCGACGTCCTCACCGGTCAGGGCTTCGACGATCTGGCGGTCGAGTTCTTCCATGTGCATGCGTCCGAGCTCGTAATCGACCAGAGAGAAGCCGATCAACGTACTACCCGGCTCGCCGCGAAAGGTGACAGTGAAGGTGGCGAGACAGCCCTTTTTGATCTCATCGTCGCGCGGATATTCAAAGCGGTAGGATACATCGTTGCGGTAGTGTTGCGCGTTGCCAAACAACTCGTATTCGCTTTTGGTCGTGTGCTCACGTCCACTGAACGTCGTCGTTTCCTCATGGGTCAAAGTGCCAAGCGCATCGAGGTCTTCAATGAAACCTCCAGTGCTCCAAGCGGAGGTCAGCGTCATACTGGCCCGTTGATTTCCACGCGCGATGGCGGGCCGTAAGTGTTTTCGATCTGGGCGCTGTTCCAATGGCTCGGGCAGCTCGTCGCTTGGCTGGCGCACTGAGCGGTGGATGGCCATAGGGCGCTGCGCCGGAGCGGGGAGTGACACCAGCGTATCTTCCGCAAAAACGGATGTTGTCGTTGCGGCTGATGCCAGCATATCTTCAACTTCTTCGCGCATCGTGCATTCTAGCATCTGGAGACGATCCTCAAGCACACCGTTGGCTGAAATTGCTTTGCGCCAGCGATGCAATGTCGTTGGCGTGCCCCGTCTAAGGTCAGCCTTTGCCGCATCCGTGCAGTCCAGCACCAACACACGTCGCCCATCGCCAGAAAGCCCGACACCAGCTCCATGGTGGATACCGTCCGGCCCGTGCCGCCTTTGGTCGCGAAGAATGTGATCGTGTGCATGCGGGCGGCTCCTATTTAAGTTCACAGAATACTTCATGGTTGCATGAGAGGAGATTGTGGCTTTTGATTTTATGGATAAAAATGACGATCAGAAGTTGCTGGATGCGTTTTAGCCGTGTGCTTCGCGAGCTGCGAACCCTATCCGCGCTTTCCCCGGAAAAGCTTGCACATCGAGCTGGAAAGAGCATTCGTTACATATCGTCGCTTGAATGTCGGAAGCACCAACCAAGTTTGGGGACTTTGAAAAAATATGTGACGGACTAGGGTTTCGATGACAGAATTTATCGGCAAGATTGAAAGCCAAAAATCTATTTTAAGTCAAAATGATAGGTTTTAGAAATAAGGGATATGAAAACTACGGTTAAGGTTAACCCTTCCACAGTTCCCGCGCCCCTTAGCACTTCCATCATCGCTATCGAGGCCAGTTTCACATTCCGCCTTCCGCTTTGATCCGTTGGGCGGTTTTCAAAACATTTTTTAAAGAATGGTTCTGACACCGACCCATTGAAACCGTTTCGATCAACGGCACTTGTCGCATCCTTGACTTGTGGCCCCATTCGACTTGTGAAAACGGCAGAAATGGCGAACACCAACCAAGGCATTCGCCAGAAAACAAGGCTGGATATATCGCCTTTAACCTGAGTTCACACCTTGCCTATTTAGCGTCCAAATCGTGGGACGCACGTATTTTTGACATGATGTAATCCCCCGCCGAAACAGGGTCATATTTGGCGGAGTTTTCATCAGTCACGCAGCTTGGCAGAGCGGACACTTTTGTGTCGCCCGCCGGACCGGTAAAGGCCACCATGGACAGGCGCCGCGTTGTTCCTGTAGCATCGCGGGAGGGGTTGGAGACGCGGTGCAAAGTGGAGCGCCAGCGATCATTCGTCCAGCGCGACAGCAGATCGCCCACATTGATCACGAAAGAATCGGGGATGACCTTGGCCTCGTGCCAGTTGCCCTCGAGGTCCATGACCTCGAGCCCGCCGGGGGCGGAGTCTTGGCGCAGGATGGTGAGCGCGCCGTAGTCGTGATGCTCTCCGTAGCGCAGCTGTCCGGGGAGCGGGTCCTCGTCCTGATCGGGGTAGTTCACGAAGCGCAATGTGAGTGACGGGTCGGCATACATCGGGTCGAAGTAATCCTCTGGCAGGTCGAGCGCCAAGGCTGACAGGCGCATCAGCACGGCGTTCAGCTCGAGGATGGCGCCGGTGTATTCCTTGACCAAGCCCGCAAAATCGGCGGGTTTTTCAGGGTAGAAATTGGCATTGTGTCCCTCCTCCCGCTCATGGTGCGGCATGCCGAAGACCAAGGCCTCGCAAAGGTCGGGGGGTGTTTCCCCCTTTAGGGTTTTGGCGACGCTTTCCATGCCCATTGGCAGATAGCCACGGCTTTTGGCGGCCTCCGGCGCGGTGTAGGAAATTTTGGTTTCAAGGGGGGTCTCGAAGAAGCCCGTGGCCGCGCCGTAAAGGCCGCTAGTAAGCCGTTCGGGAATGCCGTGGCCGGTGATGATGGCGAAACCGACGGATTCGAAGGCCTCGGCAAATTCGCGGGCGACGCTGGCTTTGCCCTCTGGTGTGCCGTCAATGAACGGTGAAATATCTACGATAGGAAGTGTGAAACCGGCCATGGTAAGGCTCCGTTTTTTTGAGTTACTGGAGGATGTTAGCCGATGTTGAGGACGCCAAGTTGGTCGTAGACGCTCATCCCGTCCCACATGGATGTGCATTCAACGATCAGATCGTTCTCGATGCGCAGGATATCCATGCCCGCCATAGTGATGCGTTTGTTGGTGGGCGCCACGTCGCCGTAGGGGCCGAAGTGGTAGCCGGAGGTTTGCCAGTGCAGCACGACTTTGTCGTCCTCGGCGATGAGAGCCAAAATCTCTGTTTTCACCTCATTGAAGGCGGACCAATAGCGTTTGACGTCATCATGGATGGCATCAACGGCGCTGCTGTCGAAATCGGTAATCTCGACCTTCGCATCGGGGCTCCAGTGGCGGTCAACGGATGTCAGATCGCCGTTCTCCCAAAGTTCGGTGTGATAGGCGCGCACGATAGATTTGTTTTTCTCAGTTGTCATCTCGGTCTTCCTTATTGCGCCTGCGCAGCCGCTTTTGCGGCCTCTGCTTTTAGTTTCTGTGCTTTCATGAATTTGCTGTCTTCAATCCGCGCGCGGCGGATTGTTGTGGGAATGGGTTTCGCCATGATACGTTTCCATTCCTGCATGTAGTGGCGGATCGGAGCCTCGGAAGCCAAATCACCGGTCGCCAAACCGTATTCGTCCACGATATCACCAGCGTCATCGCCACGGCTGACATCGACCCATTCTTCCTCGATCGTCTCCAGGCCCTCTTGCACCCGTTCGAACATTTCGAAATCATCGGGAATACCGAAAGACATGAAATCCTCGTCCACGCGCATCCGCATCAGGTTCACCTCTTCGGGTGTTTCGTCGGCCATAACGAGGTAGTAGTTCATCAGCGTTTTATTCGCCGCGACGGGTTCGGGCACAACGATCTGGTTGCCGACAAATATCAGGTTCGGGAAAATGTTGAGGTTGACCATATTGCCGGTCATCAAATCCCATGTTTCACGCGGGATATCGCCGCCCTTTTCCTTCAACGAAGCCTCTAGATCCTCTCGGGTTGGCAGGGGGCGCATGGTTGACCATGGGCCATCCGGAATGCCGGGGCGCTGATCCACAACGCAATGCCCATGGCCCAAAGTATAGCCAACCATCGGGGAAACGGCGGGATTGCGCGAAAGGATCGTGTCAGTTTCGGCCTCTTTGCCCAGCAGGTTATAAGAGCGGTGGGCAAAGGTAGCGTGAATACCGTCTGCGGCATTGTCCCAAGCCATTTTCCAATTGGCGTTATAGGTCTGTTTGATCGGCGCCTTGAGCACACGGATGCTTGCGCCGGGGTGGCGGTCAATATGCTCATCGAGCCACCGTTTCGCAGGCCCCAGCCAATCATCAAGCGACATAGGATCGGCCGCCAATGTCCCAAAGACAAAGCCGCGATGGGAGACAACCTTGATCTGGCCCAGATCAAAGGGGCGCTCATAAAGTTTGGCGTAACTGTCCGCCACCGGAAGGCTTTGCAAATGGCCATCAAGATCAAACGCCCAGCCGTGATAGGGGCATGTGAAACGCTTGGCGCAGCCTTCTTCTTCGCCGACCAAGGTGGTGCCTCGGTGGCTGCAACGGTTGAGCAAGCCACGAATTTCGCCTTTGCGGGTCCGCACCAGAATGATCTGGCGTTTCCCAAGACGTTTGCGCACGAAATCCCCGGGATCGGGGACCTCGGATTCATGGCCGATAAAACACCATGTCGCGCCAAAAATACGATCCATCTCGATCTCGAACAAGGCGGGGTCGGTATAAATACGGCGATGCACGACGTCCTTACGGATCAAATGCTCGACCTCTTCTGTCAGATCGGGGCCGCGCGCGACAACGGCATCAGGGCGCAGGCTGTCAGAAATATCGCGTTCAAGGTTGGTTTCAGGGTCGTTCGTACACATCGTGTTTCTCCCGTTAATTGGTATTCAAAGGATCCAGCCCAGATGGGACATTCCGGCGGAAATGGCAGGGCACAGCATGATTTTGCGCACAATCATCCAGCCATCATCGCAGCGGCGCAGGCGGTGAATTTGCCGCCCCGCCAGAACCGTGACCTTGCCGGTGCGTTCGTGCGTGATGGAAATCGCGCTGGTCGCGATCACGTCTGTATCGCTGCCCGGTAGAGGCCATGCCTCGACCCCGCCGACCATGCGAACAATCTGGGCATAAGGCACCAAAGCCCAAGCCGAGGTATCATGCATCCGCCAGACCCGTTCGCGCAGACGGCGGTGATCATCCATGACCAGCCCTTGATCCTTGGCCGGATGGTGATCCTGATGCAGCGGAATCCAGAACGCCGCATCCTCAGCCCACAAATCGAACCATGTATCAAACTGGCGGCGATCTAGCAGGCGCACCTCGCCCACCAGTATCGGGGTGATTTCAGCGGCCAAGGCGGCGTTCGCCATCACTGGGGCCGTATCGATAAAGGCCACATCCGCAACAAGGCTGTCATAAAGCGCGAGCGTTTTGGAAAGGCCGATGGGTTGGTCAGTCATTATATCACCTGTTCGGGGGCAAAGTGGGAAAGAACGCGTCTTTCGAGCATCGCGACCAGCGCGTAACCCGCAACAGACACGAGGGTTAGAATGGTGACGCAGCTCCACAACATGTTGTAATTGCTGGTAGAACTGGTCAGCGCCATGAGGTTGCCGATGCCAGTCCCTGTCGCCAGCCATTCTGCGACGGTCGCCGCCAAAACAGCCATCGGCACAGCCATGCGCGCGGCGGCAAACAAGGATGGCAGCATGGCAGGCACCCGCGCCAGAAACAGTTGGGTTAGGAGCGGTGCGCGAAAGCTATCGAAATAGTCGATCACCTGCCCCGGGGCTTGGCGCAACCCATGTAGGCAAGACACCAGCGTCGGGAAAAAGATCATCACTGCCACGATCATCAACATGCCAAGCTGCCCCCGCCCCAGCGCCAACACCAGCAAGGGTGCCGTGACGACGATGGGAATAGAGCGCAGGGCAATCGCCACGGGCGATGCGACCCTTTCGACCGCTGGCAATAGACAGAACACAGCCGCCAGAACCGCGCCCAGCCCAAGCCCGGCGAAATAACCCGGAACGGTAACGACCATCGTCTCTCCGAGGGCGGCAAACAGATCACCGCGATGCGCTGCGGCCTGTGATCCTGTCACCAGATAGGCCCAAACATCACCCGGCCGTTTCGCAAAGAACCGCGATAGATCAAGGGCATCCATAGAGACCTGCCAGAGGAAAAGAACCACCGCCATGGAAAACAGGGGTGCGGCGATGGCGGTGCCGATGCGCAGCCACAGCGCCTTGGGGGCTTTCATGGTGGGAGAGACCAAAAGCGTCGGCGGATCGCCAATCGCCAAAAGCCGCCCCCCCCAACCCACCAGCCCATACCCGATGATCGCCACCGCAGATGCAATCGTCGCCAAAGCCCAGGTGCCATCCACATCCAAGGTCCGCATGGCTTGAATACTCAGCACACCAATCCCGCGATCCGCGCCGGTGAATTCCCCGACAATCGCCCCAAGAAAGGCCGCAGGTGCCGCGATTTTCAGGCTGGCCACAAGGTAGGGCAGGCTCGCGCGGATACGCACCACGTACATCGCCGTCAGACGGCCCCGCCCAAAGCTTGCGATCAGGTCAAGCCAGTTTGGCGGAACTGCCCGCAATCCGACAACCAAGGGAACAAAAGTAGTGTAATAGACAGATAAGGCCGCCAACGTGATCTGCGGCCCCCAACCAGGCCCATAGACAATCCGCAAAACCGGCCCCGTCGCCACAAGAGGCAAACAAAAGATAACCAGCGCAATCGCTTGGGCCAGACGTTCAATCGGCGGGATTGTCACCACGAGCATCGCCAAAAGGATCGCCGCAAAATTACCCAAGGCAAACCCAATCAACGCCTCGGTAACGGTCGTGCCCAATGCCCGCCCGTACAGTGGCAAATCTTCGATGATGCGGGCAACAATGACCCTGGGTGGCGACAGAATATAAAGATCGCCAAAGCCGAACCGCGCGATCATTTCCCACGCCATCAAAAGGCCCACAAACCAAACATAGGTTCGCAATTGGCTGGAAGAGAAGATGGACTGCATGGTCATGCCGGGTGCGCCTCGCTTAGGATCTCTGGCGCGGGTTCATCGACGATGCCCAAGGCAGTGTTGATCTGTGTGACCAAAGCCAGAAATTCGGGACTGGTCAGATGCGACGCACGACGCGGGCGTTCGATATTAACCGCGATATCGGTGCAGATGCGGGCGGGGCGATGGCTCATGACGATGACCCTGTCCGACAACAAAACAGCCTCTGTTACAGAATGGGTCACCAAGAGGGTCGTCGTCCCCTGTCCCTCCCAGACGCGCGGCAATTCAAGGTTCAGGCGGCGGCGGGTCATTTCATCAACCGCACCAAAGGGTTCATCCAGCAACAACATGCGCGCACCCGTTGCCAGACAGCGTGCAATCGCACAGCGCTGGCGCATCCCGCCTGACAATTCTGCAGGACGTTTGTTTTCGAACCCGTCCAAGCCCACGAGCGACAACAGCTTTTGCACCTTTTCAGGGTCTTTGGGCAGGCCTGCCAAACGGCGGGCCAATGCCACATTCGAGGCCGCCGTGCGCCATGGCAACAACGAGGGATCCTGAAATGCAACGGACAATTTACCCTGCCGCGCAACAGCCTGCGGTTCTTCTCCACCGATGCGGATGGCACCGGACGTTGGCGTTTCCAACCCCGCAATCATCCGCAGCAATGTCGATTTGCCACAGCCCGACGGCCCGACAAGCGCAGTAGTCGTCCCCGGTTCAAGGGTCAGCTCTACGTTGCTGACAGCCTGAACCGCGGCGTCCCCGTGTCCGAACATTTTGTCAACGGCCCAGGTTTCTACCTTGGGCGGCCCCATTTCAGATGACGGGTTCTGATCACTGCGCTTGGTCGTCATCGGCTTACCCGTAGATTTCTTCGAGGATCGAGCGATCCCAAAGATCCGCAGAAACATCGCGCCCCAAAAGGCCCAATGTTGCGATGTTGTCAGCGATGGTTTCATCGGTAAACCAACCAAACCCGTATTCTTCGGTCAGCGGGGACACCATTAGATCAACCTGCATGGCAGCCTGAATTTTCTGGGTATCCAGATCAAGCCCGAGATCGGGAAATTTGGCGACGGTCAATTCTGCCGCCGCGTCCGTATCGGCGAAATAGGCGTTCCAGCCTGCGATCTCACCGGCCATCATGGCGACGATATCTTCGCGTTGGTTTTCCAGCGCCTCTTCGGTGACGATATAGGTCTGGCTGTGCACCGCATACCCGTAATCCGCCAGCAGCATGGTGACGTTTTCAACACCCGCAATGGTCATCGCGATCGGCAAATCCGTCAGCCAGCAGAGCAGGCAATCGACTTCGCCGTTGACCAGCGGAGCGGGGTCATATTGCGTCGGGACAATCTTGATCTCGTTGATATCAACATCATTGAGAGCACAAAGCGCCGCGAGGATCGGTGTATTCGCAACGGCCATCCCGATCTTTTTGCCTACCAGATCGGCGGGGGTATTCACAGGGTTCCCCGGAAGCGACGCGATGGTGAAGGGGTTCTTTTGCATGGCAACGGCGATGATTTTGAACGTTGCGCCTTCGGCCACTGCCGCTGATGCGTAATCCGCTGCGGTGATCCCCAAAAGAGACGTGCCCGCCATGACCGATGGTTCAACCGGTGCATTCGGCCCGCCAGCCAACAGGCTTACGTCTAACCCTTTGTCAGGCCAAAACCCGCTCTCTTCGGCGACATAAGACCCGCCAAATTGAACCGAAGGAAGCCATGACAACTGAAAGTTAAGTGCTGTATTGCTCTGGGCCGTTGCGAAACGCGCAGGTGCGACAAGGGATGCTGCGCCCCCTGCCAAAAGACCTAATGTTGCACGACGTGTAATGGGTGGAAATTTCATCCGAATTTTCCTTCTTTGTGGCCGGCGCTCATGATTCGTTGCGCCGGCGGGTTGGTGCCACAAGTGATGGTGCGGGAGAGGTGCAGCGGTGTATTCAATTTCATTTCCTGCTTCGTCCCACCGTCATCTTTGCGATCGATGCGAAGTTGATATGGTGCAAAATGCCGGGACCACAGCAGCAATTTACGGACACCCTGAACACAAAAAGAGATCAGTGACTAAAAATTAATCAACTTGACCATATCCGCACAGTTCTGTGCCGATTCTTGTATTTCACCACACTCCCGAACCCGCGAGCAGAGATACTAACTTTATGAGTACCGTCAAAAATAACCATTATTAACGATTATTGGGCAAATTTTGGGTTGGTTGCCTGCTTGTTGGGCTACCCCAAAACATAAATTCAGATGGACAGATTGAGCATATCGTTTGGCTCATACTCAATATACACGGGGATCAATGTCGAGACCAAGCCGATAACGCATAAACGACGGGCAATCTTCCGTTGCCTATTTATTTACACCGAAAATACCGCCAAACTCGGCCCTGTTCGGTTTACAAAGGGCCCCAATGCTCCATTCAAGATTATTACAATACCTCGATATGGTCGCGCGCACCGGTTCTATTCGGCGGGCCGCAGACCGGCTCAACATTTCTGCGTCCTCAATCAATCGCCAACTTCTTGTCCTCGAAGAGGAGCTGGGAACGCCGATTTTCGAACGTCTCCCCAAGACAATGCGGCTGACCGCCGCTGGGGAAATATTAATCCAGCACATTCGCGAAACGCTAAAGGAACACAACAAAGCGCGGGACCGTATCGAAATGCTGCGTGGCAATCACGGCGGAATTGTTCGCATTTTTGCAACGGACGGGCTGGCCAATGGGGTCCTTCTTCGGATGTTGGCAGATATCCGTGACAACCACCCCAGCATTTCCACCAGCCTGACAGTGGCCACCCCGGATGTTATTTTACAACATCTGGTCTCTGGAGAGGCGGACATCGCTGTCGCACAGGACCTCCCGCATCATCCGACAATTAACGTCACCGCGCGCTTTAACAGCCGGATCGGCGCGGTCTTTGGTACGGACCACCCGATTGCCCATCACCCGCCCAAACGATTTGCCGATTATGTGGATCACGGCATCGTATTCCTGGACGAAACCCACCCGTTTCACCGAACGATTACCGATCTGTTTACCCGCGCGGGGCTTAATTTCCGGCCCCGCCATTCGTCAAATTCTATCTGCAACCTCAAGGAAATGGCGCGCCATCACGGGGCCATCGCGGTGTTGCCCCGGATTGATGTGGTCGATGATATTGCGCGGCGCGCCCTGTCCTTCGCACCGCTTCCTGACATTCCGCTACAGGCCGAAATTAGTTTAGCACGGCGGGAACGCGGCACCACAAATACAGCCATCAACCTGCTTGAAATCGAACTTCGCAATGCCCTGCGCGATGTGGAAACCGACGAAACTGCTGTCAGCCAAAAACGGAGTATTCGCATTGAGCACTAAGATAGACTTGCGACACCTACACGTTCTTCAGGCCCTACTACACGAAAGTAGCGTCTCGCGCGCGGCAGTGCAATTGGGGCTTAGCCAACCGGCCATCAGCGCGACGTTGCGCCAATTGCGCGATACTTTTAACGATCCGCTTTTGGTGCGGTCCGGCGGGGGGATGGTCTGCACGGATCGGGGGCGCGATATTTCTGCGACGGTCGATCGTATTTTGACAGACATTGACCAGTTGCTTGCTCCACCCGGTGAATTTGATCCGTCTACAACCGATCGAACAATCCGCATCGTTGCATATTTCGGACTCGGGTCACTTTTGATTCCGCCATTGATACAGGCAATCAATGCCGCGTCGCCGCACGCACGTGTGGAAATCATCCAGCCCGGCACGCCTGAACAAATCAAACTACAACTGCACGACGGCGACATCGACCTCGTGATTTCAAGCAGGCAAGACCCCTACCCTAATCTGCGATTTGCCCCGTTGATAGAATGTGACATCGCCTGCGTCGTTGCCAGCAACCATTCCCATGCGGATCAAAATCAACTGACTCTGGATGAATACCTAACGTTGGATCACATATCTCCGAGCGCCGCGGCGGTCGTTGCGGGCACACCGATTGATGGTCAGCTTCTTGAACTGGGCAAGTCGCGTAATGTGATCGCCACCGTTCCGGAATTCGCATTGGCCCGCCAGATCGTGCCGCAGTCCAACCTCGTTTTGACCACCGCACGGCCCTTTGCCGAAGAAATGGCCGCCACCCTACCGGTGACCGTTCTGGAAGCCCCACCGGAACTCGGCCAGATGAGCGCGTGGCTCTTCTGGCATGAAAAATCCCATCATTCACCGTTCGGGCATTGGTTGCGCACCCTTGTGCGGCGCGTCGCAAAGGCCGCGTTGCGACCAACAGCATAAGCCAAATGCCATACCCGTTATAACACACGGTTTGTTTCGCGACCTTGGATGGATGTGTTAGCTGCAGCAGTACCGAAACCGGAGGCAACATATGCGCAAAGCCCTGACACCTGCCAACCTACCTGCCCCGTTCGCCCGATATTCCCACGGGGTCGAGGTCCCGCCCCCCCCCCGCTGGGTATGGTGCTCGGGCCAGCTTGGTATGGACGAAACGGGCCACATTCCCGAAGATGCAATGGCCCAAGCCGCCCTGTGTTTTGAAAATGCACGCAAAATTTTAGCGGCGGCGGACATGGCGTTTGATGACGTTGTCCGTGTAAACGCCTACGTCACGGATCGTGCCCATATGACCCCTTATATGAACGCCCGCGACGCAGTTTTTAGTGACCCTCCCCCGGCATCAACGCTGATGATTGTTGGCGGTTTTACCCGCCCAGAATTCAAGGTCGAAGTGGAAATCGTCGCAGCCCAGCAGGTGCCGGCATGACTTTTCGCCGCATCTGGTGGGATGAATTTTGCTCCCGTGATTTCGACACGATCGACCCCGGAAAAACAATTGCAATGCTGCCCATCGCAGCGACCGAACAACATGGCCCACATCTGCCTCTATCCACGGATACGGTCTTAACGAAAGGGATGATCGACACCATCGCGCAAGACTTGCCGGCTGATGCAGACCTGCGCGTTTTACCGATCCAGCGAGTGGGTAAATCTGACGAACACTTATTTGCACCCGGCACGCTTAGCCTTGATGCGGGGGCGCTTATTGATACGTGGACGGCTATTGGCCAGGCGGTTGCGCGCACAGGTATCCGCAAGCTGATCATCATGAATTCCCACGGCGGAAACGAGGAAGTCATGGGCATTATCGCCCGCAATCTTCGCGTTCAGCACGGTATGTTTGTCGCCAAAACCAGCTGGCTGCGGTTTGGGCACCCCGATGGGCTTTTTGACGAAGACGAACTGCGCCACGGCATCCACGGCGGAGATGTCGAAACCTCCCTGATGCTGCATTTCCGTCCCGATCTGGTTGATATGACACAGGCTGAAAATTTCACGTCGAAGAACGTGAAGATCACCCAGAGCAATACCTATCTCAACGCCATTGGCCCCCACGGGTTTGGCTGGATCGCTTCTGATCTGCATCCGTCAGGGGCCATCGGCAATGCCGCTATCTCCACCGCACAGAAGGGCGCTGCGAGCGCGGCTTGGGCTGCCAAGGGGTTTGGTGATCTTTTGCAAGATATAATCCGAACCAACCCTGATGACATTTTTTCACCCCAAGAGGCGTGCCTATGACGCAGATAACGTTAACCAATGCACGGGTTCACGCTTGCCATCTGGCGCACCCTATTGGCGTGGCAGACGACGGTGGGTTTCACCGCGCTAACATCACCCTGCGCGATGGCGAAATCGCGGATCTGACGGATGTTGGTGTGCCTATTAACGGCCACGCAACTGACCTGCCTTCAACTGACTTGGCGGGACGCATTATCACCCCCACTTTTGTCGATTGTCACACCCACCTGGACAAGGGGCACATCTGGAGGCGGCACCCAAACCCCGATGGCAGTTTCGCGGGCGCACTGGACGCCGTAGCAACAGATACAGCCGCCAATTGGTCCGCGGACGATCTGACAACGCGGATGGATTTCGCACTACGCTGCGCTTATGCTCACGGCACCAGCGCCCTGCGCACGCATATCGATTCACAGGTGCCCCAAGCCGCAATTTCATGGCCCGTTTTTGAACACATGCGGGACAAATGGGCGGGGCGGATTGCCCTACAGGGCGTCTGTCTGGTTGGCATTGACGCCTTGCGCGACGCGGAAGAATTTAACGCGCTCGCAAAGCGGGTCCAGGCGGCGGGCGGTGTTCTGGGCGCGGTTACATATATGGTCCCAGACATTGAACAGTTGATAGACCGGATCTTTTTCAGAGCCAAAGAATACAGCCTTGACCTCGATTTTCATACCGATGAAACCGGCGACCCGGATGCCATTTCCTTACACCTGATTGCACAGGCCGCGTTGCGCCACGATTTCAAGGGGCGCATCAACGTTGGCCATTGTTGTTCAATCGCCCGTCAGCCCGAAGATGCGGCCCATCGCACCCTTGATCTGGTCGCCAAAGCCGGCATGTCGATCACGACGCTGCCCATGTGCAATCTTTATCTTCAGGATCGCAGACAGGACGGAACGACACCGCGTTGGCGTGGCGTAACGCTTGTTCATGAAATGCGCGCGCGCGGGATCAATGTGGCGATTGCATCAGATAACACGCGCGATCCGTTTTACGCCTACGGAGATCTCGACATGATCGAAGTCTACCGCATGGCCACCCGCATCCTGCATCTGGATCACCCCGTCAGCGACTGGCCCGGGGCCATCGTGAATGCCCCTGCGCAGATCATGGGAATCACCGCGCCTAAAATCACCACAGGTCAACCCGCCGACATGATCGCGTTCCGCGCCCGTAGCTGGACCGAACTTTTGTCGCGCCCGCAAAGCGACAGGATGGTCCTACGCGGCGGTGAGCAGATAGACACCACCCTTCCCGATTACAGCGAACTCGACCCACTGATGGAGCCATCCCATGAACATTGAATCCCTAAAGGCCGACCTCAACGGGTTGAAAATTATCGACAGCCCCAATCTCGTCCGTCTCAAAAGCCGCGATGCCTTTTATTTCTCGCCCATTTTGAAACCGGAACTGGATCATGTGATTGCTGATCTGGTGGTTGTGCCGCAAAATGAAGAGGATGTTTTGAAAACCATCCGCGCCTGTTTCGCCCATGACGTGCCCGTCACGGTGCGCGGCGGCGGTACGGGAAATTACGGACAGGCCATGCCGCTGTCGGGCGGTGTTGTCCTCGATCTTTCGGCCCTGACAGAGATCCGCGAAATCGCACCGGGTCGTGTGATCGTCCAAGCGGGAGCAATTATCTCTGACATCGACAAAGCCACCCGCGCTCATTCCATGCAGGAATTGCGCATGCACCCCTCGACCTCCCATACCGCCACCATCGGCGGTTTTGTTGCGGGGGGATCATCTGGCATCGGGTCGATCCAATGGGGCGGCTTGCGTGATCCAGGCAACATCATCCGTCTACGCGTTATCACAATGGAAGCAGAGCCCCGCGTGATCGACCTGCATGGTGATGATCTGCAAAAGGTGGCCCATGCCTATGGCACCAATGGCATCATCACAGAGGTCGAAATGCCGCTGACCACGTCTTATGATTGGGTCGATATGATCGTCGAATTCGATGATTTCATCGAGGCGACCAAATACGCCAATGATCTCGGTTCACAGGATGGTATCCTGACAAAGCTGATCTCTGTGATTGCCGCGCCGATCCCGTTTCAAACGTTCAAACGGCACCAGAAATTCATGACCGAAGGCAAACATGTTGTCTTGCTGATGGCCGCGCCTCACGGGATGATGCCCCTGCTGGCGTTCACGGCCCATTACCCCGCTGAAATTGCGTTCCGCAGCGACGAGGTCGAGGACCTGAAAGGCGTCCCCCCCGTGTTTGAGCTCAGCTGGAACCACACAACATTGCGTGCGATGAAAGTCGCACCGGGGATGACCTATATCCAGTCGCTCTACCCCTATCCCAACCAGATCGAGCTGGTGGAAAAGACCTTTGAGATGTTCGGCGACGAAGTGCCCCACCACCTTGAATTCCTACGGTTTGACGGCAATGTTACCTGTTTTGGCCTCTCCATGGTGCGCTATACCAGCGATAACCGCCTGAATGAAATCATGCGTCAGCATGATGATGCGGGCGTGCCTGTGTTCAATCCGCATCGCTACACCCTTGAAGAGGGCGGGATGAAACAGACCGACGCGCTACAGCTGGCCTTCAAGAAAGAAACCGACCCAAAGGGGCTGCTGAACCCGGGGAAAATGGTTGCTTGGGATGATCCCGATTTCGATTACGCCGATGACAAAGTCTACCTCTACCCCGGCATCAAAAAGCCCGCGAGCTAAGCGATGCAAGACCCCCATAAAACAGATGCTGTCATCATCGGCGCGGGTCCGGTCGGGCTGTTCGCGGCGTTTCAGTTGGGGATGCTGAACCTTGAGTGTCACATCGTCGATATGCTGACGCAGGTCGGCGGGCAATGCGCCGAGCTTTATCCCGAAAAGCCGATCCACGATATTCCCGCCTTCAGCAAAATCAGCGGGCAGGACCTGACCGACCGGTTGATGGAGCAAGCGGCCCCCTTTGCGCCGACCCTTCATTTGGGTGAGGCCATGCAGCAGATCGATCGCCAAATCGATGGTGATTTTATCCTCACCACCGATACAGGCACTCGCATTCGGACCGCCGCCGTCGTAATTGCCGCAGGGGGTGGCGCCTTTGTGCCCAAACGCCCACCGATCGAAAACGTCGCCCTGTTTGAGGGCGCGGGTGTCCAATATGCGGTGCGCAAAACGGGCGATTACGCGGGCGAAGATGTCGTCATTCTGGGAGGGGGGGATTCCGCCGTGGATTGGGCACTGACCCTTACCGATGTGGCAAAATCCGTGACCATCGTACACCGCCGCCCCAAATTTCGCGCCGCCCCCGAGGCCTTGGTTCGCATGGAGCAAGCCGCCGCCACTGGCGCACTTTCTATTGTGATCGGGCAGGCGACTGCCCTGAATGGCCCCGCGCCACAGGTCAACTCGCTGACAGTCAAAACCTCAGACGGTGACGTCGATCTTGCGGCAAGCCGCGTTTTGCCCTTCTTCGGGCTGACGAATGCCCCCGGCCCGCTTGCCAACTGGGGCCTCACGATGGAGGGCGCGCGCATTTGCGTTGATCCCGAAACCCTCGAAACCTCGAAGCAAGGTATTTTCGCCATCGGGGACATTGCCCTTTATCCGGGCAAGCTCAAACTGATCCTCTCAGGCTTTCACGAGGCCTCAATGATGGCCCAAGCCGTCCATGCCATCGCCGCGCCTGACGAACGGGTCGTGTTCCAACATTCAACATCTTCCCCCGCCTTGCTCCGCAAGCTTAACCAACACGCAGGCCTGACATGAAAATCACCTTCAAAATGCAAGATCACGACACCAAAACCGTCGACGCCCTTCCCGGGCAATCCCTGATGGAGGTCGCCATCGCCAATGACGTGTCAGATGTGATCGCCGAATGCGGTGGCGGCGCGATTTGTGGCACCTGCCATGTAAAGATCTGCGAAAAATGGCATGATCTGGTCGGCCCCGCCGAGGATTTCGAAGAAGACGTGTTGGACAGTATCGCCAACGTCACCGCCACGTCGCGCCTTTCCTGTCAAGTCTTGCTCGGGACGGACTTTGACGGCTTGGAGGTCACAGTACCAAAAGCTTGAGTCCTGATATCCAATCGGGAATCGCAGATTGCGCAAAAACTTTCCAACCATTGTGTCTGCTTGGGGTGTAACACAACTGTCCCAACTGAGCTTCACAGACAATGGCTCGAAGCTGGAAGTCTCATTCAGCAATGAGGTGATTGAGGTGTCGGGGCTGAACTGCCAACGAGCAAACTTTGTGGAGAGTGATTTCGTGTTTGTCTAAGTGGACACAATTGGTCGGTCTTTATACCGAAGTTAAGCTTCGGGTGCGCTGAAGGGGCGTCAGGAAGCGCGCGTTGGGCACGCGCAAGCCAATGGCGTACTGACCTGAGCCCCTAAAACTCCTCCAGATTTGTGTAGAGTCCGCCCAACAAAAGAACGGACAAATGAAGGCACGATTCACGGACGAACAGATCATAGCGATGATCAAAGAGCATGAAGCTGGTAAGAAGACCGTTGATGTATGTCGGCGGCATGGAATCGTCTGATGAGAACGGCAAGCTAAAGAAGCTGCAAGTGCGGCGTAGAAGTGGCCGGAAGCGTGCTCTGGGCTCGGGAAAGACCCACGTCGCCCTCGGTCTGAGCCTGGTTGCCTGTCAAAAAGGTATGCCCGTCAGCTTCGTCACGGCCGCGTCTCTCGTGCATGAACTGATGGAGGCCAGAGATGAGAAGCGCCTGCTGCGATTGCAACGCCAACTCGCAAAGGTCAAACTGGTGAACATCGATGAATTTGGCCTTTTGCCGCTCAGCAAAACCGGAGCTGAACTTCCGTTTGAGCTGATCTCACGGCGTTACGAACGGGGATCAACCCTCATCACAAGCAACCTACCATTCGAAGATTGGACGGAAACCTTCGGATCAGAACGCTTGACCGGAGCGCTACTCGACAGGCTGACGCACCACGTAAAAATCCTTGAGATGAATGGCGAAAGCTACCGCCTCAATCAGAGCAAATCCCGCCGCGAAGAGTTGCCCTATCGGTCGCAATGACATTGTGATCCACCTCAAAATGCGGTTGGAAAAATAGTAGTTCCTTTGCCTGCAACTTTGAATAGCGGTCTTTCGGACACTCGTAGTGAATGGTAACAAAGTCCCACACAGCGGACGTAGGCCCTCTCCAAGTCTAAGGTCTGCTGTGTCAAATTGCACTCACGCCAGCACAATCATGACGCGAAATACGGATTTTAAACAAAGCGCGAACATCGCCTAGCGGGTGATCTGTTAAACACCTCTAGGCTGATTAGATACCTTCGGCCATACACATTCGCTCTTGCGTTTTATCATCACCATGCGCCGTGCTTTCGCGATTTCATTCACGGCCGTATCAATCTCTGTGGTTGATCCGCCGAGATACACCTTTTGCAATATCCGAAGCTGCATTAGTATATCGTTGGGCGGCTGAAACGGGTTATCTATACCCTCTGCGCAGGAAGGTCCGCATTGCCGCTACAACAGGCCATCCCTTCTCTGGAAAATAGCGGGCAGTGTCCAAACCAAAGCCAGATGAGCATCCTGTGATCCGTACTGCATTCATAACGGAGCCGCCATTTTTTCGTGGTCGCTCCAATGTAGACAAACACTTCAGGATTTTACATAACTAGAAATCCAAATATTGTTATCGAAAGTATAATTTCTTGACCGACCCTTTTTCTGAAATCATCTCCCTTCTACATCCGAAAGCATCTCACTCGAAACTTTCCCACGCATCGGGGCCTTTTCGAGTATGCAGAGACGATGTCAATGAAACGTTCTATTCGTCCGTTCTGTCCGGCCGCACCCTTCTGGAAGTTCCCGGCAAGGAGTCCGTTGAGCTGAGTGTTGGAGATTTTGTTCTGATCCCCGCCGTTAAAGCGTTTACCTTTTCCAGCATGGACCCAGAACCATCAAGCGACCTGCTCAGCCATCCAGTGGAAGGCGAGGACGGGATTTTCAGAATTGGACCGCCAGATGCTACGCCTGACGTGCAACAACTTATAGGACACTGCACCTTTGCCAGCCCAGATGCCGAACTGTTGGTCTCACTACTACCGGATTTAATTGTGGTGCGTGGCGAAGGGCGTCTGGCCGCATTGGGGGGGCTTGTTCGCGATGAGGCACGCGCGAACCGCCCGGCGCGGGATGTGATTGTCGAACACTTGTTGAAAGTTCTGTTGATCGAAGCCTTTCGAACCGGCTCTGACCCCGACACGACTGTGGGCCTCTTGCGCGGGCTAGCTGATATGCGGATCGGTCCCTCTTTGCGGGCAATTCATGCAGCCCCGGCCCACAACTGGTCTGTCCAGGAACTGGCAAAAGAGGCTGGTTTGTCGCGCTCGGCATTCTTTTCGCGTTTTGACCTGATTATGGGTCAAACCCCGATGGGATACGTGATGGGTTGGCGCATGACATTGGCAAAACACATGCTCCGCGCAGACAAGTACAGTATCGCTGATGTGGCAGCGAAAATAGGATACGGATCATCCAGCGCATTCAGTACAGCATTTGCACGTTACGTTGGTTTCCCGCCAGCTCGCTATGCCAAATCAAATGCTGTAGGTGTGATCTCACCATGAAAGAATGAGTGCCTTCGCGGGTCGTCGTCTGGCCTGTTGCGCAGTGACGCTCCAGACACTCGGACGCAAATTTTTATCTGCCGCACCTGCCGTCACTTCTCTCACGATATCCGAAGAAAACTTTGCAACTTGGACAGACAGAGCGGTCGGTAGATTTGGTGAGCGAGGGCGCCGATTGCGTCATTCGCGCGGCGGACCCAATCCTCATCACCCTGTCTGGAGCCGTCCATTTTGTGATCGTGGCGACAGGGCTCACCGATCATTATCGTTGATCAAGCCTCGCGGACATTACTGTAACGCGTGTTGGTCTGTCGGCGATAATGAAGGGGGCATTCTCATTGTGCTACCGGCAAAATTACAAGTTACCCCCCAAATGAAGAATGCAGGCTCTTGGGCAGCCAGTGCAGGGTTTTCGTCTGAGCCGTCACGCACTTGTCAATTGGTGTCGGGTGGGCGCAGTCGTCAAATGTATGATCCGCCATTCTACTCATGAATTGAAGCCTTCGACAAACAAGAGGGGATCAAAATTCTCCGTATAGAGATCATATAATTTGGACTATTGATAATCAAATCTGGATTTATGGTGATATAAAGTCCTGATACTTTGACCTATCTTAAGTACACAGAAACTTAGGAGATAGTAGTATGAAGACTGTATTAATCACGGGATGTTCTTCTGGATTTGGTTTGGAAACAGCACGCCACTTCCTTGACAAGGGTTGGTCTGTGATCGCGACAATGCGCAATCCAGATGAAACGCTGTTGCCTGCATCTGATCATGTGCGAATCTTGCCGCTGGACGTGTCAAATAGCGAAAGCATTATCGCCGCGGTAGACGCAGCCGGCCCAATCGACGCATTGGTGAATAATGCGGGTGTTGGGTGGCTTTCACCGTTCGAAGGAACATCAGAAGAGCATCTGCGCCGCATCTTCGAAACCAATACATTTGGCACGATGGCAATGGTGCGTGCAGTTTTGCCGCAAATGCGCGCTGCAGGGTCTGGTGTCATTGTCAACGTCACATCCAGCGTAACTCTCAAGCCACTTCCGCTCGCATCTGTCTATACGGCGAGCAAAGCCGCGATTAACGCCTACACCGAGTGTTTGGCATTGGAATTGGCGCCGCTCGGGATTCGCACCCATATCGTTTTGTCCGGACAGGCACCGACGACAAATTTTGGCAAAACCGCCATGGGGCTCATGTCGCAAAGCAACGATACTCCAGAAGACTACCAAGCCTTTGTCGGTCAAGTCATGGGAGCGTTCCGTGACGCATCTGGCAAAGAATTCACATATTCAGACGACGTCGTTCAGGCAATCTGGAACGCCGTGAATGATGATGAAAGCCGACTACGTATTCCTGCAGGCAAAGACTGCATCGCACTGGCAAGTTGATTGCCGGCGCCCCAGTGCTGGGGCGTGTTCTTTCCTTTTAAAGGTCTCCTCGCAAGTCCATGGAATTGTATCATTCGAAATCAAGCCAACGCTGGTTAGTTGCAGCGAGATCGCTATTTAACGCATTCATAAATCATCTGGACGGGTTGATTGTAAATCTTCCGTTGCCAACAGTTCAAAATGATGTGGATGCTAGTTCAACTCAGCGTCAATAGGTCATGGCCGTTTACATTCTCGCATTCGCGGCGGGGCTTCTGTCCTTCGGCCGTTTTGGTGACGTGTTTGGGCGAGACCGGATGTTCAAGTGGGGTCTTGGGGCATTTGTGGCTTTTTCTATCGCTTGCGGGTGTGCGCCCAATGCTGAAACTCTCATCATTGCACGCGCTTTTAAAGTTTTGCTGCTGCTATGACGCTACCACAAGTTCTTGCCATTATTTATGTAATTTCCCCTACAACGTAAAGGGTTAGGTTGGCGGGCTGTTTTTCTAATAAACGTTCCTATTGGTTTGACCGCGCTTTTGGGTGCTTTTGCTTTCTTACCTAAAGTCCGCTCTGAAGAGACGAGGCAAACCGATTGGGCAGGTGCCGGCATATTCGCACTGACAGTCATCTTGCTAACTTACCCGCTGATTGAACGGCCCGTGCTTGGTTGGCCTCGGTGGATATTCTTTATGATCGGAGCCTCCATTGTCACTGGCGCTACCTTCATTTGGTTGCAGCACCGTCGCGAAACCCTAGGCGGTGCTCAGACATTGCCGATGAACTTGTTGCGCAATAGTGCTTATTTTGACCGGATTGGCTGCAATCACTCTGTTTTTTCCGGCATTGCCGGGGTGGTTCTCGTCCTGTCGATTTTCCTACAATCGGGTTTGAAATTGACAGCCGGAGAGGCCGGTCTCGCCATTGTTGCTCACCCTATCAGTGTAGTGGCCGCCTCCGTTATTGCTGGCCGATTTGGGACGCGTTGGCTTGAACTGCGTATTTGTGCGGAGGCCATGTTCTTGTCATCGGCATGGTATGGCTACGTTCGATCCTTGCGAATGCCACTCCGGAAATTTCGGGGGATCACATTCAACTTTCATTATTTTTGATTGGTGCAGGCATGGGATCAGCCGCAGTAGCACTCTTTCAAAACGTCCTCTCCCATGTTCCTGACTCAGACGCAGGGGCTGGTTCGTGTGTACTTCAGGCCTTTCTAAAAGTCGGAGCCGTGCTTGGCATTGCCTTGATCAGTCAGATTTTCTTTTTAAGCTTAGGATCGGAAACGGATCAGGATGCCTACCACAAAGCTGCCAAAAACTCGCTTTTGATGCCGATCACAGTATATGTAATTCTCGCTATATTCCAGTTTTTCAAGCTCTCAGAAAGAGGCCCATTACAGCATAAAAAGTGAACCGGGAAAAACTAGCCAGCGTACTAACGGGCCTGCGTGCTAAGATGTATCCAACCATGGCGACATGATACGCAATTGGCGAAGAGACGTGTTTTTTTTAGCTAAGTTTAAAGCTACCCTAGCATTCAAAGTGCTGCGCGCTAACAAGACGGCCTAACCGATGTGTTGTCCGATTAAGCTGCGGAGGACTGAGGATAAGGAGGCTGAAGTTGAAGGTTTAACTGCAAAAATCCGGCAGCCTCGCATCATGAATACAGAACGGGGATCGCAGTTCGCAGGTTCAAACTGGATAACCACGCTGATCAATGCTGACGTCAAGACATCAATGGATAGCCGCGACAGATACTTCGACTATACCCTTGTTGAAAGGCTTTGGCAGTCGCTCAAGCGGGGGGGGCGTTTATGTGCGCGCATTGCAGGACGCATTCTTTGAAACACAGCGAACCTAAAAGGCGGCAAAGAACCAATCGGATGACACCTAATCTCAGCCGCAAAAATACCGTGAGAAGCAAAACCACTTCAACCGCGATGGACTGTCAAAATCGTTGCAATGCGCAGTGAGAAATTTTTTTGACTTTTTTCTGGCCTGCGCGAACACTCCAAAGCTCAGCCCCATCACTCTCACCAACTGCCGGCGTGCCAAAGATCTCCTCTCCGCGCTCGATGTTACGGAAATAAAGCACACGTCGCCGCCGCACGGGCGACCATTCCTGGAGAGGACGCAACCCACGTTCAGTTTGATCAAAGAAGCGTGTGAAGCTGGGGAAATACAATAGGCCCACTGCGTTGAAATCTGTCCCGACACAGGGACGAATTAAGACCTTTTCGTCAGACATGCCCTTTTGGCTGCGGTTGGCGCGGGCTGCGGTGCTTGTCTGTATAGCGAATTCATCAGGCGCGGGATCAAGGACCGGAACCAGATAGGGCATTGTCCGGCTAATGCTGGCATTCACGCCGTTTTCAGCGTGGCACACGAATGTGGATATCAGCCGAAAGCGCGCAACAATCACATCACCCAACATAAGGGCATGGATGGATTGAAGACGGCTACGACCAGCGGACCAAAGGGTTGACTTCACCGTCAATGTATCTCCCAAATCAACATGATCAGGATTGGGTTGATCAAACTCAGTCGCGCAAAAGGCTGCATATACTTGCCGCCCTTCGCGATCTTTAAACACTGTAGTGTTCTGGCCAACGGAATCGGCAATGAGCTGCCAGTGAACGTCGCCCAGATGCCGAAGCCACCATTCTTCTGCGAGCCCACGAAACCCAAGCTGTGTCATACCAACATTTTGGATCACGCAGCGACCAACTTGTTTTGATATCTTTTCCTTCAGTGCTGTCACGAGGCCACACGCACCATAGTTTTTTGCCGTCCCGCAATGACATCAACCAGATAACGGGAATCTTCATCAATTCCCAGGAACCGTCCTGACCCCCATGTGTTCAGCCACCCCAATCCAATGAAATAAAATCCCTCCTCATCGCATACCCCGCGTTTGTAAACAGGCCGTCCAAGATCGTCGAAAACATCAACCTCGACCCAACCATAGTTCGGGCGAAACCCTATCGCCCAAAGGATCGACGTGATACCAAGCGCTTTGCAATCAATTTCCGTTACTTCCTTTTCAGGGCGCCATACTTTTTCAAAATCCGGCTCGATCGGGGCATCGATATTATTCTTCGCTATGTAATCATCAATGGTCGTACGAATGCCAAGATAACTGGCATCAGCGTCATCAAGGTTCTGTTCCAGATCTGGCAAAAACTGGAGCGTGCTCCCTTCCATGCCGCTGACAGACCCATACAAAGACACACCATCGTTGGCAAATTTCCGCAAATCGATTTCATGCCCGCCATCTCGTCCAGTCATGTAATGATTGGTCTTTGTCACGGCTTGTTCAGGGTTCGGATGTTTGTCGATAGTGATGTCGTAATGTCCTAAATCATGCATCCATTCGGTCGCATCTCGTCCCCGGTATAACCGAGGCGAACGTGGCGCGGGGCCTACGGCTAAATGGACATCGCGCCCCTCTAAGTGCATGTCTTCCATCAACTGCACCCCTGATTGTCCTGTGCCAACAACCAATGTCGCCCCTTCGGGCATCTGGCTCGGACGACGGTAATCAACCGAATGCATTTGCATGATCGACGGGTCGAGATTTTTTGCATATGGCGGGACGATCGGATTGTCATATCCACCTGTGGCAATCACCACTTGATCGGTGGAAAAATTGCCCTGACTACTGTCGACTAGATACCCGCCACTCGGGCGTTTTTTGATCCGTGTCACTTCGCAATTTTCCACGATAGGCGGCTCAAACGTCTGTGCGAAGGCGTCCAGATAATCGGTGATTTCATCTTTCACCATAAACCCATAGGGGTCATCATCCGCGTAGGGGAAATCAGGCAACCGACATTGCCAATTTGGCGTAACAAGACAAAACGTGTCCCACCGGTTCACGCGCCACGAATGGAACTTTTGATGTTGTTCCAAAACAACATGATCCAGATTTTCTATTGTTAGGTAATAGCTTACAGAAAGCCCGGCCTGACCGCCGCCGACAACGACGACAGATTTATGTTCACGATGGGTCATGATTTTAGTCCTTAAGTAATCGACAAGCAGGTCACGTCTGCTGCCTTAGAAAACGCACGTGCAGCGCGTTCAATTTTGTCCAATTGCGCATCCGCGCTTGTGCAGCGATACCCGAATTTGGCCTCGACCCGCAGGCTGGCTTTTTCCAATGCAATCCGGCTACGCTCCAAAAAGTCCTCAAGTGTATATGTGGCACCAACAGTCAGAAACTCTCGCACAACCGTTGAGGGCGAATAGCATTCTTCGGTCTGACCATCGGGCCATTGAATGGTGAAACGTGTTTCAGGCATGTTGGGTCACTTTTGCTGTTAGATTCAGATAAGGCGTGCGTTCATAATCCCAAAACACAGCCGAACTTTTGCGCCCACACAGCTGTACGGCGCTGCCGTCCGTGATGTCGCCGCACACCGCAGCGGACACCCCCTGTGCTGCAAAGGCTGCGCAAATCTCATCGGCATCGTCAGTGCGCGCGCTGAGTAAAAACCCAAAGCTGGGAAAGCTGCGCAGCCAACGATCCAATGGGACCGCCGCCGGACGCGGCAGTGCATCGACCTGAATGTCGATGCCAACGCCAGAGGCCTCGGCGAGCATAAGCGCCGTTCCAACGATCCCGCCTTGGCTAATGTCTTTGCCCGAAAGCGCAAAGCCTGCCTCAGCCAGTTCGGGGAGGATTTTCATTGTTGCGCGCAAAGTCTGGGGGGATGAGGTCAGCGCGGCATTCCAATTGTCGTATGGCTCTCGGTAGCAGCCGCGCAAATCCATTGCACAGATCAAAACATCACCCGGTTTGGCCGTGAAGCTAGAAATCACGTGCTTAGCATGGCCCAAAATAGATACCGACAGCTGCAACTCGTCCGTGTGCAGGTTGGTGTGCCCGCCCACGATTGGGACATCGTAAGCCAATGATGCGGCTTTCATCCCTGCCAGAACGGGTTGCGCTTGTTCAGCACTTGGGGCCCAAATCGCATTTGTGACCGCCTTTGGACGCCCCCCCATCGACAAAATATCAGAAATGTTCACCATCACGCTGCACCAGCCTGCGAACCATGGATCAGCTTGCAAGAAAGCGTTGATAAACCCTTCGCAGGCGAACAGCTCGTATCCATCTTGCGCCGGCAAAACCGCACAATCGTCACCGGGTTGGCCAGTGCTGTTTGACGTCAATCCAAGTGTCGCAGTGCTTTGTGCGATATCGAGTTTACTGCGGATCGACGGGTGATCTCGCAATGTGCGTACGATTTGACGTAGCGAACTTTGCTGCGTCATGCTGCACGCCTCCGGCGAGGAGACAAGGATTTCCAGCCAACGAAGGGATCGGGGATCGCGGGATAGGCCTCTAGGTCTGCTTCCATCTCCATGTGACGCACACCATGCACTTCAATCTCCCGTAAAGGCGCCCAATGCAGGCGTTTAAAGAGGGGGACGTTCTGCAACTGAACTTGCGCTAAGAAGCGATCACATCCGCGCCCATGCGCTGTGCAAACGGCCAATCGGATCAGCTCAGCGCCAAGACGCCCCATCCGCCGATGACTTTGGGCCACAGCCAAGCGCGATCCACGCCACAAACGCGGCGCCTCCTCATGAATGCGCACTGTTCCGACCACTTGATCGGCCTCTGATGCGATTGTGCTGATGGCTGCCAGCGGGATCGCGATTGAATCTATTTCGTCGCGATCGTGCTCTTTAAAAATACCTTGTTCATCCACGAAAACCTGATGACGCAGGGCTTCGACGCCATCCAGTTCCCATGGCTGAGCCGCCGCACGGATAATGAAATCGGGTGATAGAAAACCGCGGGGATTTTGAAAACTCATGATACCCTCAGCTTTTCGTAAACTGACAGAGCGGAACAAGCGCCGCATTTAGCGCAGCCGGCTTTCGCACTTTCCGCACTCATGCCTGCGCGCAAGATCATGCCTGACAAAGGTTTTAAAATACGTGCCATGAAATCTGCGTCTGGCGCGGGGTGGCTTTCCATTGGCGTGCCAGACACGGGCACGAAAGGCACCACGAAGGGGTACACGCCAATTTTGCACAGCTCTTGCGAGGTCTTCAAAATCGCTTCGGGAGTGTCACCCAAACCGGCCAAAATATAGGTCGACACCTGCCCCCGACCAAAGAGTTTTACAGCGGCCTGAAAACTATCGAAATACTTCTCAAGGCTTACCTGCGCTTTGCCTGGCATCACCCGTGCGCGCACCTCTGGGGTCACCGCCTCTAGGTGCATGCCCAAACTATCGATGCCCGCATCGAACATCCGTTCATGCCAAATGTTGTCTTCGGGTGGCTCGCACTGGCCCTGTATCGGCAGATCCACTGCGGCCTTGATCGCCAACGCACTGTCGACCATCACCGACGCGCCCCTGTCTTTTCCGGCCGGCGTGCCGGTGGTCATGACCATATGCTTCACGCCGTCTAATTCAACCGCTGCCTTGGCGACCTCGGCCAACTGTTGCGGCGTTTTGTGTGCAATGGTGCGCCCCGCGGCCAAGGATTGGCCGATAGAGCAGAATTGACAGGTCTTCTTGCGACTTTCATAGCGGATACACGTCTGCAAAACCGTTGTGGCCAAAACATCCTTTGAATGTAGTGTCGCGATCTTGCTGTATTCCACCCCGTCTTTGGTTTTCAGATCGTAGAACTTTGGCCGGTTCGGAAATCGGATTTTGGCCAACGGTTCGCCCTGTTTGCTCACTTGGGCAAACCCGTCAGCGTCCGGCGCCTGTACCAAATACGGGCTATCAAAGGCCGGAGCCGTGTGAACCGGCACCATCACCGTGGCATCTCCGAGGGTGATCGCCTTGTGGTCCGTTGGGCCAGCACCGCCCCTACGACTTTCCATGCCTGCGGTCGGGTCGACCAATCGCATGCCATGTGTTTGTAATTCGTTGATGAGATCAGCTTGCGACATTTTCCGCCTCCAAATCTGGGGTGGCGTTTAGGTCTTGGGGATCTTCAATGCGGTGGACGGGGTGCGCGCTGCGTGCATCATGGACAAGGTGCAACAACTCTGGACGGGCATAATGCCCGACACTGTCCATCATACGTTTGCGTTTGGTCATCAGTCGCATGTCGAGGTCTGCGATTAAAATCCCTTCACCCTCGGTCAACGGCGGCACAACATGACGCCCCTCTGGAGAAATGATGCAAGTCATGCACCCACCCTGCAGCCCTTTTTGTAGCTTGGGATCATCGGAAATGCTGTCGATTTGGTCAGGCGTCAACCAGCCCGTTGCATTCACAACAAACGCACCCGCTTCGAGCGCATGGTGGCGCATGGTCACCTCGATTTGTTCAGCAAAAATAGGTCCCACCAAACTGCCGGGAAAATGGCTGACGTGAATCTCTTCATGCTGTGACATCAAAGCATAGCGTGCCAGCGGGTTATAATGCTCCCAACAGGCCAAAGCGCCAATTCGGCCGACTTTGGTGTCGACGACTTTTAGGCCAGCACCATCACCTTGCCCCCAAATCATCCGCTCATGATAGGTCGGCGTGATCTTGCGGCGTTTGAGTGCCAGCGATCCATCTGCATCAAAAATCAACTGCGTGTTAAACAACGATCCGTTGTCCCGCTCGTTCACCCCCAAAACAACAACTGCACCGTGCTTTCGTGCGGCATCCGCAACCGCTTGGGTTTCGGGCGATGGGACAACGACCGCCTCTTCATACAAGCGCAGATGTTCTGGACCCTGTTGGACTGGGGGTAGAACAAATGAAAAGTATGGGTAGTAGGGCACGAAGGTTTCGGGGAAAACAATCAATTCAGCGCCTTTTCCGGCGGCCTCTGCGATTGCATTCAAAACACGCTCAATGGTACCCGCACGGCTCGTCAGGTCGGGGGCAATCTGAACAGCGGCAGCTCTGACGGTTGTATCTAACATGGGCCATCTCTTGTGGGTAAGCGGCGAAATTTTGGCCGCTTTGATTGAAAAATGAGAAACTTGGACCTTTGGGGCGACGCCGTTGCCGCCCCAAAAACTCTGACGTTTAAACCGTCCAGGTGTCTACGATGACTGCGTCATCGCGGATGTGCAGCAGCTTTAGGTCCAGCACGTCTTGTGGTGCAATCGGCACAATGCCAGGTAGCAAAGATGGTTCGCCATGGCCCATCAACATTTGCAACGCGAAGCGGCACGCATAGACCTTGCCGCCTTCTTTCATGAACTTTTTCAAGTTTGCGGAATAGTTCTGTGCACCAGGAAAGGCTTCGTCGCCTAACGTTGGGAAACCGCGCTGCACACCTAAGGACACGCCTGGGCCATACAACAATACAGAGGTCTCGAATCCCTTGCGTTGCAAGCGGATCGCCTGAAGAATATTCACCAAACCGATGGACCCCTCAAAGGCCACAGAGTGGAACGTAACAAGCGCCTTCTGGCCCTCTTCGGCTTTGACGTCTTCAAATACTTTTTCTTCGTAATCCACAAAGAAATCTCCATCTTTGTGGGCTGGTGTCGTTACCTTAGGCATTGCGCGCTCCTATTGTTCGCAGTTGTGTTGCCTTAGGCTAGTCGGGTCAAACATCGGCCTGCCATTGATGCATACAATTTTACCAACAATGCAATTGTATTGATTGTATGAGTTTGCTTAATGCCTATGCAAAATCCCCTAATATGCATTAATAATTGAGCTGTACGTAGACAAACTGACGCTTTACAGGCCAAATCCAATCACTCATATTGACTGCAAAATATGCATACAATCATACGTCATTATCAAAAACACAAAGGGCAAGATGGAAAACTGGCCTCAAAGAATCGAACACGCTAACAAGCCACGATACTTGGCAATCGTGGATTGTATCACACAAGATATGAAGGATCGCGTCCTTTTGCCCGGCGATCGTTTGCCCGCACAACGTAAGCTCGCAGATCTGATCGGCGTTGACTTCACTACCGTCTCACGGGGCTATACCGAAGCAATCAGCCGTGGACTTGTTGAATCCCATGTCGGGCGCGGCACCTTCGTATTACCCCAGTACAGCATCCATAGCGCAAGCGATGAACGCCGCGCTATGGCCAATGATTTGACGATGAATGCCCCCCCTGAACCTACCGATCCTGATCTGATTGAACGTATGCGATCTGGCCTCTCTGTTGTCTCCGAAGATCTTGTTCATCTGCTACGTTATCAAACTCCCATTGGTGGTGATGTTGATAAAGAAGCCGCATCGATCTGGCTGTCGATGCGTGGGTTGGTCCCCAATCTAGACCGCGTTTCTGTCACCCCTGGGGCCCACGCGACAATGTTGACTATCCTCACTGTGCTTGCGCGCCCAGGCGATTGCATTTTATGCGAAGACATTACCTATGCCGGTTTCAAGAGGATTGCCACGCAATTGGGGCTCATTCTGATAGGGTTGCCGATGGATAAGGAAGGCATTTTGCCAGACGCCTTGGACAATGCCATTCGCCGACATTCTCCTAAGGCGCTCTATCTTAATCCGACACTGCACAACCCCACCACGATGGTTGTGCCCCAACACCGTCGGCTTGAGATTGCAGAGGTGATCAAGCAGCACGATCTGCCCTTGATTGAAGACGACGCTTACGGGTTTGTCCTGCCCGACGCGCCGCCGCCCATGGCAACAAGCGCTCCTGAACTGACGTGGTACATAGGTGGGCTTGCCAAATGTATCGGGGCAGGTTTACGCCTTGCTTATACGGTGGCGCCTAATGCGCGTGGCAGCTTCGCTCTTGAAAATGGAATTCGCGCCTTTTCTGGCATGTCGTCTCCAGTCTGTATGGCGCTGGCAACCCGTTGGGTTTTGGATGGCACTGCGGATCAAATTCGTCGCTACATCCGCAAGGAAAGCACCCTCCGTCAGGATATCGCCTCCCATGAAATCACTGAAGCCACGTTCCACTCACATCCCAACGCATTTAACATCTGGCTCAAACTGCCGCAAAACGTAACTTGCGCAACCCTGATGACTCATATGTCGAACCACGAGATAGGCATTGCCCCTGAAAGCGCCTTCCGGACCGTCGGCGATCAGGATCGTTATGTTCGCGTATGTCTTGGCGGGCGCATTCGACGGGAAGCTCTACCGACCCTTCTCGCTCACCTTAACAACCAAATCTGGCAACTCGGTCAGTAGCGAGGGCCTTGGCGCAAGGTAGTGCCGCAACGTTTCTGAAATTTTTTTGAGGTGTCTGGTACGACAGTCTAGCAAAATCACTTCCCGAACGCAGCTAATAGGATGATGGATTTTCTCAACTTCAAACGGGGACTGTTGCATTAATCGTCTGATGCCTCCTTGGGGCGTTGCAGCTTTGCAGGATTATGCAGCTGCAAATAGCTGATAAATGAATTGGATTTCACCCTGAACGCCAGGTTACTTGCCGTAGATATGGCCGCGTCTGATTGTTCTGATGGATTCGATGCCGCTCAAGGTTGCTTTGGCTGAACGCAGGGAGCGAAAGCTCTGGCGATAGCCGAGCAATCGTTTCATGGCCGCGTGATTGATCTCACGAATGACGCGGCGATAGGGCTGTGCTTTGTCTGTCACGATTGTCACGGGCCGGTGCAGGCGTACACGTTTGATCGCATTGTTGAGAAAGGCTTTGGCGGCCTTTGCATCGTGCCTGGCGGTCAGGCGGAAATCGACCATCTGACCATGCGCATCAACGGCCCGCCATAGATAGCGCCACCGTCCGCCGACGCGGATGTAGGTCTCGTCGACGTGCCAATCGAGGCTGGCTCGGCGCAGATATCCCTCGGTCTTTTTGGTCAGTTCAGGTCCGAACTTCTGAACCCAGCGATACACAGTTGATCAATTCGCCTGAGTAATGCGACAGTCCCAATGTAAGTGTGAATTTTCCGATTGGTTGTTTCCATATTGAACAGTGCAATGCAGGTCCAAGAGGCTAAATTCGCGAAGTCCTGCGCGATAGGCATCAAGCTTCCCTGACAGAACCCAGATTACTTGAGGCCATTCACGTTCAGATAAGCCGAATAGAGTGAGCTGGTGCCCGCAATAAAAAGCCGATTAAGTTTAGGGCCCCCGAAGCACAGATTGCCGACCATTTCAGGGATATGGATTTTACCAATCAGAGTGCCAGAAGCATCGATGCAATGCACACCGTCGGCAGCGGAGCTCCAGATGCGTCCGGCGCGATCAAGGCGAAAGCCATCGAACAGCCCGTTTGCGCATTCAGCAAACACACGAGATGCACCAAGACTTTGACCATCCGCATTCACTTCCAAAGCGCGGATATATTTCGGGCCATTGTCAGCATGTGTTGCGCCCGTATCCGACACGTAGAGCGTTTTTTCGTCTGCTGAAAACGCCAAACCATTTGGTTTATCAAAATCCGTTGCAACAGCCGTAATTTCGCCCGTGGTTCCATCGACGCGGTAAACGTGGCAACCAGATTGCTCTGTTTCGGCCCGCTCGCCCTCGTAGTCCATCATGATGCCGTAGGACGGGTCCGTAAACCAAATAGATCCATCTGATTTCACCACCACATCATTTGGAGAGTTGAGCGGTTTGCCTTGGTAGCTGTCTGCGATGATCGAAATAGTACCATCATGTTCGGTCCGCGTGACACGCCGCGTGAGGTGTTCACAAGAAACCAAGCGCCCCTGCCCGTCGACGGTATTGCCGTTGGAATTGTTCGAGCCTTGGCGAAAGACAGACACTGAGCCGTCAGTTTCATCCCAACGCATCATGCGGTTGTTCGGGATATCAGACCACACGAGATAACGTCCAGCAGGAAACCAAGCAGTGCCTTCAGACCAACGCGCGCCTGTCCAAAGCCGCTCAACGCGGGCATGGCCAATAAAGCAGGCTTCGAATGATGGATCTAAGCTCTCAAAACCTGTTCCGTCCAATTCACCAAACATATTATTCTCCCTAACCAGGCATGCGGCCTGCTCTTTAAGTCTTATCTTTAAATCTCGATACTTCTGAAGGGCGCATCATACCAAACCCTTGTGTCGGCATAATATTTCCCGGAAGCTCTGCGTCATCGCCCCAAATAGCTTGGTAGGTGTCATAGGCGCGGCGTTGCGTTTGCAAACGCACAGCAAAAAGCGCAAGAAATCCCCACCAACCTATTATAGAAATCCACATCCAGATAGGCGCATTTGCCGCCCAAAGGCCAGTCACGATCGTGACAATAATCAAGCCCAGAGCTGTATAGCCCACGATCTTATGAATGAGCTCAAAAGCTAAACGGCGCGGCGTCATATCGAAGTGATCGCCACGTAGCGTACCGTCAGGATGTGGCGCGGTTGGCCCACCTTTTGATCCACGCAAAAAGCCTGACAAAAGCTGCAACGCACCAAGGCCCATGACAGTATAGCCTAAGAACTGATGACGTCCTGCAGCCCCAATATTATGCGCCGAGACCAAGATAAGAAGCAGAGCGAAGCAAGCAATGGCGAAAGACGCAATTTGTCCCCAAAAATGGACGTGCCACCAGAATGTATTGTCCAATTCGCGCGGCCAGTCTTGATTGGGCATGATTTTGTAAAACCGAGCAATCAAAATAGCCACAGGCGTCAGCGTGCCCCAAGAGAGGACCATGAGCCGCGCGTGCCACGAGAGAGCAAAGCCAATCTCATGGGGGCGCGCGGCATCAATAGTGGAGAGGAGCCAATCCAGCATCAGCCTTTAACCGCACCCGCAGTCATGCCGGTGATAATTTGTTTAGAGGCAATGAATGTGAATATGATCGGCGGAATCGCGAGCAGCATACCAGTGGCCATGATGACCCCCCAGTTGATGTCATATTCCGTGATCGAATTCACGATGGTCACAGGTACGGTACGAGTGTTGCGATCCAACAGCGCGTTTCCGAGCAAGAACTCGTTCCAAGCGATGCGGAATGTGAAAATCGCGGCAGCTGCGAGGCCAGGCTTAATAATTGGCAAAACGACGAGGAAGAAGATTTGAATGGGATTTGCACCGTCCATACGGGCCGCTTCTTCCAACTGCATTGGAACCTGTACGATGAAGGATTGTAGGATCCAGATCACGAAGGGCAAGTTCATCGCAGTGTAAACCAAGATGATGCCCGTGAATGTCCCATCCAAACCGTACTGAAATGTCCAGATGCCGAAAACTGGCACAAGTAAAACAGCAGGGGGAACCATGCGCATCAAAAGCGTTGTCATAGAAACCGTCCCGCGGCCCATAAACTTAAAGCGCACCAAAGCATAAGCCGCCATACAGCCCATCAACAATGTGAGCCCTGTGGAGACAAGCGCGACATAAATGGAGTTACCCAAAGCACGCCCAAACGTCGGATCACAGTAATCGACGTGAGCGGGATCGTACCAAAGCACATCACAAAGCACAGTCTCATAATTGGCAATTGTTGGAGCAAAGAAGAACGCTGAAACGGTGCTGTCATAGACATCCACATTGGTCTTAAACGAAGTCGCCAGCATCAAGATGATCGGCCCAAGGGACATGACCACCAAGATGACGATGAGCATATAGAAAAGTGGGTTCTGGGTCTCTTTCTGAACAGACATTACTCAGCTCCCTCCGCTGCAGCCGCTTCAAGGCGTGCTGCGCGATTTTCTTGTGATTTACTGTATGCAAACATGGCGATTGTCAGCGTCATCAGAACCATAAGCAACGTGTTCGACATGGCTGCAGCTTCCCCAAGCTCTTGGAATTCTTGTGCTGTACGGAAAATCCGCAGAGCTACAATTTCAGTCGACAAACCCGGTCCGCCATTTGTGAGCACCATGATCACTTCGAGTACTTTGAAGGCGTCAATCAAACGCAACATGAGCGTTACGATCAAGACTGGCAGCATCAAAGGCAGTTTGATGTAGATGATTTTTTGCACTTCAGTAGCGCCGTCAATTTCTGCAGCTTCCAAAGCAGAGCGCGGCAAAGATTGCATCGCAGCGAGAGACAAAATGAAGATAAACGGCGTCCACTGCCATACGTCGGCCATGACCACAGCCACAAAAGACCACGTACTGTCAGAGAGCCAAGGAATGCCTTCGTCGAAACCCCAGCTCTTAAGCGTGCGGTTAAAAATGCCAACAGTTGGGTGGTACATGTAGCGCCACATTAAACCGACCACGATCGGAGCAATCATCATAGGGAGAATGAAAACTGTGCGCAGTAGGGACATGCCTTTGATGTTACGATCAAGCAAGAGCGCAAGCCCTACGCCGATGATCATCTCTAGCGTCACAACGACTGCGGCGAATTTAACGGTCACCCAGAAACTCTCTCGGAAAGCCGCATCATGCATCAGGTTTACATAGTTGCGCAGGCCAATAAAGTCAGCTTCTCCAATGCGTTGACTTGGACTCCAGTCCAAAAAACTGGCATAAATCATGTAGCCAATAGGATACAAAAGAGCGACAGCGAGAATGATCGCGGCAGGTGCCATAAAAATATACGGGGTGAGCCGGTTAGCTTTGATTGCGATACTCATCAGCTTTGCCTTACCAGTTGAGAATTGAAGGAAAATTGGGATTGTATTTTGATCTCAAGGGATGCCCCGCATTTCTGCGAGGCATCAGAAGGCTTACTGCCAAGTGTAGTAGCCAGCATCTTCCATGATCTTTTTGGCGCGCTCAGCAACACCGTCGAGAGAGGTCTGAATGTCAGCGCCTTCTGTCAGAACTTTGGACAATGTTGTGCCCAAATCAGCGTTGATCTTACCCCAAACTGGGATGATTGGACGCCAGTCCGGATCTGCATTTTTCAGCGCTTCACCAAAGGTAGACATGTGTGGGAACTTCGCGTTCACATCAGCATCATCATGCGTGGAGTACCGTGATGGGTTACCCCCAGCCAAAGCGATAAGCTTGTCGGCTTTCTTAGACGTCAGCCATTGCATCAAGAGGAAAGCAGCTTCTTTGTTCTCAGCATTTTTAGGAATACCGATACCAAAACCACCTGTTTGTGATCCAGCACGTACACCTACAGGGTGTGGTGCCCATGCAACCTGGCCAACCACTTTAGATTTTTCCGGATCGTTCACTTGTCCAGCAAACACAGTGGAGTCGAGGAACATCGCAGAAGTACCTTGCAAGAAGGATGCACCTGCTTCAGCAAAGCCAAATGTTGCCGCGCCTTCTGTGCCACAATCAACGATCGTTTTGAGCGCTTCAGCTGCTTGAACACCTGCGGCGTTGTTCACAATCGGGTTCCAGTTGTCATCAAAGATACGGCCACCAAGTGGCGCGAGGTGTAACAAGAACGCGTGGCTTGCGTGGTGGCCAGAGGCCGCGCGAGATGCAAGACCGCCCATGCCTGGCTCAAGCTCAGGGATCTTACACGCAAGTTCTAGAAGCTCTTCGTAGTTTGTTGGCACTTCAAGACCGTGCTTGTCGAAGATATCCTGACGGTATCCAAGGATAGATGTCTCAGAGCCAAACGGTAGACCGTAGAGGGATCCCGTTACGCCAGGAAGATAGCCTTTTTCACCACCTGCCACGCCGATATTGCCGACGTAACCTTCAACCAAATCCGCAGCGTCATAGTTGGGATCAGAGAGCTTAGGATTCATGAAATAACGTGCAAGGTTCTCAAGCTGATCCGCGTAAACATAGTCAGCTTTTGAGAACACAACATAGGCCAGAAGATCGTAATCTCCTGAGTTCTTTGTCAATTCAAGCGTCTGCTTTTCACGCATTTTTAAGTATTGAAGCTGATCTACTTCGACACGGATACCCGTCTCTTTTGTAAATTCAGGCAACACTTTCATCACAGCATTGTAATGTGGATGCGCAGGAAAGTTCACAACCAAAGTCGTGCCTTCATACTCGTCATATGGCCCAGCTACAGCTGCGGCGGCCGTCATTGAAAGCGCCGCTACAGCACTGATAAGATTGGTCTTAATTTTCATCATTTTTTTCCTCCCAGATAATGAAATTATTGAAGATACTAGTTTGCCTTAAAGCGCGACTTCGGTCTTTTGATCAAAGAGGTGCACGCCTTCAGGGTTGATCGCAAAGCGAAGCTGTCCATTGCGGTCGATTGGAATATCCGACTTCAATTCAACCTCAACTTTTTGGCCACCACATTCACAAAGCAACACTGTTTGCGCGCCGATATACTCAGAGACGACAATACTCAGAAGCAACGACTGATCGCCCGCAGCATCCGGATTGTAGACTAAGTCTGATGGCCGAACGCCAAGTGTTACTATGCGCGCTGAATGCGCTCGAGCGGCATCCGCTTTTGCACGTGGTAACTTCACACTGAAACCTTGCCCTTCGACAAAAATCTCACCCGATTTTTCAATGGTCTCCCCTTCAAGGAAGTTCATTGGTGGCATCCCTAAGAAACCCGCGACAAATTTATTTGCTGGGTTTTTGAACAATTCTTTGGGCGTACCTTGCTGCTGAATGTAACCGCCGTTCATTACAACGATCCGGTCTGCAAGCGTCATCGCTTCGATCTGATCATGGGTCACGTAAATCATGTTTTTACGCACGCGCTGACTCATCAAAGCCAACTCTGCACGCATTTGACCACGTAATTTCGCATCGAGATTTGACAACGGTTCATCAAACAGGAACGTGCCGCTGTCGCGCGTCAATGCACGCCCCATCGCAACGCGTTGGCGCTGACCGCCGGAAAGCTCTCCGGGTTTACGATGTAGGAACTGAGTGAGACCTAGTGTCTCCGCCACCGCAGAAATCTTTTCATCAATTTCTGCCTTTGGCATGCGTTGCAATCGCAGAGCGAAAGACATGTTTTTTGCAACATTCATATGAGGATAAAGGGCGTAGTCTTGGAACACCATCGCCAAGTCCCGCTCTTTGGGTTCCAGATGGCTGACGGGCTTGCCGTCGATGTAAATCTCGCCTTCCGTGACACTCTCCAAGCCAGCAATCATACGCAGCGTCGTAGACTTGCCGCAGCCAGACGGACCAACGAAAACAGTGAACTCGTTTTCATCCATCTCAAGATCGATGCCGTGGAGTACCTCAAAGGCTCCGTAACGCTTCACCAGTCCTTCTAAGACAATCTTTGGCATAGTTCTCCCCTATCTTCCGTACGCAACCCCGTCCTTGGCGTCGGGCATGTTACCGGTCACACTAGCACACGTGTTACCGGTCACAAAGGAGAATTTTTATAATATTATCTATATAAACCAATAATTAATATCACGCGCAACTTTGTCGGAAAATGGGGTTTGCAGGAACCTCAATATGATTCGTAGTTTTCTCTGAACCATCCGCTTGCAACAACCGTGCAATCAGTGCACCGGTCTCACGCCCGATGATCAAAGGTTCCACCATAACCGTTGTGATGGACGGGGATGCAAACCGGGAAACTTCGAAATTTCCGAAGCCTGCGATCGCCACATCTTCGGGCACTCTCAGCCCTTTAGCGAGCAAATAACTTTGTACTCCAAAGGCAGCTAGATCCGACACGCAAAAAATGCAATCGGTATCAGGCCAAGCCGCCATTATCTGCTCTCCAGCTTGCGCTCCAAGTTCAATCGACAAAGGAGGCGCGCCAAATTTCATCACACGATCACCGTCTAGACCCGCGGCTTTCATGGCTGCGACGAAACCTTTTCTACGCGCTGCACCACGCGTCCAAGCCTCATCCTCTTCGCCCAAAAAGGTGATGCTTTTATAGCCTTTGGCTATAAGCGCTTGCGTCATGCGAAAGGCAGCATGCTCATTGGAAAAACCGACGGTATGGCCCATCGCGCGCTCAGGCCGCTCCCATATTTCAATGATCGGGATATCCACACTACTCAACAATTCATAGGTACGTTCAGTATGACCATCATAGGACAGGACCATCGCTTCGGGTCTGCGCCGCAACAAAGCTTCGACCAAGTGCTCTTCACGCTCGGAAGAATAGCCTGTGTGACCCAATAAAATTTGCAGATCAATTTTTTCCAACTCTTCTGTCAGCCCTTGAACGGTCTGCGCAAAGTGAAGGTTATTCAAGGACGGCAGAAGCGTGGCCACGAAACCGGATTTCTTGGTGGTCAGACTACCTGCCATTTGATCAGGAACGTAATTAAGTTCTCGTACAATCTTTAAAATATGTTCACGAGTTTCAGCAGAAATAGGGCTGTTTTTTTTGAGTGCCCGTGAGACCGTCATGCGCGACACACCAGCGGCTTTGGCGACGTCACGCATGGTAACTGGCGTTTTCGGCTTGTCGGATGAGCTGGGGCGATTGGGCAAAAACGGAACTTTCAATTTAATGTGTCCGAAAGATAGTAGCGCTCACGCCCCAGCAAAGCTAGTTACCCTTTTTGCAGTTCTTGCTGTAAAAGTACGTTTGGCACATCTTGGTAGGACACGGGACGCAACCAGCGCGCAATTGCTAAGGTTCCAACGGACGTCACGCGCACATCTGTGCTCGCGGGGTACGGACCGCCATGCATCATTGCCGAACAGACTTCGACGCCTGTTGGGAAACCATTGCATAAAATACGCCCTGCTTTTTCTTCCAAGATCGGCATCAAGCTGCGTGCAAAATCAGTGTCCTCGTCATCGAGGTGTAGCGTCGTTGTAAGCTGTCCTTCAAGTTCTTCAGCCAAAGCTTGGAGCTGAGCGGCATCGTCACATTCGATCAAAACACCCGCAGCGCCGAAGACTTCATGCTGCAGTTCTGGCGTTTTCATCCAAGTTGCTGCGTCAATTTTAAAGACGGCTGGCAATGCATGACGCGCAACATCCGACCGTGCGCAACTGCCCAATTCTTGCATCAAATCTGCAAAGCCTTTCACGCCGGTTTCAAACGCCGAGTGGATACCATCCGTCAACATCTTCTGCTCAGGAACCACTGCCAAAGCTTTCACAGCGCTTGCTGTAAAAGTATCAAAGTCGGCGCCTTTTACAGCCACAACAACGCCTGGGTTTGTGCAAAATTGTCCCGCGCCCATGACGAGCGAGCCAATCCATGCAGCGCCGAGAGCATCAGCACGGTTCGCCAATGCATTTGGCAACATAAAGACTGGATTGATTGAACCAAGTTCGCCGTAAAACGGGATGGGATGAGGACGCGAATGGCAAAGGTCGTAGAGTGCGCGCCCGCCACCGAGTGAACCAGTAAAGCCGACCGCACGAATATCTGGATGTTGTACCAATGCAGCGCCAATAACACGGCCGGGGCCTTGCAACATTTGGAAGGTTGCTGCTGGCATACCGCAAATTTCTATGGCTTTTGCCACAGCTTGCCCAACCAACTCTGCGGTGCCCGCGTGTGCTTCGTGACCCTTAACGATCACTGGGCAACCAGCTGCCAATGCACTCGCTGTATCGCCGCCTGCAGTGGAAAACGCGAGTGGGAAGTTGGACGCTCCGAAAACCACAACAGGGCCAACTGGACGATGGGTCAGACGCAGATCAGACCGTGGAAGTGGCGCACGATCAGGAAGAGCTTCGTCGATACGAATGTCGAGATAGTCGTCTTTTTCAATCACATCCGCAAACATACGCAGCTGGCCTGTCGTACGGCCTCGTTCACCATTGAGGCGCATTTCCGGCAAACCGGTTTCAGCACAACCTGTCTTGGTGATTTCTTCGCCCAAGACATCCATTTGCTCGGCGACACAACGCAAGAACGCACCGCGATCCTTACGTGAGACAGCCGCAACGGCGCGAAAGTCGCGGCGTGCAGCCACACAAGCTGCATCGACTTGTGCCGCTGAGGCTTGTGCAAATTCCATACCGTCCAGATCTGCACTTGCGCGCAGTTGGTCCGATCCTTGCCATGCACCATCTATGAGATTTTTTCCAGTCAGCATTCTATTTACCCCAGTTCAAAATAAGTGGATCAAGCGGTTTGAGCAAACTGATCAAACGCGTACGGATATCGGCGTGTAGTGGCGCGATTGGGTGACGGCAGAAATCAGATTTGATGACGCCACCTTCAACCATAGCGGCCTTACAAGACTGCCAACCACATTGACGGTTTTCGTGATTGATCGCCATGGCCACACGTCCATAGGCAGCTGTGGCTTCATCCATGCGTCCAGCGTGAAAATGGGTCAAAACAGGCTTGATCTGATCTACGATCATACCAGACGTCATCGACCCAGTGGCGCCGGCATCGAGGTCCGCAAGCAACGTAATCGCTTCCTCTCCATCGAATGGCGCTTCAATCGCATCCCCGCCCAGTGCAATGAGATCGCGCAATTTGTTGGCAGCCCGCGGACATTCAATTTTGAACAGTTTGACCATCTCAAGCTCAGTGGCCATCTTTACCAAGAGCGGCACTGGCAGATCGACGCCAGACAATGGCGCGTCCTGTACCATAATTGGAATACCCACCTCATTCACAGCTGCAAACTGTTCAAAGGTTTGCTGTGCATTCCCCTTGAGTAAAGCGCCGTGATACGGTGGCATCATCATGACGATATCAGCGCCGAGGTTCTTCGCAAAACATGCGCGTTCAACCACGATCTGAGTTGCAAAGTGGCTGATGGTGACGATCACCGGCACGCGGCCAGCAATGTGATCGATGGAGAGCTTCGTGAGCACCTCACGCTCGGCATCCGAAATCAAGAATTGCTCAGAGAAGTTTGCCAAGATACAAATGCCATCGGCCCCTTGATCGATGATGCAATCAAGCACACGCTTCATACCCTCAAGATCAAGCGTGCCATCTGGATTGAACGGCGTTGGCGCGACTGGCCAAATGCCTGTGTATGTGGATTCCATGCCGATTTACTCCACTATATCAAAGTTGTGCAGGTGTTTATCTGAGATCGAAACCCCAAGACCTGGCGTGTTATCATCAAGGTCAAGGAAACCATCTACTGCATCAGGATCACCTTCGAAGATATAGTAAAACAACTCGTTGCCCACTTCGACATCATGCACTGGGAAGTACTCTGAGATAGGACAATTCACGTTGGCCATGGTCAGGTGATAGTTGTGCATCTGGCCTGCGTGAGGGATGACTGGGACTTGGTAAGCTTCAGCGATTGCGTTGATTTTTTGCGCCGCCGTGATGCCACCCACACGATTTGTATCGTACTGCAAGACGCTAACGGCTTTCTTCTCAAGCAGCTGCTGACAGCCCATAATAGAGAACTCATGCTCGCCACCAGAAATTGGTACGATCCCCATAGCGTTGAGTTCGGCGTAGCCCATTACATCATCAGCGATCACCGGTTCTTCGAGCCAACGAGGTTCATATTTGGCCAATTTCGGCAACATACGTTTGGCGTAATCGAGATTCCAACCCATGTAGCATTCAAGCATCAGATCCACATCGTAGCCCAAGACTTCGCGCAAAGCTTCAACGCGTTTGAGGTTCTCACGCATGCCTTTCATGCCGTCCTTTGGGCCAAAGCCAAAGCGGGTTTTAAAGCCTTGATAGCCGTGCTTCATCGCGTCTTCAGCTTCGGCTTGCATGCTTTCAACAGAACCCGCGTAAAGCTTAGAATAATACGCAGGGATTTTCTCTTTTGTACGACCGCCGAGCAATTTGAATACAGGCTTATTGGTCAGCTTGCCCATCAAATCCCAGATCGCGATATCAATCGCTGAGATCGCCGTCATGCCGATACCTTTGCGGCCCCAAGCATGGGAGCGACGGTACATTTTGTCCCAAATATATGCGTAGTCGAACGGATCTTCGCCGATCACCATCGACGCATACCAATCATCGATTGCCTTTTTCACGACGGTCGGCGCGAGAGCCGCATTACCGATGCCAATCGTACCATCATCTGTTTCAACTTCGACCGTGAGCCACTGGTGAAAGCGGAAAGATGCCATGGCATCGCCTTTATCCCAAAGCGCATCTGACGCGTTGGTACAAAAGTTTCCTGACGGCGGTACAGTCGGCCCCTTCCAGTTCCAAACTCGGGTGCGGATTGATTTGATCTTGGTCATGAGTAAGTCCTTCAATGCCAGCGCAAGGCGCGTGGCGTGTTTTTCTATGCGCCGCGTGATGCGCGGTGTGTATTGGCCATGCGTACCAGCAATTCGAACGCTTGCTGTGTTGCGCCGACGTTGGCTTTATTTTGTCCTGCGATATCAAATGCAGTTCCATGTGCAGGAGTCGCCACAGGAATAGGCAACCCGCCAGCAACAGTGACACCGCGCTCAAAGCCCATCAGTTTAATCGCAATTTGGCCTTGGTCGTGATACATGGTCACAACTGCGTCTACCTCGCCGCGCATGGCTTTGAGGAACACGGTGTCCGACGGCCAAGGGCCCGTGACATTCATTTGCTTGTCTTGGAATTTTTTGATCGCAGGCTCTAAGATGTCGATCTCTTCACGGCCAAACTTGCCATTGTCCCCCGCATGAGGATTGAGAGCAGCCACCGCAATTGATGGGCGTTCGTTGCCCGCACGGAGCAGTGTGTCATTGGCAAGATTGACGGCGCGCGTCACGCCTTCTTGGCTGATATTTTCAGCAACGTCTTTGATGCCAATGTGGCTGGTCACACGGGTCGTCATCAATTCATCGAGCACGTTGATCTCTGAGTGATAGCCTTCAAAGCCCAAGTAACGCGCCATGTATTTGTGTTCGTCTTCCGCGTTCAATCCAGCGGATGTCATAGCGGCTTTATTGAATGGCGCGAAGAGCACCCCATCCACAAGACCTGCTTGCGCTAAGTCCAAAGCCTTATCAAGGCAGCGCAATGATGTCGTGCCGCCAGCAACCGTCACCTCGGATATTTTCACATCATCCTTATCGACGGTCTCCATCTCAAGATGAGACAAGCCAGATTGATCCGCGATGTTAGTTTCTTCGACCGCATTCAACACAACAGGCAAATCCGCTTGCTCAGCGCCCTGTTGCCACAGATGGCTGTCTCCAACCAAAACAATGTCAGCAGCCTCAAGCGTGCCTTCTTCATTGAGCAATCTCGCGATCAACTCTGGGCCAATCCCTGATGGGTCCCCTGGCACAATTGCAATACGTGGCTTGCTCATGACAACCCCTCCCAATGTTTTGAATACCCGTCAGGCAAGATCACCATGACGTCTGGCTCAATGCCTGTTTCAAAGGTCTGGACGACCTCAAATGTGTCTAAGTTAAACCGCTGTACTTGCTGGCAATCGATAGCGATATAAGCAAATGCCGCCTCATCATCGATGCATAGAGCGAGCGGATTCGCTGGTGTTTTTTGCTCATGAAGCATCTCGCCGGTCGCTTCATCAAAAACTGAAAACGAGCCGCCAAAATGATTCATCGTCACAAGACGGTTGCGTCTGCCATCGTAATAAATGCGGCATGGATCATCCGGTGTCGCGAAGCTACGTTTGATCTCAAGCGTGTTCGTATCAATCACTGCCGCCGTATTGGAAATACGTTGCGAGGTGTACAAAAGCCCGACGTCTTCACGCAAACAACGCCCCTCAGGTTTTTCGCCAGTTTTAATGGACACAGGTTCGAAAGACGCATCGCGTGGCTTGAACATTGTCACATCGCCAGAGGACAAGTTCATCGAATAGGCTGTATCGCCATCACCGCTCAGCGCAAACAAATGCGACTTAGATCCGCCTGTTGATGTGATATAATCCCAACCCTGATCGCCCCCATTTTCAAAAGCACGCGGATTGTCTTTCACCAACAAATGTGCCGTCCATTCTGAGAGAACATACAAACGACCTTGATCGTCGAGCTCAATCCCATGCGGACGCGCGTGTTCGCCTAAATCATAGGTGTGCGCGATAGCTTTTTTCTCAATATCGACAACGATCACGGAGCGCCCATCGGTGCCATCGATACCGGAGTTTTGCACCCCGTAATGGCCGACATAAGCGTACTTATAATCATCATCTACGACAAATTCATGTGGGTAATCCGGCAGCGAGAGCCGCCCCTGCAGCGCGCCGGTTTCAACATCATACCAGCTCACACAGTGGCTGCATTTCTCAATTAGCATCATGGTTTGCGCCACACGAATCTCCTTCAGGCGTAAATTGTGACCGGTAACACGTCTACCGAGCACGGATGGACTGGTCAAATAGAAATCAAATATGGGCGGCAAAAACGCCGCCCAAAGCTTTTAACGTTCGAGTGCGCCGACACCTGAGAAACGGAAAGCTTCCGTCTCAAGCGCATTGAGTTCGTCCGCGCTCATTTCATCATGGGCAATGGTAATACGGCCCAAGAACACAAATGGAACTTCGTCTGCACGATCTTCAAGATCCGCTTTAATGGCCTCTGCTGTCGCAGCGCCAACATCGTCGCCCATCCGCATAGGCGTAGCATCCAGTTCGCCGCGACGGATCGCATCAAGCTCTAGGCCAGTGCCGCCCCAACCTGTTGAGAACACCTCTTGCGCCTTATCAACAGAGACCTGCGCTTCTACGCTGCCCATCGCCATCGCAGTGTTTGCATTGTGGATGACTGTTGCTTCTGGGTAGGCTTGCAAAATCAATGAAGTGCCATCGAAGCCGCCCTCACGTTGGTACTCACCATAGTGCTCATACACCGTGTTCCAGTTGCCTTTTTCCTCGACACAGGCTTTGAAATCGCCGGAACGTTGGTTGTCGGTGATCCCTGGAATACCCCGGTTCATCGCCATTGTGACATCGTTGCCCAAGCGGCCCAGCATGTAGTCACACATTGTGAGCGCCCCTGCGGCTGACGAGAAATCAAACCATGCAGCAGGCTGATTTTCCAAGTCCTTCAAAGGCGTATGAAACGCCCAGACGTAAGTGGAAAACCCATCGGACCCAGCCATTTTGTCGATGTTGTCGGCTTGGATCTGCAATTCGGATGGGCCGAAGATCACGTAATCGTAGAGATCCGCGTCTTGCACGACTTGGTTTGCATATGTGGATTGAAGCGAATGCTCCACTTGGCGACTTGCGAACTCAGTCGTCTCATATTCGATGCCAAGCTGATCGAGACGTTTGGTCATCGCCAGATAGTTGCGAGCCCAAAAATCAGAGGTGTCAGCGGATGGGTAAACCATCGCAATTTGGATCGGATTATCAAGCGTTCCGGCGTAAGGCACAGCCTCTGCACCAACGACGGCTTGCATCGCTTCAAGTTTACCCTCGGCGTTTACTTCACCTGGAACCCAATACTCACGATCTTCAATGCCAGGCAGCTCAACCAATGGCAGTGTTTTATGTCCATCAGCATGTGCCATAACGGCAAAACCGCAGATTGCACTTGTCGTCAGAAGTTGTTTGTAGAAATGTTTCACAATAAGTCCTCCCTTTCGCGAAATGTGGGGTCTTGCGGGTGCGCCGGGACTCCTACTTCCCTGCGCACCCATTTTCTTGTGACCGCCTAAGCCGTCTCAGTTGCAAGCCCAGCCCCAAGAGCAAGCAACAGAATAAGTGCTCCGATAATCAACGCAGAAAACCGGATCAGTTTTTGAGATTCTTTGCTACGCAGTTTGGCCATAAGCCCCTGCGTACCATCGCGATCCTTACGCTGCATCCAAGCGTAGAGCGCAACTGAGCTGACGATGACGACACCCGAAGCAACGGATTGCCAGAAAAACTCGATACGTAAAGTCACCAGTGCGTTGATCATCATCGACAAAAGCAACACGCCTGAGAGTGAACCAACGATGGATGCCCGTCCGCCGAACAAGGACGTTCCGCCGACCACAACCGCCGCAATGACGTGCAGGTTGAAATACGGTGCTGATGTCGCTTGGATCGCGTTGAGTTTACCGGTGAGCATCACGCCTGCCAAAGCGGCACATGCTCCCATCAAAACATACGCGTAGATTTTGTGCCGATCGACTGCGACACCCGTCATCTCAGACGCTTCTGGGCTGGACCCAATCGAGATCGTGTAACGCCCAAAATGTGTTTGCGTCAAAGTCCAATATCCAATCCCCATCGTCAAAAGACCGATGACCACCGGAACAGGCAGGAACCCAGGAATTTTGCCGCGGCCGATGTCCGTCACCAAGTCCGGAAAACGTGCGAGCACGAGACCTTTGGCAATCACCAACGCAAACCCGCGGTACACAAGGTCCATCGCCAAAGTCCCGATCAAATCCGGCACTTTCAGACGCGTGATCACCAAGCCATTGATCAAGCCCATCAAGGCGCCGAGGCCAATCGCAATTGGCACGGCCACCCAAGCAGGGAAATCATATTGCTTGATCAAAAACGCCATCAAGATCCCCGAAAGGGCCGCAATTGAGCCAATCGAAAGATCAATACCACGCTGTGTGATGACGAATGTCATCGCCATTGCCATTGGCATGTAGAGCGCTGCATCAAGTAAGATCAGCGTCAAATTGGAGGTGCGAAAATAGCGCGTCGGCTCAGCAACCCCCATGAACAGCAAGATAGCCAAGATCATTACCATCGGGCCAATAATGGAAATATATGGCTCAATACGCGCCATGATCGATTTATCGTTTACAGTCATATCTGGCATAATTTTGTTTCCTTATGCCGCTGCATCTTGAGCGCCGACAATCATGCCGAGCACTTCTTGCACTGAACTTTCCGCCGTTTTCACAACACCAACACCACGCCCGCGGCGCTGCACATGCACGCGGTCCGCAACTTCGAACACATCGTCGAGCGAGTGACTGATCAAGATCACAGCCAGTCCCTGTTCACGAAGCGCTTTGATCAACTTCAAAGTGCGTGCGGTTTCTTGAGGGCCCAGAGCGGCGGTTGGCTCATCCATAACCAACACACGAAGATCCGCATGATAAACGGCCCGCGCGATGGCGATCGCTTGGCGTTGCCCACCAGACAGGCTGTCGGTTGGCACATCCATCGAGCGCAAGCGCACACCAAGGCGTTCATCAAGAACACGTGTCGCTTCGGATTTCATGCGCTTATTGTCGAGCACCCGAATGCCAAACATGTTGCGCGTCAATTCACTGCCAAGGAACATATTGGCGGCAGGTGTCAGGTGATCTGCCAACGCCAAGGTTTGATAAACAGCGTCAATGCCCTCTGCGATAGCATCAGAGTGACTGGCCATTTCTAGCCGCACGCCATTCAAGAGAATTTCGCCTTCGGTGGGCTGATACACCCCAGTCAAAACTTTAATTAGTGTCGATTTTCCGGCTCCGTTGTCGCCAACGATCGCGAGGACCTCACCGGCATAAGCGTCTAAATCTACGCCGCCGAGCGCTGTCACGCCGCCGAACTTCTTTACGATACCGCGCATCTGTACGAGTGGTTGGACCGTCATATTTCCTCCCCCGTTTTGAACAAAGCTCCGCCTCCAGACGAAATCGCCCGGTGCAAAACAGTGCCTCAAAACTAATTTTATCTGTGCGAATTACCGGTACAGGTCAGCCGCTTGAAGCTGGCCTGTACCGGTGAGCCTTATTGAGCCCAGATGCTCGCGTAGGTTTCGCGGTATGGTGAGTCAGGGTCAAATTGATTGCTTTCGCCCATTTTTGCCAAACCTTCTTGCGTCACCAAAGCTGGGGTTGTGATGTACCCAGAGCAAGCCTCGCCTTGAATAGCGCGGTTCAACTCATCGATCAGTTGCCATCCTTGAAGGTTCAAAGGCTCAGCCACTGTCACAGCTTGATAGCTTGCGCTGCGAATACGTTGGAACGCCGCTTCAGAACCATCACCTGCAGAACCGGCCTGTGGGCCATTTTCGCTTTTGATGCCAACGGCTGCCAGAGCTGGACCCATGAAGTCAAAGTACAGATCGTTGATCGCCAAGGCATGCGTCCACTCGCTGCCGTATTTTTGCAGCAAGCTCGTGGTCAATGGACCCATGCGCGCAGATGTGTCTGCGATTGGCGTGTCCACATATTCGAGCACAGTGCCGCCCATGGCCTCAATGGTTTCTTTGATCCGGTCAGCTTTATCAATCGCGATTTGATACGTGGAGTCGGTGAAAATGACAGCTCCTACCTTGTCAGCCCCATCTTCCATCGCCCATTTCGCGGCCACTTCGGATACAGCCATTGCATCTGTGGAGACATTCGCAAAAATGCCGCCCGGGGCATCACAACCGATATGTGGACCAGAGTGCCAAGACACCATTGGGATATTCGCATTTACGACACCCTCAAGGGCTGCTTGCTGCTCAACGGCGTCAAACCCATTGATAATCACACCATCAGCTTTCAAGGCAACAGCTTGGCCAATAGCCGCCGTGCGGCCTTGGATTGAACCGGCACCATCGAGCACTCGGATCTCCCAACCGATTGCAGCAGCCGCTTCTTCAATACCCTTAGTTACGCCAAGGATACCGCCATTTTTAAGATCGCCCGCGACGATGACAACAGACTTACCTTCGGCGCCAGCTGGTCCCGCAGACGGGCCGTCAAAAGCGACCTCAGCCAAACTCGGCCCTGCAAGTCCAATCGTTAGTGCAGCGGCAGACACCGCCATTACAGTCCTCTTAAGCATCATATTTTCCTCCCATATGATCCGTTACTTTTTGGCGCCCTTACGGCGCTGAGCGTATCCCGCAATGCCGATCGCGATCAGCAAGGTTACGCCGTTGAACATCGGCTCGACCCAAAAGGATCCACCGAATTGCTGGATGCCTGAGATACCCACCGCAAGGATCGCAACCCCAACGATTGTGCCCCAAACATTAACCCGGCCAGGCTTAATCGTGGTCGAGCCCAAGAAAGCACCCACAAGCGCTGGCAATAAAAATTCAAGACCTACAGACGCTTGACCAATGCGCAGCTTGGACGCGAGCAAAACACCTGCAAATGCAGTCAAGAAACCGGATGTCATGAACGCACCGATAACGAATTTGCGTGTTGGAATGCCGTTCAGTTGCGCAGCGCGTTGATTGGCTCCGATTGCGTACAAATAGCGACCGATCGGCGTATATTCGAGGATCACCCACATCGTCAGCGTGATCGCGAGCACATAGAACCCCGTGATCGGAATTCCTAAAACAAAGGTGCCATTCAACGATAGAAAGCTGTCAGGTAGCGTACCAACCATCTGGCGACCACCTGTATGCCACAATGCCAAAGCGTAGAGGACCGTGCCCGTGCCAAGTGTCGCGATGAAGGAGTCAATTTGAGCAACTTCGACCAACCAGCCGTTTAAAAACCCTGACAGCAATCCGAGAAACAAGACAATGGCAACCGCAGCAGGCCACGGCAGGCCGTAAATTGTCTGCAGTGAAATGGCGAGGATATGCCAAAGCACAATTCCGTATCCGACAGTCAAATCAATACGGCCTGCAGCCATTGGGATCATCGCCCCCAGCGACAACAGTGCGATAATGGCTTTATCCGAAATGAGTGCGCGTAGATTGAGCATCGTCGGGAATGTGTTGGGCAGCATGATTGAAAACAGGATAATCAAAAAGGCCGTTAAAATGACCAGACCGTAAACTGGCAAGTACCGCAACATGCGAGTCTTCAAGGATGCGTCTTTCAACTCAGCTTTGGTAGGTTCAAGTGCGTTTGATTCTAGAGATTGCATGTTTATTGTCCTTGCCGCTTGACTGCATTGCCTGCAGACGCCGCCTGAATTAGATTTTCCGTAGTGAGTTCCGCGCCAGTGAGTTGCCCTGCAATTTCACCTTGGCTGAAGACAATGGCACGGTGACAGATCGCAGCCACCTCTTCAAAATCGGTCGACACAATTGCAATGCCAACGCCCTCTTCCATTGCACGATTGAGCAAAGCGTAAATTTCCGCCTTCGCGCCGACATCAACACCCGCGGTTGGATCTTCACAAATCAACAGTTTGCGCTTGGTTTCGAGCCAACGCCCCATCACGACTTTCTGTTGATTGCCGCCAGAAAGGGACTCAATGGCCATGCTCTGATCGTTTGGGGATAGAGCCACATCGTTACCAATTTTCTCTGCCATGGCAGTCTCAGCGCGAGGGCTGAGGAACGAGAACAATGAACGCCCTACTGCGTCCGGATTTAAGAATGTGTTCTCACGCAATGTCAAAGGCATCGCCACGGATTCTTCAGTGCGATCCCGCGCCACGAGGCCAATCCCAGATTGAAGCGCCGTAATCGTAGACGTCAAATTCGGTTTTTTGCCAAGCAATGTTACCAAGCCCTCGAAATGCTCAGCACCAAACAACGCACGCGACACACTTTCATGCCCTGCGCCGCGCAAGCCCACTAGTCCTAGAATTTCATTGCTACGCAATTCAAAATCGACAGGGCCAGCTGTCTCAACTTGCATCCCCTCGACCTTCAAAATCGGTGCCCCAAGCTCGCGGTTCACCTTCATGACCTGCCGCGTTTTGCGTCCGACGATCATGTACACAAGTTCTTCCGGCGTTGTGTGTTCAATGCTGCGCAACCCGACCATTTCGCCATCTCGTAATACGGCTACGCGGTCTGCAATCTGGAAAATTTCATCCAAACGGTGTGAAACATAGATCATGCCCACGCCCTGCTCTTTCAAAGGCCTCAATGCTTTGAACAACACTTCAACCTCATCGGCCGGAAGTGAAGCCGTAGGCTCATCAAGTACTAAGAAATCGCAATCCACAGCCAAAGCACGCGCGATGGCCACAAGGGATTTTTCCGTCCGCGACAAGTCTTGCAAACGGGTTGTTGGATCGAAATCACAACCGACCTTCGCAAGCGCCTTGGCAGCAAAGTCATTCACTTCACGCCAATTGATCAAACCTGCCCGACGAGAATACCCCAATGCGAGTGCAATATTCTCGGCAACAGTCATCCATTCGATCATGCCTAAATCTTGGTGAATAAATGCAACAGATTGACGCTCGCCAAAATCACCAGGGCGATGATCATACGGCTCACCAGAGATCATCACGCGACCCACGTCAGCTTTATGAATGCCACCCAGAATTTTTATCAGCGTCGATTTTCCGGCACCATTTTCACCCAACAGAGCCACGATTTCACCGCGCTCAATGTTGAGTGACACATCTCGAAGAGCATACGTGCCCCCAAAATGTTTTTTGATTCCATCAAAAAACAAATTATTATTGGTTGCCCCTGGCACACCATCCTCCCTCAGTTTCGCCTCCCCTAGAATTGGGAAACTTCACGTCAGGGAAAACTCGATGCTCCTCAACATACTATTGAGTTACCCGTAACGTTACGCTAGCATTTGCTCAGAATGATAATAAGTCAATATGAAATGTTACCCGTAACGTAAATTCTTGAAACCACACCTAACACTATGAAAAATAATAAAATTAGCCTCGCTGAAGTCGCCCGTGCTGCCGGTGTGTCCAAAATGACCGCCAGCCGCGTTTTGCGTGATGAAGGCGGGTTTTCTGAAAAAACACGCAGCAAAGTGATGGCTGAAGTAGACCGCCTTGGCTATCTTCCGAATCGTTTGGCAACGGTTTTCGCAGGCGATAAAAAGTCCACTTTCGTGGGAGTGAGCATCCCTGAGCTCGGCAACGAAATCTTCGCTCAGCTCCTTGAGGGCATAGATCGCAAGCTTGGTGCGTTTGCTCACCAGACCGTGCTAGGGATGAGCGAACACGCTTTAGATCAAGAAGAGGCATGGATCGAAACCATGCTGTCTTGGCAGCCAGCTGGCCTCATCATTACGGGGCGATCTCATAGTTCACGGGCAATTCAACTCATCAAAGGATCTGGCGTTCCTGTTGTGGAAATTTGGGATTTTAACTCTAGCCCTCTCGACATGTGTGTTGGACTAAATCACTTCGACAGCGGTTACAGCATGGGACGCTACTTGAGCGGACTAGGGTACCAAAAGTTTGGTTATGTTGGCACGGCCCACGATATAGCAAATGCCGCCAACTCACGTTTATCCGGATATATTAAAGCCGCCCAAGACGCAGGAGCGACAGTCGAAAAACAACTTTTGCTGAAAGATGTTCCGGGGTTCTACACCGGATTTTATGGCACTGAACAACTCTTGGCAGCTCATGGCGATGTCGAAGTCATCTTCTATCAGAACGACAACATGGCGGTTGGTGGCTATGAGTATTGCCGCCGACAAGGATTAGAAATTCCACGAGATATTGGCATCGCAGGATGGGGAGATCTGCCGATCGCCTCAATCCAACCCTACCGGTTGACCTCTATTGCCGTTCCGCACTTGCGTATTGGACAACTTGCAGCTGAAATGCTGTTGGCGCAGATCAATCAACAACCGATCAAAAGAACACGAGATGTCGGTTTCAACCTCATTCCAGGCTCGACCGTTCGATTGCATGATGATGGCACTTGATACCCGAACAGCCGATGACAGGTCCAATGCGAAGTACCTCTCACACGCCTCAAAGAACCTCCGCCAGCACCTTCTAGCAAACCTAAAAGTCATAGCTCTCTAAAACGTAGTGTCGCAAACTTTTGGGTGGAGCGAGATAAGGCTTGAGCTGGACATAATTATCCCACGAGTGCGACGAACTGCGCAAAGCTGGACAGCCCTGTTTGGTCGAATTGCCTTTTGCGGATCATGTGCGCAACCTCGATGCCAACCAACGTCGCAGCTGCTGAATTGAACGATTTAAAAGTCTGCATGGGGCGTATGATCTTCTTTATGAAACGGTGGTCCTGTTCGATTATGTTATTGAGATATTTTACCTGCGGAACCTCGATCAACCAACACCAGTTATGCATCACCAGCAGGCAATTCATGTTGAACAGACTGGCCGCGTTCGATCCGCATTTGTCGATCGCCCGGTAGAGATACGTCCATTCGCCAAGATCGACATGTGGGCCCCTTCCGGCGATGAACCTCATTGGCAATGACCACAGCGTATGTTTCGACCCACCGATTGAAGGTCGCGTGATCAACAGCGACGCCGCGCTCGGCCATGAGCCCTTCACGATCCCGGTAGGAGGCACCATAACGAGAGTAAAATAATCGCGTACAGGATCACGGACTTCGGGTAATGTGCGCCTTTGCAACTGATCAACGTCTCAATCGTGATATTGGTTTTGGAAGGCACATCCATTGGACCGGACTGTAGCGAAACGCAACGGTAAATCAAGAGTTTGCGACACTACCCGTGACAAAGCCATTCTACAACAACGAGAAAGGATCAAACGAAAAACACTCGAAACGCGACGCTTGCATCTCAGACAACGCGCCCCAGAATCAAACCAATCAGATGAGCCAAACGCTCTCTTCGTTTAGGCTGCCTTTGGTGCCAAGAACCCTAACGACGGACAGAATAGTTTTGACAAAAACCAAAAATTTTTACGCTGGCACAAACACCGAAACAACATTGATGAGAAACAATTGCGCTCCTGCCTCCGGGAAAGAATGTTCTGGACAGTTAAGCTTGCAACTTTTGCGTGCATTTTAGCAAGTATCGAGTAGGCTAATGTCATTTGTGAAGCGTTCGAGCACTGAGCTCTGAAAGTTCATTGAGACAAAAGGATACATCTATGCGCCCCATTATAGAATCTCGGCTCGACACTTCTCATTCCGTCGATTGCAATGCCGACCCAATCCAATCGCTTGTGACGATGTTCGTGGACATGATTCAAAAAGGGCGCATCGAGGCGGGTCAATGCCCTGCCATGCGTCCGGTTTTTCTTAAACCCCATGGGGTGGCGCATGGAACGTTCACAATCCGCAATGACATTCCTGATGACCTTAAGGTTGGCCTCTTTGCAGGCACACAATACCCGATGTGGTTGCGATCATCGTCAGATACTTTGCCCTCGCGCTCCGATTTCAAAACAACTATCGGATTTGGCCTCAAACTTTTTGACACGCCCACGCCAAAGATCTTTGGGTGTCGTGACGCCACAACCTTCGATTTCATCTTTCAGAACATGGATGTTTTCTTTGTTGATACAGCAAAAGACATGTGCGAATTCACCCAAGCCGGTGTCATTCATAAGGACTATGACCCATACCTGAAAGAGCACCCCAAGACTGCACAAATCCTCAATGATATGGCCAAACCCGTGGGTTCGGTTTTTGCGTCCCCATATTGGGCTATCCTGCCGTTCGCCCTAGGTCCCGATACTTATGTAAAATATAAACTTGAACCTGAGCTAAGCGTCGATCCCCCGACCGAACAACCCTCTGACCCGACGTATCTGCACGCTGATTTCAAGAACAGATTGGCCAAAGGCCCGATAAGATTTCGCTTCATGATCCAGAAGCGAACTGATCCGGATACCATGCCGCTTGATCAGGCCACCGTCGCCTGGCCGGAGGTCGAAAGCCCGTTTGTGCATGTGGCTGACCTTGAACTGCCCAAGCAGGACACAGATGAATTAGGCCAGGACGCCTACGGCGAAAATCTCGCGTGGAACATCTGGCGTGTGACGGCAGACCATGCACCGCAAGGCTCCATCGCTGAGGCCCGGCGTGATGTCTATGCCGCGTCAGCGGACCTGCGTCGCAATGCCAACGGCATCCCCGATGGCGAACCATTTACGTATCGCCCCGCCACCATTTCGGAGTCCTGATTATGACCGATACCACCATTGTAAGAGCCGCCATTCACCCAGCCATCGGCGTTGCGCGCGTAGGCGATGCAGACCGCGCATTCTTTGTCGGCCCAGAGGTCACAACAACACCCAACCAATCGGGGGCCTTTTACAGGGATGGCGACCACTTGAAACGTCAGGCCGCGAAATTCCGTATCTATGGATACAACGCCGTAGGCGATGTAGTGAGCGAGCTGGATGTTGACTCTGCCTTCATCACCTGGACGGTTGAACTGGCAAACCGAAAGGCCCAATGGTATCATTTCATCACCGCGATGGACATTCCAGAAACAAAGGACTTGCAGGTCAACCGACGTAATCAAGACCAGACCACGCAAGCAGAACGGGATATGTTAGCGATAACGCCTGGTGAACGTTCGATCACGGGTATCTCTGTCTCCGGCGGTGCTGAACACACATTCGACACTGGCAGCTTCACCATCGGTACGAATAGCGTCAATAAAATTTACCTTGGCGAACTTCAAACGACCGAGCGCGGGCAGTTGCTGGTGCTTGGCGGGCGTGGCGTTTCAAAGTCTCTTACCGGTGCACCGCCTTTTGACCCTGCAGACCCTGATAGTTTCAACAATGCTGCGACCTGGTACGATGACATAGCCGACGGGCCCGTAACGGCAAAGGTCAGCATCAATGGCCGCGAAATCCCGGTCGAGGGCGCGTGGGTCACAGTAGCGCCCCCAAACTACGCTCCGGACGTTATTGGCTGGCGGACCATGTATGACATGCTTGTGGATACTTATGTTGCCGCAGGCACGCTACCTCTGCCTGCCACGACATCCTTCTCTAAAGACATCCTGCCGCAATTGAACCGCTTGTCGAACCTGCAATGGGTCAACAAGGGCTTTGCTACTATGTTTGGCGCTGGCGGCCCAATGGATTTTGGCGATCCCGCTTTGATGGCTCGGCTGGCCAAGGCGCCCGGTGCAGACGACACATGGCACGAACTCCGTCGGCAAATCCTGAATGCCTTTCGCCCTCACAACACGACCGTGAACGAACCGCGCATCTGGCCTTGGATTTACGGCGATGACTTTGGCGGAGACCTTGAAGCCGCCAGTCCAAGAACAATGCTGGCTCTGCCATCCATGCAGGAAATGCATCTGGAACGCTGGGCTGCAGGCAATTTTGTGGCTGATTGGGACCCCAACCATCAGCCGCCCTCCGCACTGTCCGATGTACCGCTCAAGGACCGACCGGCAATGCTTGATCAAGCCGCGTTGCACTACTGCCTTGCTGATGCGTTTCACCCGGGTTGCGAACTTACTTGGCCAATGCGGCACCCTACGTTGTATTCCGCACCGTTTCGCATTCGCCGTCGCGACAATGAAGACTATGAGGACTATGGCCCCAAGATGTCATCTTCCATCGCACTTTCACCTGACGGACCACTCTACGGACAGCGCGCGGGGGATTTGACCCGGTGGATGGGTTTGCCGTGGCAAGGTGATACAGCATATTGCCGATCAGGGTACGATCCGACCTTTGACCCCTACCTGCCAACTTTCTGGCCGGGGCGCGTGCCCAATCAAGTGCTGACAGAAGATGAATACCAAATCGTGATTGATCCGTCTCAGCCGCTCGCTGACCGATTGGCCGCTTTTAACCGTCGCGCCAGCTGGTACCGTTTCATTGATGAAGTCCAAGGAATCGCCAATCGAATGGACCGCATGATTGCAATTTTCGGCCAGCAAGGCATTGTAGAGCCACGTGACGGGGTTCACGATTTGCCCGACATGCCCGAAACGCTCTATGTGGAAACCGTGGCCCCGTCCCTTTCCGCCTCTGTGGAAAAGGCGGCGCGGCTCGCTACCTCCGATGCCGCACCAAGCCCACGCAACCGGTTGTTGCGCCAATCCGGCTGGAACACAGAAGAGCATCTAGCCGAAGCCCAAAATTTGCGACGCCGTAAGTGAACATGTTCGACGTTACTGTGATAGGCGCTGGACCAGCTGGCGCCATCGCGGCCACTCTTCTGGCTCGCCGTGGTCTCTCTGTCGCGATGTACGATCCCGACAAACGGGCGGGCAAGCGCATTGGTGAAAGCCTGCCTGCCTTTGCTGCAAATTTGTTAGAACGTCATAGCCTACCTGGGCCATTGTCAGACAATAGACATGCCCAGATCACTGGCACAATCTCAAAATGGGGCGGGCTGCGAACCGAAGAGAACGCACTGATGCGTTCAGGTGGGCAAGATTGGCGACTGGATCGCATTGCTTTTGATGCCGCGTTGAGGGCTGCAGCGGTTGCCGATGGCGTCGTCCACATCAAAAGTTTTGCTGAGAATGTGCAGCGGAGACGAAACGAATGGGTGATCCACGACGATCAAAAAAGCGCCCGATCATCGTCTTGGCTAATCGATGCCACGGGACGTCGTGCCATGATTGCCCGCAAACATGGTGGATCCCGTCAAAGTCAACCATCTCAGGTGGCCATCTGGGCAGTCGGAGAGCCCCTGATGGGAACATCCACCGCCAAAACCTTGATCGAAACGCAGGGCGAAGGCTGGTGGTACGGCGCAGTTCTCCCCTCTGGACGCCCAATTGCAGCATACCACAGTCCAAGCGCCTGCGCGACTAAGATACGTAAGCAACCTGACATCTGGCATCGCCTTTTCAGGCGAACAGACATCCTATCCGACAAGTTATCGCCAAATGCATTCATTGATGCGCAGCTCGACTTCACGGACGCGACGGGAATAGCCACAAACACCCCAGCTGGTCGCAATTGGCTCGCTTGTGGCGACGCGGCAGCTGCTTTTGATCCTATTGCATCTCAAGGATTATTGAACGCCATACGAACCGGCATTGCCGTAGCCGAAGTCGCCTCTGGAACCGGGACTCCCACCAACTACTGCTCAAAAATGCAAACTGTCTGGGAACAGTACTTAACGCACCATGAAATAATGCAAGTCCGTGCTGGGGCGAACTAGCTTACTTCGCACGGCATATGCTGCGCTCGGGGTTCTGTTGCAAAGTTTTAGAACATGTGTCTGCTTGGTAATCCGTGATCCTGTACGCTGTGTTTTTCTATGTACGATATGCCGTTTCGTATCGTGATCTGGAGGAGATAATGGCGGAACGTGGCGCCGAAGTTGACCATGCAACGCTGAACAGTTGGGTGATATCCCTGATCGGACTTCCATCAACAAGAGCGGTGCCAATCTGGCGGGCCTGCAAAGTTTGAACGTTACCCTCAAATTCACGAGCGCGGGACGGATTATCAACATTGTCCAGTCGAAATATCTCAACAATATTGTTGAACAGGACCATCGATTCATCACACGGCCAATGTTCGGCTTCAAGTCGTTCCATTCCACCGCCGCCACACGAGCTGGGAGCGAGGCCGCACACATGATCCGCAAGTTCCAAGCCGGTCAAACAGGGATCTCGCCCTTCATACAATTTGCTTCCCACACAGAATATGGGTGTCCTGCGAAAGGCGTTCTTCAAACAACCGAAAATTTTACGACAAAACCACCACCCGAACATACCCATCAACCAATATGAAAAAGCGATCTGCGGGTGCACCTTCGTCGTAGCGGCGCGACGTGACTTGGCTTGATCAAGGATCGTGCGGATGGCGCGCCGGTCCAATCTGGAAAACGGCGGCAAATGCGTCAGCAGGCTTTCCTCCAGCTGTTACAGTGTTTTTTGGGGCGATACATCGTTCATAGCAAGCGTTGTGCCACGTTGTTTTGGGAAAAGACTACAGATTCCCGCCATTTCACATAGGAAGAACCGCAAAACAGTTTGTCCTAGAGCAAAGTTGCAAGGCGTCAAAAGGCTATGTTTCAGGTCAACAAATAACGCGATCTGAAAGGAAAAATGATGATCCGCATTCTAGCAACCCGCCTCGCACTCGCGGCCCTCATGGGCGGTGCGGCACTTGCTGAAACCTTCGAAGTCCAAATGCTGAATAAAGGGGACTGTTGCATTAATCGTCTGATGCCGCCTTGGGGCGTTGCAGCTGTGCAGGATTATGCGGCTGCAAATAGCTGATAAATGAATTGGATTTCACCCTGAACGCCTGGTTGCTTGTGGTAGATATGGCGGCGTTTGATTGTTCTGATGATTTCTATGCCGCTCAAGGTTGCTTTGGCGGATCGCAGGGAGCGAAAGCTCTGGCGGTAGCCGAGCAATCGTTTCATGGCCGCGTGATCGCTCTCAACCCGATTGTTTCGATACTTTTTGTTGATATGCGTGATATGATCATAGTGCGGGTCATAACGGCGATTCATCTCTCGTAATACTTTGCGATAGGCCGGAGTTTTGTCTGTGCAGATCGAGACTGGCCGATGCAGATGTACGCGCTCAATGGCCCTATTTAGGAAGGCCCTGGCGGCCGTTGTATCGCGCCGAGCGGTCAGGCTGAAATCGACCATCTGACCATGCGCATCAACGGCCCGCCATAGATAGCGCCACCGCCCGCCGACGCGGATGTAGGTCTCGTCGACGTGCCAATCAACGCTGGCTCGGCGCAGATATCTCTCGGTCCTTTTGGTCAGTTCAGATCCGAACTTCTGAACCCAGCGATACACAGTTGATCAATCAACTGTAATGCTTCGCTCCGCCCGAAGATCAACGACATCCTGATAAGACAGTGGGTTTCGCAGGTACCACCGGACGGCACAATGGATGATATCACGCGGGAAACGGTGGTGCTTGAACAGGGTCTTACGGGATATGTTCAACCTCAAAAGCCAAAATTGACCAATTCGCCGGATTAATGCAACAGTCCCCTTAAAATCATTCACCCATATAAAGCGTTGCAAAACCGTTCACTTTTAAGACGGATGCGATGTTTTCTTAGTTGTTAGAAAACAGAGTGTGAACGCCTTTGTTTTCGTTCTTCAGGGAGGAATCAACGTTTCTATGCGATAGCCGTAAAAGTTCCTGCATTTTTTACATTAACATTGTCTGGAGATATTCGTTCAGAAATTAATTCGCAGAATTTTCCGAATGTATTCACTGTTTGAGTGAACAGGGTTGCAAATTCTGGGTGCCCGCTCCCGAAATGCCTAAGTAAAGCCTCTATTCAAACGACCATCCAAGCAATCCATCCCTTAGAGGAAAGGGACTCACAGTCCAGTTTGAATGTGAGTGCATAACAAGTTTCACCTTACGTGTCATTGCACATCGGACCTTTCGGTCTAGGTTCCTCCGTAACCTCCTACGTATGTAGTCTTGTGGATATGAATCTACCGTCGTCCCAACCTTCCCTCACTTAAATTTAGGAGGAGGATTGAAAAATGCGCGTGGATGTATCAGCAGAGATGCCGCCAAACTTGCAGGACCGGGTTTCGGATAACGATAGTGTCAGGGGGGGCGAATTCGAGGGCGGTATTGAGAAACTAGCGGCATTTAGCCAAACGTTTGAACCCCAGCACGAGCTTATGGAAACAGCCAGATCATCGTTGACTTCCATTGGAGAATTAGCCGCCGGTGAGGATAGCGACGCATTGGCAAACGCACTTTTTGGCGATCTACCGGCAGCCGGTTCGCTTGCCGAAATGGATCTTGATACCGTCATGTCAATGCTTGCAGAACTCGGCACTGGTGTGAAATCCAAAAGTGACTTTGAAATGCCAAGAATTATAGTGGTTGGAGTGGAGGACCCACTAAATTCATTACCATCAGATACGTTGGGTGCCTTTGTTCCGGGCAACGATGGAGAGCGCGGAACGATAATGATCGCTGAAAAGCTTCTTGACGCTGACGTTTTACCCGGTGGTGAGACATTGGAGAGTGTGATGTTAGAGGAAGTTGGCGAAGCCGTTGCCGAATTTGCATCAGAGTACCTCGTCAGCATGGAATCTGACCTCAGCGTGGCGAAAGGCGACGTCGGTGACAGGATTGAAACTGTTGTAAACGGTGGCATGCTTGATATGGAGAGCGACTTTGAAGCCGTTGAATTGGGCGAAGACGGCGCTGATGAAGTTTTGGTTCGCCTAAACAATGAAGAGCTTATCGCAAAGGGTGCCGTGGCAGCCGCCGGTGTTGCCATCAATTGGAAAAACCTAACCTCGGCGAACTCTGACAAAGTTGCGGATGAAGGCGTAACTCTTGTGACAGACTACATCTGGGACGCGGCAACGTCAGAAGGTGGTACACGAGATGCGGCCGGTAATGAGGCTTGGGCGAGCGCAATTACAAGAGGATTGTCAACCCTGCCAGGCACGTCAATCGAAGTCGAAGAGTTACATGAGATAGCAACCCTTCTTAATGCCGGCTCTGAGTATAAGACGTTCACCAAAGAGGATATTCGGTCATTGCTTGAAGACGGCGTCATCCGGTTCGAAACAGATGCCAGTGGTTCCGTTCAGAACGCATCAATCGATCTAAACTCGATTTCGCAAATTCCATCAAATGTCTATACCTTCGAAATATCGGATGATGGCGTTTTAAAAACGAACAAACCCGCAACAATTTCCGCAACAGGGGCCGAGGTCTCTCCTGAGCAGCATGCAGGTTATGCTGGTGACTATTTCGATGGATATATGGTTTCGGTTGATGCCTTTAATACGCGATCATATAGCGCGGATTCGGGAAGTGGTTGGGAGGCATATGCAACCGAAGCATCGACCGAGTTGCTGGCTGGTGCGAACTTTATGAACTCCATCTTCACAACGATGAAAAACGTTACGTATAATCTAGAACAAGTAGGTATTAGTCTTGATGCGTCTGTTGCAGACGGCACAATGACACAAGCTGAAGCCGATTCCACTCTGGCGACAATTGAGAGTGATTTATTAGATAACTTTGCCAACAAATATAATGGCGAGTTGGGCCTTTTGGGAACAGGAAATGAAGTAGATTTCGCATCTATAGAGGACGTATTTGCTGCCTCATTAGATTTAATGACGCCAGGGATGGATAGTTTAACAAGCTTTATGTTTGAGGTTTCCGAGGCTATCCCTGAACTTCAAGATGCTGAAAAAAAGACTGAATTGATTAATACAATTCAATTCGTTGGTGCAATCATGGTCGGCATAGGCGTTGGGGCAGGTGGCTACATGGGAGCAGGCAAACAACTGCTTGGAGCTGGCGGTTATGCATCAACTGGTGGACTTACAGCAGCGAACTACATCGAAAATGCCGCAAGTGTAATAGTCGCCACTGGAGTTAACATTGGAACGATTGGTTCTTTCGGGATTGAAGATACTGCTGAATTTGCAACGAGCGGTGGTATTTCCGAAATTGAAGCGGGGTTGAATGAAACATGGCAAGATCTTGTGGATAAGGCTGGATCAGGGTCAGCGTTTGAAGCAGCATCCTTGGGGTACGCCGACGCTTACCGAAATTATTCAGACATGATCGTTGATCATTGGCCTGATGGATACACAATGGCGGGGGAGCAAGTATATAACCCTGCAGGTACTGCAATGTTTCGCACATTCGAAGGCGGTCTGAATGATGAAGGCAGCTATGGCGAAGTTCAGGGGATGATTGATGCCTTAAAAGCACGTGCTGAGGAAATCAATACAGCTGCTGCCAGTGCTGGTCAGAACATTCGTTATGAGGTGATCCATACGCCCGCGGTTGATCCTAGCAATTATATTACGGGTGATCCCGGTGATACTTCCCAACCATATTACGAAGAGGGCAGTTTTGTTTCGGTAAGAGTGATGCGAGATCCAGTGGTCGAAGCTGGGGGCACGCCGGACGACCTATATGAATTTGATGTTACTATGAATATTGATCGCTACTAATTCATATACACCCTTGGTGCTGGATTTATGTTTTAACGTTTCTTGATTGCGTAAATTTGATAGCCTTTGGGTCAAAATGCACAGTAAGCGGAGCGCTCAAATTTTCTGAGCGCTCTGTTATGTATTTATTGGCAAAATACTGAATGTTTCTGTCACCTGAGCTGTATTGCAGAGACCGATCTCTTAAGCCGCAGTCCGATGTGGCACAGCATTTCATGATATGATGGGGACTGTTACATTAAGTCTTGAACCACTAGTTTGACAAAAATTGGGGAGCGATTGTGCATAGAAACAATCGTTAAAACGACACCGTTTCCCGTCATCGATCATTTTGTGTGCCATACGAATGTATTTGCGTTACCCGCTTTCTTATTAGGGTGTCGTTGACCCTTGCCGAGTTTGGCGAACCCAGGGTCATGATCACCGATAAATTGTGTAGCTATATCAGGTTGGTCAAAACACTGGCCCCGGATAACGATCATCGCACGCACAAAGGCTTGAACAACGCGATCAAAGTGTTGCACCGGCAGGAACGTAATCGAGAAAAGATCTTTGACAAATTTAATCCCACCGATAGGCTCAGAGATTTTCGTCCACGCATGAGCAGATCAACGTGCTCATCCGTCCCCGCGGCGATCAACTAAACGCAACTTCATTCCGCCACACCCGCTCCGATGTCTTCAGCCTCTGGGCAGATTCCACCGCCAAACTCGGCACGCGACTTGTAGAAACTGACGCTGCTCATGCCGGGCTCGCGGCACAGCTCAGAGACAGGCACCACCCTTCGCCTACTTCAAAACTGACATGAACTGTGCGTCCCTGCCCCGTTCGTTCTTCATTCAAATTCTACTTTTACCCACCACTAATACTAGGGGGATTACCCCTATCGCCTCGTAGAACACCAGAAAGTGCAATCCAAAAATACAAACTAAAGTTGTTTTTTCCTAAACTATATAACCTCATAAGGGGAATAACCCACTTTTAGTCAAAAGCTTGAAGATCTTGGCCAATTGTCCGCATTCAAGAGTAGAAAGAGCAAGACGCATGATGAATTTTGAAAATCGACACAACCTTAAGCAACTGCTCAACTCGCATAACCTGTCCTCATCAGGTTGGGTGAAATTGAGCCACGGAGGATTCTCAGGCGCTCAGATCTATAAGAAATCCAGCCAAATAGACCAGTCCTATGTTCTAAAGGTTACTTCTGCCCAGACGGATTGGATCATGCGCACGACTTCGGACCACTTGTGCAGAGAGGCCGTCTTAGCCAATACCACTAGCATTCGCCGAGAACAGGTGACCACTCCGGTGATCGGATCTGCCCAGGATGGAAGCGTCTTCTCAATCTTGATGCATGATATCTCTGATCAGCTTCTCTCGAATGAAAGGTTGAGCAAAGCGCAGCTCAATACAATTCTGCTTGGCATGAGCGATCTACATGCAATGGCGGCGCCAGATGTGCCCGGAATTACCTGGTGCGACATAGAGGATCGGCTTACCCTTTTTGAGCCAAACCCCGAGAAATTGGCTCAATTCAGGAATGCAGAAGTCATTTTGGGGGGCTGGGAGGTGTTTTTTAAACTCGCCCCAAAGGACCTCAAAGAGCTGGTTCTATCCTTGTTCAACGACCTAGACCCACTCAGACGCGCGCTTGGTCGCCTCCCCAACAGTTTTCTGCATGGCGACCTTAAGACCGACAATATTGGCATAAGCCCCACAGGCAAGATGTCTCTGATTGACTGGTCCATGCCAATGATCGCGCCGGCCGCTATTGATTTAGGTTGGTTCCTGGCGATGAATTCTCGTGCGTTACCGGTTACGCTGGATGAAACAATCAAAGCCTACTCTGACTATTCCAATATCGAAGACCACTTGTTCGAACTGCATCAGTCTGTGACCGTTCTTTGTGGCTTCCTGTTACGAGGATGGCGCAAGGCATTAGATGCCCAATCTGGCGAGCCATCAGAGTTCCGCTGGTGGTGTGAGCGCGCGTCAAGCGCTTCGAAGATCTTGGCCGGGTAGCATGCGTTCTGACCCATGGTGGGTTTGAAATTGCGTGATGGCCGGGCGGAATTATCATGTTAATGTCAGCCGTCCAAAAAGCTGTTGGAAGCTCCTGAAACAGGGTTCTTCAATGCCTATTCGATGACAACCTTGCCCGCGACGAGCTGCGTGTCGCAATTCTTAGGCACCGGTAAGGGTACAGATTCAGGATCACCCCCCTTTTTTCACAATCCAGAGTTAGCGCAAATCGGAAAAATCTACTCTGGCTGCGTTTTTAAGCGCCACATCGTACATGCATACCAACTGAAAATACACCCTCCAACATGGCGTGTTTTTGCACAGTTTTGGCACATTTTCTTGCCACCTCGGCGCTAGGTTATCGAAAAATTCACCTATGGCATCGGAGGACCGCATATGCGTGATCTTCATACGAATGAGGACTTGCATCAACCCTTCCCAACATTAGGCGGAGACGATACAGCGCGATCTCTGTACTGGCAAGCGCTAGACATCGAGACTTACCCCGATTGCCCAAACCAGCTACTGGCGGTGCTTTCTGAGATACTGCCTGACGGGTCAACTGCTGAGGCGGAACTGTTTGAGCAACCGGGCGAACTGGAATCTTTGCGCGCGACGGCCTTGATACAGCCGCTGCACGCACCAGCGCTGAACCCGGATCTGTTTCCTGATCGGGATCGGCAGCAATTTGCATTGCTGCAACTTGCCCCATTGATGAGACTCGAAGGGGCCCAGCTTTCAGGGGCGATCCAACTGCGCACCGCTGGCCTGTCCAGCGGTGCGGCCTTGTTGCGTATGCACGAGCGAATATCAGGAGCAGGGGATCTGAATGCAAGCCGACCTTGGGTATTCGCCCAAGAACTGGCCGCTGGGGGGATCACATTACCTGCCCTGCATGATGCCGGTTTTGCATTTGATTACCGGATCGGAGAGTCGGCCTTTCAACTGCCCCTCTTCCTCTTGGCTCTCGCGCAGTTTCCGGGTCAGTATTATGCCCAAACATTGGGGGTAAACCTGTTCTTGGCCCAAGCCTGCCCGGCCTCGTTTCTGCCTGAAACCACTCCCTATACCAAACTATTCAAAAGCCACCTGACGGACGATATCCAAGATGCGCGGGCTGCCATTCTATTGGCTAAAGGCAGCGATACGAGACTGATTGAACAGGGGTTTTTCGCCGCGCGGCGTATCTATCAGATTTTCTTGGATCAGTTGGTGTTAGATCTTCGGAATGGCAACCGATTTACCGCAACCGGAAAATTTCTAAGCCTTCTCACCCGACTTGGCAGCGCGCCCTTTGGCTATCATAAAAAAGGAAAAATGGGCGGCGAGCCAATTGACCACTGGTTCGATCCACAACGCCTTGACCCTGGCCGGACCTTGCAGGCCCTGGCCCGCTCCCCCTATGTGCTGCCGGGACAACCCGACAAAAGTCGTTTTCTGACCCAACTGACAGAGCCAAACGGGCCGATGTTTCGTATTTTCTCAGATGCTGATCTGCAGGTGATCCGGAACTGGATCCAAGCATTACCCCACTCGCGCGAGGTTGATCTGGCCGGGATCACTCTGCCTGCTCCGCTGCCCGCACCAACGCCACGCCCCGCTGTTACGCTGGCCGCCTCCAAGGCGGGTTTCGATCTGCGCGAGATGTATTATCGGCTGTTGAACATTGACAAGTTTCCGAAAGAACGCTGCACGGCTGGCGCCTATGCCCGAGACTGGCTGAAGGCGCATGAGCGCCGAGCCGTGGCGCTGCCTTTCGATGTCTATTCTCATGCGGATCTGGATCTATGGCTCGAAAAGCAACACGCCGAACAGGTGGCCAGTTATCAGCCGCTGGTTGATTATCCCGAAGAGGCACGCGAAGAGGTGGTGCATATGGCAGTGCAATTGGCACCGCTGACCCGCATCGACGGTGCATGGTTGCGCGCCTTTACCGCCCCCGAACACGTGAACACCAAGGTCGGGGGCCTGCTGTATCACATCTACGCCGACGAATTAGGTAATGGTGACATCGCGCTCCACCACGGCAATATCTACCGTGATCTGGTGGCCTCAATGGGCTATGATCTTGCCGACTTCAGCGAGCGGGAATTTGCATTTGATCCTGTCTTTACGGATAACGCTTTCGAGGTGCCGGTTTTCTGGCTGAGCATTTCGCTGTTTCCCCGCCGCTTCATGCCCGAGATACTGGGTCTCAATCTGGCCATGGAGTTATCGGGCATTGGTGGAGAATATCGTCGCTCGGGTGATGTTCTAGCGCATTATGGATATTCGGCACAGTTCACCATTCTGCATAATTCCATCGACAATATCATTACCGGTCACACCGCCTGGGCCATAAACGCCATCAAGGCGCATATGGATGAAGTCGGGATGCGCAGCGGCGCGGCCGGGCTTGCCGCTCATTGGCAGCGCGTCTGGACCGGGTACCGCGCACTGCACCCCCCACAACGCCGTCCACTTCTGATCGAGGCTCTGTCGCGCCTGTTCCAATAACCAACCCCTTCACACCTTAGGATTTTAATCTATGGATATGCTGTTTCTCTATTTCCTCATGACCGTCATGATCATCAACCTGTCGCCAGGTCCAGCGATGATGTTTGTTCTGCAACAATCTCAGCGCAGCGGCATTCGAACCGGCACAAGCGCAGCACTTGGCGTCGAGTTAGGCGTTTTCATCTATGTGATCCTGACCGCCTTTGGGGTCAGCGCAATCTTTGCTCGATTCCCGACCGTCTATACAGGAATCCAATTGGCAGGTGCGGCCTATCTGCTGTATTTGGCCTATCTCAGCTGGCCTCGAGGTGGTGATGTCGAAGATGCACCGCAAACCTCGGGCCGGGGTGCCTTTATCAAGGGCATGTTCATAAACCTGACCAACCCAAAGATCGTGTTGTTCTTCCTCAGCTTGATTCCGCAGTTCGTTCCTTCAGGTGCCAATGTTGAGACTTTCATTCTCTACGGCATCATTTTCAACATCGGTGGAGCGATCGTGAATGTATCCGTGGCGCTATTGTCGGGTTATGCGGCTGGGCTTTTGCAAAACAGCCGCTGGTTTGACTATGTACCACCCATCCTGTTCGTCGCCATCGCCCTCTTCTCAATCAGTGAGCGCTTCGCATGACACTGATCCTTGGACTATCTGCTTATTACCACGACAGCGCGGCAACACTGATTCAGGATGGTGAAATTCTCTGCGCCTTTCAGGAAGAGCGTTTCAGCCGTATCAAACAGGACAAGCGTTTTCCGTATCATGCAATCAAGGCCTGCCTTAACCATGCGGATATTACCATAAAGGATTTGGATGGGATCTGTTATTATGAAGATCCCGAGCTAAAATACGACCGCATCATAACCACGTTTCGGCGTAACCGGCTCAAGGGTGCGGGGGTGTTTGCCAAAGAGATTCAGCAATATCGCAAAAACCGCAAAATACTGAAAACAATTAATCAGGAATTACAGCAGCATTTTGGCGAATTTGACACTAAAATCACTTGCGCCGAACACCACCAATCGCATGCGGCTTCGGCCTATTACCCCTCACCGTTTTCCTCCAGTGCCGTGCTCTGCGTCGATGGCGTTGGCGAGTGGGCGACCATTTCGGCCTGGCACGGTAAGGGCATCGAACTGGAGCCACTGTGGAGCATCGATTTTCCGGATTCTCTGGGCCTTCTGTATTCCGCTTTCACCTATTTCTGTGGCTTTAAAGTGGACTCAGGCGAATACAAGCTAATGGGCCTCGCCCCCTATGGAGAGCCGGTCTATGCCGAGGCCATTCACCGTGAGATCATTTCCGTCGCTGACGATGGCTCCTTCAGTTTGAACCGCGACTACTTCGATTATGAAGTCGGCACCCAGATGACCTCGCCGGCTTTTGATAAATTATTCGGCGGGCCACGCCGCAAGCCCGAAACCGAGATCACCCAGCGTGAGATGGATCTGGCCGCTTCGGTGCAGGTGGTCACCGAAGACGTGCTGTTCAAGCTGGTGGAACGGTTGCAGCGCGAGACAGGCGAACGCAACCTCTGCCTAGCGGGCGGGGTTGCATTGAACTGCGTGGCCAACGGTAATCTGCTGCAAAAAGGACCGTTTTCTAATCTGTTCATTCAACCTGCCTCAGGGGATTCCGGCTGTTCCCTTGGCGCCGCCTATGTTGAGCATTTCCGCACCAATCCCGATGCTAAGAAATTCGCCTCACCGGAGGATCTCAGCATGGATGCAATGCAGGGCAGCTATCTTGGCAACGCCTATGGCACCGCCGAAATTCGCACTCAATTGGAAGAACTCGGCGCTACGTTTGAAGTCTTGGGCGAGACTGAACTGGTTGCACGCACCACCGAAGCGCTGAGCTCGGACAAGGTTGTCGGCTGGTTCCAAGGCCGCATGGAGTTCGGGCCCCGAGCGCTTGGGGGCAGATCGATCCTAGGCAATCCGCGTTCCCGCGACATGCAGCGCAATATGAACCTTAAGATCAAGAACCGGGAGTCTTTTCGACCATTTGCCCCGGCCATCTTGGCCGAACAGGCTGACAACTGGTTCGAGCTGGATGCGATTAGCCCCTATATGCTGATCGTGGCCAATCTACGCCAAGACCGGCGCCTGATCACTGCCACGAATGAACGCCGGACCGGGTTGGATAAGGTGAATGAAGCCCGGGCAGAGATTCCCGCGGTGGTCCACGTCGATTACTCGGCTCGGGTGCAAACGGTGGATGGCAAACAGAACCCGATATTTCGTAAATTGATCGAGGCTTTCTACCAAGAAACGGACTGCCCGATCCTAATCAACACCTCTTTCAATGTGCGCGGCGAGCCGATCGTTGAATCACCCATGGACGCATTCACCTGCTTCATGCGCACAGAAATGGATTGTTTGGTTGTTGGCTCCCTGTTCTTGGAAAAAACAAAACAGGCAGCCTGGGTAGAAGACAGTGACTGGAGAAAGCAATATGAGCTTGATTGAAGAGACGAAACTACCCGAGCTGAGCCACGCTCAGGCGGTGCAGGAAGTCTATAAATACACGCCGCAAATTCGCGATTACGACCGTTTCATGCATTGCGGCGCCCGCTGGCTGCCCTACACGATGTATTTTCACGAGAAGAGTTTTTTCTCGGAAGCGGTAAATACAGATGCCCTTGGGTTTCGCTACACATACTTCAATGGAGACCGTTGTTCTGTGGCCGAGTGCCCCGATGGGATGGCCATCAACCTACTGGTGGGTGGATCGACTGCGCTGGGTGTTGGGGCCTGCTCGGATCAGGCCACCGTTGCATCAAAACTCTCAGAACAAACCGGCGAGGTCTGGCTAAACTTTGCGGGGCGCGGATTCAACGCCACACAAGAAGTTATCATGTTCTTGATGCACCAAAAGAAATTCACCAAAATCAACCGAGTTGTTGTGTTGAGCGGTCTGAACACTTTGGCACTTGAAGGCATTCCCGAGGAATTCTCGAGCGATCATGGGCGTTACTATTACTCCTTCGAATTTCAGCACTACATGAACAAGTTCAATGACGATATGAAGCGCAAGAAAGAAGGCTTTGATGGGTCCGGCTCGCGGGCGCTGAAGAAACTGAAATTCTGGGAGGTCAACGAAGAAAACCCTGCCGACAAGGTCATTGATGATTCCCATGTGACGCTGGCGGACCGGATTGATCGCGCCGCAGAAAACACCGCCCAGGCGCTCAAACAATGGTCGTTGCTGCTAACGGATCATGGCATCAAACCGACGTTCTTTCTGCAGCCGCTCAGCTATTGGTGCGACAAGCCGATGACCGCGGATGAATCCGGGGTGTTCCACGCAATCGATAGCTGCCCCAACAACTTTTATCGCCTGTTCGGCAACGTTCTGGGCAAGGAAGTGCACAAGCCGTTCTACGAGGCTATTTGCAGTAAAGCACAGGGCATTGCCTGTCATGACGTGAATATGTTGCTGCGCAGCTCGTCGTTGATGCAGGAAACCATTTTTGTCGACCGGGTACATTTCAATGATCCCGGCAATGCCGAAGTCGCCCGCCTCATTTCAGATCAGATATAACGGAGTATCCTAATGATCAAAAAGATCCTTTCATCTCTATTCAAACCGTTTCGCAGAAAGGCGAAAAAGAAAATGTCATCGATTTATCCGCTACGGTAATCGCAGCAGAACGTTTTTATCCCTTGCGGTAGCGAAAGCTACCGCCTTCATTTGCGCTCAATTGCACGGGGTTCAGCTATCTCTAAAACCCAAACGGCCCGCGCATTTCACGTGCACGGGCCGGGGGGACTTTTACGTTAAGCAATCAAGTTTGATGGCATCCAGTATTTGGTGGCGATCTATGCCGCGCGCCCAAACAAGTTTTGAACGAAGGCAATCTCGCCTCTTAAGCCGGGCAGTCAGTTGTTGACGTGGCCGTTCTTGATTGTTCTGATCGTCTCCGGACCTTGTAAAAATGGGACTGTTGCGTTAATTTACACCAGTCAAAATTAGTCTGGTTCATGTCCGCACATCAAGCAACTTCGAACAGTTGGTTGATGAACGCGATCTCGCCTTTGACGCCTGGTTGCGTGTTGGCGATTGATCTCACGAATGACGCGGCGACAGGCCTGTGCTTTGTCTGTCACTGGCCGGTGCAGGCGCACACGTTTGATCGCATTGTTGAGAAAGGCTTTTGCTACCTTCGCATCCCGCCGGGCGGTCAGGCGGAAATCGACTATCTGACCATGCGCATCAACTGCCCGCAATGGATAGCGCCACTTGCCACTGACACGGATGTAAGTTTCGTCCACGTGCCAATCGAGTCTGGCGCAGCGCAGATATTTCTCTGTCCTTTTGGTCAGTTCAGGTCCGAACTTCTGAACCCAGCGATATACAGTTGATCGATCAACTGTAATGCTTCGCTCCGCCAGAAGATCAACGACATCCTGATAAGACAGAATATCATCGGACGGCACAAAGGATGATATCACGCGGGAAAAGGTGGTGCTTGAACAGGGGCTTACGGGACATGTTCAACCTCAAAAACACAAAACTGGCCAAGCCAGAAGATCAATGCAACAGTCCCAGCGCCAATGCTTTGCGCAGGGCAACGTAACCCACTTCAGTTCGCCCCATACTGATAAGAACGGTCGCACGCCCTGCGAGGGCACCAAAATGACGTGGTTCAATTTCCAAGGTTCTGGAAATATCTTCCAATGATGCGTCGTAATTCAAACTCAGAAAATGAACGTAGGCACGTTGATTCCAACCTTCTGCATTGTGCGGGCAATACGCGATTAGGTCGGTGAAGTATTCTACTGCTTTGTCATAGTCGGCCACCCTGATGCGTTCTCGCCCGCTGTCCATCAGGTCTTGTGCCTTCGCATAGGGCCCGTGATCCACATTTCCCACAGTTCGTTGTTAAAGCCTATTCCGGCCATTTCTGTTGGGGCGGCGAGTAAGTCGGCATAGAGCTGATCCTTCTCAATCATATTGTTGATGATCTCAAGGCATGTACCGGCAATCGCCGAATGGCTGGTCCCTATGAAGGCAACACTTCTAATCATTTAAGCAGCATGACCGCTCTTGGATGCATAATATACCCCTATACGTTCAAAATTCCATGCTGATCGTTCAACGCCCTGTACAATTCGCATGATTAATATAGTCCTTTGGCATGCTTGACCTTCTCAGTGATATTCTCACCAGTCTCTCGATGCGTGGATCGCTTTATTTCCGCACTTCTTTCACAAAGCCTTGGGGCGTGGCCGTTCCAAGCTATGAAAATGTGGCGAGGTTTCATTTCGCCCATCGCGGGGGGTGCCTTGTGTCCGTTGATGGCGTCGAAGATCCCGTTGCCTTGGCCCAAGGGGATTTAATCATCATTCCACACGGGACGTCCCATGAACTGTATTGTGGGCATTTGCCTAAAAAAACAGTCATGCCATTAGATACGGTCTTACAGGAATCCGGTTATGACGGCACTGGGGTTCTTGTTTATGGTGGTGACGAACCCTTATCTGAAACTCAGTTGATTTGCGGACACTTCTCTTTCGAACCCCATGCCAAACATATCTTGTTGGAACGTCTGCCACCATTCATCCATTTGAAAAATTACGGGGAACATGCTGGTAAATGGATGGAAGCCACCCTGCGCGTGATCGGCGATGAGGCAGGCGGGCATCGTTTGGGAGGGGATCTAATAGCGCTTAAGATGTCCGAGGTTATTTTAGCACAAGCGATCCGGAGTTTCATCGAAAGTAACGAAGCGCCTGAATGGGGGTTGGGCGGGTTTTCCGATGATAATTTGCGCCGCGCATTGGACACCTTTCATAAGGCCCCTACGGAAGCTTGGACCGTCGAGTCACTCGCGCAAGTTGCGGGCATGTCTCGCACAAGTTTTGCGGTGCTGTTTCAAAAGAAGATGGCGCTGACTCCGATGGAATATGTCACGGGGTGGCGCATGGAAATTGCAAAGAATATTCTGGTTTTGCCAGGGTCGACATTAGCGGACGCCGCCGAAAGCGCAGGCTATGCGTCAGATTCAGCATTTGCTCGCGTTTTCAAGAAAGAGACGGGGTTTACCCCCGCCAAATTCAGAAAGACAATGAGCACAGATCATGCTGCCGCTTGAACGATCTGCACAGAAACAGGAACGTGCGAGCATAGGTTCGCCGTGACATATGATTTATCTCTACCTCATCAACATCGCATTCTGCGCCTAAAAATGAGAAAAGAGATACATATGCTACCACGCTTCATCACAAAATCGATCCACGCATACTTGGACTATCCTGTTGCAATCGGCCTTATCGCAATGCCGTTCTTGTTTGGCTTGGGCGAAGGCAACCCGCTTGCATTTTGGTTGTCCCTCGCGACAGGCGTTGCGGCGTTTATTCTAACCGTTCTGACGGATCACCATTTGGGTGTCATTCGTGTTTTGCCGTATAAGTTACACTTAGCGGTAGATGGCATGGTTGGTGTCGTCTTCGTTATCGCGCCAGTGGCACTTGGGTTCGCAGGGTTTGAGTTTTGGTATTACATGGCACTCGGGTTGACGGTGTTGGCCGTTGTTGGATTACATAAGCCAGAAGGCGATGTAGCCTACGCCTAGCCGAACAATTTAGGGCCGTCACAACGTGGCGGCCCATTTGACTTTGGATGACGAATGACAAACTCGACACATTCATCTTTGCTGATAGAGTCCATACGGGCCTGCAAAATATGTACGAATCTGCCTTTGGGGCCACGCCCAATTGTCCAGTTCAGCTCAACCGCAAAATTATTGATTGTCGGACAAGCACCCGGACGCATCACCCACCACAAAGGCATCCCCTTTGAAGATCCGTCGGGTGATCGGCTGCGGTCATGGCTGGGGATTACCAAAGAAACGTTTTACGACAGCCAAAAAATAGCCATCGTCCCGATGGGATTTTGTTTCCCCGGTACTGGGAAAGGTGGCGATTTGCCACCCCGTGTTGAATGCGCGGACGCGTGGCGAAGCAAGGTTCTCGATGAATTACACAGCATAGAATTGAGCTTGGTTATTGGCCGATATGCAATCGATTGGCACTTGCCTGAGTTCAACAAAAAAACCGTGACAGAGGCCGTTAAGTCATGGTCAGACTTTTGGCCGCAAAAACTAATCCTGCCCCACCCAAGTCCGTGCAATAACCGATGGCTGAAACAGAACCCATGGTTTGATGATGTCATTATTCCATCGTTGCAGGACCGAGTCCGAACGATGTTCGCTGTCAGCTAACACTCGGACTCGGTCGTAAAGTGGCAAAAGTTAGATTTATAAAACTTGCTGATCGTACGGAATTTTGTGCAACTAGTAAATCTATTGCGGCTCTGTATTGCTAAACGTTCTGAATAATTCCATCTTTCTTTAGGATCACGGCGGTTGTCGCAATGCCCGTCTCACAGAAAAAGGAATTCTCAATGTTTACGAAACTTGCAATCACAACATCCTTGATGGCTGGCCTCGGCATAATCGCAGCTCCGGCTTTTGCAGCCGATGAATATAATGTTTCAAGCGGTATGACAGCCGCAGGTGCCGCTCTCGGCCTTCACGGCGTTGATCCCGTTGAATTCATCGCAACAGCAAACCCTGTTGAAGGGTCCGCAGCCTACACAGCAGTACACGATGGTGTCGCGTATTACTTTTTGACAGAAGCCAACCTAAACACATTTGAAGCTGATCCTGCCGCGTTCTTGCCTCAGAACGGTGGCTTCTGCACATACGGCGTTTCCGTGGGTAAGAAATTTGACGGCGACCCAGAATTTCACGCTGTGATTGACGACAAACTTTATGTCTTCTTGAACCGTGCGATTTACGACGCGTTCGATCAAGACCGCGAAGGCACTATTGCAAACGCAGTCACCAATTGGGCAGACATCCGCAGCACAGCTGTTGAGGACCTATAAAGACTATAAATCCCAAGTTTTGGATTTGATGGGGCAGCTAACAAGCGGCCCCATTTTATGTTCCGCTACGCCACAGAACTTTTGATTTCTAATCAATCTGAAGTTAGCCTCCACACCAAATTAAATCTCAGAATTTGGGTAGTCAAAGGTTTCTAGAAGCTGCCAATGAATAGTTAATTGGGACCATATACTCGGCAGTGCCTCGGTCAAACGCACGATTGCGCAGAAAAAGCTGCGCCGCAGCACAATTCAACTGTGCTCAATGGCGGCCAGGTCCATATCACGCGAGATAAATTCCGGCCCGTAACACCTTCGGAATGACATTGGTTTTGAGGCTTTGAGCACCTGCGTAGTCTTCGTGTAACGAAGCAGGTGGTCATTGCCGTGCCTCAGGTCCCTACAGTGGTTTTGCGCAAACCACACCACAAAGGAGACCGACTATGACCGAGATCAGTATCGCACAGAACACGCCCATTTTGGTGGCGATCGACATCGCGAAGGCGCGGCATGAAGTTTTGATTGCCATTCCCGGTAAGAAGCGACGCCGTAGATTAACCGTTCTCAACCAACTGGATGACCTCAAGCGTTTAATCGCATCATTGGTCAGTTACGGCCTCCCCGTTCGGGTGGCGTTTGAAGCTACGGGCAATTACCACCGCGCCATAGCCTATCATCTAGCCATAGCAGGCTTTGAGATGAAGTTGGTATCTTCGGTGTCATTGGCCCGCACACGCGAAGCCCTTCATAACAGCTGGGACAAGAATGAGACGCTGTTGCAGAGATCAACTGCCGTTTAGAACACGCCCTACCCGAGACGGAATTCAGGCGGTGCGTTCAAAACTTGGTCGGCCAAGTCCGGTCATTCGGTTGAGAATGCGAACGCCAATCTCGGCCTCTGCTTTCTGATTTTCAAAGCAGCGCGCCTTTAGCTTTGGCCCGATGATCGTCTTCCAGCGCCCCATCAAGGCTTCACCTCGACTACGCTGATTGTAGCCGAAAGCCTTCTGCCAAGCCATCCTCCCGCGGGCTGCGATGTCGGCGATACGGCGATCTCGTGGCGTCGGATTCTGGCTCGCATTGGCGCTCAGAACCGCGGTTTTGGGAGGCGGGATCGCGACCTCGATTTCCGATCCGAACCGGGCGGCAAGCAAGTCAAATGTTGGTTGTCCGTCGTAGGGTCCATCCATTGCCTGATAGGCTTTTGCTTGCAAACGCCGAAAAGGGGCCAGAAAGCGAGCAACCGGGCCGTCAATTTGATCAAGGAGCTCCGGCAAGACCGTTGGATCCCCAACGTGATCCACGGTCAGTTCGGAGCAGACAATTTCGCCACTGGAAAGGTCCAGCCCAAGGTGCAACTTGCGCCAAGACCGCCGTTTGCGCTTGGTTTTAAGTTTTTCCTCAAGCCAATCTCCCTCGCCGAAAATCTTCAGCCCCGTACTATCCACGACCAGTTGAACTGGTTTGCCACTCTTGGAATTCGGCTTTGGGCGCAACGTCAGCCCACTGCCCCGGCGCGATAAGGTCGAGAAGTCCGGCACTGCGATCTCAACCCCCAGAAGCTTCGCGATACTGCGCATGACCCCCTGAGTTTGGCGCAGCGGTTGTTTGAAGACCAGGCCCAAGGTCAAGCACATCTCGATCGCCAGATCAGAGTAACGCCGCTGCCCACCACGCGTTGTTCGGCGCGGCGCCGGCCATAGGGCAAGCGCCTCTTCGCTGATCCAAACCGTCAGGTCACCGCGCCGCCGCAAACCCTCGTTATACTCAGCCCAATTGGTCACACGATGCTTCTGCTTGGCAATCTTGTCACGACGACCGGCGTTGAATTTATGTGGCATCTAAGGCGTCCTAAATCGGGTAAGCCGCCTCAATATCTGTGAGCGCTCGATCTCTGCAACAACGCCGACATTGTTCATCATTGAATGGTTGCTCGATGCCGATATGCAGCGCCGTGCTCAGATCGGCCTCAACAAGGGTGAAGCCCATCACGCACTGAAAAACGCTCTACGCATTGGCCGTCAGGGCGAAATCCGGGACCGTACTGCAGAAGGCCAGCATTACCGTATGGCCGGGCTAAACCTGTTGGCCGCTATCATAATCTACCGGAACGCCAAGCACCTCGGACATGCTGTCGCTTTACGCCGTCGCGCTGGTCACGACTGCCCGCCAAACCTGCTGGCGCATATCTCGCCTCTCGGATGGGCACACATCCTGCTCACAGGCGAATACAGATGGAGAAAACCATGAACTCTGGCCTTGTGATACTATTCTGCCCCCTCCGGCATCAGACCCCAGGTATGGAGACGATCAGAACAATTAAAAACGGGTACATCCACAATCGATTACCAGGCGTTCAAGGCGAGATTACCTTCGTCCAAAACCTGTTCGGGATCGCGGCGTAGGTGATTACCAGATACAGACCTCATCTGCATTCATCAGTTAACGCAACAGTCCCTAATAAAGGCCGGGCCTTACGCTATCACTCACCCGTTAGCTCCGCCCAGTATTCAGGAATCAGTGCAATCGTTGCTGTCAGCGCCGGATCGTTGGATGCGATCTGTGTTCGGCGCAATGACAGAGACGCCTTAACCCCATCCGCCATATCGAAAGATAGCGTGCAGCTTGCGCCTTGTCTGTCGGTTTCGGTTGTATCCGGGCTGTAGAAGCAAACGGTCCGTCCCGGGCCGAGCGGAGTGTTCGTATAACGCGCGGTCAGTTCGGGTTCATCGCGATCTGATGGACCCGGCGTTGCATCGGTGCGCAAAGAAAATCGCATCGGCGGCATATCGCGACACCAGATGCCGTCTGCTTGATCCGAGCGAATCTCGTCGCACCAGAGATCAATTTTTTCCTGTGTCAGGCAAAAATCTCCCAGAGTGCAATCTGACTCCACCACTCCAACACTGATGGTACGAAAGCTAATCGGATCACTGCGTTCATGAAGCAGCGTCTCATCTGGTCCGGTTAGTATGGTCACGGGATTGGTTAGGCTGGTCGAACAGCCAAAGAGTCCGGCTTGAATGCCCGGAGCGCAATCGTCTGATAGATGCAGGCGTGGACTGGCCGGAAGAGCCACCTGATGTTCGGCCAGTGTGCCTTCGAAGTCCGCACGTATGATAGCTTCGGCACGGGTGTCACGGTCGTTGGCAAGTTGGCGCTTGGTCATCTCGCGCTGTACAACGGGCAACAGGGTCAACACCGCGACTATCCCAACAATCACGCCCCCCAACGCCCAACCGACCCAACGTGCACGCCCCTGCCCGATCCACAGCACAGCCGCAGCGCCAGCCATGCCAAGCGCCGCACTGCTGGCCAAAAATGGAATCAGCATAAGCGGACCCAGTGCGAAGAAAGCGAAGTTCAGCGCTGAACCGATGCCCTGAACAGGCGCGCTACCCGGCCCAAGCATCAGCGCAAGAGGCACAGCACCCAGAACCGCTCCCCAGATCAGTGCCCTTCGTGGTCTTTGGACAAAACGTAATGACAGGGAAAAGCCGACGAAAAACCCTAGGAAAATGAATAGAAGCATTGCGTTCCTTATGCCTATTGCAGTCTACAAAGGCTGATAGCCAACCTCTTTCTGGTGCCGCACCGCGAGGACTACCGCAACATCTTGCTGCAATCGGTAGAGCGCAACATAGCCACTGGCGCCGAAGCTGATCGGCCATTCCTGAAACTCTGGGTCCATGTCATCAACAGGACGGCCGGCATCTGGATGGTCTGCAATGATTTGCATCCCGTCACGGATCGCACTTGCCGCGCGTCTGGCAGCATCAGGGTTCTTCTCAGCAAGAAAACGGTAGAGGCGCTGCACATCTGCCAGCGCCTCGGGCGACCAGATCAGTTGTGGCACTCAGGCGGCTCCTGATCGTCACCAGCGGCGAGCTGGGCCAGCCAAGCATCCGCCTCGGCATGCGTCACGTGCAGTCCGGTCTCCTGATAGGCGTTCCAGGCGCGGATACCCTCCTGGCGGAACGCTTCGCGCTTTTCCTCGCGCTCGACGTATTGGGCAATAGCTTCGCGCATCATCCAATGCGGGGATCTGTCCCGTGCCTCGGCAAGAACTTTCACACGGCTGTGGACGTCTTCGTCCAATTTGACGGCAACGGGTGTTGGCATGATTTTTCTCCATAGGTATCACCTTATAATACCTGTAGAGTAAAATCATTACCAGAGTTTATCTGAGCAGATGATCGATGCCCGTGGCATCGAAGGGGTTGGCCATCGGCCGGGGCGCAACTCCAAGAAGATCGCACGCAAATCTCGGAACCGCAGGTGAAGAGTTGGGACTGTTGCATTAATTTGTTAAACACAAATTTGGGTGAGAGCAGGGGACAGAGATGCATAGCAAACAGCCATTCAAACGCCATCGGTTTCCAGCATTGATTATTTTGTCTACCGTGCGGATGTATTTGCGATACCCGCTGTCTTACCAAGATGTCGCGGATCTTTTGGGAGAACGTGGCGTCGATGTTGATCGTTCCAGGGTATTTCGG
>JBDWMA010000014.1:0-26927 GCA_039972875.1 Pseudoruegeria sp.
GCTGAGTTGCAGGTCGCTCCAAACTTGTCGAATAGCAGTGCATCGCCCCCATCCGCGTTCGCCACGTGGCAAGGTTCCAGGGCGAGCCGCTAAAGCGACTGTCTTGAAAACCTGCCTCAATTGAAAGACGTTAGGAGTGAGAAAATGCACCCTGATCGACGGGAAAAGGAAAGGCTTTGTGACGCGAAAGGCAAAGGTCTGTCGCATAGTCTTTCTATTTCCATACCTCTAACCCCTTGGTTCAATACACCCCACAAAACGATTTACGCACCAGCTTTACCTTTCACGCCTCATAACTTTACCTGTGTTAATCAGGCATGAAGATCTCTTTTGTGCTTCGTGGTCAATGCATCGAAAGCCAGTAGAACATGGAAAATCTACGCTCTGCAAATAGAAAGGACTGGCGTAGCGGCACAAACCGTTGGAACAGGGTTTCGTGCACTCTCTGAAGTATCGTGCAGCCATACAGCCGCATTTGTTAACATTTTTTTGCGCTTCCACCAAATGCGGTTTCAATTTCCACAACATCTCCCGAGGCAAGGATTATGTCGCTTGCAAAATGATGGGTTTCAGATCGTCCGTCTGGATGTTTGACCGTAAGTCGATTTTTGCCACCATCGGAACCATTATTCACAGACCAAACTGGGACATTGGCATGCGAATATCCTACGGACAATGTCGCCTCAGAACGAAGGAGATATGCGATCTTAACGCCGGCACCGCCCGGAAATTCATCTGCAATATCAAGCCCAAATGACAACGATTTTTCTTTAACCACAAAACCATAACGTGCCTCTGCAATCTCTACGGGGCAATTAAATGTGTCGCCGTGGTTCGTTGAGAACATTGCGTTTTGCCCTGCACAGGCTCCTGTGGCACCCCAACCGCCCAATTGGGGCTCAACCATTGCGTAGTGGTGGCCTGTGTCGGGATGTTTCCCCACAATAACAGTGGCAAAGATCGACGCGAAATGGCCCGTTGGCAAAAAGTCAGGCAGCGCCTTAGCCAACCCGTGCCACAGCATGTCGATCAGTTTTAATCGCGTTTCAAAGTAATAGGCATGTGCCGCAGTCGGTCCTGCGTGGAACAAAGTACTGGGCGTCGTTAGGACTTCTAACGCCTCAAACGAACCAGAGTTGGCGAAGCGGTCGTTATCCACGAGCGCCTTGAAGAATACTTGGCAGGCGACAACGGCACCGTCGCGACTAAGGTTGTAAGGACCTGCTGCCTGATCTGGTGCATCGCGAAGATCGATTGTCATACGTTCATCATCTATGGTAATTGCGGCCCTCCAAATGGAGCCATCGTCTTGTGGTTCTGCACAAGGAAAATAGCCTGATGGCAGTGCCTGAAGGCCGGCTTGCGAACGGCGTATACCATTGGTTCGCGCAGCCGAAATAGCAGCTTGCATGGATGCTGCACCATAACGTTCGCAGATCTGCTCAATGGTGCCCGCCGCCCTGCGCCCAGCCGACACCTGCGCCCACAGATCACCCTGCACAAAATCATGTAGGCGGCTGTTTGTGGCGATGATATCCACCACCGCCTCGTTTCGTACGCCCGCCTCGAACAGGCGTATGATGGGCAGGCGCAAGCCCTCAGAAATGATCTCGGTTGTTTTGGTGGACATCGATCCAGGCGTACGCCCGCCAATATCACCCCAATGCGCTATGGATGCGACCCATGCAACACGCACACCCTGCCAGAACACAGGTTGCGCCACCACGACATCATTCAGATTTGTCACACCGCCGTAGTTTGGATCGTTCGTGAGGTAGACATCGCCCTCGACAATCGTATCGCCCAGTTTTGCAATGATCGCCTGAACCGACTTGTCCAAAACCCCGATAAACGACGGTATTCCGGCGCCGGAACTGACCAATTGTCCGTCGCCATCCAAAACACCAGTGCCCACATCCAGAACTTCGTAGATGATCGGACTCATCGCAGTTTTGCGTAACACCTCAAACATTTCAACGGCGGCGGCCTCCAGCGCCTGCGAAATGACGTCGAGAGTGAAACGATCAGCCATTAATAACCACAAGATCACGTGGCAGATCCGACAGGATTTCTGGGCCATCGGCGCGCAAAATTACAATGTCCTCAAGGCGTATTCCAAACCGCCCGGGCAAATAAATGCCAGGTTCGATTGAAAATACCATGCCTTCGTCAAGAACAGTCTGGGACGCCGCCGTGATATAGGGCTTTTCGTGGATTTCGACGCCCATGCCGTGGCCTGTGCGATGCATGAAATAGTCGCCGTAGCCAGCATCTGTGATGACGCCCCGCGCTGCATCATCGACCACATGCGCCTTTACACCCGGACGAGCGACGGCCATTGCGGCTTGGACAGCGGCTTCGACAATTGCGTGAACTTCGGCGTAGCCCTCAGGTGATGCGCCCATGACAGCCATGCGGGTCATATCGCTGGAATATCCGTCTTTGCCGCCGCCGATATCCATTACGACAGCGTCACCATGTTTCAGGATCGTTTCGCCCGTGTGATGATGCGGAAACGCGCCATTACCGCCAGCCCCGATGATTGTGAACAGCGGTTTCACATCCTGCGACACAAAACTCGCGCGGATGACGTCTGCAATCTGAACTTCGGTCATGCCCGTTTCCATCGCGGCCCATGCGGCCTTCATCGCGGTGTCGGCGGATTGGGCGTTGCGTTTCAGTTTGCTATATTCGTCCGCGTCTTTGCGCATACGCAAAGCACCGATTGTAGTTGCGGTGAATTGGCGGGTGGCACCCGGAAGCGCGTCTTGCACTAATCCGGCAAAATCAGCCCGCATGGCTTCATCAAGTACAATGGTTTTGGCGTTTGCCGCACCAGAGACCTGTAATAGGTCTGCAAACGTAGCATCCGGTCCAATCTCGTCGCCCCACATATGGAACGGTAGATCGGTTTGGGTGCGCGCACTCTCTGCTTCAAGCGACGGCATCAAAAACCCCACATAGGTTTGTGTGACACAAAGCAACAAGGGGCGTTCATCGCCATGCGGGCGCACGCCCAACAACCATGCCAAATGCGCATTCGGCCCCAGTGCGACAAGGTCGACATTTTGTTCGGTCATGCTTTGACGCAGAAGGGCTAGACGGTTCATTCCGCAGTCCCGTCATATCCGTAAATCTCTCGCGCACGATCCGGCGTTACAAAACCGTTCTTGATGTCCAGTGTTACGGCATCCGCACTGCGTTTTTTGGGGTCGCCAAATCCTGCACCCGACGAGGTAATGACCCGCACCACATCGTTTGTTGTCAAATCAAGGCCAGAGACGAAAGCGTAATGTTGTGTATCGCCTGCTGCTTTTTCGACTTCGATAAAGTTGCCAGATCCTTCCTCTCCGCCAGCCAGTGGCCAAGGCTTTACAGCGGAACGGGTGTAGCCTGCCGTTAGAAAACCGCTTTGTGTGCGAATGCGATATTCAAGGACAAGCCCACGCCCACCATTAAATTCACCTTCTCCGCCGGGGGCCGTGTTGAGTGCCATTTTGTCGATGTACAATCCATTGCGGGCCTCGGATATTTCGGCGGGCGTGTTGTAGGTTTCGCCGTGGAAGCCAGAGAAGATGCACGGATTGCCATCACGGCCCTCCCATGCGCCCCAACCACCGATTTGCGGCTCGATGATGGTGTATTGGCGGCCTGTGTCCGGGTGAATGCCACCCACAAATGTGCCGCAGATCGAGCTGAAATGACCCGCAGGCAGGCGTTCGGGCACGTGAGGGGCCAAACAACGCCAGATCAAATCATAGACCCGCACTTCGGTCTCAAAGTAGAACCCGATGGCTGCGGGCTCTTGGGCGTGGAATACTGTGCCTTCTGTGGTTAGTACTTTTAATGGCCTGAACGAACCTTCGTTGGCGGGGGTTTCAGGGTCTGTGACCGATTTGAACAACATCTGTGCGCAGACAATTGTACCGTCACGGCTGGTGTTGGTGCAGCCCGTGTCTTGGGGTGGGTTATCACGCAGATCGACGATAAATTCGTCATCCGTGATCGTGACTTTGACGTTATAGGTGCGCCCGTCGTCTTGCGGTTCTGACAACTCGAACGTGCCTTTGGGCAGTTTGGTAAGCTCGGCAATTGCTGTCTTTTCGCCAAAATCCATAAAGCTGTCCATCGCCGCCTTAAACGTGGTTGGCGTGTATTTCACGGACAACTCTTCCAGACGTTTTGCGCCGATCCTTACCGCAGCAATCGCAGCCCAGACATCACCCAACAGAAAGTCAGGCATCCGGCTGTTGCAGGTGATGATGTCCATCACGGCTTGGTCAGTCACGCCTTCGCGGATCAGTTTGACGGCGGGCAAGCGCAGGCCCTCTTGGAATATCTCGGTGGCGTCGCCTGACAAAGACCCAGGTGCCATGCCGCCGACATCAGAGTTATGGGCGATATTGGCGGTCCACGCGATGATCGCCCCGTCAGCAAAGACCGGCATCGCCAACACCAGATCGTTCAAGTGCGTTACGCCGCCGTGCCACGGATCGTTGGTAATGAAAACATCGTTTGGCCTAACGTCGTCACCAAACTTGGACAGGATAAACTGCACCGACTTGTCCAAAACCCCAATAAATGCGGGAATACCTGCGCCGGACGAGGCAATGCGTCCCTGCGCGTCCGTGATCCCGGTCCCCATATCAAGCACCTCATAGATGATCGATGACATGGCGGTTTTGCGCATTGCGGCGAACATTTCGTCCGACGTAGCTTGAAGAGAATTCTGGATGATCTCGAGTGTGATCGGATCGCTCATGACTGACCCTCCAACAGGATATGGATGTTGCTGTAGGCGTCGATGGAAACCGCGTTGTTGGGATGGATCACCACGGTCGTACCGGGGTCCTCTATGATCGCGGGGCCGTCGAACGCCATGCCTGCGCGCAGCTTTTCACCGTCGTAAATTGTGGCTGAATGTTTACCTTCCAGTGCGTAGTCGACGTCGCGTGTGCCCTTGATTGCCCCGCTTGCGTCGGCGTTGCCCAATGGCGTTGGGATCATTTCCAGCTTGCCGACTTCGGCGCGCGCAACAAGGTGGATGCCCACCATTTCGACAGGCGCATCAAGGCGGTAGGTGTATTCGCGCTCATACGCGATGTGGAAATCGTCAGCGACCTTTGACAAAGCATCACCCGTGACCGTGCCATTAAGCAAGACTTCGGTGGTGTGTTCTTGGTTCTGATAGCGGAATTTTCCGTAGCGCAAGAATGTCAACTTTGCAGGATCAACGCCTTCGGCTTTAAATGTCGTGCGGGCTTCGTCTTCGGCATTTGCAAAAACAGCTTCGATGCCCGTTGCGGACCCTGCGGACAGGTCCGCAAGCTGCGTCACGAAATAGTCGCGGCGCAGGTCCGACATCATCATGCCCCATGCCGAGAACACCGACGCAGCCGCAGGCACAACGACCTTTTTGACCTGCAACTCCTGTCCCAAGGCCACAGCGTGCATCGCCCCGCCGCCGCCAAAAGCCAGCAATGTAAAATCGCGGGTGTCATGGCCACGGTTCAGCGACACCAATTTAAGCGCGTTGACCATATTGTTGTTAGCGATGCGCACGATGCCTTGGGCGGCTTCGTCCGTGGACACACCCAGCTTATCGCCAACCGCCTTCAACGCATTGCCAGCACTGTCCATATCCGCATCGATGGCACCACCGCAGAAATAATCCTTGTTGATGCGCCCAAGCCAAAGATTGGCGTCAGTCGTGGTCGCACTTTTGCCGCCCTTGCCGTAGGCCGCAGGACCCGGCAACGCGCCCGCCGATTGTGGGCCAACGTGCAGTTTGTCACAATCATCGACCCACGCGATAGACCCGCCGCCATTGCCGATTTCGACCAGATCAACGACAGGCACCATGATCGGATAGCCCGCCGATTTGCGCGATCTCTCGATCCAATAGTCCGTCATGATGCGGACTTCACCGTCCTCAATGAGAGAGCATTTCGCAGTGGTACCGCCGATATCGAGTGCGAGAATATTGGGCTCGTCAATCAATTTTCCAAGCTCGGCTGCACCCCAAAAACCCGACGCAGGGCCGCTTTCGACCATCGTGATCGGTACAGCAGAGGTTGCCGCAAGGCTGTCTACGCCGCAGTTGGATTGCATAATGTAGGGGCTTTGTGGCAGGCCTTGTTCGCGCAGGCTTTTGTCTAGATTGCCCAGATAACGTGCTGCAACAGGTTGTACATAAGCCGACAAAACAGCCGTGTTGGAGCGCTCGTATTCACGCCATTCTCGCGTGATCTGGTGACTAGAGACAACAGACACATCGGGCCAAAGGCGCTTGACCTCGGCCAAAACCGCCTCTTCATGGGCCGTGTTCGCATAGGAATGAAGCAAAGAAATGGCCACCGCCTGCACGCCCTCGGCACGAAAATGATCCACGATGTCAGATACACCGGACAGGTCCAGCGGGATACGTTCCGCACCCAAATATGTCATGCGGCCAGGGACTTCCGCGCGTAGATAGCGCGGGACAAACGGCGCAGGCTTTTGGTAATGCAGATTGAAGAAATCAGGGCGGTTGCCACGTGCGATCTCAATGGTGTCGCGAAACCCCTCGGTGGTGATCAGGCCGACGGTCACACCTTTGCGCTCGGCCAGTGCGTTGATGACCACCGTGGTACCGTGAACCATGAAATCCACGTCTTGGGGATCAATGCCGCCCTTGGCCATAACATTCACCACACCGGTCTCAAAGTTGGGTGGTGTGGTATCGGATTTGGCAGTCGTGATTTTCATACCCTCGGGGCCGGTTTCAATGACGACCAAATCGGTGAAAGTTCCGCCAACATCAGTGGCAATGCGTTTGGTGGTCGTCATATCAATTCGTACCTTTCTTAAGGTGTGCATCCAGCAGGAACGCCAAAGCGCCCGCCTGTTTCAGGCTTTCACCCGCCGCGATGCGTTCAGGCGTATAATGACCTGCCTCGTGCAAGCAATTGAGTGTTCCGATGACATTCGCTTGCACGACAATCGGCAGGTTCAGACAGCTTTCGCACCCAAGTGAATGGATCAATTCATGGTCTGGGAACACGGCAGCAATCTCTTCTATTGTGTTGGCCACGAATGTTTCATGTCGACCTTGCACCCGCTCCGTCCACGCGTTGTCTTGAATCGGTTTCTCGCCGCTGGTGGGGTAGGCATCCGGCATGTTGGAGTAGTTACGTCGCGCCACGCCGCGCGCGTGATCTACCTCCATGAGGGTGAACAACTTCACACCGACGGTCTTATGAACGAGGGCCTCAAGGGCCTTGAATGTCGCCATTGGTTGATCTGTCGAAGCCATGGCTTTGGTAAGATCGGTCATGCGCCCTCCGCAAGTTTGTTTCTGAGATTGAGTTCTGCCGCATCCACGACGGGCACTGCGCCTATCAATTGACGGGTGTAGGCCGCCTGAGGGGCCGAGAAGATTTGCGCGGTTTCGCCAAGTTCGACCAATTGGCCAGATTGAAAAACAGCCACGCGATCGGCCACGTTGCGTACAACGGCCAGATCATGGGTGATGAAAATATAGGTCAGGCCTCGCTGAGCGCGCAGATCGTTCAGCAAACGTAAAACGCGCGCCTGAACAAGAACGTCCAATGCTGATGTAGGTTCGTCCAGAACCAAAAGCCGGGGATCACAGGCCAAAGCCCGTGCGATGCTGACCCGCTGGCGTTGCCCACCCGATAGGGATGCAGGCGGGCGCGTGCGCATATCACCGGGAAGGCCGACGGCGTTTAGCGCATCTTCAACGACACCCCACCGTTTGGATTTTTCACCTATATCATAGACATCCAGTCCCAGTCGTACCGAAGCCCCAATAGAGCGCTTGGGGTTCAGCGAGGATAATGGGTTTTGCTGTACAAGTTGAATGCGGCGACGCTGTTGCGCATTGCGCTTGGCCGATAATGATTGCCCTTCAAACGCAATTTCGCCCGAAGTCTGCGCCAATATCCCAAGGACCATGTTGGCAATCGTGGTTTTACCAGACCCGCTTTCGCCAACAATTGCGAGGCATTCGCCAGCTTGCACATCCAGCGACACATTGCTGACGGCATGAACGGGCCCTGTTGGTGTATCAAATGTCTTCGTTAAACCGCTAAGTGAAAGAAGGGTCATGATACCTCTCCATGCCGCACGCGCGGTGCCAGAAAGTCGTCGCTGACCTCGGGAACTTCGGGAACTTCGGGCAATCCGGCCCCCGTAATGCGCGGCACCGCTGACATAAGCGCACGGGTATATGCGTGCTGCGGGTTGGTAAATAAGGCATCTGTCGGGCCATCTTCAACGATATTGCCGCGATAGATAACGTAAACGCGGTCCGCGAATTCGCGCACGACGCCAAGGTTGTGCGAAATAAACAGAACCGACGTCCCGTTTTGGTCCACCATGTCGCGCATCAAGGTCAATGTCTGAGCTTGAACAGAAACATCCAGCGCTGTTCCAGGCTCGTCGGCTAGCAACAATTTAGGCTTGTTGGCCAGCGCCATGGCGATCATCACGCGTTGGTTCATGCCGCCCGACAATTGGAATGGATAAGCGCCCAAAACACGAGTTGGATCTGGGATCGCGACCTCATCCAACAGCGCGGTCGCGCGGGCGTGACTGGCTGATTTAGACAGATTGGGATCACGGCGGCGCAGAACTTCGGTGAATTGATTGCCGATTGTGAACATCGGATTCAACGAAGACGTCGGATCTTGGAAGATCATCGACATTTCAGTGCCGCGCAATGCTGCGCGGTTACGTGCTGACATTGCGTTAATGTCCTGGCTATCAAACTGGACAGTGCCGTTGATACGGGCCGATCGCGTTTCTTGCAGCAGGCCCAAGACAATCCGCGCCGTGACCGATTTCCCCGACCCACTTTCCCCGACCAAGGCCACTTTTTCGCCAGCCGCGATATCAAGGTCGATACCGTGCAGAACGTCTACCTGTCCGGTTAGTGTTTTGAACCCAAGGTGCAGGTCTTTGATGTGAAGGAGGCTCATTCATCTACTCCCAATACATCACGCAGCCCATCGCCCAGCAGGTTGAAACCAAACACAGCGATCAAAATGGCAAGGCCCGGGAACACCGTCAGCCACCAGCTGTCGGGCAAGTACCGCGCGCCTTCGGCGACCATGGATCCAAGGTCGGCCGTGGGTGGTTGCACACCCAACCCAAGGAACGACAGGGATGAGGCAATGATGATCACAAAACCCATGTCGAGCGTCATTTTTGTGATGATAGCGGGCAGACAATTGGGCAGGATTTCGCGAAACGCGATGTGGCCTGCGCCTGCGCCAATAACTTCGGCGGCCAGCACGTAGCCTTCTTCGCGTTCGCCTCGTGCGATAGAGTACACCAGCCTTGCATACCACGGCCACCACATCGCAGTGACGGCCAGCATGGCGTTGGTCAATGTGGGTTCCAACACGCCCATCATGGCAATTGCCAGAACGAGCGGTGGTATCGACAGAAACACATCGACGATCCGCATCAGGACCATTTCAAGCCAGCCGCCGATGTAGCCCGCAAGCAATCCAATCATTGTGCCTATGGGCACTGCGATGGCGAGGACAACAACGCCCAACGTTAGGCTGATTTGATAGGCAAACAAGATACGGCTGAAAATATCGCGACCCACCAGATCGGTGCCCATCCAATTGCGCACAGACGGCGCGCGGTTGTTGTTCAAGAAATCCACGACAGCGCCGTTATGCGTTGGGAATGGCGCGATCCATGGTGCGAAAATTGCGGCCAGCGTGATGAGGCAAACAAGAACAAGGCCCAAAAGGCTAAGCGGGTTGGCTGCCAGAATGCGAATTGTACGGATCATGAGGAGCCTCGCGTAGAATAGCGAATACGTGGGTTCAGGAACGCGATCATTAAATCGACGATAATGTTTACGATCAGGAATGTGATGGCGATGATCAGGACCGTGCCCATAATCGCATTCAGGTCTTTGCGTAGAATCACAGCGACGCCGTAGCGCGACAAGCCGGGCCAAGCGAACACGGCTTCGATCAAAAAGGCATTGCCAAGCATGGCGGCGAAATCCAGCCCAATGATGGTCAGCGAAGGGATCAGCGACGGTTTAAACGCGTAGCTGCGTGCGATGCGTGACGGGAAGAAACCATAAGCTTGCGCCATCTCGATATAAGGTTTGTTATAGGTTTCGACCATATTGGCGCGGGTCAGCCGTGCGGCTTGGCCGATACCCGACAGGGATAATGCGATTGCAGGCAGGATAAGGTGATGCACAGCGCTGCCAAAGGCCGCCCAATTGCCAGCTAATGCCGTGTCAATTGTCAGAAAACCTGTAGTGCGCTCAATGTCATAGATATCCGATATGCGTCCCGCGATTGGGAACAGCGGTAAGTAGAACGCGAACAGCAACATCAGGATGACGGCCCAAACAAAACCGGGGGCTGATACGGTAAGCAGGGCAATGATGCGGACCAGATGATCGGGCCAACGCCCACGGTGACGCGCGGCAAGAATGCCGAGTGGGAGACCCACAGCCACCATAATAAAGCCCGCCAAGAACACCAATTCAAGCGTCGCGGGCAGAAATTGCGCGATGTCTTGGGTCACGGGGCGGTTGGTATAAAGGGACGTGCCCAAATCCCCGCGCAATACATCAGCGACGAAGTGCCCGTATTGCACCGGCAGTGATGCATCCAAATGCATCTCAGCACGAAGGTTCGCGATCTGCTCAACGCTGGCATTGGGGCCTAGCGCAATACGCGCTGGATCGCCGGGAATAATCCGCGCAATCGCGAAGATCAGCATCGAGACACCAACAAGCACAATAAGAGAGATGCCTAGCCGGTTCAGCAGCAGGCGGAGAATTCCAGACATGAGGCGCTTTCAAAAGGGCGAGGGCAGACTTTGTGATCGAAAAGAGGGGCGCAAACACAGATGGCAGCGCCCCAGTTCAGGGAGATTTCGTTATTCGCCAGTCATTTCCATCAGGCGGAAGCTGAATCCCATGCCATCCAAACCGAAGGCCTTTGCCGGATCGCTCAGGGCTGGAACCTTCACGCGGTTGGATGCTGCAAATACAGACTGACGGTCAAAGCCGTAAATCGTCGGTGCAACCGCCATCAAACGGGCGTTAAGCGCAGAGTACGCCGCCTCTCGTTCCGCATCAGATGTTGCGGTACGGCCTGCATCCAATGCGGCATCCACCTCGGCGTCGTTCAGGTATTCTGGCGACTGCCACGTGCCCGGCGTAGATGAGTGATACATGCCGTAAAGCAGCGTATCAGGGTCGCCGGTGACAGCGTTCACGAACAACTGGCTGATATGCGGTGTGCTTTCAGCGGTCGAGACCTGCTCTGCAAACAACGCCCAAGGCAGCTTGGTGATGCTGCTTGAGATGCCCAATTGGCTAAAGTTTGACTGCATCAGCAAGGCGAAACGCTCTTCCAACGGCACTTCGGCGATCCAGCTGATCTCAATGTTCATATCGGCAGGGTCGGACGGGCAGTCTGCAAGGTAAGCTTTGGCCGCATCTAGGTTTTGCGCTTGGGTCATGTCAGCACTGTTTGCGCCGAACATACCCACCGGGATGGCGCCCGTCGCTGGGCTCCCGCCGGATACATCATCGTTAATTGCAATCATTTGAATAGCGGTGCTGTAGTCAAATGCAGCACTTAACGCCAAGCGGCAATTCACATTGTCTAACGGGGCCTTTTGCGTGTTCATTTTGAAATAGAACCCGCCTGTCCCCGTCTCTGTCAGGAGTTGCGCGCCATCTTTTGCGAGCGCCTGAACCACCTCTGGTGGCAGCCATTGGCTGGCAATGTCATGCTCGCCCTGTGCAATCAGGGTGCGAACCGTAGCAGGCTCAAGCCCATAACGCAGGCGCACTGTGTCTGGCGCGACATCCGCCACATTCAGAAAATAGCTGTCTGATTTCGCCATAACCGTTTCTTCTTGGGGGTTATGTGAGGTCACAGCGTAAGCACCAGTACCCGCGCCGTTTGCGGACAGGAATTCTTCGCCCCACTCGCTGTCAGAGTTGGCTTTGACATGTGCCATATCAATAATGGGCAGCCGCACCAAAGATGCGATGAATGGCGCGTATGGAGTCTCAAGTGTCATCGTAACCGTCGTGTCATCAACAGCGACTGCTGTGACACCCGCAAAAAGGTAAGACAATCCAGCACCAAGCGCCTGCATCCGTTCAACTGAATAGACCACGTCAGCGGCAGTCATCTTATTGCCAGACTGGAACAAAACATCATCGCGCAATGTGAAGGTGTAAGTTGCACCGTCAACGTCCCAACTCGCAGCCAGGTGTGGCGTATGGCCAGGTCCGCCTTGCGCAGGAAGCACGAGCGTATCATAGACGTTAAACATCAGAATGCTGTCGGCATAATCAGACGCCTTGGCGGGGTCGAGTTCACCAACAGCCACTTCATCAAGCCGTAAGACGGTTTCCGAAAACGCTGGACTGGCCAAAGCAGTTGCTGCACAAAGCGCGGTTATCAAAGCTGTGTGTTTCATCATTTTTTATGGTCTCCGGTTGGATTGGTTGCGACCTCTTGAGGTGAAGCCTTTTTATGAATTGGGGAGGGTGCATCCCCAAAGATGTCCATGGTTCCACACCACAAAATCGAGGCTGTTGAGGACCCATGGTTCCAAGTTGAATGCACACGACGGCTGTCAAAGTGCATCGAGTCGCCTTGCCCTAACACCTCGGCAGTGCCTTCGATTTCCACGGTGATTTCACCGTCAATAATATAAAACATTTCTTCACCGTCATGGCTGATCGGCTCGAGGCGATGTCCGGGTGGTTCATGCACAATAACAGAGTGTAAATGCGACCCTCCAAACGTTGTCGAAAGACGTTCATAAGACACGCCACTTCCCGCGACAGAGTAGGCAAGCCGGCTTGCGCTGTGAGTGGTTTGCTGTGCCCCACTAGGTTGCGGCATGAAGTGGCTAATTTCTGCATCCAACGCCTTGGCAATTGAAGCCAAAGAACTAAGCGAGGGGGCTGAAAGCCCACGTTCAACCTGAGAGATAAATCCAACCGAAAGTCCTGCCGCGTCCGCAACACTTTGCATTGTGCGCTTCAGATCCTTGCGCCGCGTACGCAGTGCAGCCCCAAGTTCGAAGGTTGTTTCGTCAGCTGGTTCGTGTGTATTTTTTAGCATAGGTAAAAAATTGCATAGTTCCTCTCTAATTGTCAATTTTTTTAGTAAGACTAAAATAATAACCTGCAAAGACTGTCTCTTTGCGTAATGCGGAAGATCTGAGTTTTTTGAGAGTGTGGGACAATCGGTGACTTGCCTGAGTCACAGAGACCTTATGTTGGACCACAACCAAGTGATGTGATTGACTGCAAGGGTTAAGAGCTGACGCACGCCAAATCGGCCTCTATTTGAATGCAGAAGCACCGAACATCTGCGGGATCAGGCGAACAGAATTGAGAACAAAAGCAATGAGGTAGGCGAAGTGACCAAGGTGAAGACCCAAGCCGCCTACACAGCGATGACCAGTTCCCGCCCTTTGTGTGGACCTATGCGAACGGCCCAAGGCAGACAGTGGCCATAGTTTGCCAATACTGCGGTGCAGATTCATTTAACGGACATTGATCGAAGATTAGCCTTATCGAATTTTGGAGTTTTTAAAAACCAAGACGCGCTGCTCCTTGAAGACTAAAGAAGGTGCTAAGGGTGCTGAGTTTCAAACGCCCGATGATGCTAGGGGCCGTCCTTGACGACGTCCTTTGTTGATTACTTCGATGAACAAGGGCAGTTCAACCGCCATTGGTCTTGTCGCGGTTTAATTCCGGTCTCTTTGGAGCAATGTTTGCTATGAAGGAGACAAGAAATGGCAATGAGTACACCGACGAGTTTCGGCGTGATGCAGTAAGGATCGCAACCACCAGTGGCCTGACGCGCTCGCAGATTGCGTCAGATTTGGGTGTTGGGCTTTCAACGCCGAATAAATGGGTTCAGAAGCATCAGCAGAATGACCTGATGTCGGGTCCACACGAGGATGTTGAGAAAGAGAACGAACGCCTTCGCAAAGAGGTCCGGCTGCTGCGCGCGGAGAGGAATGTTTTAAAAAAAGCGGCGATCCACTGACCGACAGGCGATGAGGTTTGCTTTCATCGAAGCCTTGAAAGAAGAATGGCCTGTCGAATTTCTCTGCAGTGTTATGCAAGTCACATTGCGTGGGTTACGTGCGTGGCGGGTGCGTCCGATGAGTCAGCGTCAACGCGATGATATAGTGTCCCGCCCCATATCCGTGAGCAACACTGCCTCAGCCTGCAATGCTATGGCCGTCCGCGCGTGTGGTGGGGTGATTGTCTCCGCAGATTGCCAGCTTGAGATACTCTCCAAAATTGGTGCCACAGGGGAGCAACACGCAGCGCCAGAAACTCTACTTGAGATCCGAATCAGGATATTCTGTAACAAGACGACTGAAGACGTGCGCGATGGGATCCAGCGGCGCTACATCGCCCACACGGATGACCTGCCAGCCCTTCGACGCAGGTTGAATATCACAAGGCAGTTTTCTGTTCTGGCTGCACAGCCTCAGCATCTGGCTTGCCAGTATGATGAGCTCTCCCCCGGCATCGACCTTAACTAAGTCATGAAGGCCGCAATTTCAAAACTGTCCCGCGTAGCGCAAGACGCAGACAACCTAAGATCTTTGCGCGAACTCTCTTTTGCCGACGCCGACATCACCGACGTGGAGCCATCAGCACTTCGCTGGGATCGTATTACACTTAATCGCACCAATGACCGATGGCGCGAGCTACTTTCACTTGCCAAGTTGCTTTTGGGCGATCGTCACCAAACAACGAATGCGGGAGCCGACGACGGCCATGCGCTCTTGTTCGAAATGATTGTGCATTTTAAGCAACATATCGCCAAACTCCTAAAACGGGGACTTGCTGGCACCCCGTTCAGAGTGACCTCGCAGGGAGGCCAACGGAATTGCTTGTTTGAGGCGAAGCAAGGCCGATTTATAACACGCCTCGACATCCCAATTCGTCATAAGGATGATGTTTTCATGGTCATCAACACAAAATGGAAGCGCATATCTCCCCGCAGCGAGAATGCAATTTAAGGCATCAGCCAGGGCGATGTATACCAAATGATGACTTACACACAGCTCTACGCATGCGACCGCGTCATGCTGCTGTATCCGCATCTCCATGGATTATCTAGCACCCCGCCGCAGCAGGCTTATGCAATCGATATTGCTGGGGGCCCAAGGAAGCTCTTGATGTCAAACATTGACGTAGCAAAAAGACACTCATTGGTACCAGCATCACTGGCACATTTGGTCAGGACCGCACAGCTGACCTTGGTGCAGGCATCAGCATCGTGATTGTGCTCTTCGGACTATGAATGGTGCTTTTTTTGCGGCATAACGTGATCCGGTCGGATGCAGTGAATATCTGTGTTCCGCCAATGGTGTGAGTGAAGCATTTGAAAAGCGGCCTTTGGCGAAGGAGGCGGCAAGGGTCACTTTATCCGCACTGCCGACCTCTGGTATCATCATGCCGAAGGTCCGCTTTGCTTTTATTAAGTTTCTAACAAAGTAGGTTGGAATCGGGGCAGGCCCTCTGTCCTGCCGCTGTGGAACGTCGCGCGCCTTTAACTCGATGGATCGGATTTTCTGAATCCTATCAATGGACGGCGTCAAGGTATATTGACCCAGTCGGCAAGCATTTTTGATCCAACCAAACCTACATCGCAGTCTGGGCCAAGTTGTGAAGTGCGGGACTTTGCGGCCATTCGTTGCGGCATCGCCAACGTCCGCTTATTTGCATCATCACAAGGCTGAAATCGATTGTATCGCAAACTAAAGCGCCGCACTCGTTTGCGAAACATGGTGCTCGTAATATGTTTTAACCATCTCGGGTAGGCCGAGTGCATTGATTGCGCTTCCGTGCCCCTCTGCGCCAAAGCTTTCATAGCCCTGCTCACAAACCGACTTCATGGCTGCGATCGAAGGTGCAAGATACGTGCGAGGATCAAACTCTGCAGGGTTGCCCGTCAGGATCTTTCGGATTGCGCACGCCAAATTTGATAGCTTGTTATATCTCTTCTACGGACACGCGCCATGTCGGCTTAATATCCCCACCATTCGCGTTAATAATCTCCTGCACCTCCTCTGGGATAGATGACGCGCCGTGCGAGGTCCCAATCGTAACAGTCAGTGCGTCTACTTTTGTAAGTGCTACAAATCGCGCGGACTCGTCTGGATCGGTCGACAACATGTCCTTTGAGAGGGCACCTTCAAACCCGTGACCATCCTCAAACTCACTACGCCCTGTCTCAAGGCAGCCAAGATGGCCGGTTTCGCCTTCAACCGAAATGCCAACTAAATGAGCCATTTCGACGACCTTTGCAGTAACGACCACGTATTCGTCAAATGTTGTCGGCGTCGCGCCATCTTCGGACAATGAACCGTCCATCATCACAGGACTGAACCCGCTGGCGATGGCAGACATACATGTGGCTGGCGACTTCCCGTGATCTTGGTGCATGCAAACAGGGACATCAGGATATAGCTCTGTTGCCACCTTGATGAGATAGGACAGGACAATGTCGTTTGCAAATGCCCTCGCGCCGCGACCGGCTCGCATGACCACCGGGCTGTCCGTTGTATCGGCCGCCCGCAGCCTCAATGATCATCGCCATTGGGATCGTTTCATACAGCAATCGCAGTCTACTACTTGCTGGATGGTTGGCTGCGTCCAACGGATACAAAAACACACCACCGCGAATGAGGATGCGGTGCACGTCAGCAACCATCGATGCCGTCCAGCGTATATTGAACGCTTTTTGGCGGGGACCGTCTGGCCCTTGCAAGCAGTCGCTAATGTAGGGTTGCTTTGTCCCGTCTCAATGGCGCTGACGCGAGACATTGATCGTAAATTCGCTTGCGTGCGGCGGCACCGTCATATGCGGGTGTGTCAAGACAAAGCTATCGGTACTTTTATCAAGCGTGAACCCGTCTACGTGGTCACCGAATGTCAGGACTAGCATCGTGGAGGGCCCATAGATCGCATAGCCTGAACACAAAAGACCACTGCCATTTGGCAGCCCGTCATTCGTGTTGTCACTGCGTAGCTTCGATACCGCAAAGATCGACCCAACAGACAGATCCACATCCAGATTTTAGGATCCATCCAACGGATCATAGGCCAATACAAACGCTCCAGTCTGCGCTGGATTGACCCAAGTAATTTCTTCCACTTCTTCAGAGATCAACACGGAGAGGTTGTCATCGGCGCAGCAAGAGCGAACACAGACCTCCTCCGCCACGATATCGAGCAGCTTTTGCTCTTCTCCGTGAGGATTAATTGCGTTGGTGGGCCCTTGGTGACCATCCTACGCATTTGTGTTGACCAGCTTGGAGACAGCCCAACACCCCCCCGCAAAGCGTTCGATCAGGTCACCGAGTGCTACCTCGCCTGCGTTGCGGGCAAGGTAGTCACTTAAGGTTGTCGGCTGCATATCAGCTGGCCAAGTGTTCAAACAACCGCGCGACGGCTTCCGCTCCCGGGTCGATATGTCCGTCAAGCTGTTCGGCGTTGATATAGCTTGCACGACCGGCTTTTGCGGACGTTAACGTAGCCGTATATTCCGCTCCCTTGCGCGCCGCCGCTGCAGCCGATGGCAAGCCTTCATTCAGAGCATCCAAAGCAGGTAATAATGCGTCAACCATAGTCCGGTCACCCGGATTGGCCCCACCGATTTGACGCATCCGGTTAAGCCCGGCAATCAATGCCTCTTGCATTGTTTTCCCCGACGATGATGCATCCCCTGCTGCGGCAAAGAAAATAGCAAGCAGCACCCCGGACGATCCACCCATTGTCTGGCTCAATTCCAGACCGATAGCGCGGTAGAGCTGTGTATGATCTGCCAACGGCAACGTATCCATCGCGCCAATTAAAGCACGGGAGGCGCCTGCTAAGGTGGATCCAGTATCACCGTCCCCAGATTTTGCATCAAGCAGATTCAAATCGCCCTCGGCAGCGATCAACACTTCACAGCAGTTCGTCAAGAACGCCTTCGTTTGCGCATGTTCAGATGCAGGTGCACGGATTGGTGTCAAACCATCCGGCAGCGGCAGAACGACAGGCGTAGCGACAGTGCGGCAACCGGGCCAAGCAAGCACATTGGCCGGTTCTTTCAAAAACGTTTCATCACCATCCGCAAGTTCGCAGACCGAAATTGAAAAACCGTGCATGTCCAAGGCAGTCATCATTGCGCTTGGCCCTACAATCAGGCGGATATTCTTGCCAAAATCAGAAGACAAAAGACTGTCAGCCAGAATGGCCATCTCCAAACAAGACGCAGCGCCAAGGTTGTTAACCAAAACGACATGTGGCGTCTTTGGCATCTCGACGCTGAGCTTTTCAGTCACTTTGGCGATGGCGTCAATTGCCCCCGCTGACGCGACCTGTTCCACGCCCGCTTCGCCATGAATGCCTAGACCCAGTTCCGCCATTCCTGGTGGAATACGGTTTTCTTTCAGCGAACCGGGCACCGAGCAGGTGTCCAGCGACAACCCGATGCTGCGCGTCGATGCAATCACACGATTTGCCGCAATGGTACAGGCATCAAGGTTAGCACCACTTTCAGCCATGGCACCTGCGATCTTGTGAACGAACAACGTGCCCGCAAGCCCGCGCGCTTGCGGTAAATCCGGCAGGGCCACGTCGTCATCCACGATCACAACGCTGACCTTATGGCCAAATGCGCGCGCACGTTCCGCTGCGAGACCAAAATTCAACCTATCACCTGTGTAATTTTTAACGATAAGTAGGCAGCCCGCGGGCCCCGTCACCGCCAAGATCGCAGCCAAGACAGCGTCCACAGACGGGGACGCAAATACATCCCCACACACCGCTGCAGTCAACATACCTTCGCCCACAAATCCAACGTGCGATGGCTCATGCCCAGAACCGCCGCCGGACACCAAAGCGACCTTTGATTTGTCCCAATCAGAGCGCACCACGACGCGGATATGCGGATACCCGTCCAGACGCGTCAATGTTCCGCCCGATGCAGCAATCGTGCCATCAATCGCTTCGGTCACCATGTCCTGTTTGGCATTGATAAACTGTTTCATGGGTTTTCTCCTACGAAAGACGAGCGCCAGAGGCGTCAAAATAAAATGGTTTGTCAGGGCGTATCTGAATGATGTCGCCTTCTTTAAGGGTTGTATGCGCATCCGTGACCGTAATCAGGTCATGGGATTTGAACGAGAGGTGCAAACGAGTCTGATCACCAAGATGTTCGACGCGCTGCACAAAACTGTCTTCTCCCTCGCCCTGCATAATTTGTTCAGGGCGCAGCCCGATATGTATCGCGCCGTTGGGCGCACCTGCGAACACATCAGACGGCAACACGTTGATCCGTGGCTGGCCTAAACGGCTGGCCGCATAGACGCTCACAGGGTTTTCGTAAATGTCGCGCGGGCTACCAAACTGAACAAGCTTGCCGTCGTCCAAGACACCAACATGGGTCGCCATTGTCATCGCTTCGGTCTGATCGTGCGTGACATAAAGCATCGTCGCCCCTGAATCCGCCTGAATGCTTTTGAGCTCTATCCGTAAGTCAGACCGGAGTTTCGCATCCAACGAACTGAGCGGTTCGTCCATCAGATAGACGGACGGTTCACGCACCAAGGCGCGCCCGATGGACACGCGCTGCATTTCGCCCCCCGATAAGGCCGTCGCTTTGTTATCCAGCTTGTGGCTGATCTGCAAAACCTCGGCCACGGCACCGACCTTGCGGTCGATCTCAGCCTGCGGTGTTTGCAGGATCGGGGATTTTAAAGGAAACTCCAGATTCTGGCGCACGGTCAGATGCGGATAAAGCGAATACTGCTGGAACACCATCGCCACATCCCTCTGGGCTGGTGTGAACGATGCAACATCACGACCGCCGATCGTGACAGCGCCCGTATCAGGTTTGTCCAACCCCGACACCATACGCAGAGTCGTCGTCTTACCTGCACCCGTCGGGCCAAGCAGAACGACAAATGCGCCGTCGGGAATGGTCATGTTGACATCATCCAGCGCGACCTCTGGACCGTAAGATTTCGAGATATTCGTTAATGTTACTTCAGCCATGGGTCAGCACTCCTTGGTTGGCTTGTGAACGGAGCGCAATGCCGGTTTCAGCGTCAAACAAGGTAATCGTGCGCGGGTCAAAGGTAAGGCCGGTTTGGTCGCCAACGTTAACGTTATCTGAACTTGCCACCCGAGCTTTCAGATCACCGTTGGCTGTTTCCAGCGTTACGATCTGTGTCGTTCCAAGGTATTCTGTTGCTTTGACACGGCCACGGTAGAGGGCTGCATCGTCAAGCCTCACATGTTCTGGACGTATCCCAAACGATATCTCGCCATTGGCGCCATCGATACTTTGGGGGACTTGCATAGCGATGTCATTCAAGCGCACTTCGCCGCCGCCTTTGCCGATCATGCCGTGAAAATCGAGGAAGTTCATCGGCGGAGATCCGATAAACTGGGCCACAAATTTGGTTGCCGGCCAGTCGTAGATATCTTGGGGCACGCCGAATTGTTCGACTGATCCGTGGTTCATCACCACGATTTTATCGCCCATTTGCATGGCCTCAAGCTGATCGTGGGTGACATAAACGGTTGTCGCGTTCATGCGATCATGTAGCGCACGCAATTCTTCGGACATGTGTTCACGAAATTCTGCGTCCAGCGCGCCCAGTGGCTCGTCCATAAAGAACGCCTTGGGGTCGCGCACAATCGCACGCCCCAGCGCCACACGCTGCCTGTCCCCGCCAGACAGGCCGCCGACAGGCTTGTTCAGGATATCGGTGATGCCAAGGATCTCAGCAATCTCGTTAACTTTCTGTTTCACTTGGGCGGCAGGCATTCCTTGGGATCGCAATGGATAGCTGATGTTTTTACCGACATTCATATGCGGATAGAGCGCGAACATTTGGAACACGAAAGCAATATCGCGTTGGGATGCGGGTTTCATCCCAACCTCCTCGCCGTCGATATAAATCTCACCCGATGTTGGCAGCTCAAGCCCCGCCATCATCCGCAGCGTCGTTGTTTTGCCGCAACCCGATGGGCCGAGCAGCATAAAGAACTCGCCGTCCTCAATGGTGAATGTCGAAGATTTCACCGCGTTGAACGATCCAAAATCCTTACGCACGTTTTCAATTCTGATTTGTGCCATGATTACTCCGGAAAATGGCTGACGATGATGAACATCACCGTGCCGACAAGGGTGACAATGAAGGAATAGCTGTAGAGCTCGATTGCGAAAGGTTGCATCAGCATGATGACCCCCAGTGCGATCAGGATCGTCGCCAGCATTTCCCATGGGCCACGGCGAAACCGCAGAATGCCGCTTACAAAGTTCATCATTTGCGAACCGCTCCGAATGTGATCCCGCGCAATAGGTGTTTGCGCAACAGGATAGTGAAGACCATGACCGGCACGAGGAAGATCGTCGCGCCCGCCGCCACCGCAGGCCAGTCTTTGCCGCTGGTGCCGATGATTGTCGGAATGAAGGGTGGTGCTGTTTGCGCCGTGCCCGACGTTAGCAGGACCGCGAAGGCATATTCGTTCCAAGCAAAGATCAGACAAAAGATTGCCGTTGACGCGATACCCGTGGCCGCTTGTGGCAGAACGACTTTGTAGAACGCCTGAAACCGCGTGTAGCCGTCGATCAAAGCCGCTTCTTCGTATTCAATAGGGATTTCGTCGATGAAGCCTTTCAGCAACCAGACCGAAAGTGACAGGTTCACCGCAGTATAAAGCAAGATCATGCCAAGGTGCGTGTCATTCAGCCCCAAATTTCGGAACATCAGGAAGATCGGAATCGCGACCGCGATGGGCGGCATCATCCGTGTGGACAAGATGAAGAACAGCAGATCATCTTTAAGCGGAACTTTGAACCGGCTGAACGCATACGCAGCCATCGTACCTAAAACCATGCATAGAAACGTCGATCCAAACCCAATAACGACCGAATTCAAGAACCGCTCGCCATACCGCGACGGGCCGGAAATGACCGTACCGCGTTCACGTGAGATTTTATCGTACCACGTGTCAGGCTCGCCTGCGGCCTCAAGCATTTCAGGCGTGGCACGGGTCCGTTCAGTGAATAAATTGACGTAGCCTTCAAGCGTGGGTTCAAACACGACCACAGGCGGATAGGCGATAGAATCTGCGGGAGATTTGAACCCTGTTGCGACGATCCAAAGTAGTGGAACTAGCGTAATAATCGCATAAAGAACCACGAAAATGCCAGCGAACCATTTGGTGCCCTTTGTGGGCTCTGTGACAGAAAAGCTCATCTTTCTTTTACCTTGTTCAGGGCTTTGACGTAGATCGACGCAAGGCCAAAGACGGTCACGAAAAGGATCACAGCGTAGGCGGATGAATAGCCCGTGCGCCATTTCTCAAACGCTTCTCGTTTCAAATCAATTGACGTCAGGGTCGTGGTGTTGCCCGGCCCCCCGCCTGTAAGCTGCACGACAAGATCGAACATCTTGAAATTCTCAATCCCACGGAACAGCACGGCCAGCATTAGGAATGGCAACGCCATAGGGATGGTGATGGTCCAGAATTGGCGCCATTTGGACGCGCGGTCACATTCGGCAGCCTCATAGATGCTGTCGGGGATGGATCGCAGGCCCGCCAGACAGATCAACATCACAAACGGCGTCCACATCCATGTGTCGGCAATGACAATCGCCCATGGTGCCAAATGCACATCCCCGATCATCGAAAAGCTCGCTGGATCTGCGCCCGTAAAGAACGCAACCACGTAGTTGAACAGGCCGATTTGTGGCTGATAGAGGAACGTCCAGAAGTTGCCGACAACAGCGGGAGACAACATCATCGGAAAGACGATGATCGTCGTCCACATGTCGTTACCACGAAATTTCTTGTTGATCAGATAAGCCAGCGCAAAACCGATCAGCACCTGCAATGTGATCGTCCAGATCAGAAAATGTGCCGTCGCCTGCATTGTGTTCCAGACGTCTGGATCATTCAGGATACGCTCGTAGTTGCGTAGGCCAACCCATTCCACATCATTGTTCGGGCGGTTCACCCGAAAATTGGTAAAGCTCAAGCGGATCGTCCAGATCAATGGAAAGATGTTGACGGCCAGCAGCAGGAAAATCGTGGGCGCCACGAATATCCATGCGATTGTCCGATCAGACAGCCCGCGAATACGCTTGGCTAGACCGTCGGGCGTTTTCGCCGCTGCCGTCTCCATGGGGGAAAGGGTCATGGTATGTGTCCTTGTCGCGGTATAACGTCCGCGCAAAAAAATAATTGAAAGAGGCCCCAGCCGATCCGAAAACCGGCTGGAGCGTTTGTCTGACTGCCCTTGCAAAAAGGGCGCCTGACAGGGAGGGTTGCTTAAAGCTTGCCTTCATCCTCGAACACTTCGGTCCAATCACGAACCAAACCGTCCAAAGCCTCTTGGGCTGTGCCTTCGCCAGCGATGACATAGTTGTGCATGCGCTCTTGTGTGGCGATCAGAAGATCCGCGTAGGCAGGTTCTGCCCAGAAATCTTTTACGATCGCCATAGAGTCGAGGAACGTCTGTGCGTAAGGCTGGCTTGTGGCGAAATCATCAGCTTCGACAACGGCGCGCAGTGCAGATGCACCGCCCAGATCCCACCAACGCTGCTGGATTTCAGGCTGTGCAAACCACTTAATGTATTCCAACGCCGCGTCCTGCTTTTCCGAATAAGCGACAACCGAAATACCCTGACCGCCAAGCTGAGCGAACTGCCCTGCTGGGCCTGCTGGGTTCGGGAAGTATCCGGAATTACCGCCACCAACTGTTTCGTCGGCCTCAACACCGGGCCAAACGAAAGCAAAGTTCATCTGCATCGCAACCTGACCAGAGCGATAGGCGTCAATATTTTCGCCCATATACCAGTTGGATGATCCGGGAGGCGTGCCGACATCATAAAGCTCCTTGTAGAACTCAAGCCCAGCAACAGCACCTTCAGAATTCACAAAACCGTCTAGATCATAAGGCTGACCAGGGTTTTCGTATTCGAACCCGAAATTATAGAGCGCGTTTGTGACACCCATTGTGATGCCTTCAGACCCGCGCTCTGTGTAGATCGCGGCGCCGTAGACAGTCGTGCCATCAATGTCGCGGCCTTGGAAGAATTCAGCGATGTCTTTCAACTGAACAAGAGTTTCAGGGGCTGCCAGCGCATACCCGTATGTGTCCATAAATTCTGTCTGGAGCGCGGGGCGTTCAAACCAGTCCTTGCGGTATGTCCAACCCACAACGTCTGCATAAGCAGGCAGCGCATAATAGTTCGGCGTGTTCTTTGGCCATTCAGCGTAACCGGTTACAGTCGCTGGCAAGAAGTCTTCCATGGATATGCCGTTGGCATCAAAGAAGTCGTTCAACTTCACATAGTGGCCGTTTTCAGCACCGCCACCGATCCACTGGCTATCGCCGATCATCAGGTCACACAATTGCCCGCCTGAGTTCAGCTCGTTCAGCATACGGTCCGCAAAGCTCGTCCAAGGCACGAACTCAAAATTCATCGTGTGGCCAGATTGCTCTTCAAAATCTTTGCTCAATTCAATCAATGAATTTGCAGGATCCCATGCGGCCCAGCAAAGTGTCAGGTCTGTTGCATGGCCATCCCCCATTGCAGATGTCGCCAGTCCAGATGCGATAATCGCGCTCCCTGCGGCCGTAGTGAATAGGTTCTTTTTCATAAGGTAACTCCTCCCGGTTATGGCGGGGCATGGCTCCCCGCCACGACTCACGCTCTCTACATTGCTAATTGAGGCACGTGCCTCAATGCAAGATATTTTTGATGCACGTGCCTCAAAAATACGTATAATCACCACAAGCGCCTAGCCTACGGGATATAAAATGATGCATTTGAGATAGCGCAAAGGTCTGATAAGAAGATGAAATACGCAGCAATGAACGCAAGAGAAATAATGTTGAGGCCCACCACAAAAGATCTTGCAAAAGCGGCCGGAGTCAGCCGTGCAACTGTGGATCGGGTCCTAAATGGACGTGATGGTGTCAAGAAGCGCACTGTCGAGCGTGTAAACGAAGCAATCAAAGAACTTGGTTTCGTGCGCAACATTCAAGCAGCCAACCTTGCACGATCCCAACGCTATCGGTTCGTCTTTGCCCTCCCCAGATCGGGAGACCTGTTTCTGGAAGAAATCATTCGCCGCATAGAAGAAGCCCGCGAAACCTTTGCATCAGACCTCGTGTGGTGCGACGTCGAACACATCGACGAAAATGATCCTCACAGCATTTCGGCATTTCTAGCGACGTTGGACCCAAGTGAGACGACCGGTGTCGCGATCATGGCCCCTGAATCGCCGCAAGTGCGTGACGCAATCTTCCGCCTGCAAGAGCGGGGCGTGGCAACATTGCCATTTATCGCGGACCAGTCCGCAATGAATGAGCATTGGGTCGGGACTGATCACCATGCTGCTGGCGCAACAGCAGCGACGCTGATTGGCAGGTTTTGCGCAGCATCCGAAGGTTCAATACTGGTCGTTTCAGAAAGCATGAGATCGCGCGATAGCCTCGAACGGCGGATCGGTTTTGACGCCGAAATAAACCAAAATTTCCCAAACTTGCGCACTCTGCCCTCACTAGAAACGTATGGCGACGAAGAACGCGCCACACACATCATGCAGAGCTCGATCATGAACAATCCGGACCTCATCGGTGTCTATGTGCTGTCATCAGAAGCGCGGGTGCCGCTGACGATCTTGAACGAGACTATGAACACCGGACACCTGATCAAAGTCTGCCATGAACGGACCCCGTTCACCGAGACGGCCCTTAGAGACAGACAGTTGGATGCAGTAATTGCGCAAGACCCTGGACATCTTGTGCGCAGCGCTGTGCGAAAGCTCAAGGCGATCACGGACAAGCGTGTCGCAAAAGGGTCTCAAGAACGCATCAGGGTAGAGATTTTACTTCGCACGAACATCTGAAAACAGCCTGTCGACACGGTCATTGGCTGCATGTCGGTGGAGCTGACGTATGCAAAGCCAGCTCAAATCGCTATTCCAATGGACAAAATGTTATTCGGAATCGCGTGCCCTTGAGTTGAGCAGAGACAAGCCATCAATGCGCCAAAGCAGGCTTTAGTTGCGATTCAGTAATCCGGGCAAGATGGGTTCACTGCCAACATTAGATCGAGCGCAGCATGTGCAAGAAATCGACCAATAATAGTTGATATGAACGGCCGTTTGTGGACATTGGCCAATGATAGACATGCTACGATACGGCCCGTCATTGCGGACTTTCGTCGCCACTGCAAACGAGCGATAGCCGAATTCCCAAACGCGGACGAACCGGCTGTTTGCTGGAGCCGCTAGTCATCACTCAGAAACCCGGTGCACTTGCAGCGGCGCAATTTCGTCGGCGCAGCTTATTTCAACGAACCAGCCGTTCGCCAATGCTAATTTTAGCAGATTTTGAATCGACTTTTCGCTGCCGCACAATTTGTTGTTTTAGGGGACTCCAGCGCGTGAACCTCACGTTGGCTCTGTCTTCCCGATGCAGTGATCAGTCAGAGTAGACCTGACGTCCGTCCATCCACGTCTCAAGCACCTTGATGTTCTTGATCTCGTCTGTGCGCATCGATGAAACCCGGCTGTCCGACGTCAGCTCCTATGGGTCCAAATAGCAGTATTTTCTAAGAGAGGGTTTGTTGCTCATCGTAACCACCAAGGAGTGGACGATGAGAAAGACAACGAAGAGCCCCGGCGAGAAGATCGTCAAAGATATCAAGCGTGTCACGCGCAAGCATTATTCATCCGAAGAGAAGGTCAGGATTGTGTTGGATGGCCTGCGTGGCGAAGACAGCATTGCTGAGCTGTGCCGCCGTGAAGGCATATCGCAAGGCATCTATTACAAATGGTCAAAGGACTTCATGGA
>JBDWMA010000015.1:0-15384 GCA_039972875.1 Pseudoruegeria sp.
CGGGACCGGCGAAGTCAGATCAAGCGCCTGGTGATAAAACCGGATCGGTTGATCCAGAACATAATCCGCGCCCAGGGCCATCATCTGACTTTGCAGATCCGATCCATCCGGATCCTGAATATAGGCAAAGTGCAACTCACCAGCAGGCGCGGCTCCATTCAGCGCCACCTCCCGATCGCCACCTGACAGCATCCGACTGCCGTACCATTTTTCGTCATTCACATCGACAAAAACACCATCGGTACCGACGCAAAAGCGGTGCGTTTTTCCGTCCGATGTTTCAGCCTCAACCAGCTCTAAAAAACGTTCAATCACGATCCAGATACTCCACGAAAGACAGTTTCGGGCGCGACACCAAATTTAATCCATAGGCGGGGTTACCCATTTGATCATCCGCTGCGACGAACAAGCCCCGCGCACGTTGTTCAATTTTAGATCCTGCAGGGATCGCTGTACGCAGCATCGCCACCCCCAGCTCTACCTGACCATCACTCAAGGCAATTCGGCTGGTCACCGTGAACGGCCAAAAATTGTAAGACAGAAACGCACCGGGCTTAACGGCAAAATCAGCGCCTGTTTCATCGATCAAAATCGATGTATCCCCCGCCGCCGCCGCCTCGATCAACTCGACAGTTGGTCGATATTCAAACCCCTGCCCCGCGCTGTGAAATTGCCCCTCAGAATAGGGCACCTCAGGCCCTGATTGCGCGGTGATCGGATCAATCATTGGAACCTGATAGACCGCTGTGCGCCCGCCTGCAGCGGCGCGGACAGCCCGCCACCGCGCGATGCGATCCCCGGCCAATACCAGCGATGGCGTCCCGATAAATCGCGGAAAACGGTTATAGGTGGCCACATCGATCCCGCCAACCGTGCTGGCAGGTGGTTGCCCCCGCCATTCCGTATCCCAATTTACATCCAAAACGCGCATCAGATCTGTCGGGATCGTTACAAGTGGGCGTGACATCAGCCATACCTCAGTTGATGATCACTGGACCGATCACCAAGCGATTGTGATTGGGTCTGCATGCCAGCATGTGTTGTCGCTGCGGCTAATGGCGTCGCAATCTGCTCGACCCGCAGATCAAAATATGGGTTGGGCGCAGCATGCACTTGTAAGTTCAAACCAGCAGTTGATCCGGCTGCTGCCCGCAGATCACTGTTAGAACTAACCTTTGTGCCACGAGGAAGGTTCAACAATTCTTTGCCACGTTCACCTACCCACGCTAGCCCCCCAGGGTGGGATACCGTGCCATTCGCGTAGCCCGGTATTTCAACACCCAATCCACCAATTAACCCACCAAAAACCCCGCCAAGTCCACCACTCCAAACTTGACTGAAGGCAGAATTGATAAACACATCCGCCAACGCCCCGAGGACCTCACCAAGCGCATCTTTCAAATCATGCGTACCCTTGATCAATCCAGAGAAAGCGTTTTTGCTTGCAGACTCTAAACCTGACAGCGCGTCGTTCGTTTCAGCGGCGGCGTCTTTTACCTTTTTTACCGCCTCAACAGCACTTTTTCCGCCACTCCTTCCACCGCCACTACCACCCCCACCGTCAGCGGCATCTGAAATAGCCGAAAGTGCTGACGAACCCGTATCCCCCAATTCACCAAATTCAGACTTTGCATCCGCAACAACTTGCTTGAGTGCCCCCAATGATTGCAGAGGGCTCCCAAAACCATCTGCAGCGGCTGTTGCTGCAGAACTCGCGGCGTTTGCAGCATCTGTTACAGCCAAATAACCCCTTGCAAGGTCCTGAGTGATTACAGCGTTAGCGCCGGATAAACTTGTACCAAGAACTGAATTTAGACCGTTAGCAATCGTCCACGTTAGTTCGACAAACGCCCCGGTAATTTTACGGAAAGCATTTAAGAAAAACGCCTGAACATTTAGACTTGCGGCCCTAAATGACTCGATGACAAATGTCGCGCCATCCCCAAGTTTTTGCCATACTTCTTGCCCAACATCGCCCAGCAGCGACATCGCACCACCAAAGCTACCCGCAGCCCCGACAAGCCGGGTAAATTGATAAATCAATTCACCTGCCCCTATGACCAAAGCACCGACCCCAGTTCGGATCATTGCGGCACCCAAAGCCCTCAAGGAAAAAGCAAAATTTAAGGTCGCCAGCCGAGCGGCGACCATGGCACCAACATATCGCACCCCAAAACCTGTTACGATAGCAGCGAGATAAGCCGAAACACGGCCCAAGCTGGCCACCATGCCATCCAGCAACCCGCGCAGCGCGCCACCTTCGCGTAGACTGTTCGACATCGCTTGCGCCAAATTGCCCATAGCAGGCACCAAAGCCAAAGCCAGTTGCTGACCGACATACCGTCCGATATTTCCAAGGCGGCTGATTTTATCATTCGCAGCCTCGATCCTAGAGGCGTCCACTGCAGTAAGTGCTAGACCGTAGTCTTCGACATCTTTCCGCGCAGTCCGGATCGCATCACCACCTTGCAACATCAACAAAGCCATCTCGCGGTTACGAACACCTAAATCGCGCAACACAGACGTTGTTTCACCAGCATCCAATCCCAGATCAACAACGCGATCAGCGATACGAGCGATCTTTTCATCCGCATCCAAGCCCGCCAAATCCGCCGCATCCAATCCAAGCTGCTTAAGCGCCCGACCTGCATTTCCCGTTTTGCCGATGCTGACAATCTCTCGGTTCATGCTTTGGATGTCATTGGTCACTGAGGATAAGCTGACACCCGCATCCCCAGCCGCCAGCTTCAGCGCTTCATAAGCCCCGATAGACGCATCAAGTCGCCGGGCAGATTTGGCAGTTTGATCGATGTCACTTGCCCCAGATAGGGCAGCAACACCAACGGCAGTAAAAGCCGCAACACCTGCCGCGCCAACTGCACGGATCTGCGCGCGGGCCCGCGCTAGCCCCTTTTCAAGTCCGGCACTATCAGAGCCAATTTTGACACGAAGCTTACCAATGGTCGCACTCGACATATTAGATCCTTTGACGGGCTTTCCAATCAGCCATCGAAATGACCGGCAGATTTTGGGAAACGGCCTTCAACTTCGCGCGGACCTCTTCAGGGCTGCGCTTTGCTTTAGGCGGTGACAATAGTTTGTTGAGAGAGGGCATTTTTTCCGATCGCGACAGGGCAGACGTAACCCAACTTTGCGTTAACGCGTTCTCTTGTTCCCACTGGCGACGGCGTCCAGCACCAAGCATGTGAACCAAGTATAATCGTGGCGTAATTGACCAAAATAATTCCGGAGAGAACCCAGCCGCAACATAGTCTCCTAACAGCGTTAGGAGCGTGACTTTTTGCGCGGCACCTTCTGCGGTGCCCTGTTCTTTCCCCGCGAATTAATCGTAGCCCCCCCAACGTCCTCTGGCTGCGGGCTTGCCAACCTAACAACACCAAGCACAGCTTCGATATCATTGCTCAAAACACCACCGGCCTCTCGACGTGAAACGTCTGGATGATGGTGCAAAAGCAAAGACCAAGTAAGAGAAATCAAATCAGTTGCAGAAACTTCGCCCTTATCCAATTTCTCAAAGGTCTCAAAAGCATCCTTTTTCGTCGCGCTTTCGAAATCCGCCATCGCATTGAAATCACAGCGCAATATATAGGGTGTTCCATCTACGGACTTGGCCGGTCCTTCCCCAAAAAAACGATTAACCATTACAATACCACCCGTTCATTCAGGCGAAACGTTGGGGTCGCTGTCATTTTATCGCCGATGGGTACGGCATGCGGAAGGGATTTTAGAAATCCGGAGAATATCTCTGCCTCGGCATCCGTATGATCAGAGGCGGTGATTTCGATTAAGACAATCTCGCGGCTATCGCGCAGGGATTTCAACAAGACATCTGTGTCACTGCCGGGCACATGGCTTACTGGGATGCTGACATCACCGGAATCGGTAAGACCGGGAATGAACTGTTTCCGACGCCCAGGAGACGCCATATGAGTCACATCAACCTCATCCACTTCCTCATCGGGCATATCGATATCCCCAACTAATTCTAACGAGGTCCAAGCTGGGCCTGTGCCCACTCCAATTCGCACAATTGAGCCGTAGCCCAAAACACCAAGTTCTGACATCTGTATCTCCAAGTTTTATAGAATTACGGCGGACTATCCACCGACGTTCAGATCGATCTAAACGGACGGATCCATACGGGAGGTGAACATCTTCACCTCGAATGTGACGCGCCGAGCTGCAAAAATAACCTCGCCGCGATCAATGTGGATTTCTGAACCTTGCGGGGCAATGGATGCAACCAAGCCAGACAACCTGCCACTGGCAGCTATCCGTCGCTCTAGTTCTAGGTGGATATCATCAACTTGATCGACAACGTTAACCCGAAACCCCTTGGCCTGAATGACGATATCAACCAATACACCCCGCTCATCACTAGTATGTGTTCCAATGCTCACATGTTCAGATCGGGCGAAACAGTACAGGGCTGGTAGACTTTCCTCTGGCACTTGCCCTTGTTCGGGCGGGCTATCCAGAACCCCAACTGTGGCCCCATCTACTACGATCACTGAATCACTCAGCAGCGCAACGATCGCTTTGCGAACGGCTTTAAGAGGGTGCATCTATACGCTCCAATTCTATCATCATATGAGCATCTTCAGCAGGGCTTCCATTTGGCAATTTGCTCACGCAAATGTAGACCTTGCTGTTTCCCGGCTTTACTGTCCCACCTGGCACAAGATCAGCGCCAAGCGTGCGCCGAATTTTTAGTGTTGGCAAAACCGTGGTGACCTCTTGGCCATCGCGGCCCAGCACCACCACCGGCCCTTCGCGAAACGTCGCTTCTTCCACCCGCTCCGCTCCATCTTTTGGCGCGACTGTGATGCTTGCCCCAAATACTCCAGAAAGCACCCGGGACATGCCGTCAAATGGGCTGACCATCAGATTAACGAACCGCGCCGTCCAGCAGCACAAAGCCAGTGCTTGACGGGTTCGCCGCCTCCGCTACTGCAACACCCACAAGCGTATTGCCCGAGGCTGTTGTGCTGAATTCAGAACCAGTCCAATACACTTTGGCCCCAACGGTCCAAGCCTGTGCGCTCGTTTTGGCCAAGCTAAAAACCCCCTTGCGGACAAGGACAACATCCTCGCCGGATGCGACAGTTGTCTGCGCTACACCACCGATTTCGCCGACTTTGACATAGTCGCCAGACGCAATCTCTGCAGCGGCTGTCACGGTGATATGCTCACCATCTTGAATGAAGTTTTTCATGGGTCTTTCCCGATTTTCTATAAAGGTTGGACCGGACCACCCGGTATGGGCGGTCCGAATAAGTTAAGGCCCGAAGCCGAAAAGCCTATGCGCCGGCGTTCTTGTAAGAACCGCGGAACTCGGCTGGTGCGGCACCACAGATGTGGCGCACCAATGTCTGCACATTATCTGGGTTCATGCTTTCAACCGTTTGAATGGTTGGCGCTTCATAGCCTTCCAGATACGCAAAGTTGATCGGCGGCATATCTTCGCTGAACAAATACCACGCAGCATCGCTGCCACCGGCGACCGCACCCAAGTTCGGCACCACCAAAGGCTCAAGCGTGCCTTTGAACGGATTCGTTTCGCTGTCTTTAACCGGCGTTGTAGCAGTTGCGAACTGCAACGCTGTTGTTTCCAGTGCAGGCGGCACCACAAGTAGGTTCGGCTCGATGTTGAGGAAGTCATCAGCATCTTTACTGCCAAAGGCTGTGCGTTCCCACATAGATTTGCGGCCTAGTCCGACGCTAGCAACGCTGATCGCAGCACCAGAACCAGCAAGGTTGCCATGATCTGCATGAAACAGCGCTTTGCTGTCAGACTTCAATTTGGCATTGGCACGGATCAAGGACCAAACCATACGCGCCTCAAGCGTTGCGGCTGCCAGAGCATAATTGCCGATCAAACGAGACAATGCACCAAGGTCGTCATTGATGATCGCTTCAAATGTCAGCGTGATGCCGCGACCATAGCGGGCCACTTTCAACCCTTCGGCCTCATCATCGATCGTGCTCTGATGATATTCACCGCTTTCCTTCACTTCCTTCAGCATAAAATCACCGCCAAGGCGTACTGAATGCAGCTCACGGAAGTCGCGTGCCGTTTGCGGGGCACCTGTTACACGACGCCAGCTTTGCGGACGACGCTGATATTCTGCCTGCAATGTGCGGTTCATTACCTCTGTTGTAATAAAGGCAAAATCGGATACGCCCATTGCCCCACCCATCATAGTGGTGCTGCGAATACCACGACGGATTGCATCGACTTCGTTAAAGCCGCGATTTGACCCCGCCAAATGCATCGCCAAACCACGCAACCCAAGGCCACGGTATTGTTGACCCGGACCGGAATAATCACGCATCAGCGCGGAAATCATACCTTCACGGTCGGTTTCAACTTGCTCCTGACCAACTCGGTTCGCACCGGCTGCAGAAGGCGCGGCAGTGGGGCCGACCGGTTCGGAGGCCGCCATGGTCGCCATAAGACGGCTACCTGCGTTATCTACTGTGGTCCCATCGTCAATCAAAGTTTGAACAGATATTTCTGAGACCTGCCCCGATGCCATAAAGGGCGCGGCCATTGTGCGAATGCCAACAATCCGTTGACGTTCAGCCATTTGAATCGCGTGCACATCAACCTGTGCGGGCGTTGGGGTTGGTGCCTGCATCGTGGCAGCAGGTGCCTGTGAACCAGTTGCGGGCAGCGCACCTGCAGAACCGGCTTCGACTTGATCTTCAGGATCCATGTTGGACTCCATAGTTGTGGCCGACATGGCCGATTGCATGCCGCCATTGGCAGCAGTAGTGGCACCACTTGGTGCCGGTGAATTGAAATGTTGAAAGCACATCTGAAGGCGGTTCTGGGCCTGCCCGACCATTTGTGCAGCAATTGCAACGGTCATCGAAGTTTCGGAAGCCGCGCTTTCAATCGCATCCACAAAACCTGCATCCAGCGCCTCTTGTGGCCCCATAAAGGTTTCTGCCCGCATTAGAGTGCGGACCTCATCTTGCGACATTCCGGCGCGACCGGCATACACTTGGGCGTAAACGTCGGCCATGGTGCCAAGAACGCCTGCCTCGCGCAGTAAGTCCTCTTCATTCCCACAGACGCAAACACTCGGATCATGGATCATCAGGATGGAACCGGCAGACATCTCAATATGCCCCGCGCCCATGATCAATAGGCTGGCTGCGCTGGCAGCGAGCCCCTCGACAACCACGGTGATATCCGCTGCGCGGGCAGCTAACATCGCCCGAATAGCTTCCCCTACATGGGGTGACCCGCCTTCGGAATTTATCCTGACGGTCACCGCTCCATCAAACTGGGAAAGTGCATCACGCACCATGCGGTCAGAAAAGCATCCGCCCCCGGACCACTCGCAATATTCATGCGGCAACACTGTACCGGACAGCACAATTTCGCCGTTGATGATCAGATCATCTCCGTCCATATCGTCATTCCTTTTTCAAAAAATTGGCTAAGCCGGTTCCGTATCTTCCGGATCATCCTCGCCTGTCTGATCATCGTCACCATCGCTGACATCGATCGCCACCGGCGTTGCCGTAGAAATTACTTCGCGCGCGGTGTCCTCTTGGCGTTCGCGATGGACGCGATCAGGGTCAAGCCCCAAGGCACGCTGTTTGTTCTGGCGACTGTCCAGTCCGGCCTCAATTTCAGTGACCAAAGCCGGGACTTCACGGGCTGGGTCAACAAGCGCCCGACGCGGTGCGACCCACTCCAGTTTAAATTCATCGACGCGACGGGCATTCGCGCCTGCGGACAATCGCCAGACAGATTTGAACCACTTCGCAACGCCGTTACAGAATTGATTAATCACAATATGGCGTTGCCAAACTTCGATGTTCTTATCCATTTCCATCCGCCCCATACGCGCAGAGGAAAAGTTCACGCCAGACAAATCACCGGCCAGCGCTTCATAGGTCACCCCCATGCCAATCGCGACTGCAGACAAACCCTGGCGCATAAATTGATCATACCCATCGACCTTGGGCGGATCGGTAAAAGTCACACCCTGCCCGGACCCCAATTGAATAACGGCACCGGGCGCAAGATCGTCAATTGCGGGGGCGTCGGAATCGTCACCACCCTGCGGGCCATCATCCCCACCAGTGATAAAGGCCGCCATCAATGCAGCCATGCGTTGTTTTAATATTTGGGCCTCTTGATAGTCGCTCAGCTCTCCCATGGTCATCATCACCGGAGCCATCCACGGTACACCGCGCATTTGACCGGGCCGATCTGCCCGGTAAATATGAAGGATATTGTCCGCCAAAACCCGGTCAGATGATCTGTTCTGCTGTCGGCTTACCGTGCCAGGATGATGGCGCAGAATGTGATAGGCAACCTTTGCCCCTGTCGGCCCGTATTCGATCCCCTCAATGACCTCATTTTTGCCAAAGCCGGTAATAGTCATATCAAGATAATCTACCTCGATTAGCTCAATTTGAAACGGCATGCTCAGACCCACGGCATAGGTGCCGCTACGGGGGCGAAATCGAGCCAGAATTTCACCGTCACTCACAACTGTGTTCATGACGATGCGACCCATTTCCAACAAGCCTAGCTCGCCCGCCGCATCCAAACTGGGTGAATACAAGTGATCGTGTATCGCATTTGTGACTTCATCCTTCAGTGCCTGATCTTTGCACACCACACTAGGAACAACACCGGATCCGACAACATTGTTTGTTATGACCGATTGGGCGCGGGTCGCATACGGTCGGTTTCGGATCATATCCCGGCTCAAATTGCGCAACTGTTGTCGGCCACCAAACGCAGCGGCGTCGGCATTTGTAGAAGGCGACTTCCAACCATGGGTGCGCCGACCCCGGCTGGCGGCATCATAGTTCATACGGACTTTGATTTCCTGACGGGCCCGTACCCGCGCTAAGCCACGCGCAGGAGAAAACGACGTAATCACACGATCCAATATGTTCATCAGATTAAAGCCCCCGCGATGTTGTTGGATAGATTGCGCGAACACGAGCCGTTGATTGGCCAGCCAATTGCGCCCTCATGTGGCGCAGTGTTTGACGCATATCTGAAATCGATTGATATTCGACCTCTTCATCGCCCTGCTTTACTTTACGCACACCTCTATTGATCGCGCTCTCCAGCGCGTCGATGTCTTCTTGACTAACGGCCATGATTATCTCCGAAGGTATTTGATGCCAGCAGCGGGTTTCTTGCGCACTGGAGTTTGGTGGCGCATTGGAGCTGGTGAAGGACCAGATGCCCCATCCATCAACACTGCGAAACTATTTGACGGACCCTCTACTGCCCAGATCGGCGGGGAAGCCCAATTGATCTTTTCACCCTTGATCCAAATATGAACCGCGCGGGCTTGCACGAGATGGTCAAAACTCTCGTTCCGAACCATCCCTTTTTTCTTTTCCCAGCCCTTGGATGTACGCCGCTCAGCGGTCGCTTCAATCAAATGGCCTTGCTCCATCCAAGCAGGAATACCGGTATAGTTTTGCCCGACATCGACCATACGCAAAGAGGCAGCGACTGCATCTTTCAAACGATCAGTCGCCATGTTCAAAATCTCGACATCGCTGGCCGTCTTCTTAGAACGATCATGACGACGCTCTGGTGACTTTAGCCAGACCCGATCCACCGGCTGCCCAGGAATACCTCTGCTGATATACCATCGCGACCCCCGACCTGCTCTTCGGCGACCGCGATAGAACCGATAAGCATTCTCTGTTGTGGCATCACCACCTTGCATATCGACAACTAAAACCGCCGCCTTTAAGCCGTGATCAGCACCGTCAATTTGCCACACCTTTTCTTCCAGCGCATTGAGAGCATCCCAATCCTCCGCATGCAGACCGGGTTTAACCGTGCGGCCCTCTGCATCCCCCGGAGATCCTGCTGGGGGTTTTGATATTTCAAAGCGATCAATAGGCTGATGACGCCCGTTCATGCCCCAGGCTGTTGCACCAACAGACCAAAACGTGCCCTGAGTATCGATCGACACAGTGATATATCTGGTCCAAGCTGGCGCGATCCCTTTGGGGATGTCCACGCCGGCCGACTTCTCGATCAACCCTTGCAGTGTCACCTCACCATCGACCGCCGCACTCCTGGGCAAATATGGTTGTGCGTGCCCTGTATTGAGCGCAGTGATCAACCCCTTCTCATCACCCGTCAGCTCAAAGGCAATTTCAGCCTCGCGATACTGCGCGACCAATTCTTTCCAACTGGAAAATGCAGCCGCTGCCCCATCCAGCCAATAAGAGAGGATTTCAGTCCTCCTGACGTCACCACTCTCTATCGACGCTGTCTTCCGATCTGAGCCCTCGCGCGTTTCGTGCAGCCACTGCCCGGCAGCATTCAGATCACGCTTTAAAGAATGCCCGAACATATCTTCACAATGCGGGCACTGCATCTGCGCCGCTTCTCCAGCCTCAACCGGATCAAGCGACTGGGGATAGCGGAGCCGCTTGAACGTAGGTTCAAACATCGATCCACAATTCGGACACGGCCAATACCAACGCCCCCGCGTGCCGCTGGGATAGATAGACAGCACGCCGTACTTTACGGGCGGGCAATCGTGCGGTGTCTTGGGCTTGAAGTTTTCATCTTCCAACGGCGCGCCGGGGCTGCTCTCAACCACCGTCATGCCCCGTGACATATAAGTTCGGGTACGCGCCCGCATCAGTGTGAACGGATCCCCCTCGCCTGATACATTCTCAGGGAAATGATCATAGTCTGTGGCCAAGGCCAACCGAAGCGTCCGACTGGACAGCTTGGAAATCACCGGCCAGTCCAATGTCAGATGCGTTCCGCCTGTAAACAGCTTCTGATAGATATTATTTGCTCCGCGCCCAACGCCACGTCGACCTTGTAAGGCAGGGCTGTTGCGGACCATTGGTTCGATTTTTTCAGACTCAAATGCCCCGGCATCTGCCTGCGTCATCTGGTACAACCCAACTCGCCCCGGATCACACATGATCGTATAGGCCAGCGCGGTTTGCAGCATCTGCGTTTTTCCGGACTGCGACGGGCCGCAAAACGCAAGAGCCTTGTACTTTCGCGACGCGATCATATCGCTCGGCTCGATCATATATGGCGTGACATCTCGCCGAAACTCCTGCCACTGCCCCCCAACGTTGACGCGCATGTAGTTCTCAGCAGCCTCAGTGACGCTGATTTCCTCTGCCGGTTTCAGCGAAGGAAGTGTCAACTTCAAAGCTTCTCGCGGATCTGCATAAGAGGGAAGCGGTTCAAACTCAGGAACGAAATGTTTCACTTCAAACCAACAACCGAGTATCGAGATCGGCATCAGCAATGCTGCGTTCGGCTAGTTCCGCCTGCTCGATCTGATCATGCATGTTGTTCAAAACATCGGCCCCGATACGTTTAACGATTTCAATTTGTTCGGCTTCTAAACCCAACTCTCTTTCCAAGCGGTCTGGCAGGATTTCCATCGAATCCCGCGTGGCCTTCAGGACGCTTTCCAATAGGTCCACCACTTCTTGCAGTGGGACCAATGTGCGCCGGGCTTTAGCTGCCCTCGAATGTGCGAAGTCTGCATCAGCCAACTCTTTTCGCTGTTTGGCTGTCAGTTGCACCCCGCTGTCGTCGACATCCAGACCCAGAAAACTGGCCTGCATTTTCTCGATCGCCTGCCGGTTATGTTTCGATCTGGCGGTTTCGGCTTCATCACGGGCCTTCTTCCAGGCAAAGCAATGGGACAACCGCAAGACATAGGCTTTTCCTGCGCCACCTTCCTGAACAACGGGCATCCCTTCGCGGACCCATTTGCCGATTGTATTGACGCTGACATCCAGAGCGAGGCCAAGTTCTTCTTGGTTCATGTCCGCATCAGGCACACCAGCGGGCATTGGGTACTCCCGCAACCACCCCGCCAGGTTCTCGCTTACCTCTGATGGCAGCAAGTCTGATGTTTGATCCCGGTCCGTCATATCAACCCCAACAACAACCCCTTCTCCAAGTGACAAAAAATCAAGAATACTGCCACAAACCGGGGCGCGAATAACCCCTGCGCGGAACCTCTTAGGAAGGACCCGAACGCTTCATGACACGAGCAAAGGCCCGGTTGAAACTTTCTGGCGCAGCATCCCGCGCAACACCTTCTGCATGCTCTTCCATCGGAAACCGTTTTGAGTAGCTTGGCACGGCATCCGAGAACGCAAGCACTTTTCGGATTTTCTTACCCCGACGCTCATACACACCACCCGACAAGTTGCTGCCAGCCCTTGGTATAAAGTACGCAGCCCGCCGATTGCCGGCCCTCTTACGAGATGCAGCGGTCGTGTTCTGAGCCGCATCATTCTGAGCCCGAACTCCAGACAACATCCGCTGCAACGTACCCGGAGAAATATTACCATACTTGTTTCGTCTCAGCGCCTTTGTTGGCAGAACAGACTGGATAATCCCCTCATATTTGGTTCGACGCTGTAGCAGCTTTTCAAAGCCGCCCATTTTCCGACGTCCGCCCTTCTGCTGAACCTCAAGGTAGTGTTTCCCCGACTGGAAATCCTTTCGCTGCAACACTGCAGTCAATTTCTCTTTGGTCGCCTTTTCCACATAGAAGGAATTCAGCGTAAACGGAGTCGGTTTATCAAATACACGCTTCATCAGAACTTTGTTCTCAGCAAGAGCCGCGAATGCCATATCATTCAGGGCCAGTCGCTGTATCTCAGGAACATCCCGCCCAACGATGGATTTCATCCGGCGTTCGAACTTTTGAAGATCCGCCTTATTAAATCCCGACACCCTATTACCCTCATTGAAACTGGTTGCTGGGGCGGTACTTGAACCCGCAACCTTCTAGCTATGCGCCTGACGAGCCACCAACTGCTATACCCAGACAAAGCAAAAACGCCCGTCAGGATTTCCTGCGGGCGCAATTCGGTTCGATGGCAATATGTCAATAGAAGCTCGATTGTGTCAACACCTTTTCTTCCAAGGCTCCATTGGTGGCATCCGATCCGACAGGGCAAACCGGCCCAATTCTATGCCACGAAGCCCAGAGAGAACAGCCAACAATGCCCCCCACCAGTCCAGATAACCGCGCCGCGCTGCTGCAATCTGTGACACCGAAGGCACCCAAACGCATGGCACGTACTGAACCTGCCTGCAACGCTTGCGCCCACGGCTAACATACTCAATACGCTCGCATACCTCGACTTTACCATGCTGACCAAGGTGGTTGCGCTTACCCCAGCTTTTCGGCTGTAACCGCTGCGGCCCAAGATCCCAAACCGGCACCAGACACCCACGCGCCAACTCTGCCACCCGAAGAGCCAAACCGAAATCCACAGCATTGCGCAAAATAGTTGCAACAATCTCTGCATCGTCGTGTGGGTAACTACGACCAAAAGACGTATCAGGGCGCACACCCTGCCCCTGACGCGCGCCCAACGCCAACTGCTCTGCGACTCGACACTCACCCCCCACAGACGGCAAACCAATACCAAGCGCCGCGCCTACCTCATCATAGTCGAGCGTGGCGCATTCAACAGCAAAGGCCCACTCAAGTAATCCTTGAATAGAAATGATTTCGCGGCCCTGATTATCCACAGGCCTAGTCAAAGCACGACCAACGAGCGCTTGCGCCCTGATTCCTCCGACCATGTTCATTCCCCCGCCCTCGACAACGCCGCGATAGATTTGCATTTCTCGATCGATGCCTTGCGCCGATCACGCCATTTGGTCTCATCGGCGGTTATGGTTTGACCACTTGCCATCCGCCTTTCGATATCCCGCATCCTGCGAACCGCATCATCTGAACTCTGACGAACCTGCGTCAACGCAAACCCTTTTGGCCAAACACGCTTTGACCGCACATAATGCAGCAATTCAGGTGCCCACCCTTCGACGATAGCCCCCTTACCAACGTCATGCGCCATCACCTTACGCAAAAGCGGCGATGCATCATCAGGCGGGCGCTCAATATCAAAAGCCAGCGTTAGAATGTTGTTTAAAATTGGAAACCGATCACCGTCTTTACCCCCTGGACGCGCCGCAGCGCTCTCTTCCAAAGCGGCCAACCCGTCAACGCTCATATAGGCCAACCGCTGTGCCGTCTCTTTTAGCATGTCTTGATACAAATCATTGGTCAGGCTGGACGGCTTAGCCAACCCCCGTCGCTTTAACGGATCAATCAGATACTGCCAGACACACCGCTCACCGGCTTTTTGTGCTTCACTGTCCATTTCTCTGCCTTCCTTTGCCTGCTTCTGGTCGACACGGCTGAATTGGAAACGCCATGTCTCTGTCTTTGTCTCTGTCTTTGTCCCTGTCGTGCAGGACAGTCTGAAAGTGTCCGCAGACTGTCTAAGAGTGTCCTCAGGACACTTTAAGGACACTTTAGAATGATCTTAGGATCGTCGACTTAAACCGCGATCCATCATGTGATTGCTCCAAGCCGTCATGGCCTTTTCTACTGCAGGAACAGTGCGGTAGTGGATATTGTTTTCAACCAACCATTCGTCCATCCAGATAACTGCAGCGTCATTTTTACCCAGATCCGCATGCAGGCCGGTGATAGTGCCCCGCAGTCTCTGGCGGCGCTTGGCTGCATTCGCCGCCTCATTGCGCGCGCGGTTGTCCCGCTTGCGCGAAACCGCATCCAAAACCATCGCCAAAACGCGAGGGTGCATCAGACGGATCTCACCGTCACAGACGCATTCCTCCCAACGATGCAGAGGACCAAATTCCATTTTACACAGCGCTTTGAAACGCTCGACATCAAACATCAGTAATTTGGCAAGCTGGATCGTATCATTGGGCAAAGTGCCAACTGGCTTTTGATCCTGCGCAATGTTTATCAAATCGAAATATAACGCCCGACACTCCTCGGTGCCCTTAATCCGCATTTCCGAGTTCAACCAATCACGAAAGAACCACGCCATAAAATAGTGGCCGTTCAGATTGTCATCGATGCCAATCGGATACTCGAAAAGGTCACCATCATCGACCACCTTCAATTCAGCCCTCATACATCACCCTCACCCGCAACCAGAAACACACGACAATTGTGGCCAAGCGCATAACAAACCTCTGACCAAACACCCCGACTGGTCCGCCAGCCCGGAATGGCCGGTACAATCACAGCCTGACAATCACGCAACATCGGCGCGCACCAATGCATCCAAAAATCGGCATCCAACGGATCCAGCCGCGATGACTGATTGACCATCTCAACCGCCTGGACGATTGGCGAAATGACGGTCTGACCACGCGCCGCAAAAACCGCACACCACCGCGCCGCCAATTGCCCCGCCTCATCAGACGCCACCGGATCCCAATTGCCATCCCGATCCGTCACAAGCCGCGTATAAGGCGTGGCCAAATAGGCCGCAGACGCGGCACAATGTTCAACCACCTCATCA
>JBDWMA010000016.1:0-15513 GCA_039972875.1 Pseudoruegeria sp.
CGGGACCGGCGAAGTCAGATCAAGCGCCTGGTGATAAAACCGGATCGGTTGATCCAGAACATAATCCGCGCCCAGGGCCATCATCTGACTTTGCAGATCCGATCCATCCGGATCCTGAATATAGGCAAAGTGCAACTCACCCGCAGGTGCGACTCCATTCAGCGCCACCTCCCGATCGCCACCTGACAGCATCCGACTGCCGTACCATTTTACGTCATTCACATCGACAAAAACACCATCGGTGCCGACGCAAAAGCGGTGCGTTTTGCCGTCCGATGTTTCAGCCTCAACCAGCTCTAAAAAACGTTCAATCACGATCCAGATACTCCACGAAAGACAGTTTCGCGCGCGACACCAAATTTAATCCATAGGCGGGGTTACCCATTTGATCATCTGCTGCGACGAACAAGCCCCGCGCACGTTGTTCAATTTTAGATCCTGCAGGGATCGCTGTGCGCAACATCGCCACCCCCAGCTCTACCTGACCATCACTCAAGGCAATTCGGCTGGTCACCGTGAATGGCCAAAAATTGTAAGACAGAAACGCACCTGGCTTAACGGCAAAATCAGCGCCTGTTTCATCGATCAAAATCGATGTATCCCCTGCCGCCGCCGCCTCGATCAACTCAACAGTTGGCCGATATTCAAACCCCTGCCCCGCGCTGTGAAATTGCCCCTCAGAATAGGGCACCTCAGGCCCTGATTGCGCCGTGATCGGATCAATCATTGGCACCTGATAGACCGCTGTGCGTCCCCCTGCAGCGGCGCGGACAGCCCGCCACCGCGCGATGCGATCCCCGGCCAATACCAGCGACGGCGCGCCAATAAATCGCGGAAAACGGTTATAGGTGGCCACATCGATCCCGCCAACCGTGCTGGCAGGTGGTTGCCCTCGCCATTCCATATCCCAATTCACATCCAAAACGCGCATCAGATCTGTCGGGATCGTTACAATTGGGCGGGACATTAGCGATACCTCAGTTGATGATCACTGGACCGATCACCAAGCGATTGATGCTGCAACTTCATTGCCGATTGCGTCATTGGGCCCGCAACCATTGCCGCCTGGCGCTGCGCAAAGGCGGTTAGGTTTCCGGTCTCATGATCCACACCCACCACAATATTTACATCTTGCGCCATCCGCGAACCCGCAGATCCGGCAGAAACTTCCTGCCCCGGCTTGGTGATTGATACCCGCTCGTTTGGCGATGCCTTAAAGGCCACCAACTGGCTATCGATGCCACCAACACCACCAACATCAAAGGAACCGCCGTTGGCAAATCCAACCAGACCACCAATAATATCCGCCAGAAACCCGCCCACACCGTCACCAAAACCACCGGTCAGCATACCGCGCAGATCTGATGTTGCAGACCCCAGAAATCCGTTTGACAATGTGCCCAACACCGAAGACAGCACATCCCCAAGATCGCTTGTGCCTTTGATTAAATCGGCCACATGTCCGCCCATACCCCCAAAAACGCTTTCGCTCATTGATCCCAGATATTCCAATTCACCGGTCATGCCTGCGAATGCCCCACCCCCCAACGTCAAAGCATCATCGACACCATCCATTGCGGTGGCCACATCAGCCTGACCCCCCGTGATCCCAAGCGCCAAGCCGTCCATAAGAAACTGGCCGATCTCCTTGAAAACCCTTGATGGCGATTTGACTAACCACCCGAATTTAAACCGATCGGTGATCTCAGATACCTTCTGATCCACCCAATCCATCAGACCCTGTAATTTTTCCTGCAAACCCACCTTCAAACCAGCAACCAAATCATGCCCGATTGACTTTGCCGCTTCCCAAATCTCACCCGCGAGTGAACCAATATATGCTGCAAGATCACGCCCAAAGTCTTTTGCAACCTGAATTCCCTCGGAAAACTTGGCCTCTAGATCCACGCCAAAAGCCGCGCCGATAATTGCAATCCAGCCATCAACCGACGTTTGAACGATTGACTTTCCAGCTTCAAACGCTCCTGCAAAATCACCACTCAAAAGGGCCTCTACTAAGGTAGCCGCATTTCGGATCTGCGCGGTGACTGCATCAAAAACAACTGTCACAACATCCTTGATCCGCTCAAAAGCCGTGATCGCCAGATCGATGCCTGCCGTGATCGCGCTGGTGATTGCTGGAAAATCTTGCTCCAACCCGTCCCAATTGACATAAATCGCCGTTGCAACCGCTGTCAGCCCTGCAACCAACAAACCCAGCGGCGAAAAGATCGCCGCGATCACACCTGCCATCGGCGCTAATGCCGTCACCATCAACCCCAGCGCCACCAGTACCGGCCCCAATGCCCCCGCCAAAGCGCCCGCAAGGACCGAATATTCTTGCGTCACTGGATCTAGCTTTTGAAACCATTCGGCGGCATCTTTCAAATACACCGACAAATCAGCCAGCACCGGCAGGATGACCGCACCGACACTCTCCATTGCGTCCCCAACGGCATTCCATGCCTGTGTAATCTTACCGGAATCAGTTTTGGCCAGCGCCGCAGCTGATCCGCCATACTGGCTTTCAAGCTCGCTTAGAATAAGCCGCTGCGCCTCAGCCACCCGCCCGGTTTCTGCCATCGCTTTGATTTGGTTTTTCTGCTCCTCGGTAAAGGAAATCCCGACCCGCGTTAGGGCCGACAACCCCTTAACTGGATCATTCAGCGCCTTGCCCAAAAGCAAGGTAGATGATTGCAAATCCTGCCCCAAAGTGGCCGACAGATCCAAAGCCAGCTGTTGACCACGCTCAAAGACTTCGCCCTGAATATTACCAAATGACAGTAGGTTTTGCGTGACCCGCTGTAAAATCGCCTCATCGCCATAAAGCGAACCCTCTTGCAACACGCTGGCCATGCTCTGCAACTCCGCAGAGGTAAAACCAGCCGTTTCGCCCATGCTGGCAAGCTTGGCCTCTACCGCCGCAATGGCCTGCTCCTGCTCTTTCTGCGCTGCAATCGATTTATAGGCCACTCCGACCAAAGGCGCGGTTAACGCTGCCGACATTTTTGCGCCGGTGCGGGACAGGTTTTTGCCGATTTTCTTCATCGACTTTTCCAACCCCTTGCCCTGCTTTTTCGCCCGGCCTACACCATCCTCAAAGGCAGCAGTGTCCATGCCCAAAACAGCCCGCAAAGCACCAATAATTGCACTGCTCATTTTTCGCGTACCTCGCCGCCGTTCATTGCATTGATTGTCAAGGCGATTGCCTTGATCGCTTCCACCGATGGCCGCGCCCTACCCTTTTTGCGGGGCAGGAACCGCGACAGCGATGGAAATTTCTTGGGGGAATTAAAACTGATGCCGGTCAGGTTTGCAGTTTGCCACGCAATTTCCAGCGCCAGGCGTTGCTCTCGATCCAAACGGGCCACTGCCGCCTCGATCACCAGCTCGACCTCTTGCAGTGTAAACCGCCAAAACAGCGCCGGATCCTGCCCGCACTCCACCCAGCTTTTCATCAGGGAAGGCCAGTTTATGCCTTCCCCTTTTTCTTTCCCGCTGGTTTGCCGCCCTTGCCTTTGGATTTGGGCATGCCCGCTGATACGGCCTTTGTGATCAATTTCCCGACAGCTTCCACACCGCCAGCATCATCAATCAGATCGCCAACATCATCGCGGCTTAACTCCGGATGCTGTTCAGTCAATCCCCAGAACAAAATGGACCGTAACAGCTTGATCGACACCCCGCCCTTTTCAAGACCGGAAAAAATATCAACCACCGATCCGCCCAGCTCATCCTCAAGATTGCAAAGCGCATTGGTGCCTAGCCGCAGGATGTAATCCGCGCCCCCAACTGTTAGCGCAACCTCACCGCGTTGTGCATTCGCCATGATTACCGCCCCCTTAATTCAGAAACGCGGGCTTGCCCGTCAGTTTCATTGTAAAAGTGCCGGTCATATTATCATCGATCGGCGTGGATGGCTCAAAGCCGGTGGCGATGGCCTCAAATTCCCATTCGGTCGTGTCGGGAAAAACGACTTTGTAAAATCCATTTTGATCCCCTGCGACATCGCCCAACATGAGCGTAACAGCCGGTGCCGCCGGATTAAAAAACACCTCGACGCTGGCCTCGCCACCGTCTTTAAAGGCAGACTTGAATTCTTTGAACCGTTCAGGCGATTCCGAATGCGTTGCATCTGTTGTGTCTTTGCTGATGCCCGGCGCGGATAGGTCCACCACTTGCCCCACGGTGGCATAAGATCCACCAATCCCATCGCCGGAACGTTGCAGATGAATACCTGCCCCAATATTTGCTTCTGTCATGTGTTCACTTCCTTCCAGACAAATTCATAATCCACCGAATAACCTCGGCGTTTGGCTGCACCCTTTACGGATGCGCTTGGGCGCAACATCCGCCCCCCCTGGGGAAACACGCCGCGAAAATCCACCGCGCCCCGTACCCCCAGAAAATCCTTAAACAACGCCCTCAGGGCGTCCCGCACAGCCAATGCTCCGGCTGTGTCTGACCCCCATGTGTCAAATTGCACAAGACTGCGGTGCACACCGTCAAAGCCTTGGCTGTGATGCCCTTCACCCTGATCCGCAATCTGTAGCGTCAGATACCGATCAGCGTTTTCCGCCTCGGGCTGGATCCCCCAATGCACCGCATCGCCCAGCAAAGCCGACAAGGCCGGATCGGCCAACAAAAGAGCTGTCAATTCGGGCTCCATCACCGCAGCGCTTTCTTTGCCAATCGCCGCTGATGCCGTGCAACAGTCTTGGCGATTTCGCCCCACATTTCAGACTTGATCAGATCCAGCGCGTCAAATTTTGAGGCATTCCAACCAGGGCGCGCATGGGGCTGCGCCGCCTGGTGATCATTGCCAAATTCTGTTTGCACTCCGCCTGAATCATTTGTGCCCGCATAAACCTCGATCGCACTCTTCTTTCGGCTGCTGCGGCGCTGTCTTTTGTTCAGCTTTGTGCCCACCACATAGCTTTCCGCAAGATCCCCCTTGTCGCGCGGTGCGCGGGATCCCATTGCCGCCGCGATCAATGCCGCCGCCTTTTTAAGAACCCGGCGCACAACACCTTTAGCCGCGGCCTTTGGTAGATCCATCATTGCGGCTTCCATTTCCTTAAAGCCTTCAACCTTAAAGCTGGTCTTCACGCCCCATCGCTCCGGATTGCGGCCAGTATTTCAACCGAACGGGAACGCCCCTTGGCACTTTCTTTAGCACCCAGAATGCGCCACGGCTCGGTGGCACAAATCAACCGATCCTCTGATGTGATCAGGCGGCTTTGGCTGTTGCTGCGCACCACAAATCGCGCCACGCGGCTTGAAACTTGCTCTCCCATGTCGGTTTTTTCGGAATCCGACAGATCAACCCTGCGCGCCCAAAGATCGACCAAATAGGCCCAAACCTCAGCCGCCTCGTTTAGCTCATCCGCCGCACCCATCGCCAAATTCTGCACCTGAATTTTAACATCGCGTCCCGCCATCACAGCACCTCGCAAGGGCGACGATACCGAACCTGCTGGATCAATGCGCTAACCCCCCAGTTCATTTTAACCTCGGCCAGATCTTCCACCGCAATCCCAGCCTCAAACCATTCTTTAACCATCAGGATTATCGACTGATGGGGTTGCTTAGGGGCATATCCATCCTCATACCCGCAGATCGCCCGCACACGCAGTGGACCCACAGGCCCCTGCCAGCGATAACTGTCCTGCAGGATCAAACGCGGCTCATCATTGCCACTGCGCAGGGTAAAATCGCCCAGATCTTCGGCAACCCAGTCTGCACCATCCCAACTGGCCACTGAAATCAAAGATTGCACCGGCGCGACAGGAAACCACCAACACCCCCAATCACCCTCAGGGGCTTCAAATTCCATTTGGCGGGGCGTCAAAAAACGAGCTATCGCCGTCTCAACAACATCGGTCGCCACGTCGATATACATCTGAATCAAAACATCATCATCCGTGTCGCTTTGCATGATGTGTACAGCACGCTTGTAATCCGCCGCCGTAACCACCGCCGCAACCTGATTTAGATCAACACGTTTCAATGTATCGCCTCGCTAAATGGAATTGAAAATCAGGCAGTGTTTACGCGCCCGCACCCTGCGCGGGCGGTGTGCCCTTGGCAGCCTTTGCAGCTGGCTTTTCAGCCTTTGCAATTGCTGCCTCGCGCTTTTTCAAGGCCGCTTCTTTTTTGACCAGCGCTTTTTCGCGTTGCGCCAAATTATCAGACTTTTTGGTGGTCGCGGCATCCGCTTTATCGGCTTCCTTGGGCTCATAGTCTTTCGCCTTTTTGGTTGCCTTGATCTTGCGCGCTACATCCGCCTCAAAACCGGCGATGTCACCTTTGACGTACGGTCCGTGTTTGCCGGTGAATTCCAAAATCGTTTTGCTCATTGCATCAACTTTCATAAGAGAAGGGTTTCGCGCCCGCTTGCGAAAACGGGCGCAATGGTTTTCAAAACGTCACGCGGGGCGCGACGTTACAGGCTCCAACCCGGCGCGGTGATCATAGAGATGCCTTCATCATGGCGCGGGGCCAGATCATGCTCCGAAATCGCCCGCATCAAGGTCAGATCCCGCTGGAACGCGGAAATCGTATCGCCATTGGTGTCCACGAAACTGGCCTCTGTGGATGTCGCTAGTGAAATCGACAGGGAATCGCCGATCACGACTTCATTAAAATCGGCAAAGGTGATTTCCGTTTCATCCGCACCAACGCCAAGATTGTTAGGAACCTGTGATGTGGTCCGGATCGGATACCCCATCAAACTGGCGTTCATCTCGATCGATGGGAACACCTTTTGGCCAGATGTCGGCCAGCGCAGGCTTGCCAGGAAATTCTTGGTGCTGGCGCGCATGATCCAGCCCGGATTGATCATCGGGATATTGGCGTCTTCAACCTTATCCACCGCCGCGCGGATCTTGGCATCTGCTTCGGCGGCTGTGGCATCTGCCGCGACCAGCTTGTGCGCCGCCAAACACCATGTGCGCAATCCAACCGGATCATCGCTAGACCCATCAGAACGCAAAAACGACAGATCTTCGGTCAACGCCAAGGCATCAATCAGATCATCCCGAATGAATTGTGCGTTCATCGCCGACATGGAATGGCGCAACAGCGCATTGCCGATCGGCACCAAGCCACGCAGCGTTTTGAATGATTTGTCAGTCTTGCCAAACGTTGGCTCACTCTCGATCGCAGGCGCATTTTCAACGCCATAGGCCGCTGTCGCGGATCCAGTTTGGCGGGCATCGCGCAACTCACCAGCTGGCATTGGCGACACCCGCGCACCAGAGGCGCGCACCGCAACACGCGGTTTTAGCAAAGCGATAATTTCCGCAGATTGCGCCTGTGGAATGGTCACACCGCCCGCGCTATCGGTTGCACCGGACAGCGCCGCAGAAACGCCGGAATGACCCGCAGCATCTAGCGCCTCAACAGCGCGACCCACATCCCCCTTGGCGTTGGCCAGCGCGTGAACCAATAAACCCGTGGCAACGCCTGCATCCGCCGGATTAAGAGCCACCGCAGGCTGACCCACACCACCAACAGCACCAGGCGCACCCGTGCCAGACTCATCGCCCTGGGCAGCATTGGCCGCAATGGATTCCTGTTGTTCACGGCGCTTTACACGGCCATCAGCGACATTGAACGCGACCACAGACGCATCAAACGCAGCAACAGCCGTCGTGACCGCCGCTTGTGCGGCTGTCAGTGCTTCTGCATCCGGTGTGGTGCCTTCTGCTGTCAGCGCATCCAGCGCATCCTCTGCCGCTGTCACAGCCGCCTCGGCACCCGTGACTTTATCAGCCGCAGCCTTACGGTCACGGCGCAGATCATTCAGATCTTTCATGGTTTACTTCCTTTTTGATGATTGCGCCGCGTACTATGCGCAGCCGAAAAAACCCAACTGCCTACGCAGTTGAGGGATAAAGCAGGGAAACCCCCACAATTATTTGTTATTTAAAGGGCAGCGCGGACCTGAATGGCCTGCGCTGTCACTGCATGGGCGCGGCGGCGTTGCCGCTCTGGCGTTGGGGCATATTCCCCCACGATCCGCGCCATGAATTCCTGTGCTGTTTCCTGCCGATCAACTAAACGTCGCGTGATCGCATCAGTACCGGAAAAAGTTGCACCGCCGTCTACCGGATCACCCGTTACCGACAAAATCGCCTTCAATTCGATCGGATCGATACCCCGCCCTGACGCAACAGCCGCATGAAAGTTGGCCTCGCTTTCATCAAGACTGCGCTGCAATTCGGCGCGGCCTGTTTCGGTTGTCGGATCCGGACGTTTTGCGCGGGCGTGACTGGATGCCAGATCAAACAATTGGACGCCACTCTTACCAGGACCAACCGGCGCAGCGGCCTGCATGGCCGTGCCGATCGAACCGACAAGCGCCCCCGGCGTTAAACTGATTTCGCTGGCTTGACTTGCAATCCAATAGGCTGCACTCGCCGCCAACGGATTGACGATTGCATGCACCGGCTTGATCTGCGCCGCCGCTGCAACAGCCTGCGCCGCAGCCTCAAGCCCCACGACTAACCCGCCAGGACTGTCAATCTCCAACACAATCGCCCGGACATCGGCCTCACTGGACAATGTGCCCATCACTTCGGCCAACCCGAAATATGTTGCCCACCCAAACCAGCGCTCAAAAGCTTTCATGTTTGGTGTCAGGATCCCCGCCACCCGCACCACGGCAACACCGCGCGCGATGGCAAAGCGGTTATCCTCGGCGCTGGCCTGACTTTGATCAGTCGGCAATGACATCGCCAGATGCCCCTGCGCCAAACCTTCCTCAAGGGCCACAACCTGCGGCCCGATCAGGCTTGCAACGGTTTGATCATTCATCCTCATCACCTTTCTGTTTTCCATCATCGCCAGAGCTTTCCTCGCGCGTCATATTTGACGGCGGATAAAGCCGATCGCCCCCGGCAATGGGCCCTTTTTTAATCATTGCGCGCCCCTCATCCGGAATAACGAACGGCCCGCCGACCGCTTCCTTGATCGCGCGGAAATATTCCAACGTGGTTGGTTCCAGCAATGATGCGTAATCATGTTTGAAAAAGAGCCCCGCGCGGCGCTCCTTTTCGGTCAATAGCGACAGTGTGGCCTGTTGCTCGATCGGTGCCGCCCAATGGCTTAAGCAATCAGTGCGATAATCCAGCGCCTGCTGTTGACCGTTGGCCTTCACACCATGTTCAAGGATCTGCGCTTTGCTCGGCGGCACCCGATAAATACCAACGATCATTTCCCGATCAAACTTGCGGCTTTGCAGCAGCTGCTGATCTGTGGCCGACAGATCCAACTTTATAATATCATCCTGCGCGCCGATGATCGGCCAGCCATTGCTCTCCGGATCTGTGATCGCCTCTTTCACGCGCTTCTGATTGCGCCGGAATTCTTCATCGCTGGCATAGCTATCTTCCATCTTGATCGCTGCCCGCGTGGTGCCACCGCTTGCCGTGCGCGCTGCGGCTTCTTGACCGGCCAACGCAAGGCCCACGCTTTCTGCGGCAACCTCGATCGGACTGCGGCCCGTCCAGCCATCCTGCGCCATATAACGCGCATGCATCATCGATCGCGTTGAAATGCGACGGCGCACCTCGCCCCCATCGGTGAAATCATAAAACCGTTCCCGCCCTTTACGCAGAACGCTGCATTCATCCAGGCTTATCGTTTCGATCAGCTCCAATTCCCCGCCGCCATCGCGCGGCGCATAGGCATAGGCGGCGCCGCGCAAAACAAAACTGTAATTAAAGGCAAAGCGCATGGTTGCCGCCGACACGCCGGGGGCCGGGCTTGTGTTCAAAAGGTAAGTGGCCGCATGTTGATGTACTTCGATATCCACCCCGCCAGAATCCCGCTGATAAAGCCGCAACGGGATCTTTGATAAATCCCCGGCGATTACATTGCAGCAGGTGAAAACCGTAGCATGCCGTTGCGCCGTGATCGGGGTCACGCGCGGCAGCGTTTTCACCCGGCTCGCGGCTCCACCAAAACCAACCTCAACCCAGCCTGCAGAATTCATTGTGCCCAGATCCGCTGATGCTGCCACGGCCCCCACGGGCGGCTCAATGCGAACATCTGCAGTTTCTACAGGGCGTTTGCGCAGGCGATTTAACAAGCTCATACCGTTTCAATTTCCCGTGCTTTACGTTTGCCCTCGCCCGCTTCTGCGCGTCCCAAGGCCATGATTGCAGCGACTGCCATGTCGATGCGATTTTTTGACTTTAATTTGTTTGGCTTTACGTTTTCAGCCGCATCAAAATCAGGATGCACATTACCGACCTGCCACCCCAAAACCGGGTTGCCACCATGGCGAATTGTGCCCTGAATGACCCGTTCTTCCATCCGTTTCATGGGGTTGGAGAAACTCTTGTATCCTTGCCGAAACTCAACCAACGGAAAGCGGCGCTGATCCAACTTTTTCGCTAACTCTTTCATGCCCCACGGATCATAGGCGACCTCTTGAAGGTCGAACCGTGCCCGCAACCATTCCAGCCGCTCATAGACCTGATCCTCATCGATCACGCCGCCCTTGTGCACTTCCAACCAACCCTCATCGCGCCAGCCGACATATTCCCGCTTTTCTTTTTGTGCCCGCTTGATGAATCCTTCATCGCCTTCGGGCAAAAAGCAGTACCCAATCAAATAGATCAAACCATCGATCGGCACCGCGACGACAATCGCCGTTGTGTCGACCTTCTTTGATAGGTCCAGACCAATCCATGCCTTACGACCATATAATTTTTCGATCGGGAAAGGCGCTGCGGCCATGCCGCGATCCCAAGAGCTTTGATCAATCCAACCCTCGGCCCCTTCAGTCCAGAGGTTTAAGTGAAACCTTTTAAAATTGGGCATATTGCCCTTAATGATCTCGGCCTTTTCAGCCGCTCGCTTCATCTCGGCGCGCGGCTTGCTCACTCCAAGGTTCGGATTGCCCATCTCCCAAGCGATCGGATCCAACGGATCCGCATCTTTTGGCGGCTCTGCGATGAACGAAAAGAAACTATCATCCTGGACAAGCCCCCGCGCGACGCTTTCCCCATAGTCGCGCAGCTCTCCGCAAATACTATTCATATCGTGACCAGCGGTTGTAATCACCCAATCGATCGGCTGATCCCGCGCAATCTGTGATTCCACCAGTGTTTCGGCCAACTCCCGATCTTGCCAGCGGTGCATTTCATCGCGTGCCAGAAAATACGGGTTCACACCATCGATACTGTCGCTGTCTCGACTAACGCAAAGGATCTCCCCATCAGAATCCGGCGCAGTGATCGAATGCGCCCACACCTTTGCAAAATTGCCGATCAATGGGGATCGACGCACCATTCTTTTAAGCTCTTTAAACAGCAACCCCGCTTGTTTTGCAGTCGTCGCCGTACAGAGATTCTGTGGGGCACCCTCACCGTCAAAAATCAGGGTGTAAAGCATCGGCACGCCGGTATCGGTCGTTTTGCCGTTCTTCTTCCCCACTTGGTGATACGTCGATCGGAATCGGCGTTTACCATTTTCTACTTTTTTCCAACCAAAGACCGAACCTTGCCGAAACTGCTGCCACGGTTCCAACAACAACGGCTTGCCTGCCATTGGCCCCGTGGTATGAGACAGCATCGCCGCAAATCGAATGATGCTGGACGCCGCCTGACAATCAAAATAAAGCCCTCGATCAGCCCCTGTTTCCAAATCCATCAGGTGGCGTTCACAGGCATGGCGCACCAATTCGCCGGCGATCAATTTTCCCTCAACAACATCCCGCGCGTATTGCGAAACCGGATGATCAATCGGGTCCATTCAAATGGTCCATGACCTGTTTAAACAAATCACCTTGCCCGCCCGTGCTTAAACGCGCCTCATCCACCGGCGAAAATCCAAACAACGCCGATAACTGTCGCATGTTCGCCAACGCATCTTGACGAAGACCCCATGAAGCGCGTTTTTTTTCCTGATTGCCGTTGCGAGTTTCAACCTCATAAAACTGGCCGGTCATAGCCAGGTTGCCGGTCTGCTCGATGAAATCGGAAACCGCCTCGCAGTAGGCGGCAAACATTTGCGTATGATGCGATTGCAGCCGATCCTTGCTGATCAGGGTTGCAGCCAGTTCATCCCAGACCTCGCGCCCGCCGCTGCTCATCCAATCCGGCGCATCAGGCACCGGCCTTTTTGCGTCACCCGCCATCGGAACGACATTATTCAATTGAGGTTTTGCACCTTTCATGTCCATTCCTATCCTGTTTCTAAACTCTAAAAGCCTCAATCAAGTGGGCTTTTTTCCTCAATTCGACAGCCGCAAAAGCTTTTCTCATCCCGCCGGTTAATCGTTGGGGGCGTGGATTTTCTGACCACCCCCCCCTATCGCCCGATCATGCCAAACTTCGCCCGCTGTCTTGCGAGAATGACAGCTCTTACAATTGCTCTGCCAGTTGGATTTATTCCAAAACAACGCCCGATCACCTTTGTGCGGCCTGATATGATCAACCTCAGTTGCTTGCTGTAAGACGCCTAACTCAGCGCAGTCTACACACAGCGGGTTTGCCCTCAGATACGCCTTTCGCCCGCGCCGCCACGCCACCGACGCATAAAGCACCCGCGCCGCCAGCGCCTCAGGCGTCAACTGGGCAGCAGACCGACGCTGCCTCAACTTATCCAACCGCAGCGCCTCGTGTTCCTCACAATGCGATAAACCAATCACCGCCAGCTCATCACACCCGGCAGCCGCACACAGCTTTCTAATCGCCACACATCCACCCAAGACCTGATTGCCAACGCAGGACTTGCACCCGCATCCTTCTAGCTATGCGCCTGACGAGCCACCAACTGCTATACCAGACAAAGCAAAAGGCCCGAGCGCTGCCGCTGGGCCTTGTCTAATTCTTCCATTGCGTCGCACTGTCTAATCTCAGATTTGGCTATTGCCGATCTAAGATAGGTGGGTCCGCCGTATGCCTTCCGACCGAGGTCGTGATTACTTCATTGCAGTGACCGCATTAGATCGTCCTGTCACGTGGCTAACATCCACAAATTCAGTCTGTCAACTATTATTCACCTAATGCCAAATCATATGATGGAACCTCAACAGGAATAGCGCGCCCAAAGATATCCACCAATACAGTTGATATTTCATCTTCTATATCAACTACCTGCGCTGGGAACCCAACAAACGGCCCACCCTCCACCGTGACACGATCCCCAATTACAAACTCTCTGCCAGATCTCATATATTTATGGCGATCCGGTGCTTGATAATTGCAATTTTTAAACGCTTCTTCGAATCGTTCCCGATTGTGACCTGTCAAAAGAAGAGGCTTCCCACCTGTGCCAGCGACGCCAGCAACAATGTTGGTTGCCATCAGATCGGACCAACGACTTTGCCCAACAGGCCACCCAACAAACAGCCAACTCCCAAGCAAAGGATAGGCCACACTCTTTTTATCCTTACTGTAACGGCTCTTTTGGCGAAACTCCCACCGCAATGGCATCACCACGGCAAAGCCTGCCCGTGACAGTATTCGCTCATGCACAAAAACCCGCCTGCCCGTTCCTTGCCGACCACGCACACAAATCGCACCTTTACGGTTACGGTATTGCTCAGGGTCTTGATCAACAACCACAGTCCTCCGATTTGGATTGGCCGTTTGCTTCATCAGAACCGCGCACCACTGCAACCCATCAGCGGGGGCGATGTCACCTGTAAACTGCGCGACCATATTCATTTCCCTGTTCCCACCAATGAGCATATTTCAAACTCATCCGCTGCGGCATCCATAATTGCCAACGCCTCGGCACCATGCCTCTGATACCAATCCAACCACTGCCGCCGCTCTACCGTGGCACGTCCCGCCTTTATGGCTGTAGCCACCCGAACGACCTCTTCTGCATTTAGGCGCGCCTCATCCGGCATTCTTGAAACGTCGTATTTGGTAAATGGAGGGCCCAACTTACGCAGGGCAATCAACAACTCTGCATGATACCCTAATTGCCGAGCCCGCTCCCCTGCGCGACTGCGCAAAACACTCACAGAAAAAACGTACTTTCGCGGCGGTGGTAACTGCCGATCACGCGCCCAATTCAGAATAGAAACCTCATCAGGCCAACGATTGCGATCCGGACCCTTCGCGATCCGCATCGTGTACTCACGCACCCCATCCAAATGTAAATCCGTTAGATAGGATAACTTGTCAGCCAACCCCAAAAGGAACGCATTGTATTTCTCAACGCTCATCCCCCCAGGCTTTTTCATTCCAGCGTCCAGCAATGGCCTGATGACCAACCGCCTGACCCGATCCCTCTTTGTCTCCGCTTGGCAACTGCCCATCACACTCTCCTGCTGTGTCACGCGGTTTTGCCTCTGCCCCACTTCTAAGCCTGCCGACTTATCCACAGCCACCCACCTCAAAAATTGCCACGGTTCGGAAGATTTCTTTTCTTCTCTTTTCTTCTCTTTTCTTTTCAGCCGCGCGATTTTTAAAAAAATTAAAAACTTCCAAAAAATTTTTCATTTCCTCCACCGGAGGATTTATGGAAGATTTTGAAAAAATTGATCTATCAGGAAAACAGGCCATCTAATGCCTCCCGCACCCGCTTGGTCGTGACACTGCCGCCGGGGTAACGTTCCGTGATCCAATTGTTGATATTATTAACCCGATCCTCGCTGCTTGCAATCCCCACAGCCCCAGGAATATTGTTTTTCAAATTGTCTTTGATCGTATCAAACCGCTTACGCATCCGATCATCTGATAACTTTTGACTGTTGCGCTTCTTGCCATCGATCGCCTCAACGGCAACCTCAGTGACCACTGGGTGGGCCAATCGCACCTCTCCATTGTCGCATTGAACAGGATACCAATTCTGCAACGGCGACACAGCGCGACCACGCAACACTTTCCACTGCTCAACAGTTAAATTCAGATCAAAAGCAAGCTGCACGTCGTCATCCGGCAATGTCCCGATAGGACAGCCATCCTGCGCAATGCAGAACAATTGAAAACCATACCAACCAGACTCAGGATCAACGGTCTTGCGAAATTCACTCCCGCGCCATCGTTTTAAATTCCACATCAAGAAAAAGTGGGAATCTAGCCGTTCATCCGCAGAAATCGGATACTCTGGCAATTCTGGGCTTTCCACGGCCTTCAACTCAGCCCTCATACATCACCTTCCCCCACAACCAGGAACACACGACAATTGTGGCCAAGCGCATAACAAACCTCCGACCAAACACCCCGACTGGTCCGCCAGCCAGGAATGTCCGGCACAATCACAGCCTGACAATCACGCAACATCGGCGCGCACCAATGCATCCAAAAATCGGCATCCAACGGATCCAGCCGTGATGACTGATTGACCATCTCAACCGCCTGGACGATGGGCGAAATGACGGTCTGACCACGCGCCGCAAATACCGCACACCACCGCGCCGCCAATTGCCCCGCCTCATCAGACGCCACCGGATCCCAATTGCCATCCCGATCCGTCACAAGCCGCGTATAAGGCGTGGCCAAATAGGCCGCAGACGCGGCACAATGTTCAACCACCTCATCA
>JBDWMA010000017.1:0-46593 GCA_039972875.1 Pseudoruegeria sp.
GAGCTTACGCGCCTCTATGAGGCGTGGCAGTCAGAGCAAAAGCCTGACTGATGTCGACCGAGCAGTAAAACTTAAAAAAGGAGCACGACCAACAACCCAAAAAAGAAAGAGCCCCCCAAGGTTTCCCTAGGAGAGCCCAATCTGTTCTTTGCACTTTCAGATTTACCAGCTTCTCCGCGCCAGTCAATAACAACCGATTCGGTTGCTGAAGATTTGCGGCCTTTTTTCTGATTTTCAGAGATATAGGAGCCTTTCACATCAGGTTGTCGTGAAAAAACATGGCATTTACGAAAGCAACTGCACCCACTGGGCTGCGGACCAATGAACTATTGTCCGCGGACAATTCCCTTCCAGAGCGTCACATCGTCATAGCAACACTCCGCAACGCCGCTCCGCGTCTCGGCCTGAGCGCGTCCGTAATTTCAACATTAGATGCGATGCTTTCGTGCCTCGCACCCAAACGCAATCACCACACTGTGTTTGCATCAAACTCGACGCTCACGTTTCGACGCAATGGCATTTCAGACAGAACGATCAGACGTCATGCTGCAACATTGCAGGAAACTGGGCTACTCGTTCGCCGTGACAGCCCAAACCGGAAGCGCTTCACTAAGCACAACCGCATTGAAGGTAAAGCTCTACGGTTTGGCTTCGACCTTACACCGCTCTTTGACCGACTTCACGAAATTTCAGCTTTGGCAGCAGAAGTCCTGAGGGAACGGGAACAGATCGATTACCTGCGCGCTAAGATACGTACTGCCGCCAATGCAAGCCTCGTCGAAAACCCTGACGACGACAGGGCCCTCAACATATTCCGTATTCTTCGACGCAAGTTATCGCTCCAAGACTGCGAACAAATCCTCGCAAACCTACCAGTTACTGAAGTTGAAGCTGAGGGACCAGACGATCAAACTCCTAATTTGACGACTACTCTGACCGCCAGTAACGGTCAATTTGTCCGGCACCATCATAAGTCAAATAAAGAACATATTGATAAAGAGAGTGTCGCTTTAAAAAAAGAAACTCCTCTTACAAGTTCCGATGCTCCGATCACGATCCCAGAATTGTTATCAGCTTGCCCACAGGCTGCCGAATTTTCACTGAGAAAGATTGAAACAATTCATGATGTCGTAGCTCACGCTCGAACGCTTGCACCGATGATAGGGATCACGACCCAAAACTATGATGCAGCACATGCCCGACTTGGTGCACTAAGAGCTGCAGCCACAGTATGGGCGATTATGCAGTTCCATGACAAAATCAAAGCCGTTGGTGCCTACTTTCGTTCAATTACGACGGGATCGAAGAGTGACAATTTCAGCCCAGAAAGATTGGTAAGGCGTCTTGCTAAGGCTCAGAGTTATGCCGCGTGAACCAAAAATTGTCCGCGGACAATTTTCTCAAAGTGATGTCATTGCCAAAGCCTTTGTCGTCAGGGCAGGGGACAACGACACTTAAAACAGACGGCTGCTCGCGGTAAATTCCGAACGAAGAAACGGCGTCGTTGATAGAAAGAAGGCAGGGGCTCAAAATCAGGCACTTCACAGCTCGAATTATAAAGCTCTATCAGTTTCAGGTGTGTAAGAAGTACCTGGGATAGGACTGCCGACGCTTTTGCAAGATGATCTGTTGCAAGCGGAAAGAGGCACTACGCTCAAACGTGACAGCGTCGAGCTTCTTGCTGATGATCGAGATAGACAGCTCACGTGACCTGACCGCGCGCAGAGAGCGAGTGAATGTGAACTCTACGAAATTCCCAGCAAACCTGTGTTCTAGGCAAACTGTAGATGCACTAATGAACAAATGGTGAGGCATCTAATAGACAAATGGTGGAGCCTCTAATATGCATTCTGTGAAAAGGAAGCGGACCTCTTTTTCGGTTTGGGCTTCATCAGGCGAGGGAGAGACAAAAGGTTCATGACTGATACAGAAGAATATCTGCCTAGGCACCTCATCCCAGAGCTTGAAGATGCACTTGCATCAGCACGTGTGGTCAACCTCATTGGTCCAAGGCAAGTTGGCAAGACAACACTTGTGCGGGACTTGTTTGGCAATGGCCGTTTCATCACATTGGATGACGCAGCTGTCTTGGCGGCCATTGAAGCGGACCCGGAGGGCCAGCTTACCAGCTTAACGGAAAATCTGAATGGCGATCCGCTTATCATTGATGAGGCCCAGCGATCCAAAAAACTAGCTCTCGCGATCAAGAGGGTCGTCGATACCAATCGGCGTAAGGGGCAATTTGTACTTACCGGCTCCTCCAACGTATTCACAACCACTGATGTGGCTGACTCGCTTGCGGGTAGAATGCGAACACTTAAGCTCTGGCCCCTATCCGTCGCTGAAGTCAAAAAGGCACCCGTCAATCGCATCATGGATTGGGCGATTCAAAACGAACCGAAACTAGGGCAGGTGGGTGATCCGGAGCAGGTTAGTCGACGTGACTACATAGATCTCATCCTAGAAGGTGGTTTTCCAGAAGTGAGAGAGCTACCGATAAGATCCCGCCAGCGGCAATATCGGGATTACATCGACGCAGTGGTGGAGCGCGATGTCGCTGATATCATACCGGTTCGAAAACCGGATGCGTTGCGTATCCTGATAGATCAGATGGCGGCGCGCTCCGCGCAGGAAATCAGCACGTCCGAGCTTTCCAAACTGACGAAACTGCAACGGGTTACCGTCGATCAATACCTTGATATTCTGCTACGGCTGTCAATGTTGACCAAGCTGGGTGCCTGGACATCAGGCGAGGGCAAGCGGGAGATCAAGAACCCTAAATACCATTTTGCAGATACGGGCATCGCCTGTGCCCTTCGGCGTTTCACCCAAGATACTTTTACTATCGACAACACACCGCAGGCGCTTGGCGGCCTGCTAGAAAGCTTTGTTCTGAACGAGATCCAGCGTGCCGTCCCAATGCAGGACGCTGACTACCGGCTCTATCACTGGCGCAGTGCAGACCAGCGGGAAATTGACATCCTGATCGACGGTGGCAGCCACTTGGTCTGCGTTGAGATCAAGGCGTCTGCATCAGTCACTGGAGATGATTTTAAACACCTCAAATGGTTTTCAAAAGACGGGCCTGGTCGTAGTAAAAAATGCACGGGGATCGTGTTCTACCTAGGCCAAGAAAAGCTCACCTTTGGCGACAGAAACTTCGCCCTTCCGGTGAGCGCGCTTTGGAGCACGATCAATTATTGATTGTGTTTCAAATGCCCTGATCCCCAGCTTGATCTGTTCGCTTCGTGTCATCGAGATTGCAAATGATCACTGGTCTGCCTCAAAAATAGATGATGCGAAGACGCTTACGCAAAGCAAGGAGGGCAGGGGGCTCAATTTTGATGCCAACAGCTTGAGTGAAGCCTTAGTGGCGATGTGGTGCGTCGACCATACCGTCGGTTTCCAGTTGCAGACACGCCCGCCACAATGGCGTTTTCCAGTAGGTGCGATCTGACAGTCTCCCACCGTCGGATGTTTCTGCCAGAAAACCAATCCAGCTGAGTGGTTGCAGGACATGCGTGAAGATGAACCCGGCGTGGTCATAGTATTCCCGATCAATCACATGCGCACGTTTTTCGAGACCATAGAGTGTCTTGACGAGATGCGTTTCTGTGAGGCCTTGTTCGGCCTCGACGTTGATGATGTTGAGGAAGATGTCCCAGTTTCCGGGTGCCATGAACTCTGATCGGGCATTTCGCGCGTGATTATATTCAAACAGGTACGTTTCAGCTATTTTGGCGAAGAATGCAGCACGCTGGCTGGCAAGTTGTTGCGCCTTTTTTGAAATCTGAAATTTACCCTTTGTATGGCGCCCGAATTTGGCGACAATCATCAAATCATGGACGACCATGGCAAGTGGCACGTCCCATTCGTTCAGTACCTTGTTCAGCCTCATCAATTCATCGGTGTGGTATCGCGGCCAAGGTGAATGATCAGCCATCCAATGAGCAAACTTGCGATTGAAGGCTTTGGTCTGCGTGAGCCCGATCCCACCATGAGCAGTGGCATACTCAAATGCGTTTTCCATCGCCTTCAGAAGGCGGGAGTGATCGAGAACGGGGTCGTCATCAGAAATGTCTTGGTACTTAATCATGTGATTGCCTACCACTTTGTCCGACCCAATGTCGATTTAAGCAAAATTTGAAGGTTACCTACTTCGATGATTGTTGTTCGCTGTAAACGTAGACCGGACTTTCGCCGCGGTCGCAACGAAGGGGAAGGAAGCGGACGAAGCCACCGTTCGTTTTCCGCACTTTGCTGACGCAACCAATGTCACCGAAGTAGCCATTCGACAGCTTGGCTTTGACCTAAACTAAAGCTGGGTATTCACCACAGCTTAATTTGAATTCTCAGGTGCGTACAAAGCACGATTGCGCAGCGGCTGCGACAATTGCGGTTCTGGGACAGCCAGGTGCCTCCATTAGGCTTGATAACGCGGACTTCCGCTTTGGTTCTTCTAAAGAACTATTGGCAGCTTACGAACAGAATATTCGAGTGTAATCCGCCGGTTTCGCTTCGGATCTTCAAGTTCCATTTTGTAAGCATCCGAAGGTCTGACACCGCCGATTGCGCCAAGCGTCCCGCAGAGCATCGCCGAGTTGTCACCCATGCCAGAGCCGCTGATCAGTTTTTGCAACGGCAAGATGTTCGACAGAGCGCCCACTTGATAGCTGACCCAGCTTCCGTCCTCTTTAATTGAACAGCGCAGCATTAAGGTGTCCAAGTCTGCATCGACCTCGCATAATCGCCACACTTCCCTGGCCGCGGGCTTTGAGCAAATCTGCTTTGAGGCCGCGACTGAATATGTCTCCAAAGCGCGATCAGTGTGATCAGATGCTAAGCTGAGCCACAAGGCACCAGCACTTTGTATGATGAGCGGCTCAACCTCTCCCGATGTGTCTGGTCCAAGCACTTCGATCGTGTTTGCATGAACCAGAAGACTGCTGGATACGTGGTAATAGAGGGGCACCTCGCTTGGCGGCGCCACCCCGATCTCAGCAAGCTCGTCGATATGATGCTGCACCGCGTCGGCATTTCGACCCGTCCAACCGGCAACGTAGAGGTGCTCAACGGTCAGGTCTATTTCCGAGCCAGAGTGATAAAACTTCATAAGTTTGCCTTCCCAAATCCACCGCCGCCAGGTGTTTTCATAACAAAGGTGTCACCTGGTTCCAATTCCACCTGGTCGTTTCCGTCCAACAGCTCAAACGCCCCATTTGACCGCTGCACGGCGTTTTCACCGGTGGCACCTGGGGACCCACCATATGTCCCGTGGGGGGCGACAACGCGGTGTGAGCTGAGCGTTGTGACGGTCATTGCCTCATTAAAGGTCAACCGTCGAACGATGCCGTCACCGCCAACAAACTCACCCGCACCGCCAGAGCCTTGTCGAATAGAGAACTCATCAACACGCACGGGGAAGCGGGTTTCAAGCACTTCCGGGTCCGTCATTCGGGTGTTGGTCATGTGGCTATGGACCGCGCTTGTCCCGTCAAAGCCGCGGCCCGCCCCCGTACCGCCGCAAATGGTCTCGTAGTTCTGGAACACGTCATTGCCGTAGACAAAGTTGTTCATCGTGCCCTGAGAGCCCGCAATCACACCAAGTGCACCGTAAAGCGCATCCGCAATGGATTGGCTCACCTCGGTGTTACCAGAGATGACGGCGGCGGGAGCACGCGGATTGATCATCGAGCCTGCAGGGACAATCAGGTCAAGCGGCTTAAGGCAGCCCTCATTCATCGGGATATCGCGGCCAACAAGCGTGCGGAACACGTAAAGGACGACAGCCCGACAGATCGAAAGCGGCGCGTTATAGTTCAGCGGGCTTTGTGGCGAGGTTCCGGTGAAGTCAATCGTGGCACATCTATCAGATTTGTTGACCTTAATCGCGACTTCGATCTTTGCACCGCCATCCATGGGATAACTGAATGAGCAGTCTTTCAAAACATCCAGAACACGCCGGACGCTTTCCTCTGCATTGTCTTGAACATGCCCCATATAGGCATGAACGGCATCAATTCCGAACTGGGTCGTGATCTTTTTCAACTCTGCAACGCCCGTCGCATTCGCTGCGATCTGTGCGGCCAAGTCAGCCATGTTCTGATCGACATTGCGGCAAGGGTACCTGCCAGAGGCAAGCAAAGCCCGCGTCTCGGGGTCCCGCAATTGCCCTTGCGCAACAAGGAGGAAGTTATCGATGACGACGCCTTCTTCCTCGATAATCCGGCTGTCAGGGGGCGCGGACCCGGGTGTCTTGCCGCCAATGTCGGCATGGTGGCCGCGTGAGGCGACAGTGTAGATGATGGTGTTACCAGTGGCATCAAAAACGGGTGTGATCACCGTCACGTCCGGCAGATGCGTTCCGCCGTTAAAGGGATTGTTCATCATGAACACATCGCCGGGCCGGATCTTGCCTGTATTTTCACGCAGCACGGTGCGCACGCTTTCGGACATAGAGCCGAGGTGAACAGGGACATGCGGTGCATTCGCGACCAGATCACCGTTTTGGTCAAAGATCGCGCAGGAAAAATCGTAGCGTTCCTTGATGTTCACAGAATATGCTGTGTTGGCGAGTGTCGCGCCCATCTGTTCTGCGATGGACATGAAAAGGTTGTTGAACACCTCTAGCATGACGGGATCTACGGATGTGCCGATAGCCTCGGCGCGGGCGACCTTTGTGGTACGTTCAAGGATCAGGTTGCCGCCCTCGGCACAGGTGGCGCGCCAGCCGGATTCAATCACATTGGTGCCCGTCGGCTCAGTCAGGATTGCGGGGCCTTCAACGGTTTGACCACGGGCAAGCGTGGTGCGGTCAACAAGCGAGACGTCTTTCCACGTCCCATCGAAACAGACAGATACCGTCGTCTTATCTGGTTCGGTGCCTTGCGTGTCGGGCAGGCTCACCTGTTCGCCTGTCTGACCAACGGCTTCCACCACCAACACATCAATGATCAGATCGCTTGTGTCAGGTGCAAAGCCGAACCGTTGTTGGTGCGCGTCAACAAAAGCGGCTTCCATGTCCGGGGCCGATCCAAAGGGGACTTCGAGGCTTTGTTGCGCACCGCGTGGCCGAATTTGGACCCGTTGCAGGACGTCGATGTCTGAGGGCGCGATGCCCTGATCGCCGACTTCGGCGCGGGCGCTTTCCGCTAACTTTGCTAAGGCCGCGGCGGCATCAAGGTCGTTCAGAGGTTTTTCAAACTGACGCTCTCGCATGGCGCGCACATCGGCAAGACCCATGCCAAAGGCTGACAAAACGCCCGCGAAGGGGTGAATGAAAATACGCTCCATCCCCAAAGCATCGGCAACAAGGCAGGCATGTTGACCACCCGCACCACCAAAACAGTTCATCGTGTATTTTGTGACGTCATAGCCGCGCTGCACGCTGATCTTTTTGATCACGTTCGCCATGTTTTCGACGGCAATGCGCAGGAACCCTTCGGCGATGTCCTCGGGCGTTTTGCCATCACCGATCTGGGCGGCAAGTGCCTCAAACTTCTCGCGAACAGCGTCTCTATCAAGTGGCTCATCCGCATTTGGACCAAACACATGCGGAAAATGATCTGGGTTCAATTTACCCAAAAGCACGTTGCAGTCGGTCACGGTCAGCGGGCCACCACGGCGGTAGGCGGCAGGGCCAGGATTGGCCCCCGCACTTTCCGGACCGACCTGCATACGGCCATCTCGGTAGGACAGGATCGACCCGCCTCCTGCCGCCACAGTATGGATCGACATCATCGGGGCGCGCATCCGCACACCGGCCACTTCGGTTTCAAACGAGCGTTCAAATTCACCCGCGTAATGGCAGACATCCGTTGAGGTGCCGCCCATGTCAAAACCGATAAGCTTTTCATAGCCCAACTCACCAGCAGACCGAACCATGCCGACAACACCCCCCGCGGGGCCGGACAGGATCGCATCCCGTCCGTGAAACAAGCGCGCGTCGGTCAGGCCGCCGTTGGACTGCATGAACATAAGCCGTTCGCAGCCACCTGAATGTGCGCCCAAAGCGTTCGCAACTTGGCTAACATACTGGCGCAGGATGGGGGACAGATAAGCATCGACAACCGCCGTATCCCCACGGCCAACCAACTTTATCAAAGGGCTGACCTCGTGACTGAGCGAGATTTGCGTGAAGCCGGATTGTTTAGCCATGTCGCCCAAGCGTTGTTCATGATCCGGGAAGCGATAACTGTGCATCAACGCAATAGCGACGGATCGATAGCCTTTGCCATAAGCGCGGGAAAGCGCTTCGCGGGCAGCGGTCGTGTCGAGGGCTATGACGATATTGCCGTCTGCGTCGAGACGTTCATCGACCTCCACAACGTCGTCATAAAGCAGCTCTGGCAGCACAATATTGAGATCAAATAGCTTCGGGCGGTTCTGATACCCAATGCGCAGCAGGTCTTTCATGCCCTTGGTGATGAAGAGTACCGTCTTTTCGCCCTTGCGCTCAAGCAGCGCGTTCGTGGCGACGGTTGTGCCCATCTTCACCGCTTCAATAAGGCCGGTCGGCACTGGAGCATCTGCTTTGAGGTCAAGAATTTCGCGAATGCCATGCACCGCCGCGTCGAGGTAAGCTTCGGGGTTCTCAGACAGCAGCTTATGTGTCCGCAGATCACCTTCAGGCGATTTTGCCACGATGTCCGTGAACGTGCCGCCACGATCTACCCAAAATTGCCACATGAGACGGTTCTCCTTTGTTTGCAGCCCTCGGGGCCGCATTTTTTCAGTAAAATTGATGGTCGAAACGCTAGCCGAGCAAACTTGGCAGCCAGAGGGCGATCTCGGGGAAGGCAATAAGCGCAAATGCCATGATCAGCATCACAAGCGCATAGGGAGCAGCGCCCAACATCACCTCGCCGATATTGCCGGATTTGCGCGCGCCTTGGACGACATAAAGGTTGAGGCCCACTGGCGGCGTAATCAGCGCCATTTCGATCAGGACAATCATCAGGATGCCAAACCAGACGGCGTCATACCCCTGCGCCAGCACCATCGGGACAATGATGGGGATCGTAACAACCATCAGCGACAATGTTTCGATGAAAAAGCCCAAGACAATGTACAGCACCACGACAACCAGAATGAACCCGATCGGCCCAAGGCCCAGCCCCTCCATAAAGGAAGTCAACTCGCGACCAAGACCCGCCGAGGAAAGGGTGAAGTTCAGGAAGGACGCGCCGATGATGATCAGCATGATCATGGAGGTGATTTTGATCGTCCCCAGAAGGCTGTCGCGCAGCATTGCCCAGTTCACACCACCAAATGCGGCAGCGATCAGGAAGGCACCTGCAACACCCACCGCAGCGGCTTCTGTCGGGGTGGCCCAACCGCGATAGATAGATCCGATGATAAGCCCGAACAGGATCAGAATCGGTACCAAATCGATCAGCGCGCGCAGCATTTGCGCCAATGGAAAGACGCGCCGCTGCCCGCCAAGATCAGGGCGGATCGTGCAAATGATCGCCGTGACCATCAGGAATGAGAGTGCAAGGATCAGGCCAGGCACCAGACCCGCCAAAAACAGTTGCGGGATAGAGGATTGAGTCAGGAAGCCAAAGACGATCAGGTTGATCGACGGCGGGATCATGATGCCAAGTGTGCCGCCCGCCGCGATTGCGCCCGAGAACAGCTTTGGGTCATACCCGAGCTTTTCCGCTTGCGGCATGGCCACGGTTGCCACTGTCGCTGCAGTCGCCACGGACGACCCCGACGTGGCCGAGAACATCGTGGCTGTCGCCACGTTGGCATGCACAAGTCCGCCGGGCAACCAACTGACCCAACGGTCAAGTGCTGCATAAGTGCGGGTGGCCACGCCTGAACGGACGAGCACTTCGCCGAGGAGGACGAAAAATGGAATGGCGATCAGCGTCGCGGAACTTGAAGACGACCAAACCATGTTCCCCAAAGCGCGGGTGAGCGGAAAATTCGAGAAAAACTGATCAACGCCGAAGCCAAGCAGGAAGAGAACGATACCAACAGGAATAGACACAGCGAGCAAGGCCAGCAGGCCAGCAGAAACATAGGTAATCATGAGAGGCTATCCTGCTCTGAAAATGCGCCGACGAAAGCTTCCGTCTCAGCGCTTTGCCCGCGTACCATCAGACTGATTGCGGCCAGTGTGACCAAACAGGTCATGACCGCGAACCAGACCCACCCCGCAAACCAAGGGATTTGCACCCACGCCAGCGGGGTCGCCATGGGCGTGTTGGCGCGGCTGCCGTTGTCTATGGCGCGTTCCACGACAGGCCAGCACTTGACCGCGATCATGACGACAACGCCAGACATCACAATCATGGAAAACACATCGAAAAGCGCACGGGCCGTCTGCCCCGTTCGGCTGCGAATAAGGTCGATGCGGATATGGCCAAGCTCAAGTAGAGCGTAGGCCATACCCCATGAGCTGACGAGCGCCATTGCATAGCCCGCGAACTCTTCTGATCCGCCAAACGACGCATGGACCTGACGCAAAGCGATATCCGCGACGACAAACGCCGCCATTCCCAGAAGACCCAAACCCACAATCAAGGCGATTGTGCGATTGAGTTTCCGAAGCGTATCTATCAACGCCAGTTCCATGGTATCCGTCCCTTGGTCTTGTTTACGATTATTCGATGGTCACGCCGACGACTTGACCAACAGAGGCGTTCCACCGGTCTGCCCAATCACCACCTGCACGTTCGGCCCAGTCGGGAAGAACTTCGCCGATCAAGATTGCGCGCGCATTCTCAAAATCCGCGTCCGAGATGTCGACAAGTTTCATGCTGCGCGCCTCACCGGAAGGGCAGTCACCGTTGCCGGTCAGACAAGCGATGTCGTTCACCAAAGCATCTTGAGCGCTGGCCCAGGCAGGCTCTTCAAAGCCCGAACTGATTTCGGAACGGATCGTCGCTTGATTCGCCTCGGATAGGCTGTCCCATTTGTCTGCGTTCATCGCCGTGACAACGTGGTCCCAACCACCCAGAGGGATTGGCAAGAGATGCGTGGAGACTTCCCACCAGCCCGCCGAGTAGCCCGAACCAGCACCAGTGACAGCGCAATCAACTGTACCGGTTTGCAAGGCACCGGGAACCTCACCGAATGAGACGCTGACGCCCTCTGCGCCGAGTGCCTCAAGGAACAGGGCTGTCATCCGACCAGAGGCACGGACTTTGAGGCCTTCAAGGTCTGCAAAGCTGTTGATCTCAGCGTTGCAAAAAACGACCTGCGGCGGATAGGGCGCGATGGCCAGAACTTCGGCGTTGAACCGGTCGCGGTAGATGTCGGACACCATCGGGCGGGCGGAATCAACCATTGCGCGGGCTTCATCGGCGGTCAGTGCCAGAAGCGGCACATCAAGACCCTCAAGCTCGGGCGCGTCGCCAACTGCGTAATCTGCCACCGTCATGGCCACATCATAGACGCCCTGACCCAGCAAGGGGTAAATCTCTGACAGGCCAAGGCCCATCGCGTTGTGCGTTGTCAGCTCAACGTTAAAATCTCCGGCTGCGGGCAGTGTTTCTGTCCAGAATGGCGCTTCATATGTGTTGTGCAGCGGCAAGCTGGACCAGCTGCCGACGACGGACAGATCTTCTGCCAGGGCTGGCCCGGCTAGCGCCGTCGTGGCGGCAAGCAATGTAAGTGTACGTTTCATGTCTTCTCTCCTAGTTGGTGGCTTCTTGATAGATGGTTGTCTCTGCATCTTCCGCGACATCGGTGATGAGCATGTGGCCGGGGGCGTGCGTGATGCAGATTGGCAGTTTTGCGGCCCGCAGAACGTTTTGCGGGGTGACGCCGCAGGCCCAATAGACCGGGACTTCCCCCGACCGGATGTCAACAGGATCACCGTAGTCAGGTTGATCGAGGTTCTTGATACCGATAGCGGCCGGGTCGCCGACAGCGATCGGCGCACCATGCGCCTGTGGATAGCGGCCACTGATGGATGTCGCCTGCTCAATCAGATTCTCAGGCAGCGGACGCATCGTGACGACCATCTGGCCGCTAAATGGACCGGCAGGCTCAAGGTCAATATTGGTGCGAAACATGGGGACGTTCCGACCTGTTTCTATATGCCGTACGGGAACACTCGCCCGCATGAGCGCATTCTCAAATGTGAACGAACACCCCAGCGCGACAGTCACCAGATCATCGGACCATAAGCTGGAAATATCCGGCACCTCGTCCTCAAGCGCGCCGTGCCGGAAAACACGGTAGCGTGGCACATCCGTGCGAATATCAATGTCGCGACCAAGGGTCGGCAACATCGGATCGCCCGTTTCGCTCACCCCAACCAAGGGGCAAGGCTTGGGATTTCGCTGACAGAACCGCAGGAAGTCCAGTGCATAGACCTCAGGGAGAATAGCGAGGTTGCACTGAAGCTTTCCCGGAGCCAAGCCAGACGTATGCGTGTCATACCGCTGCGCTCGAATACGCATGCGGATCTCTTCACTCGTTAAGCGCTGTTCATCTTGAACTGATGGTTGTTGAGACGACATGGCTCCCCCGCGATTCTGTCCTTTGACAGTTCCACAATAGCCAAATTCATTCAAATTATCATTTTATATCAGTTACGATAGATACTTTGAATGTCTATTCTGGGTGAGAAGCATGCCATGCCGTCGCCACATCACGTGCAATTTCTGCACTGTTTTCAACAAGAAAGCTCCGTGGCTCAGCCAAGTAAGATGCGGTAAACTCCAGCGCGGGCGGAACAAAGCCGGGATCAAACTCGACAACTTCATTGGCCACAAGGTGCGGCGTGGCAAGGACGCGCGGGTAAGGCCCAACGGCGATACCTGCCGCGATCATCTTCAAACTGGCCGACAAGGACGCAGAGGAAAAAACCCGGCTCTTCGGGCCAACACGCTGCGCCAATTCTGACGTTAATTCACGGTAGGGGCGGGTCTTGTTCGAGTAAGATATGATCGGGGTTTCAGTGAGGTCGACATCCCCCATTTGGCTGGATTTGTACCAATGCAAGTCAAATCGAGGAAGCGCTACGTTCTTGACCGAGAACTCGGACACTGGCCCCATGAGAAAGGCCAGATCAAGTCGGCGTTCCAGGATCGATGCCCGCAAGTTCAATGAAATATCGACAGTCAGATCAACATTGACCCGCGGGAATTGCGCACTGAACGCCTGAATGAATGATGGAAGCCAAGCCTGCGCGATGGTCTCAGAGGCTCCGAGGCGGAAAAGGCCCTCGGTCTCTGCAGGGTTCGCGACACGCTGTTTGATTTCCTCTTCAACGAACAACATCTGCTCGGCGTAGCCCAAAAGCTGTTGACCCTTCTTGGTCAGTAAAAGCTCACCGGGGCCGCGTTCGAACAGCTTGGCCGCCAACTCGTCTTCAAGATTGGATATCCGCGTTGAAACAGCTGGCTGAGACAGGTGCAACCTGTCAGCGGCCTTTCGAAAGCCGCCAAGGCGCGCGACCCACAGAAATGTGCGAAGTTGTTCGAAGGTCATAGTGATTGTAAATCTCTATCAATATTTGATTAGTTATATAAATTTTCCTTTGCTAGATGCCTAGCAGAAACCTTAACACGAAACATCCCCGCATCTTGCGACGTTGGTCCAAGTGGTTCTGATCCGGTCGGCATCTCCGGGATGCACAGCAACGTGGACTGGATTGGCGAACGGCGATAACCGCCCGCCAACTTCATTCAGATATCGATGCGTTCCGCGATGCTCAACGCATCTTCCAGCTCGACGCCGAGATAACGCACTGTGCTATCGACCTTCGTGTGGCCGAGCAGAAGTTGCATGGCGCGAAGGTTACCAGTCTTGCGATAAATTTCCGCTGCTTTGGTGCGGCGCATCGAGTGTGTGCCGTATCCGCTGGGTTCCAGACCAATCGCCGTCACCCAGTCACGGACCAACCGGCCATACTGCCTCGTTGAGATATGCGGACGGTCATGAAAGCGGCTCGGGAACATAAAGCGGCACCCGATCATCTCGGGTGATCTTACCCACGCAATGACGGTATCCCTTGTGTTCTCGGTGAGTTCAAACTGCACCGGTTTCTTAGTTTTGCTCTGAAGCACTGACGCCCGTTCGCGAACACGACCTTCTTTCACAAGGTCAATGACGGCGAGTTTAACCAGATCGCAGCCCCGCAACTTGCTATCAATTGCAACGTTAAACAGTGCAAGATCACGAAGATGGCCCGCAAGTTCAAGCCGCGCCCGGATGGCCCACACTTGTTTGGGAAGCAGCGGTCGTTTCTGACCGGTGATCCGGCCCTTGTTCCAGGCTTTGCGCTTTGGTGTGACTGCGGGAAGTTGGACTCTTGGCATAATATGCCCTCCAATCCTCCCTCCAAACCCAGACATCAGCACCGCGCTGACAACGAAAACATAGCACTTTTCGAATGGCCGCTGCTTCCTCTGCGCGGCCGAGCAGAGTTCTTCGCTGACGCAGCATTTCCCTAGCTGCGTGCGCTCGCAGCAGGAAAATCGGACTCACAGTATGGGCTCTTCGGTAGCCTTCGCTGCGATATTTACGAACGGCTGGTTTTGCTGGCCGTAACGGCCAAACGCCTTTAAAGTGACCCCTCTCTAAGCTGACAATTGCTTTCGTGATCCCTCAAATAGATCAGTTAACGCTCCATGCTCCGGGTCCAGCCCTTCAATGCAGTAGGGATTCAAGAATTGCCGACCGCCAAACAGGGCTTTGTCTGTTGCGCTGAGGTCAACAAGATCACAGACTGCATCCCATTCACCGGCGATCGTGACAATCTGTTGTGTGATGATGTCGATTGCTTCGTCGTCCGTGAGCAAGAAGTCAGGGGTGGCAGCAAGGCAATTGGCCAATGTGCTCATTCGGTTATCGTCCTTGATCAGCATTGCCTGTGTCGCTTCATTTCCGGTTCTGCCTTGCGGGCAGATGTCATAGGCAGGGGAGAGCGAAAGCATCTTGCCGTCCCAAAAGGCTGCATGATTGCGGGCATGATCGTCCGTGTTGCCACACAGCACGTTAAAGCAGATTCGGCCAAACAGCTCTCGCAGCGTCTCCTTGGGCTTGGCGAAGCGGTGACGAATGATCTCGGCCAGATCCTCGTAGGAGGCATAGCGCGCCATCATCTCATCCAGCCCAAGGATTGTAAGTGCAGACACCATCGCTTTGCGATGCCAGTCCTCACCTGCGCGGGTCCGGTCAAAGCGCTCGATCAAGAGCACGTCTTTGCCGCCAGCTTCAATCATCGAGACGGGCGCGACGTCTAGGCCGCAGGCAGCCGCGAGCTTCATCGCGATGAATTCCGCTTTGACGACGCTATAGAGGTCGCCGCTTGCCGAGAATTTGGCGATCAACTTGCGATCTCCGCGATCGATCAGCGCCTTGGGCCGCGCGCCACCGATTGATGTACCGTGATTGAGCGCCTGATCTAGGCCAAGCGTCAGGGGCGCGCCTTTTTCAATGAGACTGGCTGCCTCGATGAGTTCCTCATATGTGGCTTCGGATTTCCGGCGCGGCACATACTGCGTCGCCGACGCTTGGAAATCGAGGGCACCGATGCGGTCAGAACCGGATGCAAGCAGGTAGGATATTTCTGTGATGTTGCCGACTTCGGCTGTACTCGCCTTTGCGCCCACCAAACGATTGATGATGACACGCCGCCCCCATGCATCCGGAGAGCCGTCGCGAATGCAGCTGGCCATCGAAAGACCGGCCTGAGGTTCGATGATGCCTCGACGCAGCGGGAGTTCGGGTGCGTATATCGGTATTGCATCGGTGCGCTCGAGGTAGCTTGCACCGTAATTGAATACGAACCGGTCCGCATCTTGCGTGATGCGCCCTGCAACGACAGGGGCGGTGCTTTCGGGCAGCCATATCCAGACAAAGGCCTCCGAGGCTTGGGCAAAATTAGAAGTCATCGTCGACCTCTTGCTTGGATGCCCGGACGCTCTTTGGCAGGAGTGTTAGTTTTTCATCAAGGCGGACATTGTGCATTGCAAGCGTACTGTCATCGGCATCAAACAGACGCACGCCAACAAGCGCTGCGACCTCGAAGACCGTGCCGATCTCAGGGCCGGGTGCACCTTTTTCGATGTTATACAGTGTCGTGCGGCTAATGTTTGCACGGTCCGCAAGGTCTTGCGCTGTCATGCCGCGTTCCGTGCGGGCGACGCGGATCAGCTTGCCGAAGATAGACAAAGCTTGCTTCGTAACCCGTGAGTAACTTCTTTTGCGTTTCATGTGCGCTGCCATTGTCTGATTAGATGAACGTGAGATATCTTACGTCCAGTATATTGGACAAGTATTATCAATCTGGCGTCGAGTCAAGATGTTGTCCAGTATTCTGAACGTAATGAAGCGAATGTTCAGGTAAGTGAACGAAACTGGTCTTTGGTGCATCCATTCCAGCAAACCGGCCCCACCAGAGCTTGGGGGGAGATGGAAGAGAGCGAGATGTGTCGTTCCCAGGTCTGACGGAGGCAGGGTCTTTTGATCGGCGCGTTGTCAGTCAAACAGGAAGTGAAGATGCCTTCTCGCAGTTTCTTTTGTCAGTGTTCACTATCAGCGACGTGGCCATAGGCTTTCTCCTGATGTGTTGAGTTGCTCGATAATGCTGGTCGCAGCTGTCGCCCCGTCCACAAAGGTTGCCCCCGATCTTTTTCCCCTGTCCCTGCGGGCCATTCCTCGCGACACAAAAAGATCCGCGCCTGCCCCTCTCCGCTGACGCTTCGCCTTCGGTGTGTCCGGGCCTTGGCCAGCTGCAAGGTGACCATCATTGCAACGCAAACAAGGAGAAAAGCAATGACCACGAACTGCATCAAATTCACCAGCGACGATATCGAAACCGCAAAAGGTATCGGCTCGATTTCAACCCTGACCTTCGACCTCGACATCACGGTTGAACCAGTTGCCAGCAGCAACCCCATGGCACCAACGCATCGCGTCCTCGGCCGCTCCCCTCGCGGCAAACTGGTCGAATGCGGTGGCATCTGGAAGAAGCAGAACAAAGACACTGGTTCTGACTACTTCACCCTGACGGTCCGCGATCACGCCTTCAATGCCAACCTCGGCAAAGCCGCGAGCCAGGATGACATGTCCCTGCAGGCCATCATCCCTTGGGGTCCGAAAGACGCCGCTTAACAGTCAAGCCAGACCGCTTCGGCGGTCTGGCTACTTTTCCCGCACGGCAGTGAGCACTGCCCATGTGGAATAAACGGCCGATATGCGCAGTACATTATTAGCAAAGTGCGCAGAGGTCGAATGGTCGAAGAGATGTTTGATTATTTTTCCCAATCACATTAACCAGGCAAAAAGCAGGAAAATGTCGGCGACCCGTAATGCTGTGTGCAGTGCGAGCGCTGCGGTGACCCAAGCCCCCAAAGGCAAGGTTGCAAGCCGCATTTACAAGCCTATCTCGGAGCCGCTCTTTTTTACTGAGTTAACTGTATGACTGAGTGTGCTGCGGTACGAACCAATTTTACCAGTTGTGACGGCATCAAACCGATTTGGATGATCTGGTTGCCAATTTGAACGCCATCGTCGTTTAAGGCGGTACATCAGCTTGAACTCGCTTCTGTCCGAATTTTGCGGTATATTTCGGACATGGTCGGATCTGCACAATTGAAAACTTTGCCAGACCGCCTACGCGCTCGTGTAGATGACGCGCCGCGACAAGTGTGGACGCCAGCTGATTTTGCCGACATCGGGGGTCGCGCAGCTGTCGATAAGGCACTGCAGCGCATGGTCACGTCCGGTCAGCTGCGCCGCATCCAGCGCGGGCTCTACGACAAACCATCCCAGAATGCGCTGACAGGCAAATCTACCGTACCAGACTACCGCGCCGTCATCGATGCAATCGCGCGTCGCGATCAGGTTCGCTGGTTGATCGATGGTATGACGGCTGCCAACACGCTCGGCCTCACCAACGCGGTGCCGGCCAAAATCGAAGTGCTTGTTGATGCGCGGTTAAAGCCTGTCACTCTAGACAATCAAAAGATCGTCTTCAAACAAGCGGCACCTAGTCGGCTGTATTGGGCAGGGCGCCCTGGCATGTATCTGGTGCAGGCCTTGCACTGGCTTCATGACGTCATGTCGAGCGACGAAGAACAGGCGGCTGTTCAAAGCGCAGTGCGTCGCCTGCTAGCCAGCCACGAAACTGGCCCGGCACTGTTGGACGATCTGAAAAGTGGTTTCGCTGCTACGCCAATTTGGATGCAGGACATTTTGCGTGGGCATCTGTTTGGTGCGGCTGCGGGTGATCGAGGCTGAGCATGGAAGGTTTGAACGCCCCGCTCTCTCCAGATGATGAAATGGCCGCTCGGATGATCGGTGATTACCAAAATGCTGAGGCCATGATCTTCGGTGAGGCTCCATCCTTTGATGCAATCCTGGCGTCGACTGGGTCTCTCGAGGACCAATTGAACCAAGCTTGATCTTGTGGCTTTGAAGCTGTCGTTCGGTTTTTTGGAGCGGCTTGGTTGAGATCAGGTGAGCAGCAACTTCGTATCTGAGTGTGGGATACCGTCCTCTTTCGCCTGCAGGAAAACTGGTGAGAGACGGTTCAATTCTTCACCGTGTTGTGCTCTTCCCATTGACCTGTTGGCCCATCAGATCGCTAGCCCGGAGGCGAGCGGGCTGCAACGCTTGGGCAAGGTTTCTGGACGGCTGGCGCCTTGCGCGCTGCTTTGCATCGCCCACAACAAAAATCGCCCTTCACGTGCTCCATTTCATTGCGCCCCAAGTTGGGTGCAGCCCGCTCTGATGCCTCCGGTCTTTTCCACGATCCGTCCAACGACGATCAATGGAAAGGATCACAACATGACATTCGAACAATCTCTCGACCTCGCAGAACTGCAAGCTGACATGGCCTTTGAAACCTACCTCTCAGCCTTTGAGGAGGGTGACCATCCTGAAGTCATAGACAGCCTCGCAACCGAGGCTCTGATTGCCCAAGATCGCTGCGCAGATTTGCGCTCTCAGGATCTGGCTCATTGAGCCAGATACCCCTGCGGATTGAGTGATCCGCAGGGGAGGGCGACCTCCTGTGGGAGGCCCCAGACAGGCAGTTGTAGAAGCTGACACCGACGCGGTCGGGCGTCAGCTTTTTTGCTGTTTTCATGTTGATCACTCGATGCGCCTTGGGGGCGCATATCCTTGCGTATTGTTTTGTATGTGAAGGCCCGCGCTCGCTTTGTGCGAGCTGCCAACAGGGTCAGTCAGAATGTTTCTGATAGTTGGTGTGGCCTCTGGGAGGCGGCGTGAAGCGCATAGAAATTGAACTCATGCAAAAAGATAAATTGCGCAATATGTATTATTGATATATGAAGGAAGGAGAAGAAAAGGACGTTGGCAGGATATGCCACTTGTCTGCGACATTTGTCCGAGGGGTCTGAGAGCGTGCCACGCAAGAAAGAATCCACCAACACGCGCGAACGCGCTTGCAAGCAAGCGCTGCCTCGCACGCGCCGCCGGATATTTGATTTTGAATGTAGCGAGGTGCACTTGTGATGAAGACAGGAAGACCAAAACGCCTCAAGCTGGAGCAGCGCATTGAGCTGGCGCGGCGCTATCATGCAGGTGAAACCCCAAAGGTATTGGCGGAAGCCTATGGCGTCTCTCGCAGGCATGTGACGCGGCTTGCAAAGGAAGAGCAGGGCGAAGGACTGGCGGTGCGTGATCCCTCTGAACGGGTCAGTTTCCGCGCCTCAGCGTCAGAGCTCGCAGCCTTTGATGCAGAGTGGCAGACACGTGGTTTCGCCAACCGCTCCCAAGCCCTCAATGCAGTGCTGCGCGGACGGTGTGGGTTCCTTGATGTGCCGCGCGATCTAGTTGCTGAATTCTGTGCCAGTTGGCGACAAGCCAAGGACGTCAGTGATGCTGGTTTGGCGCTCGCAAAGGCTGTGCATCGCGGCAAGATTTCCGTGTCGCTTGAGGACCGCGCATTGCTTGTAGACCTGCTTGATCTTGCGCAGTGCATGAGCCGTGAGCTCGGCCAGATGAAGTATGCAGCGCAGGTCCGACGCAAGCAGGATTGGCCGTTAAAGGAAGAAGGGGATGCCACCCTGCGGGCGCATCCAGATGAGACTGCGCGCGTGGCATCGGGACTGAGATTGGTGGCAGGGGAGGGTGGCCGCGAAGGGGTGCGGGAATCGGCTGCTTTGGTTCCGAACGGCGGGTCTGCGCTGCAAGCGGGCGCGATCGTGATTGATCGGAACATCTCCAATGGCTGATCCGCTCGCTCTTTACAGTTCCGTCATGGGGAAGCTCTGGGAGGATGAGCGGATCCGGGGCAAAGCCGCGGCGCGGATTGATGCGCGTATCGCGGGCCGGCGGCAAGGGCGCAGCTTTGGGCGCGTCGGATCCATGTCGGCGCGCAACGTCGCCAAGGCTGCCAGTGGCCAGAGCCAGGCGGCTGTGTTCAAGCGGATCAGGGCAGGGGGGTGCAAAACACAAGCCTCTCTTGGCAATCAGCTTGCCTATATCAATGACAAGGCCGTCTACACTTATTCGACCATGACCAATGCGCTGACGGATGACGCGGTGCTGTCTGAAGATCAGAAGTCAGATATCATCGAGGCTTGGTCGGAGACCTGGCGCGGATCGACCAAGCTCGGGTTCACCTCACACATGCTGCTGTCGTTCCCGACAGACGTCACCGTCGATCAGGTGCGCGACATCGCGATGGACTGGACGGAGCATTTTTTCGAGAGCGGTGAGTACGGTGATCAGTGGGATTACGTTCTCGCCGTACATGACGACCGCGCCCACAAACATGCGCACATCATTCTGAACAACCGTGGGCTCGATCAGGGCACATGGTTTTCTTGCTGGGCTGAGGGCGTGATGTCGCCGCAGCTAATGCGCGAAAAGCAGGCCGAGATCGCAGAAGGCTATGGCGTCATACTCGACGCGACGACCCGTCTCGAGCGGGGTATCTTTGAGAAGCCAGCGGGTCTTGCTGAAATCTACCGCGCCAAAGAAGAAGCGCGCTTGCCGCGCGAGATCATCATGACGGCCGAGGAATCCGCCGTCGCACAAGCGCAGGTCGTGGGCTTTGCCAAAGACTACACAGAGTTTGCCGAGCTGCTGGACCGCATGGACCAGCGCCATCTGGCCCGCGCCGTGCGCGGTATGGCCGCCAATCTGGGCACTGGCACCCCTTGGACATTCACCGAAGGAGAGATCGATATGAAAGACATCAAAACCGTTGGTGATGCCATCGACTATTCCGAGCGCACGATCGAAGCGTTGCGGCTGAAAGCCGAAGAGCTTGATGTAACCGAGCGCGCCGCGTTTGAAGCCAAGGCCGCTCCCGTCATTGCGGACTTGTCACAGATGGTGCCCGATCCAGAACTGCGCGCGCGGTTTGGCAAGCAGCTTGAAGAGCCCTATCCGCCCGGTGCTGGAAACGAGGTGCTGACCGCAGCGCTGCAGTCTGGCAATGACGACGCTTTGAAAGATGTCCTAGCGCAAGCCGATGAGGCGGGCATGGATAGCAATGAGTTGGTGGCGCGGATTACAGCTGGCGGCACGAAGAATTACGGCATGGCGCAAGACTGGGTTGAGCGGGACATGAATGCCGTCCTCAGCAAAGAGGGGCTGACGGTCGAGAGTGCGAATGATGAGCAACTCGATGGGGCGTTGGAACGTGTCGATGGGGTGATGGAAGCCCTGACCGAGCGGGCCAAAGAACTCGGTGTCGCAATCGGGTTGAGCCTTGCAGAGGAAGAGGCGGCAGATCTGCCCTTGATCGATGAGGATGATCGCAGCCCCAATACCTATCTGCAGGATCTGGCGGATATGTTGCGCGATGGGCAGTTGTCAGAAGTTCAGGAAGAAACTGTTGAGCGCACTCTGCAGGCTGAGCTGTTCAAAGAGCTGGGCGAGGAAGGCCTCGGCGAGCTGCGGCGCGGGAACTACGAAGTCCTCAACGACGTGCTGCCGGGCAAGATCGATCAGATCACCGTCACACAAGAATTCCTAGAAATGACCTTTGAAGAAACCGGCGACCAGGTCTTCACTGATCGTGCATCCAGTCTGCAGCAGGACAAGGCAACCGAAGTGGCGCAGCTCAAAGGGCAGCAAGAGGCGCAGACCTTAGGCAAAGACCTTGGGCGTGATCGTGGTCTCGACGACGAGATGGAATTCTAGAGCGAGGATGAACACATGAACAAAGCATTTCCTCTTTGGGCCGCACTGCCCTTTGGCGCAATCTGCGGTGCGATCCTCGGGACCATTGTCGCAAGCTTCTATTTGGCATTGGCGCTGCGAACGGGGTTTGGCAATTTCGACATGCTGGCTGTGTGGAACGCCAGTCCTGGATTGCGCGCGGCACACCCTGAAGCCTTCAAGGTGGCTTACGGTGCAGTTGGCTTTGGATCCATCGGGCTCGGTGGCCTTGCACTTGCTTGGACCTGGAAGAAAGAACGGGATGACTACGGTTCGGCCCATTGGCAGACCAAACCAGAGCTTATGAAAAACGACATGCTGCATAAGCCGGGGAAGGGGTTTGTTTGCGGCAAGCTCGGACTGCCAAAGTCAAAGGGCGGATTTATTTCTTCTGCGGCAATCCCGCATGTGATGATGGTGGCGCCAACGCGGGCGGGTAAAGGTGTGGGCTTCGTGATCCCAAACCTGATGGCCTTCGCAGGATCTGTGGTGGTCCTCGATGTCAAAGGCGAGAACTTCGAGAAAACATCCCGCTTGCGTGCACTCAATGGCGATGAGGTTTATCGCTTCAGCCCGTTTGATTGGTCCAATGCCACGCACCGTTACAACCCGCTGTCGCGCATCGCCAAAGCGCCAACCTTTGCGCAGCGGTTTACGGAAGTCAGCATCTTGGCTGATCTGTTCCTCGATAAGGACAACAAGACGCTGGATACGTTTTCAGAGGCAGGCAAGTCGATCTTTGTGGCAGCCTGTCTGCTGGCGATCCAGCGCGGCACAGCAAACCTTGGCGAGGTGAACAAGATCGTTGCGGGTGGTGAGTACAAGAACGCCCAATACAAGACTTATGCCGATGAGGCGGAGGAAGCTATTCTGCGCGAACTTTGGACCAACGCGGCCAGCGCGTCATCGCGGTTGCTGACCTCAAATATTCAGGCGCTGATGACGGCGGGCTTGAAACAGTGGGACAATCCGGCGGTCCGCTCAGCCACTCAAGTCAGCGATTTCGATTTCGCGACGTTCCGCAAAACACCGCAGTCACTCTACATCGCGGTTTCAGAAGACCACATCGCGACGCTGGCACCACTATTGCGGCTGATGTTCGCGGACTTGATTGCATCGATCCGTCTCAAAGAGCCAGAACAAGATGAGCCGTGGCCAGTCATGATGATGATTGATGAATTCCAGCAGATGGGCGCAATGCCGTATTTGGAACGCGCGATCCATTCGCTGGCGAGCTATGGGGGCAGGGTAGCGATGATCGCGCAGTCGCTGGCATCGTTGGATCGCATCTATGGGTCCGAGGGCCGTGAAAGTTTGGAGAACGGTGCAGGGCTGAAGCTTTACATTACGCCGCGGGATCAGCGCACGGTAAAGGAGGTTTCGGTGGCTGTGGGCAGCACGACACGGGAAGCGGTGACGCGGATGTACGGGCGGAACAAAGGGATACTTGGTGCGACGTCGACATCTGCCCGATTGGAGGAGCGGCCGCTGCTATCGGAGACAGAGGCGCGGCTGATGGATCCCGACGAGGTAATAATCTTGGCGTCGCCGCAGCATCCGATCAAAGCGCAGCGCATCAAGTACTACGATGATCCGCTTTTTAAGGCGATGGACGCCAAACAGAAGGACAAGCCGTTTCCTTATCCGCCAAGTGTGGAAGGTGTTGGGCCATGGGGTGTTGGGAGTGACGAGAACAGAGCGCAGGGGGCAAATGAAACCGGGGGCCATCCGCCGGCGCGAGATCGTGCGGAACGGCGCGAGGCGCGGGGGATGCGGGTGATGGGTGAAGGGGTTGAGATGGAACAGCAGCCTGCGCCAGAGGCGCTCGAGCGAGAGGCGGATGTGCCGAAGGCTTGGGAGCAGACGCTGGATATGCGGGAAGAGCTTATCGAGGAATTGTTAGGGTACTAGAGGCTGTTGTCGCGAACAACAGCGGACGTTGGAGCAAGCCGTAGCGGATTCACAATTCGAGCCCGAGGCGGTCATTGCTATTTCTCGCTGCGCGCGCTCGCAGCAAGAAAATCGCTGCATCAGCTTTGCTCATGGCGCTGCAAGGCGGCGGGAAAACCGGCCATTGGTGCAAGGCGCAGCAAAGATTGAGGCGGCAACTCACAGGTTGCGAACAAAGGGTGAATTCACTGCATGCGCGACAACGGCCGGTCGATGAGCATCGCGACTGCATTAGATGTAGGTCGGGCAGCGCTCCACGAGATCCCAACGTATTGGCCGCCCCTTCGTTTGTTAGGAGTGCTACTCGACAATTTCAGCCCATCTTAATAGACTCTACTCTCTAAGTCCTCAGGGTCCGGCGTCAAATGCGTGACATAAACATCAGAGCAACCGAATACTTCGAATCCGTGGCGCGGCTCGGGACGGTTACGAAGGCCGCGCAGGAACTCGGCGTGTCGCCATCGGCCGTAAGCCAGCAACTACGAATCCTAGAAGAGCAATTTGGCGTCAAACTTTTTCGCCGCGAAAAGCGACGGCTTATTCTGACACTGGACGGAGATCGTCTGTTTCAAACCACGACCCAGGCCTTCAGTGCCATCCGAAACGCCCGAGGCGCGATCTCGCGCCAGCGGGATACACGCAATCTGACCCTTCGGGTCAGCCCCAGCTTCGGCGTTCGTTGGCTTGGTCCAAAAATCGCAAATTTTGCGACAGAAAATCCCGACTGGAACATCCGCATTGACGCAACGCCCGACTTCACCGCATTCGATACCGAGGCGGTCGATTTTGACCTGCGCTACGGTTTGGGCGGTTGGACGGGCCTGACAGTCAACAACGTCATACATGATCTTGTGCTTCCGCTGTGCAGTCCGGATTACCTTGCTTCGTTGCAGGAACACTCCGACGATCCGCGCGAACAGATCAAGGCGGCGCGCCTGATCGACAGCGTGAAGATGCTGTATCGTTGGGATCTATGGCTTGCTTCGAACAAGATCGAGATCGAGGGCCTGACATATCCTTTTCGCTTCGACCGATCCTCGATGTCGATTGAACTGGCAAAGCAGGGCGGCGGGCTTGCGCTTGACAGCGTGACGCTCTGCCTGCCGGAATTACAGCGCGGTGAGCTTGTACCGTTCTCGACGAATTTCGACGTTATAGATTTCCCGGCCTATTGGTTCGTTTGTCCGCCACGCCACTTCAACCGCCGTATCGTGAGCCGATTTGCGAGCTGGCTTCAGTCCAGTGCAGACGAGCACGAAGCCGGCGCGCGCAAGTTTCTGACCGGCTTGGGGTGCAGCTTTCGGCCCGAATCCGGGCCGGAACTGATCGATGTGAAACCTTGGGGTATTTAGTAAATCGTCAAGGCGGGTACGTAAGAGATGAGCAAAAGGACCACGATTGCCACACCGTAGAACGGCAGCAACCACTTCACGGTCTGGCCAATACTCGCACCCGAGATCGCCGAGGATATGAACAAAGTCGTGCCAACAGGCGGGGTGTAAAGACCGATCGCCAAGTTGACGACCATCATCAGACCAAGCTGCACAAGGTCCAGACCGATCGCATTGCCGATCGTGACGAATAGTGGGCCGAGAAGAAGAACTGCGGCAGGCAGATCGAGAAACGCGCCAACGATCAGCATCACCACATTCAAGGCAAGGATAACCATCCAGGGTTCTGAGAAGGTCAGTTGTACCCATTCAGCAAGCTCCTGTGGGACTCGCTCGGCTGTCAGAACCCACTGGATCGTCGAGGATGCCATGATGATGATCATGACTGCGCCGGTCATCAGCCCGGTGTCGACCGAAGCCTGCCAGATTCCGCGCCATGTGAGGTCGCGATAGACAAGACCGGACACCAGAAGTGCGTAGGCCACCGCCATGACGCTGACCTCGGTCGGCGTGGCGACGCCGAAGCGCAGGGTGCCGATCACGAAGATAGGCATAAGCAGCGCGGGGATCGCTGCGAAAATCTGCGACTTAAACGCCCGGAATCCGCCTTCGAGCGGCGAGCGCGGCAGGTTCTTTATTCCCGACACCACGGCGACTGCCGCGAACATACCAACGCCGAGCATGACACCCGGCAGGATACCGGCGATGAACAGGTCAACGATTGAGACATTGGACACGAGGCCAAACAGGATCAGCGGAATAGACGGCGGGATCAGGACCGACACGGTTGACGAGGCCGAGTTGATCGCGGCCGAAAACCCGGCCGGATAACCTTCTTTCTTCTGCACCGGGATCAGCGCATTACCAAGCGCGGAGGCATCGGCCACCGCCGAGCCAGAGACGCCGCCGAACATCACCGAACCGATGATCGAGACCTGGCCCAGACCCCCTTTGAAATTGCCGACAATCAGTCGTGCGATATTGACGAGATAGACGCCGAACTTGCCCGACATCATCAGGTTGCCAGCGAGGATAAAAAACGGGATCGCCAGCATCGGGAAGCTTTGTGTCGGCGTATAGAGTCGCTGTGCGATCACCGCCATCGGCTTGCCGTCGAGCCAGAGCGCAGCAGCGACCCCGCCCAGCATGGCATGGGCGACAGGGACCGAAATTGCCAGCAGAATGAAGAAAATCCAGACGAGGGGAGCGGTCATGATGGTCTCCTTTCAGCTCAGGCTTGCGTGTTGGGGATCGTGATTGGCAACATCTTCGCCGGACAGCGCCCTAAAGAGGTTAAGCGCGGCAATGAGCGCCATGGCCGCGAAAGCGTAGACAAGACTCGAATACCCCCACACCTGCTTTATGCCGAGGGTCGACAGGGTCTGGAACTGCGAGGCCTTCAGGATTGGCTGGCTACTCCAGAGAACACTGATGGCAATGATCAGGATAATCGCTTGGATGATCAGATTGAGCCCGAGAAGCGCCCGGCCTTTCAGCAGATCAGAAAGCAGCGTGATCGCAATATTGCGCCCGCGCGCTGAAGCAATCACGAGCCCACCAGCCACCAACCAAGGCAGCAGGATCGCATGTATTTCAGAAGCCCATGGGATGCCGGAGCCAAGAGCGTAGCGTAGGATCACATTGACGAGAAGTGCTACGAACATTGACGCGAGACAGGCTGCCACGATGATCCGGCCGCTCCAGTCCAGTACGTTAGTAGCCCCGCGAGCCAGGCTGAGGAAGGGGCTGTTCTGCCCCTTCCCGCCATTCTCCGGGGACTTGCGGTCCCCGGCGGACATCACAGGCCCGCCGCTTCGCGTAGTGCCGCAACGAGCTCAGGGTACTGCTCCGCGTACTGGTCGTAGACGGACTGCGTTGCTTCTTGATATGCCGCCTTGTCGGCTTCGGCGAAGATCGCGCCTTCGGCTTCCATCGTCGGCCGAAGCTCCTCGTCAGAGGCCAGTACCAGATTTCGTTGAAGCTCGCCAGCTTCGGCCACGGCGTCGGTGACACAGGTTTGCGTCGCCTCGTCAAGGCCCGACCACCAAGCCAGACCCGCGACGACCGGCGTGGATTCGTACTTGTGGCCGGTCAGCGTGACGTAGGGGGTAATTTCGTGCAGGTTGGCCGAGTAGATGTTCACAAGCGGGTTTTCCTGCCCGTCAAAGACGCCGGATTGCAGCGCGGTCGGCAGTTCTGACCATGCCAGAGGAGCTGGAGATGCACCCAGAGCCTCGAAGATGTCGACCGTCATCTGATCGGGGGGGGTGCGGATCTGCATGCCCGACAGATCAGCAGGGGTTGGAACGCCCTTCTCAGTATGAGTGACGTTCCGGATGCCGTTGTCCCAGAAACCCAAAACCTTGAGGCCTGCGTTGTTGGCGCGTGCGTCGATCATATCACCGACCTCCCCGTCAAGCACGGCCCAAGCGGTCGGCAGATCCTTGAACAGGAAGGGCAACCCCAAGAGGCCCACTTCAGGTACGATCTGGCTCATTGCGCCTTGGCTATTCGCAGTGATGTTGATGACACCTGCCGTGGCAGAGGTTAGCATCTCGGAGTCGTCACCCATCGTAGCAGAGGCTGCCACGTTCACGGTGTGCTCGCCGCCCGTGCACGCGGTGAAAAGTTCGGCGAACTTCTCTGCTGCGACATAGCGCGGATTGCCTGGGTTGGAGCCGTGGGCGAAGATGATCTCGTCCGCTTGTGCGGTGCCCGCGATTATGGTCGTGGTGGCCAGAACGGCCATTAGTGTTGTCTTCATTGTAGGTTCCTCCCTTTGAGAAGACTTCAGGTTTTGGCGCCATTCCTCATGACGCCGGCTTTTAGCTCGGGGATCAGTGGATCAAAGAGCCTCCGTTGACGTCGACCTCAGTGCCTGTGCAGTAGGCGGAAAGGTCGGACGCAAGAAACAAGGCGCAGCCGGCGACGTCTGACGCCGCTCCGGCTCGGCCCATGGGAATGCCGTCCAGCACCATCTGTTGCTGATCAGCGGTCAGCTTACCTGCTGTGATGTCAGTGGCGATGAAGCCGGGACAGATGGCATTCACGCGCACGTTGTCGGGGGCCAGCTCACGCGCCATTGCCTTGGTCAGACCAAGGACACCGGCTTTGGCTGCGGAATAATGCGGCCCGCCAAAAATACCGCCGCCGCGCTGCGCAGAGACGGACGACAGGTTGACGATGGAGCCGGATTTCTGCGCTATCATCCCGGGGATGACGGCCTGGCTCACATAAAGCGTGCCGCGCAGGTTCACGTCTGTCACCGCGTCATAGTTCTGCGGCTCGATCTCCATGATCTTGAGTGGCTGGGTGATCCCGGCGTTGTTGACCAGAATGTCAATCCGGCCCCAGCTGTCCATCAGCGTCTGGATTGCCGCATTGCAGGCATCTTTGTCAGTGACGTTACAGGCGAGACCGACATGACCCTTACCGAGGTCCGCCGCTGCGGCCTTTGCCGCGTCAGCGTCGAGATCAAGAATGGCAATTGTTGCGCCGTGTTCGGCGAACATTTGCGCTGTCGCCTTGCCGAGACCTCGGGCCGAGGCCGCGCCGGTCACAATGGCGTACTTGTTCTTCAGAAGCCCCATAGCCTCTCTCCTCCCTTAAATTGTGTTGGACTGACTAAACCCTAATTCGTCATAGCCAATCTTTGATCTTCGCCGCGATCTGGCTGACTGTCATGCCGTACATCTCGTGCAAAGTCGGCAAAGCGCCCGCTTCAAGGAACTCGTCTGGAAGACCAATCATTCGGAACGTCGGGGTTACTCCGTTCGTCAGCAGGGTCCGCGCAACCGCCTCACCAAGCCCGCCAACAACGGTGTGGTTTTCGGCCGTAACGACCAGACGACCGCCCTTCTGCGCTTCCGCAAGGATTGTCTGGGTATCCAGCGGCTTAATCGTCGGGACATGCAGCACGGCAGCCTCTACCCCATCCGCCTCAAGTTGGACGGCGGCGTCCAGCGCACGCATGGTCATGAAACCTGTCGAGATGATTAAGGCATCCTTCCCGTCGCGTATGATCTGCGCTTTGCCCAGCTCGAACTTGTAGTCTGGTTTGTGGCGAGTCAGAACGCTCGGAACCTTGCCCCGTGGCAGTCGCGAATAAACTGGACCGTTATGCGCAGCAATCTGCGGCACCATGCCTGCGATATCGTCAGCATCACACGGGTCAATGATCGTCATGTTCGGCAGGCCCCGAAAAATCGCCAGGTCCTCTGTCGCCTGGTGGCTGGGACCGTAGCCAGTGGTGAGTCCTGGAAGGGCGCAAATGATCTTGACCGGCAGGTTTTCTTCGGCAATCGCCATTGCAATGAAGTCATAAGCGCGCCGCGAGGCGAAGACAGCATAAGTCGTGGCAAAGGGATTAAAACCTTCCCGTGCCAGCCCGGCGGCGGCCGACATCAACAACTGTTCCGCCATACCCATTTGGTAGAACCGGTCCGGCATCGCTTTGGCGAAGATATGCAGATCTGTGTATTTGGCGAGATCGGCGGACAGACCGACAATCTTGTCGTCTTTCCGGGCGGCCTCGACCAGGGCAAGGCCGAAAGGCGCCGCCACCGTGTCATAGCCCTCTGCCGCCAAGGAGGCGATCATCGCGGTCGTTGCAACCTTCTGACCGTCCGGGCCCAGCCGGACCGTGCGCGGCTCGTATTTGCGCTTCATCGAGGCGAGGGTCATTGCGGCTTTCCTTCTTCCAGCTTGGCCAGGGCTTTGGACCATTCGTCGGCTTCCACGCGCACGAAGTGGGTGATTTCGCGGCTTTCCAGGAAATCTACGCCCTTGCACATGCGTGTGTCGAAAATGATGACACGCGGTCCGGCATGGTCGGTGTTGCGTGCCTCATCGAATGCGGTCACGACGGCATCAAGATCGTTTCCATCCACCCGCTGCGCGTGCCAGCCGAAGGCGGCCCATTTTTTCTCTTCATCCCCTTGCGCCAGCGCCGCGCGCGTCGGCCCGTCAGCCTGCTGATTGTTGAAATCGACCAGACAAATCAGGTTGTCGAGCTTCCACTGAACGGCAGACATGACCGCTTCCCAGGTCGATCCTTCACCCAGTTCGCCGTCCGACATGAGGTTGTAGACGAAGGCGGGGCTTTCCTTGCGCTTTAGGCCAAGAGCCGCGCCGACAGCGATGCCCAGACCGTGACCCAACGATCCACCGGTAATTTCCATACCGGGCGTGTAGGACGCCATGCCAGACATGGGCATCCGGCTATCGTCCATACCATAGGTTTCAAGCTCGTCCTCCGGCAAGATTCCTGCCTCCATCAACACCGAATAAAGCGCGATGGCATAGTGACCGATAGAGAGGTAAAAGCGATCCCGACCTTCCCATTCAGGGTCTTCTGGCCGGTATTCGAGTGCATGGAAATACGACGCGGCAAGTACGTCCGCCACGCCGAGAGCCTGGCCGATATAGCCTTGTCCCTGAACCTCGCCCATCAAGAGCGCTTTGCGCCGGATGTTCCACGCGCGTCGCTCGAGCGAGACGTTGGATTCAGAATGTCGACGGACTGTTTCCATGATTTCCTCCCTTTGCCCAGTTGGGCGTCGGAGGAATTGATAGCAGAGCACACTTCACCGGTCTTTTATCTAAATTTACAGACTTTGTTAGCTCAGCTTAAATGATTTTCATAATCTACGGAACGACTACAGCCAGACCGGCCGCTCTCAAATCAGGTCGTTGGCATCGGCCAAGTTTGGCCGCTGCAATGTCTGTCTGACACGGATTGTACCAGTTCGCGCCCGACGCAGCATTGGTCAAAATGCGCTCTTTGCTGCCGAATGCGTCTGCGGCGTGTCCCAAAAAACAGGCGACCTGACAACGGCCATTCAAACTGCCTGTAAAATTTAGGTGTCAGCGCGGTGCTGATGTCTGGGTTTGGCGGGAGGATTGGAGGGCGTAATATGCCAAGAGTCCAACTTCCCGCTGTCACCCCGAAACGAAGACCCTGGAACAAGGGCCGGATCATCGGCCAGAAACGACCACTGTTGCCGAAACAGGTCTGGGCGATCCGCGCGCGGCTCGAACTGTCGGGCAACCTGCGCGATCTTGCGCTTTTCAACGTGGCCATCGACAGCAAACTGCGAGGATGCGATCTGGTGAAACTGGCGGTTGCTGATCTGGTCAAAGATGACCGCGTGCGGGAGCGAGTCTCTGTGATCCAGAGCAAAACCAAGCGGCCCGTTCAATTCGAACTGACGGAAAACACGCGCCAAACTGTCCTGGCTTGGGTCAAGTCGCCCGAGATGTTTGCGTGCCGGTACATGTTCCCGAGTCGGTTCCATGACCGCCCACACATCTCGACGCGCCAGTACGGTCGGCTCGTCCGCGACTGGGTGACCGCGATTGGTTTAGAACCGAGCGGGTATGGCACCCATTCGCTTCGTCGGACGAAAGCGGCCGAAATTTACCGAAAGACTGGCAATCTTCGCGCAGTTCAGCTGCTCCTTGGTCACACCAAAGTGGACAGCACTGTGCGCTACCTTGGCGTTGAGCTGGAAGACGCTCTGAGCATCGCCGAGCAGATCGACATTTGAGCCACGTTGGCGGACGGCATGTGCCGTTCGCCAATCCAGACCGGACTTGCGTACGCGGCGCAGCGGTGGTTCTGATTGAGCCCTCTTTGCCGAATTTCTGCGATGCAGCTAAAGTCTGCTATCCCGGTGGAGGCAAAAACGTTCAACAACCACTTGGGTTTTGAACGGGGTTTAAGGCAGCATCGAACGAGGAGTTTCGTGGTTGTGCCAAAAAGGAGGGTTTTTGGAACAAGGCAGAATTTAAATCTACTTGAAGAGAAACAGTGCATCGACCATCAGTGATCAGAGCACGTCAACGACATGGAAGTTTAAGGAATGATGAGCGCCGATGTCCGCAGGAATGCGAAGATCCCTGCAGCAATATTTACGGTAGTTGCCCTTTTTGTCGGGCTTGCACTTTTAGCGTTGCAGATGATCCTACGGATGGAGTTGATGGCCCCTGGGCTTCAGTATATTTGCGCTGAGGGCCAGTTAACATTTTGCTTTGCAAATGTTGATCAAGCCAGCGCGATTTCGCGCGCCCCTTTGGCATTCCTAGTTTACTTGGCTCTGATTCCCGCATTCCTCGCAGTGCTTGTGATGCGCCTACAAAAAACCATGCCACTTCATTTCAAGGCATGGGTCGTTGCGGCGATGTGGCTAGCTCTTGCATGTTACCTCGCCGTTCCAATCACCAGTATAAATTTCCCCTCATCGTTATCGGGTCCTGTCGCGCCAGATGGCTGGACGCTTTATCCACCTTTGTCGTCATCCTCCTCGTCTTATCAAATTGATGCGATCCTTAATTCGCTACAAATGAACAAGGTGGTAGTTGCGATACTCTTAGCCCTAAGCCTGTTCGGTTTTACAATTGCCGGATTTAATCGACTGCGCTCCACCTTTTCAAAGGTCGTGCGAATAGGTTTCGCCACTTTGATGATCTGGATGACCTGGATGCTCATCTCACGGCTAAGCTATTTTCTGGGATTCATAAGTATGGATCGGAATTTTGGGACCGTATTTTTTGACCCCGCCTTGCAGCCGGACAAAGACTTTCCGACACGTTTTTTAGAACTTTTGGACGGCCCAGAAATATGGTACATAGCGCCGGCACTCTGTTGTTTGGTTCTTTGGTTTTTAGCTAGACGAACATAGCCTTCCAAAAAGGACCGTTTGTTGAACGGTTCGCTGGACAGGACATTCGCGCACGTGCAGCGAAGGTCTGAAATGTCCCGCGTAGTGTAAGTTGATACGGTGCGCAGCGAATGGCCGCAATCGTCGCGCTTTATTGAGCCTAGTTGGGCAAATAGAACTCAGCGATTCCACGTTTCCCGTCCATTCGACCCAATTGGACGATAACATCGATCGACTTCTGAATGTACTTCCGCACCTCAGCGAAGGTGAGCGGCGTGCCCGCTTGTAAGACCATTATGGCTAACCGATCGATTGCCAGCTCAGCTGTTTCCGCATGGATGGTTGAGACTGACCCACCATGTCCGGTGTTGATCGCTTCGAGGTAAGTTAAGGCTTCGTCCCCGCGCAGTTCCCCAACGATGATACGGTCCGGGCGCATCCGCAAAGACGCCTGCAGAAGCGCGTGAGCGCTTCTCTGTGATCCAGTGCTGCGACTTGCCAGCAGGGCTACGGTGTTGGGTTGGCTAGGGAACAGTTCAAACGCATCTTCAATCGTGATCAGCCGTTCGCCATCATCGACATGAGTAAGAAGATGTCGGGCAAAGGTGGTCTTGCCAGTCGATGTGCCACCACTGATCAATATATTGAGCCTTTGATGTACCAAGGCCTCTAACGCGGCTTCGAGGTTTTCTTCAGCTTGGCTGGCAATGTCTTTCATCTTTTCAGCTCTCAGTTGGTCGAGCGAGACAGCTTTGCCAAAAAGATAGGATGGTTTGTACCCCTGCACGCCCGCTGTAGCGAACAGACGGATAGTGATCGAGGCACCCTGTTCAATGGCAGGTGGAACCGCGACCTGAACTCTCAGAGGTCGGCCTGCATATTCAACTTTGCCAGACACCAGCGGGTTTTTCTCTGATACGCGGGCATTGGCATCACCGACGATTGTCTGCGCCATATTGAATGCCGTGCTACGGTCAACTGTCTGACCTTCATGACGCATTGCCGCGTCACCTGCGGCTTCGACCCAGACTTTTCCATCAGGGTTGATTGCGATTTCGACGACATCGTCGCGCAGCAGCAAATCGCGAAACGGCTCAAGATATCGCTCTAAGTAGGACGCAGGCAGCGGGGGTTGGCTCAATAGATCACCACATCGCGGTCGACGAGAACTGTCACGGATGCACCTTGATCAATATAAATAGTGGGTGAGATCGAAACCTGCTCGGCGATCACAGACCCCACAGCGTCTTCCAGATCTCCGGAAACCCCCTCAAGCACTTCGCTGGCTGTTTCATTGTCAGTACTGTTTGCGGCAACTGCTGGTGCTGCGCCAATGAGGGAGATCAGCGCGGCCCCACCAAAACGTTCAGCAAACTTTGTGTCGACGATCCCAGTTAACCCAGAGCGCCCAAGCTGGTCGCCGCCAACAGAGGCAATTTCAATCGACGTCCCATCTGGGGTTAGAACGCGGGTCCATAGGATCAGGATACGTTTCTGGTTCAACTCAATTCCAGACCGATATTGGCCAAAAAGACGCGAGCCGCGCGGGATTAGGATTTGATCGCCAGAAAAGGCAGGCACCGGTTCAGACACAACCGCCACAACAGAGCCCGGCAAGTCGCTGTTGATAGCTGTTTGCAAGGCAGCTTGAATGACAGAGCCTTGGGAGAGCGTTCTCTCTGGAAAGGCCATCTGGGACGCTTCTTGAATTTCCAGTGGCCTTGCGCCTTGCCGGAGATACTGTTCGTTTTCGGTCAGGGTGGGTCCATCTGTTCCTGCCACAGCAGCATTTGGACTTGTTCCGTCAGCGGATGCGGTCCGTGGGCCATCTGCATAAACGACCGAAGGAGAAACGATCTGGGCGGTCAGCAATTCTTGCGCAACACGTTCGGCTTCACGCTGACGCTGCTCTTCCTCCTGCCGCTGGCGTTCTTCAAGCAACCGTTGATCTGCAATCAGACCATCGCGCGCCATTTCTGCCTCAAGACCTTCGCGCTGCGCACGTTCAGCGTCCAGCATGGCCTGCAGGCCGGCCAAACGTGCTTCGTTCTGCCGCTGCGCGTTTTCTATTTCGGTGTCTTTGGCGGCAATGGAGGCTTCAAGCGCATCGGTTTGGACTTGGAACGCCTCTCGCAGATCAGAGACGGCTTCCTGAATTTCGGCGTTGCGGGCAGATTGGCTCGCAGCAAGCGCTTCCCTCAGTTTCGCGATTTCCTCCAGCACCGCTGCACTGGGTTCTGCGGGTGCCGGCGCAGGGGCCGGCACATCGAGCGCCTCTTCAACTGCTATAAGTGCATCGTTGACCCGTTGTTCCGCTTCATCCGGCGGAAATTCCAACCGCCCACCATTTCCGGTGCGTTGATCCTGAAAGGTCTCAACGTCAGACGTTTCTAAGCCTTTGGCTCTTTCTTGCAGATTTGTTGCCAGAAAGTAGGCAGCACCACCGCCGCCAAGCGCAAGCGCGATCGCCAATGCCCCGACACCTATATTACCGCCACGGCGTTTGGTCTTGTTCTTCTGGCTGAACGTGCTCAGGCGGTCCTGAAGGTCGGGTGTGTTCTCATCAGCCATGATCAGTTGCTCACATAAATTGCGCTGTCATCGCGCAAGGCGCAGATGGCCTCGTCGCCAATCCGCAAGGTCCAGAATTGGTTCACGCCAAGCACGCGCACGATGTTGCCTTGTTGAGTCCAGTTCACGGTGCGCTCCCGGCCTTGATCGTCGGCCTTAAAGACTGCGGGTTGGCGTCCGTTTTCGGGGAAGGTGAAGTATGTGTACCGCCCGTCATCGTAGATATGGGTTGGACGGAAATCCCCTTCGCCCGCGACGCGGTAGCTGTAGTTGCGCGGGGCCTCAAAGCCTTTGGGTTGGGTACTAGCAGCTGCCGCGCGACGCTCATCCTCTGGATAGAGAAACCGCACCTCAAAAAACATGCCCGAGCGACCCGGAATGGCCCCTTCGCGCAGATGGAAGGAATAGGTCCTGCGGTTGGTGATCACTGTCATGTTGGTCGAGGCACCTTGCACATGCGGCTTGATGGTCAGCACGTTTCCGAGCTCGGGGATCGGATCGACTTGGAAACTCTCGGTGTCGCCAACAATGACCGCATCAAACCGTTCGCCTGGCCCGAAGTGGATAGTTGTTGAGTGGCGCAGATCAGTCTCGATGACGAAGACTTGGTTTTCGAAGTAAGTGGCGATGCGCACACGATCGTCGAGCGCGCCGCTGCGCGGCACGGACTCTGACAGGGCAGGGGACGCCGAAAGCAATGCGGCAGCGCAGATCAAACGGGCAGCGATATTCAAGGGATCAGTTCTCCAAAGTCTCGGCGTCGACGCGGTATGAGGTGACCACGAAGCCCAAGGGGTTGGCCCAGACATCCTGAAGGCGCTGGCGAGTTTCTGGTTCAAAGGCGTAGCCAGCAGTGGCCACATAGCTGCGCGTCACGGTGCGGGTATCGCGCGTGCGGCGCAGGGTGCGGGTAAAGCGGATCTGTGCGACGCCAGGTTCGATCTGGTTCACGGACTTGATCACAACTTCGATGACGGCATCGCGGCCATAAACAGCGATTGGGTAATCTTCGTTGGACGAGGTCCAAAGGTCGCGCAGGGTGCGTGCGGCATCTCCGTCGGATCGTTCAAGAACGGAATTGATCCGTTGTTCGCCGTCGGTCAGGTCATAGGTTTCTCGGTCATCCACATAAGCCACAAGGTTGGCCTGAATAATGGCATCGCTCTCGGACAGGGACAGTGCTTGGACTGCAGCCACTCGGTCCATTTGGCCGGTTTCCTTGTCCACGACGACAACGAATGTCTCGATCGACTTGAGTGGAAACACACTCGCTCCAGCGACAATTCCTGCCAGCCCGACCAGAACGCCAGCGGCGGCCACAAAATAGGCAAAGCGTTCGCGTCTTCGCGGGCCGTAAATAAAATCCACTGCAAAAGCGTCACTTTGATCTTGGCTTGTTTGGCTTTTCATTTTTGGTGTTGGTCTTTCATCATGAGGCGCGGAAGGATTTGACGGTGTTCAGGGCTGAGGCTGGTGTTCTGCGGATCGCTTCGCCGGTTTTGACAACGCCGCTGTTCACCGCTTGCTGGAGCTCTTGCGGTGATTTGCCTGTTGCGAGGCGCGTGGCACTGCCCGTGCCATAATCGCTCGTGTTGACGATGCCGCGACGTGCCAGCCCCGTCAGGCCGACAGCGTTGGAGGCGATGCCCATCACGCCGGTTAGGTTGGAGGCGATGTAAGGGACGGATGCCATAATCCCGGCGCTGAGGAGCAGAATGACCAAGAATGGCAAGATGAGACTGACGGTTTCGACATCGACGGGATCGGCGGACGCATCGCCAATGGCTTCTGCGATCGCAACGATAATGCCAGCAGCACCTGCAGCGGCGACGGGCATCAAGGCGTAGCCGATAGTTGCACGGCTCCAGGCCTCAAAGAGAGACTGGGTTGGCTTGAACAGCGATGTGATGATCATGAATGGGGCAATCACGATCATCAGCGCAAAGACGATTTTGGCGAATGCAATGATCCCAGCAGTAACGGCTGCGAAGAGTGCGGAAAGAACGAAGAAAATTGCGCCAAGCACAGCCCCAAAGACCCAGCCGGCTTGATCGCCGATCGTGTCGCCGTAGGCCGTGATCCGGGCCACCATGTTGTCGAGACTTTCGTATACGCCGGCCTCATCGCCAGATCCCGTGAGAGCGAGAATGGATGCGCCGACTGAGTCCGGTACTTGCGTTACAATGCCGTAGATAACGCTAAAATTATCCCAACTCTGGGCGAAAATGGCGACCAGCGAGATTTTGATCCCAAATGCAAATGCGCTGCCAAAGGTCATGGGCTTGAGTTGCATCACAACATTGATGCCCAGCAGTATCAACAACAGGACAGCACCTGCTGTGATGACATTGCCCACTGCTGCAGCCGACGAGATGAAGCCATCTTGTGCGACGCTGTCTACAGCTGCATCGACCTGGTCGAGGATATCGCTGATAATCCCCATCTATTCGGCACAACCCTCGGCGTGCTCAGCCTCGAGCGCATCGGCCATGGCATAGAGGTCGAGGACTTTGAACGGCAGGCGCGGATTGTCGGACGTTCGAAAGCGCGGCAGCTCTGCGAGAGCAATGTCCCATGTGAATTCTCCCAAGAGGCAATCACAGGTTTCGGTTTCCAACTGCCGTTCGGCAACGAGAATACGCAATATTGCGCGGTATCCGTTGCGTAGATAAGCCGTCTCCGCAAGATCTACCGGAGGACGCGGAATGCGGCAGGCCTCCCCAGCATCAGGGGTAATAGCCATCGAACTGAATGGCTTTGGCCCACCGGATGTTGAATCAGGTGTTTCAGCAAAAGCGGAGACAGGCAGCGCGATAAGCAGCGCTGCAACTGTAGACCGAATTGAACGCGGGAGGCGCATCATCACGGATCCACCGCCATTGATCTGAACCGGCGCTCATCGGCCAGTGTCGCCGCATCAACCACACCGAGCTGTCCTGCGCTAACACCTTGTGCCGCTTCCAAGCGCCAGATTTGCGTCAGGATAATCCCGAGTTCGATAGTGACCCGCGTGTTCAAATCAACGGCCGCTTTCAAGCCGTCTTGATCGTCGATCAAGCCAACCATTGTTTCAAGGCGTTCCAGACTTTGGCCTGCTTCTGCATGGCTTTCTTGCGCGGCTACCGACAACATAGCGCTGGCGCCTGCGGACGTCGCAATGCGGTTGTCAGCAGGTTGTGGCGATGACGAAAGAGTGCTGAGCGTCTCAGGCGTGAACCCACTGCCGGAGAGCACACGCTCTACTGATGCTTCCAGTTCCGCGCCTGGATTAAAGCCACTCAGGAAATCTCCGCTCGCCAGTGAGCGCGCTGTATTTAACGGGCCAACAAGTTTGCCCCGCAAGGCGCGGAATTCTTCAACCGATGCAAAGAGACCGCTCAGCCCGCTGCCTTCGATAAGAGATGCCAACTGGGCGTCCAAGTTAAGAAGCTGGGAAAGCTGGGTCTCGAGCTCCAACCGCATGGTGGCCAGCTGTTGCAGCTGAACATTCAGGTCTTCGGCCATGTGCTCAAGCTGCGCGACCAACTGGCCAAGCTGTGAGCCGTCAAACGTTGGCACGCCTTGTGCGCGCGCTGGCGTCGAAAGGCCAAGGGCGGTTATCGCCGCGACCGAAAGAAGAAGCTGTTTCAATTTGGCACTCCCATTTGCATGAATTCACGCTCGGATAGGCGGTCCGCGACCAGATGTTGGGCATGGGTCGCTTCGCGTTGTTGATTGGCTGCCATCAGCCTGACGCGCAGATTTAGGATGCGGGCGATTTCAGCTTTGGCGTAGGTGTTGAGTTCCCACGCGGCTTTCGCATTTGGTTGGGCGTCGATTTGCAGAATGATCGCGCGCAGGCGGTTGATGACCTGCATCGTCGTGGCGTGGCTGCTTGCCGCATAATAGACGCCTGCATCCGAGATGTTGGCGTATTCAGCGAGGGCGAAATCTGAGGATGACAATGTGCCAAGCGCCTCCGCACCACCGACAACGGCAAGGTATTCGTTGTAGAATTTGGAGATATTGCGCACATAGCCTTGGGTCTCGGTAAAAGGCGGCACGCCGCCATACTCGATCACGCGTCCGGGGCCTGCGTTATAGGCTGCGAGCGCATGGGGGATGTTGCCAAAGCGGTTCAGCTGGGTCGTGATGTAGCGCGCGCCACCACGCAGGTTGTCCATAGGATCGTAGCGATTGACGCCCATGTCCGATGCGGTGCCGGGCATGAGCTGTGTCAGTCCGTAAGCGCCAACATGGCTTTCGGCGGTGATATTGAAGCGGCTTTCCTGTTTGATCAGTGCCTGAAACAAGCAGCGCCATTGCGTGGCGGAAAGACCAGCCCGTGCGACGCCTGGTGCGCCAGCATATTCGCCTGCAACGCGCACAATCATCATTTCGACGGTTTCGCGGCCCTCGCCAAAGAGGCGGCTGTTCATCGGACTTGTATCGGTGTTGGGATAGACGGAAGCGACCCCAAAATCAGCGTTGCCTTCAAGGGCGCTGATATCAAAGCCCGGACCCGTCATAGCGGCAGAAATTGCCTCGAGCGTGCGCAGCTGATCTGCCTGCACCTCGGCGATGGAAGAACGCTCGGCTTCTTTGTCACCTTGGGTTCCCAAATCCTGAACCAATGCGGTCACACGCGCAATGGTTTGCCCGATTGCGGCGTTGTCTTGCGTTGGTACACCTTGGGCGAAGCCCGAGGTTGCATGCAGGCAAAGCCAAAGCCCAGCAGATATGATGACGGGGCGGATCATTCTGGGCGCGGCAGGGCTTCGAAAGTACAATCTTTGCCGCTCGCAGCTGAAACTGGGGTAGTGTCCCGGGATGTGGTGTAGGAACTGGCATCCACCTGCTTCTTCATAGCTGGTGTCGCTCGTTCACTGAGCGGCGATCATTGCCGTCTCCTCATCATGGTTGCACACGGCGGTTAGCTTTTCTACCGGCATGTAGCGGCGAGAGACGGCCCACTCATCATTTTGCTCCAGCATGAGCGCCCCGACGAGCCGAATGACGGCCTCTCGATTGGGGAAGATGCCGACGACGTTGGTGCGCCGCTTGATTTCCTTGTTAACGCGCTCCAAGGGGTTGGTGCTGTGCAACTTCGAGCGCAGGCTCTCGTCGAACGCCATGTAGGCCAGCACATCGTGCTCGGCCTCGTCCATTAGCTCGGCTACATCGCGGTACCGGTCACGCAGGTTGTCGGCGACCTCGCGCCAGCGCAGATGAGCCTGATTGCGGTCCTTTTCGGCGAAGACGGTCTTCACCACGGCGCTGACCACCGGTTTGTTGGTCTTGCTCACCCGGGCCAGCAGGTTGCGCTGGAAATGCACTCGGCAGCGCTGCCATCCAGCACCCAGGACCTTGCGCGCCGCGGCCTTGAGGCCTTCATGTGCATCGCTGATGACCATCCGGATGCCGCGCAGTCCGCGCCGGGTCAGCGAGCGCAGGAAATCGGCCCAGAAGGTCTCGGCCTCGGATGGCAGGACGGTGATTCCCAAGATCTCGCGCCGCCCGTCAGTGTTGACCGCCACCGCCACTATCACCGCCATGGATACGATCCGCCCGCCCTCGCGCAGCTTTACGTAGGTAGCGTCCAGCCAGAGGAAGGGCCAATCGCCCTCGAGGGGGCGGTTCAGGAACGCTTGCACCCGCTCGTCGATCTCCTCGCATAGCCGTGACACCTGGCTCTTCGAAGTGCCGGACAGCCCCATGGCGCGCACCAGGTCATCCACCGCGCGGGTGGAGACGCCTTGGATATAGGCCTCCTGGATCACCGCCATCAGCGCCTTCTCGGCGGTCCTGCGTGGCTCGAGGAAGGTCGGGAAGTAACTGCCTTTACGTAGCTTCGGGATGTTCAGGCCGATGGTTCCCGCCCGGGTATCCCACTGTCGCGGCCGATAGCCGTTACGCTGGTTCTCGCGGTCCGGGCTGCGCTCGCCATGCGCGGCGCCGCAGACAGCGGCCACTTCGATGTCCATAAGCCGCTGCGCGGCGTCCTGGATCAGCTCGCGCAGAAAATCTGCGTCATCGCTCTTGGCGATCACCCCCGGAAGGTCGATTATGGGGTTGGTCATCGTGTTCTCCTTCGTTGTCGTCGGTCTTTGAGCAACCTCAGACTACGAAGAAACGCGGTGGCCGCCAGCCCGGCCGCGCGCTGCGCTAAGCCAATGGCTTCGCGCGCGGCCTCCTACACCACGGGGTGGGGCACTACCGAAACTGGTGCCGTGGCCGCGAAGGATAGCGTTGCGCGTGTCACCACCGGGTCACCGCTTCGGTTAAAGCATGGGGACGTTTTCTCGGTGTATTGCGCGCAGGCCGATAGCAACAGCGCAGCCGAAAGCACAAGAATGGTTTGGGAATATCTCATTGTGGTCTCCAAAAATCTGGGTTTGAACGCCAGTCGGCTGGCACGCGGGCCTCACCTGTGGCACCGCCGCCCAAGATTGGCAGCAAGTCGCCAAGGGCAGAGAGGTCAGCATCGACAAAGACGCTGTCACCCGCGGAGCGCACCAGCGCGATGCGTTGGCCAATGGTGGGTTGGACGAGCAAAGCAGCTTCCTTGGAGTTCACGCGCAGAAAATCGTAATCGGCCACCGTGGCGCGGTCGTTGGGAAACAGGATCTGCGTCGGGACGGTTTCAACAATGGTTTTGCCAACGCGGCTGTCGCGCAACTGGCTGGGGTACTGCGTCATCATGATCACGACGCAGTTCATCTTGCGCAGGGTCACGAGCCAGTTTTCCAACCGTGCGCCGAAATAAGGATCATCCAGTAGTTTCCACGCCTCGTCCAAGACGATGATGGTGGGTCGACGGTCTTCAACTACGCGTTCAATCTGGCGGAAAATGTATGAAAGCACAGCCATGCGCTCCGTTGTCATGTCGAGGATCTCAGTCATATCAAACCCGACGATGTCGCCAGAGAGATCGAGGCGCTGCCCACGGTCGGGTTCATCAAATACCCAGCCAAACCGACCGCCGGGGGCCCATTCTGCGACGCGGGACTGCAGCTCGCCATCATCATCCAAGGACTGGAACAAGGTTTCAAAGCTGGCAAAGCGCTGTAAGGCTGCGCCAGCATCTGCATTCTGTGTTACCGCACCCTGGATGTGGCGCGATTGTTCTCCGGATAAGGCACCGCTGCGCGTCAGCAAGGTGGCCAACCAATCGGATAACCAAGCGCGTCCGCGTTCATCGATTTCAGAGGCGAGCGGGTTGAGGCCTGTGGGCACGCCTGCGCGGATTTCATTGTAACGGCCACCCAAAGCTCGGACTGCCATTTCCAAGCCGCGATCTTTGTCAAAGAAGAACAGGCGTGCGCCGATCCGTTGCGCTTGCGCGGTGAGGAAGGCAGTCGTCAATGTTTTGCCAGTTCCCGTGCGCCCTAAAACCAGTGTGTGGCCCACAGTAGGTTCTTTGCTTGCAGAACCCGCTTCGTGGAAGTTGAAACGGTAGCCTGATGTACCCACTGTTGGCAGAACCGCAATGCTCTGACCCCACGGGCTCTCGTCATTGCTACGCCCTTCAACACTGCCGTGAAGGGCTGCAAAATCAGAAAAATTGGTCGATGAGATTGGTGTCTTTCGGGCGCGATAGCCAAAGTTGCCCGGGCTCTGTGCAAAATAGGTGGCTTTCAGCGCCATGTTTTCGCGCACGATCACAGCCATGATTTCTTGGCCGACCCGTTTGATCTGTGCGGCGGCGCGTTCAAGTGTGTCGCGGTCAGGCGCATAGACGGCGATGGAAAGGTGATGGTCGCCAAAGGCGATGCGTCCCGCCTCTTGATCGTCTGCAGCCAAGGCCAATTGGTCGCGCAATGACACGGCGGCATCATCTGACGCATGCATCTGTCTGATGATGCGCTGGATGCGCTCGGCCATGATGTTGTTCGGGATTGGACTGAATGAATTGGTCAGTACGATATCGAGAGGCAGATCTAACGCATCGAGAAGCGTCACGTCTGTCAGTGCGGGATAGGATTTGATGCTAAAGAGCGCGCCATATTTGACGGCACCTGTTGTGGCACATGTAATCGTCGCCACATCTCCATCGAACGTCGCGCGGCAATCACTGATGGTATGAGACAGGGGCAGGGGGCTTTGACCAAATGCGATGGGTGAAAAGCTGCCTGCGTTGAGCGTGTTCAGATACCCGAGCCATTCACCGCCCGTCTTTGTTAAGCGAACAGGGTTTGCCGAAGAGAGGGCCACCGCAAAGAAGCCCATAACCTCGTTGAGCTCTTGAACACGCGCTGCGCGGTCTTTGACCCAAGCTTTGCGGGCGAGTGCGCGCAAAAATGGGATGCGGGCTGCGAGATTGGGGCGGCGAATGACGCTGAGATACATCTGCCGCTTGGAAGGTCGCAGGCCTTTGATGTGAGCTGCCCAACGGGCATCGACTTGGGACGCGAAGGTATCACCCTCGACGGGCTTAAGGTCTAAGTTTTGTGGAACAGAGACGCGGTGGATGTAAAAACCGAACGTATTCCCGGTTTGGGCCACGATTGCGGCAACCGCGCGCTTGAGCGCATCAAGGCGATCGTCCTCGGTAGTCATCGGGTTCAGACCATCAAGGCGTAGGGTTGCCAGAAGATCGCCTTCGCGCAGCACCATCACATCGTCCGTTGCCAAAGCAAAATAGGGCAGGTGCTCCGCAAGGTAGCTTTCACGGGCAAATCCTGTTCCCCCAGCTTCACGCACCGCAGGGCCGATGCCGCTCAAAGTTCCACCATCAAGCGCCAAAGCTGTCACCCCCATGATGTGCGCGGTTTTTGGTCGGGCGCACGGTGCCAAAGGAGATGCGCAGCACTTCAAAGAAATGAGGCTCTTTGTCCGCAACGAACCAAAGGACTGGATAGGCAATGATCCCGATCAGGAAAAAGATCAGAGATTTCGTCCAGATAAATGGCAGAACGACCCCCATGGCCAAGACCACCAGATATCCGACAGGGAGACCCAGATACTTGGGTGGGCGTGCGAGGCCGAGGAAAAGTGGGGAACGTTCTGCCATCTGCTCTGCCTGCTCTTAGGTGAAGCCGTCGACGATGGTGCCCGCCGAGAAAATCAACACGATCCCGATGATCACGGAGGCGAACCATCCCCAGTTCAGCCGCCCCATCATGCACATGAAGCCTGTGCCAATGACCGCTAGAGTAGCCACGGCAATGCCAATTGGTCCTGTGAGTGCGGCTTCGACCGTCTCCAACATTGTTTGAATGGGCGACAAGTCTTGCGCGAAGGCAGGGGAGGCAAGGAGCGCTAAGGTTGCGACCATGAGTGGCAAGTATCGTGAGTGGTGTCTTGGCATGAAAATGTCCTTGATCAGTTCAGTTCAATAATGACGGGAGCGCGTGTGGGTGCTGTATTGGCGACGCGGATTGGTGCTGGCTGCGACGTTCCACCGGACAGCCGTTCACGAATGTCGTGGATGCGTGCAATGTAGGCGCGTGTTTCAGAAAACGGCGGTACGCCTGAGTATTGCTCAACGCGATGGGGCCCAGCGTTATAGGCGGCTAAGGCAAGTTCGACGCTTCGGAATTCTGCCAGTTGGGTTAGCAGGTAGCGTGCTGCGCCGTCGAGGTTCTGAGAGATATCGCGGGGATCCACACCAAGCTCGCGTGCCGTAGCAGGCATCAATTGCCCTAAGCCATAGGCACCCTTGGGGCTGATGGCAGTCGGATTGTAACTGCTCTCCGCTTCAATCATCGCTTGAAACAGAACGTGCCAGTCTCGCGTCGAAAGGCCTGCTTGCGCGATGGCCCTGTTGTTTTGGTGCCGGCTGGCCGTCTGACGAATGAGTGAGAGAACTTGGGCAGAGGCTCCCGCCGCAGGCGCAATTGGTGCAACGGCAACAGGTTGCGCTTCCACAGCATCGTCGGACGTGGCCCAGCTCGGGCGTGTTCTGTGAAACGTCCACCCAGACGCCGTAGCCGTTCCGTCAGCGCGAAAGGCTAGAACGTCAGCCGTTGCCCTCGAGGGTAATGTTGTAGTCAGCACCAAAGCGCAAATCGCGCCCGTCGCCAAACTCGAGATGGTGTTTGAAAAGCCCCGGCCAGATATTGAAGTATCGCGCTTCTGGCCCGAGAGGCGTGATCCGCGTGGACACAAGAATGGCTTCGGGTTCGCCCTCACGCAGGTAGATGCACTGGTAGCGCGGCTTGCCATCGTCCGTGAACCCCACGAGTTCATACCGGCAGCGGAACGCAACTTCCCTCTTTTGAAGGTCTTTGACCCCATCGAGTGTGATCAAGATTTGATTGCGCGCTATCGGCATTTGGACTCTCCCCCTGAGAGCCCTTCTAGTCCGACCTAGTACAAGCGGAAAGACACATTGAGTCAATATGATATATTGCAGAATTTAACAAAATGCTAAACCATAGGACGAAACCAAACAAAGGAGTCTCCGATGAAACGGCTTATTTTGTCAGCAATCTTTGGTGTTTTGATGACATTTGGCGCACCTAAAAAGGCGCAGGCCTACGATATAGATTGCGCGATTATGCTCTGTATGGCGGGTGGATTTCCTCCGAGCGCGGTCTGCGCGCGGGCCTATCGCACAATGATCCGCCGCATCACGCCGTGGCCGAGTAGGCCTCCGTTCGGGATTTGCACCTTCGCCGCAGTACCGATTGAATTGGGTGGCCCCGGCGGTGAGGGCGAGGTTGATACGGACCTTCCAGAATACGAATGGCTCAACCGCACACATGTGATCTGGTTCACAGGCCGCTCTTACACGCCGCGTGACGATCCAAGGCAGTGGGACTGGAGTATTCGGTCTTGTGACCGTGATGTGAACAAGCATGCAATTTTGACCCCGTAGAGGGGTGATCGGCGTCCAAAAATGACCCCCTTACACCGATGTGGATAATGCCCCCGAGGCTATCGGGGAGCACAGTTTGGGATGTTGGTTGTGGAGACGATTGCGAAGA
>JBDWMA010000018.1:0-47348 GCA_039972875.1 Pseudoruegeria sp.
AGCATAAAGGATCACGCTTTTGGGGAAGTGGTTCCCTTTGAAATCGATCATCACGGTTGGGCGCTCGCCTTCAAGAACAAAGCCCTGCATCTAACATAGTCCAGCCGTCTTACCCATTCGACAAAATTTTGCGACAGAGCCCAAAGCAGAGGCTGGGGCGTTTCCGAAGACGGTGCCATGACCGCCAAAGTGAAGACAGAAAACGGGATCGAAGAGCAAAAGTTCTTCTTTCCATACACTTACGGTGAAGAGCTGCCCAAGCCCGAAGATTACGTTCTCTCGCGTTCCGAAGTTTCTCTTCAGGAAATTTACGCCGCCGGCGAATGGGAACAGATCGGCACACGGATGCCTGCGCCTGCTGACATGATTGGCTTGAACACCAATCGCACCAGCACCTTGTTGCAGCCATCAAAACCAGAACCCAACATGCCACCAGCCTTTGCCAATCGCCCTGACGTTCCACGCCGCGCGCTCAACCGCAAACAGCGCAAGGCAATGGAAGCAAAGCGGCCAAATCCCGTAAGCGTGTTTTGGTGAGCTGAGGGTGGACAGGTGAGCGACAACAATTTAAGGAGTGCCGCCTTCAGTCCGCCCCCAAGACGTTCAAGCTCTACAGCTTTGACGTGGAAGATGTAGACGGTAATCCCATGCCTTTCTTCGCCCACCCGACAGGGCCTTTGCCGCCGTTCAGCTGAGTTGAACCCGCTGACTGATTTAGCTCTGCCCAACATTAAGCAGGGGAACTCCAAACACCAGAGAGATCAAAAAGGAATGCCGTCACCCTTGGCGGCATCTGCAAGCGCCTTTGCTTCGGTGTCACGCCAGCCTTTGACCACATCAACGCAGCCCTGCGCCGTGATCAAATCCATGTCGAGCCTGTCAGCCATCTCCTGCAATGAAATTTTGCCGTCCAAACACGCAACAGAAAGCGTGTACTGAAGCGGCGGGGTGTCATCAAAATCCGGAGGTTCTTGTTGATCGGTCATCTGCTGTAAAACCCTTTCGAAAAATGGCGGTACTCACGGGCTGTGCCGCTCTCGATCAACATGCAACACGACCCACTCAAACAATGAATGGAAGCGGAACTTTACGGCCAAAAAGCCAGGCCCGTTGTTCTTGAACTTCAGCTACAAACTGTTCGTTGCCAATCAGAAAGCGGTCCCGCATTCTTTGGTTGATCTCAGTACGAATAGGCACATAATATGAACTTGCTTTATCTCCGTTGTCTGCTTTGAATTCGGCGTGTTTCTCAAACGCATCAATGACAGATTTCGTTCCACTGGCGGCCAGTGTCTCGTAACTGAGAAATTTCGCTTTCGGGATCAACAGGTCCTGATGTGCTTTCAATCCCATTTCCAGTTTACAGATATAGCGGATTTTTTCGCGAATTTCGCGCTCGTCAAAAGGGACGTGCAATTTATTTTGCGGGGTTTCGGTACCCTCATATCGATGCCACTTTTTGCTTGTGACGGCCAAGTGAATTGAGATTGCTTGCGCGACGATATCTTCTCGGAACAAGACGACCGAAGGGCCAGAAAAATCAAGGTGGTTCATCACATCACCTTCATTGCGTAGCATTTTCCAGAACTGAAAAGTCATTTCATGCGCAAAGAGGCCATGCGTAGCGCGCTTTTGCTTCACCGAATTTACATAATCTTCCCAAGAATTGACCCCTAGATATGACGCAATTCGCAGGATTTTGTTCGGATGGAAATATTCGCTTGGCTTCGGAAAGCCGGCTGAAAATAGAAGAGAACCCAACCAAGTCGAGCCGGTGCGGGCCGTAAACCAAATAACAAAATCTTTATCGGTCGGCTTGGGATGGCCGTTTATTGGCGCGACCTGCCGGAACGGCAGCGCATTCAAGGCCTTTGTTCTAGGGCTCGGCGGAAGGGTCGGTGTCATCTGACATCTCTCTCTGGCGTTTGGTGCCTAAACGTGGTATCAAACCGCTGATCTTAAACACAGTTATTGGGCCATTGTTACGTGAAAATTGACATGCCGGCGGATACGAGCGTCTTTTCTTCAAGAGACGCCATTTCCCGGTTCCTGTTCCTAGCTGATCTACCTCAAGCAGTTGATCTTTGTGTTGTATTGGGCGCACCGTCATACACGAACATCGATCCAGCGATTTCACTTTATCACGCGAATCTTGTAAAAAACATCGTAATCACCGGCTTTGGCCCAAAGGGCATGCGCGCGGCAGACGACTTCGTGCCAGAATATGCTGGCTTGCAGGATCGAGCCTTGCGGGCGGGCGTCCCACAAAGCGCAATTTCGCTGGAAAAGACAGCGACAAACACGCTAGAAAACTTTGTGGAAACAGCAAAAATTATTGAGGCCGAGTTTTCATGGAACACCATCAATTCTATTGCGATTGCAGGCAAACCTTTGCACATGCGCCGCGCTCAGATGACAGCACGCAAGCATTGGCCCCAACATGTAAAACTAGTCATGTTGCCAACCATAAATTCCACCGACCTTCAGGCAGATACTTGGTTCCGCTCAGAACTAGGACGCAAGCGAATACTGACTGAATTGGGATCGATCGCACAGTACAGCTTGAAGAACGACATTGGGGGGTTCTGAGTGCTCGTCAATTCCCCCCAAACCATGCCCTACCATGTGCATCTAGTAGGCATTGGCGGTGTTGGGATGAGCTCGATCGCCCATTATCTTCTTGATCTTGGTGCCATAGTCTCGGGCAGTGATATTCGACAGAATGAGACAACAACGAAACTGGCGGCTCGGGGAGCCACAATCTTCTATTCCCATAAAAGTACTTATGTCCAAGGAGCGGCTGTCGTTGTTGCCAGTGATGCTATACCATCGGATAACCCGGAAATAGCGCAGGCCCGCAAATCGGGAATCGAAGTCGTTAAACGGGCTGTTTTTTTGCAACGATTTTGTGCCGGAAAGATGTCGATTCATGTAACGGGTACACACGGCAAATCGACGACATCTGCGATGATCGCGTCCGTATTGTTCGGTGCTGGTGCTGATCCGTCTTTCCTTCTTGGTGATGAGGTTCACGGCCTGCATAGCAACAGCGGCAAAGCGTCAGAGGGTGCGCAAATCGTCGTTGAAGCCTGCGAAGCTTTTCGCAATCTGTCATGTTACGCGACCGATTTTGCGGTTATCACGAATGTCGACGATGATCACATCGAGCATTACGGCAATCAGGCTGCACTTGATGATGCCTTTGCAAATTTCGCTAATCAGACTGCAGTGAGTGGGCAGGTTTTCGTCAACGGCGATGATGCAGGTGTAAAGCGAATTTTGCAAAACATATCCCGCAAATTCGTTACTTTCGGAATCTCTGATTCCAACAAATTCTCTGCAAATAAAGTAGTCACCAGCCCGCAAGGGTCAGAATTCGCTGTCCTGTGCGACGGAAAGAAAGTTGGCGACGTTTTTTTACCGGTGCCAGGGCGCCACATGGTTGAAAATGCGCTTGGTTGTATTGCCGTTTGCATGTCAATTGACATTGAGTTCGCCGTTATAAGCAAAGCCTTGTCGACATTTGGGCGCGTCGCTCGACGCTGGAAAGATCATGGCGTCATAGACGGCGTTCGCATCATCGAAGATTTCGCGCATCATCCCACGGCATTGAGCGTAAATATCGAAACGGCACGGCAACTTTTGCCACCCGGAGGAAGGCTGGTCCTTGGATTTCAGCCACAACTGTATTCCCGTACCCAAAGGCTGGCCAAGGCTTATGCGGAAGCGATTGAGACCTGTGATGTGGCGTACTTATTGGAGATTGATGCAGGGGGCGAACCTGCGTCACTGGCCGTTGGAAACCAAATCATTGGTGAACACTTCAGAAAAACCGCATCACCGATCACATTGAATGCCTCGCCGGAGGATTTGGTCGAAAGTGTGGCTTCGATTCTAAGACCTGACGATATCCTACTTTTGGCTGGCGGTGCAGATATCGCGCGTACTGTCCTACTTGCCGTTTCGCGGTTGCGCGAAGGGAAAGACACGCATTCACGTTGCACGCGGCTCCTTTCCTCAGGAAGCGAAAAAGTCAGCGAAATACCGATGTCTTTAAGGACGGAAAATGCGCTTACACTCATCAAGCAGAACTTCTTAGCGGCCCCGTCTACAGTTGCTGTAACTTGTGGGGCAGCTTGCATCACTTATCAAGAATTGGACGTAATCTCTCAGAAACTATCGGATAATTTGCGAGCGCGTGGGATCGGTTCGGGCAGTGTTGTGGCAATCGGCCTGCCGCCATCCATCGATCAGGTGTCTCTTCACATAGCGGTTTTGCGGTCGGGCGGCACCTGCCTGACTTTAGATGAAAAACTCCCGCCGGATCGTTTGACCTTCATGATGGATGTAGCAGGCACCGACCTACTTATCACTCAGAATGGATCACGCATCGACGCCGGGTTGCAACACCCTGCAAAAATTCATTTCGAGGCTATGATCTTGGACTGTATCCGCAATTCGAAAAATCGCATTTCGACCAAACCAAAATTGAACGTTGAGCCACAAGCGGGTGACGTCGCTCACATTTGTTTTACGTCCGGAACTACCGGCTGGCCGAAAGGTATTCCCACCACACATGCGGCCCTCTCGGCGCTGCAATCGGCCGCGATGAAAAGGTTCGATCTGACAAATAGGGTGAAGACGGTGCTCAATTCGTCCCTCAACTTTGATGCGTCCATTGCCGAAATCATGCTGACGCTCGCAGCTGGTGGCACGTTGTACATCCCCGAAACCAGACGCACCCTGTTAGGTCGAGAACTTCGTGATTTCATAAACCGAAACGAGATTACGCATCTTTTTGCAACGCCATCCGTTCTTTCGACGCTATCGCAATCAAAGATGAAAAGCTTGCAAACCGTCGTCTCAGGGGGCGAGGTCTGTTCGCAGGATCTGGCCAACGCAATGTCCCAGATCTGCAATTTTATCAATGCCTATGGGCCTTCCGAGGCGACGATCTATAGCACCGCATGGCAATTTTCAAAGGACGATGACGTGTGTATCGGGCACCCTTTGGCACATGTGGATTTGCAAATTTTGAACTCTCACGGAGGGCCGGTTAAACAAGGTGAAATTGGGAATATTTTTCTCAGCGGCATTGGCGTTTGCGAGGGTTATCTTGGCGATGCAAATACCTACCAAGACCGCTTTGCTATTATTAAGGGTGTGAGTGGCGCGCCGGTTCAGGCCTACAAAACGGGCGATTTGGGCCGGTTTCGAGCGGACGGTCAAGTCGAGTTTATTGGACGTATCGACAACCAGATTAAGATCCGTGGCAATCGCATTGAACTGGAGGAAATCGAGAACGCCCTTACCCGGCTTGAATGTGTCGCTGGCGCAGTTGTCTGTATTGAGCGCACTGAACACAGTAGTGAAATTGTCGCCTTTTACACAACAACTCGAGATAACACACCTGATGGCACATGCGACATCAATAACGCCCTCGCACGTAGTCTACCAAGTTATATGATGCCATCTGCTTTTATCATGATCGAAGAGATCCCGATGACGCTGAACGGCAAAAAAGATCGGGTAGAAGTCGCAAGACGGCATCGGCACAAGGCCTTTCCGCAGGCAGAATTCATTGCGCCAATTAATGACACACAAAAACGCCTTGCCAACTTATGGCAATCACTTCTGAAAGCTGACCACCCTATCGGCCAAATCCACAGTTTTGATGGACTTGGCGGTGATTCATTAAAGCAGGTCATGCTGACATTGGACGTTGAAGTTGAGTTTAACATTTCTGTTCCACCCGGTTTTTTTGGTGTGATCACCGATCTGCGTTCTATGGCCCGGCTGGTGGATGAATTGATCGCGTCAACAGCGAATGAAACCCGTTGTCGTGTCAAGACATCCTTGAGCAATGAGATCTATTTCAAACAGAAAGAGTTCACGAGCAGCTGGGTAGGAATGCGTCACGAACCAGAGTCGCTTATTGTTTCAGCAGGCCCGCTTGAGGCCGAACATAATTTATTTTGGTGCCTGCAATCGGGCGATGAACTTGCAAAACTGGCAACCGCACTTGGCTCGACTTTCCGTGTTCATGGCATGCGCTCGGGCCATCTTGTCATGACGTATTCGGACGAAAACCTAAAGGCACTTAGTGACTACTACGCATGGGAAATAGACAAATTTTATCCGACAGGTACACTCTATTTCGGGGGAAATTGTCAGGGGGGACAGGTGGCCCATGCCGTTGCCGTTATTTTGCAAAGGCAAGGTCGTGATGTCCGGCTTCTTATACTGATGGAACAAGCGAGGTTTCCGCAATATGTTGGGCGGTTGGCTTTCATCTACGGCGAAGATAGCTTTCTAAACCCCCATAAACGATACGACAATGGGTTGGCCAACTATGACCGTGCCTATCCACATGGTTATAGCTTGAACATGATCCCTGGCACGCACGGCCAATTTTTCAATGAACCCAACGTTTTGGTTCTCGCTGAGAAAATAAAATCAAACGTCGAAAAATCAAAAGATTAATCCGTATGTCAAATGTACTTTTTCTTAAATTGTCGGAATGTGGAAATTGACCGTGAGAATGCAGGGAAAAACGGCGATTGTCACCGGCGCAGCCAAAGGTATTGGGACAGCAATTGCAGCGCGGTTTGTCGCCGAAGGTGCAAACGTAATGTTGAACGACATCGATGAGAAAGCTTTGTCCAAAGTCGCAAGCAAGCTTAGTATGCCTTTCTGTATTGCCGATGTCACTGTGAAGGATGATGTCCTGCGCTTGGTCAAACAGACCGTAGGCAAATTTGGCCGTATTGATTGCTTGGTCTCAAATGTTGGCGGCCACAACAAGCTCGTTCAGTTTATTGATGTCGAGGAAGAAGATTTTGACAGGGTGATCCGTCTTAATCTCAAATCGCAGTTCTTATGTGGTCAGGCGGTGGCGCGCCAGATGATCGCACAGGGTGGTGGCGGGACAATCATCAACATGTCTTCGATCAATGCGCGCATCGCCATCCCAACACTGACCCCCTACGCGGTGGCAAAAGCTGGCTCTACTCAGCTGACAAATGTCATGGCAATTTCGCTAGGCAAGCACAATATCCGGGTGAACGCAATTGGGCCGGGAACCATTCTGGACGAGGAGCGTATGGAAACTATTTTCGGAAGGGCAGATCTGAAAAATCGCATTCTCTCACGCACGCCGCTGGGACGACCGGGAAAGCCGGAAGAGATCGCAAGTGTCGCAGTTTTTCTTGCAACAGACGACAGCTCGTATCTGACAGGCCAAACCATTTACCCAGATGGGGGGCGTATGGGGTTAAATCTAACACTTCCAGTTGATGAATGATTTTTCACGAAGGGATGTCGTCTAAATGTCTGCACTTTAACAATGGAGCAAACATTTTGCATTCGCAGCGAATTCCTGCAATCCGCCATCATTGCGATAACCCAAATATTGAAGCTCAAAATGCGGACTTTCGTCGAGATTTGGGGCCTGGTCGCTTTGTCCGCAGACCGACATTCCTACATCAAAATGCTGCAATATCCACGAACGGCCGCTTCGACGGGCCGTAGCGCAGCATTGGAAGTGGTGGGCGAACGTCCGGTAAGGGCCGTCCCTTTCGGAGATCAACGGCCAACATTCTGGATATGCTGCGGGCGATCTAACGGCGGCTGCGAGCCTAACATGTCTATTTCTGCTGTGCAGCAAAGTCGGCTGACATAGACTATGTGACAAGGTCGTTTAATAGTTTTTCGTCAAAGGGGCGATTTTGCTTTTTGTCATTTGGATGAAAGGCGAGCCATTCCGCACTAGCGGGTGGTCGTGAGGAAGAACCTGATCTTGCTGAGCGGTTGCGAGACGCATGGGAAGCGCGGCCGGGCCGTGAAAAGGCGCAGGACGTTGATGTGCCGGAGCGGGAAGCATCGCAGGCCCCGCAGGATTTTGCGGCACGACTGCGCGAAGCGGCAAAGGGGATCGACCTAGATGCGCTCGCGGATCGACCTCAACGTTTCCATTTCGCATGCAATAATCTCGGCACATTCTTTGATGCTATTAGCACTCGTGTCCACAATAATTCGGCCAGTGCGCCACTGTTCGAATTCACGTTTAGACACGGCCTTCCAATCAGGCATTACAAGCCCCTCGACGTCGCTGTTGCGGGTTTCGACACGTTGCCGATGGACATTTGTATCTGAGCAGATGACTTCCACATTTAGGAGTTGGGCAGTGGCCGCAGCAGCGGTTGACGTCCACAACTCTCTAGTGATTTCAATTGGGTTCACTGTATCTGCGATTACGTCAAATCCAAGCAGAAGATTGTCTTTTGCGATTGAAGCGATTGCCAAATAACCTGCATCCTCTACGCAATGAATGCTCAGGGCGCTTTTTTTGAGTGCGGCCTCCACAGAGTCCACTCGAAGGTGTAGGGCCTTGCTCCGCACAGATAAGCTCTTTGAAATTGTTGTCTTGCCGACCCCAGGAAGACCCGAAAAAGAAACTAATATCGCCATTCGATCAGGATAGAACGAACCTCACATGAATGGCAACCAAGTCCGCAAAGCTGCGCGACATTCCACATTGTTGTGAGGCGTCACCTATGTTTGACTTTTCCGTCACAAACCTGACCCAACTTGTCACAGTTGAACCAGAATGAGAAAAACAGCCGTTCGTTAATCCCGCAGCAAAGGTCCGTTTTGAGCCCAAAGTACATGATGCTGCGCAGTGAACAAACGGCCGCTTTGAGGGGATTACCGGGGAACATGAAGATAAATCGCACCAAAGAGGAAAATCGCTCGTTCGAAAGAATGGCGGAGACGAAGGGATTGCGCGTTTCACCCGTTCATTATCTTAAAATAGACCAGAAACAGTTTACCTTCAACACCTTAGCAGCAACATGTCGGAAAAATCAAACTTGGCCTCGCTCAAGAACGTACCAAGATTTGTACCAAGACTGCATACCCAGAGCCACGGGAGACCGCGCCAATCATCCATCTTTTTTGTCCAGAAATCGTCCAAACTACGAGACCAATGAGCTTTCAAAATATTAGGAAATCGAACTTCCGATGGTGCCCGGGGGCTGATTTGTAAATTGTATGCCCGCTTTGATTTTATATATTCTAGCTCTTTGATATTCACCAAAAAATGTTGCGGCCCTCATCCCAGAGACGCCGGAGTTCGACCAGTTTTTGTCCAGAAACACTGGTTATGGTTATATAAAGATTTGAAAGCGCGTAGATGGCCTTTTCAAACACAACTTAGCTGTACTTGCGGTAATATAGCATCGTGTTGGCCAATGATTGATTTTCTGACATTCGTTGCTCTAATCGCAAACTAGGAATTTGCCGACACTTCGGACCTTCGGCGGAAGATGGTCAACCGAGACTACCTGCACACCGCCGGCATTGAGCCCGCGGCAACACTTTGAAGGTGCGGCTAGGATGGGTGCATTATGGCCGCATTTTCATTAATTACTTCAAGCACATCTCGCGCCAATCGCGAACTAACGGACTCCTAACGGCTGCGGTTCATCTTTCCGGTGATCGAAACTTGAACAGCGGAGATTTCCATGGAGAATTTCAATCCCTCAATCTGGCTCCCCGTCCTGGTCATGCTTGGCGTTCTATTCTGGGGATTGCGCCTTGTTTCCGCGACACTCATGTCACCGGTCAATCAGGCCTCAAAACCTCTGATTACGGGCGCATTGACCGAAAAAAACGACCCTGACGGCAAGATCAGCTTTAGCCGCGTCGCTGGCAGTATTGGCTCTATTGGGCTGGCGGCGTTCATCACAGGTCTTGGCATTTGGGTCTTTTTTGCGATCAACGATCCAGAAGACACCAAGCGCATCGAACAACTTGGGCAGCTTTGGCCCTACATCGGCGGCGGCTCGGCCCTTTTTGCACCTTACGCGTTCAACCAGCTTTCGAAAGTTTTTGGCAGCCCACTGAGCTGAAACCTCCCTTCTCAGATCTTAAAAAGGACCTTTCCATGACCGAAACTCTGACAAAACACCTTTTAATCCAAAGTCCCTCTGAGATCACTCAGTCCAAAATCTGGTCTCAACTCGAAAAGGACTATATGTCCTCTGCCCCACCGTTTCGGTTCCGCCGATCCAGAGAAGTGAATGCAACTGCCCTCAATTGGATTGCGGAGCTATTCGATGGCGATGCAGCAGACAACTGGCGACAGAAAAACGCCGTGCAAAGCATCCGGTACTTGCTGGAAAACATCTGGGTCTCAAACCCGGAAGCGGCTCGCGATACCGTTGCCATACGTGCGAGCAATAACATCAAGGACTACCCGCCAGCGGCTGGAATACCGCCAGAGCACGAAGACTGGTTGCCGCAATTGTTCTGCCCGCTACCCGGCGGCGGAACCCAAGAACTTGCGCCCGGCTCTGTTATTGCTGTCGCGCATCCGAATGGGTCCCTTGGAGCTGTGCGGCCCAAAACAGTCCTCTACTACCTTCTGGAAACCGAAGATGATGATGGCTTCAGTGCTGAGAGCTTTCCAAATGACGGGGACGCGCAGCGCTATGACGACACATGGCAATCCCGCGTGCACAGCGTCAAAAGGGTCTATCCTCAAGATGAAGAGCAGCGATCAGAGCACGAGTTCATTGATCTTGGGGTTGGAGCGATACTGCAACGCTATCCGTTTCTTAATTCCGAACGCAGTGTCAATGTGAAGTTACGGGACAAGTTGGAAGGGATTCTTGAAGGGGAGGACAACTACGTCAAACTGCGCGCGTTTTCCAGCGAGGTTCAGGGACTCAACCAAGAAATCTCGCGGTTGCGCCGGTCTGTTTCGACCTTGATCGGCTATGCCGCTTCAAAGGGGTATACACTGCTGGACCAGCCGCGCCCTGTGACACCGATCATTCGCGGGGTAAAGCAAGCTGAGAAAAACTATCAGCCCGGCGACATGTTCCAGACGACCCGTTTTGTCACACGCTGGGTCGAGGAGCACATTGTGCATCGGTCGCGACGCAGGTTCCTGCGCAGCACCAAGCGTTGGACCGAAGTGCACCGCGTCAACAGGTCCGCTGAAACGGTTGAGTACAAGAAGGTCGAGAGCCAGGATTCCATCCTGAGCGACTTCATCCAATACGATCTTAAGGGCCAGAACGTGGCTATCTTGCAAAGCGTTGCGGGTGGCTATGAAGCCGAAGACGGCCGCTCGCTTAGCAGCATTCTGGATCGCTGCGACATTGACCCGCTCTACCAAAAGACCTGTGTGCTATTGATGCCGGTCTATCGTCAAAGCCTGTTTGGTGAAGACGTGATCGCCGGCTATCACGTGATCCGCAGGCCGAAACGCGGACGGCGAATTGTGGCAATGCCTGAGTTCTACTTGGAGGAGCAGATCTCGTACAAGCTCCGTTGGCTGGGGATGGAGCTGGGGGAGCTTTTGTCCAGCATCAACCTGTTGCCTGGCGAGGTGCGTGACATTTCCATTAAGACAACGCGTTCGTCACTGCGTGAAAATGAGTTGAAATCAACGCAAAACTTCGAAGCGGAATCGTCAAGTTCCTATGACACAGTCAGTTCGGTCGAAAACGAGTTTCAGCGCGAGAATACGTCTGAGAAAACCAAGAGCTGGAGCGTAAAGGCTTCGGGTTCTTATGGTGCGTTTTCTGCTGGCGGGAGCGCAAGCGGGACGTCTAAGAAAACCGCCAGACAGTTTGCCAAGAGCCTAAACAAGCTGACCACGCAAGCTATCAGCAAAATGCGTAAATCCTCTCGTAGCGAAATTGTCGCCCGCGAGCTGAGCCGCGAAGAACTTGAGGCCGTTTCCAGCTCGTCTGGCCAAGTCTCCAACCCAAATGTCGGACGAACGATGAACGTCAACTATTTCGCGATCAACAACGTCTTTGCTTCGGCAACCTATCTCGAAGATATTGGCTTTAGCTACATTTCTCCATTCGAACTGATTGATGGCACGGATATCCGCGATGTCCGCACCTTTTCAAAAGAAGAGTTGCCGGAATTTTTGGGCAGCGTCGGGGCTGATATTGCCCGTATGATTGAGATGGGGCTGGAGTTCCGACCGGAGCTGGCCGAAGCAGGTGCGTTGCCAACTCGTGCGGAGATGCGTGCAAAGGCCGGCGAGCTGGCAACTAGATTTGTTACGAAGCTGAGGAAGGACTTTTTGAACACCATCAAAGACTATTCCTCGGAGGTTGCCGCTAGTGAAGAGACGATGGAGATAGAGCCTGTCGAAGCCTTCATGGTCAAAGCTGCAGAGGCAGAGATGCGCGCGTTCGACCCGTCCGAAGACGTCGATCTTGACGCAACGATCAAGAGGTTTGTCGCAACGGGCCGACCGATCGAACCGGATTTGGTCATAAGCCCCTCAGCGGCTGTCTACGCCGATGCAAGTACGGGTGCGACCGAAGGCCTTGAAACCTATGCCGTGGACATGCGCAAGCTAGAGGTCGAAAAGCAGCTCGCTGATGTCATAACCTCCATGACCGAGCGCGACGCCAAGCCTGATACCTCAATCCGCACGCATCATAATGTTTCACACAGCAAAACGGGTGACGCTGAGCTGACAATCGAGGTTGGCGGAACCGTGCAGCCTGGCACTTGGAGTTACCGGATCGGGGCTTCGATCATTGGTACGCTCGAAATCAACGAAGGCGTATCGCGCTATACGATGGCCCTAGATGCGACCGCCCCAAGCGACGTGATGATCGCGCAAATGCCCGGGAGTCTGGTGCGATATGTTTGATCTTGGCACCTACGACTTTCTGAAACCGCCCACCGTCATGAAAACCACCGGCCTGCCTGTTCTGCAGGCCGTCCGGGATAGTGGGAACGGCCCACTCATTGAAGTCCGCGTGGCAGGCGATGTCACGCCGGACGCCACGATCCAGATCTTTTCGGGTCGAAGACTGGCTGGGAATAGTCTGCCGATCCCAGCCAACAAAGAAAACGGAGAGATCCCTGCTGGCTCTTGGTATATCACCTCAAACGGCAAACAGAGCCCGCCCAAAGAAATCCTGCGCGAACTCACCTCTCAACGCGTTTTGCAATTGAAGGGCCGAGAACGCTACAGAGCGATGGCGGGCAAGCACATGTGGCTGTCCCTGTATCGCGACGACCGGTCTGCGCTGTTATACAACTCGATTGATGACTTTACCGTGGAAGGGTTCTCTCTACGCGACGGCATCCGGCTGCATTTTGGCGAAGGTAGCAATGGATGCTTCACGTTTCGAAATCCGCAAGGCTACGCTAAGATTCTGCGTGCCCTATCCAAGGCAATGCCCAAGTATTTTGATCCCGCCGGAAACCCGGTCAGCGCGGAAACACCGAACGCAATCAAAGTTTACGGGAAACTCGAAATACCCCATAGAGTGGTGCCATAGCATGTGCTTCGCGATCCTGGGCTATTGCGGTCAGCCATAGCCTACGGAACATGGTCTGTCAGACCACAAACAAACACCACAAGGCGGCAAGACGTGGGCTTAGATGCCCTCCTTGATAACGCGGGATGCCCAAAGCGATTGCGCTTGCCCTAAATCGAGCCAACTGCTCGGCTCTGTTTCGTTTCCCGCCGAACCACCTTCATGCATCAATGCGAGACTTGCGAGCCCAGCTGCAATCGCTGTGGCTGCAGACGTACCGGAGAAACGCGTAAACAGGGACCCGATTTCCAGATAGGTACCGTGGTCGGAAACCTGACCGGGATAAGGGCTTGGGTTGTATCCTTGGCTGCCGGTTGGGTCTAGAGAGATGATGTCTCGAGGGTCAACGGTGGCTACCATGTCCATCGAGACATGGGTCTTGCGGAGCTCGGGCAAGACATACCGGAACCGATCAAGCACCGTAGAAACTTGATCATCGTTCGGCAAGGGACTGCTGAGCGTGGCAAGGACACGCGCATGCGTCTCAGGTCGGGGCGAATACGACAACGGTTCGCCGTTCACATCGCAGGCTGTGATTGCGTAAATTTCGCCACGATCATCTTTGTGCAGCGATGCAGGATAAGCAAGCTCCGAAGTATTCTCATTTCCAGCAGCGCAAAGAACAATCGTGTCTTTGCTCAATGCGATCAGCTTATCACTGACATCCTTCCATGCGTCCGCGTCCGCTTCTGCGGCACCCAATTGCAAAACCGCTCCTTCTTCATTGGTTGCGATGGGCCGATTTAGATCCGCGCCTTCGGCCCAGGCAGCTGCGATCACGATAATATCCGGATCGATCGCCTTGATGTAGTCGAGCGCGCCGTTGACCATGTCAGGATATGGCGCAGCGGACAGCGTGACGGGAACAATTCGGGCAAAGGGGTTGATGCCGGCATAACTCAGTATCGCAAAATTAAGCTCAGAATCTTCGCCCTCATCCCCAAGATATGCAGGAGTTTGATAGCCGACAAAATCAGGGCGCGCAGCGATCAGACCCGACACGGCTGTTCCATGGGCGCCGGGCACATGACGCGTCAGCTGCGATTTTCTGTCGGACTCTATTGGCATTGCCGGTGGGTTTTGATGGTCCGCGAGTTTTGCAATCACGGCCTGCCTGCGCCCGCGTTCCGAATCTAAATTACCGCCCAATTGTTCCGTCGCGACCGGAAAGGCCCCGTCGGAAAAGACCGAGAAATCACACATTAACGCCCGTTCAATGACCCCCTCAAGATTTGGGTGTTCATAGTCAAGCGGGGTATCCATGACCACGATCACCGGCGCTTTGGTTTTGGCAGTGGTTTCCGCCTCGTCCCATGCGGTCGAGGCAAATTCTGTCAAGTTATCGACGACATTCAGAGCCTTGAGGTGCCAAAGAGCATGAAAGCTTGGGCGCGTGTCTCGACCCTTTGGATGTGTGTCGATTGCTCCTTGGAGCAAGGCCATCGCATCTGATTTTCCATCATTTTCGTCTGACATGTTCTTGTTCCCTCAATACCATTCTTTGCGCACGAGCAGGATGTGCTCATTCAGAATCTTCTCCAGCATCGGTGCGCAAAGACGCGCAAGCTGCTGACCCGCTTTGGTGTCTGACCGGTAATGCAAACCGGCATATTCCCGATTTACGGCGACCTGTCCTGCCGCACGGTAGAGCGCCAGCAACCCGCCATGTTCGGGCACCGCACGCGCGAACACTTCTGCAATCAGAAACGATTGAAACGCATGGTTCGAGGGGTAGGACGAAAACGCAGGCACCGGGATATACGGTTCGATGCGGGCGTTCAGCACGTGGGGGCGATCAACGGCAAACCGTTCCTTATAGTAAAGCCCGATGACGTTGCCGAGCCAGAGGATTTTTTGGAACAGATGCGCGGTTTGCGTGCCCGCACCAGTTTCATCCGCACCGATCGCGGTCATATAGGCCGAAAGATCGTTGGTGGCCTCGATTTCGATCCGCGCGCGCCGCCATGCGTTCTTGCTTTGCCGCAAGGCTGTTTGCTTTTTGATGATTTCTTCGGTTTCCGCGATCAATGCCTGAGTTCCTTTGGGTTTCTCAAGAAGGCCGTCTTCGTCCAGCTTGTCCCAACCCATGCTGATCCTTTCTTGCTCAAGGCGGCGCAACTCCAACCAGGGAGGCAGTATCTCTGGCCATTGCTGACCGATCCCACTCGCGCCCCCGCCGGCAAAGCCTTTGTGCAAACCTTTATGCAGGCCTTTGTGGAGCGATTTGTGCAGCCCCTTGTGAAGCGAAACACCCTTGTGCAATCGACCACCGCCGCGCACCGACGAAATTGGCGTGCCGCCGAAATTCTCTGTTCTGGGCAGAGCGGCCTGGTAGAGGTGCCACATGTCGATGAGGTCAGAGCCATTCGCTCTTTGTTCATCAATGAGTGCTGCAAGTTGGTCTGTATCGAGTACGGCTTGTGGAATGGACCGTATCTGTTGATCACGCACGACAAGTTTTGCGCTCAAAAGCTGTTGTGACACCAAATTTGGCATGGTTTTCCCTTTTGTGTTTGACCCTAAATCAGATCGTATTCGCGCAGCGTTAGTGCGACGTTATTTCCAAATTTCGGTTCGCTTCTGCGCAGGAAGCCTTCGGCCCAACCGGACAAATCATAGTCCGGTCGAAGCTGCAGGATCCGGCGCTTCATCAATTGTGCGTTTTCCTCGCTCCGGTTCATGGCGAAGCCGATCATTGAATATCGCAATGCTCCGACAAAGCGCGGACGCTGTAGCAGTGAAATGTTCGAGTGGCGAAGCGCGTTGTGAAAATCCCCTTCGGCCAAGGCAATCATGGCGCCGGTTATGTCATAGCTATAGCGCCAAGAACTGAGTTCGCTCACTTGCATACACCGGCGGTGAGCTGCCTTGGCCGCAGCGATATTGCCGTTTGACAGGTTCAGAACAGCCAGATGATCAAGGTTAAGGGCAAATCCCGGCGCACGGTTGTCCGCAGTGTTCAGCAAAAACTGGCTCAGGTCGTTTTTCGCGCACAACATATGCGCCGCGTATCCGATCAGGCTTTCGCATAAAGGGCGCAGCGGGTCGCTGGTCGGCACGCCGGACAACGCCTGTTCCAACCCGCGAATGTCAGGTTCCAGTGGGTTGGCTAAGCCCTCGTTCTCTTTGAAAATCTGAAGGAATATCTTGAGGCAGTTCAACACGGCAAATCCGGTTGCTGCCAACAGGCGGTCAATTTCAGCCTCTGTTCTGATCAACGCTTTTGCTTCCAGAGAGAACAAAGACGACAAGGTCGCCCAAGGTAGCAAATTCACGACCGGTGTGTCGCGAAAACAGGTGCTCAGCGCGTCCAGAATTTGTTCAGTCGCATGGATGACCTCATGCTTGATTTGCGCACCTTCCAACTCAAGCGGTTGAAATATTTTTATGATTTTCCCTGTTTTGGCCTCGAATAGGCTGGGGCGCAGAAAGTAGCTGCCGGCGCTTCTGAACAATGCCGTCTTCAGGACAAAGGCATGAACGCGCGTGTCATCCGGAGAAAGCGCACCTTCGCCCAGGACCGTGCCGCGCAAATCGTACAACGTCACCATAGAACGCAGTGCAAGCGCGGACATGAATTGATCAATCAGGTGATCTGCCTCGGCTACACGGGCCTGTGGTGCGGAATTGCGGTCCACCGGGACAATACAGATTGCAATATCCCGTTCGTTTGATCCAGGTGGCGACACGGACCCGCCTTCTGTCCATCGGTCTGCACCGTTTTGGTCCATGCGCATATCGCGCAGCCAGTCTTCAAATGCTTCAGTATTCCCCTTGAGGCTTTTGAGGTCGAAACCCTCCAGAAACGTGCTCCTGTCGCCATCGATAACCACATTCCACACTTGCGGGTCCAGGGTTACGTGGTGCTTGTAGGCGACGACCGTGTCCGCAAACGCGCCGTCAGACGCATACCGCAAGACGTGAAGCGCGCTGCGCAGGCTGCCCGAGGCATGGCTGGCGCTTGATCCTGCCCAGAATAGATTCTGCAATGTTGCGCGCGAAGTCGTCATATCAGCAGATGTGGCCAACACCGCCAATATAGCGCAGACCGTTTTGCTGGTAGGGGTCATATCCCGGCCACCGTCCGCGATCACGCGAAAGGTACCGGAACAATGAACAGTGCATTTCACTTCCGGGCCCCCCCCCAATTTCGCGGTGCCAACAAAGAAAAAGACACACCCCATGACAGACTCAGTCTGATCAAAAAATCCATCCAGCGCAAATACTGCGTTCCGGTGCATACATTTTTTTTGGGTGCGCCTTTCCTGCCTTTTGTTCTCCGTAACGGTGATAACGCAGAACTAACGGGCCTTGCTTCATCAAATGACGACGAGAAATTGGAGAAATAAATGGCACGCGAAAAAATCCGAATTGGAGCGATGATGAGTTCGCCGCCGCTCTCGATCAGAGTCGGCAAACTTACATGGGGCGCAGTTCAGTTACTGGGTGCGATATGGGTTCGCTGGTCCAAAGGTGGGTGCCGCGATGACATTTGCGTTGGGGTCACGGTTGTTAATTGGATCGTTGTAGCTGTAGGAATATCGGTTTGTGCCTACACCGGGTTCTGTCGGATCGAGCCAATCAGGTTGAATAAACATTGCCTGAGCTGGGGCAGCGATGATTGAACAAACCGATATTGCTAGAATTAGTTTTTGCAAAATGCGGAACATGATCACTCCCCTAAAACGTGTAATTACAAGCGGACCTTACCCTATCTTTGCAGCGGTCGCCAACCCAAAGATTCTGCTCTGTCAAACATGCCCTGATTGACCCGCTGAAGGTAGGCCAGATAGGGGCGCTGATCTTCCGGTACGTCTTGTGCTGTTGGATATCTCTCGTGAAATTCCGTGCGCAGCAGATGGTAAGAGGCCGTAGCTTTTTTCACCATGATGTAAGCGAACATCGGGTAATGCTCGATCAGGATATCGGCCACGGCCATAGCGTCATGGTAACGGCCTTCAGCAATCAGCTCTTCCACAATCACGGCGGCGATGACCGTCACAGAATGCTCCGTATCTAGTGGGGTCAGAAACACGCCATATCGAACATAGAAAAACACCGCATACAAGATCACCCTTTTAGGGTAATGGCTACCTTTGAAATCAACCGTTACGGACAACACCCTGCTGTTTGCTTGTTTCGCACCCGTGTCGCAAAATCAGCCAACAAAGGAATGACCAAAAAACTTTGCGACTGAACCAAACATGGCGAAGTCGATGGAGCGGACATTCAGCCAGCGGTTCTTAGACGGTTTGGCGATAGGCCGAATATCACATACAAGGGCTTTTGCGCCTTTGGTCAGTTCCTCACACCAGACAATACGACCCGCCTTCAACAAAAAATGACTGCCACACTTCCTTCTCTCGCCAGACCGAAGGCTTAAGACTGGGCATACTTTTTCGTCAACTAGCAACCGTCACGAGGGGCTCACCTCGGTTAACAGCATCAACTCTGGTCGGTCGCCACAACCACAGGGATATAGCATAGCAATAGCCCCGTCGTCGTGCGCCTGATAAAATCATTTGGCTCGAACAGTTTGTCGCGTCGTATCATCTTCGGTCGTAATCAACTTATGAGGCTCTTCCCTTCCCCGCCGCCGATCCGTAAAACACAAGCCATCACTCCATTGATAAGTTGATAAAAATACATTTTAGGGGATTGTAGTGCAGATCAAATTAGTCGGATTACTTGGCGTTTTAATGGCGCTCATGCTCGCTTCATGCAGCCCATCAACAGCGGTTCGCCCAAACTCTACAGTTGAACGTTTTAATTTCTCTCAAAACCCTGCTGAAATGCGACGGCAATTGGCAGGGCGTACAGCAAAATTCGATGGACCAGGCCACGGCACACAGATCGAATTCTTTCGCCCAAACGGCAAAGCCTATCTTTGGTATCCAGGCAATACAGTGGCCGTACTAAGCGAATGGAAGATTGAGGCGGGCGCTACCTCCGATGCGAGTGCTTCCATCTGCTTTCGATATCCCAATCGGTCTTACAACCCAGTCACACAGCAGTTTGGTGGTCGATGGGAGTGCAGGCCAAGCACAGTATTTGGGCGAGATATGACTGCCCTGATCCAAGGCGATGAATTCAATCTTAGCTCGGGACGCATTCCACGTTCGATGCTTCGGGGCACTGTGTTGAGCACGCCCCAACTGGTAAATTTAATTGGAAGACCAATTAGAGGTGAGTTTCTGTATGGCGAATAATCGTCAGTAAGAAAAGCCTGGCGGCGATAGCCTCCGTTGGGGGCTGTCTGCCCCCAAAGCCCCGAGGATATTTGCAGAACAGAAATTTCATGTAGAATGGTCATGCGGTACAGACTGAGAAGCCGACGACCGCGAATGGAATGACGGCCTGCCCCTATGAAACGTTAGGTGATTTTGACCTTCTCGTCATCAACTGACCCAAAATCGGCAAAGCGGTCCTTCGCGCAGATCGCAGCGAAAGAGGAAAAAGATCCCGCTTTGATCGATGCTGCGCATCGCACGAATGTCCGCTTTGATCAGTCATTTTGTTACGTCAGGTAAGGCACCGCAGTTACTTTTGTAGACCAACTATGGGCTAGGTGTTGGTCAGCTGCCACTACTGCATGAAATTCATCGGCAGATGAGCCGCGATCTCTTCTTTTAGAATGCTCTTCAGCCTAACCACGGCTTCGCTGGTAATATGTTCTGCATGGTGCAGTCTGATTTTTACTGATGGTAGAGGCGGCAGGCCAGTCTCTCTACTCAAGACGACAAGATGCGGAGGAAGTTGGATCAGCGTTCTGACAGCAATGCCTAAACCCGCATTTATGCCCGTCCACAGCCCCTGCAAACTTGCACTGTTCATCGAAACAAAGTGCTGCAATCCGTTATTGGTCAAACTGTTCTCGGCAATCTCGCGAAATATACACGGTGCGTTGAACGCGACGAGTGGGACACATTTTTTATCGTTCACACGGTATTCTTTGGGTCCAATCCAGACTGCAGGAATTTCTGCAAGCACCTCTCCTTCGGTGATTGTGTGAAGGCCAAAGGTCAAAGCGATGTCAAGGTTCCCTCGGCGTACAGCTTCGCCAAGGTCCACGTTTCGATCAACATGTGCGGTTAATTGGACGGATGGATGTGACCTTGCAAACGCACCCAGAATGCCAGGGAGGAAGGTCTCCGCAAAATCTTGTGGCATCCCGACACGCACTTCACCTTCCACATCAAACCCTGTCATTTCCCGCAAAGCATGGTCCTTTGCATCCAAGATATTTTTTGCGTGGGGCAGAAAACGGCGACCTGCGTCCGTGAGTGAGACGCCCAACTTGCCGCGCAGAAAAAGCGTTTGATCGACAACTCTTTCGAGTTTTTGGATTTGCATGCTGACGGCACCTTGAGAACGACCAACCACCCGTGAAGCATGCGCAAATTCACCACATTCGGCCGCCGCAACGAAGGTGCGTAAGACCAAAGTGTCAAAATCTCGATCCATTAGAATTCCTAAATTCTTAGTTCTAAATTATTCGTTATTAAAAATCATACATACCGCGTTAGTCGCAGTCAACGGCACTTCGACACCCGTCGAGACGCCAAAACTGAAGCGGAGCAATTGCTATGTCACAGATAATTACACAAATCGGCTTAGGGTCCATAGGCCGGGTATACCTTACTAACTTGGTAACCGAATTCAACGAAGTCCACGTTCATGACACGGACAGCAGCAAGCGCTCTGAGGTCGAAAACTTGGGCGCAGTATTCCATGATGACGTTGCAAGCGCCGTCACGAATGCTGATTTTATCTTGCTTGCATTGCCAGACCCCGTAGCAAGCAGATCTGTATTTTCAGAACGCGGACCGCTTCTATCTTCTGCGAAATCCGGGGCGGTTATTCTGGATCTCAGTACAATTGACCCAGACACGGCGCGTCACAATTACAAGGCGTCCCAAAACGCGTCACTGCATTACGTTGAAGCGCCTGTTAGTGGCGGTGAGCCGATGAGCGCAGGTGTTGATGGCGCAAAAAACGGCAATGTGACTTTCATGGCTGGATCTGACGAAGTATCGTTCAAAAAGGCATTGCCGTTGATGGATGTTCTTGGTCAGCACCCTCTGTTGCTCGGGCCAGCTGGGACGGGAAGCATCGTTAAACTGATCAGCAACTATATCTCTGGACTACACAATCTGGTGGCAGCAGAAGCATTTGCTTTGGGTAAAGCTGCAGGCATTGATCTAGAGGCGATGCTGACGACATTCGCACATACAGATGCTAATAGTTACTGGTTAGAAAACTACTTTGCGCCACGGATCAGGGCACAAAACTATGCGCCTGGATTTTCTGTCAATCTACAGCATAAAGACCTACGGCTTTGTGAAGACTTGGCGCGTGACCTCAAAGTTTCGATGCCGTTGAACAATCTGGGCCTCTCGATTTACCGTATTCTGCAAGCGCAAGGACGTGGTGGCAATGATCTGGTAGATGCCGTTAATCTTGCTTGCGAACTGTCCGCAATCGAGCCTTACACAGCGAAGAATCCAAATGCGCTTTGATGGCAAAACTGTTGTCGTTGTTGGCGGGTCCAGTGGCGTTGGAAAATCTGCTGCGGGCAAGTTTGCTGAACAGGGTGCGAATGTTGTGATGCTTGGGTTGCGCCCAGATGAAGGTGACACATTTGCCAAACACCTTACAGATCGCGGCCTCTCCGCTCAGTTCTGGCAGTGCGACTGGACATCTATGGAGCAACTTGAGCGCATAGCAAAAGCGACGGCGGAACAGTTCGGACAGATTGATGTACTGTATAACCATGCGGGCACAATCCTCGTAAAGCCGTTCCTCGAAACTTCGGATGGGGAATGGACCGAGATCATGGAAACCAACCTGATGGGTATGGTCCGTTCTATTCGATGTTTCCTACCACATATGTTGGGATCAGCAGACGCCAGTATCGTAAACATGGCTTCGATCTCAGGGCTCAGTGCATCACCAATGGAGGCGGCCTACTGCGTAAGCAAAGGTGCCTGTGTCCAGCTAACGCGCGCAATAGCAGCGGAGTTTCGCGACCGTGGCGTTCGCTGCAATGCCGTCTGCCCCGGTTTTATCCGAACGGATCACGGGAACCATGAGCTTCGTGAATTGCAAACACTTGGTGCGATCAAAGGCATTGAAGATATCACAACTCTCCAAGGCCGCATGTCTGAACCTGACGAGATTGCAGATGCTGTCCTGTTTTTGGCCAGCCACGACTCCCGCTTCATAAATGGCGAAATGCTCGTCGTTGATAACGCCGCAATGGCAACAACCTAAGAAAGAAGTAACCTTATGCCCTTCGTACGTATTGCCGTCCCCGCTGGGGAAACTGTGTCATTTAAACAAAACGTCGGCCAAGCCATCCACGACGCGATGTTCAAGACAATCAACATTCCTGAGGATGATAAGTTTCAGGTCCTCTCCGAACACGGTGCAGGAGAGTTGATGTATGACGACAACTACCTTGGCGTAGATCGCTCGGAAAAGTGTATTTTTGTTCAGATCACAATGAAGTATGGCCGCACGCCGGAACAAAAAAAGGCCCTGTATGCCGCGATTGCCGAAAATCTTCACACCAGTGTGGCGTGGCGCAAACAGGACGTGATGATCATTCTGAACGAAAACGATCTGATTGATTGGTCGTTTGGCAATGGCGAAGCACAAATTGCTGGAGTGTAAGCGATGAACATTCTTGTCACTGGAGCCTCAAGTGGAATTGGTGCTGCCATTTGCGAAGATTTGATCCAGCAAGGGCATGTCGTTGTTGCCGCTGCCCGTCGGATCGAAAAGCTTCATGAACTTAAAGCCAAGCTGGGTGACAGCTTGGTGCCTGTTCAAGTTGATGTCACTGACCGCGATGCAGTGTGCCGTCTACAGGATATCCTTGAGGATCAGGCATTTTCTGTCGACGCCATCGTGAACGCGGCTGGACTCGCGCTTGGTGTAGAGATGGCGAATTCCGCCAAATTTGATGAATGGGCGCAGATGGTTGAGACCAATGTCACTGGAATGCTATCAGTGATCCATACGTTCTTACCGGACATGGTGGCACGAGGCGCAGGTCATGTCATAAACATCGGCTCGATCGCTGGATCCTATGCCTACCCCGGTGGAAATGTTTACGGTGCTTCAAAGGCTTTTGTTCGTCATTTTACCCTAAACCTCAGAGCAGATCTTGCAGGAACTGGCGTACGCGCCACGGATATCCAACCGGGGCTTGTAACAGATACCGAGTTCTTTTCCGTTAGATTTCGCGGCGATGAAGGAAAGGCAACGACCGCCTCTCAAGGCTTTCGAGGATTGCAGCCAGTGGATGTGGCAAAGGCTGTAAGTTGGGTTATCTCACAACCTAGCCATGTGAATATCAACCAGCTAGAAATCATGCCAACCGATCAGAGTTTTTCAGCTTTAACCCTCCACAGGGACCCCGATGTTTGATGGAACTTCGCGTCCCGCCACCCAGTGCCTCTATAGCGACCGCACCTGACGCAAGCGGGAAGCTATATGCGCCTTCGGCATCACGAATTACTGAAAACTTGTGCGATACCGTTTCGTCCATCGCACCCTAAATTGGCAATGCTTCGGAGATCGCTAGCGGCACAGGCCAACGTATCGTTGCCTTTGCCGCAGCAATGCCAGCTCTGCTTTGGCACCCATCCGAAGTGGAGCAGGTTCGATTAGACAGCATCACGGCTTACTCTCTTGAAAGCGGTCTATCCAATATCGCGCCACCGATTGCGCTAAACGCCACCGTACTTGGTTGGGGTGGCACTATCGCATCTATGGATTTCATTTTAACGGCCAACTTGTTTCATCTTATCAGCGCAGCCGAGGTCAGTGTACTGTTGGCAGAAGCAGCAAATGCCTTGGTTGGAACAGGATTGATATGCATTTACAGACCGTTCAAACGAGATGGTGAGCCAACGAGCGCGGGTGATGCGCAGTTTGACGCCAACTTGCGAACCTCTGATCCAGAAGTTGGATATATGAACGACGCTTGGATCAAGTCTGAGGGGAAAAAGCAAATATAGAGTTTATACAGGCGATCGACATGCCCGCGAACAAACTCGCCCTTGTCTTTCGGAGACAATAGCAAGCTGGGAAGTGTTTAAGCATCTGAAGCGATCGCTAAATTTATTGGTGTTTATGGTCGCTACTTGCAGATCGCCAACTTAAACGGACGTTCGAGTTTGACTGGTCAAGGTTCGGTTTGGATCGATATTGCCTGACTCGAACCTTTGGTAGTACTCAGAAAAAACGTGCCATCGAGTCAAAGATGCGCGACCTTCCACAGAGATTGAAACGTCAGATATATTTGACCGTTCCGTCAACACATGGACCCAAATTCTGAAAAATCATAAAGTTGACCTTCGCGCAGATCGCAGCGAAGGTCTCAAAAGAGCTCATCTTGACACATGTGGTACGCATGAATGTCAACTTTGCATTCTGGGCCTGATTTCTGAGGTAAGTTGAACTTCTGCGTAGCTTGATGCCAGAGGTGCCATGATTGATGCATGAACCATTTCGGAAGGCACACTTACATCATTGTGCACGACATTTGCAGCAACGCATGCATCGTGAGCCACCGTAACTTTAAAGCCAAGGTCAGCACCAGCGCGGGCCGTTGCGTCGACGCACATCTGGCTCATTGCGCCGCATATAACGAGGTGCTCAATTTTTGCTCCTCGCAATAATTCTTCCAAGTGCGTTCCGACAAAACTGTTCGGCCTGGCCTTTTCGATAACTGCTTCAGCAGCCTTTGGTGTGACACTGTCATGAAGTTCTCCGCCGGGGGTTCCAGGATGAAAAAACGGTGCCGCGTCCGATGCCATAACATGTTTGACATGGATCACTCTCACGCCGGTGTCACGCGCGGTCGCAAGGAGACTTGCCGCCTTTGCCGAAGCGGCGTCCATGTTCGGTAGAGGCATCTTACTTCCGTCAAAGCTAGGAAAGTAATCGTTCTGGATATCGATCAAGAGCAGGGCAGATTTGGTCATTTTGTTCTCATTTCAATTTTTTTCTTAGGTACGTATTTGTATTTACTGTGCCATAGCCCTTCGATACGATTGGCAGATATGACATATATTGTGCCGAATACGCCAAAAATCGCTATAATCGCCTATGAAGGAGTTCAACGGTCCGCCTTACATGGGTTGGGAGAAATGTTCGACGAGGCCAACATACATGTTGAGGGCGATACGGAACGGAAGATCATCCATCAGGTTTTGACGCCGCCCACTATCGATAATGCTCAAGACATCGATGCCATCATTCTTCCGCCGAACTTAACAGGGGCGAGAGGCCACGATGATCAGAGCTTGCACCGGTGGATTAAACATCAACATCTTGAAGGAACGGTTATTTGCTCTGCCTGCGCTGGAAGTTACTGGCTGGGCCATGCAGGTGTTCTGGATGGTCGCCCAGCCACAACTCACTGGGCACTCGAAGCTGACTTTCGGTCAACCTTTCCAAAGGTACACCTTAACCCTGAACACATCTTGTTGGATGACAATGATATTGTCACCGCTGGCGGGGTGATGGCCTGGGTAGATTTAGGAATCCATCTCATCGGTCGCTGGCTTGGCCCTATGGTCGTTTCGCGAACCTGCCGTCAAATGTTGATCAATCCGACAGGCCGAGAACAACGTCACTATCGCTCTTTTCGTCCAAACATGGGGCATAAAATTCAAACTATTCGTGCATTGCAACTTTGGATGGAAAGTAACGTAGAAGCAGACCTATCGGTTGGTGCGTTGGCTCTTCGGGCGGGTCTTTCCGAGAGATCACTACATCGCAAGTTTTTGAACGGCACCGGTCTTTCAGTAAATCGATATGTTCAGGAGCTTAGAATTGAAAAAGCGAAAGGGTACCTCGAACTCACGGCTCTGTCGGTTAACGAAATCTGCTGGCGTGTTGGTTATCAGGATGTTTCTGCTTTTAACCGTCTCTTCAAATCCGTTTCGGGTCTTAGTGCGGGGGAGTTTCGAAGCCGTTTCAAAATTGATTCGATGTAGACGGCGTATTCTGTTGAAAAAATCGAAAAACATGCAGCTCAGATTTTTCGGCAGAAATGGTTCTCCCACTACAGTCGCATCCAAACCATCATAATAGGTATTGTGGTTAGCTAGGAAAGTCAGGTCACCGATTTGGCCGCTCCCCCCCGGGGGGAAATATGGTGGCGTCACTACGTGGTCCGGAAAATTCGAATGCCTGAGATAAATCGGATTTTTTAACAAAATATGCCCTCTCCACAGTAACTTCACACCCGTTTCTTCCATCTTTTGACCGAAATAGTCGACGATCTCCTCGAGGTTTTTTCGTGCTTTGCGCTACTTTTTCGCCATCAGGGCGGACATCTTCGCCGTGGAAACAAAAATACGGAACACCGAGGATTTGAAACATTTCAAAAGCCGCATCTGCCTTCAGTTTGACATGATCCATTGTATCGCCAAACCATGGGCGATCAATCGTCTGTCCCCCGCATGGATCGCCACAGAGCCATGCGAACGAATGCCAATAGGCTGCGGCGAAACGTAATGATCTTTCATCGGCTTGCCCATAACAACCTCTTCCGCGTTGTAATGACGAAAAGCGAATTCATTGTCGCAATCGATGCCTTCAAATTTGATGGCAGGGATGTCTTTGAAAAAATCGGTCATGTTATAGGTCCTTGAGAGTGGCAAAAGCGGCGTGATCGCGCGCGTGCGTGTCGGTGAAAGCTTGGTGCAGGGCCGCATCCGGATGAATGGTTTTGGCAATTGACGGCATAGTTGCGATTTCGATCCGCACATCGGTGGTCGCCATCATACCCAGACGCGCCGCCCCAAGGGCCGCGCCGAAATCACCCACCTTGGGCACCATCAGCGGGATGTTGAGAGTAGTCGCGATGGTGGTCAGCCAATAATCGGACTTGGTCCCGCCAACCATCGCTAGGGCACTGTCGATTTGGGTACCGGCTGAGAGCAACGCATTTCGACAATCATCAAAGACAAAGGCCACGCATTTGTGCGTCGTAGTGCAGTGTCCGTTCTTCGCCGAGGTAAGGAAGAAACAAGATGCGGGATGGGGTGGTGAGCGAACCTAGATCGGTGGTAAGTTCTTTGGCCGATTGGCCCGTCAAACACGATAACCATTGTAAGGCGTCCGTCGCCGCCAAAATCACGCCCATCTGATGCCAAGATTTGGACAGCGCGTGACAAAACGTATGAACTGCGCTTTCGAGCGCGGGGCAATAGGCGTCCGAGGCGGCGAACAATACACCAGATGTATCCATTGAAACAAAAGCATCGCCAGTTTTCACAACACCCACACCATTAGCTGCGGCGGCATTATCACCTGCACCACCAGCCACTGGGTTCCGCGGTAGACCAAGTTCGGCCACAGTTGGCCCGACACCGCTGATCCTTCGATCAACTTAGGCATTTGAGCGTGGGTCAAATGGCATTTCGTCAACAATTCGTCGGACCCATCGCGCGCGCCTGTATCAAATCAAGCTGTTCCCGCCGCATCGGACATGTCGGAAACGTGTTCATCCGTCAGGAACCTGCGCAGGTAATCTTTTGGTAGCAAAATCTTGACAGTCTTCTCAAAAATGGCCGGGTCGTTGTCCATGGTCGCCGCCTGCCCATGACTGCGGGTATCGTTCTGAACAGCCGTCATCTAAACGCTGGACGGTTAAAGCAATCGAATGTTCGGCCAAGTTAACTTGACGTTTGTTGATCAGTATCGCTTTTAGCGATGATGTGCCTAAATCAAGACCGACATACATTAGCTACGTCCAATGTAGCGGCTTAGGGCGGTCGTTTGATCAGTCTGAATCGCGCCGATGCCGTGGCACATCAGCGTCCCCCAGACATCATCAGGGCTCTTCAATGCGCGGGCATCGGAATAGTCCAAAGGATGGACCGGATCGAGAGTGTTGCACCACATACGCACACCAAGAGCGCGCATACAGTTGGTAGTTTCGTCCAGTTCATCAAGCGAGAGAAATGAAATTTCAATTATTTTGGCATCAAACTGACGAACCAGTTCAACTGCGTCCTGCGCCATTTTACCAGGCCTCGGGTCTAACATCACCGGCATAAAAGTAAGGCCTCTGAACCAGCTTGCGTCACGTATCGTCAGATCGGGATCAGTTGGATCAACGACCATTTTTATCAGTACTTGATCTTGCATTCCCATCTGGAAAACCAAATCGCCAACCGCTTCTAGGTCACGACGATGTTTCGTGTCGATATTCAAATGAACCCGCCCCCGTGCGGCCTCAAGCGCATCGCGCAAGGACGGTACTGGTACCCTGGTCAGTAACGCATTTGGGCCTCCAGCCGCGCGGCGCAAAACAAGCGTTTCAAATTCATCGTCCATTACACTTGTCGTATCACCAATCCGGTTCGTCATCCGGTCTGTTGTATCGTCATGCATGAGGTACAAAATGCCCTCGTTTGTACGTTGGACATCCAATTCAACCATGTCCGCGCCCATCGATGCCGCGAGCGTCATTCCGGCAATCGAGTTTTCCGGCTCTACCGACCATTCCCCACGGTGGGATATGATCATCAAGTCCGTATTGTCAGGAGAGATCACTTGAGTGAGTGGCCGCAATTTAGTCACGTTTCTTCTCTTTCTGATATCGAAAAGGAGAGGCGGCCAATCGTTTAGAATCAGCCGCCTCGGTCAGCGATTAGGGAGGAACCGCTTAGTTTTGGAACACGTTCTCAATCACTGCAGGGATGACGTCGTCGCTTTTCAGGGGCTCACCCCAGTTGGTGCTGTTGGCGCGTTGCGCATTCGGGATCAGTGCAAAGCTGTCGTCAGAATTCGCATTGGCAGGCGCCGATCCGAATGTCAGGTTCAACTGCGTTTGTGTTTCAGCCGAAGTCAGCCAAGACACGAACAACAACGCCGCTGCTGGGTTTGATGCATTTTCTGGAATAGCCACAACGTTCCCGCCGCCGTTCATCCCGAACTTAGGCAGGTAGACTTTGATGTTTTCGTTAATTTCGCCAGATGCGATCAACCCGCCGACACCGTCTTCCCAAACGGCAACCATAGTGAATTCACCATCGTTCAAACGGGCATAGCTGTCGTTGTTGCTTGTCGTTAGGATGTATTGATCTTCACGTGATGTGAACCAGTCAAAGACAGGTGCCAGATCAGGTGTTTCGTTGACTGTGCTGTCAGCCGTAATACCCAAAATGTTGCGCGAAATGTTGTGGATCAGCGATGGGCCGGACCCGCCTTTTTCAAAGTTGAACCCAAGGAAGCCTGGGTTTTCTTCCATCCAACTCTCTAACTCTGCAAATGTCTGTGGTAGCGTCTCAAGCTCGGTACGCGCAGAATTATACGCCAGACCGGTTTGGTTACCCCAGAATTTGACTGCCGTGCCTTCCCAATCGCCACCTTCAGCTTGGTCGGTCAAGTTTGCGGCATCGGGTAACATGCTCATTATTGAGCTTACGAAAAATTCGTCTACTTCAACCGCAGATGCGCGTGAACCGGGAATGGACACGACATCAATGTCGCCCGCATCACGACCAGCTTCGGCAAGAACTTTGTTCAGTCCGGCATCGCCATTATCTAGGTCAGGCAATACGACGGTGATGCCGTATTCTTCTTCAAAACCTTTGACGACTTCGCGGAAACGGTCCTCGAAATACCATTGGAACCAGACGACCTCCCCTTCGTCTTGTGCCTGCGCAATAACTTCGTCCCATGTCAGGTCCGACAAGTCAGCCACTGCAGCGGTTCCCAGTGTAAGACTGGCAGCAGTTCCCAGAATGATTTTACGTAGCATGATATCCTCCAATATGCTTTGTCGTTTCTCAGCCTTTGCCCGACACATTCGCGGGGTTGGCAGACTGTAGTAATCGTTCCAGCACCAGCATCAGCATGACATTGGGAACGACGAGTATCAGAGCCACGACAGCCGCATTTGTGCGGACGAACTCGAAGCCGAGATATGAGTAAAGAATTGTGGGTACAGTCGTGAACGTGGGCACGCCGACGATGAACGCGATGGCGAATTCCTCGATCGATAGGACGAACACGATCAAGAATGCCGCGAAGATGCCCGGTTTCAGGACTGGCAGATAAGCCACGCGGAACACTTCAAGGCGAGATGCGCCAAGGTCGCGGGCGGCGTTTATGACTTCTGCCTGAACTTGGGTGAACGACACTGTCAGGATGCGCACGGCGTAGGGCATAAACAAGACAATGTGGCCCAACAAAATAGCAGGGTATTTCGCGTAAATTCCCATCGACAACAGCAGCGAAGAAAAGAAAACCGCTGTCACAAAGCCGGGTAAGACAAGTGGCACCAAGATTAAGATTTGCGCAGCCCCTTTGCCGCGGAAATTTTCGCGCCCAAACGCATAGGCTGTCGGGGCCGCCAGCAAGAGCGTACAAATGCCCGCCATCGGTGCCAGCGAATAGGAATTGATCAGCGCGGTCGGCAGCGACGTCGTTTCCCAAATAATGCGCCAACGTTCAAACGATAGCTTTTGAGGCAGCAGGTCAGGATAGCTCCACGGAGTGGACGGATCGACGGTCGACCACAGCAGCGCCATACCGAACGGCACGGCCAACCAGATGAACAGCACGGTTGCAAATGAAACGGCGAGGATACGGTTAAGAGTCGAACGGCTCATCGGATGCGCTCCATCAATTTGGTGATGACTTGCACCGAGATTGCCAACAAAAGTGATCCGACGAGCGACAACAGCATCAGTGAAACGCCCACAACTGCCGCACCATTCCAGTCGTTGTAATTGGTACCCTGAAGTTGGGTCATCAGCGTTGACATAGAGTTTTCACGCACAGGGCCCGCGACGGCCTGAAAGCTGAAATCACCCGCAGCCCCGATAAAGATCAGGATCAAAGAGGCCTGCATCGCCTTGGCCGTTAGCGGCAAAACCACCTTGCGGAACCTTGCGAAACCACCTGCGCCCATGTCTTGCGCCGCGTGCAAAACTTGATCCGGGATCATCTGGACAGAGCCAGATAAAAGAAGGAACGCCAGCGGCAGTTGCTTCCAAACTTGGAGGCCGATGATGGCATATCCACCGGCATCGTTTTGCATACGGTGCGGTTTTTCCCAAAGGCCAGACCACACCATGAATTCGTTGATGAAACCATGAAACGAAATAACATTAACCAGTAAGAACGCAGCGACCAATCCAGGCACGAAATAAGGTGCTTTGATCATCGCCGACAAAAAGAACGACCCACGAAACGGGCGGCGCAACCACAACGCCAACGGATAGGCCAAGGTGACGGCCAAAATCGCGGATGTGGTGGCGATGTAGGCGGACCACTGCAAAGCGCTCCAGAAGCGTTTGTCGCCGAACATGTTGTGCCAATGGGCTAGGCTAAGGCTGTCATCACCGCCAAAGTTGAACAAGCCCAACGACTGGGCGATGGCGCGGTAGACGACCAATGTCATCAATACCAAGACCAACCCCAATCCTGGACTAAGCAAAAGGAATATTCGCAATCCTTTAGGCATTGGGCGCATCCTCAAGCCGGATAATTTTGTCAGCAGCGATGTCAAATTGAACGGTCTGCCCGTTTTCAATTTGCTCAGATCCGGGCACCTGCAAACGCACGGTTTCATCGCCCGCGGTCAGGAATACATCCAAATGACCACCCTGAAACGCGCTTGACGTTACGGTGCCAGACAATGGCCCGCCAAGCGTGATGGCCTCTGGTCGCCAACAGATCGTCGTTGGGCCATCGGCCACTTCTGTTTTTCTCAAAGACCCGAAGGGTGTTTCCAAAACACCACCATCAAAGGCGCCCGTATGAATATTTGCCGCGCCAATAAAGTCCGCGACAAAAGGCGTGCGCGGTGAAAAGTAGATGTCGCGAGGTGAACCGGATTGCTCGATCACGCCCTTGTTCAACAAGAAGACTGTGTCCGACATCGCAAGTGCTTCGGCTTGGTCGTGGGTGACATAAACAGCGGTAAACCCGACGCGGCGTTGAAGCGCCCTGATTTCTGATCTCACCTGATCACGTAACTTGGCATCTAGGTTCGATAGCGGTTCATCAAACAAGACCAACCCCGGCTCGACCGCTAAAGCGCGCGCCAAAGCTACACGTTGTTGTTGGCCACCGGACAACGCGTTGGGCAGTTTGTCTTTGTGCAGGTCCAGACCCAACTGTCCCAACAGGTCATCGACCTGCTTTTGAATATCTTTGGTGTCTTTTTTGGCTTGGCGCGGTCCGAAGGACACGTTTCCTGCCACACTTAGGTGAGGGAACAGCGCATATGACTGAAAGCACATTGCTGTGTTACGCTTTTCAGGGGGCATCCCTGTGACGTCTTCACCATCAATCTCGATGTGGCCCTGTGTGGGCTTCAAAAAACCAGAGATCACATTGAGTAGTGTGGTTTTGCCGCAGCCGGATGGACCCAATAGGGTCACGAACGACCCAGCATCAACCTTAAGATTGATGTCTTTCAGAGCCTCGACGCTCCCAAAGCGCACAGCGACGCCCTTTACAGCCAAGTCTGGCATAGTTCCCTCCCTCGAAATCAGTTTTTCGCAGATTGAATGCTTAAACAGATTATTACACGTTGTGTGTATTAAATTATACGCTTAATGTGTAATTCAAATGTCGGCAACATATTTTTTGTTGATACATTCTGAAAAGCAGGCACATAGTATGTGGAAGACTAAATAAATGCAGGAAAAACAGATTATTAACGTGCGCGATCAGCTCAGTGTCAATCAGCGCACCCTTTTGGATCTGATCCGTAAGAAGCAGCCTGTAAAGCGGTCTGATCTGACAGAACAAACGAATCTGACACAGCAGTCTGTCCACCGTATCGTTAGCGCGCTTGAAGAAAGCGGCTTGGTGCAATCAACGCCGGGCGTTGCCATAGGGCCCGGCAAACCCAGCCCCGTCTTAAACCTTATGAAGGACAGCCGTTTCGGTGTTGGAATTTTGGTCAACACAGATTCCGTCGTGATTTGCATCGCTGACCTAAGCTGTATGGCGCGCATTACCCGGCAATTTGAAATCGACATATCGGATCGCCACATCGCACTTGATCAGATCGAAGCGACGATCGAAATGATGCTTGCAGACAATGGTATCCCCTCAACGGCAATCTGTGGAATAGGTTTCACGCTGCCGGGTTTCTTCGTCTCTGAGAACAAGTTGTTCAACGCACCTGAGCCACTAAGGGATTGGTCTCTACTGGATCTACAATCGGAGCTGACAGAACGGTTCAACCTCCCCGTCTTCCTCGAAAACAGTGCGAACGCAGGTGCGGTGGGTGAAGCACTTGGCCCGATCGGGCGCAAATACCGAGATTTTGTTTATTTAGGGTTCGACTACGGCTTTGGTGGGGCGATCGTCATCGACGGCAAGCTGCACAGCGGGAGGGCAGGAAACGCAGGTGAGATGTCCGCGATTTTCATGGGTGATGAAGTTGCAGAGCGCCCTGCAATGGCGAAGCTGCTGGAACATCTGTCGGCTCATGGTGTGCCCTTATCTGGTATCGATGATCTGAAGCGCAATTTTGATCCCAATTGGCCCGGTCTGGACGCTTGGGTCGATCAGACACTACCGCATCTCAATAGGTTAATCTTTGGCTTAACCGGTATTCTTGATCCGGAAGCTATCGTTTTTGGCGGCCAAATTTCCCCCAAGCTTGCCGAAATCTTGATCAGCCGTGTGCGGTTCCCCGACACATACCGTTACGATGCGCCTCCGCCGTTGCCAGACCTCATTCCAGGTACAGCAACTGACAACCCAGCGGCAAATGGTGTCGCGCAACTCCCTCTGAAACACATCTATTTCCGGTAAAACATGTTGAACAATTCAGAATTATTAGCCCGTCGAAGCAGTGCCACCAATATCTTGCGCCAAGCAGGTAAAGTTGCACGCGCGCGGTTTACGGATCGTGACTTCGAAACCGAAAGCAAAGGTGTGCAGGATTTCGTATCCATAGTGGATCGAGAAACCGAAGACTTCATCAGGCAGGCGCTCAGCAAAGCTTTCCCCGATGACACTATCATGGGTGAAGAAGGCGGGGGCGTTTTGGGGCAAAGCACGTGGATCATTGACCCCATCGACGGCACCTCGAATTTCGTGCGCGGAATCGGGCACTGGTGTCTATCGGCAGCTCTTGTGGCCGACAATCACGCGGTGGTTGGAATCATTTACGACCCAATGTTGGACGAGATGTTCACTTGCCACGCAGGCAGCGGGGCCACATTGAACGGACGTCCCATGCAGGTGTCTGACACGACATCTCCGAACGCGGCGCTGCTTGGGGTCAGCTTCAACTTCCAGAACTCGAAAGGAAAAGTCAGTCGTGTTGTGGGCGACCTTATTTCCAATGGCACCAGTTTTCGCATGTTGGGGGCGGGCGCGTTGTCGCTCGCCCATTGCGCGGCGGGTCGTACCGACGGGTTTTGGGAAGGTTTCATGAAACCTTGGGATGCGGCAGCTGGCCTTGCGCTTGTGGCAGAAGCAGGCGGCGTGGTATGTGATTACGGCGCGGCTAGCGGGTTTGCCAATGGGAACGCGGTTCTAGTGAGTACGCCATCACTCGCCCCATATTTTTCTGACATTACGGGTGTTGTCATGCCGACATCGACTGGTGTGCTGACGTGACGATCCTCGGTTTTGCGATCCAAGTCATGAGCGGCCCGACACTTCTTCTTTTCACCATCCAAATGATGCGTATCGGCGCCGAACGGCGGATTGGACGACGGGTGCAGAGATCGGTTCTGCGCTCGCGGTCAATGCTCTGCACTTTAGCCCCACGCTTTTGGGACCGCTGTTAATCCTGGTCGGTGGGTGGCTGTTCCTAAATAGATCAAACAATATCACGAGCAAGGAAACAGGCCGTACCATCCTTGGCCTCATCATTTTGGCCCTGTCTGTCATCCGTGCGACGGTGGTACCTTTACAAAACTCGGCCAATTTGTCGGGCGCGATGGACCTCATTAACAATGATCCTGTAAACGCCGCACTTCTCGGCATGGCACTTACCCTTTTGATGCATTCCAGTCTTGTTGCTTTACTGACCGCGGCAGCGTTTTTGGCACAATCGGCCATGCCGCCTGTGATTGTCATCGGGTTCGTTCTGGGTTGCAATATCGGCAGCGCGGTGTTGCCGTTGTGGCTGCTGCGAACGGCGGATACGACGACCAAGACCGTTACGCGATGCGTAGCAACCTTGCGGTCAATCCTTGCTATTTTGATCTTACCGGCACTCTTTTTTTTCGAGGAAATTCCACTACAATTGCTTGACGGTAGCGCACCTACCAAGATCGTTTTGCTCAGCCATCTGGCCTTCAATCTCGCGCTGCTTGGGATTCTGCCCATCGCCAAAAACATAATTGATGTGTTTACTCCTGAACCGTCAACAACAGCGCAAACCCACCTTGCGGCGTCGCAGCTGCGTGACGCACCAGATCTGGTTTTGGCCGAGTCCAAACGTGGTGTTAACACTATGTTTGAATCCATGGCTCTCATGATCGGGGCTGTAACAAGCAAATCTCCCAACCACGCAGAGCTTGCTAAAGGCGAAATTCGGATAAATCAGGGTCTGACTGAAATGCGCACCCAATTTGCGCGTCTACCCGATCTGCTGAATGCGCTCATTGAGCATGTGCAAGACATGCTTGATTACGCGCTCCGGATCGAACGCAGTGCCGACATTTTGTCGGGTAAATACTACCGTATCCGATTGGAGGAAAAAAAAAGTACTTTTATGTAAGAGCGCATCAATGATCTGTGACGGTGTCAGGTTCAGCGGGGGCAAAAAGACCGGTTCGGTCATCATGTATCCAACACCGCGTTCGCCCGTGATCGGAACACCAGAACCAATCAGTGTTTCAATATCGCGATATATGGTGTGCAACGACACCTCCATCCGTTCGGCAATGTCAGCCCCTTTGTGAAGACGTCCATCGCGAAACAGTTGGATGATATTGAAAAGCCGATCAGTTCTGCGCATCCGATTACTCAATCGTTGAGATATCAGCATACCGCAAAGAGATTGTTTCTGGATCAATTGCCATCATGAATGGCATCATGTCCTCACGTTGCATGGCAGCTTCTGCCGCCATTTTAGCAAGTTCAGGGGATGTCCACTCGACGTAATCTGTCCAAAGGCCTGTTTCATCACGAGACAAGCTGCGACGTACAAAACCTTCGGTTTCGCATAGATATTCTGTGGTCGCCTGAGCAGATGTTAGAAACTGTTCTTGTATGGCCCCATCTACCAAACGAAACTCCACAATTTCGGCAGTTGTCGCAGTGCCATCCAATCTAGCCCCGCAAGCCTCTGCAAATGCCGCCCCTGCTAAGGAAAGATTGATCAATGTGGAAAATATTAGTATTTTCATCTCGAACTCCATTCATTTGAAAGCTCGTTCTTGCACATACCAACTGACACGGTCTGTCAGCTACGTCATTGGTTGAAGCAGACTATCACCGATGAAGTTTGAACTTCTGTAAAGTCCAACAAAGCAGATCTAATTTCCGCCGAATTACTGCGGTCCTATGTCTACGTTCGCTTTCGAGACGCTGCAGCGCTGCGACGTCAATACACGCGGACGGTAGTGCTGGGTTGCTCGTGTCGTCGCGCTGAGGCTAAAATTAGCAGATACTGCAGCTATACACTTCGATTATGAAATGGTTTTCTCTCGCACTGGGTATTGTTCTCTTAGGGATAAGCTACCTGATCCTGCAAATAGCAAAGGGCTACACATTCGCCTATGGTGGCTATGAAGAGTGGAACGACGAATTTCTCAATAATTACAATGCTTGTTGCCTAATGATCGACTTAAAATCTATCGCCCCTTTTGCTTTAGGTGGTGTGTTCTGCCTTCTCATCTTCGTCTGGCAACTTTGGCGTGAGCGATCAAAACGATAACCAAACTGAATGAGTACTCTGGGTTCGCTCTGTCCGGGATGCGTGAATTCGCCAATCCTTTGATTTCGCGGTTGAGGCGAAAGTCCGCTCTGACGGGCCGCATCGCAGCATTGACTTGGGTGGGTCAATGGCCGGTTTGGGCCGTCCCTTCCGGAGATCAACGGCCAACATGCTGGATATGCTGCGGGCGATCTAACGGCTGCTGCGAGTCTATTTTGTTGAAAAATCTGATTTATCTCAAGCATTCGAAATTTCTGGACGATGTAGTGACGCCAGTATATTTCCCCCCGGGGGGGGCGGCCAAATCGGTGAACTGACTTTCCTAACTAACCACAATGCCAGTTACGATGGTTTGGATGCGACTATAGCCGAAGAACCATTTCTGCCGAAAAATCTGAGCCGCAGGTTCTTCGACTTTTTCAACAGAATAAGCCCAGTTTGACCATAATCTGTAATGCCGCGAATGGCGGGTTTTGAGTCCGATAAGGATCGGCCAATGAATATTAAATGCTTAGCAAAGACCTCAAAGCGTTGATCGCGGCAAGGTTTTTTCGCTCGCCATCAAAGTACTAAATTCAACCGCTGAAGTGCTTTTTGACGTTGATCACAATCCAGCGCAGCGAACCCAAAGATCAGCCCATTTCTTTTTTTAAGCTGGTGGAAAAGAGGTGTCATGGGTGTGACGGAAATTCCAACAGACCGGGCATGCTGGGATAGTAGTTGATCAGGAACGTCAGAATGGGTATCTGCGACAACCTGCATTCCGGCCTTAGCGAGCCTGAATTGCATCCAAGACGGCAGGTGTTCTTTGGTCTCTTGAATAAAAGCGGTATGTCGTTGCGCGTAAAGATTTCGCATCTTTCTGACATGAGTTGAAAAGAAACCTTCGTTTATAAAGTCGGTCAGGGCAGCCTGTAAAACCAGCGACGGATGTTGCCCTGTTGCGGCAAGGGCATTCTGAAAAGACGCTGCATGGGCTTTTGGCGCAATGATATAACCGATCCGCAGCGAGGGCAGCATTGTCTTGGAGAAGGTTCCAAGGTGAATGACGCGATCATCGGAGGCCAAACTATGAAGGGCCGGGGCCGGAGATACATGGAACCTAAACTCGCTGTCATAGTCATCTTCAATCACCCAAGAGCGATGGGTGTTGGCAAGGTCAAGAACATGGTTCCGAGTCGAGCGCTGCATCACCAATCCGGATGGCCAATGGCATGAAGGGGTTACATAAATTGCCTTTGGCAGTGCGACATCAGCCATTTGAGTAAAGTGCCATCCATTTTCGTCCACCGGAATAGGAACCGCGACACCGCCTGCAGCTGTCATCGCTTGACGTGCACCTGCGTATCCCGGCTCTTCAATCCAAAAATTATCCCCCGGATCGAGGATCATGCGCGCAACGAGATCGAGCGCGGATTGAGCGCCATTGGTAATAATCACCTGCTCTGAATTGCAGATGATTCCTCGTGACAAATTAACAAGTTTTGCAATTGCCTCTCTCAATTGGGGAAGACCGCCGGTGGAGTGATAGCCCGCCAGGCTGTCTTGCCCATACCGGAGATGCCGTCGCACCAAACGGCTCCATGTTGCTAAGGGAAACCGCCCGACGTCAGGCAAACCCGGATGAAAAGCTGCTTCGCCCGGAATTGAAATGTCAGGAACAAAGGATGAAAGAACCCGCCCGCGTGCAGAAAGGGGCGTACCGGTTGGCGATGACGACTTTGGGATCGTTTGAGCGACAGGCTCATATGTGACCCAGACACCAGATCCCTGTCTGGCTTCTAAGAACCCATCAGAGATCAGTGCGTCATATGCAGTTATAACTGTGTTGCGCCCAACGCCCAGTTGCCGAGCCGCGTCGCGGGACGAAGGTAACTTTGTGCCCGCTGGTAGCTCGCCCGATACGATCAAGGTGCTCAAATACCTGAAAATCTGGCGGTGAACTGGATTTCCGCGACTGTGAACAAACTCTAAGCCGTTCCATTGAAAATTACCGATGCCCAAGATTATTGGCTCCATCTAGATTCGTAAAAGTGGATCTTATTAAGGAACCAATTTTCTTTTATCTCAGATCATACATCTAGGTCCACAGTTGGGAGTTTTATGCGCCCTTATACGGAAGGCAATTCCATGAATTTTCAGACAAAGACGGATAAGGCTTCAGATGTAGACTGGAAGACATTGATCGCGATAGCTTTTCCCTTTTTTGTGAATGGTGTAGTGTTTGCGGCTTGGGCTACGAACATTCCCCATGTTCAATCGACCTTTGAGTTGACGAAGGGAGAGATCGGGTCGCTGTTGTTGGTTGTTGCGCTTGGGGCTGTTGTCTTCATGAGCATAACAGCCGTTGTGACCCAAACCAGATCTGCTCACTTGCTCTGCGCGATATCAACATTTGCTTTTCCCTGCGCGCTTATCTTTACCATGGGCACTGGCCATGTCGCAGGCCTGATTTGTGCCGCGATATGCTTGGGTGCTGCAAATGGCTCAATGGATGTGACGATGAACCACCTCGGAACTCAGATGGAGGCCCGGTTAAACCGCCCTATCATGTCGCGGTTACATGGTTGTTTCAGCATCGGCGCATTGGTGGGCGCCTTAACCACCTATGTGGCGATTGAGCTAGGCTTTCCGCCTGTGCAACAAGCAATATGCATGACGATGGGCATTGGTCTTGCGTTGATCTTTTTGTACCCAGTACTTCCCCGTACAAACACGACGCAATCAGCGGCTGCCAAAACACCTAGCACACCCTTTGTTAAGAACAGAAAGCTCGTATTGCTGGCGGTCATGTCTTTTCTTACGATGCTTAGTGAAGGGGCGATTGCCGATTGGACCGCAGTGTATCTAATTGAATACAAACAAATAAGCACAGCCAGTGCAGCACTTGCCTTTGGCACTTATGCCGCGTTGATGATCGTGGGGCGCTTGTCGGGGGACTGGGCTGTTACTTGGATCGGTCAGCCCAGATTGATTGCCATCAGTGGTGCGCTGAGCATGATCGGCATTGCGTTTGTTTTGCACAACACCTCAACCGCATTGCATTTTTTGGGGTTTGGATTGTTGGGTTTTGGCATTGCCAACCTAATCCCAGTAATATTCAGAGCAGCCTCTAAGTTGAGTGGCGTATCACCAAGTTTTGGCATCGCATTTGTGTCGGTCGCAGGGTATTCAGGTTTTTTGGTTGGCCCCGCTTTGATGGGGTGGGTTTCTCAGTGGATTGGACTGGACAGGGCATTGCTCGTTGTTCTGTTTTCTGGCTTTGCCATGTTTTGTGCGGCACCAAGCTTTTCCCGAAAATAAGGTGACCGGTACGGCGACATCGCTGGCGCTAAGGTGCGTGACATTCCGCGCAAGTGTCGAGGCCCCGGGACTACACGTTGACGGGCCTTTTATTGATTGGCCATTTCATTACGTTTTCAGGAAAGCAGTCATTGGCGCAGCCGCAGGGAAAGCACTGTTTGTCCGCAAAGTATGAATTCACGCATCAACTGATTTTACTCGGCATTGCAGGCTGCGACCGCAGCATTCGGAGACCGTGCTCAAGGTCGGGCTAGGGCCATCCATGCTAGGGAAAAAGCGCCAGCCAGGTGAATATGCTGCAGGCGATTTAACCGCAGCAATGAGCCCATTTCACCATTGTCTGCCTTGCCACAAACGTCCTCTTTTAAAGAGTTCGGGATGGTGGGAACTATGCGTTTGCCTTGTTTTCGGCGCGACCTGCTGAAATATGATGTCGCACCAACAAAATGAGGGCGAATCCAATACCGACCCACATAAACATTGCGGTTTTCCACAACAATAGAACCGCTGCGAGCAGTCTGAGGGCGACTTCCCATCGCTGTAGCGGGCCTTGGTCGAATTTGGCGAGCGCTGAGGCCATCAGGTAGAGAGCGAGGATCAAGCGTAGCGTTAATAGGGCCAATGCCAGCCAATCCACCGCGCCGCTATATCCTTCGATCAACGTGCTGCGGCCGGCGGCATCGGTTATCGTAACGGCCTCTTCAATAAGCAACAACTCTGGGTACCACGCGAACACAAACGGGATGGTGAACATCACGATACCCACGCGCACGGCGGCAAAAGCGGTTCGCATCGGTTCGGTTCGGGTGATTGAAGCTGCGGCAAAAGCCGCGATGGCCACCGGGGGCGTGATCGCCGAGGCGACGGCAAAGTAGAAGACAAACATATGCGCGGTAAAGAAGCTGACACCCAAGTTTGCCAATAGCGGTCCTAAAAGCAGCGCCACGTTCACGTAGGCTGGGACCGTTGGCATCCCCATGCCAAGCAAAATGGCGCAGACCATCGCGCAGGTCAGGGCCAACATCAGGTAAACTCCGCCGACGATTGGAATTTCAAAGCCAAAGATACGCAACATGTTTGCCGTCTCTAGCCACGAAGTGACCGCGCGGGTCAGCTCACCTGTCAGGCCGCTTTCATTCAGGAAAGCTGAAATGATCGAGACCGCAAAAAGCAATAGGAACAGTCGCGATATCAGGATGCCACCGTCCGCCAGCGAGACGATAACTTTTGACGGTTTCGCGCGGGTTTCGGGGTCTAGGAAGAGAAGCGGCAACAGCACGGCGACAGCCCACCATCCCGCAGAGGTCGCATCGCCGGTCGAGTTGACGATGGTCTGGGTCACAAAGCCGGGTAGCATGTTGGACAGCCAGCCTGCACTTACCACGTCCTTATTTCCCAGCAGTAAAAACAGGATTGTTATGATCGGCACGAAGATGATGACAAGGTTCAGCCAATCTTGGCGAAACATCACCAGATCGTCTGGTATTTCGCGCATGGCTTCGACTTTTTCCCGCCGGGCCTGGAACATCACGGCGAGAAAAATTGAGAAGAAAAAGAACATCGCTGGCAGGAACGCTGCCGTGATGACCTTGGTGTAAGGCACGGCTGTCAACGCGACCAGAACGAACGCTGCGACCCCCATCACGGGTGGCATGATCTGCCCGCCAGAGGAGGCGGCTGCCTCAACCCCGCCTGCAAACTGTGGGGAGAAACCATTGCGTTTCATCATTGGGATCGTCAGGCGACCTGTTGAGAGCACGTTGGTCACCGGTCCGCCCGTGATTGTGCCGAACATGGCTGACGAGACAATAGCCGCATGGGCCGGTCCTCCGCGCAAATTGCGGGTCGCGCGCACGGCCAATTTGATCAGGGATGTGCCGCCAGCAGAGGTACCAAATAACGCCCCTAAAATCACGTATGGGAAGACTTGATTGACGACGATATCCATAAACCGCCCCATGAAGCCATCAGGCGTGATGAACACATTTGTGGCTTTCTGGATCGCAGCAGCCTGTACATCACCGCCGTCCGCACCCAGCTTGGTCAGAAAAAAGCTATTGTCGCTGAGGCCATAGACCCAGATCAGCGCCGTGCCGACCGTATAGATCACAACAACACTGGCCACGGCGACCAATGGAACGCCCCAAACCCTAACATTATACATGAAGAACAAGGTAATGATCGTGAACAGCAAAGGGATAATCCAAATCCCAAACCGGCCCTGACAGGCTGGCACTTCGGCGGCAAAAGAAATGCCAGGGATCACGCCTTCGGATCGCGCTGCTGCGTCTGCTATCAAACGCGCCCGTTCGCCGGTGAACTGGTCGATCAGACAAACTGAATCGATTTCAACCAAGAAACCAAATGAGGCCAAAAACGCGGCAAGGATCAGGCCCGCGTCCAAGAGTAGACCCAACCAAGCCAGCTGAGGCCGGCTGACCTTCCACGCCCGATACACGCTGGCATCAAGGGCGACGATCACCATCATCAGTAGGAAAATAGGTGGGTAGAAAAGCTCTGGCGGGAACCCGGAAACCCGGAGAAAGGGCTGCCCTGTGAGAGTACGGACAACATCCTGCAAACCCGGAATTTCCGGCATAGTGTTCAGCATGCCAACGACGACAAGAAGGAAGCCTAGGGCAATTGCCCATTTGCGGCTGATGCCGTTGGTTGCGTGTGTGTCTGACATGAGAAAGGCCCCTTATGCGGGGCCGGAAAAAACCGGCCCGCGCTGATCGATACTACGGACGTAGACAGTCGGCGACTGTGTGACCTGCCTCCTCATAAGCGCGGATCGCACCTTCGTGCATTTTTACCTGTACGGCACCACATGCACCTTGCGTGACACCATCAAGGTCATCAAAGCTCAGACCAATGAACGGTCCGCGCGGCGATCCTGTCAGAAAGCGCTCTTCCGCCTCAAGATATGCCTTGGTGATATTATAGGCGAGGTCTTCGTCCATGGTTGCCGTAACGATCTGACCGAAGGCCAAGGCAAAGGTGTCGAACGTATCGTCATCGGTCACAACGGTAATGTCATTGCCTGCATAAGCTGCACGGAAATCTTCGACGGGGACGGAGTACGGCGCATGGCCAGGGGCAGCGACGATTTGTTGCCCTAACTCGCTGGCAAGCAAGTCAGACGGAACATCATAGAGCGTGATCCCACCAGCTGCAGCGATTGCGATTTCGCGGCCAGATGGCAGTCCTTCGGGGATCGTCCATGCATCCACCGCGCCACCTGTGATGGCAGAAACCGTGTCCGGCCATGGATTTTGCACGCCTTCATAGCCTTCGCCTTCTTTTTCGCCAGACAGCAGTTGAATCATGGCGCGGCCAGACGTCAATGCAGCTCCGCGAGGCGGACCATTCCAGATACGTTTGCCAGCCAAGTCGCGGATGTCTTCTATGGGGCTGCTGTTGTAGTGACCAAACAATTGCGCAGCACCTGCATTAAAGAAGAGGACACGGATGTTGCCAGCCATCTCAGCGCCTTTTTCAGGGCCGATCCCACTGTATGGGCCGATGCCACGTGACAATAGAAACGGCAGGATCAGCGGCGCGGGCGCCATATCCAACTGGCCTTCGGCGACAGCTTGCACAGAGTTTGTCAGCGTCGCACCTTCGGTGATTTGCATTGTCGCCACGCCAGCGCTGTCCAAAACAGCTGCAAGAGTAGAATCGATATAATGCGGCGTAGAGCCCGGCGATGTTGTCTCAGCGGTCAGCGTTGCTTGTGCGAATGCAAATGCAGGCGCCAGCACCATTGCACCACCAAGTAGCATTGATTTGATCATATCATCCTCCCTAATGATCTGCTCTCCTCCAAGAGCAAATGCCCTCTGTCCGAAGGCTTGGGTTCAAGGCTTGCAGAAATTATATGACTTGTCACGCATTTATTTCTCAGGTTTTATCTGTTTGCAGGGAGGACGCGTATGATCACCGATCAAGAACGTGACGTTGACAGGATTAAGGCTCGGGTCGACAGAGAGGACACGAATTTGTTTGCGCGGCTAGCGTCGATATATGCTGCGTCGCGTAAACAGGCACAGGGTTTGCTTCAAATCGGTGGGGGCATATCGATTGTAGAATGGCGGACCCTTTGGGATCTGCACGAAGTTGGGCCCATGACAATCAGTGATCTTGCAGCGACCCAACGCGCGGATCATTCGCAGCTTAGCCGCGCATTGCCACAGATGCGCAAAAAGGGGTTGGTGTCTATGCGTCAGGCCGCGCAAGACGGGCGGCAAACGATTGTGACGCTGACAGAAAAGGGCCGTGATGCATACAATCTTGCCGCGCCCATAATGGGCAGACGCCGCGCTGCGTTGGGTGATGTTTTCACACAAACAGAAGTTAAAGAAATTGTCGGGTATCTGGATCGGTTCGAAAATTTTGTACGCCTTCCTACGAACCGGATTATCGAGAAAGAAGGTACAGAATGACACAACGCCCAAATGTCCTTTGGATTATGGCCGATCAGTTGCGGTTCGATTACCTTAGTTGCTACGGACACCCGCATCTGCACACGCCGCATATCGACGCCTTGGCCGCGCGTGGCGTTCAATTCAACAACGCTTATGTGCAGTCACCAGTCTGTGGCCCCTCGCGGATGTCAGCCTATACAGGGCGCTACGTGCGCAGTCATGGATCAACATGGAACGGAATGCCGCTACGCGTCGGAGAACCGACTTTGGGCGATCACCTGCGCGAAGTGGGTGCACGCGCTGTTCTTGTCGGCAAAACTCATATGACCGCCGACGCGGAAGGCATGGCATGGCTTGGAATTGATCCCGATAGCGATATTGGTGTGCGTGTGTCCGAATGCGGGTTTGAACCTTTCGAGCGCGATGATGGCCTGCATCCCGACAGCGCTCGCCAGAATTGGTCTGCCTATGACGACTATCTCGTCGCGCAAGGGTATGCGTCCGACAACCCGTGGGAAGACTTCGCGAATTCCGGCTTGGACGCGGATGGTGAATTGTTGTCGGCATGGTTGCTGAAAAACTCGCGGCTTGCGGCAAATGTCCCAGAAGAGCACTCCGAAACGGCCTATATGACCAACCGCGCCATGGATTTCATGACCGCTGCCGCCAAAGAGGACCAACCTTGGGTGTGTCATCTGTCCTATATCAAACCGCATTGGCCCTATATCGTGCCGGCCCCTTACCACGATATGTATGATGACCGTCACATCGCTCCACCCATCAGGTCCACCGCCGAATATGACAGCGCGCATCCTTTGATGCAGGCCTATTTAGACGCGCGCGTGTGCAAAAGCTTTGCGCGCGACCATGTCCGTGAACACGTCATCCCGGCCTACATGGGGTTAATCAAGCAACTTGATGACAATCTGGGGCGGTTGTTTGCATGGATGGATGCGGAAGGTCACAGCGAAAATACAGTCATCGCCTTTACGTCAGATCACGGTGATTACATGGGCGATCACTGGATGGGCGACAAAGACTTTTACCACGAAATGGCAGTAAAGGTGCCGCTCATTATCGCCGACCCGCGCCCCGCAGCCGATAAGACACGGGGGCACGCTACAGATGCGCTCGTCGAAATGATTGATCTCGCCCCGACGTTCATGAACGCGCTTGGCTGTGCGGCAAAACCCCATGTGATTGAGGGCCGTGACCTGACCCCGATCCTGCATGACACTGATGGGTTCAACCGGAACTATGTTATCAGCGAACATGACTATCATTGGTCCGACATGGCCCGCACGCTCAAGCAACCACAAGAGAACGCGCATACAAAAATGATCTTCGATGGACGCTGGAAGTACATCCGATGCGAAGGGTTTGATCCGGTCATGTTCGATCTTGAAACCGACCCCCATGAACTGGTTGATATTGGGACGTCACAGACAGCGGAGCACGTCGACGTTCGTGCCAGAATGGAAGCCGCGCTTCTGACATGGGCCGCGCAACACCATACGCGTATTACGGCAACTCCGAATGTCTTAGCGCGGCAAAACAAGGCGGCCGAAACGGGCATCCTTATAGGATTTTGGGATGAATCCGAATACCTTGAAACAGTGGGTAAGACCTTTAGTGCATTAACCCCAATGGGGCGCGGTTAGGCCTCTTTCGCTTAGGCATTGCGATGGGCGGTTTCTCTGTAAACGGCCATCTGTGAAACTGCAGCGAATGTCTGGTTCGACGGGCCGCGTTGCAGCATTGGTTTGGGTGGGTCAAAGGCCAGTTTGGGTCGTCCCTTCCGGAGATCAACGACCAACATGTTGGATATGCTGCGAGTGATCTAACGGCAGGAACGAGCCCCAATTTGCAAGATTTCTACGAAGCAGCTAATGACCGCTATGAGGCCGTGTTACGCTGGCTGACCCTCAATAGGTGACGGATTTGACAAGCTATGAAATTTAATCACGTCGGCATTCCGACAACATCCAGCTTTGAAGGTGAGATACCGCTTCCAAAGCTCTCAATGACCGTAAGCGACCACAAGAATAACCCTTTTGGCATTCAGTGGCAGCGCTATGATGTCGATGCGCCGTACCCAGACCTTGTGAAAACAGTGCCCCACGTCGCTTTTGAAGTCGATGACTTGCAAGCGGCCCTCAACGGGCAAAGGGTAATCATTCAGCCTAATTCCCCGATCATCGGCTTAACGGTGGCGTTCATTGAGGTGAACGGAGCACCTATAGAATTAATGGAAATAGATAGAGTTATTTGCGAGGAAGACATCTGACCGATCTTCGCTATGCCTGATAGCTGCCATTCGTGCGGAAGTGATCAAGGGCCGCAAAGTCCCAC